>OZ244851.1:0-1564412 GCA_965220925.1 Thermodesulfobacteriota bacterium | reverse complement strand
TGAGTATGATATCGGTAACGTCCTCCATAACTCCAGGTATCGTAGAGAACTCGTGCGAAACGCCTTCTATTCTAACGGAAGTTATCGCGGGCCCCTGAATTGAAGAGAGAAGCACTCTTCTAAGCGCGTTTCCTAAAGTAACTCCATAGCCCGGTTCCAAAGGCTCGCAGATAAACTTGCCGTAAAAAGGGGTGGATACTTGTTCATCTTTTTCAAGCGCTTTTGGGTATTGCAAATCCTTCCAGTTCTTCTGAAAATTCTCCAACTTTCATTCCTCCGTCAGATACCAGACTTTTTAAACCCTCGAGTAGAACTCCACGATCAGTTGCTCGTCTATGGGAACGGTAACGTCCTCCCTCTGAGGAAGCTTGGTCACAACGCCGCTGTAATTATCCCTGTCAAGCTCAAGCCATTGAGGAAAACCTCTTCTCTCAAGACCTTCAAGGGATTGATTCACGTGCGCGTTAGTTCTGGTTTTCGTTTTAATTTCTATTTTGTTTCCTTCGTTTACGCTGAAGGAGGGGATATCGACTCTTTTGCCGTCAACGAGAATATGTCCGAGCCAGACCAGATGTCGGGCCTCGTTACGCGAACTTGCGAACCCCAGTCGATAAACCACGTTGTCAAGCCTTCTCTCAAGAAGCAGTATGAGCATAGAACCGGTCACGCCGCTTCTTCTCGCCGCTTCCGCAAAATAACGGCTGAATTGTTTTTCGGTAAGTCCGTAAATGCGCTTTACCTTCTGTTTTTCCCTTAACCTTATACCGTAATCGGAGAACTTGGAGCGGCCTATCGCGCTTCCGTGAACCCCGGGACCTCGGTTGGGTCTTTTTTGTATAGCGCACTTCGATGTGTAGCACCTGGCGCCTTTAAGAAAAAGCTGTTCTCCTTCTCTTCTGCAAAGCTTGCAGGAAGGTCCTCTATACCTAGCCAATTACCCTGTTCCTCCTCATACGCAACTTATAACCCTCTAAAGCCATAATTCACACTCTCCTTCTGCCGGGAGGTCTGCACCCATTATGTGGAATCGGCGTCACGTCTTTTATAGACAGTACTTTCACTCCGGCTGCCTGAACGGCCCTTATGGCAGGCTCCCTTCCGGGCCCCGGACCGCTTACGTAGACGTTGGCCGACTTAAGACCCAAAGTCTTGGCTTTTTTCGACGCGTCGTCGGCCGCCACCTGGGCGGCAAACGGCGTTCCCTTTCTAGTGCCTTTAAACCCTCTGTTTCCACCGCTTGACCAAGCGATAACGTTTCCCTTCAAGTCGCTAACGGTAACTATCGTATTGTTAAAAGTGGCTTGTATGTTTACCACTCCTTGCTCAACGAACTTTTTAGTTTTCTTCTTCTTGGTGAATTTCTTGCTCATTATTTCAAAACCCTTATTTATTTACCGGCTTTTTTCTTCTTGGCTATCGCCGTGCCTCTTCGTCCTTTTCTCGTTCTGGCGTTCGATTTAGTTTTCTGCCCTCTGACCGGAAGTCCCGTCCTGTGCCTAATCCCTCTGTAACACCCTATTTCTATCAGCCGCTTGATGTTAAGTTGAATTTCTTTTCTCAAATCTCCTTCGACGGTATGCTCGCCTTCAATTATCGTTCGAAGTTTCGTTACTTCCTGATCGTCAAGATCTTTGGATTTTTTGTTTAAGTCTATGCCCGCTTTGTCAAGTATGAGATTCGAGGTCGCCTTCCCTATACCGTAGATATAAGTAAGACCTACCTCCACTCTTTTATTCAGCGGTATGTCGACTCCTGCTATTCTTGGCATATGAAATAGTTTCTCCTCCGACTCGAGCTATCCTTGCCTCTGCTTGTGTCTTTTATTTACGCATATCACCCGCACCACCCCTCTTCTTCGGATGATTTTGCATTTATCGCATATTCTCTTAACCGAGGCTCTGATTTTCATTTCGCTTCCGCCGTCACCCTACATTCTCACTTCTTAAGCCTGTAGGTTATTCTCCCCTTTGTAAGATCGTAAGGCGATATCTCAAGCTTCACTCTGTCTCCAGGCAATATTCTTATAAACCTCGTTCTCATCTTGCCGGATACGTAGGCCAGAACTTCGTGATTGTTGTCAATTTCGACTCTGAACATCGCATTGGGCAAAGCTTTCGTTATCGTTCCTTCAAACTCTATTTTTTCTTCTTTCTCCATATACCGATCCTAGTGAATCCTTTCAGTTAGAACTTCCGGGCCGTTATCCGTAAGAGCCACCGTATGCTCAAAATGAGCGGAAAGTTTACCATCATAAGTAACTGCCGTCCACCCATCTTCAAGTATTTTGACTTTCTCCGATCCTTCGTTCACCATGGGCTCCATCGCTATCGTCATTCCCGAACGAAGTCTTACTCCTCCCGCCGTCCCCGCATGCGGAACGAAATTGGGTACCTGGGGTTCTTCGTGAAGCTCTTTTCCTATTCCATGACCCACGAAATCCCTCACTACCGAAAAACCTTCGCTCTCAACATAACTCTGTATCTCTTTAGATATATCCATAACCCTGTTTGAAACCGTGGCCTTGTCTATCCCTTTGTAGAGGGAATTTCTCGTAACTCTAAGCAATTTTTCCGCAACGGGGCATATTTCGCCGACGGCCACCGTTATCGCGGAATCGGCGTAATAGCCTTCAAGCAGAACACCGAAGTCTATTCCCACTATATCGCCGTTTTTAAGGACTTTACTTTTCGAAGGAATACCGTGAATCACCTCGTCGTTAACGGCAAAGCACACAGAGGCCGGATAATTCGCGTAACCTTTAAAAGCCGCCTTGACATTCTTCTCGGCGCATATCATCTCCGCCATTTCGTTTAATTCCCAAGTCGTCACTCCTTCCTTCGCCTTTTCCTCAAGCCTCATCAGTATCTCGGAAACGACTTGGCCCGCGGCTCTCATGCGCTTGAGCTCGTCTTTGTTCTTCAAACGAATCATTGTTATTGAATACGCTCCAGCACTTCGTCTATTTTCAAAGCTATATCCGATATTTGGCCGACTCCCTTAATCGGGCGCAGGACTCCCGCTTTATCGTAGAAATCGCGAAGGGGCGAAGTCTGGTCTTTATATACCTTGAGTCTGTTTTTTATAACGTCTTCGGAGTCGTCCAACCGACCTTCTTTTTTCTGTCGACCCATTATGCGCCGCACCACTTCCTCGTCGGAGACTTCAAGAAAGATCACCGCGTCTATTCCAATCCCGGCTTCGCGCAGAATATCTTCAAGAAACTTGGCTTGTTCCACGGTCCTTGGAAATCCGTCAAGCATAAAGCCCGCGTCGCCAAGGTTTGAAATTTTCTGTCTTATTATCTCCGTTACGACTTCGTCGGGCACAAGCTCTCCCTTATCCATAAACGATTTGGCGTAAATACCGATTTCGGTTTTGTTCTTTATTGCTTCCCGCAAAACATCTCCGGTGGATATGTGTTCGACTCCGTATTTTTCCTTTATGAAGTCGGCTTGAGTGCCTTTTCCCGCCCCCGGCGGTCCGAACAGTATCAGTCTCATCGGTCTACGACTCGCTCCTTTTCGATTAGAACCTGTATCTTTGAGGTTCTTTCATTCCTTTTTTCTTTATAAATCCTTCGTAGCTGTGGGTTATCAGAAAAGATTCAATCTGCTGCATGAAATCAAGCGTCACTCCTATTACGATAAGAAGCGAGACGCCTCCGAAGTAAAAAGGCAGATTGAAAGGCTCCCTTTCAAGAAACGCCGGCAGTACGCATACCGCAGCTACGTATATCGCCCCTATGCAAGTAATTTTGCCCAGTACGTTTCCTATGTATTCGGCCGTCTTCCTCCCGGGCCTTATCCCCGGGATGTTCCCTCCGTTTTTTCTCAGATTGTCCGAAAGATCGTTCGGGTCGTATATGATGGAGGTATAGAAAAAGGCGAAGAATATTATCAGCGCGGCGAAAATAAAGTTATATACGAATATGTTTTGGAACATTAAATCGGAGAAGTTCCGCAGAGCCGGGAAATCGGCGAAAGTTAATATAGTGGCCGGAAAAATAAGGAGCGAGGAAGCGAAAATCGGCGGTATAACACCGGAAGGATTGGTTTTGAGCGGAAGGTGCGAACTTTGCCCTCCCATAACTTTTCTCCCCACCACTCTTCTAGGATATTGAACCGGTATTTTTCTGTAGGAACGCTCGAAGTAAACTATAAGACCCATCAGAACTCCCAGAAAAACGAAAATGAGCAGAACTCCCAAAACGGTAATTTCGCCCGTACCGACAAGTCTTGAGAGATTCCAGAAGGCTCCGGGAATACTGGCGATTATGGAAGCGGCGATAATAAGAGACACGCCGTTTCCAATCCCGTTTTCCGTTATCTGTTCCCCGAGCCACATTACGAAAAGCGCGCCGGCGGTAAGAGTGAACACGGCGGTTATCTTGAACATCAAACCCGGGTCGGTAACCGCGCTTGCGACCGTCTGAGCCCCCACTCCTCCGCGCTCAAGTGTAACGGCGAGCATAAGTCCCTGAATCAAGCATATAAGAACCGTGCCGTACCTTGTGTACTGATTTATTCTCCTCCTTCCCGCGTCTCCCTCTTTCTGCATGGCTTCAAGAGAAGGGAAGGCTTTTACCAAAAGCGACATTATGATCGACGCGGTGATATAAGGCATTACGCCGAGTGCGAAAATCGACGCCTGCTCAAGCGCTCCTCCCGAGAACATGTTGAGTATGTCGAAAATCGTGCCGCGAGTCTGCTCAAACATTTTGGAAATCTGATCAGGGTCGATCCCAGGAACCGGAACGAAAACTCCGGCTCTGTAGACGATGAGCATAGCCGCGGTGAAAAGAAGTTTCCTGTTAAGCTCGGGAATTCTCGGAAGTGAGGAGACATTGGAACTCATACTATTTCCACTTTGCCTCCCGCATCGGCTATCTTGCGCGCCGCGGCTTCACTGCAGGCGTTAACCTTTACCGACAGAGCCGACTCTATGTCGCCCATGGCAAGAAGCTTGACGGGTTTTTTGCCGCTTATTATCCCCGCTTCGGAAAGCGTCTCGATTGTCACCTCCTGGGCGTCTGCGAGACGTCCCAGATCTTTTATGTTCACTATTTCGTAGCTTTTCTTGAATATGTTGGTGAATCCTCTTTTAGGACTTCTCATCTTAAGCGGAGTCTGACCGCCCTCAAACCAACGCGGCACTTTTTTGCCCGAACGGGAACCTTGGCCCTTATGTCCTCTTCCGCTGGTTTTCCCCTGCGAACCGGCACCTCTTCCGACTCTTTTTCTCTCCGCCTTAGCTCCTTTTACAGGTGAAAGTTCACTTAGCATTCGCTTACTCCGCTTCCTTTTTCTCTCTACCGATTAGTATCGTAATAACTTGAAAGATCCAAATCCTTTATTTCCTTGCTTCTGATTCTAGCCACTTCCTCAGGAACTCGAAGTTCCGAAAGTCCTTTCATAACCGCCATAACAACATTAAGCGGGTTTCTCGAGCCGACGACTTTGGAAAGAACGTCGTGTATCCCGGCAAGTTCAACCACCGCTCGCACGGCTCCCCCGGCTATAACTCCGGTTCCCGGCGCGGCGGGCAAAAGCATAATTCTGCTCGACACGTATTCAGTGCGAATTCCGTGAGGTATGGTAGCCCCGTTTCGCGGCACCTCGATAAGGCTTTTCTTGGCCTTTTCAACAGCTTTTCTCACAGCGTCGGGAACTTCGTTCGACTTGCCTAAACCGGCTCCCACTATTCCATCGGAATTTCCCACCACGGCAAGAACGGTAAAATGAAATCTCTTACCGCCTTTGGTCACTTTCGCGACTCTCCTTATGTGAACGACTTTTTCCTGTAATTCAAGCTCCGCTGGATCTACTCTGTTCTCAGCCAATATTAAAGACCTCCTTGGTTTTACCTTAAAACTCGACTCCGGATTCCCGAATTCCCTCCGCAAGCGATTTCACCCTTCCGTGATAAGCGTATCCGCCTCTGTCGAAACGTACTTTTTTTATGCCTTTTTCAACAGCCATCTCCCCGAGATGTTTGCCTACTTCCTTGGCCACTTCCGATTTCTTCATACCCTCTTGCGAGAGTCTCTTTTTGGTTTCAGAAGACATTGTGGACGCCTGAAGAAGCGTAACTTCCGCCACATCGTCTATAATCTGGGCGTATATGTGTTTTGCCGAACGAAAAACCGAAACTCTCGGAACTTGCGCGGTACCGCTTATTTTTTTCCTTACGGCCAGATGTCTTCTTTTTCGAGCCAGATCTCTACTGTTTCTATTTGCCATTATTTTGCCGCCGCTCCGGATTTTCCTGGTTTCAGTTTTAATCTCTCTCCATCGTAACGAACGCCTTTCCCCTTATAGGAATCAGGTGGTCTCACCTTCCTTATGCGCGCCGCGGTCTCTCCCACAAGCTGCTTGTCGATTCCATGAATTGAAAGCAATGTGCCTCGTTCCTCCACAGTCGCCTCTATGCCTTGCGGAAGCGGAAAATCCACCGGATGAGAGTAACCCAGAGTGAGTTTAAGTGCCGTTTTTCCCGCAAGATCCGCTTTGTAGCCCGTACCCGTTATGCGAAGCACCTTGGTAAATCCCTGACTCACTCCTATAACGCAGTTATTAATCAAGCTGCGCGTAAGACCATGAAAAGACTTTACTTTTTTCTCCTCGCTTTCCCTCGAAACAACCACTCTTCCATCCTCGATCGCAACTTCTATTCCCCCAGGCACGGAAACCTGAAGATTGCCTTTGGGCCCGCTCACTTCAACCGATCCGTTTTTTAACTCAGCACTTACTCCTTCGGGAATAACTACCGGTTTTGCTCCTATTCTCGACATCTGCTTATCCTCAGATCACGGTGCAGAGAATCTCTCCACCGATTTTCTTTCTTCTCGCCGCAACCCCGGTCATTATCCCGCTTGAGGTTGAAAGTATCGATATTCCCATTCCACCCCTGACTCTAGGAATATCCTTCTCTCCAACATAAACCCTTCTTGAGGGCTTGCTTATTCTTTTTATCTCCTCTATGGCCGACTTTCCTTCGGGATCGTACTTCAGCCGTATGGTGATGGTTTTCTTTACCCCTTCCTCTGTAACCCTGTAATTCTCCACATAGCCTTCTTCCGCTAGAACCCTGGCAATCTCGCTTTTTATACTCGAACCCGGAATTTCCACATGAGTGTGACCCGCCATCAAGGCGTTTCTTACCCTACTTAGCATATCTGCAATCGGATCTGTCATTTTTCTTCAATCCTTATCTTAAAAACTCGCCTTTCTCACGCCCGGAAGAAGTCCCCTGCTGGCCAAAGATCTGAAACAGACCCTGCAGATACCGAATTTTCTCATAAAACCTCTCGGTCTTCCGCAAAACCCGCACCGATTGACTCCACGCACGCGAAATTTTGGCTTTCTCTTCGATTTTTCAAGTAACGCTTTTCTCGTCATAATCCCTCTCTTTATTAACTTTTCGCAAACGGAACCCCTAGGAGGGAGAGAAGCTCAAGCGCTTCCTCGTCCGTTTCGGAAGTTGTAACAAGACTCACATTCATTCCTTTGTTGTGCTGAATTTTGCTGTAATCCACTTCGGGAAAAACCAGATGCTCTTTTATTCCCAGGGTGTAATTGCCCGAACCGTCAAAAGCGCGAGCCGAAAGCCCCTTGAAATCTCTTACTCTCGGAAGAGCCAGATTCACCAGGCGGTCGAAAAATTCGTACATTCTCTCTCCACGCAAAGTAACCATACAACCCAAGGGCTGACCTTCCCTTAATTTGAAGCCCGCGATGGATTTACGAGCTTTGGTAACAACGGGTTTCTGTCCCGCGATTTCCGACAGTTCCGAAACTGCTTGATCTATCACCTGCGTATGCCTTCCCGCCTCGCTCAATCTTCCAAGCCCCATGTTCACAACGATTTTTTCAAGCTTCGGCACCTGCATGGAATTTTTGTAAGAAAATTTTTCCATCAACGCAGGAACGGCTTCTTTCATGTAAAGAGTTTTTATTCTAGGAATCATTTTTTCAGATTTCCTTCCCAGTTTTCTTGTTATATCTAATTTTCTTCCCGTCCTCGGCGATTTTGTATCCGACTTTCACCGAAACCGCGTTTTCGGAATCGTAAATCATCAGATTCGAGACATGTATCCCGGCTTCTTTTTCGACAATGCCGCCGCCGGGGTTTTTCTGCGTAGGGCGACTGTGTCTTTTTATAATGTTGAGCTTCTCCACAAAGACTTTTTCCGAGGTTTTGTCGATTCTCAGCACCTTGCCCGTCTTGCCCTTTTCCTTGCCCGCAATTACCCGAACGGTGTCTCCGGCCTTTATATGAAATTTTCTTTTTCCAACCGGCATTCTCAAACGACCTCCGGAGCGAGGGAGATAATTTTCATAAAACCTTTTAGTCTGAGTTCGCGAGCGATCGGACCGAACACCCTGGTTCCTATGGGCTCGTTTTCCTTGTCTATTATGACCGCGGCGTTGTCGTCAAAACGCACATATGTGCCGTCGGGCCTTCTCTGTTCCTTTTTCACTCTGACTATCACCGCTTTGTATACCGAACCTTTCTCCACCTTGGACTTGGGAATGGCCTGTTTTACCGAAACGACCACCACGTCTCCAAGTCGCGCGTATTTTCTACCCGATCCTCCGAGAACTTTTATGCAGAAAAGACTTTTAGCCCCGGTGTTGTCCGCCGAATCCAGATATGTGCTTGACTGAATCATATCGTCTCTCTCTTTGCGCGAGTAACGACGAGACGCGTTTTAAACGCCCGCTTCGCGACCTATAATCTTGCTTACTCTCCATCTCTTGGTTTTGCTGTGCGGCCGGGACTCTATAATTACCACCTTGTCGCCTATATCGCACTGGTTGCGTTCGTCGTGGGCTTTAAACCGGGTGCTGAGCCTTATCTGCCTTTTGTAGCGCCCGTGACTTTTTATGCGCTCCACTTTTACAACCGCGGTTTTATCCATTTTGTTCCCAACCACTATTCCCGTTCTGGTTTTTAATTTGCCTCTTTGCATAAAACTAGCTCCCCGAAGCGATATTTCGTTGCTTTTTTATTGTAAGTATTCGCGCGATTTCTCTTCTTAACTGCTTTACCCTTGCGTTGTTGGGATTTTGCCCGGTAGAGACCTGCATTCTTACGTTGAAAAGTTCTTCGTTCATATCGCGCTCGCGCTTGCGCAATTCTTCCGCGGTGAGATTCCTTAGTTCTTCGGCGCTAGGATTTCCCATCAGATCAATTCCTCCTCGCTTCTTGAGACCACTTTGGTTTTTAAAGGCAGCTTGTATGAAGCGAGTCTCAGTGCAGAACGCGCCAGATCCTCTCCCACTCCCGATATTTCATAGAGGAATTGTCCTCTTTTCACCGGAACCACGTAACTGTCCACATCTCCCTTGCCTTTGCCCATCCTGGTTTCCGCGGGTTTTTTGGTAATCGGCTTATAAGGAAATATTCTTATCCAAAGATTCGCCCCTCTTCTCACATGCCTGGTGATAGCTATACGCGCGGCCTCTATCTGCCTTGAGGTAATCACGCCGTTTTCAACGGTCTGAAGAGCCAAATCGCCAAAGGCGAATTTAGTTCCCCTGGTGGCGGCCCCTCTGTTTCTTCCCTTAAACTGCTTTCTGTATTTCGTTTTTTTAGGCTGAAGCATCCGTATTCTCTTTCTCTGTATCCTGACTTAGTTCTTCTTTTGACTTTTTCCGTATTATTTCGCCTTTGAATATCCAGGCTTTCACCCCTATAATTCCGTACGTGGTGGACGCCTCGGCAACTCCATAGTCAAGATCCGCCCTCAGAGTTCCAAGCGGAACTCTGCCTTCTCTGTACCACTCTCTTCTGGCGATTTCCGCGCCGCCCAAGCGACCGGCGACCATAACCTTTATTCCCAAAACCCCGGAGCGAAGCGAAGATGAAAGCACTCTTTTCATCGCCCTTCTGTACGCGACTCTTCTCTCAAGTTGAAGCGCCAGGTTTTCCGCAACGAGTTGCGCGTCGGTTTCCGGCCTTTTCACCTCTCTTATATCGAGAAATATCCCTTTTTTGGTCATAGTCTGAAGTTTTTTCTTAAGTTGCTCTATTTCCTGACCTTTTCTCCCTATGAGAATTCCCGGCCTTGCAGCGTACACCAAAATTCTGACCTTGTCGGCCGCGGTTCTTTCAATTTCTATATTAGATATCGCGGCTTGATAAAAAGTCTTTTTTATGTAGTTGCGCACTTCCACGTCTTCTTTGAGCAAGTCTCTGTAACGCTGTTTCTCGGCAAACCATTTGGAATCCCAAGACTTAACTATTCCGATGCGAAATCCTATAGGATTAACTTTCTGTCCCAATTCAAAATCCTCTCTGTTCAAGTACTATCGTTATGTGACTCATTCGGCTTTTACGCGCAAACGCCCTACCCATGGCTCTAGCTCTGAAGCGTTTAAGCGTTGGCCCTTGCGTAGCGTAAACTTCCTTTACGTATAGAGAGTCGACATCGCCGTATCCTTTTTCCGAGGCGTTTGCGACGGCGGATTTCAGCAAGTTGGAAACAAGCGGCGAAACCCTTTTGCGCACGGAGAAAAGAATCGAGGAAGCTTCCTCCACGCTTCTACCTCTTATGAGGTCAAGGACCACCCTCGCTTTCTTCGGCGATACTCTCGCGTATTTATGTACTGCTTTAGAAACCATCTTATATCTCTTCGTTATCTCTTTTTCGCTTTTCTGTCACCCGCGTGACCGTGGTACGTTCTCGTGGGCGAAAACTCTCCCAACCTATGTCCGATCATCTGCTCCGATACGTAAACGGGAACAAATCTTTTTCCGTTATGCACGGCGAAAGTCATTCCTATCATCTCCGGAGTTATCATAGACGCCCTTGACCACGTCTTGATAATTTTCTCGCTGCCGGAACTTTGCGCCCGTCCAACTTTCTTCATAAGTTTTTCGTGTACGTACTGTCCTTTTTTACTTGATCTTGCCATATGAGATTCCCGCTTTAATCCATTCCGTAGCCGACTCTTCTCGGTTTCACTATGTATTTATCCATTCTTTTATTGTTTCTCGTTTTCTTTCCTATGGTAATCCATCCCCAAGGAGAAACCGGATGGGGATTTCCCTTGGTCGCTTTGCCTTCCCCTCCTCCGTGAGGATGATCGATGGGATTCATAGCCACTCCGCGAACGGTGGGCCTTTTTCCCTTATGCCGAGATCTGCCCGCCTTGCCCCAGACTATTAGTTCGTTTTCGACGTTTCCGATTCTTCCCACAGTAGCCATGCACCGAAGGTGAATCAGCCTTATTTCGCCGGAGGCGAGTTTTATCTGCGCGTAGTTTCCGTCCTTTGCCACTATCTGAGCCGCAGAACCCGCGGAACGAACGAGTTTCCCGCCTCCTCCCGGCTTCATTTCTATGTTGTGAATAACCGTACCTACCGGGATATTATCTATCGGAAGAGCGTTTCCGCTTGAAACTTCCGCGTCGGGGCCGGATTGGAGTTTATCGCCCACTTTGAGACCCGCCGGGGCTATTATATATCTTTTCTCGCCGTCTGCGTAAGCCAGAAGAGCTATTCTCGCCGAGCGGTACGGATCGTATTCCAACGATACGACCCTGGCGGGCACTCCGTACTTTTCCCTTTTGAAATCTATTATTCTGTACCGCTTTTTGTGGCCTCCGCCTTTTCTGAAGCTTGTGATTCTTCCGTTCGAGTTGCGTCCGGAGTTCTTTTTGATTGAAGCGGTAAGCGACTTGTGGGGTTTTTTAGAGCTTATCTCTTCAAAATCAAAGCCGGACATAAACCTTCTTCCGGGAGATGTTGGATTGTATTTTTTCACTCCCATAATCAGACTCCCTCAAACAATTTAATTTCTCCTTCCCTAAGCTTTACGTAAGCTTTTTTTACCGCGGATCTTTTTCCCACGACTCTGCCGAGTCTTTTCACTCTCTTTCCAGGAAGAACGAGCGTTCTTACTTTGTCCACCTTGACTCCGAAGATTTTCTCGATCGAATCCTGTATTTGCTTCTTATTCGATTTTCTGTCGACAGAGAAAACATACCACCCCTGTTCGCCGGCTTCGGTGCTTTTCTCGGTGACTATGGGAAGCTTTATTACAGAGCGCGGATCTTTCAAGACAGTCTCTCCTGGATTTTCTCGACCGAATCTTTTACCAGAACTATATTCTTGTGCCTAAGCAGATCGTAAACGTTAAGCCCTTCGTCGTTTAGCACCTTAACGTCTGGTATGTTCCTCGCGGATTTTTTGAGATTTTCATTGTCGGAACCGATAACCAAAAGGGCTTGAGAAAGTTCAAATTGCTTCATAAACTCCGCCACCCGTCTGGTTTTTATTTCGGGAAGATCGAAATTGTCGAGCACCAATATCGCGCCTTCTTCAAAGCGGCTCGAAAGAGCGTAGATAAGCGCCGCTTTCCTTACTTTTTTGGGAATTGAATACGACCAGTCTTTAGGTTTCGGTCCGAAAACCACCCCTCCCTTACGCCAGATCGGAGAGCGTCTGGAGCCTGCCCTCGCGCGGCCCGTATGCTTTTGCTTCCAAGGCTTCGCGCCGCCACCTCGCACCTCCGCCCTGGTCTTGGTGGAGGCAGTCCCCGCCCTTCTTTTGGCAAGTTGCCAGTTAGCGACTTCGTGAAGTATGTGTTTTTTCACCTCAACCTCGAAAATCTCCGAGCGAAGCTCGATGGTTCCAACTTTCTTTTTGGAAATATCGTAAACATCAACCTCAAGCATCGGTCGTCCCCTTCGATGTGCGTTTAAGCAGAACGGTTCCTCCCACAGGACCCGGAACCGAACCTTTCACGAAAATAAGATTTTTCTCCACATCTATATCCACCACCTGCACTCCCTGCACGGTGACTTTCTTTCCGCCCATACGCCCGGGCATTTTCAAACCTTTCCATACTTTGGCGGGATAAGAGGCCTGTCCTATGGATCCGGGCCTTCTGTGAGCCATACCTCCGTGGGACATTGGCTGTCTTGAGAAATTATGACGTTTTATAGTGCCGGCGAATCCCTTACCTTTACTCTTGGCGGTAACGTCTAAAACGTCTCCCACCTTAAAAACGTCCACTTTCACCATATCTCCCACGTTGTAATCGTCCGTATTGGCGATAAATTCCTTGAGTAGTTTTTTGGGACTCACTCCGGCTTTAGCGAAATACTCTTTCATCGGTCGCGAAAGCCTTTGAGGTTTCGCGTCTTCGAAGCCAAGCTGAACGGCGTCGTAACCGTTTTTATCCTTGCTTTTTTTCGAGACCACGACGCAAGGACCGGCTTCAACGACTGTGGTAACCACTTTCACCATATCTTCGTTGAAAAACTCGGTCATTCCTCGTTTTTTTCCTATAAGTCCCTGTATCATCTTTTCTACGAACCGGTAAGTTTTATTTCCACTTCCACGCCGGAAGCAAGATTCAGCTTCATCAATTCGTCTATCGTCTGCTGCGTGGGTTCAAGTATGTCCACAAGCCTTTTGTGGGTCCTTATCTCAAAATGCTCTCTTGAGTTTTTATTCACGTGAGGTCCGCGCAAAACGCAGTACCTGTTCACGCTAGTCGGAAGCGGTACGGGACCCGCTATTCTCGCTCCCGTCCTCTTAGCCGTATCGACTATTTCCTCCGCGGAATTATCAAGGAGCCTATAGTCAAAAGACTTAAGCTTTATTCTTATTTTAGAAGCTTTGCTCATTACTCTATAATTTCCGTTACCACTCCGGCTCCCACTGTCCTCCCTCCTTCCCTGATCGCAAAACGCAACTGCTCCTCCAACGCCACTGGCGCTATCAACTCCACTTCCATCCCCACATTATCTCCGGGCATCACCATCTCAACTCCTTCCGGCAATATCACCGATCCCGTTACATCCGTCGTCCTTAAATAAAATTGTGGCCGGTATCCTGGGAAAAACGGCGTGTGCCTTCCTCCCTCCTCCTTCTTCAACACATACACTTCCGCCTTGAACTTCCTATGGGGCGTTATACTCCCTGGTGCAGCCAATACCTGCCCTCGCTCTACTCCTCCCTTATCTATTCCCCTAAGCAACACACCTACGTTATCCCCAGCCTGCGCGTCATCCAAGATCTTGCGAAACATCTCCAAACTTGTGGCCACCGTACTCTCCGTCTCCCTGAATCCCACTATCTCTATCTCCTTGCCAGCCTCTATCCTCCCTCGCTCTACCCTCCCCGTTACCACTGTCCCCCTTCCGGATATCGTGAACACATCCTCTATCGCCATCAAAAACGGCTTGTCCATGTCTCGCTCCGGCTCCGGTACGTAACCGTCTACTTGATTCATTAACTCCTCTATCTGCCCCACACTCTCCTCTTTCCCCTCTATCGCTCCCAACGCGCTTACCCGAACCACCGGAATATCGTCTCCGGGAAACCCGTACTCGCTTAACAACTCCCTTATCTCCAACTCCACCAACTCCAATAACTCCTCGTCTTCCAACATGTCAACTTTATTTAGCGCCACAACTATGTACGGCACTCCCACCTGCCTTGCCAACAATATGTGCTCCCGCGTCTGCGGCATCGGCCCGTCAGGCGCGCTTACCACCAATATCGCCCCGTCCATCTGCGCCGCTCCCGTTATCATGTTCTTTACATAGTCCGCATGTCCTGGACAGTCCACATGCGCGTAATGCCGCCCCTCTGTCTCATACTCCACATGCGCTATGTTTATCGTTATCCCTCGCTCACGCTCCTCTGGTGCCTTGTCTATATTGTCAAACTCCACATACTCCGCCTGCCCTCGCTTCGACAACACATTCGTTATCGCCGCTGTCAACGTCGTCTTCCCATGATCCACATGCCCTATCGTCCCTATGTTTAAATGCGGCTTCCCTCTTTCAAATCTTGCCTTCGACATCTCCTTCTATCCTCCTTTTAAATAAAAAACATGAAACATCAACTTACATTCGCTATTTGTTTTAATTCCTCCGCGATATTGGCGGGCAGAGCGAAGTAATGAGAAAATTCCATAGTGAACGACCCGCGTCCTTCGGTCATGGACCTTAGGCTGGTCGCGTATCCAAACATCTCTCCAAGCGGAACTTCGGCTTTTACGGCCTGCAGCGCGCCTCTCATCTCGGTGCTGCTCACCCTTCCCCTTCTCGAGCTCAAATCTCCTATTACGGTTCCCATATGAGTTTCTGGAACCACTACTTCCACCTTCATTACGGGTTCCAGAATTACCGGGGAAGATTTCTGAACCGCCTCTTTAAACGCCATGGAGCCGGCTATTTTAAAGGCTATTTCGGAAGAATCCACATCATGGAAAGAACCGTCGTAGAGAGTAATCGCCACGTCAACCACCGGGTATCCGGAAACGACTCCGGTTTCCATGGCCTCGACTATTCCTTTTTCCACCGCCGGGATAAATTCCTTGGGAATCACCCCTCCTTTTATACTATCGTTGAATTGAAATCCTTCGCCTCTCTCAAGAGGCTCCACTTTTATCTTCACATGGCCGTACTGTCCGCGACCGCCGGTCTGTCTTATGTATTTTCCTTCGGTCTGCGCGCTTGTCGTTATAGTTTCTCTGTAGGCCACCTGGGGCTTTCCGACATTCGCGTCGACGTTGAACTCCCTTCTAAGCCTGTCTACTATTATTTCCAGGTGCAGTTCTCCCATGCCTGAGATTACCGTCTGGCCAGTCTCTTCGTCGGCTTTGACTTTGAAGGAAGGGTCTTCCATCGCCAGCTTGTTTAGAGAGAGTCCCAGTTTTTCCTGATCGGCGTTTGACTTGGGCTCTATTGCTATTGAAATAACCGGGTCGGATATATGAAGACTCTCGAGAATCACCGGGTTAGAACTTGAGCACAAAGTATCGCCCGTAAGGGTGTTTTTAAGTCCGACCGCGGCCGCTATTCCTCCCGCTTCGACTTCCTTTATGTCTTCACGCTTTTCCGCGTGCATGCGCAGAAGCCTTCCGATTTTCTCGTTTTTAAGATTGGATGAATTAAAAACCGTGGTACCCGAGCTGAGCTTTCCGGAATAAACCCTAAGATAGGTAAGCTGCCCGACGAAAGGATCGGTCATAATCTTAAAAGCAAGCGCGGAAAACGGCTCGTCTTTATCCGGCTTTCTAGGTGTTTCTTCCTCTGTTTTGGGATGTATTCCATTTACGGGAGGCAAGTCCACCGGGGCGGGCATATATCGAACCACGGCGTCGAGCAGAAGCTGTATTCCTTTGTTTTTAAACGCCGATCCGAGCATTACCGGTATTATCGCCGCGTCGATAGTCTGCCGTCTTACCGCTTTATGAATCATTTCCTCGGGAACCTCTTCCCCGCCCAAGTAAAGTTCCATTATCTCTTCGTCGTTGTCCGAAAGAGATTCAAGCAACTTCTCTCTGTACTCTTCGGCGCGTTGTTTGAGATCTTCGGGAATATCCATAAATTCAAACTTCGCTCCCAGACTTTCCCCGTCCCATATCGCCATTTTCATGGTTATCAGATCGACTATTCCGGTAAATTCATCACCGTCGAACCATGGAATCTGAAGACACACGGGGTTTGCGCCAAGTCTATCTTTTACCTGTTCGACGACTCTATAGAAATCGGCTCCCACCCTGTCCATTTTATTCACGAAACACATTCTGGGCACGGAGTAACGGTCGGCTTGCCCCCAGACGGTTTCCGTCTGAGGTTCGACTCCTCCAACGCAGTCAAACACCACCACGGCGCCGTCTAGAACCTTAAGTGATCTTTCAACCTCTATTGTGAAATCGACGTGACCCGGGGTATCTATAATATTTATTCTGCAATCCTTCCAGAAACAGGTGGTCGTGGCGGAAGTTATGGTAATTCCTCTTTCGCGCTCCTGCTCCATCCAGTCCATGGTAGCCGCGCCTTCGTGCACTTCACCTATTTTGTATGTTATACCGGTATAGAACAGTATTCTTTCGGTAGTGGTGGTTTTGCCCGCGTCTATGTGGGCCACTATTCCAATGTTTCTTACTCTGTCTATGGGGAATACTTGTTCCGACATCTTAGTGCTCCGCGCGGTTACCACCTGTAATGGGCGAAGGCTCTATTGGCCTCGGCCATTCTGTGAACATCCTCTTTTTTCTTTACCGCGTTGCCTTTGTTGTTGTAGGCGTCGATTATTTCGGAGGAGAGTTTTTCTATCATGGATTTTTCGGATCTGGAGCGGGAAGAATTTATAAGCCATCTGATCCCGAGAGACTGTTTTCTAAACGAACTCACTTCCATGGGGACTTGATAATTGGCTCCTCCCACGCGTCTTGATCTCACTTCGACCGAAGGTTTAACCCTATCGAGAGCTTCGTGAAAAACTTCAACCGGATCTTTTCCGGTCTTTTCCGCTATTTTCTCAAGGGAGGCGTAGAAGATTTTCTCCGCCTTGCTCTTCTTGCCGTTGTACATGAGATTATTTATGAACTTGGCCACTATTAAATCTCCGGTTTTGCAATCCGGTGTGATTTTTCTTCTCGACGCTCTACCTTTTCTCGACATTTTCTTTTCCCGACAAACTATTTGGGCTTTTTAGCTCCGTACTTCGATCGTCCATTTCTTCTGTTTTCGACTCCCGTGGAATCAAGAGTTCCCCTAACTATATGATATCTCACCCCTGGCAGATCCTTCACCCTGCCTCCTCTTACGAGAACAACGGAGTGCTCCTGCAAGGTATGGCCTTCGCCGGGGATGTACCCCGTCACTTCTATACCGTTTGTAAGTCTTACCCTCGCGACTTTCCTGAGAGCGGAGTTCGGTTTTTTCGGAGTGGTTGTGTAAACCCTGACGCAGACTCCTCTTCTCTGAGGACATCTCTGAAGAGCTCTGGCCTTGCTTTTTTTCTTGACCGTCTCTCTTCCCTTGCTTAACAATTGACTTATCGTAGGCATAAAAATATCCCTTCCCAAATTTTGGGTAATCGGAGCATTATAATCTCAGAAATGAATTCATGTCAATAAATCAGCGCAAAAAAACTTATATATCCCGTAATCGGGAAACGGATATACTACAGAAAGAAAACAGGTTTTCAATACAATAAAAACGCAGTTGGAAAAAAACTCCGTCGTCTTTGAATTTTATCCCCGAAAAACGCGCGAAAAGCGCCGCGGTAGCGTCGCTTTAAATCCTTAAAAGGGCTTTTTCACCTATATCTCTTCTGTAGACCAGATCTTGTTGCGATATGAAGTCAACCACTTCATACGCTCTGGCTATGGCGCCGCGCACGGTATCGCCAAAAGAGGTAACTCCGAGAACTCTGCCCCCGTTTGTAACAATATCGTCTCCTTCAAATCTCGTTCCGGCGTGAAAAATCATAGCGTCGTCGCTATCTTGAAAATCCTTCAGTTTCCGAAGTTTTACTCCTTTTCGGTAATCACCGGGATAACCCCTGGAAGCCATCACGACGCAGACGCTGAATCCGTCTTTCCACTCTATCGGATCGGTCACCATCCTTCCCGACGCCACGGAATGGAAGATAGGCACTATATCGGATTTCATTCTCATTAGAAGCGGTTGCGCTTCGGGATCTCCGAAACGGCAGTTAAATTCAAGCAC
Source organism: Thermodesulfobacteriota bacterium (assembly GCA_965220925.1). Lineage (GTDB taxonomy): Bacteria > Desulfobacterota_D > UBA1144 > Nemesobacterales > Nemesobacteraceae > Nemesobacter. The sequence continues at coordinate 1,545,924 of OZ244851.1, read as the reverse complement.
TTTCAGAGTCTCGCCACGAATCATAAGTCCCGCGTAAAGTATTCCCCTGTAAGTTCTTCCTTCGGTCTTCATCGCTTGAATAGTCGGAACCATAACTTCGTCAATTATCTTCCGGCTCAATCGCTTGTCCACCACGGGAGCCGGAGTGTACGCGCCCATACCACCCGTGTTCGGACCTTTATCGCCGTCTAGAAGAGGTTTGTGATCTTGAGAAGGTTCAAGAGGGATTATGTTCTCTCCATCGGTGAAAACGAAAAAAGAGGCCTCCTCGCCTTCCAAGAATTCCTCTATAATCACCTTGTATCCTGCGCTTCCGAAAACCTTACGCTCCATTATGGAACTCAGCGCCGTTTTTCCTTCCTCGACTGAATGGCATATGATGACTCCTTTGCCGGCCGCAAGGCCGTCGGCCTTTATCACAAAAGGAGGTCCTATTTCTTTTATTTTCGCCAACGCTTTTTTAAAATCGGTAAAAACGAAGTATTCTCCGGTCGGAATACCGTATTTTTTCATCAGATCTTTGGAGAAAGCCTTGCTCTCCTCAAGCTTCGCCGCGGCTTTTGTCGGACCGAAAATCAAAAGGCCTTCTTTTTGAAAAACATCCACTATCCCTTCGCATAAAGGCAGCTCGGGGCCGACCACGGTAAGGTCCACCGACTCTTTTTTCGCGAAGTCAACCAGAGAATCGAAATCGGTCACTTGAATATTCACACACTCGGCATGGCGGCTTACACCCGCGTTTCCCGGGGCGCAGAAAACTTTCTCCACCAAAGCGCTCTGGCTTATCTTCCAGCAAAGAGAATGCTCCCTTCCGCCTCCTCCCACGACAAGTACTTTCATTTAAAACCTCTTATAAAATCAGATTTAAAAAACGCCGACGGGAATCTTCCTACCTTAACGCTTCGGCAGTCTTCGACGTTACCGACCGGCTCTTTATTTTTCAAAATAACTTATAATTTTCTTTTCTAAGCGCAAGTATATGTTTTGAGGCTTCTTCCTCGGACAACTCCAGTGCCAGAAGTAATTGCTTTACCAGCGCTAAACCGGCTTCCACGGCTTCCGGAATCACTTCGGTAGCCCCGGCTGAAAGCAGCAACTGTAAATTCGCTTTGTCTTTGGCGCGCACCAGAATCGGAATCGATTTGTTATGGCGGCGCGTATTGGCGACGATTTTCACGGCACTTTTCGTATCGTTGAAAGTCACCACGACGGCTTGCGCGCGCGAAATGCCGGCGGCGTGAAGAATCCCCACGCGACTCGCGTCCCCGTAAAATACGTTGTCCCCGTCTTCCCAACCCTCTTTTATTCGGTCGGGAGCTTTATCAAGCGCGACGAAAGGAATACCTTCAAGCCGCAATACGGAGGCGATCATCTGTCCCACTCGACCGTAACCGCAGAGAATAATATGATTTTGCGGCTTCGATTCTTCCAAGACGGCCGCTATTTCGGCAACCTGCCTGGCTTCGTTCGACCTTCCGGGGAATAAATATCCGCTTATAGAAGCGCAGTAACGAATAAACACCGGAGCCAGAAGCATCGACACCACTATAGCTACCAATATTTCCTGACTGTGCTCGGGAAGCAGCAAACCCTTGCCAATAGCCAAGGCCAAAAGCGCGAAACCAAATTCTCCTCCATGAGCCAGTACCAAACCGGTGCATAAGGCGGTTGTTTTATCGGCCTTGCCGAAAGTCGCAAGCAGCGCGATCAAAGCTCCTTTGCCCACCACAAGCCCTATCAGCAATACGACCACCCAAGGCCATAGAGCGGGGAAAAACGTCAGATTCAACTGCATACCCACGGTGATAAAAAACAAGCCCAGCAAAATATCCCGAAAAGGTCTTAACTCCGTCTCTATCTGATGCCGATATTCAGTTTCGCTAAGCATCATTCCCGCAAGAAACGCCCCGAGCACAAGAGAGAGACCCATTTGCTGCGTAAACCAGGCGGCAAGCAAAGAAACCAACAACACGGTCAGTGTGAACAGCTCTTCTGAGTGCGATCGGGCGACTTCCTGAAAAAGCGGTTTCAGCAACCAGCGACCGACGGCTAAAACGACTCCAAGCGCGAAAACCGCCCGAAGCAAAGCATAAAGAAAGTCCAAGTTGGAACTTTGTCCTTCCGCGGCCAAAATAGGAATTACGGCTAAGAAACCAACCGCCGCAAGATCCTGAAACAGTAAAATCCCAACGGCCAATCTCCCGTGAGGACTGTGCAATTCGCCCTGTTCGGTAAGCTGCTTCATAACAATAGCGGTGGAAGACATCGCCAAAGCGCCGCCGACAATCAAAACAACAGGCCACGAAATACCCAGGTACCAAGCGAAAAGAGATCCTACGACCGTAACTATGAAAACTTGCGCGCCTCCGAGACCAAGCAAAATACGGCGCATACGCCAGAATTGAGGAACGGAGAATTCAAGACCTATAATGAACAGAAGAAAAGCTATTCCTATTTCTCCCAAAAAGCGCGCTACTTCTCCGTCCTCAAGCAATCCCAACGCGTGCGGCCCCAAAATCGCGCCCGTAAAGAGATAGCCCAAGATAGGTGGTAAATGGAGACGTCGAAACAGCGCTACGACGAGTACGGTAGCGGCAAGAAGAAGTAAAATTTCACCGATAATATCATGCATGTTCTATAGCATTATGCCGGGTTCGTTTCCGGTCGAAAGTCTTTCTTTTTTGTAAAACGCGGATTTTATCGTTTAAACCGCCCGACCTACGATAACCGACGGCGTCTTGTCTCTATTTGTGTTTTAAGCGCGACAACGGAACAAAGGACTTCCGGCTTGTAAACTATCCAGTAATCAGGTGTTATTCCCGTAGTTGCCATCTTCTGAATTTATTATAAGGCACAAAAACAATTGAAAAAGAGATTCAACATGAATTTTAACGAATTATTGCGAAAGTCCTTATTTACAGTCCTTGCGATTGCGTTTTCGACAGCTACCGCGTTTGGACAAAAAAACGATACTCCGAAAATCAACCCTCCGACAAACGTAACCGAAGGCGGTGAGAAATCGTCTTCAAATGATTTCTATATTCGCGCCGGAGTAGTTTTCGACTGGTCGGATGAAGCTCAGTTTACCGACAACGACTGTTCCGACAAGCATCTTTACGGTTGCGCGGCCCCGAGCAAGGACGGCAACCGGCTTCGCTCTCTTGGGGATTTCGGAATTATGGAAGGTTTCGAGTTAGGTGTCGGCTACGCCGCTATACCCGCTTTGCGGCTTGAAGCCCTTTTTTACAGACATCCGGATTTTTCTTTCGACGGTTTTGCGAATTATACGATTTCCGACCTTGATTACCCACAGTCAGTCTCAGCGGAACTTTCGTCTTGGTCCGGATTGTTTGTATCCTATCTAGATCTTAGCGAACTGGGATTAACGTGGTCCGCTCCCTTAAGTCCGTTTGTTGGAGGCGGATTCGGTTTTTCCCGAATTAGTATCGGGGAAACGGAAATTGATTTTCCGAACAGAAAAACTATCGTACCCGGAGGAAAAGAAATCAGCCTGGCTTGGACGCTGACTGCCGGGACCGCGATTCCTCTTGGAGATCGAGTTACGCTGGATATAGCATGGCGCTACGTGGATCATGGCACCGTGAAAACCGGCGAGGGAGATGGAAAAGTTATTCGAAAAGACGACGGAAGTTGCGTGGTCTGCCCTCTTCCACTGTTTAAAACGCAAGCGGATCTTAAAAGTCACGGACTGCAAATGTCTCTTCGCTACGCGTTTTAGACTGATTTGTTCAAATAACTTACTGTCCAGTTTTTGTGGTTCGCTCTTTTTTCCTTTATTTCAACTTCTTCAAAATCATCCGGACCGACTTCACTCCACCGTCACCACTTTCGCCAGGTTTCTCGGCTGATCCACATCGGTACCGAGAATGTTTGCGATGTGATATGCGAGAAACTGAGCGGGAATAATGGATATCATGGGACTCACGAGGTACGGGCTTTTGGGGATAATTATCTTTCTATCGACATCGTCCGGAAGTTTAAGCGCTTCATCGCTGGTTATGAAGATAATACGCCCTCCTCTGGCTTTTACCTCTTGGAAATTTCCAAGGAGTTTTTTATAGTAAAGGTCTTCCTCGGGAGCGATGAACACTACGGGCATATTTCTGTCTATTAGTGCCAGCGGGCCATGCTTTATCTCCCCGGCCGCATACCCCTCGGCGTGGATATAGGATACTTCCTTGAGTTTCAAAGCGCCTTCAAGAGCTACGGGGTAATTGATTCCCCTGCCGAGGTAAATGAAGTTTCCGTATCTGTAAAAATCTTTTGAGATGTCTTTTATCCGCTCATTAAGTTCAAGAGCGCGTTGCTGCAACTTAGATACCGAAACCGCGTCTCCCACGAGTCGCTTCGCTGCGGCGGAATCTATAACGCCTCTTGAAATCCCCATGTATATGGAAAGAAGATAGAAAGCCATTACCTGGGAAGTAAACGATTTTGTGGAAGCGACGCCAATTTCGGGTCCTGCCTTCGTATTTATTACGCAGTCCGATTCCCTGGAAATTCTGCTCAGTTCAACGTTGGTTATTCCCAAGGAAACCATCCCGAGTTCCTTTGCCTTCGCCAAAGCTTCGGCCGTATCGGCCGTCTCGCCAGATTGCGAAACGACTATCGCAAGAGTGTCGGGAGTCGTAACGGGGTTTCTATAGCGAAATTCAGAAGCCAGTTCCACCTGAGTGTTAACGCGAGCTATTTCCTCAATCATGTATTTCCCTATAAGGGAAGCGTGATAGGAAGTGCCGCAGGCAATAACAATGATTCTTCGGACTTTTTGGGCAAGAGAGGAGTCCACTCCATCGAGAATCACTTCCCCCATGTCCGCCGTAAATTTTCCTCTTAATGTGTCGAAAATCGCCTTTGGCTGCTCGAAAATTTCCTTAAGCATATAGTGACGATAACCCGATTTTTCCGCCGCTACCGGATCCCAATCGATCGTTTTAAACTCTTTTGACACTTTTTTGCCCGAAGATTCAGTTATCGAGATTCCGTTTTCGTCCAAAACGGCGAAATCGTTATCTTCAAGAAAAACTACTTCCTTCGTGTAAGGCAAAATAGCGGGAATATCCGAAGCCAGAAAACATTCGGCTCCGTTTCGCGCTATTACGAGGGGAGAAAAACGCCTGGTAGCGACTATCTTTCCAGGCTCTTTTTCCGACATAATCGCCACGGCGTAAGAACCTTGGATTTTCGCAAACGCTTCTCTTGAAGCCTCAACCAGGGATTTTCCGTCTTTCGAAAAGAAGTTTATTAGATGAGCGATTACTTCGGTATCGGTTTCAGAAACAAATTCGTAGCCCGCGCAAGCAAGCTCCTCTTTTAGCTGCGGGTAATTTTCCACTATGCCGTTATGAACCACGCTTATCGGTCCCGATATTTGCGGATGCGCGTTTCGCTCCGACGGTTCTCCGTGAGTAGCCCACCTGGTGTGCGCTATGCCGACAGTTGAAGGAATATGGCGATTTTCAAGTTTTGAAAGCAGGTTGGAAAGTTTCCCGCGGCTTTTTACCACCCGGAATTTCTCACCTTCCAAAAAACATACTCCGGCAGAATCGTAACCTCTGTATTCAAGTCTTACCAAGCTGTCGCAGAGAACGCTTTGAGTCTTTTCGGGCAGACCGATGTATCCGACTATTCCGCACATCTCAGGATTTTTCCTTCTTAGGTTTTTTTCTTTTGGCCCACCCGGACACTTCTCTCTGCTCGGAACGCTCTATTGCCAAAGCGTCGGCAGAGACGTCTTTGCTTATAGCCGAACCGGCCGCGGTCACGGCGCCTTTTCCAACTTTTACGGGGGCAACCAACATAGTGGCGCTTCCTATAAACGCCCCGTCCTCTATAACGGTTCTGTTTTTGTTCACACCGTCGTAATTGCAGGTTATGGTTCCCGCCCCGATATTCACCCCGTTTCCAACGTTCGCGTCACCCACGTAGGAAAGATGAGGTACCTTGGAACCTATTCCCACTTCCGATTTCTTTATCTCGACAAAATTTCCGATCTTGGCTCCTTTTTTTATCTTGGCTTCGGGTCTCAAATGGCAAAAGGGACCCATTATCACGCCGTCTTCCACTTCGCATCCATTAAGATACGAAGAAAATCTTATTTCCACGTTGTTTCCTATCCCGGAATCTTCAATGTATACAGAGGGTCCTATCTCGCAACCGGACCCTATCGAGGTCTCTCCGTAAATGTGCGTGTTAGAGTATATCGTCGTGTCTTTTCCTATGCTTACGGAATCTGAGATGTAGACGGTTTCGGGGTCCTGTATAGTAATGCCGTTTTCCATGTGACGGCGGTTTATTTTAAGTCTCAGGGCTTTTTCCGCGTTGGAAAGTTCCTCTCTCGTGTTCACTCCGATCACCTCCTTGTAGTCCGTCGCGGTAAAAACGGAAAGCTTTCGTTTCATAGAAACGCAAAGGTCGACTATTCCAGGTAAATAGTACTCTTTCTGACTGTTCTTGGCGTTAAGTTTCTTTAAATTTTCCCAAAGAAAAGCGGAACGCGCGCAGTAGATTCCCGAGTTTATTTCCTTTATTTCTTTTTCCGCTTCCGTTGAATCTCCGTGCTCCACTATGTGCGAAACGTTTCCCTTTGAATCTCTAACCACCCTTCCGTATCCGTCCGGGTTTTCCGCAAACGCAGAGATGAAGGACACCTCCGCCTCGTTTCGCCTGTGAGAATCGAAAAATTCACAAAGAGTAGACGAGTTGAAGGCGGGAACGTCTCCGCTCAGTATAAGAACGTCTCCTTTGAAACTCTCAAAAACCCGCTCGCAGCATAAAACCGCGTGACCAGTGCCAAGCTGCCGATTTTGCCTTACGATTTCGACGGAATATTCCGAAATGGCCGCCGCCACGGACTCAAACTCGTGTCCGAGCACCAAAACGGTTTTTTCGGGATCTAGTTGGCGGGCGGCGTTTAGAACATAGCGCAGCATGGGGGTTTTTAAAATCGGGTGCAACGCTTTGGGAAATTCGGAATTCATCCGAACTCCCCTGCCAGCAGCGAGGATTATAACGGCTAGAGACATAACTTGAGCATTTATTTGTGATTAGCGAAAACAAAAAGAATCAGAACGGAACATCGTCATCCGTCATACCGCCGCCCTCATACCCCTCGTAATCATCATCGGTCGGTTCGGGCGTACCCCCTTGTCTTGCACTCTCTCCTCGAGGCGTGAGAAACTGCACGGTTCTACCCACTATTTCAGTCGTATATCTTTTGTTACCCTCTTTGTCTTCCCACGAGCGGGTTCTGAGGCTTCCTTCGACGTAGACGCTTCTCCCCTTGGCAAGATACTCGCCGCATATTTCCGCAAGTCTGTCCCAGACCACTATCCTGTGCCACTCGGTGCGCTCCTCGGAATTTCCGTCTTTGTCTTTGTATCTATCCGTAGTGGCAACCGAAAAATTCGTTACCGCCGTCCCGTTCGCCGTGTACCTAACTTCGGGATCTTTACCAAGCCTGCCGAGTATTATAGCCTTGTTTACCGATGCCATTGGTCTTTACCACCGCCTTTTTCAGATATTTAAGTAAATTACACGATCAATCGATATATTTAAACACAGCTCGGGGAAAAGTACCCGAGAGCATCCGCTTCGCTAAAACAAAATCGGATTAAGCAAGGTTTAACCCGGGTTTCTACCTCTTTTGGGAGGAATACGGGTTAGAAAAACCCGGAAGTTTTTTTGAAAAACTCGTTCAGTATTCTCCCCGTAAGTCCCCATATTATGTGATTTTCGTAAGAGAACACGCAATCATCTATTAGCAGACCGTCGCGCATCCTTTTTCTCACGCATCTGTTTTTTCCGTCGAGCAAATGAGAAACCGGGACTTCGAAAAATTCGGAGACTTCGTAATTGGGAGAAAATTCCGCCTCGGCGTCTATAATCGCCACAAACGGTTTAACCGCGTAATTTCTTACCGAGGGAGTAAGAGCGCGAACGAAATCCATCTCCCCGAGAACCTCTCCCTTATCAAGAACTTGAAAACCAAGCTCTTCGGTTACTTCCCTCAAAGCCGTTTCTAGAAGATTCGCATCGCTTCGCTTTTTCTTTCCTCCGGGAAAGGCCACGTGCCCCGAAAAGGCGTCGCCTTCGTATTCGGTCCTTCTTATAAACCATATTCCGCAACTTCCCGCGCGTTCGCAAAGCATAACCATCACCGCGGAACGGATAAGTTCTTCGCCAGGGTCAGGGGAAGTGCCGGGAGAGTCAAGCGCTTTTTTTATTTTATCTCTTAAGTTCATCTCGTTTACTTACAAACGCCGCTATTTCGAATCCACCGCGGCTATAACGTTTCCATATTCGTCCACTTCGCACAAAACTTCGGGAGGCATAAAAGCGGTCGCGGTCCTTTCGAACAAAATAGCGGGACCTTCGAATCGAAAGCCCGGTCCCAACTGCCGCCTTTCGTAACAGCTCGTCTTTATTTCTTCCCCTTCGAATATCACGTCCTGAATAAAACAGTCGGGTTTTGAACCTTCGTGGGAAACGGGAAGTATTTCGACTTTGCGAGTCGGCATATACGCTCTGAGTCTAAGCGTTACGATCTCGACCGCCGAAGATTCCTTCATATAACCGTAGGCTTTCAGGTGAGCTTGGTGAAAATCGCTCGCCACGGAAACGCCGTAGGGAATGGTGAGTTCATGGGACTGTCTTCTGTATCTAGCGTCAACGTATTTTTCGAATCTCAAATCCTCTCTTCCCAGATCTAGACGCGCGTTTTTCTTAAGCTCCTCGAATTTCCGGTCGGCGTTTTTTCGCTCCCGCTCTCCAGTAGAAGAAAAAAAAGTAATTCCGTAGTCTTTAAAAGAGTCGGCAAGCAGCATTCCGTAAGCGGATAGCGCTCCCGGGTTTTTGGGAAACACCACCTCTCTAATTCCAAGAGAGCGGGCAAGAGCGCAGGCGTGAAGACCCCCCGCGCCTCCGAATGAAACGAGGGAAAACTCCCTCGGGTCATAGCCTTTTCCAACCGATATTAATCGAAGGGCTTTTTCCATGTTCGAATTGGAGATCTTTATTACCGACTCGGCGATTTCATAAACGGAGTGACCGGAAAAAAGCGTACGAAGCGCTTCAAAAGATCTCTCGGGATATATCTTCATCTCGCCTCCCAGAAACCGGTCGGCATCAAGCCTTCCGAGAACCACGTTGGCGTCGGTTACCGTAGGCAAATTTCCTTTTCCGTAACAAGCGGGACCCGGGTCGGCGCTGGCGCTTTTAGGGCCGACTTTAAGAATCCCGCCCTCCGAAACGTAGGCGATAGAACCGCCTCCCGCTCCTATTGTCGAGATATCTATCATCGGCACTTTGAGAGCTACGCCGCCTAGGGCACTTTCTCCCGTAAAACTTATCTTGCCGTCGCAAAGCGATATATCGGTCGAAGTTCCCCCCATGTCGTAAGTAATGATTTTGTCTCTTTTGAGAAGCGAGCATATTTCAAACGCTCCGACCACTCCCCCGGCTGGGCCCGAGAGAACTATTTTCGCGGGCTCGCCGGCCGCCTGCTCCGCAGATATCACGCCGCCGTTTGACTGCATTATGAAAAGAGATTTCCCGGAAAGACTACGGGAAAGCGAACGCATGTATTCGCTTACTTTCGGAATCAGGTAAGAGTTTACTACCGTGGTTGAAGTTCTTTCATATTCCCGAAATTCCGCAATCAGTTCAGAAGAAAGCGTAATGGGGATACCCAGCCGAGACAGCGCGGCGCCGACTGTGCGTTCGTTTTCCGGATTCGCGTAAGAATGAAGAAAGCAAATCGCCACGGCCTCAACGCCCAAGGAGGACATTTTCTCCATTACTTCATTTATTTCTAGCTCACTTGGACGCGCGAGAACTTTTCCGCGGTAATCGGTTCTTTCGCAAATACCGAAGCGAAGCTCAGGCGCAACGAACGCGGGGTCGCGGCTCCAGAACAGATCGTACAGTTTTTCTCTGTTCTGTCTTCCTATTTCAATTACGTCTTCAAAACCCTTCGTCGTAAGAAGGCAGGTTTTCGCGCCCTTGCGCTCCAAAAGGGCGTTTGTGGCTACGGTGGTTCCGTGAATAATTTCGGATATCGGGGAAGATTTCGCGGGGCACTCCGCAAGACCCGAGAGCACCGCCATCGAGGGGTCTTCGGGAGTCGAGGGAACCTTATTTATCGATATTTCTTTTCCGTCGAAGAAAACAAAATCGGTAAAAGTCCCTCCGGCGTCTATTCCTACCGAAAGCATAGAAAGATCCCCGCCTAGATTACGCGCCAAGCGAAATCTCGCGCGAAACGGCGCTTAAGAAGTCTTATCAGTAGTTATCCCTGTCTTTGGGATATTCCACGTTTACTTTGCCTTCGGCTATTTCTCTTAGCGCCGAGACGACATGTTTGTTGTCGTCGTTCTCAGACGCCACCACGGTCGCGCCTTTGGCTATCTGACGCGCTCTTTTCATAGCGGCGATGGAAAGAGCAAACTTGTTGGGAACTTTCTCCAAGCAGTCTTCAATCGTGATTCTAGCCATAATTTCTTACTCTCCCCCTAGAATTTAAAGACTGAATTCGTCTTCCGAATTCAGCCGACAGTTAGTCGCGAAACGTAACTTACGGTATATAATTCGACTTTTTTCAGATATGTCAATCAAATCCGCTTCCAGTTTTCTTTTTATTTTTTCTAACCTCTCTACTCCACGCAACATACTCATTCGCTTATAAGAGTACGATTACCCGCGCCGGGAAGAACGCTTAGCTTTTTAGATTTCGCCGCGTTTATCTCATATTCCGACCGGTCCACGGAATCGACGTATATCCATTCTGATTCGGCCTTGTCCGCAGTGAAGGTAACAACCATATACCCTCTTTCGTAAAGATTCGCATAGACAAGATCTTGAATCAGCACACCCACAGCCTGGGCGAAACTTTCCGCCTGCTGCGCGTCTAAAGACAGTTGATATTCGATACCGGGAGCGGTAACGGAAGGCAGGGCGAATTCAACGCCCACTTCGTTACCGTTTCTATCTTTTAGATTGTTGGCCCATCCGTTGTGCGTATCTCCGGAGAGCACGACGAGGTTTTTATTCGCCGCGTACGCGGCTCCGAACACACTTTCCCGATCAACCGGGTAACCGTCCCACGCGTCAAGATTATACGCTAGTTTGGGCTCGAGACGACCTCTCTCCTCGGCGGTTACGGAAGGATCTCCCTGCAATATTCGCCCTTTAATTTGAACCAGTTCGCCAAGAGTGATCTGAATCCGTTCCGCAATCTGATCGATCACGCTTTGATCGGCTCCCAGCGAAAGTCGAAGCTGCAACTCGTTTACTAAAAGAAGCAGTTCGACCGGAATTTCCATCCTTCCCATAAGCACCTGCTGACCCAAAGTCTGCCAAGTGGCGGTGGACTCTGTAAGCTTCCCTTGAAGCCAAGCCAGCTGACCTTCACCCAGAAGCGAACTTGCCGTAAGATCGCTTTGGAATCGCGCCGCGTCAAACGCCGCCGTTTGCGGGTCGAAATAATCGTTATAGTCAAGCTGCTTTTCCCGAGCCACCAGCCGGGTATCGAGCACGTGCAAATCAAGCAAGGTTCCAAAAGAAAAACTGCGATAGATGATTTCGGGATCTTGATCGTTCACCGCGCGAATCGGCATCCATTCGTAGTAAGCCTGGATGGCGGCCATTTTGCGCGCCGAGAAATCTCCTTCTCCCTGGTTGTGGTTTTCGGCTCCTTCGGAATAGGCGTCGTTTGCGACTTCGTGATCATCCCAAACGGTGATAAAAGGATGCAGCGCGTGGAGTTTTCTAAGTCTGGAGTCGGAGCGGTAAAGCGCGTAACGTTTTCGATAGTCCTCAAGCGTTATGGTCTCGGTGTTTCGATCTTCGGGTAGAAATCTGCCTATCTCCTCCGAATTTTCAGTGCCGAAACCTCCCATGCCATAATCGTATATGTAGTCGCCCAAGTGAACGACGGCGTCTATATCCGCAATTCCCGCCGCATGATCGTAAACGTTAAAGTGTCCGGAGGGGTAGCTTGAGCATGAAAACACGGCCAGTTTTACGGAACTTACGTCACCCGCGGGAAGAGTTTTAGTACGGCCGGTTGCGGAGGTGGCCCCTCCCGCTTTGAAACGGTAGTAGTAAAAAGTCCCGGCTTGCAGTTGATTAACGTCGATTTTTACCGTGTAATCGGCATCTGCGGAGGTAGTTACAACCGAACTGTGCACAACATCCGTAAACTTGTGGTCGGAGGCGACCTCGACTGTGACGTCTATGGTTTTCTGCGACTCAAGAGGAGTCGCCCTGGTCCAGAGAATAACTCCGTCGGAAAGAGGATCCCCGCTTGCGACTCCGTATTCGAAGCTTACGTCCTCGTTTTCGCCGCACGACGTAAAACCCAAAACAGCCAGCGCGGCAATGAGAAACAGAGTGGAAATCGCGTGAATAAAATATTTTCGAGGATGCATGGAACCGGATCTCTAACCGAAGTGCATTTGACTCTAAGATACAAACACAAAGCCGCGCTTAATTCAAGAAAAGTTTTGGACACCGGGACTCGTCACCCGTATATTTCGCTCTTTTAAGTTTTTGACAAAGAACGCTTTACAATTACTATTTTCGCTTGCTTTCGGCAAGGCGGAATCCCCATGGATTTTGAAAAAATAAAGTTCGACAAACAAGGACTCGTTCCGGTTATAGTGCAGGACAGTTCAAGCGGACGCGTGCTTATGCTCGCCTACGCTAATATGGAGGCTTTAAAGAAAACCGTCGAGACTGGAAGAACCCATTTCTGGAGCAGGTCGAGGAAAAAACTCTGGAACAAAGGAGAAGAATCCGGCCATTTTCAAGACGTAAAGGAAATTTTTGTCGACTGCGACTGCGATACGGTGCTTGTAACGGTAACGCAGACGGGAGCGGCGTGTCACACGGGAGCGGCGAGTTGTTTTTACAGGTCGAGCGATTTTGAGGAAAAATTGGCTCCGGAATTCGAACTCGGCTACATAGGGAAAGTGTTTGAGGTAATAGAGAGCCGGAAGCTCAGTCCCAAAGACGGCTCCTACGTAAGCGGTCTTATGGAAGGCGGACTCGACAGGATACTTAAAAAAATCACCGAAGAAGCGGGCGAAGCCGTGATAGCCGCGAAAAACAGCGATAAAAACGAACTTATCTACGAACTTGCCGATCTCTGGTTCCACTCAATGGTACTGCTTTCCAAAGAAAACCTTAAGCCTCAGGAAATATCGAAAGAACTTGAGCGAAGGTTCGGAAAGCGAAAAGAGGATTACGCGGAAAATAAGTAAACGACCCCCGGGTTTAGGAACCTCAAAAAGAGCGAAGTGAAATCATCTGTTCTTTTTGGGCCTGTCTTTTTCCTCTATGTACTCACCTATGTGAGTTCTGTTTCTTACCGAAGGCGGAAGATTGGAAAGATCGGGCTTCGGCATATTCGTTGAGAGATCCTTGGTAAAGGCGAAACTCGAGATTACTTTTTCCACCTTTTTTTTCTCTCCGCAAGGGCATTTTACGTTTTTTTCGTCTCCTTCCTCGTATATAAGTTCGGAGAATCTGTAGTTCTGCATGTTGAAAAGAACGAGTACGGATCCGTCTTTGATATAAAAATCTCCAAACACCGAATCTTTTCCTTTTCTTCCGTGCTTGGCGACAATTTTTTCGCCTTCAAGATCGACAATTTCTATGGCGTAGATATTTTCGTATTTTTCCACAAGGTCTTTCACGGTTTCCTTGTCCCGTTTTTTTTCAAGAACCTTCAGGGATTTCTCGACGTTGTTTCTGCACTTTAAGCACTCGAATTCGTAAAGAGGCATCGCGTTATTATCTCCTATCTGTTGAAGTACTGACCTAGATGATCCTGGCCTACCCAGTCGCTGGCTATCTCTTCGTCTTTTTGCTGCTTGTACTCAAGATGCCACCTAAGCTCGTCTCCCGGCCCCGGAGCTCTTTTGCTTTTGTCGTCGAATATGGCCTTGAAAGTGGAAAAAACTCTCCTCACGGTTTTGGTATCGTCGCAAAGAGGACATTTAATTTCTTCCCGGTCGTCGTCTCCGTAAACCAAGTGATTGAAGCGGAAGTTTTTGAGTTCAAGGTAGAGAACTTTGCCGGTTTGAAGCTTGTAGCGAAATCTTCTGGCGCCGCTTACGCCCTTTTCTCCAAGCTCGAAAATGCGTTTCCCGTCTTTGTCTCTGGTAACCTCAATATAGCAAAAATTACTATTTTTTTTGAAAATCTCAGTCGCGTTCTTCTTCGTGAGCTTATCCACCAAGCTATCTATATCGGTGTTGTAACTCTCCATACAGCTATCGCATTCATACTCGTATAATGGCAATTTGCGCCTCCGATTCTTTTTAATCGATGAAAGTATAAACAATATAATCTCAGTTTAAAACCCGAAGGCTTCTCAACCCCATAAACGAAATTGAAAAAAGCGCCTTTTCCCTTACGATAATTACGGATGGAAGATAGGGATAATGGCGCAGTCGAAGACAGGAAGAAAAATAAAAACGTCTTACGCGCGAAACGGAAAAAACAACGCGGCGAAGATTAAAAATATGGACTTCGTGGCGGTTGACGTGGAAACCGCGAATTCCGATGTATCGAGCATCTGTCAGATAGGTGTGGCGGTTGTCAGGTCCGCGAAAATCGAAGACGTATGGACTCAACTTATCGACCCGGAAGATTTTTTCGATCCCTACAACATCGCCGTTCACGGCATAGATCAATTCACGGTAAGGAGTTCCCCAAGGTTTAAAGACCTACACGGCAAAATCGCGCGATACTTAAAAGACATAGTGGTAAGCCACACGCTTTTTGACCGCAGGGCGATTCAGAAAGCATACGAAGCGCAAGGAAAATCTCTTCGCTACCGAACCTGGATTGACAGCGCTCAGGTAGCGCGACGCGCCTGGCCCGAAAAATACGCCGAAAGAGGTTACAGTCTTGGAAACATCGCCGGTGATCTGGGAATTGCTTTTAGGCATCATGACGCGGGGGAAGACGCTAGAGCAGCCGCCGAGATCATACTTCGCGCGTGCGAATCCACGGGACTTGCGATAAATCAGTTGCAAAGCGCGAGAGACGGTACAAAACCCGCAAGATCCCAGTCTAGAATGAAGACCTATGAATATCCGAATCCAGCGAAACCCCTTTCCGGAAAAGAAGCCAACAAAAAGTCGGATATTGGAGAAGTGATTGTTTTCACGGGCACGCTTTCGATCCCGAGGCGGGAAGCCGCGGCTTTGGCCACCGTCGTCGGATACAAAGTCGAGGAAAACGTGACCGAAAGAACATCAATTCTCATTGTCGGCGAAAAAAGAAAAAATCTAAAGAAAAGCTCGAAACATAAAAAGGCGGAAGATTTGATCCAAAAAGGCAAGTCTATACGCATTATGAAAGAATCGAGTTTCTCCCGGCTGATTTCATAACCTTACGAAAACGCTCAATTTTTATCCGTCCAAACGGCATTCGCGGTACGTAGATGTTATATTTTCATTGCGATGAAAGCCATGATTCTAAAAGCGCCGTGCGATCCGCTAGAAAATGAAACGCCGCTTGATTTGGTCGAACTTCACGTTCCGAAACCATCCGAAAAAGAAGTACTGATACGCGTTTTGGCCTGCGGAGTGTGCCGTACCGATTTGGACGAGGTGGAAGGAAGAGTCGCGCCTTCACGCTTTCCGGTCATTCCCGGACATCAGGTAGTTGGAGTGGTTGAAAAACTCGGAAGCGGCGCAAGCGATTTAAAAACGGGGACTACGGTAGGAGTGGCTTGGATAGGGGGAGCCTGCGGGAAATGCGGCTACTGCGAAACCGATCGGGAGAACCTTTGCGCGAAGTTTATCGCCACGGGAAAAGACAGAGACGGAGGATTTGCCGAATTCATGGCTGCTGATTCGCGTTTCGTCTACCCGATATCCGAGGAAATGAATCCGGTTAGAACCGCCCCTCTTCTATGCGCCGGAGCGATAGGTTATCGCTGCGTCAAACTTTCGGGAATAAAAAACGGAGACTCCATGGGACTTATTGGATTCGGCGCGTCTGCGCATCTCGTAATGAAACTTCTTCGACTCCTGTATCCAAGAAGCGAAGTGTTTGTGTTTGCGAGAGAAAGAAAGGAAAGAGATTTCGCGACGGAACTTGGCGCGAGTTGGAGCGGAGGGATTAAAGAACGCGCGCCAAGAAAGCTTGCCGCCATTATCGACACTACTCCCGCATGGAGACCGATAATCAGTTCGCTTGAGAATCTAGATCGCGGCGGAAAACTTATAATAAACGCTATAAGCAAGGAAAATTCGGATATCGATTCACTTCTTGATCTTGATTACCAGTCGCATTTGTGGCTAGAAAAAGAGATAAAAAGCGTGGCTAACGTCACAAGAGAAGACGTGTCCGGATTTCTTTCAGTTGCCCGCGACTTTGAAATAGAAGCCGAAGTCACCGAATACACGCTCCCGGAAACCAATAAAGCCCTTGTAGAAATAAAAAAAGGCGGAGGAAAAGGAGCCAAGGTAGTAAAAATATCGGATCGATAACCGGTAAAATAAGGCTAGTGAAGCGATTTGGCAGCCAAGAATCTCGACACGATTTATCCCCTGATCAAAATGCTTTCTTTCAGTCACCTGCGAAATTGTTATAACTTTCTATAAACACTAAAAAAGACTTATTTTTAAAGTCGATCAGGAAATTTAAATCAGTCTCCGTAACCGAATTCTTTTATCAGAAAATCATTCTGGGTCCAGTTCTCTTTCACTTTCACGTAAAGATCCAAAAAAAGCCTCACTCCAAGTACCTCTTCAATCTCGGCTCTCGCTTCGGAACCCACGCGTTTTAGCATCGCTCCTCCCCTGCCTATGATAATCCCCTTGTGGCTTTTTCTCTCCACGTATATTTCGGCATTTACGCTTAGCAGATTTTTCTCCGTATCTTCGCTAAACCCGGAGACCGCGACCGCGACTTTATAGGGAATTTCCTTTCTGGTGAGATTGAATATTTTTTCCCTTATGAGCTCGCTTATGTAAAAAACTTCCGGCTGATCGGTGAAAACATCCTCGGGAAAATATCTGGGCCCTTCGGGAAGGTATTTTTTAAGAATTTCGGTAAATTGCGAGACTCCGTCGTTTTGAAGTGCCGAAATTGGGACGATTTCCAAAAACTTGTCGGAAAACTTTTCCGCCGCGGAGATTACGGACAAAAGTTTTGATTTTTTTATCTTGTCGATTTTGTTTACGACGAATACGGACGGCTTCCCAAGGGTTTTCAATATCGATTCGTCCGCAGGTCCGAAAGGCTTTTCCACATCCGTAACAAACGCCACCAAATCCGCGTCGGAAAGAGCTCCACTTACCGCTCGCACCATCGATTTTCCCAGTCTGGTTTTCTCCCTGTACACTCCCGGAGTATCAAGAAAAACCATTTGGCAGTCGTCAAAAGTTCTTACGCCGAGAATTCTGTTTCTCGTAGTGCTCGGTTTATCCGAAACGGCAGATACTTTTTTTCCGATAACGGAGTTTACAAGAGTGGACTTCCCTACGTTCGGTCTTCCTATTACGGAAATAAATCCGGACCTGAAAGCTTCTACTGTGCTTTTGTTGGACATGGAGATGGATATTAATAAAGCGGTCTATCGAATAGAAATTTCCTCGATTCTTATTCAATATAGTTTACCGTAATTGCTAACGCAAAAGACGAAGTTGGAACAAAAAAACTGAAAAGAGCAAATAGAACTCAAAAGTGACTCGTGTAAAAGAAAAATCACGTCCGATTATTCATTGGTTCAGAAAAGATTTAAGACTCGCGGATAACCCCGCGCTTTCGGAAGCGGCGAAATCGGGCAATCCCATCGTGGCTCTCTACATACACGAAGACGGTAATTCGGATCCTTGGGCACCCGGAGGCGCAAGCAAGTGGTGGCTTCATCACAGTCTTTTAAGACTTGACGAATCCTTAAAATCCCGAGGCAACCGTCTGATTTTACGTTCGGGAAACCCGCTTGAAATCCTTAAAGACATTGCGATTGAGACCGGAGCCGAAGCTGTTTACGTTACGCGACTTACAGAACCGCACGCGATAAAAACCGACGCGGCGGCAAACGAAATTCTGGCGAGTATGGGAGTCAAGTTTCGAGTATTTGACGGCAACCTGCTTTTTCCACCCGAACGTATAACCACAAAAAAAGGGGAACCGTTTAAAGTTTTCACTCCTTTTTACAAAGCCTGCATGCAGGAGTTTCCTCTATCTTCGCCGCTTCCGGTTCCAAGTAAGCTGCCACGCCTGGAAAACCGAGTGAAAAGTGATTCTCTTGGGAAATGGAAACTAGTTCCGACAAATCCGGACTGGAGTGCCGGATGGCTTCAAATGTGGACTCCCGGAGAGTTCGGAGCTTTTAAGCGTCTTGACTCGTTTTTGGACGACTTCGCAAGAGAATATTCAAGCCACCGAGACCGCCCGGACATTGAAGGAACTTCCAAGCTTTCGCCTCATCTTCATTTCGGCGAGGTATCTCCAAGGATGTGCTGGGATCAAATTCTAGACAATACAAACCCTTATGCGAAAAACGGGTTCGGTTCCTTTTTTCGTCAGATTATTTGGCGGGAGTTTTCCAATCACCTGCTTTATCATTGGCCGACATTTCCGGAGGAACCGTTTAGAGAAGAGTTTTTGAATTTCCCGTGGGGTAGCGATAGCGAGTCGCTTCGCAGATGGCAACGAGGACTTACCGGTTACCCGATAGTTGACGCGGGAATGCGTGAACTGTGGGCTACCGGCTGGATGCACAATCGCGTGCGCATGGTTGCTGCTTCGTTTCTAGTGAAACATCTTCTTATACCATGGCAAAAAGGCGCCGAATGGTTTTGGGATACTCTTTTGGATGCGGATCTTGCGAATAATTCCGTGAGTTGGCAGTGGGTTTCGGGGTGTGGGGTAGATGCCGCTCCTTATTTCCGCATTTTTAATCCAATTCTTCAGGGAAAGAAGTTTGACCCGGAGGGTTCTTACGTGCGCAGATGGGTTCCTGAACTTAACGATTTATCAAATGAATATATTCATGAACCTTGGAAAGCTGAAGAAAGCGGTGGCTTCTTCACGGAAACACACTACCCTTCTCCGCTAGTGGAACATCAGATAGCCAGAGACAGGGCGCTGATGCTATTTAACCAATTGAAGTTCAAATAAAATCCAAAATATCCTTTTGAATCCGTAAAGCTAGCGTGAAGGCAAAAAAAAAGGCCCCCGAATGCGAGGGCCCTGGTTCTCCTTAGAGATTACCTGCGAAACATTTGCTTCTTGTTATGAATAGCAAATTTTATGGCAGTTTTCAGTCAGTTATAGACTTTTCAAAACTAAAGTTTACATTATACGTTTTACAAAAGCAATTTAATTAACTAACTGTCCGAATAATGAATCGACTAAAATTGTCCGAATACGCAATAGGATTAGATGTAGGAACCAACTCAATTGGCTGGAGCATAATAAGGGAACAGGATGGACAACCAATTGAATTTATTGACTGTGGAAGTCGTATATTCATCCGCTCGGTTGAAGACAAATCTCCAACTCCTAAAAACAGGAAACGAAGGGAATCTCGCCTTCAAAGAAGACAGATACAACGCCGTAGCAGACGTAAAACCCGTCTCAAGAATTATCTCATCCTAAAAGGCTTTCTTCCGGAAATACTGAAAAACAACCCCACACCAGAAGAAGAGCTTAATAGTCTAGGAGACCCTTACCTATTAAGAAAAAAAGCTTTAGATGAAGAACTAACTCCTTATGAGTTCGGACGAGCCATACTGCATTTGGGTGCGCGAAGGGGGTTTCTCAGTAATCGTAAAACCTCGTTCGGGGATTTAAAAGACGATAGAAACGCTCGCGCCATACTTGAAAAAGAAGATGAAAATGCTCGAGAGAAAGATAAAGACGAGGGGAAACTGAAAGGAGAAATAAAAAAACTCAGAGAAGAGATATACAAGCACGGAGCCAGGACCTTGGGAGAATATCTGGCCGGACTTGCGCGCAAGCGAAACAGGGGTTCATTCCATGACCGTCATACCGATCGAGCGATGTATCTAGATGAGTTTGACGCAATATGGAAAAAGCAATCTGAATCCAATCCAAGGCTTTACACGGAAGATATAGGAGAAAAACTTGAAAAAATCATATTCTCCCAGAGACCTCTGAAGTTAAAACCGGACAGGGTAGGACGCTGTTCTCTGGAACCTAAGCTTCAGAGAAGTAGGCATGCCCGTATTGAATTTCAGCGTTTTCGTTACTGGCAGGATATAAACAATCTCTCTTATGAAGATCCCGAGACAGGAGAGACTGAAATAGAGTTATCCTATGGGCAGAAAAAAACCCTTGCTGAGGAACTTGAGAGAACAAATCGTATTACGTGGTCAAAACTTATCACGCTTCTAAAACTCAAAAAGAAAACCAAGTTCAACCTTCAAAAAGTTCAAGGGAAGAAAAACGGATTAAAAGGAAATCTTACGGCATTTGATATAAGAGAAACCATTGGAAGCAAATGGGACTCGCTTAACGAAAACGACCGATTATTGCTTGTTGAAGATATTGTTTCATACACTTCTAAAAAAGGACTAAGAAAGCGTCTTTTAAATCGCTGGAGATTCTCTGAGGAAGAAGCGACTAGGTTGGCAGTTTTAGAACTAGAAGAAGAACATGCGAACTTATCTCTAAAAGCACTAAGAAAAATTTTGCCTCATCTCGAAGAAGGGAAAAAATATCCCGATGCTGTGGAAGCTGCCGGATACAAAATCAATCAAACTGAAAGTGAAAATTATGACTTGCTTCGTTCTCCACCTTGGATACCTAATCCGATAGTTCAGAAAGCTCTATACGAAATTCGGCGCGTTGTTAACGCGATTATAAAGAGACACGGGAAACCGAAAGCAATAAGAATAGAAATGGCTAGAGATCTTGAAATGAATACGAAAAGATACAAAGAAACTCTAGCGAGACAGAACGAAAATACTAAAGCAAACGAAAGAGCGGAAGAACAATACGGCATAATCAGAGATAAAAACCCTCATCTTAATCTTCGAAAAAACATAAGTTATCAAGACAAGCTGAAATACCGTCTCTGGGAGGAAAGCGGAAGGAAATGTGCTTATAGTGGGAAAATGATAAGCCAAACCGCTCTTTTTACTGATGAAACAGAAATCGACCACATACTGCCTTATAAAAGAACTCTCGACAATTCCTACATGAATAAAGTTCTCTGTTTTTCCCAAGAGAACAGAGAAAAAGGAGACAGAACTCCTTGGGAAGCATTTGGGGAGACGGACAAATGGGATGCGATTGTAGCAACTTCAAAAGATTTTCCACTGCCGAAGAGAGAAAGATTTTTTATGAAAAAACTTGATGGGACCGAAAATTTTATAAATAACCAACTAAATGACACGAGATATATATCAAGAGAGACGGGGAAATACTTAAAAAGCCTTGGTTGCGACATTTCTTATACGAAAGGAGGTGCAACGAGTTGGTTGCGTCATCAGTGGGGACTCAACAGTCTTTTGGGAGATACCGCCGAGAAAAATAGAGAAGACCACAGACATCACGCTATTGACGCGACCGTAATAGCCCTCACAAACCGTAGCCTTTATAAAAAAATCGTTCATTTAGCTTCTGAGTCTGAAAATGATTTCATATCACCCGAGCACGGAATGGAGATACCTCCGCAGATTCCAGAACTTCGAGATAATCTTTCTGAGCGACTGGAGACGATGATAGTGTCGCATGCGACAAACAGAAAATTAACTGGGGCTTTTCACGAGGAAACAGCTTATGGAATAAGAAAGGGGCCCGATGGAAAAGATGGTGTCGTGGTCCGCAAAATGCTTGCGGATATGACTGATAGAGATAAAAAAAATATTATTTGCCCAATAATTAAAGAAGCGATTGAATTGTATGTTTGGGAACAAGGTGGAAACATAAAAAACGCAATGAAAAAATTGCCAGAAAAGCCCTTACTGCACCCAAAAACTGGGGATGAAATCCGGCGGGTACGGGTCTGGGCATCAAAAACACTAAAATTAGATTCCTACTGGAAACATACCGCTTCGTGGAATAAAGATAAAATCTTGCGCATTCTGCCATACGGAAATAATCACCATGTGGAGATAACCAGAAATCATAAAGACGGAAAATATGAAACCAAGTTTGTAACGACTATGGAAGCCGCAAAAAGGGCAAGAACATTGAATGAACCTATTATAAAAATTGAGCATGGGGAAGATCGTGAATATATAACCTATCTGTGTATTAATGATACAGTAAGCATAGAAGAAAATGGAAAGAGAGAATTTTATCGAGTACAAACACTCGACCCAGATGGAAAAAGATTGATCTTGAGACTCCATAGTGCGGCAACTTTATTAAATAACAATCAGAAAAGGCGGAAAAGAATCAGGGTACTAATGGAAAACTTTTCTATGCGAAAAGAATCGATAGATGTACTTGGGTATCTGTCTAACTGCCGGTAGCGATCAAACAAATGATCAAACGTATTGTTGATATCAGCACCCCATCTTATCTTCACGCGAGAAACCTCCAGGCTATTATTGAGCAGCAGAAAAGAGAAGTTGAAAGAATCCCCATTGAAGATATGGGAGTGCTAATAGTATCAAGTCCTTCAGTAACAATTTCTTCAAATCTAATAGCATCCTGTCAGCAGAACAACTGCATAATTATTTTTTGCGACCATAAACACCTCCCAATATCGGTTCTACTGCCATTATCCGGCAATTCCCTGCATAGCAAAATCCTAAACATACAAACTAGTGTGAGAAAACCCTTAAAGAAACGACTCTGGCAAAAAATAGTCATTGCCAAAATAGAATCTCAAATAAAAGCATTGGTTACTTTCGATAAGAATTCTTCCACTCTAGAGTCAATGAAGTCACGCGTAAAAAGCGGAGATCCAGACAATGTTGAATCTCAAGCTTCGAGAGTCTACTGGCCTATTATGTTTGGTAAAAACTTTAGAAGAGATCAGAAGGCTGAAGGTGTAAACTTTCTTTTAAATTATGGATATGCTTTGCTGAGAGCGTCTGTAGCCCGTGCTCTTTGTGGCACAGGGTTGCATCCTGCCTTAGGTATCCACCATCATAATCAATATAACCCGATGTGCTTAGCAGATGATCTCATGGAACCATTCAGACCTATTGTTGATAGAAAAGTCTACAAACTATGGGAGAAGAAGATGTCCGATATCAACAAAAAAACAAAATCCTTTTTACTGTCTTCTTTGTCTGAACCTTTAATATTCAGAGGTAAGAAACTTCCATTCATGGTAGCTTTACAACATACTGCGGCAAGTTTAAAGAAGGCTTTAACAGATGGACCGGAATCTTTGGAAATACCAAGTCTAATGATCAAGAAACAACAAGAAATGCTTTTGATATAAAAATGATTTTCGGGGGATATAAAACTTTGTGGGTCATAGTAATGTTTGATCTGCCCACAGATACTAAAGCAGACAGACGTTCCTATGCATTATTCCGCAAGTCTCTTCTTCAGGATGGTTTTTCCATGCTTCAGTTTTCTGTTTATATCAGACATTGTTCCAGCGATGAAAACGCCTACATACATTCTGGTAGGGTTCGAAATGCTTTACCACCAAAAGGAGAAGTCAGGGTTATTAATGTCACAGACAAGCAGTTTGAAAAAATGCAAGTTTTTTATGGAAAAAAACGAAAGAAAACAGAAAGGGCTCCCAAACAAATTTCCCTTTTTTAACTTGTTTGGAAGCCCAGATAACCGATCCTCACGGCATTATAGCGAGATGTATTTTAACTGACTGAAAATTGCCCGCTATTCACAACAGGACAGACTCGCGGAGCTCGGCGGAGAGGATTTTAACTGACTGAAAATTGCCCGCTATTCACAACTGGCCAAGTCGCGGTCCTCTACGCTCCAGCATTTTAACTGACTGAAAATTGCCCGCTATTCACAACCAAGCCTTTAAGCAAGCACCATTCCCTAAAATTTTAACTGACTGAAAATTGCCCGCTATTCACAACTGAAATGTCGATAGTGTCAAACCAGCTTCCATTTTAACTGACTGAAAATTGCCCGCTATTCACAACAAGAACTGGGCGATAGACCCTCGTCGTCATATTTTAACTGACTGAAAATTGCCCGCTATTCACAACCGGGAACTGGTTAGGGTCGCGGGCGTATTCATTTTAACTGACTGAAAATTGCCCGCTATTCACAACAACGTCGCGTTTAACGACACGAACGAAGAATTTTAACTGACTGAAAATTGCCCGCTATTCACAACAAGCGCTCAAGCTGCTCCCTGTTCCCTTCGATTTTAACTGACTGAAAATTGCCCGCTATTCACAACTAAAACACTTTCGGCAAGCGCCGTTTTCGATTTTAACTGACTGAAAATTGCCCGCTATTCACAACATTTGGCGTGGTATTGGAAGAAATTTTATAATTTTAACTGACTGAAAATTGCCCGCTATTCACAACAACATAACCATAACGGCCGACGACACGGCGATTTTAACTGACTGAAAATTGCCCGCTATTCACAACTCGAGGATTTCCATCGCCACCCGATTCATTATTTTAACTGACTGAAAATTGCCCGCTATTCACAACTCGGTAACGTTTCTATTCCCGCCGAATTCGATTTTAACTGACTGAAAATTGCCCGCTATTCACAACTGATGCCAATACCTTCTCAATGGTGCGCCCATTTTAACTGACTGAAAATTGCCCGCTATTCACAACTTGTACGGTTTTAGAACTTGTCACAGTTCCATTTTAACTGACTGAAAATTGCCCGCTATTCACAACAATACGAGTTTGATTGTTTTTCCCAAAATCATTTTAACTGACTGAAAATTGCCCGCTATTCACAACCTTGGAAGCGTTAAAAGAGATTCCGTTAAGATTTTAACTGACTGAAAATTGCCCGCTATTCACAACAGAGAAGATTCCCACCTCAAATAATTAGACATTTTAACTGACTGAAAATTGCCCGCTATTCACAACATTTCCATTTTGGCAAGCACGCGACGATCTATTTTAACTGACTGAAAATTGCCCGCTATTCACAACGCTAGTGCGGTGTCAGCCGCAGGGGGCAAATTTTAACTGACTGAAAATTGCCCGCTATTCACAACTGACAAAAGACAATTCGTTAACTCGCCATTATTTTAACTGACTGAAAATTGCCCGCTATTCACAACTGACAAAAGACAATTCGTTAACTCGCCATTATTTTAACTGACTGAAAATTGCCCGCTATTCACAACAAAGCGTTAACCGGCTGCCCGTGCGCGACATTTTAACTGACTGAAAATTGCCCGCTATTCACAACTAGGGATCCGAGGCGGAGACCGTGACGTTAATTTTAACTGACTGAAAATTGCCCGCTATTCACAACCGCCTAGCGAAGCGGTACACATGAGTCAACAGTCGTGGCCGAAGTTGTGAACAAGTCAGGTCCAGGCACCGCCCTTGAGAGCTTTGGTAGTCTGCATCTTGAATTCTCCGTCGTGCCAATGGTCGGGAACGTCGGCAGCCCCTCTCTCCAGAGCGCCGACCACCGTCTGGATTGGCGCAAGCGGTTCTAGGGCCCACAGTCAGGAAGGTAGGCAACTAGGCTCGCTTGATTAAAAAACTGTAGCGAAGGTGCTATGTTCCCGGCTGTAGCAATCAACGGTAATCGAAAATCAGACAGTTCGGGCGTGAACTACTCCCCAAGTTCGGTGCTTGGGTAACTGGCTTGGCACAGCGACCGTTGACTAGCCTGGTAGCAACAAGACTCTGCGGCGCGGATGAGGTATCGAAATTTCGGAGACGACCTCCATACCATCACGAATTCCAGTAGCAGACCTGAACTTTCGTCAGCATCCCGCCTGAAACCGACAAATCTCAAAATGGAATTTCATCATCGAGTTCACAAGCCGAACTTGTTGCATCAGGATGTTCAGCAGGTGATACAGCTTCGGCTTCAGGAATTTCTTTGTCGAGACCCCAGTTCTCGATGACATCCTTAAGCGGAAACGCCTTTTCCCCGCTCCACTCTACAAAGGGTGCGGCAGTCGAACTCCATGGCTCTTGGATCGGCAGCTTGATTTGAACACGTGTAGGAACGTGGACGGAGCTGCCAAATACAATCGCTTCGCCCGCTGCAAGCACAGTCACCTGATCAAGAAGTCGCTGGGCCTGTTTAGGAATGATGCGTCGGAAATGGTCGATATCATCTGGGTTTTGGAGCCGGTGGGAGAAGAAGTTGGCGCACTGGCTAATAATCGTAGGACTTATCTCACTGGGGCGCTGGCTGGCCACAATGAGTGACAATCCAAATTTACGCCCCTCCTTGGCGACGCGCTCGAATGCGCGCCTAGACAGGTTTTGTCCTCGGTCTTCTACATAACCTGACGGTCTCGCATAGTTGTGGGCTTCCTCTAAAACCAGCACCCAAGGGTATCGACTGCGCACATCGGGACGCAGCATTTCTCTAGTTTCAAGGAGAAGCCTACCGAGGACCGCACATGCGAAGGGCAGAACCTCCGAAGACAACATTGAGAAGTCGACAACGGAAACCCTTGAACTGGAATCTTGCCCGAACCCGAGCTTTCGCATCCAGTCCTGGTAGCTCTGGATACCCTGTTCCTCATAGCTGAAAAACGACTGCCAGCGTCTGTCATCAAGGCGTGTCCGAAGCCGTAGTTTCAACGTGAGTAGATACTGATCAATCCGTTTGCTACCTTCCTGGTCAGTCGATCTATCGACCAGATTGGGATCGCAAAACTCGCGCACCGCGATGAACCGAGGCGCATCGGCGGTTTTGGCAAAGTTCACACCCTCATTCTGATGCGCCGAAATCCTGTCCAGCAACCCTGATCGAATTTCGCTGAGCTTATCCCTAACCTTCCTATCGTTATCGACCTTTCGCCACTGATCCGTCTCATTCGGCTTCCAGCATGGAATGCTACTAAATTCAGTCCAGTCAATATCAGACGCATATTGCTGGGCGTGACTGATATACACGTCGAAGGTGCCCACGGCCGGCTGTTTCGGATCATCAAGCCAAGATAACGCAGAATCAATCTTTCTTATGGCGACTTGTAAAGGATCATATGATGCCGCGCCGCCTCGATTGGCCTTGGCAATCGACCACCAGTCCTTGAGAACGGGCTCCTGTGTTGCTTCGGACGCCTGAAGCCAGTCGCAAACCTCCTCCCCATTCATGAGCCACGCAGGTAGACAGAATTCCTGTCCGTTTAGGTAAATCTTGTTCGGGTCCCTCACATAGGACGACTGAGAATTATCAGGAAAGGCACCTGCATATTCGCCATTTATATCCAAGATGAAGATATGGGGTCCCGCCTTGGAAGTGATCGTGAACTTCTTATCATCTATTATGCCTCGAATTAAGCTCGCAACAGTGTACGACTTTCCAGACCCGGTGTTGCCTACAACTGCAATCGGCCGGGCGAAAAGGTCATTGAAGGATGCTTTCACTCGCACATTCTCGTCACCTGTTTGATGGCCAAGTTCCAGTGGAAAGTCGTAACTCCCATCTGACCAACAGCGCGGTTTGTTCCGCTTGGGCGGATGACCGAAGATACCTGACAGAACAGCGGGATTTGCGACCTCAGCTGGCGTATCAAGAGTCGGCAGGACCGTTATGCCTGGATCAAATTTCCATCTGGATTTACCAGTCTGCTTCACCGTTCCAAGCAATTGTACTGACGCGATCCGCCGTGGCTTCGTCAGTTCCAGAGAAAGCTCTTCGTCACGGGTCGGGTCGTAGCTCTCCCGAGCTTCAAGATCGCTGAGCAGCCCGATTGCATGTGTGCCAGCCCCCACGTCAAATGTCAGGAAGGAGTTAATGGCGACTGCGCGCTGCACCCCATCCGGCGTGGCCCGAGACGATGACCTTGCGTCAGGGGAAAGTTCCACTTTCAGCCTGAAGCCATTGACAGCAACTACATGCCCTATGATGCGAGGCTGTTCCATTAGGTGGCACTCTCCGAGGCACCCGACTTCCTGTCTTCTGTCTTCCTAAGCTGCTCTTCAAAAGAACGAAGGCACCTGTAGTCATCGAGCCACTTTACATCCGGCATGATGTTCTGCGCGAAATCAGCGAACGTCGCGATTTTGTATGAACAGTTTTCATCCTTACCAAGTCGTTCAGTCAGGACAAAAGCCCTCTGACCCAAGCTCTGATAGCGATGGACTTTCTCCACGATTGCGCCTTTTGGATTGGGCTCCACAACTAGCATTACTAGAGACGGATTCATGAGGGCCGTTTCGATGATCCGCGTCACATGGTCGTCGCCAAAACCGTATCCGATTACAAGCAAGAACGTCTGCGGTTGGTTCAGGCGTGCATGAAAGAGTCGGAACAGATGCGCATAAGGCATGTCAAACGTCTGAGTGAACTTCTGCGAGGTTGGCAGGATGCCAAAGGAACTGATTCTGGAGAATTCTTCCGACTGTAGCTTTGCCGCCTTATCTTCAGCAGGGAGTTTCCTGTAGTCGCTGGCAAACGACAGGTCGCGGTGGCGAGCGCGATAAATTCCGTCATCTTCGATATACCAATGCAGGGAACCGTGAAGCTTGTAGTATTGCAGAAATCTGTCGAAGCGGCGAACCCGCCCCTCGGAAACATCGCCAGGGTAATAAATATCAAGCCCATAAACAGCTGGATCAAAGCGAGAGCTAGCTCCGCCAGAAAATCCGTCAAAGTATTGGATGCCCAGCTCTTCCATCGCCTGCTCAAACAGGGTGTCGTAGTTAAGTGTGAAGAGATGGGTCCGCCCGAGATTCGTGTCGCGGGCAATCAGTTTCGCTAGAAAGGGAATATGGCCAGATGGCTGACCGTCGCTCGTACCTGAGAGCTCGCCACGATCAATCTGGAGGGCGCATTCAGCGAAGATGGCCTTCTCGAGCAGTTTATGTAGTTCAGCTAAATCACTGTCGGCGAGAATCAGAGAAGATTTCCTGTCCGTTGGCACGCCATCTTTCCAGATCACCGCCTTGATCGGCGAGCTATCCGGGTTCGTCAGGCCTGACGCATTGAACAGGTAGCTGAGCCAATCTTCAAACCCGAAGGGCCCACCATCCTCTTCTGTCGGCCAAGTTTCCTTCCTATGGCGCATGATTGACACCGCCTTCTGAGGAAGCTTGCATTTCTCGACTGCATCGATAACAAGACATTCGAGATTGTTCGTCTTAGGGCCGGCCATCAATCGACCACCGGCACCGACTGAGCACCCGGCAGCCGTCAAGACAATGACGTTTTCCATTCGGAACCAATCAGCGAGGAGCGCCTGAATACGTCGTAGTGCATCTTCGGGAGGTTTCCCTGCCAGCAAATCTTCGCTTTCCCCAGCGGACACAGGAGAAAGAAGCTGGTATTTGGATTGCTCGGTCATAACTGCCTTTCTTTACACATCACTGCCGGAATATGGGCAGGTCTTCACGTCCGAACCTTGAGGCGGTTCGCCCTGGTTCTCCAAGTAAAAGTTGAAAGCGTGGCGTAGCAACCATACTATCGGTGCGTCGTTTGCTACAGTCATTTCCAGAATTCGTTTATGCTGTAATCTCTTCAGCATGACCGTCGTCCGAAATACCTTTCTGCTCAACAGACGTGGCATGCCACCAAATTTAACTGACTGAAAATTGCCCGCTATTCACAACGCGATAGTTTCAGTACCAGCGGGTTTTGTTGCATCCACACTGTCAGAAAGCTAGAGAATTAGATTAATAGAAATGATCCATTTTTGAATTTTACTCCCATTTTAATCAATGCTTGTTTGTCTTCGTAAACAAGTTCAGAAAATCCCGCCTATCGACCTGGTAAGACCAGCTTGAAGATGCGGCTTCGCTTCTTCGAAATCCAAATTTGCCTTGTTTGCAACACTTATAATTCTAGTTCTGTATATCTTCCATTTAACGTCGCTGACGCTTGAACTTTGCCTAATCTTAGTTGAGGAACCTTGAGACGCGTCGGTGTCCTGACTTTGAGAAACAAGCTCTCCCGCCTGAACGCGCTCTCTAACCTGAATATCGGTAACCATTGTGAAAAGAACGTCGGTGACAAGCGAGTCGAAAAGGAAACCCCCTACTCCGCCCGCGATAGCTCCGATAACCGTACCCTCGTTAATTTCATCCACATCTCCTCCCAAGGCGCCACCTATAACCCCTCCCAGAACCGCGCCTTCGACTACTCCCTGATAACCCTCCGCAAGCATATAATTCGCTTCCTCAATATCTGTCCTCCCAACTTTTAAAATATTTGCCTGGAGAATGTAACTTGCTTCGCCCGGATCCTCGGTAATCCTGAAACCGTTTGAGACTATGTTGCCTTTAATAGTGTTCTCGATGTCGGGGAGTTCTTTGTCCGTAGTATTCTTTATATCGACATAGACTATTCTTTTCTCGGGAGCTAGCGGCTCAAGAAAAATCGTTTCCGACATTTTTGTCTCAACGTTTAGTTTTCTTTTCTCTATCAGAGTCCTAGTCGCGGCGCAACTGCCCACGAGAAAAATCAGACAGAGCGAAACGGCAAAAAACAGATTCCTTTTATTTAAAATTTCCTTTTTCATTTAGCGGAGCTCCTTGTTCTCAGTACCCGAACAAATTTTGATTTTACGGGTTAAATTCTATTGAAAAAAGACGAAAAAACAAGCCGCGAGGAAAAACCGAAATACCCCTCCTATCGCACCGTTTCGCAATTATGGAATAAGAGAAAAAACCAACGTTTGGAACTTCCTTTCAAGCTTGCCAATGCGAATCAATTTAGTATCCTTAGCCAATTCTTTACCTGGGAAGAATATCCGTTTACATGCTTGAACTTATGGGAGAATGGAGAAGGTCGGATCTTTGCGGAAGTCTAGGCGAAGACGATATTGACCGCACGGTGACTCTGATGGGGTGGGTGCAGTCAAGAAGAGATCACGGCGGGGTGATTTTCGTGGATATCAGAGACAGGGAAGGACTCTGTCAGATAGTTTTTAATCCGGAGCATGACGTAAAAATTCACGAGACCGCGGAACACCTTCGCGACGAATGGGTAATAGCGGTAAGGGGAAAAGTCGCGCCGAGAACGGAAGAAACCGTAAATCCGAATCTTAAAACCGGCAGCATCGAAGTGGTGGCGGAGCAAATAAAGGTTCTAAACACCTCTAAAGTAATACCGTTTCTTATAGAGAACGAAGTTAACGCCGACGAACTTCTGAGGCTTAAGTATCGCTATATCGATCTTAGAAGACCGCCGATGCTGGATAATATCATTTTTCGCCACAAAGTTTCCTCGGCGGTAAGAAACTACCTTGATGAAAACGGGTTTCTCGAAATCGAAACCCCGTACTTTACGAAATCGACTCCCGAAGGAGCAAGGGATTTTCTCGTTCCAAGCAGACTTAATCAAGGACAGTTCTACGCACTTCCCCAGTCGCCGCAGATATTGAAGCAGACCTTAATGATTTCGGGATTCGACAGATACTACCAGATAGTTAAGTGCTTCCGGGATGAGGACTTAAGAGCCGATCGTCAACCGGAATTTACCCAGATAGACATGGAGATGTCTTTTGTCTCCGAAGAAGACGTAATTTCTATAGTGGAGGACATGATACGGACGATCGTTAAAAAGACCAAAGGAATCGATATCTCCTCTCCAATACCGAGAATGTCGTATGAAGAAGCTATGGAGAAATACGGAACAGATTGCCCCGACACAAGGTTCGGTCTTGAGCTAAAAGACATATCCTCGATATTCAAAGATTCGGAATTTAAAGTGTTTCGCTCGGCCGTCGACAAAGGCGGAGCTGTAAAAGCTCTTAACGTCAAGGGTAAAGCCGAAAACCTCACCAGAAAAGAAATAGACGATCTTACCGAATACGCGATTTCTCTAGGGGCGAAGGGGCTTGCGTGGATCAGGGTCGGTGGCGAACAATGGCAGTCGCCCATAGTTAAATTCCTAAGCGAGCGAGAACGAGAGCTTCTATCGGAAACCTTGGAGATGGAAGAAGGGGATATTGTGTTTTTCGGAGCTGACTCAATCGAAACGGTAAACCAGGTAATGTCAAACGTAAGACTGAGTCTTGGAAAAACGTTAAGTCTCATCGATCAAGAAGAGTTTGCGTTTCTCTGGGTAGTTGATTTTCCGCTTTTCAAGTACAGCGCCAATGAGAAAAGATACACCGCCGTTCATCATCCCTTCACGGCTCCCAAAGATGAGGATGTGGAGAAAATCGAAAATTCCCCGAAAAACGTCAATTCGAAATCCTACGACATAGTTCTAAACGGAGTGGAAATAGGCGGGGGAAGCGTGAGAATTCACAGAAAGGACATACAGCAAAAAGTTTTTGAAGTAATAGGGATAGGAGAGGAAGAAGCGCGGGAAAAATTCGGTTTTCTTCTGGAAGCGCTTGAATTCGGAGCGCCTCCCCACGGAGGTATAGCTCTTGGTCTGGACAGGTTGCTTATGCTTCTCGCCCGTGAAGAATCAATAAGAGACGTAATAGCTTTCCCGAAAACCCAGAAAGGCTCATGCCCTCTTACCGGAGCTCCGTCGGAAGTCGATCCGGAACAACTTCTTGAAGCCGGAATAAGCATAATGGGAGAAAAACCACAAGGTTAAGCATCACGGGTAGGCGCATCAGTTTACGGTTTGATTTCCGTTGAGTCTTCTTTGAAAACGTAGTTTGAACTTATTACTCTTCCACTTCCGATTGCCGAGTCTTTCTCGGACTTTCTGGAATCATCTTCCTTTAATTCTAAGCGGACAAAACATAAGGTAGTATTTATATTGCGGGAGGTTAATTAATAATGAAAGGACCTTACTTGTTTATCGCCTTTGCTTGTCCGTCAATGCCGGAAGACGGGAAAATGGATGTACATAATTTACCTGGCAAACTTAACGTGGAAGGAGATGCGGAAACAATGCCCTCATTCCCATTAAATTTAACTCTGTTTATAGGGCTTATAGCCGGAGAATATACGGGGAAAGCGCAGGTGTCCGTTAAACCCGTCTCTCCTTCAAAAGAAGAATATACGCTAATTTCTGAACAGGTGGAGTTTAAAAAGCCCTTTAACCACAGAGTTCACATTAAGGTATCGGTAGAAGACTTTACGATTAAGCAACAGGGTGTTTATTGGTTTGACGTGCATCTGGAAAACTCTCTAATTACCAGAATTCCGATCGAAGTAATTTACCGTAGGGTAGAAAAAATTTCTCAGAAACACAAAACGCAATTGCACTAAAACCAAATGATAATATGCCGCGTGAAGTCGCGCGTGCGCATTTGGTGTCTACGCAAAGACCGTATCTTTGAAATAAAACGGGTAATTTGCGGAACTTTTTCATTTATCCGTAAAAAAATGATTATTTATGGATATCTTTTACAGGTTCGAAACAAAATGACCAAGAATGTTTTCTCGCGTAAAACAGATCGCTTCTAGATAGTTCTCTATCGGGTTTTTCCATAATAACTTTAATAAGGATTGTATAGCTAGGTATGGCAACCAAAAATACGCTCTATTCCTCTCTATTAAATGGTACGCTTCGAAACCGGGTTCGGAAGTTTGAGCCGGATAATTTTTCTGTTTGCTTTATGTTTTTTTGTGCTATGATTCTAAGCGGTTGCGCTTAAGAAACAGGCGGAAGGTGCATGAATATCTGGAAAAATTTTCACGGATTTAACTCCGGTTACGTAATGGATCTTTACGAACGTTACGTAAAAGACAGTTCGTCGGTAGACCCCGCGACCAAGGCGATGTTCGACGAATGGAAGCCCGATAACGGCTACCCTCACGTTAAAGTTGAAATAGAACCGGAAATCGGGAAAAACGGTCTCGAAAGAAGATCGTCCACAGACGATGTGGATACCGCCGTCGCGATAGCCAACATGGCGCAGGCAATTAGACGGCACGGTCATTTGGAAAGCAAAATAGACCCCCTCGGAGGACCTCTTCATGGAGATCTTACCTTGCATGCCGAAACTTTCGGACTCAATGAAGACGATTTCAAACGCTTTCCATCGACACTTATAGGCTGGCCTCTTTCCGAGCATTCTTCCGACGCGCTTGACGGAATAAGGAAGCTTAAAAAGATCTACTCCTCCACCACGGGATACAACTACGATCACATATACGAAGCCGAAGAAAGAAGGTGGATGCGGGAAGCCATAGAATCGGGCATCTACCGTCCTCCGAAAAGTCCCGTAGACGAAGTCGAGGTTCTTGAAACTCTCACTAAAGTCGAAGTGTTCGAAAATTTTCTCCACAGAATATTTCCCGGAAAGTTTCGGTTTTCCATAGAAGGCGTGGATATGCTGGTGCCCATGTTAAACGAGCTTATACATCTTGCGGTAAACGTCGATATGCACCAGATAATCCTCGGAATGGCTCATCGGGGAAGACTGAACGTTATGCACCACGTTATGGACAAAACCTATAAGTACACTCTGCTTAAGTTCAAAGACCCTGTTTTAAAAAGAGACTTCGCCGACGACATGGGATGGACGGGCGACGTAAAATACCACGAAGCGGCGAGCAGGGAAATTCCAAGCGGCAAGCAACTAGACCGCAGCATGCGGATAACCATGGTTCCCAACCCCAGTCACTTGGAATCCGTAAATCCGGTTGTGCAGGGAATGGCTAGAGCCTGCGGGATGAAAAACAACGGCGCGGGACTGCCGGAATTTGACCCATCCATAGCGATTCCCGTGCAGATACACGGAGACTCCGCGTTTATGGGGCAGGGAATAAACGCCGAAACGCTTAATCTCTCGGGACTCCCGGCTTATTTTACCGGAGGGACGATACACATAATCACAAACAACCAGCTAGGCTACACGACGCTTGCCGAAGACAGCAGGAGCACTCTTTACGCAAGCGACCTCGCCAAAGGATTCGAGATACCTATTGTGCACGTGAACGCGGACGATCCCGTCGCCTGCATAGAGTCAATAAGGCTTGCCTTCGGTTACACGCAAGAATTCAAAAAGCATTTTTTAATAGATCTTGTCGGCTACAGAAGATACGGTCACAACGAAGCCGACGAACCGAGCTTCACTCAGCCCATGATTTACAAAAAGATAGGCAGTCATCCGACGGTAAGAAAAATCTGGGCGGAGAAGCTTGTCGGGAAAAAAGCCGTCACGCGGGAAGAGACGGAGAAGCTTGAAGAAAAGTATATGCGGAAGATGATGGATGAATTTGAATCAATTTCTCCAGACGAACCTCCCGAAGAATCGACCGCTCCTTCGCCGGAGCCTCAGGCGGCGAAAAAAATGATAACGAAAGTACAGGCGAAAATTATTCGCGAATTAAACGACTCTCTTCTTTCGGTTCCCAAAGGATTTTCCGTGAATTCCAAAATCGCAAGGATACGCGACAGAAGAAAAAATATCCTTGACGATCCTAAGGAAAGAACAATTGACTGGGCGGCGGCCGAGGAACTCGCTTACGCGTCCATAGTCGCGGAAGGAATTCCCATAAGACTGACCGGTCAGGATTGCGAAAGAGGTACTTTCAGCCATCGTCACTCAGTACTTCACGATTCGGAAACCGGTAAAACGCACGTTCCTATTCAGGAAATCCCTCATGCAAAGGCGCCTTTTGAAGTAAAAAACAGCCCGCTCAGCGAAAACGCGTGTCTTGGCTTCGAGTACGGTTACAGCATCCAGAAAAGAAACTGTCTTGTGATATGGGAAGCGCAGTACGGAGATTTCATAAACGGAGCTCAGACCATAGTGGACGAATATTTGGTATCGGCGAGGGCGAAATGGGGACAGACTCCGTCTTTGGTTCTGCTGCTCCCACACGGTTACGAGGGACAAGGTCCGGATCACTCAAGCGGTAGGCTTGAGAGGTTTCTTATGTCGGCCGCGGAATACAACATGAGGATAGTGAACTGTACGACATCCGCGCAGTTTTTTCACGTGTTGCGCCGACAAGCTCTCCTGCTCGAAAAAGATCCTTTGCCGTTAATCGTAATGACCCCGAAGGGGTTATTGAGAAATCCGATGATCAACTCGTCTCTTAACGATCTTTCCAACGGAAAATGGATTCCGGTAATCGACGACCCCATGAGCGCAAGACAGGCTAAAAAGGTGAGAAGACTGATTCTTTGCAGCGGCAAGGTATACGTTGATCTGATTTCAAGCGAACTCAGGGGGAAATCTCCCGATGTGGCGATAGCCAGAGTTGAGCAGCTTTATCCGAGACCCAAAGAAGAAGTAGCCGCGATTATCGAAAGGTATGTTAAACTTGAAGAGATAGTTTGGGTACAGGAAGAACCGCAAAACGCCGGAGCTTGGAAATATATGCTGCCTTTTCTCAGAAGAAAGATCATCAAAAAACGCTTTCCGCTAAGCTACATAGGAAGAAAACGCAACTCAAGCCCGTCGGAAGGACTTTTCTCCATGCACAAATACAACCAAGACTTGCTCATACAGCAGGCCTTCAGTATAGACAAGGTCGTGGAAGGAAACGAACAAAGCGGCATAACCTGGCACAGGGATATCTGAGAAGCAAACACGAGAGGAAAAAATGGCTAAGAACATCGTCGTTCCCCACTTGGGAGATTCCGTGATAGAAGCGACAATCATAAAGTGGACCAAACAGGAGGGAGATACGGTAAAACTCGGCGAGACCGTAGTCGAGCTTGAAACCGAAAAGGCTAACTTCGAAGTCGCGGCGGAAACTTCCGGAGTGTTAAAATCCATAGCGAAAAAAGCCGATGAAGACGTCGAGGTGGGAGATATTCTAGGAACTATAGAAGCGGCGGCGAAAAGCGAAGAGAAAGAAAAAACAATCGAACCGCAAACTGAGGAAAAACAAGAGGAAGACAAGCGGCAGGAACAACCGGAACCCCGAGTAACTCCCGTTGCGAGAAACATAGCCGAACAAAATGAAGTTGACCTCTCGCAAGTTACGCACTCGGGCAACAGAATCACTAAAGACGACGTGCAAAAACACCTTGAATCGGAGGAAACCGAAGAAGAAATTCCCAGAAGCACTCCTGCGGAAGAAGAAATTTCTCCCAGTTCTCTCTCATCCGAACTTTTTCCCTCACTTTCTCAGCTTACCGAGAAAAGAGAAAAAAAGGTGAAAATGTCAAGGCGTCGCAGAACCATAGCAAAACGTCTTGTGGAAGCCCAGCAGACGGCGGCAATACTCTCCACTTTCAACGAAATTGACATGTCGAGCGTAATTGAACTGCGGTCGAGAAAAAAAGAGCTTTTCAGAGAGAAGTACGGCGTGAATCTGGGCTTTTCGTCCTTTTTCGTAAAAGCTTCTATCGGAGCGCTTAAGATGTTTCCGGACATAAACGCCGAGATCCAAGACGACCACATAATTTACAAAGATCACTACGATATAGGAATAGCGGTCGGAGCGGAAGGAGGACTTGTCGTCCCCGTTATACGCGAAGCGGACAGAAAAACCTTCGCTCAGATAGAAAAAGAGGTTAAAGACCTGGCTGCGAAAGCAAACGATAACACTCTTTCGCTTGATGAGATATTCGGCGGTACTTTCACCATAACAAACGGCGGCGTGTACGGTTCCCTAATGAGCACTCCTATACTTAATCCGCCACAGGTAGCGATACTTGGTCTTCACAAGATAGAAGAAAGACCGGTAGTGATTAACGGAGACATTGTCATAAGACCGATGATGTACACCGCTTTGAGCTACGATCACAGGATAGTTGACGGAAAAGAAGCCGTGCAGTTCCTCGTGGCGGTAAAACAACTTATTGAAGATCCGGAAACACTTCTAATCGAAGGGTAGTTCATGACGATGTGAACCCAGCAAAGTTCCATCTTAAGACATGAACTCCCCAAGATCTCTTTTTCTACTACAGAGCCGCCGTCCCCGACACCTTTAAATCTTATATCCCGTAGCTTAGCTGAAACCCGAAGATCCGACCTTTCGCAAGCGGCGAGAACGTACCTCCCAAAACGCTGGCAAGCGGTGCTTGACCCAGTTGCGCCGGTAGCTGCGTGTCTCCTCCGTGTCTAACCTCGTCAAGCAGGTTTTTCGCGTAAATACCTATGGAGAATCCACCGTTATTGGGACGAAAATCTATTCCCGCGTCGAGAATGTTCTGCTCCGATATATACCCGAGGTTATCATCGCTAAAATATGATTTATCCCGGTGGGCGTAGTTTACGTGAGACGTAATTCGACCCCATCCTCCGACTTCCGAATCGTGAGTTACACCAACGCTGTAAGTCCACTTCGCGGCGCGTGGAGGTTCAAGGTCCTCGTCCTTGTCGTCCACTTTTCCGTCGTAATTCAAGTCGTATTTAACTTCCGTGTACCGAGGGTCCACGTAACCCAACGAACCCATTAGAAGCAACTTTTCGGTAAGAGCGAATGCACCGTCCACCTCAAAACCAAAGACTTCCATGTCCGCGGTATTTCGAATAAGCTGGACTACTCCGGCTCCTTCATCGGGAAGGTTTAGCTCGCGCTGCAGATCGTCAACCAAGTTATAAAAAACCGCCGTGTTTAAGCGGCCTCGGTCTTCAAAAATTTTAAATCCGGCTTCGAAACTATCTACCTTTTCCTCACCATACGGACCGGGAGATTCGGTGAGCGAAGAATTGCGAAGGTTGTAGCCCCCCGATCTGAAGCCTCGGGTCCAGTGACTGTAGAAAGTCGCCGAGTCGTTTACGTAATAGATAAATCCGACTTTCGGCGACCAGCTGTCCCAGCTCTCCTTATCGCTGAAATCAACCGGGCAGTCGGGACCGTCCACGATATTGCACGGCGCCTTCGGCGCGGTTGGAGTACTCGCGTTACGTATTAAAGATGTAATTTCGGCCTCTTTTTCTTCCTTGGTGTATCTTCCGCCCGCAATAAGCGTTAGATCGTCTGTGATATGGTAGTCAAGAGACAGAAACAGTCCCAAGGTTTCGACTTCATAGTCTCCGCCCCCGTTCTGGATAATATGCGCCGAGGGAGGCAAAGCTCCAAGACCCACTAGAGTGTTGATGGGGTCGCCGAGCAGATCGCGACGTTCATGATAGCCTATATCGTTGCTTAAGTAGTAAACACCCGTGGTAAGGTAAAACATTTCAGTGAGCGATCCCGTGTAACGCAACTCGTTGCTCCACTGCTCGGAGTCTATCCACGCGTAACCGTTGAACAGATCTGCCGGGGAAGCATCGATATCCGAAAGTAGGGACTGTTCAAAACTGCGCCAGCCAAAAATATTGGTTATGGTGCCGTCTCCAAGACTCACGTCCCAATCCATCTGCGCTGTAAAAGAGTGCGCCTTGGATTTTCTGAAACCCTCTTCGTCAATACTGAAATCGTGGCTGTCGCGATCAAAGTCAGCCAGTGGATTAGTTAGTCCGAATCCGTTTGTATGGCTCTGAGCGGCTGGACCGTCACCGTCATTTTCCTGATATTCGTATCTGAACACCATGCTGAGATCATCCGTGGGATCCCAAGTCAGAACAGGTCGAAAAATACGCGTATCCTCTTCGCCGAAAGCTTTGCCGGTGTGAAGGTTTTCAAACCATCCTCTGTCCTGATTGGTATAAGCGACCAGCCTAACTCCAACGGTATCGCCAAGCGGACCTCCCACTATAGCCGTGGAATAGATATTGGGGCTTTCCCCGCCGACTTCAATCGAACTGCTTACCGAAGCTTCAAATTCGTCTCCG
The DNA here is from genome assembly GCA_965220925.1 of Thermodesulfobacteriota bacterium. GTDB lineage: Bacteria > Desulfobacterota_D > UBA1144 > Nemesobacterales > Nemesobacteraceae > Nemesobacter. Next base: position 1,506,250 of record OZ244851.1, on the reverse strand, counting down.
GGCTTTTTTGTATTGATGAGAATCGCTCCGCCGGTAACGTTGCGCCCGAACAATACTCCCTGGGGACCTCTGAGCACCTCAATGCTCTCAATATCGACGGTATCGACAAGCGCGGAGCTGTTCATTCCCATGTACACACCGTCGACAAATACTCCAACGGTAGGGTCCACAGACGGTATGGAACTGTTGACGCCAAGACCGCGAATCGAAAAGTTGCTGATTCCCCGCGCGGTACCGATATCGTCAAGCGCGACGTTGGGCATTTTTACCGATAAACTGGTAAGGTCGCGCACCTTGAGAGCCTCTATTTCCTCGGAACTGAAATGCGTTACCGATAAGGGTACGTTTTGAATAAGTTCTTCACGCTTTCGCGCCGTAACAGTAATTTTTTCAAGCAAGACCTCACTAACGCCAAACTGGCCCGAATCTTGAGCGGAGACGGTCACGCCCGGAAGCGCGATAAACGTTCCAACCATAAACGCAAGCAAAAACTTTTTAAGATTAAACCTTATTCCGTTATACATATCCCTTTCACCCTCCTTTTTGCAATCTGCCCGATATCTTTCGAGACACAATAAAATCCGCCGCATACAACCGGCGAACTCTACAATCAAATCCTCTCAAGGTTTATGGTAGCACAAAATCGCGTTATACATCAAGAAGATTTTTGCCGGTTCTCTCAAACCACATAAAGACAAACGTGAAAAAAAACGACCGTACGGAGCTTTGAATACTCGATATTTTACAAACTCGTATCCAGTTCAAGCATATCACCCCATTTCGCGGTTACGTGCCTGAAGAGCTTCTCATGTTCTACAGGTTTCCGCTCTTCGGAGGTTAGCTCTCGAGCGGAATCTCTTGCCTCGTTAAGCAAGGCGGAATCTCTGATCAAGCTTGCGAAACTGAAACCGGGAACTCCCGACTGTTTTGTGCCCATAAATTCACCGGGGCCCCTGTTGGCAAGATCAGTCTCGGAAATTTTGAATCCGTTCGAGGTTTCGCCCATTATCTTAAGTCTGTCCCCGGATTCATCTCCCGCCATCGGCGAATATACTATGTAGCAGGTTGACTCACACTCTCCCCTACCGACCCTTCCTCTCATCTGGTGAAGTTGCGAGAGTCCGAAGCGTTCGGCATTTTCTATAACGATCATCGTAGCGTTTGGAACATCCACGCCGACTTCTATAACGGTGGTGGACACGAGAATATCGCACCGTTTCAGAAGAAAATCATTCATAATCGCCTCTCTCTCTTCGCTTTTCATCCTTCCGTGGAGAAGCGAGACGGAAAATTCGGAAAATTCCTCGCGAAGTTCCTCCGCCATTTTCGTTACATGCCTCACGTGCTTGAAATCCTCGCTATCGGATTCCTCTATAAACGGGTAAATGAAATACGCCTGGCGACCGCAGTTAATTTCCTCCTTTACGCGATCGTAAAACCATCTTCTGTTTTTCCGAGTATCTTTGAGAACGAAAGTCTCTACCTTCTTTCTTGAAGGAGGAAGTTCGTCAATTACGGAAACTTCAAGATCTCCGTACACGGTAATTGCCAAGGTTCTCGGAATTGGAGTAGCCGTCATAACGAGCACGTCGGGCATGGCGGCTTTGCGTACGAGTCCGGCTCTTTGCAGAACTCCGAAACGGTGCTGCTCGTCTATTATCACAAACCCCAGGGCTTTGAAATCCACCGCTTCTGAAATCAGAGCATGCGTTCCGACCACTATATTCGCATCCCCGGTCTTTATGTCTTCGTAAACTCGGGATTTTTCCGCTTTCGAAAGAGCGCTTTTTAAAAGAACCACTTCCACCCCCGTCTCCTCGGTCATCCGCCGAATGTTGCGAAAATGTTGTTCGGCCAGTATTTCCGTCGGAACCATTAAAGCGGCCTGGTACCCGCTTTCGACCGCGCGCAGCATCGATACCAAGGCGACCAAAGTCTTTCCGCTTCCCACATCACCCTGAAGAAGCCTGTTCATGGGACGAGGGGAAATCATATCTTCTCTGATTTCCGAAATAGCTTTTTTCTGTCCTTGAGTGAGACTGAAAGGAAGCGACCGCAGAAACTTTTCCGAAAGAGGGCAGTCTAAATCAAACGATATGCCTTCTGATTGCTCCACTTTTCTTTTCTTTGACAGAAGACCCAGTTGAAGGATGAAAAACTCGAAAAAAATGACCGTTCTGTGCGCCGGGGAATTCGCTACCGAGCCGGGATCGTCAAAATCGACCAAGGACGAATCTTCGCCGGGAAAATGCACCTGTTCAAGGGCGTCGGGGAGATTTATAAGACCGTGTTCCTGCTGGATTCCTTTGGGAATGAGTCCTTCGAAATTCCGAGCGTAAGTATCAAGCGCGGCTTTTACCGTTTCTCTAAGCTTTTTTTGCGTGAGTCCTTCCGTGAGCGGATAAACAGGAACGATTCTCCCAAACTGAAGGGAGTCTATCGCTTCTTCTTCGCTTTCAATCACTTCGATATCCTGAGGAAGCGGATGAACTATTTGAAGAGATTTCCCATTCGGCGCAAGAGACACTTTTCCGTGAACGATTATCCTATTTCCTTTTTTGAAAATCCCCCTAAGGTAGCGGGCGTTGTAATTGAACCAGAGGAGTCTCAGTCTCTCCGTTCCGTCATGCAGAGTAACTTGAAAAAAACTTCTTCTGTTTCTTATGTCGCCGACTGAGGTTACTTCACCCTCCAGGGTGAAGAATTCCTCCGGCACGGCCTCGCGAATGGAAGTTTTTCTCCTCCGGTCGTCGTATTTTCTGGGTGAATAAAAAAGAAGATCGTATACGGTTCGCACGGATCTTTTTTCCAGAAGACTCACGACTTTTCTCCCGACTCCGGGCAGTCTCGTAATTGGCATTGAGAGAAAATCGTCGCCGGCGGAACTTGGTTTCACGGAGCCAATTGGTTGGCGAGATTTTTCCCGAGCGGTTTTTCGCGCGGGCGAATCCAGTTCGGCAAGTTTTTTTACTTCTCGAAGCACCACAAGAGCGGAAGATATCTTTTTTCTTTTCTCGGAATCCCGGGCTTTTTCAAAATCAAGGAAAAGAGCTCGAATATTCGTCACAAGAGTCTCTATTTCCGGCGGAGGAGAATCCTTAAGGACTTTGGTGGAAAGGCTTCTTACGCTTTCTCCCAAAGCTTCTTCAATTTTACTCAGATTCGAGAAATTGTTTTTCGAGGCGAAAACAAGAGGTTTTTCCAAGGAAAGCAGATTTTTTTCAAGCTCGCCCGGCATGACGCGTCAGGTTTTTTTGGTTTTCGAAGCGGATTTGATTACGTTGCCGTCTTTATCCAGATTCATCGTGGTTCTACATTTCGGATAACCGCTGCAGCCGAGAAATTGCCCGCGGCGGCTTTGGCGAAGAACCATGGGTTTGCCGCATTTTTCGCACGTGATATCTTGGCGAATTTCGGGGACTTTTTTTTCTTTTATTATGATTTTGCCGTCTTCTCCCATGGTAAACTCTTTGGGATTCTTACAGTCCGGATACGCTGAGCAGGAGAGAAACTGCCCGTATCGTCCTGTCTTTATAACCATCGGAGCGCCGCACTTATCGCATTCTATATCGTTTAAAAGTTCGGCGGAGGGCTTTTCGTCCAAGACGATCTTTCCATCTTCAAGTCGTTTGAAATCCTTCGTATTTTTACATTCGGGGTATTTCGGGCAGGTAAGAAATTGCCCGTAACGCCCTTCCTTCACAACCATAAGGGTTCCGCACTTGTCACATTCTATATCGGTCGGAATTTCGATTTTTCTCTCTTCGATTTCTTCCTCCGCTCGCAATACGCTTTTTGAAAAACCTTCGTAAAAGCCTCGCAGCAAATCAACCCAGTTCACAGAACCTTCTTCCACTTTATCCAAATCGTCTTCCATGCGGGCGGTAAACTCTTCGTCCATTATCCTCGGGAATCCCTCCATGAGAAAATCGTTTACGGAAAATCCCAGAGGGGTGGGGGAAAATTTCCCTTTCTCCCTCTCGGCGTAACCCCGATCCTGTATGGTTGAAAGAATGGAGGCGTAGGTCGAAGGTCTCCCTATACCTTTTTCTTCAAGCTCCTTTACGAGGGAGCTTTCCGTATATCTCGGGGGAGGTTGGGTAAAGTGCTGTTTCGGATCGAGTTTTAGAAGATCGAGCACTTCTTTTTCGAAAAGCGAGGGAAGTTTTTTATTTCCATCTTTTTTCACGTCGCTTTTCTCTTTTTCGCCTTCCTCTTTTTCCACCGCTTCTTCATACACCGCCGTAAACCCCGGGAACTTCATTACGCTACCGGTAGCTCTGAAAAGAGCTTCGCCCGCCGTGATGTCCACTCGCGTCTGGTCATAAACAGCCTGGGACATCTGCGAGGCGACAAATCTTTTCCATATAAGGGAATAAAGCCTGTACTGATCTTCGGTAAGAAATTTTCTAAACTCGTCGGGATGTTTTGAAGGGAACGTCGGTCTTATGCATTCATGAGCGTCCTGCGCGGAATTTTTCGCTTTAAACAGGTTCGGGTTTTTCGGAAGGTATTCTTTACCGTACCGAGCGGACACAAATTCTCTGGCTTCGGAAACGGCTTCGTCGGAAGCTCTAAACGAATCCGTTCTCATGTAAGTTATAAGTCCAACGGGCCCTTCGCTTCCAAGTTCTACGCCTTCGTAGAGCCCTTGAGCAACCATCATCGTTTTCTTTACCGAAAATCTGATTCTCTTCGACGCGTCCTGCTGAAGAGTGCTTGTTATAAAAGGGGGGAAAGTTTTTCTTTTCCGTTCCTTTTTCTCAATCGACGTTACGACAAAATCTTTTCCCCGAAGGGCGTCAAGTATTTCCCCTGACTGCTTCTGGTTTTCGATATTAGCTTTTTTTCCGCGAAAAGAGTTTAAAGAAGCGGTAAAGACTTCCGATTCGGAATCTTCGCCTTTTTTCAGATAAGCGTCCAGAGTCCAGTACTCTCTCGGCTTAAACCGCTCGATTTCTCTTTCTCTCTCCACAACGAATCTCAAAGCGACGCTTTGAACTCTTCCGGCGCTCAGACCTTTTCTGACTTTTTTCCAGAGAACGGGACTGACCTTGTATCCCACTATTCTGTCCAGGATCCTTCTTGCCTGCTGAGATTCGAAACGTTCCCTGTTAATCTCGCTCGGACTGTCCATCGACTTTTTTACGCCGGCTTCCGTTATTTCGCGTATAAGAACTCTTTGCGCTTTGTCCCAGAGATTCAGCCTGTCTGCGATATGCCAGGCGATGGCTTCTCCTTCTCTGTCGGGGTCTGAAGCCAGGTAGACTTTTTCCGCGCGGCGAGAGGCTTCTTTTAGATTGTCCAGGAATTTCTTTTTGCCTTTTATTACCGTGTACTGAGGTTTGAAATCATTTTCTATATCGATTCCAAGCTTACTGGTGGGAAGATCTATCAGATGCCCGGAGGAAGCTTCCACCTGAAAATCCCGTCCGAGGTACTTTTTTATCGTCTTCGCCTTTGAAGGAGATTCGACTATGACTAGAGACTTGGCCATGAAAATAGTTTTTCCTTTATTGAAACTACGATTTAAATCTTATAAAAATTTCCCAGAAAGTGTCAAGGCACATAGACGCTCCAGAGAAAATCCGGCGGACGACTAAAAGCGCATTAGACCTCTATGCTTCGCGCAAGATCGCCGTTTGAGCGATACCATTCGACGGATTTCTCAATCCCCTCTTCCAAACTGAAGCGAGGCTTCCAGCCAAGAACTCTCTTCGCCTTTTCTATGCGCGCGAGGGTGAATCTTATATCGGAAGAGTGCTCTTGAGCCCGGATAATTTCGGCCTTCTTGCCGGTTTTGCGCTCAATTATCTCTATAACTTCATTTAAAGAAACGGCGACGGAATTTCCGAGGTTTATTATCTCAAATCCCAGATTTTTAATCGCCGCAACCGTACCCGCCACCACATCCTCCACATAGGTAAAATCTCTTTTCTGCTCCCCGTCGCCTAGTGTCACTATTTCCCTGCCTTCCTCCACCCATTTTATGAACCGAAAGACGCTCATGTCGGGTCTTCCCGCGGGACCGTAGACGGTAAAATAGCGGAGTATGGAGATATCCATTCCATAAAGCGAGTTGTAAACGGAACAGAGCCCTTCGGCGGATTTTTTGGAAGAAGCGTAGGGGGAAAGCGGTGAATCGGTTTTCATCTCCTCGTAAAAAGGAGTGTCGTTTTTGCCGTATACGCTTGAAGTCGAAGCGAGCACGAATTTATTTATTTTCTCCGAGCGACAGAATTCAAGCAGGTTAAGAGTTCCCGTCACGTTCGTAGAGTAATATATCCACGGATTATCGATGCTCTGACGCACTCCGGCTCTGGCGGCAAGATTAATCACGCAGTCTATTGGCCCGCCGTCGGTAATGTTCTTTATTTTCTCACATACGGAGAGAAGCTCGAAGTTGTCTGATATATCGCACAGGAAAAAATCAAATCCAGTCTCGGCGGAAAGAGCCTCGAGACGGTGGCGCTTTAACCTTACATCGTAAGCGTCGGACATATTGTCAAGCCCGAAGACGCGATCCCCGCGCCTAAGTAAGGACTCGCACACCTTGGAACCTATAAAACCCGCGCAACCGGAAACGATTATATTCATCTCTCTAAAACTTTCTCTACGGCGGTTTTTCTCACCTGCCGACTCCAAAATACTTTATCCCCAGGTCTTCTAGTTTTTTTCGATCGTAAATATTCCTTCCGTCAAACACGACCGGGGTGTTCATAATCTTTTTTATCCTCTCGAAATTCGGCTGTCTGTACTGGCTCCATTCGGTGTGAACAACAAGCGCGTCGGCGTCTTTGCACACATCGTAGTAGGAATCGAAATAATCCACGTCGTCTTTTAAAACCGCCTTGGCGTTTTCTATCGAAACCGGGTCGTGAACGGCGACTGAGCATCCGGCTTCAAGCAATCTGCCTATCACGTAAAGCGACGGCGCCTCTCTTATATCGTCTGTGTTCGGCTTAAACGAAATTCCCCAAACGGCGATTCTCCTTCCACGAAGATCGTCGAAAAATTCCTCTATTTTATTGAAGAATCGTTCTTTCTGCTCGGCGTTAACGCGATCGACGGCGGTTATGACCCTGGGTTCGTATTCCACGTCTTTCGCCATTTTTTCAAGAGCCTTCACGTCTTTTGGAAAACACGACCCTCCATATCCCACCCCCGGGTAGAGGTAGTATCTTCCTATTCTCGAATCCGAACCCATAACCGAACGCACCTCGGACACGTTCGCTCCCAGAAGTTCGCAAAGATTGGCTATGTCGTTCATAAAAGATATTCTGGTGGCCAGCATCGCGTTTGAAGCGTATTTCGACATTTCCGAAGACCTTAGGGAAACTACTTTCGTTCTATCGCCCGAGCGCATAAAAGGGGAGTAAAGTTCTTTAAGCACTGAACCCACGGATTCTTCCTCTACTCCTATTACCACTCGGTCGGGTTTCAGAAAATCCTCAACCGCCGCTCCCTCCTTTAAAAATTCGGGATTAGACGCCACGCCGAATTTCTGGTTCGTAAGAGATTTTATCGTATCGCGAACTTTTTCCGTAGTACCCACGGGAACGGTGCTTTTGGTTATGATTATCTTGTAATCGTCGATGCTGGTTCCTATGGATTTCGCGACGTTTATAACGGAGGAGATATCCGCGTCGCCGTCTTTTGTCTGCGGTGTTCCGACGGCGATAAAGATTAAAAAAGAATCCCGCACGGCTTGAACTATATCGGTAGTAAAGGAAAGTCTTCCCTCGTCTATGTTCGTGCGTACTATCTCGTCAAGACCGGGTTCGAAAAACGGAACTTCCGCCCGGCGAAGACTCTCGATTTTACTTTCGTCTATATCGACGCATATAACGCTGTTTCCGCTTCCCGCGAAACACGCTCCGGTAACCAGCCCCACGTAACCGGTCCCTATAACCGCTATTTTCATCCGTCGACTCTCCCGCCAATTAAAAAGCTAGTTAGGGTACAACAAATCCCGAAAAAAATAAACAAACCGCGAAAAACCCTCCGCCAACATAGTAAAATATAGTTGATGGCGTCAAAAAAACATTAAGGAGCGCAGTCATGAAATCTCATACGGAGTATCTGTGGTTCTCCACGGAAAAGAAAAAAGAGTTCGTTCACATAACTCCCGATGTGAGGAGAATAGTGAACAGAAGCGGCATAATCGAAGGCTTCGTGCTGGTATCCGCGATGCACATTACAGCTTCGGTCTTCGTAAACGATCTTGAAGAAGGACTTTTCGAAGATATATGGAAGTGGCTTGAAGAGATCTCGCCTTTTAGAGAAGATTACAAACATCATCGCACGGGAGAAGATAACGCGGACGCTCATTTAAAAAACCTGCTTATGCATCATCAAGTGCTGGTTCCCGTAACGAAAGGAGAACTTGACCTGGGACCTTGGCAGGAAATATTCTACGGAGAATTTGACGGAAGAAGGAGAAAGAGGGTCGTAGTGAAAGCTATTGGAATATGAATAACCGAAGTGCCTCACGATGAAGCCGAGAATATTTATAGACAGCCGGGGCAGATGGTTTCAAGACGGTATAAGAATAACCCACAGGTGGACATATCTTGAAAACAACAAGAATCTCGATGTGGACGAAGACGGGAGATTTTTCGTTAAAGAAGGGGAGAGCAAAGTTTATGTGGAGTGTGAGGACACGCCTTTTGTAGTCACTATGGTTAGCAGAGAAAAAAACGGCTTCTCCGTAAGACTAAACGACGAATCCCGAGAGAGGCTTGAGTTCTCGACTCTTTTAATTTCCGAACGAAACATACCTTACGTAAGCGTAAAGAACGAAAGATTTAAAGCCCGTCTGCTTCGCCCGGCTTATTACGAACTTATGAAATACGCCGCAAAAGACGAAAAAGGACTTTACCTGGAAGCCGAAGGCAAAAGACATTACCTGGAACTCGCGGCGGACGGGTGAAACGCTCCGCACACCCTCGCCAGCAGCTCGTCGGTGAAAATTCTTCCTCTGTCGGTGAGTCTTACGCGGCCGCCCGAGGTAAGCACAAAGCCGTCGGTTTCAAGACACTCAAGATCGAAACCGCCGGGTTCGCACTCGAAGCGGCTTTTTATATCGGCTATCGCGACTCCCTCACGAAGCCTAAGCCCCATAAGAAGCGCGTCTTCCAAGGCGGTTTCGCGGGAAAGGTCTTCAGAAGCGCTCACGGCATTTCCGTCGCAAGCGATCCGCCGCATGTAAAGCTTGGGATTTCTAACGTTAGACCATCTTTTTCCCCATCGCGAAGCTCTATCCGAACGAAGATGTGAATGCGCTCCCGCCCCCACGCCCAGGTAATCTTGGCAGTTCCAGTAGATAAGATTATGGCGGCATCTGTAACCGCTTCTGGCGAAATTCGATATTTCGTAATTTTCATACCCCTCCCCTTCCAGAATTTCTCCGACGCTTTCCATAAATCGCACCAAGACCGAATCATCCGGAAGAGAGAGTTTCCCGAGGCGTCTTAACGTCGCGAATTCCGTTCCGGGTTCTACGGTAAGGCAGTAGGCGGATATATGCGGGGGCGAGAAGGTTAAAGCGGTTCGTATGTCGTTTTCAAATTCCTCAAGCGTTTCCTCGGAACTTCCGTATATCAAATCCATGTTGAAGTTACTAAATCCCGCGCTTTTAACATCCGAAAGAATGCGCGCGCAGTCCTCGGGAGTTGAGAATCTTCTGTAAAAATCAAGCTTTCTTTGCGAAAAAGACTGTATTCCGACGCTTATCCTATTTACGCCGACTTGTCCGAACAAGGTAAGCTTTCGCTTGTCGGCGGTCCTTGGATTAACTTCGAGAGTAACTTCCGCGAAAGGAGAAACCGGGGCGATTTCGGCGATTTTCCCGATCACCGCTTCTATGCTCTCGGGACTGAAAAGCGATGGAGTCCCTCCTCCAAAGAATATGGTCGAGATATGCCTTCCCTCGAGAATTTGCCGCCAGCTTTCAATTTCCTCCACCAGAGCGCGGACATACTCGTCTTCCGGAAAGTTGCCATCAGTCCCATAAGAGTTAAAATCACAGTAAGGACACTTGGTAAGACAATATGGGATATGCACGTAAACGCCAAAGGGCCCGTGGCTTTTTTCTGAATTCTCCTTCATCCGCGTACAGGCGGCAGGTAACCGTTGCCGATTGATGAGTATACTGAAAAAATTCCTCTTTCTCCTGAATTCTCTGCTGCTGCTTCCCCAAATTGCCGAAGCTCAGGAATTAATTCCCGTCGAGCGAGCGATTGAAATAGCGCTTTCGAACAACCCTGGACTTCGCATCTCGCGCTCCGAGGTCATGATATCCGAATCGATTCTAAGACAGACCAGGGCGCCTCTTTACCCTCATCTGCGCGGAAAGATGGTGATACCGTTTCTTGAGAGGGAGTCGGGGTTCTATATCGACCATATATTATGGGATTTCGGAAAGACCAAAGCCAGGGTAAAAGCGAGCGAATATCACCTCGAATCTTCGAAATATTCTCTTGCCAACGCAAAAACGGCGCTTAAAAGAGATACGAAAGTGGCTTATTACAGAGCGCTTTCCGAGAAAAATCGACTTGCGGAGGCTGAAATTCTTGTCGAGCGAAGCGAATGGATACTTGAGAAAACCGAAGAACTTTTCTCCGTCGGCAAAGAATCGCGACAGCAGTTAAGTCAGGCGGAAATAAATCTACAAGAGGCGAAACTCGAACTCGCTTCCAGGGAAAACTCTTACGAAATCTCAATGCTGAACCTGGCAAACATTATGAACGACGACTCTCTCGGACGGTTCGAAATAAAAGAAGACCTGCATTATGAAAAACTTCGCGAAACTAGGGAGCAACTCATTGACCTCGCCCTTTCCGAAAACTTCGAGGTAAAAAGTCTTCTTTCAAATCGCGTCGGGATAAAAGCGTCGCTTACCGAGAGCAAAGGGAAATTTCTCCCTTCGGTATTCGCAAGAGCGGCGTACAGGTTTAAAGGAGAAGACGCCCAGTCACCCGCCGTTATCGCGGGTCTGGGAATAAGAATTCCGATTTTCGAAGGGTTCTCAAGATTCGGCGAGATGTCACAGTCAAAAGCCGAACTTACGAGAAACGAAGCGCGCACCGAAGAGCTTCGAAACAGAATAGTCCTCACGGTGGGAGAACTCTACCTGCAGCTTAAGCACATTGAGAGAAAAATAGAGATACTCGGGGAATCGCAATCCATTTCGAAAAAAAACCTGAAGGTCGTCAAACAAAGATATTCACGGAAAAGCGTATCGAAAATAGAACTCGCCGAAGCCAAGGCACTTTATGAACAGTCGGTATCGAACTACAAAAATTCCATATACGACTATAAAATAACTAGATTGAAACTGCTTAGTCTCTGCGGGGAAAAAATTCAATGACAAATTTTCTAAGAAACAAAGTTTTTTACGCGATTGTCGCCGCTGTGATTATCGCCGGGTATCTCGTTTTTTACGGAGGAAACGAAACGCGCATAAAGTACGTGACGCAAAAAGTGGAAAGAGGAGAGCTAACTTCCTTCGTCAGCGCCTCCGCGACTCTCAAGCCCACGAAAGAAGCGAGAATATATCCTGAAATAGAGGGGACGATAAAAGAAATCCGCTTCGACGTAAACGCGGAAGTGAAAAAAGGACAGATACTTGCCTTAATAGAAGCCCCGGAAGGACTTTCGGGAGATATTGAGTATTCAAGACAGATTCTTAAGAAAGCCGAAACCGACCTTGAAATCTCTTCCAATTCTCACGCGGCAAGCGAAAAGCTTTACGAAAAAGATCTTATCTCCCTTGAAGAGTTCAACAGATCGCTTTCAGAACACAGAATGACCGTCGCCGCTTGGGAAAAAGCCAAAGCCGACCTTAAAATCGCGGAGGGTAATTTAAAAGCGACGCAAATAACCTCCATTTTAAACGGCGTTGTGCTTGAAAAAAACATCATAATCGGCGAACGAGTGCGTCCGAACAAAGCCAAACCTCTTTACGTGCTTGCCGAAAACCCGCGAACACTTCATCTGGTTTCAAATATAAGCGAAGCCGATATAGGAAAAATAAGGAAAGGACAACAAGTCGTCTTCACTGTAGACGCCTTTCCCGGAAAAAGCTTCAACGCGAAAGTAACGGAGATTGCGAACTCGGCACGCATAAAAAACGATATAGTTACTTACGACGTAACATGCGTGGCGGAGAATCCTAAATTCAAACTCAAATCCGGAATGACGGCTGAAGCGAAAATAATCATATCCGTGAAAGAAGACGTTTTGAAAATCCCAACCGCGGCGCTTCGTTTCATCCCGCCGGAAGAGTCCCAAACGATCGAGACCGAAACGGTCACGGGTGGAATCGTTTGGACGCTTAGTAAAGAGAATTTAGCGCCCGTGGAGATAAAAACCGGGATAAGCGACGATTTCTACACGGAAATCATTGACGGACCTCTTTCCGAAAAAGACCAGGTAGTCGTCGAATACATTCTCTCCGGAAAAGAAGGCAAAGGAACGGGTTTCGCTCTTCCTCAGCCGAAAAGATTCTGATGAACCCTTACGTAATCAAGCTTCGCGATATCGGCAAAACCTACTTGAACGAAAAATTGGAGGTTGAAGCTCTACGATCGATAAATCTAGAAATCCGTCAGGGAGAATTTGTCTCTATCATGGGATCTTCGGGCTCCGGTAAAAGCACCCTTATGAATATCCTGGGATGCCTGGACACTCAAACTCGCGGAGACTATATACTTGACGGTATAGATATATCCGAACTTAACTCCGACGAAAAAGCGGAAATAAGAAGTAAAAAAATCGGATTCGTATTCCAAAGCTTCAATTTGCTGCCCAGGACCACGGCGCTTGAAAACGTTGAACTTCCTCTCGTTTATTCGAGCGTCGGGAAGGATGAGAGAGAAAAACTCGCAACCGCCGCGCTTCGCCTGGTGGGACTTGAAAGCAGAGCGGACCATCTTCCGAATCAACTTTCCGGCGGACAGCAGCAAAGAGTCGCTATAGCGAGAGCGGTTGTAAGCGACCCGAGGATAATACTCGCCGATGAGCCTACCGGAAATCTTGATACGGCCACGAGTTACGAAATAATGAAGCTGCTCACGAAACTGAACGATGAGGGGAAAACCATAGTCATGATAACTCACGAGGACGATATAGCCGCCTGCTCGAAAAGAATAATAACAATAAAAGACGGGAAGATAACAAAAGACGCGGACAATTCTCAAGCCTTCTTCTCAAGCCCTGTCTCGGTTCAATCGTGACTTCGGTTTTACGGGTGTTTAATCGGAACTTCTCATGGAAAAAGTAAACATTAGCCAGTAACGACGCGGAGAATCGTAAAATCGACCTATAAGTTTAATGGAAATAAATCCGCTGTGGGGCAAGATCGAACAGCTCAAAGGGGTCTGCTTTCTAACACGACTCAGTTCCAAAGTCGCGAACAATGCAGGCTCCGCGCCACTAAGGTAATGTCATCTCGTTCAAAGCCGGCGTTATAACTCTCTTGTAGAAATTTGCGACCTGTGTGCGCAAAACCAATGTGTTCCTATCGGATCTCTTCCGGGAAACTTTTTCCGACCTCCTTCAACTCGACTTATCTTGAAAACTAGCGAAAAAGTTTGATTGCCCCCGCCTTGCGTGGTAGCTTGATGGTCTTTATGAATTTTTGGAGAAACCGGATATGGCGAAGATAAAAGAAATAAAAGCGAGGGAAGTTCTAGATTCCAGGGGAAATCCCACCATAGAGGTCGAGGTACGTTGCGAAGACGGCGCGCTTGGAAGAGCGATGGTTCCCTCGGGAGCGTCGACCGGAGAACACGAAGCTATTGAACTTCGCGATGAAAACAAACGCAGATACATGGGTAAAGGCGTAACAAAGGCGGTTGGAAATGTCCATGGAGAAATAGCGTCTCTCCTTTTGAATATCGACGTAAGCGATCAGGAATTGATAGATCGCAAAATGATAGAACTTGACGGGACGGAAACTAAATCCCGACTGGGCGCAAATTCCATTCTCGGCGTTTCCCTCGCTTGCGCCAAAGCGGCCGCAAATTCCGCGGGAGTGTCTCTTTTCAGGCATCTGGGGGGAAATAACGCGACTACGCTTCCCGTTCCTCTTATGAATATAATAAACGGCGGCGCTCACGCGAATAACAATCTTGATTTTCAGGAATTTATGATAGCGCCGCACGGATTTTCCGCTTTCCGCGAAGCTCTTCGCGCCGGAGTCGAGACGTTTCACGCGCTAAAATCCATACTTACCGTAAAAAAACTATCGACCGCGGTGGGAGACGAAGGAGGTTTTGCTCCCAGCCTTAAATCGAACGAAGAAGCTTTGGAATGCATAATGGAAGCCATAAGAAACGCCGGGTACGAACCCGCAAAACAAATATCCATAGCGCTTGACGTCGCTTCAAGCGAGTTTTTCCAGGAGGGAAAATACCGAATGGAAGGCGAAACCCGGACGGCATCTAAATTAATGGACCTATACGAGGAGTGGATAAAGAAATATCCCGTAGTATCCATAGAGGATCCAATGGACGAAAACGACTGGGAGAGCTGGCGCGCGCTCACCGAGAGGATAGGCGCCGATGTTCAGATCGTGGGAGACGATCTGTTCGTAACGAATACGAAAAGACTTTCCGAAGGAATAAGACTAAAGGCGGCAAATTCAATTCTCGTAAAAGTAAATCAGATAGGAACGCTTACCGAGACCCTCGAGGCTATTGAGACGGCGCGTCGGGCGGGTTATAGTTACATAATATCCCATCGTTCCGGAGAAACCGAGGATTCGACGATAGCGGATATCGCGGTTGCCACAAACTCCGGGCAGATAAAGACGGGGTCGGCTTCCCGAAGTGATCGAACGTCGAAGTACAATCAGCTTCTTCGCATAGAGGAAGAGCTTGGAGAAAAAGCGCGCTTCGGAAATGAAAAGACGGCGCGCTGGAGTGATTAAAATGGCTGGGAAAACTCTTTTCGACAAAGTCTGGGAATCGCACCTGGTTTACGAAGAGCCGGGGAAACCGTCGCTTCTCTACATAGATCTTCATTTAGTGCACGAAGTCACTTCTCCGCAGGCGTTTGAAGGACTAAGAATCGCGGGGAGGAAAGTGAGAAGACCCGATCTCACCTTCGCCACAATGGATCATAACGTACCGACCACGGACAGAAACCTTCCGGTTTCCGATCCTATATCGGCAAAACAGATAGAGACTTTGCGCAACAACTGCGAGGAATTCGAAATAACGCTTTTCGGAATAAGAATAAACAACCAGTCTCAGGGCATAGTGCACGTAATCGGTCCCGAACTCGGCCTTACGAAACCCGGAATGACAATAGTGTGCGGAGACAGTCACACTTCCACCCACGGAGCTTTCGGAGCGCTCGCTTTCGGCATAGGAACAAGTGAAGTGGAACATGTTTTAGCTACGCAGTGCTTGAGACAAAATCGCCCGAAGGTATTCGAAATAAAAGTGGATGGGAAGCGTCAGTACGGCGTTACCGCCAAGGATATAATTCTCGGGATAATAGGACGTATAGGAACCGCGGGAGCCACCGGAACGGTGGTTGAATATCGCGGGGAAGCCATAGAAGAACTTTCCATGGAAGAGAGAATGACCATATGCAATATGTCCATAGAGGCGGGAGCCAGAGCCGGAATGATAGCCCCCGACCGAAAAACCTTCGACTACGTAAAAAACCGCCGCTACTCGCCCAAAAACGCAAATTACGAAACCGCTCTTTCTCACTGGAAAACGCTTCGTACCGATCCCGACGCGGTGTTTGACAAGTCAATATCTCTAGACGCTTACGAAATGGCTCCGCAGGTAAGCTGGGGAACCAATCCGGGAATGGTGACGAATGTAACCTCACGGGTTCCGGATCCCGGGACGTGCGAAGACGAAAGCGAGAGAAAATCGATGGAGCAGGCGCTTGAATACATGGGTCTTAAAGCTAATACCCCCATAACCGATATACGCGTCGACAGAGTTTTCATAGGTTCGTGCACCAATTCCAGAATTGAAGATCTTACGGCTGTGGCGAAGCTTATAAAAGGGAAAAAAGTGGCCGACGGAGTAAACGCCATGATCGTTCCGGGCTCTCAGATGGTAAAGAAAAAAGCCGAAGAAATGGAGCTTGAGAAGATATTTATCGAAGCCGGATTCGAGTGGCGAGAATCCGGATGCAGCATGTGTCTCGGGATGAACCCCGACATACTCGCCCCCGGGGAAAGATGCGCCAGCACATCCAACAGAAATTTCGAGGGACGCCAAGGCAAAGGGGGAAGAACTCATCTTGTAAGCCCGATAATGGCCGCGGCGGCGGCGGTCACGGGACATTTCGTGGATGTGCGCGAGTGGGAGATTGAAAAGGAAATCTGAGAATGGAAAAACTTAGCAGGATATCGGGAAAGGTTGCCGCGCTTGACAGAATGAACGTCGATACCGACCAGATAATCCCCAAGCAGTTCTTAAAACGCATCGAGAGGACGGGATTCGGAGAATTTCTTTTTTTCGACTGGAAGTACAACGAAGACGGAACGCTAAACGAGAGCTTCGAACTTAATTTTCCCAGATACTCGGGAGCGAAAATACTGCTGACCAGGGACAATTTCGGAAGCGGAAGCTCGAGAGAGCATGCTCCGTGGGCGATACGAGAAGCGGGATTTCGAGTGATTCTTGCCCCTTCATTCGCCGATATTTTCTATAACAACTGCTTCAAAAATTCAATCCTTCCCATAGTTATTTCCGCCGAAAGAACAAAAGAACTCTTCGGCCTGGTAAGTGAGAACGAAGGTTATTCTCTTGAAGTCGATCTGGTAGAAAAATCCGTCAACGGAGACGGAGGAATTAATTTTTCGTTTGAAATAGACGACTTTAAAAGAAAAGTGCTTCTCGAAGGGCTCGACGACATATCGCAGACCTTGGAACTGGAAGCAAGTATAGAAAAATACGAAGCGCTTTTCGCTGGAGAAAGAAGCTGGGTTATTCCGGAAAAAGCGACAAATCTTTAACCTTCTTCCTCTTCCGCCGTTTCGGCTATTTTTTGAAAAAAACTTTCACTAAAAGCGTAAGCACCACGCTTAGTATTACGCAAGTGGCAAGCGGGAAATAGAAGCTGAAATTTTCCCTCTCAATCTTTATATCTCCCGGAAGCTTCCCCAAGAAATTAAGCTTCGCCAAATAGGGAAGGACTACTCCAACCGCTATAAGTATGGCTCCGGAGATAATTATTATTCTCGCAATTTCCGTCACATTCATATCAGAAACAATAACAGCGCCCGGGCAATTAAAATACCCGCCGCGATTAAAAATATTCGATCATAAAGCTCCCGGCAAGCGACCCATAGGTCGGTTTAACGTCTATAAATACCATCCCGCCGCGCGCGATGTTTTTATTGATATTTTACGGTTCCCGAAAAAAGACGAAAATTAAAATAGGGATCAAATGCTGTTATAATTGACGTTAAGCGGGTTTGTTACGGGGAGTTTTGAAAGTGAATAAGGAGAAGAATCACTTAAGATGAAAGGAGTTACTCTCGCGCAGACTTTAAACGTAGCGCAGAAACAGAAACTAATACTCACGCAGCACCTTAAGCTTTTTTTGAACTTGGTGCAGATGAACACCGTTGAACTCAAAGAATATCTTGAAGAGCAGCTCATAGAAAATCCGGCTCTTGAAGAAGATATTGATTCATCCGGCGAGACGGAAAAAAAAGAACAGGAAGATGAACTCCTCGATAAACTTGATTACGAGCAGACTTACTACAACGCGTCCGAGGGATTTTTCGTGGAGGAGGGGGAAGCGGTTTCCTGGGAAAGCCGGATTCCGAAACAAGATTCTCTTTTCGAACACTTAAACTGGCAACTCTCCATGACGGACTTAAGCGAGCGGCAAAAACAAATAGCTTCGCTTATTATCGGAAACATAAACGAAGACGGTTATCTGGAAATCGAATTTGAGGAAATTGCGGAGATAATCGACGAGGAGAAATTCAAGACAGACGCAAAAAACGCCTTGAAAGAGGTATCCGAAGTCGCCCGAAAAATCCGCACTACTTTCGATCCCGTGGGAATCGGATCGCGATCTGTTTCGGAATGTCTCGAGGCTCAGGTTCTTGAACTCGGTTACGATCAAAAAAGCCTGCTCGCGCGCGTGGTGAAAAACCATATTGACGACCTCGGAAGAAAAAACTATGAAAATATCTGCGAGAAGCTCAATACCGACAAAGACAAAATACTGGAAGTCGAAGCCGTAATAACCTCTCTTGAACCCAAGCCCGGGCGTCCTTATTACGCCAAAGACGCCGCTAGAAACGTAATTCCCGACTTTTACGTTTACAAAGTGGGAGACGACCTGCAGACTCAGTCCAACAGAAACTTCCCGAGACTAAAAATAAGTTCTTACTGCAGAAAAATTCTCGCCGACCGTAAGAATCTTACGGGAGAAGCCACGGCTTACCTTCGCGAGAAAATCGAGGTCGCTCAGCGAATAGTAAAGTGCATAGAGGAGAGGGAAGCGACGATGCGGAAAGTAATTGAGAAAATCGTGACTGAACAAAAAGAATTTTTCGATCATGGAACGGCTTACATAAAACCGCTTAAGCTTAAAGATGTGGCCGATACCGTCGGGATTCACGAATCGACCGTGAGCCGTATAACCAGCGGAAAGTACATACAGTGTCCCCAAGGCGTCATAGAGCTCAAAAAACTTTTTTCAAGAGGAGTTCACACTTCAAACGGAAAAAAACTTTCTTTGGAGAAGATAAAATCGATGGTCAGAGAAATAATCGAAGATGAGCCGGCGCAATGCGCATTTTCGGATGAAGATATATCCAGAATACTTTCCATGAAAGATATAAAGGTCGCCAGAAGAACGATCGCAAAGTACAGAAAAACACTCGGCATACCGAATTCATCAAAAAGACTTTCAAAGGAGGTTTAATCAATGAGGATCAACATTATCACAAAAAACATCCCCGACAGAAGAAGATCGGAACACCTCAAGCGCTACGCGATGAAGAAAATGCCCAAGCTCAACAGATACATAGATCCGGATAGAAACCCTTCGGAGGCGAGAATAGTTCTTTCGGCGGAAAAACTCAGAAACAACGCGGAAATAACAATCAGCGCGGGTTCGATGAAGGCGGCGGCCTCGGTGCAAACCGAGGAAATGCACTCGGCCATAGACAAGCTTTTCGACACGATAATAAAACAACTTCGAAGAAGAACCGACAAGAAGCTTACTCTTCGAAGAAGACGTCCGCCGAAGGCTCCTTCCGCCGCTCGCGAAGAGAGAGCCGAGGAAGAAAAAAACGATCTGAGAGTCGACCATCAGTTTCTAAACCCCAAACCGATGAGTGTTTCCGAGGCCCTGATGCAACTTGACGCTTCAGAAAACAGTTTCGTGGCGTTTCGAAATAGCGAGACCCTGGAAATGAACGTGGTATACAAGAAAACCGATTCAAAAAAGGTGGGACTACTTACCCCCTGAGCCGCGTATATAAAGGAGAAAAGTGGAAAGCTCTGAGGATAAGCACGGTCTTGAGGTCGGGACTTTTTACGGTAAATTCAGAGAAGAACTATCTCTCGAACCGCTTTGCGGAGAAACGGGATTTGAAAGGCGGATAATTTCACCGAACGCGAAAAAACCCGGATTAAGGATAATCGAAACGGAAATAGAGCTTGAGCGCGGAAGTATACAGGTGCTTGGCAGAACCGAAATTTCTTATATAAACGGACTTCCGGGCGAATCCAGAGGAAAACTGCTCAAAAAGCTTCTTTCAAACGACGTTCCCTGCTTCATTATCTCAAAAGGATTTCTTCCGGAAAAATCCTTTATCGAATATTTCGAAAAGAAAAATATATCGCTTTTTACCACGACTGTAAGCACCGGAAAGCTTATAACGATTTTAAACGAGGTGCTCGCGGAGGAATTCGCGACGCGAATTACGGTTCACGGAGTACTCCTGGACGTACACAACAAGGGAGTTTTGATCCTTGGAAAAAGCGGAATCGGGAAAAGTGAATGCGCGATCGATCTCATAATACAGGGATCCAAGTTAATCGCCGACGATGTGGTCGAGATACATAAAATAGGTTCGCACAAACTTTTGGGAGTGGGTCCGGAAAACATACGGTACCTGATGGAGGTAAGGGGTATAGGCATAGTGAACATAAAGGATCTTTTTGGAACCACATGCGTTATGGAGAAAAGGGAAATCGAAATGGTTATAGAGCTTGACTTTTGGGATTCGAAAACGGAATACGACCGGTTGGGCATGGATACGAAAACTTACTCCATACTTGACGTCAAGCTTCCTTACACGGTACTTCCGGTGAGTCCGGGCAGAAATATGGCATCGGTAATAGACGTTGCGGTACGAAATCAGATACTGAAAGAAGCTGGTGGAAGCGTAGAGATTCCATCCACTTATCAGGAATGATGAAACGAGCGATAATAGTAAGCGGACTTTCGGGCTCCGGAAAAAGTACGGCGGCGAAAGCACTTGAAGATTTAGGTTTTTTCTGCGTCGACAATCCACCCCCGGAACTTCTTTTCTCCTTTATAGATCTTTGCGAAAAATCTCTTTCGCACATCAAAGAATTAGTCGTAGTCTTCGATATACGAACGCCTGTGCGGGACACTCTCAGTGATTTTGAAAAGACGCTGAACAAAATAAGGGAATCCGTCGAAAGAGTTGATCTGATTTTTCTCGAGTGCTCCGACGAGACGCTTGTTAAAAGATACAAGGAGACAAGGAGAATCCATCCTCTCGGAGACCGGAAAACCTTGATGGAGGGAATTTCGGAGGAGAAACGCATTCTTCGTAGCATGCGTAAACTCTGCGAACATCTGGTGGACACGACCACCCTCAGCGTCCACGATCTAAGAAATTTAATAACCGCAATCGCCGGTAGGGAAGGAAAAAAGACTCCGATTCTTACTTTTCTCTCTTTTGGCTACAAGCATGGAGTTCCCGAAGACGCCGATTTGGTTTTCGATATTCGTTTTCTGAAAAATCCCTATTTTAACGAGTCCCTAAAAGACCTCGACGGTACTAGAAAGAAAATCGCGGATTTCGTCGCTTCGGACAAGGCTTCGGGGGAATTTCTGGAAAAACTGTGTGATTTTCTCGATTTTTTAATCCCGAAATACTCTCAAGAAGGAAAATCTTATTTAACCTTGGGAATCGGGTGCACGGGAGGCAAGCACCGCTCGGTGGCCATAGTGGAGGCTTTGGGGAATCGTCTTTCGCGGTACCCGGCCATCATTAGACACAGAGATATAAATAGGCTATAAAAATGCTATGTTCTCCATAGTAGTGGTCACTCATGGACGCATTGCCGAGGAACTCGTATCGGCCGTGAATTTCATCCTCCCGGAAAAACCCAGAGTTAAGATGGTGGCGGTCTCTATTGACGCCTCTAAAAATTCCAAAGATTTTGAAGGAACCGTCAAGGCTTCGATCGATTCCGTTTCCGAGGGAGATGGAATATTGCTTGTAACGGACATGTTTGGAGGAACTCCGTCCAACATAAGCTTGATGTTTCTTGAAACGGAAAAAATAGAGGTGGTTTCCGGCGTAAACCTCCCAATGCTTCTAAAACTCGGTACGGTAGAGGAGAAAACATCTCTCGGCGAAGCCGCGGAACTTGCGGCCAAAGCGGGAAGAGAAAACATAATAGTGGCAAGCAAACTTCTTAACAAAAACGGGTAAGATATGAAAAGGTGCTAAAATGGACGCAAATTCGCTTGACTCGGTAATCGAGATGTACACAAATCATCTGCTTCGCGGCGAACTTGAGGGGTTTACGATTGAAATAGATCCTGAAGTGAAAGATGAACTCGCCGCAATAGCTCTTTACCTGGACTCTAAAACAGTCAGGGCTTCGGGAGAAATAGAGGAATTTTACGAGGGATATAAAAGAGCCGCATTCGACGTACTTTCGTTCATGGGCGTTGAGTTTTTTGAAGACAGGCAAAGCAAAGTAATCAAAATAATGAAGTCCAAATACGACTCAAACCTTCAGCAAGAGCTTATGAAAAGTATCTGGGGATAATTTCAGAAACCCGATAAATTTCTCCGTTTCCTTAATGGATTTTCAAAATTCATTCGACTGTTTCGTCTTTGATCTAGACGGAGTTATATACTCCGGCAACAAAACGCTTGGAAATTCCCCAAAGATACTCCAATCATTAAGAAAGAATAAAAAAATAATACGCTTTCTAACCAATAATCCTTCAAGGTCGCCTTCGGAGTACGTTGAAAGACTTAGTGCACTCGGAATCGAGTCTAACGAAAACGAGTACATAACCTCGCCCATGGCAACCGTTTCTCTTATACGCGAAAAACTTCCTTACGAGAAATGGAAAACCGTTTTCGTCGCCGGAAGCGATTACCTGAGAAGCGAAGTAAGGAAAACCGGACTTGCGGAGCTTCGCAAGCGGGATTCGCTGAAAGCCGACTTGGTAGTATTGGGAAGTCACGGTCGATTCAATCTGGAGGAAATAAAACACGCTTCCATAGCGGTAGGAAACGGAGCGGGGTTTATCGGAACAAACGCAGATAGCTTCTATCTTTGCGAATACGGCAGAGCTCCCGCCACGGGAGCTTTACTGGCATCGATTGAAGCGGCATCGGGGAAAAGAGCCGTAACGGCCGGAAAACCTGAGAAATATATGTTTGATCTTCTGGAAAAAAGCGAAACGGGAGCAAAAAACAGAACCATTATAATCGGAGACAGCTTGGGCATGGATATTGCCGGGGGCAAAAAAGCGGGCTACAGCACCGCTTTAGTAATGACGGGAGTTACCGAGAAAAACGATCTTAAAAACGCAGAAATAAAACCTGATTTCATTCTACCTGATCTGTCTGCGCTCTTGAAAAAATAAGGAGATATGGCTCGCTAAGAAAAACTTCAAACTCAGTTAATTAAAGCTTAACCCCAAACTGTTGACTTTTGCCGGTCTGGGTGTAGTGTTTCGATAAAAATTTTTCCGTGGAGACTTAAATGCTCAAATTTATCAAAGACGAAGATGAAAACTCTAACTATCCGTTAGGCATATACGATATGTTTGACGATTATGAGGAGTTTGAAGATGAATTCAATGATGAGTTCGACGAACTTTTTGAAGAAGTAAACTATATGTATTACAACGAAGATTCAGAAGAAACTCCGAGAAACGAGAGCAAAAAAAGAATACTTCACTGAAAAATCCCGCTGTCGGCCGACTAAAGTTGCTTACCCGAACCGGCTGGAAAATTCTTATATGTCTCCTTTTCCGACCGTACCGACAGGTGCCGTCTCCAATAATCTCCAACCCGCATTTATCGCAAAAGAGGTAGAAAAAGCTCTTGGAAAAAACCTTGCCCCAGGGCAAGTCAACGCTTCAAAAGAGACTGCATTCCCCACGATAATACCCCCCCCCCCCTCCCTTTTTTTAGGTAAGCGGTACCGCTTTACCTAAAGTAGTAAGACACCGGCACATACTGGAAACAGACCGCGCCACGGACAAAGAGACCATACCTTGGAAACGTTTATCCACACCGGGTCCTTGGAAGATTGAAAAAAGACCTGTTTTGTGTCACAATGGTTAAACGTAAGGTTATTATTTCCTTAATTTTTATCAGAAATTCACTATAGCGTTACTATGATGAAGTTGATTCCTCTTATTTTTATCTATATGACTTTCGCTTTGTGTTCGGACGCTTTTTCTCTGGAGCCGGTTGTTGACGATCCCAAGAGGACTTGTTCGGATAAAGCCGTTTCTGAGAAGTCGTCTGAGAAAGCGGGACAACTTAAAGTTTTTATTGATCCGGAAACCGGTAAGTTTCTCACCTATAAGCAATGGAAAAGTCTTGGAATTGAGGAGCAAGAAGTTTTACAAAAACCGCATACTCCCAAACTAACCGCTAAAGACGACAGTGAGAGAATATCGGAAGTTTCTAAAGTCCTGCTCCCGGATGGAACTTACGCATTTACGGTAGAAGCTCCTGAATCCGCCAGAAGTCATACTAAAGTAGAATTTGACGAAAATGGGAAACCTCATATCACTTGTCACTAACCCAAGTCGAACAAATAATTCTTTTCTAAGAAATTTTTTCCTTCTTCTAGTTTTTTTCTCTATGCCTTCTTTTTGTTCCGCAGTCACCATTGAGATTTTGTATACGGACGCCTCCGGAGTTGGGTTTAAGGATAATGAACCACTCACCGAAGAACAGAGAAGCTTACTCGAAGAAACCGGCAACAACGCTCAAACTCTCGGACAGGCGAGGAAAAACGCTCTTGAGTATGCAATCGGCCTGCTTGAAAACAAGTTAACTTCCTCAAACGCTATCAGGGTCGAGGTTTCGTTTAGCTCTTTAGGTCAAAACGTATTGGCTTCGGCGGGTCCCAAATACATAACGTATTTTTCGTCCGCGCCGAACATAGGATATGCCACAGCTTTGGCCGAGAACATTAGATCGACACAACTCATAGATTCTACAGAAGCTCACATAGAGGTGTTCTTCGGCGAGTATAACGCGTTTGATTATGGTTTGCACGAAGAAGGGTCATCGTCTTTGGACACTATAGATTTTGCCACTGTCGCCATACATGAAATTATCCATGGTTTGGGATTTTTCTCCTTTTTAGAAAGCGACGGCTCTTTCCACAAACCTCCGAATAGACAGGCGCAAGCGACAACAATTTACGATTTGCAGATGTATTCGGAAAGAGAAGGAGATTTCATCATTAATCTTACGCAGGGAGAGCGAAGTCAATCCGCCACTTCAAATACCGACCTTTTGTGGGACGGCACGGGGCGGCCTCAGGGAAACACTGCCTGCAGTTACGCCAGTCGAATGACTGAACTGAAACCGGACGGAGCGGTTTCAGACGGCAAGCCGCAACTCTATTCTCCAACGTCGTTCAGTAATGGAAGCTCTATTTCGCATGTTAGTATTGGCGCGCGGGACATCATGGAACCTTTTTATCCGCTACCAAGAGATCTTGATCTGTCCATGGGAATGCTTAAAGATATCGGATGGAACGTCCAATATGACGGATTCCCACCGGATTGCGCCCCTACGGGAATTACCGTAACTCCTTCAAGAATTGTGACTACCGAATTGGGAGGAGAAGCTACATTTACGGTTAGCCTAGACTCGGAACCGGCAAGTAACGTGAGAATCCCGCTTCGAGTAAGTGATCCGAGCGAAGCGACGATAAGCACAAATAGTCTTCTGTTTACCACTCAAAACTGGAGTAGCGCCCAAGCCGTTAATATACGTGGTGTAAATGACTATGAGACGGACGGATCTCAACCTTATCGGATCGAACTCGGTGAAGCGGTAAGTTCCGACAGGTTTTATAACGGGTACGATCCGCAAGACATTTTGGGCACCAATGAGGAGGGATTAATCGTTTCTCCGACTACGGTGAACGTGAACGAGGGGGGTCGGGAAACGTTTACCGTGAAGCTTAACGCTCAACCTTCTGAGAATGTAACGGTTAACGTGAGCGTGGATGAGAACAATAGCGACGTGACGGTCAATCCTTCGAATCTTGTGTTCACAACTTCCGATTACGGCGACGCGCAAACGGTAACGGTAAGCGCGGCGCAAGACGAGGACGCGGAGGACGAAACGGCGATATTGTCCATCAGAATTACCGGCGGAGGACAAGATCTTGTGGTGAACATAAAAGACGACGACGAGAAAGGATTAATCGTTTCTCCGACTACGGTGAACGTGAACGAGGGGGGTCGGGAAACGTTTACCGTGAAGCTTAACGCTCAACCTTCTGAGAATGTAACGGTTAACGTGAGCGTGGATGAGAACAATAGCGACGTGACGGTCAATCCTTCGAATCTTGTGTTCACGACATCCAATTACGGCGACGCGCAAACGGTAACGGTAAGTGCGGCGCAAGACGAGGACGAGGAGGATGAAACGGCGATATTGTCCATCGGAATTACCGGCGGAGGACAAGATTTTGTGATAAACACCGCGGTGGTAAACGTAACAGTAAAAGACTCAGCACCTAGCAGTTCCGGCGGTGGCGGCGGTTGCGCGATCGCAACAACAAACTCAAGTGCGGAGAATATTTTTAAAAACGGTTTATTAAATTGGGTTCTAATTGTTTTCGCTTCTCTTTCGGCAATACTGGTTAGAAGATATTCAAGCAGAAAAGACTTTACACGACCTGGTTTCAAACGGGATAGTTAAATATCACCAACTTTGACGGTTTGGTTTCGCGACGTAATCTCGGATAATCGAATAAGCAATTGCCGTATGTTACGTTACAGAACCGCGGAGGTTTAAAAAAGTGCCCAGGGCCGGACTCGAACCGGCACGGGAGATACTCCCGAGGGATTTTAAGTCCCTTGCGTCTACCAATTCCGCCACCCGGGCATTATTATTCTGAACGAGGTTCAGAACTGGAGGCGGCGCCCGGATTCGAACCGGGGTATGACGGTTTTGCAGACCGTTGCCTTACCACTTGGCTACGCCGCCCCGTAAAACTCAAGGTTTTGAATTTTACCAAGAAAAAGTAATTTTGCGAATTTCAAACAGTCGCCATATCTTAAACCAAGACCGCGGGTAGTGCCGGCAAAGCGGAAACCATCCAGAAACACCTCTCTTACGTTATCGAGAAGCAGTGATTTCAAGTATCCGCGCGGTGATCGCCTCCCCCGACAGAAGAACTCTTTCCCCTACAAGGTTCGTTCGAACAATTCCGCCTCTTTTCGAAGCTTGAAAACCCACGAGTTGCGTTTTCCCCGTCCTAAAGCTCCAAAAAGGACAGAGGCAGCAGTGAGCGGAACCCGTAACCGGATCTTCATCTATTCCGGCGTTTGGGGCGAAAAAACGGGAGACGAAATCATAGCGACTGGAATTCGACAAGCTTGTTATTATAAGTCCCCTAGAATCAAGGTTACTTACATGGAGGAGCTTGACGACTGTGTTTTTTACGATTTCCTCACTTTCGTAAAGAGCAATATAATCAAAACGGTTTCTACCTACGTAAAGAGGCTTGGCGGATATGGCTTTAAGCAAATTCACGGGAGTTTCGGTTTCCCAAGGTCGTTCGGAAGGAAAATCCATTTCGACCAAGCCGTCCTTTCTTCTCGCGGTAATAGTTCCGCTTTTGGTGAAAAATACCGCATCGGAATCGACACGGACAATTCCAAGTTCCCAAAGAATATGAGCGCTTGCGAGAGTCGCGTGTCCGCAAAGCTCGACTTCTTGTTTGGGGGTAAACCACCTGAGTTCGAAAGAATTTTCTTTCTTTAAAAGAAAAGCCGTCTCGGAAAAACCCACCTCAGAAGCAATCGCCTGTTTTGTGTGACTCGATATCTCTTCTTCAAGAATACAGACTGCGGCCGGATTTCCCGAGCCCGGTCCGTCGGTGAAGGCATGAACCACGTATAACTTCATTATCCACTCTTGCGAAACTCATACGCCTGGCCGCCTGTTCCGCGGCGCCGAAGAGCCGAAACCGCCTCTTTTATTCCCGCAAGCGTAAGCGGAAACATTTTATCTTCGTAGAAATCCTTTAGCATTCTTACGCTTTCAGTCCATTTCCACTCATCTTTCGGCACTGGATTAAGCCATATCGTGAAAGGATATTTAGCTTTTATCCTCTCAAGCCATCGAAGTCCCGGCTCGTCGTTATTGTGTTCAACGCTTCCGTTGGGGTAAACAAGTTCCCACGGAGACATGGAAGCGTCCCCAACCATAATACACCTGTAATCGCTGTTGTATTTGTTCAATACGGAGAAAGTTGGTATCTGCTCGCGCAAGCGTCTTTCGTTGTTCTTCCACACTCTTTCATATACGCAGTTGTGAAAATAATAGAACTCAAGGTGCTTAAACTCATGTCTTGCGGCGGAAAAAAGTCTCGAACAAAGTTCAATATGTTCATCCATTGAGCCTCCTACATCGAAAAACATCAGAACCTTCACGTTATTTTTCTTAACGGGAACGAACCGCAGATCTAGCGTCCCGGCATTTTTCGAAGTACTGTCGATCGTTTTCTCAAGATCAAGCTCTTCCCCCACCCCTTCTCTGGTAAGAACTCTGAGTTTTCTAAGCGCCATTTTCATATTTCTCACGTTAAGCTCCACCGAATCGTCAAGATCGCGGAACTGTCTTTTTTCCCACACCTTTACGGCGCGTCTGTGACGGCTACTATCTTGTCCGATGCGGATTCCCGCGGGATTGTAGCCGTAAGCTCCGTAGGCGGAGGTTCCTCCAGTTCCTATCCATCTGTTTCCACCCTGATGGCGTTTTTTTTGTTTCTCTAGAATCTCGTTGAATCTTTTCATAAGCTCTTCAAGTCCGCCGGCGAGACGAATCGCTTCTTTATCTTCTTCTGAAAGGATTTTTTCAAAATTTTTTCTCAACCATTCAAGCGGAATTTGCGCGAACCGTTTGGAGTCGATAAGTTGCGCGCCCTCGAAATAGGAGGCGAAAAGCCCGTCGAACCTATCCATGTTCCGCTCATCCTTTACCATCACGCAACGGCTCAGGTAGTAAAAATCGGTAGTATCGTAAGCGACTACTTCGCGGTCAAGCGCTTCAAGTAAATCAAGATATTCTTTGAGAGTAACGGGGAATCCGTCGTTTTTGAGCAGCAGGAAAAAATCAAGAAACATTTTCGAAGCCTTAAGCCCTCATCTAGCGAATCTTCTCCTCATCACGTCGAACATTTCGTAATCCGCCTCGTTTTTAATAAGAGCTCCGGAGTAAGGAGGAAGATTTTCGTCAAGATCCGTTTGAGGCAGCTGTTGCGCCGCGGTTTGGTCGACCGCGAGAAGTTTTATCCAGTCTATAAGTTCGCTTGTCGAAGGTTTTTTCTTAAGTCCGTCTATCTCTCTTATTGAATAAAAAATCGAGAGGGCGTCGTTTAGAAGCTTGCCGGCAAGGTCGGGATAATGCACCTTCACTATATTTTCCAAAGTCTTTCGATCAGGAAAAGCTATGTAGTGAAAAAAGCATCTTCTGAGAAAAGCGTCCGGAAGTTCCTTTTCGTTATTAGAGGTAATTATAACTATGGCTCTTTTAACGGCCTTAACGGTTTTTCCGAGTTCGTAGCAATAAAACTCCATTTTGTCGAGTTCAAGCAGAAGATCGTTCGGAAACTCTATATCCGCTTTGTCTATCTCGTCTATGAGAAGTACCGGCTGCTCGTGGCTTTCGAAAGCCTCCCAAAGCTTTCCCTTTTTTATATAGTTTGAAATATCGTTCACTTTTTCGTATCCCAGCTGGGAATCGCGAAGTCTCGCCACCGCGTCGTATTCGTAAAGGCCCTGCTGAGCGGTCGTAGTGGATTTTATATGCCAGGTTATAAGCTTCTTTCCAAACGCTTTGGCAACCTCAAAAGCCAGCATGGTTTTTCCGGTTCCGGGTTCACCCTTGACAAGAAGGGGACGCTCGAGAGTTACGGCGGCGTTTACCGCGACGGTAAGATCCCTAGTCGCCACATAATCGCTTGTACCTTCAAATTTCATCTTCGCTCGTATGAGAACCAAATATGGCTCAGCACCTATTTGTTAAATACAATCGCCCTGTTTTTGTATATCAGAATTTCTCGGTTGATATGGGACCAGATAGATCTTGAGAGAACGAGTTTTTCAAGATCTTGACCCTTTCTGATAAGGTCGCTAACCGAATCGTCATAATTGACCTTTATAACATCTTGCTCTATTATCGGGCCCGAATCAAGTTCTTCGGTAACGTAATGACACGTCGCCCCAACGACTTTAACCCCCCTTTCGTAAGCCGAATGATAGGGACGCGCCCCAGGAAAAGCGGGGAGAAAGGAGTGGTGAATATTTATTATTCTATTCGGGTAATGAGAAACGAAATTTCCGGTAAGAACCTGCATATACCTCGCAAGCACTATAAAATCCACTTCGTAGCGATTTAGAAGCTCAAGCTGGCGGGCCTCCGCTTCCTGTTTGTTTTCCTTTATGTCTGGGAAAATGTAGAAATCCGCTCCGTGGAGATTGGCCAAATCCTCTAAATCGGGATGATTGCTTACAACCAGAGGCATTTCGACATTCCATTCTTTGGCCCGCAGTCTATATATTATGTCGGATAAGCAATGCGGAAGTTTGGAGACGAAAACCGCCATGCGCGGCGCGTCTGCCGTGAAGAAAATCTCGAATTTCATATCGAACTTCCGCGCCACCTTCTCGCGGAAAACTTTCTCGGTTTCGGCTCTATCGAGCGCGAAATCGTCCATGCCCCACTTGGCGCGTATAAAAGTCACCGTATCGGCTGCATCCACGCAATGCTGCAAGGCGTGAATGTTTCCGCCGTATTTAAATATGAAGTCGGTAACCGCCCGAACCAAACCCGGACGATCGGGAGAATGGACGAGTAAAACAGCTTCTTCAAGTTTTTGCGCGCTCATCATATCGTATCCTTTTCCCGATTTTTCGTATATGTTGCCGAGATATAGAGAATTAAGACCAGGGTTCTTTGTAATAGTACGTAAAGTTAGCGACTCTGGGTCGTTCCGTCCATCCTTTTTTTCTGTAAAAGCCGCGTCGATAAGAAAGCTTGTCCTTGCCGTTGGTCACCATCAAGCGGTATACGTCTCTTCGCTCTCCCTCTTTCATAATCGCTTCAATAAGACTGCTCCCTACTCCCATACCGCCTGCCGAAGGACTTACGAACAGATCCGACACGTACCCCTCGTAACTTCCAAGCATCACGAACGGAACCCAGTGAACGACGGCAAAACCCAAAACCTCCCCCGCTAAGTCGCAAGCCACGTACATGGTATGTCCTTCAGGATCGTCGGTAGCGCTTAAAATCAGATCCTTAATCGGAGACGCTACTTCTTCAAGCGAAAGAGAATTTCTTCTCTCCGACCACCCTATCTCTCTCAGTATCGCCGCCATTGCGCGAGAATCTTCCCCGCAAGCTTTTCTTATCGTGACTTTTTCCAAAATTTCACCCCCAACTCTATCGTTTCTTTTTCCCTAAAGCCTCAAGCAGATTCGAGAGGCTGTCGCGAACTCCTTGAGACCGCAAAACCGCGGGAAGTTCCCGGTCGGCGTCGGCACAAACTCTTTCTATGTTTTCAACCACTTCCCGGCGAAGAGCCTTCTTGGAGAAAACGTAACCTGGAATAAGCGACGGATCGTACCGTTTCGCGCGATCGACGCAACGGGAAAGCAGTTTTGGAGCTTCGCAGCTTTCGTCGAAAAAACCGAGTTTCAAGGCATCTTGCGTTTCGTAAAGAAGACCGGTAGCTATAACTCGATTAGCGACTGCGGTACCCAGCACGTAAAGAACAATCTGCGCTACCGCGCAAGGAAGAGGAAACCCTATGGTAATTTCGTTAAGACCGAAGCGGGCACCGGAATCAACGCATATTCTGTAATCGCAGCAAAGCGCCAGTATAAGTCCGCCGGCTATCGCGTGACCGCTTACCGAAGCTATAACCGGCATTTCGTAAGTGAAAACTCGAAGCAGCGCTCCTTTGAACCGCTCATACCACCGCCATATACTCCGCTCGTCCGCCGTAGTGAAAAGCGAAAAATGATACTCAATGTCAAGACCCGCAGAAAAAGCCCTCTCGGAAGAAGCGAGCACCACGGGGCTTTTCGGATAGACGCTTTCCAACGTACGAAAAGCCTCTTCGAGATCGTCGAAAAACCCCTCGTTCATCACGTTCATAGGATTTGAGTTCATGTGAACAATCGCCACTTGACCCGCTTTTTCAATCTTCCAGCTCACAAACGCTTTCTCCTTTTCGAATTCAAGTAAAAATCATACCGCTTTGGTTTTCATCAGACGACTCCACGAATCCCTAAGTGAAACGGTTCTGTTAAAAACAGGCGCGGTGGACGTGGAGTCTTTGGAATCAAGAATAAAATATCCTTTTCTTTCAAACTGATAGTTAATATTTTCAAGACTTTCGGTAAGAAACGGTTCCGCCGGACAGCTATTCAGCACGCGCAGGGATTCGGGGTTTAGAAACTCGGTAAACTCCCTGTCTTTATCGGCCTTGGGATTGGGGACGGTGAAAAGCCTGTCGTAAAGTCTCACGCTTATCTTTGAAGCGCTTTTCGCGCAGACCCAGTGTATCGTTCCTCTTACTTTACTCCCTTCGCGCGCGACTCCGCCTCTTGTTTCAGGATCGTACTCACAGTGAACTTCCGTTATCTGCCCTGTTGCCTCGTCACGTTCAAAACCGACGCATTTCACTATGTAAGCGTATCGAAGACGCACTTTGGAGCCCGGAGTCAATCTGTAGAATTTCTTCGGAGGATCTTCCATGAAATCGTCCCTTTCGATAAAAAGTTCTTTTGAAAACGGCACTTGTCTTTTCCCCATGGACAGATCTTCGGGATTGTTTAAGGCTTCAAATTCCTCGCGCTTTTCTTCCGGATAATTGACTATTACCACTTTTAAAGGGTCTAAAACCGCCATTACTCTCTGCGCTTTTTTGTTAAGATGTTCCCTGACGCTATGCTCAAGAAGCTCTATATCTATTACGCTATCCTGTTTGGTAACGCCTACCTGTCTGCAAAAATCCTTAATCGACTCGGGCGTGTATCCTCTTCTTCTAAGACCTGAGATTGTGGGCATTCTGGGATCGTCCCATCCGTCCACAAACCCTTCGGAAACCAGCTTCTTGAGGTTTCTTTTGCTAAGAACGGCATAGCTTAAATTAAGCCTTGCGAACTCTATTTGCTGGGGGTGATATATTCCGAGCTGAGCGATAAACCAGTCGTATAAAGGTCGATGGTCCTCAAACTCAAGGGTGCACAAAGAATGAGTAACTCCCTCAAGCGAATCGCTTTGCCCGTGAGCCCAGTCATACATGGGATAAATGGACCAAGAGTCTCCGGTGCGAGGATGGGCTCGCTTCATTATCCGGTACATAACCGGGTCGCGCATATTCATATTGCCGGACGCCATATCTATTTTCGCCCTAAGCACGTACTCCCCTTCGTCAAAATCCCCGTTTTTCATAGCGCGGAAAAGTCTTAGATTCTCCTCAACCGACATCTCCCTGGAAGGACTTTGCTTCCCCGGTTCGGAAAGCGTGCCTCTGTATTGTCTGATTTGCTCCACGTCCAGATTGTCCACATAAGCTTTACCCTCGCTTATAAGCTTCAAGGCATATTCGTAGAGTTGCTGAAAGTAATCGGAGGCGTAATAAATCTTATCTCCCCAGTCAAAACCAAGCCATCTGATGTCTTTTTTTATAGCTTCCATATATTTGACGTCTTCTTTGGAGGGGTTTGTGTCGTCGAAGCGAAGGTTGCATTTTCCGCCGAATTCCGAGGCAATTCCGAAATTAAGACATATCGATTTGGCGTGGCCTATATGGAGGTAGCCGTTGGGTTCGGGAGGGAACCGAGTTACGGGCTTAGCGATACCGGATTCAAAATCGCTTCTTATTTTCGCCCTTATAAAATCTTCCGATTCGGCGTGTCCGTTTTTATCAACCGCGGGTTTCATATTTTTGAGTGACCGGTTCCCGAGAGAGGAAGCGGGATATCGGGTTATGATACGAAGGGGTTTGCTTTTTTCTTCCGCGCATTTTCCCGAAACGGGCAACCGCAGGCTATTTCCATTTTATATTGCACCCGAGGCTTGGAATCTGTTCCCAGTCGATTTCTACTCCGGCCAAGATAGAGTCAAGAGCTTTTCTCAGATCCTTTCCGGTAACCGGTTTCCCGTTTCCTGGTCTGGAATCGTCAAACTGCCCTCTGTAAACGCACTTTAGCTCCTTGTCGTAAACGAAAAAGTCTGGTGTGCAGGCGGCTTCGTAAAGCCTTGCCACTTCCTGCGTTTCGTCAAACAAGTAGGGAAACGAATATCCTTTTTCCTGCGCAACTTCTTTCATCTTCTCGGGCGAGTCATCGGGATAGTTTTCAACATCGTTTGAATTTACGGCGATAAAAGAAACTCCTTTGGGAATATACTCGTCGGCGACTTTCACCATGCCCTGCTGCAGATGCTTAACGTATGGACAGTGGTTGCATATAAACATAATCACGGTTGCCAGATCAGATTTCAGATCGCCAAGCGTAAACTCGCTTCCGCTAACTACGTCGGGCAAACGAAAATCGGGAGCCTCGCTCCCCAGTGGAATCATCGTTGATGGGGTCTTTACCATTTTTTGTCCTCTTAGAGTTTCTTAGCTACTTGTCCGTAAAATCAATATTCTTGTGGGAACCGTCGCAAAACGGCTTGTTTTCAGAAGCTCCGCAACGGCACAGATAATAAGGATCTTCGGCGGAAAAACCTTCCTCATCGGCAGCGCAAAGAACCATACCACCGCAAATTTCGTAGGGACCGTCTTCAAGCACTCTTATAAGCGGTTTCTCCTCCCCGCCCGACTCGGAAACTTCCACAGGAGAGATAGTGCTTTTAAAATCCGCCCGTTTGTGGGAACCGTCGCAAAACGGCTTGTCTTTAGAAGCTCCGCAACGGCATAAAGCTATCTTTTTCTTAACCGTATCGTCTCTAACGCCTCCGTTTTCAAGCGACGAGAGATTGCTTACAATCAAGGGACCGTCGTCCATTACCTCTATTTTCGCTCTTTCACTCATAATAAACCGCACCGAAAAACGCTTCCTAACCCGCCGGCAAACAACCGAGAGACGGGGAAACACCCGACAAAATTCAATTCTACATCTTTTCGACGATCATTGCTATACCCATACCGCCTCCCATGCATAAGGACACCATTCCATATCCGCCGGGGCGGATGTTTTTAAATTCATGAAGGAGTTTCACAAGCAGTATGGCTCCTGTGGCTCCCACGGGATGTCCTAACGCGATAGCTCCGCCATTTACGTTAAGCTTATCTTCGGGGATGGGGAAATCCTTAAGTACCGCGAGAGACTGCGCCGCGAAGGCTTCGTTGAGTTCAACAAGATCGATATCGTCAATTTGGAGTTCGGCTTTTTCAAGCGCCGCCCGCATCGCGGAAACCGGACCGATTCCCATTATGGAAGGATCCACTCCCGAAATAGCGTAGGATTTAATCGACGCAAGAGAGTTCAAGCCTACTTCTTCCGCCTTGCCTTCGGATGCGACTATTAAAGCCGCCGCGCCATCGTTAATACCCGAGGAATTGGCCGCGGTAACCGTGCCGCCCTTTTTGAAAACCGGCTTTAACGCCGACATTCTCTCAAGCGTCACGTCGGGTCTCGGATGTTCGTCGGATTTGAACTCCTCGAATTTCCCTCTGCCGCGCGAAACGGGGACGGGGACGATTTGCGAGTCGAATTTACCAGTCTTCAAGGCGGCTTTAGTCTTCATCTGGCTTGCGTAAGCGAAAGTATCCTGATTTTCTCTGGATATTTCATATTTTTCGGCGAGATTCTCAGCCGTAACCCCCATGTGATAATCGTTAAAAGCATCCCACAGCGCATCCGACATCATTCCGTCCACAAGCTCATCGGAAGGCGACGACATTTTATACCCCCATCTGGCTTTTTTCAGATAGAAAGGCGCCGCGCTCATATTCTCCATACCTCCCGCCACGACGCACTCGCAGTCGCCGGATTTTATCGCCTGAGCGGCATGCACGACGGACTGCAATCCGGAACCGCACATTCTGTTAACGGTAATCGCAGGGGTCTCCGCTTTCAGACCCGAGTTTATAGATACCTGTCTTGAAGGATTCTGCCCCAGCCCCGCCGCGAGTATGTTGCCCATTATGCAGTCGTCTATATGCTCGGGCGAGATAGACGTTCTGCTCATAATCTCCTTAACCACCGCCGTGGCTAGGTCGACGGCCGAAACATCCTTCAAAGTTCCTCCAAAAGCTCCCACCGCGGTTCTAAGAGGCTCGCAAAGTACGACTTTTTCCATAATTACTTTCCCTTGAACTGAGGTGTTCTTTTTTCGATAAACGCGCTCATACCCTCTGCCCTGTCGTAGGAATCAAAACACTCAAATCCGGTTTCCATCTCATAGGCGAGTCCATGGGAAAGTTCCATCTCCGATCCGAGGTTTATAGCTTTTTTGGCGTATCCGACCGCAAGCGGACTGTTGCTAGCGATCTGACCGGCTACTTTCATAACTTCGTCCATGAGCTCTTCCTGTTCAACGACTTTGTCTAAAAGGCCGATTTCGAAAGCTTCGGCCGCGGTGATCATCTCTCCGGTAAAAACCAGTTTTTTTGTTTTTCCGGGTCCGATGATCCTCGCCGCTCTCTGAGTTCCTCCCCAACAGGGGAAAAGACCCAGCTTGGTTTCGGGAAAACCGACCCGGGCGTTGGAAGAAGCGATCCTGATATCGCAGGCGAGAGCCAGTTCCAGCCCGCCTCCCAGGGAATATCCGTTTATCGCGGCTATGACCGCAAAGGGCGCCTGCTGCAAATAATCGAAAACCCCGCGGCCAACGACACAGTAGTCCTTGAATTCTTCAATAGTCATTTCGCGCATTTGTTTTATATTGGCGCCCGCTACGAAAGCTTTTTCCCCCGCCCCGGTTATAACCAGCGCTTTCAGGTTCTCAGCGGGCAGACGTTCGGTTACGAACTCCGCGAGCTGAGCTATTATTTCCCTACTTAGAATATTCATAGCTCTCGCTTTGTTTATGGTCAGTATTCCCACGCCTTCATCCCTTGTTTCAAACAAAAGGTCTTTGTACATTTATTCCTCCTTTATCTCTTCTACCTTTTCCCGTATTCAAAAAACCCCGTTCCAGTCTTTCTACCCAGGCAACCCGCCCGCACCATTTCTTTAAGCAGCGGAGCCGGTCTGAATTTCGGATCTCCCGATTCCCGATGAAGAACGTTGAGCACATCCAGAGTAACGTCGAGTCCTATCAGGTCCGCAAGGGCCAAAGGTCCTATAGGATGATTCGCTCCAAACTTCATCGCGTTGTCAATCTCTTTGGCCTCGGCGAGTCCTTCGTCCAGCACGAAAATCGCCTCGTTTATCATCGGCAGCAGAATTCTATTCACTACGAAGCCCGCTCTGTCTTTTGCCGAAACCGGATATTTATCGAGGCTACGCGCGAATTCCATCGCCAACTCCAGAGTTTGAGAGGAAGTTTTCGGGGTTGCGATTATCTCGACCAGTTTCATTATCGGAGCCGGATTAAAAAAATGAATTCCCAGAACTCTTTCGGGTCCCGAGACGTTCATGGCAAGTTCGGTAACGGAAAGAGTGGAAGTGTTGGTGGCTATAATCGCTTCTCGCTCGATGTTTTCCTCTATATTGCGGAAAACCGCCTTTTTTACTTCCATACTCTCGCTTACGGCCTCGATAACTATGTCCGTATCGCGAAAATCTTCGTAATTTTCAGTTGCGCGAATTCTCTTGACGATCATATCGATTTGCTCCTCGGCGATTTTACCTCTGCGCGCGAGTCTGGAAATATTTTTTTCTATCTTTCCAATCGCCGTCTCCACCATACTTTTTTCCAAGTCCAGAAGGACGACTTTTTTTCCCGAGCAAGCCGAAAGCTCCGCGATACCCGAACCCATGGTTCCGGCGCCCACAACTCCCACCACGCTTATATCTGATTCAGACATGTTTTTCTCCCAGAATAATAGACAATGCGTTTTTCCCTCAAGTTCCGTAAGCGGATTCTGATAGAATCTGCCTTGCGACAACCAGCCTCTGTATTTCCGAAGTACCTTCGTATATTTCGGTTATCTTTGCGTCTCTGAAATAACGTTCCACCGGATAATCGGTAGTATATCCGTTTCCTCCATGCACCTGAATACCTTTGGTGGCCACCCACATCGCAGTCTCGGCGGCGTAAAGTTTAGCCATGGCGGAGTTTTTGGTGTACTTCTCGCCTCGTTCTTTCATCAAGGCGGCCTCGTAGGTAAGCAGTTTCGAAGCCTCGATTCTCGTCGCCATATCCGCGAGTATAAACTGTATGGCCTGAAAACTGGATATTTTCTCGCCAAACGCCTTTCTTTCAAGAGAATACCGCGTCGAGGCTTCAAGAGCCGCGCCTGCTATTCCCAAGGCTTGCGCCGCGACCGCTATTCTTCCCGCGTCAAGGGTCTTCATAGCGATTTTAAAACCCTCGCCCTCCTTGCCTAAAACGCACCCTTGGGGAACTTCGCAATCCTCAAAAACAAGCTGAACCGTGCTAGTGCCCTTTATCCCAAGCTTACTTTCAGACTTTCCGATAGAAATTCCCGGAGAGTCGAGGTCTATTACAAACGCCGTAATTCCGCCGCTTCTTTTCGATTTGCTCGTTCTCGCGAAAACTATGGCGAATTGCGCTTCGCGACCGTTTGTAATCCAGCTTTTCGTCCCATTTAAAACGTATCCTCCGGACTTTTTCTCCGCGCTTGTCGTTATTCCGCCGGCGTCGGAACCCGACTCGGGTTCGCTCAAAGCGAAGCATCCCAGAGATTCTCGGCACATTGCCGGAAGATATCTGCGCTTTTGACTCTCGGTGCCGAAATCCTGTATCGGCGCGCAGGAAAGGGAATTATGTACCATGACTATCGCCGCGGTTGACGCGCACGCTTTGGATATTTCTTCAATCGCTATTACGTATGAAAGGTAATCAACGCCGCTTCCTCCGTAACGTTCCGCCACGAAATGGCCCATGAAACCGAGACCGAACAGCTCCTCTACGAGTTTCTTTGGGAAAGTGGCGTTTTTGTCAATTTCCGAAGCGAGCGGTTTAATTCGCTCTTCGGCAAACTCCGAAACTAAATTCTTGATTAAAAGTTGCTCCGGCGTAAGATCTGATTTGGGCATAGCTTCTGGGTTTCGCTTAGGATTTTTTAACGCGTAAAAATTTTAATGCACCCACTTCTAAAAGGCAAAAAAACCCTTGTAGCGCTACATACCAGACATCTAAACCGCGTCTCCCAACGGTAGTCACAAGGAGAGTTTTTCGGCAAACGACTCGTTTTTCTCTGGTATTTCAGGAAGTTCGGAAAGGGTATGCGGTTTCAGTTATGAAACGCAACTTTTGAAGCAAATAAAAAGGGCAAGTGGAAATGGACCTCAAATGTCTTCTCTCTCGCTCAAACCGTCGAAGTCGGGGGATATTCACGCTTAAAGAAGCAGCTTGGAAATTCTCTTTATCTTTTCCTGTTCCGTTTCCCCTTCTCTGGCGTTTGCGGGAATCGCATTTCCTTTTATCACCGCCGGCCTTTTTCCAACCTCGGCGTGCCATCTGCTGAGATTAGCGAAATTCGAAAGGTCTATCTGCGCCCAATCGTACGCGTTTATCCAAGGCCATGTGGCGATGTCGGCGATTGAGTACTCTCCGGCGAGGTATTCCGTCTGAGAAAGTCTTGCGTCGAGAACCGAGTAAATTCTTTCGGTTTCCCGCTCGTACCTGTTTATCGCGTAAGGTATTTTTTCCGGAGCGTATTTCAAAAAAACGTTTAACTGTCCCTGCATAGGACCTACGGCAGACATCTGGAACATCAGCCATTGAATGCAATTCGTTCTGCGCGAACCCGAGGAGGGAAGAAAATTTCCGAACTTTTCGGCAAGGTAGACAAGTATGGCTCCGGATTCGAAAACAACCGCGCCTTCATTTTCGTTATCGATTATCGCGGGGATCTTGCCATTTGGATTTATTTCGAGAAACCAGGGTTCTTTATGTTCAAGCGCCGAGAGGTCAAGGTCGTGCACTTTGTAGGAAGCGGAAACCTCTTCAAGCATTATTGAAATCTTTTTACCGTTTGGAGTGTCCGCCGTATAAAAATCTATCATTGATTCATTCCTCTAGAGAAGTATTTTACCGGAAATTAACGGGACGATTCTATTGACGCGTCAGCAAGAGGGATTCAAGACGTCTGGAATACTCGATAGCTTCCGGGAAAAACATGTTGAAATGCTCGTTCATATCTTCGTAATGGGAGACCAGTTCCCGTTCTGACCCAGCAAGGGGATTTTTTCTTTTAACCCTTTTGGATATCCTCTCGAATACATCCCCAAGTCCGGAGATAGTTTCGTATTTTTCCATCCAACCGCTTTCAACCATGTTGCGAATAGCCAACGCGGCGTTTTCCGGAAAAATATCCGCCTCCCGGAGTATTATACCGTACGCTCTATCGAGAAAATCGCCAAGACTTTCATTTGAGTATTTATCCCAATTAGAAGCAAGAAGATGATCGTAGAAAATATCTACGAGCACTTTGCTCCAGCGCCTGCGTTCGGGACTGATAAGCCGGGCGCATTTTATTACCCTCTCGTGAGAATCCGTCCACGAATCAATTTTACGGTGCATAACTATTCCACGTCTTATTGCGGGAGTATACTGGTTGGTAATCCTTCCCTTTACGAAATCGCCGAGAAAATTCCCTATGATACATCCCGGGTCGTCACCTGCGAGACGGATGTGGGCAAGATAGTTCATACTTCACTCGGAACTAAGCCTCTCAAGCAGGGTGTTTATTCTTCCAACCATATTTCTCGGGTTCTCCATGTATCCCGCTGCTAAAAGAGCGTTGTCAAAAAGCTGCTCGACTATTACTCCGGCAAGTTCCGTGTCCTTTTCTTTCATGAGAGCAAGGTTTTTTACAATCGGATGTCCGGGGTTTATCTCAAGACGAACAAGCGATTTTTGATCTTCTTCCGAGTGCATGTTTTTCATTATTCTCTTCATCCCTTGAGTCATCGAGGAATCGGAGTTAAAAGCCGCCGCGGGACTCTCGACGAGTCTTCGGCTCATGCGCACATCGCCTACTCTATCGCCCAGAATTGTCTTCATCCAGCCGCAAAGCGATTTCTCCTCTTCGGAAGGACCGTCGGAAGCGTCTTTATCGTCTTGACCGATAATTTTTATATCGACACTGTCGCCCGAGACGATCTTTTTTTCTTCGTACTCGCCCATAGTGGACATCACGAATTCGTCAATAGGCTCGTAGACGAAAAGAACTTCAATATTCTTAGAACGGAAAAATTCCATGTGAGGTCCGTTTTCAAGCGCGTCCCTTCCCGGACCGAACAGATAATATATCTCTTTCTGTTCCTCCGGCATCGCGGAAATATAGTCTTTGAGGGAAATCAGTTCTCCCTTCTCCTTGCCGGCGCATTCAAACCGCAGGAGTTCTTTCAGCTTTTCTTTATTTTCGAAATCCGAGGCGACTCCTTCTTTTATGAAAAAACCGAAATTCCGGTAGAACTCATCGTAACTTTTCGGGTCATCGGAAGCGCTTTGCTCAAGAAATTTTATAAACCTTTTAGTAATAGCCGAATTAAGTCTCTTGACCAAAGAGCTGTCCTGCATAGTTTCTCTTGAGATGTTAAGGGGAATATCGGCACTGTCCACCACTCCTTTAAGAAATCTCGCCCATTCGGGAAGAAGACTCTTGGGAGCGGCGTCAATCAGCACTCTTCTTGAGTAAAGACCGACTCCGGGTTCCGCTCTTGCGAGTCCCAGA
The DNA here is from genome assembly GCA_965220925.1 of Thermodesulfobacteriota bacterium. Taxonomy (GTDB): domain Bacteria; phylum Desulfobacterota_D; class UBA1144; order Nemesobacterales; family Nemesobacteraceae; genus Nemesobacter. The sequence continues at coordinate 1,464,914 of OZ244851.1, read as the reverse complement.
CGCTCCAGATTGTCCTCCGGGACGAAAAGTAAAACATTCATGTCTATCGGAGCTTCCGAGGAAAAGTGAAGTTTGTATCTGGGTTCGTCAAAAGAGTTTGTCTGGAAACGGTAAAATCCCGCGTATTCTTGATCGGTAATTTCGTTTTTGCTGCGAAGCCAGACGGCTTCGGTGGTATTTATCTGCTTACCGTTTAACTTGAGAGGAAACGGAACAAAAGCGGAGTATTTCCTGAGAACATTCTCCACTAAAACCTCGTCGGCATATTCTTTCGCCTGTTCCTTCAAAGACAAAATTATCTTCGTACCTCTTCGATGACCACGACCTTTGGATATCTCGAATACTCCGTCGCCTTTGCTTCTCCAGATGAGGTTTTCCGAGTTTTTCCTGTAACCGCGAGTTATCACCTCGACGGAATCGGCAACCATAAAGCTGCTGTAGAAACCCACCCCGAACTGTCCTATTAACTCACCGCCTTCGACTCCACCCTTCTCGACCGCGTCGATAAATTTTTTCGAACCCGAATGAGCTATGGTCCCCAGATTTTCTACAAGTTCCTTTCTGCTCATTCCGACTCCGTAATCGGTAAAAGTAATCGTATTGTCTTCGCTTGAGGTGGATATTTCGATTTCCAAAGGCAGTGAATCGTCGTGTATCTCTTTTTGAGTAAGTTGCAAGTATCTAAGTTTTTCAAGCGCGTCGGAAGCATTTGAAACCAGTTCTCTTATGAATATTTCCTTGTCCGTATAGAGCGAGTTGACCACGATATCCATCAGTCTTCGCACTTCGGCTTGAAATTGGTGTCTTTCCGTCCTCTCTTCAGTCATGTGAAAGCCTCCCTTTCGTCAATGAGTTTTTCGCAAGCCTACAAGTAAAAAATAAGACTTAATCGCCTCTTGACAAGTACCGCAAAACTTAAACCGAGTCTTTAAAACGACATACATTCTCCGAGACGGCAGTCCCTATACCGAAACCGGTTCGAAACCACATCCGAGGATTTGCTCCCTCCGCCTTTAATTCAAAATGACAACCGGACTATATTGAAAACCCGAGAGGTTGAGACTTTATACGGAAGCTAAGCGGTCTCTTCGAGTTCAAATATACGGGGGGATTTGGGGTTTTAGGGTTTTCTCCCTATAGTCTCTCCCCAAGCGAAGCCGGCGATCGCTCCGGGAGCGCTTTTCCAACTCTCAAGCATAAGGCGCCAGTCATCAAACTGCTTCTGCGTCGCCAGTCCAAATTTTACGGCGGCGGAAACGGTGGAGGGAGAAAAAAACCAGCCGATTACAAGATCGTTAAGAAATTCTATATCCTCTGGCGTACTGTACGGCTGGAATGAAACGCTTGAGTCTATGTCCAGAAATCCGGCTTCGGAAAACAGAAGCTTAAGTTTCTTACCCATCTGAGGATGTCCTCCGTTTGCGGAGATAAGTTTCGCAAACGTGGCCCAACCGCCATCTACGTCAGGTTCGAAAAAGCATGAATCGACGAACATCTCACGGCTTGAGATTATGCCTCCGGGCTTAAGCACTCTTTTAACCTCGCTCAAAACGGCTTCCGTGTCCGGAACATGCATCAGTACCGCATGACAGTGAGCGACGTCAAAAAAATTATCTTCAAACGGCAGATCGGTCACGTCGCCTTTTTGGAACGTAGCGTTTTTGTGCCCTCCGGCCGATGCGGCGTTTCTGGCTATCTCAATCTGCGACTCTTCCATATCGACACCATGCAGCTCTCCGGGTTCCACCGCCCTGGCAAGTCCCATAGAGATAGTTCCGGGACCGCAGCCGAAATCCAAAACGCGCATGCCCGGTTTTAGGCGCGGGAGCAAATGCTTAGCGTCAACCTCGGCGCTTCGACGCCTGAGCAGTTTTTGAAATTCTTCCCCGTAACCCATTACGTAGCCGCTTTCCGCGATATCGTCGTTTTTATTTGCCATCGTTAACCCCTCCTTTTTCTAGCCGAATACCATAACCAATCCTTACCGTCATTGAGATATCCTAAACTCTAATTTTTATTGAAGATTACTAGAGAAATTCAAGTATCGCTCTTTTGCGGATATTTTCCGCAGTCACATATCATTCGGCCAAATAATTCGGCCTTCTTAAGATTCAGCGCATCGCTTGATTGCCGTGAAATTCTTATGGCTTTCGCCCTATCGCTTCTCCCCAAGCGAAGCCGGCGATCGCTCCAGGATCGTCTCTCCAACGATCCAGCATTTTACACCAGTCCTTTAACTGCCGTTCGGTAGCCACTCCGTATTTTTCGGCGGTTCTGACAGTGCTGGAAGAAAGAAGCCAAGCGGTCATGAAGTCGTGTAGAAAGCGGATGTCTTCTGCCGTACCGTAGGTTCCTAAAGACACTTTGGCGTCAATGTCCGAAAATCCCGCGTTGAAAAACAAACGCTTGAGCTTTTTACCCATCTGCGGATGCCCTCCGCTTGCGGACATAAATTTCGAAAACGCTTCCGCGCCTCCTTTTATCTCCGGTTCGAAAAAAGACGAATCGACAAACATTTCACGGCTTGAGATTATGCCTCCGGGCTTAAGCACTCTTTTAACCTCGTTTAAAACTGCCTCGACATCCGTAATGTGAATAAGTACGGCGTGGCAGTGAGCTACGTCAAAGAAGTTGTCTTCAAACGGCAGGTCGGCGATATCTCCTTTTCGAAATATCGCGTTTTTATGTCCTCCGGCCGATGCGGCGTTTCGGGCTATCTCAATTTGCGATTCCTCCATATCTATACCGTGCAACTCTCCGGGCTCCACTGCTTTGGCGAGTCCGACGGAGATAGTTCCGGGACCGCAGCCGAAATCCAAAACGCGCATGCCCGGTTTTAGATGAGGAAGCAGATACGCGGCATTGGTCGCGGCGCTTCGACGCTTGAGCAGCCTCTGAAAATCGTCGCTGTATCCCATCATGTAACCGGTGGTTGCGGTATTTTTATTGGGCATTGTTTTCTCCTCGGATGCGTTTGGCGGTTGATTATAGCCGGTTTTTTCGTTAAGAAAGAATCTCTTTTTCGGTATTGGCGAGGTCTTGTCCTTTTTTGACTATTTCTCTCCGTCTTTTTATCATTAACTGTTTTAAGTCGCGTGCGAAAAATCCGCAACGACGCCGAAAAATACGGGAGTTAGGGAAAAATATGAGTTCTGGGAAGAAGACTGGAAGAAAAATACCGGAAAAAGACGTAGTATCACTCGATCTGCTTTCAAGACCGAGGAGAAATCGCAAATCCTCTTCAATAAGAAAACTCGCGAGAGAAACTTTCCTCCTTCCAGAAAACCTTGTGTATCCGCTTTTCGTACACGATAAAAGCACCGACGAAGAAATAGAATCCATGCCCGGCTTAAAAAGGTGGAGCGTTTCGGGTCTTGTGAGGGAAGTAAAGCAGGCTTCTTCTTTGGGAATTGCCGCCGTAATGATCTTTCCGGCAATTGAAGACTCCCTCAAATCCCCTTTCGCGGAGGAATGTTACAATCCCAAGGGGCTTGTGCCAAGAGTCGTGGCGACCGTTAAAAAAGAAGTCCCGCAAGTTTCTGTGATAACGGATATCGCGCTTGATCCTTATTCAAGTGACGGACATGACGGTTTGCTATCCGGATCGGGAGAAATACTAAACGACTTAACGGTAGAAGTCCTTTGTAAGCAAGCGCTTTGTCACGCCGCTTCGGGGGCGGACATTGTGGCACCCAGCGATATGATGGACGGTCGGGTAGGAGCGATTAGAGAAACTCTTGACGAAGAAGGTTATACCGACGTTTCGATAATGTCATACACCGCCAAATACGCATCATCGTTTTACGGACCTTTTAGAGGAGCGCTTGATTCCGCGCCCAGAGACGGTGACAAAATGACATATCAGATGAATCCCGCAAACTCTAGAGAAGCGTTAAGAGAGCTTATTCTGGACGAGGAAGAAGGCGCGGACATGGTAATGGTGAAACCCGCGGGCTACTACCTGGACATCGTATCCCTGTTTCGGGAAAACACCGACCTTCCACTGGCGGCGTATCAGGTAAGCGGTGAATATCTGATGATAAAAACGGCTTGCGAATCGGGATGGCTCGACGAGGAAAAGGTTGTTCTTGAGAGCCTCCTTGGCATAAAAAGGGCCGGCGCTGACATGATAATCACTTACTTCGCCAAGAAAGCCGCCGAGATTTTAACTCACGTCCGAAGATAAAAACACCAACTTTCCCTATCAAGCGCTTTACAAAAATTTATATTTAGTATAGAATCTCTCGCCTAAAAAAAATCCGGACTGATAAAATGAAAAAGAACATTCATCCCGATTATAACTATGTGGTTTTCAAGGATTCGTTTACCGGATACGAATTTCTTACCCGTTCGACTAAAACATCCTCCGAAACCACCAAATGGGAAGACGGAAACGAATATCCGCTCATAACGGTGGAGATTTCAAGCGACTCTCACCCTTTCTATACCGGAAAGGAGAAAATGTACAAAAAAGAAGGAAGAGTCGAGAAGTTTCGCCGCAAATACCAGAAAAAGACTGCTAAGCAACAGGCCGAAGAACAGTAATCACCTAAACACGAAAATTTAAGCTTTCACCTCGGCTTTGGCGGTTTTGTGGCGTAAAACACCCCTTTATATCTTTAAATAAGGTACGCGGTCTTTCGCCGCTTTGCCTCCGCGTCGGTAGATACTATCAACTTGCGAGCCGGGGAGCTCGCCGAATTCCGGAGACGAAAATTAGTCGCCGGTCAGATAACTCTTCACGTCATCCTGAATAGAACTATCCACAAGTTCTCTCCAGTCCTCACTGCCATTTGCTATCAATTCGCGTATTTTGGTCGCTGATATGAATCCTATATCGTCGGGTGGGAAAAATTCGTTCATCTCGTAGCCCACTCCTCTTCCCCAGTTTACGGATTCAATATCCGGAATCGCCATTACCACGACATCGTCCCCTTTGCTCTCGTGATATTTTCTTATCATGCTTATCGTCTGCTCTGTCGTGAATGGATTTTTCGAATCGGGAGGAATATCCCTTACCATTATTAGACACGGGACTCCCTTATCGAGCTTTTGCCTTACGAGACTTATGTGTCCGGAGTGATAGGGCTGATATCTGCCGATAAATATGGCTCTTTTAGAATTAGAAGGTTTTATATCGGGATGACCATGGTTTTTGCATTCCCAGCTGCTCATTTTCACCTCTGCTTGAATTGAATTTTCGTAACGTAAAAACGCACGGATTATACACTCGATCGGCTTTTTTTCAACCGAATCTGAAGGCAATTCGCCTAAATCACCCTAAATAAATTTCATACCGAGGGCATTTGGGCCGTTTTATTTCGCGTCTCAATATCAAACAGTGAGATAAAACTGCCGAAAGTTCTCACACTTAGCGCGGAGAGTCCATTTATATAACCGGGAGTCTGAGACCTTATGGCGTCGGGACAAATATCATCACCTTCAAGCTCTTCAATCTCCTTCTTGTTAACCGGAGCGTTGAGCCAACGCTCTATCATCGGGGCGTCAACCTCAAGATGGAACTGAAATCCATACACTTTTTCCCCATATCGAAACGCCTGGTTTTCACACAGCGAAGATGTGGCCAGCCGCACCGAATCAGGCGGAATTTCAAAAGTATCCCCATGCCACTGAAATACTTTTTCAACCGACCGGAATCCGCAAAGAAGCGGATCTTTGCTCCCTTCGTCGGTAATGGAAACATCATACCAGCCGATTTCCTTGCTCGGATTTTTTCGGACAGAAGCGCCGAGAGCCTTGGCGATCAGCTGTGAACCGAGACAAATCCCCAATACCGGTACATTCATATCGATAAATTCTTTTATGGCTTCAACCTCCGGTTCGAGATACGGATACTCATCCGTCTGGTCCACGTTCATCGGTCCGCCGAGAACTACGAGCCCATCGTAGTTTGCAAGCTTGGGAAGCTTGTAATTGGAACGGCCGAAGTTTACGTAACGTATTCTGAACCCGGCGTTTTTCAAAATCGGGTGAAGAGTCCCCAGTATCTCGTGAGGAACATGCTGAAAGACAAGAAGTTTGGGCATTTTTCAGATTTTAACTATTTTCCCCGTCGCTGTCATATTCGAAGAGGGATGGCGACGTGTTTATTACTGTATCGAGATTCGGGTCTTAAAAAAGCGACGTGCCTTTTGGACGGCTTGCGATTTTACCGCGGGATTCGTTTTTCTTAAAAACAATCAAAAAACCGAAATGCGGGTTTCAAATTCGCCACTTGCCTAGAACCGTTTCTTTCTCTTGGGAAGATTTGAGTATTGAAAGAAACCGTTTTCTGCTCATTTCTCTTCCTCCCATCTTCTTCATGTGAGCCGTCGGAACCTGAGAATCTATAAAGTCAAAACCGAGTTCCTCACATTTTCTGGCGAGATGGAAAAAGGCTACTTTGGAAGCGTCAGTTTCGAAATGAAACATTGACTCTCCGAAAAACGCCGCGCCGACGGATACTCCGTAAAGACCGCCCGCGAGCTCTTGACCAAAATAAATCTCAAAAGAATGCGCGTATCCCAATTCGTGTAGCTTGCAGTACGCCACTTTCATTTCATCGGTTATCCAAGTCCCGCTTTGTCCTTTTCTGCTCACTTGAGCGCAGTTTTCGATAACCGCGGCGAAATTCGAATCGACCTTTACCGAAAATTTGCCGGAATTCACCGTCTTTAAAAGAGTTTTTGAAAATCTGAAGTCACCGGGAAGAAACACCATCCTCGGATCCGGAGAGAACCAAAGAATAGGATCTCCCTCGGAATACCAAGGGAAAATACCGTTTTTATAAGCGCAAAGAAGCCTGTCGGAAGAAAGATCTCCCCCAATCGCAAGAAGTCCCCCGCTGTCGGCTTCGTTCGGATCGGGAAATTCCACTTCGGAGCGAAGAAAGTAAACGGTCATTAAACACGGTTGGAGTTTTTTGAAACAGAGTTCACTTGCCCCAATTTCTCTCGATAAAGCCGGCTCTGCCGGAGCCCTTTTTATAACTGTTGTAATGAATCGGGTTTTTCTCGTAATACTTCTGATGATATTCTTCGGCTTCGTAGAAAGAAATTAACTTCTCCACGGAAGTAACTATGGGCTTTTTGAATTTCCCGGATTCTTCGAGTTTCTTCTTCGAAAGAAGGGCCTTTTTCTTTTGCGAATCGTCGTGGTAGAAGATAGCGGTTCTGTAATGCTTTCCTCTGTCGTTGAACTGTCCGTCTTCCTGAGTCGGATCTATATTCATCCAGAAAGTTTCAAGAAGCGTATCGTAGGATAGTTTCGCCGGGTCGAAAACAACTCTTATGGCCTCGGCGTGGCCGGTTTTTCCTTGCCATACCTGCTCGTAGGTCGGATTTTCCTCCTCTCCACCCGAGTAACCCACCACCGTTTCCACAACTCCCAAAAGACTGTCAAAAGGCGGCTGCATGCACCAGAAACACCCTCCGGCGAAAGTCGCTTCCCGATAGCCGCTGTTTTTTCCGTCTTTCATTTTCTTCACTTGCCCAGAAGCTTCGCCGTTTCCGAAAAACGTCGCGCACACGACCACAAAAAACGTCACGATGAAAATACGCAAAAGAGGACTGTGCAACATTTTCGCTTTCATACGCGGCTTAAATCGAATTAAAATTATACGCGCAATTCCACCGGAATCCCATAAGCCGCGTGGGCCGTGGTATCCGGGGAAAGTCAGTTATACACCCTCAATTCATTATAGAGAGCGTCTCTTTCAACCGGCACGTAACCGGAATCTTTGATCATCTTTATCATAAAATCTCTACTGTGCCCCACTTCCGAAGGAGCTCCGGCGTCGTGAATAATCTTTTCCCTGATTATGGTTCCGTCGGCATCGCTCGCCCCGTAGTGCAAAGCTATCTGAGCCGCTTTTTCCCCGAGAGTAATCCAGTAGGATTTTATGTGAGGGAAGTTGTCAAGATACAACCTCGCAAGCGCGTGAACTTTCATATCGTATGAAGCGGCGAAAGGTTTTACGTTTTTAAGTCCGGTATTCTCCGGTTGAAAGAGAACCGGAATAAACGCAAAAAAACCCGGAGAATCGTCTTCTATTTTTCTAAGCCTCTCCATATGATCGACGACATGGTACGGTTCTTCTATGTGACCGTAGAGGATAGTGGCGTTTGTGGGAATATTCAGTCGATGGGCGAGGTGATGAATCTCCTCCCATCTCGTTGCGACGGTTTTGGGAGCGCATATCTTTTTTCTTACGTCCTCGTGAAGTATCTCGGCCCCTCCGCCCGTAAGAGCGTCAACTCCCGCATCTTTTAACTTAAGGAGAACGTCTTTTAGCGAAAGACCGCTTATTTCCGAAAACCAGTCAATCTCAACTGCGGTGAAAGCCTTAACGTGAATATTCGGGTAGTGAAGCTTTATCATTTTGACTATGTTCAGATAATGATCAAATTCCCAGTCGGGATGAAGACCGCCGACTATGTGTACTTCCTTCATCTCGTCGCTTAACATGGAGAGCATCTGCTCGTTTGAAAGTTCGTAGGCGTTTGCTGATTTCTTCGTAGTTCCGAAGGCGCAGAATCTGCATGATATTGCGCATATGTTAGAAGGGTTTACATGCCGATTAACGACGAAATACACCTTATCCCCCGACTTCTTTCTCTTTACGTAGTCCGCCATCGAACCGATCGTGTTGAGATCCCTGGAGTTCAGTATGGAAAGTCCGTCTTCAAACGAAATTCTTTCCTCCGCAACCACTTTCTCCATTATGGGAAGCAGCTTCGGATCCGTACAAAAAGCTTCCGTCAGTTCCAGTACTCGTTCCATCTCGCCTCCACTTTGTTTTTCACGTCTTCGGACATCTCTATCACCGGAGGGTACCAATGCTTCACGGTGGCGTCGATCCCCATTCTGCCTTCGTAGGTAACCGCACATCCTCGAAGTTCGGTATGTTCAAACAGCACATCCAGATAAGGATCGAACCTGGTAAAAATACCCCAAATAAGATTCATGTCATCTAATATATCTATATCCAAGCTCACGACCGCGATTATGCGAACTTCTTCAAGCCCGGGAGTTTCGAAAAGCTTGCGGATTAACGCCTTCGGGTCGGTTTGAGATTCGTCAACCTTAACGACGCAGAAACCTCCCTCGAGAAGTCGAAAAGCTTTTATCTCCGAATGCCGCTCTCTGGGATCCGCGATCTCTTTGGCGTAGGTTTTTCTTTCGGCCGAGTTTTTCCGCACGGCGTTTATTCCCATCTTACTTCCCACATTAAGTTTCTTGCTGGTAAAATCAAGAGTGTCCAAGGGAGCCCACTGAACTAGCATGAAATCTTCTCTGGGATCAAAATTTTCTCCCACTTCACGCAATACCGCGGAAAAATCCCTGGGATCCACCTCACTAGAAACGCAAATCATGCATTTTGTCAAAAGAAGCTGCCCGGTTCCCCAGAGCGCAAGCATGGCCTTTACGCCTCCTTTGGGATATCTTTCGTCGACCGAGACGGCCAAAAGGTTGTGAAACCCCGCTTCCGGATAAGCGCACATATCTTTTATCTCGGGTTGTATTATCTTTATAAGTGGGGAGAACATTTCTCCCGCGGCTATTCCAAGATACAGATCTTCCTGAGGAGGCTTGCCGACCACGGTGGCGGGATAAACGGGATTTTTTCTGTGAGTTATCTCCCTTAGATTGAAAACGGGAAAATCCGACTCCATGGAGTAGTGACCGAAGTGATCTCCGAAAGGCCCCTCAAGCCTAAGCTCATCTTTGGGAACATAGCCCTCAAGTATGAATTCCGCATCGGCCGGAACGCGAAGGGACACGCTTTTGCCTTTTACCATCGGTATAGGGTTTCCGCGCAGGTAGCTTGCAAACGCAAGTTCGTCCACGCCGTCGGGAAGCGGAGCGATCGCGGAGAAAATCATCTTCGGATCTCCGCCGAGAATCACCGCAACTTCAAGATCTCTGTTAAGCTTCTTCGCCTCGTGGTAGTGAGCCGCTCCTCCTTTATGCGGATGCCAATGCATCCCCGTAGTCTTGCGATCATACACCTGAAGCCTGTATATGCCCAAGTTTCTGCTTCCCGTCGCGGGATCTCTCGTTAAAACCAGGCCCAGGGTTACAAATTTCCCGCCGTCTTTGGGCCAACATTTTATTACGGGAAGTCTTGAGAGATCGGGTTCGGTCTCTATATGCTGAACATCGCCGCGACTTACGGACTTGGTTCTCATGGAAAGCAGATTCACCGCCTTTGGCAGTATGGAAAAAATCCCTTTTATGGTCGGGGGATTGACTTTGCGAAATATTTCAACGAGTTCCTCGCCGATTTCCGCGGGTTTTCTGCCGAGGGCGAGTTCAACCCTGCGCTCGGTGCCGAAGAGATTTATCGCCAAGGGGAAATCAGAACCGGCAACGTTCTCGAAAATAAGCGCGGGACCGCCGTCTTTAACCGTGCGGGAAGCTATCTCAGTTATTTCAAGCTCGGGAGAAACCTCCGTTTTTATCCTCTTAAGATCGCCGGTGGCTTCAAGATGATCTATATAGCTTGAAAGATTTTTGAAATTTTTACTGGGCATGGGAGAAAATTACTCTAACTCGGTGCTTTTCCATCCCCCGCCCGCATCGACGCCAACGACGCCAAGAAGCTTATTCACATACCCGCTCACCACGTCCGAAACCGAGTCCCCACCCATGTAGTCCGTCGGAGAAATCGGCGCGATTATCACTCCCTCGCGCGAAAGTCGAAGAGCGTTCTCGATAGCTACAGTACTGAGCGGAGTCTCGCGGAGCGCGATCACGAGTCTTCTTTTTTCCTTAAGAGCGACGGCGGCAATTCTCGTTATCAAAGTGTCGGCTATTCCGTTTGCGATTTTCGCCAGCGTTGAAACCGAGCAGGGAACTATCACCATGGAATCGAAATGATTGCTCCCGGAGGAAAAAGGAGAGGCAAGATCCGAATCTCTGTAGATATCCTTTACCCAAGGCCGAATTTCCTCAACCTTAAGACCAAGCTCCTCGTGAAGAACTCTTTTTCCCCATTTGCTCGCCACAAGAAATTTTTCACCCGGACATCTTCTAAGGAAGTCCACTCCGTACGCAACCCCGGAAGCTCCGGTAATTCCCACTATGGTTCTCATCGTTTAGGGTAAGTATATACCCGCGAGTATGAAAAAGAAAACCGCGAATCCCTCGAGAATGTTGATTCTGAAAAAAGCTGAATTCACATCCCCGAAGCTTCCGTGTTCAAGGTAGAGAAGGTATCCGGAAAGCGCAAGCGGCAGAAGCGCGAATAAAGTTCGAAACGAAAGAAAGTAAAGAAAGACGAGGGAGAGAAACGCGAGCAGGTGGCAAATCCGGGAAACTTCAAGCGCTCTTTGTTTTCCAAAACTTGAAACTAGGGAAAAAACGCCTCGACTGCGATCAAATTCCTCATCCGCGGTCGCGTATATTATATCGAAACCGGAAATCCAGAAGAAAGTAAAAAACGCAAGCACAATCGCCGCGAGCATTTCTTCAAGAGAACACCTCACGGCAATCCAACCGCCGACCGGGGCTAGCGCCAGCGAAAATCCTACGCCGAAATGACAAAGACTGGTAAATCTCTTCATCAGCGGATAGAAGGTGAAAGCCGCAAGCGGCAAAGGAGATAGAAAAAACACCAGGGGACATATAAGGTAAGCGCAAACAAAGTAAAGCAGAGCGCCCGCGGCCGCTATCGCAACAGCTTCACGCAGGTCCATTTTGCCCGAGGGAAGCTCTCTTGCGGCCGTTCTAGGGTTTTGACGGTCTATTTCGCGATCGAAGATACGGTTAAGCGCGAGGGCGAAAGTTCTAGCTCCCGCGCCCGCAAGAAATATCAGGATGAAAAGCCTGATACCGAAAGTTCCGCCGGCGGCTAAAAAAGCCCCTGAAAAAATAACCGGAAGGGAGAAAAACGTATGCTCTATTTTCACAAATCCCGAAAATTTCTTTAAAAAAGTCATTTTGGATATCAGATTCTACCGGATGTTTCCGACAAACAAACGGTCATTACCGCCACAGGTTTAAGTGAATTGATTTTTTTAGAGAAAGTTCCAAGGACGTATTCGAGAATATAAGTTTTCGCCCGATAGACTTGGTCAATCTTTCCGCAGAAATAACGCACTCGTTCGGTAAAACCATTTACCGCGCGCGGCTATTTGTTTTGTGTTTGATAAAAACGGTTTTAACCGGAAAGATTTCCAACTTGTGGGGGATAAACGATCGTTAATTTTCGAGGTGGAAAGCCCGGTAAATATCAGAACTTCTCGAAAATCCCCGCACCGATAATCCGGTTGGAAAACCATGGAAACTCACGACGCATTGATTTTAAAAAAATCCAGTTACGGGGAAGCCGATCTTCTCGTAACTCTTTTCTCAAGAGAATCCGGGAAATTCAGGGCGCTTGCCAAAAACGCGAAGAAAAGCCGTAAACGTTTCGGCGGACGTTTTGATTTCTTCAATCGCCTGGCAATCGAAGTAACTTTAAACAAAGGAAGATTCAACCTTGTCGGGGATGTGATTTTAAAGCGAAGCTATAGAGAAATAACGGAGTCTTTAGACTCTTTCACCTCCGCCGTCGGCGTACTTCAATTAGCGGATTTTCTAATACCCGAAGACGAACCCGCTACCGAGTTCTACGATCTTACCACCGCCACCATGGAGCTCCTTTCGAAAAAACACGAGCCTCGTCCGCTTTTTCTTCTTTTTCTTCTGCGCGCAATCGGTTTTTGCGGTTACGCTCCGGATATTCCCCTTGACGAAGAAAAGGATTTTGCCTGGTTCGATATAGAAAGCGGAAAGATTGACAGTTCTTCTCAAGCTCGCGGGAAAAGAAACGTCCACGGCTTTCACTTGGATATAATGAAGCAGCCCGAGATAATGAACGTTCATCCGGAAAAAGTTAGAGATAATATACGGACCCTTACAAAATACATTGAATATCGCACAGGCAGACGTCTTGGAAAGACCGGATTTCCGAACGAAATAGAGATTTAAACCGAACAATCTCTCCCGAGCCTATATTTATCCTAAGACCTGTAATCGGAATTGATCGAGACGTACTCGTGGTTCAGGTCGCTTGTGAGAATCAAGCGCGCCGCCTTCCCTTCTCCAAGGCTTAGAGTCACAGTAAAAGACGGTTTTTTGAACACTCGGGCGAACTTTGATTCAGGATTCGACCTTGTGCCGCCGGAGAACACTTCAATATCGTCGAAGAAAAGTTTCATCTTTTTCGGATCGACTTTCACCCCGGCTCTTCCGGCAGCCGCTATTATTCTTCCCCAGTTCGTGTCTTGTCCGTAAAACGCGGTTTTCACAAGCTGGGAAGTGGCTATGGCTCTCGCAATTTTCTCGGCGTCGTCTTCGGTTCTCGCTTCGGAGACCCGGATTTTCACAAACTTCGTGGCTCCCTCTCCGTCCCTTACCATCATCTCGGCAATTTCGCCGCACACGGACGAAAGCGCATCTACAAACTCGCCGTAATGTTTGCTTTTCTCCGTGATTTCCTCGTTTCCGAAAACTCCGTTTGCCAAGACGAAAACGGAGTCGTTGGTGGAAGTATCTCCGTCGACGGTAATAGAGTTAAAGGAGTTTTTCGCCGCGACTGCGAGAGCACTTGAGAGAGCTTCTCGCTCGATATTCACATCGGTCATTACGAAACACAGCATAGTCGCCATATCCGGGCATATCATCCCCGCTCCCTTTCCTATGGCCGACACGGTGGCCATCTTTGCGTCGAGAGGGAACTTCCTCGCCGCGTATTTGGGAAACCGATCGGTCGTCATGATCGCTTCGGCAACTTTTTGAGTGTTGTTCTCCCCGAGTTCCCTTACGAGCTTTGGAAGGGCTTTTTTAATTTTTCCGGCGGGGAATTTTGGCCCTATCACGCCAGTTGACGACGGCACTACGAGAGACTCTTCTATTCCAAGCCTCCGCGAAACCGCGGCCGTAACCGACAGGGCGTCTTCATATCCCTTCTGCCCCGTGCACGCGTTTGCGTTTACGCTGTTTATCACTATCGCCTGACAAACGCCGGCGGCGACTCTTTTCTCTCCAATTATCACCGGGGCGGCTTTTACGAAGTTTTTCGTGAACAGGGCCGCCACGCGCGCTTCGACCGTGGAGAAGATAAGCGCCAAGTCGTTTTTTCCGTTTTTTCCTAGTCCGGCGGATACGCCGCTTAGAAGAAATCCAGGCGTGGTTTCCATATAATCATACCGAGTCTTCGGGCAAAGAATTCGTTTCTCCGAGACGTTTTTTTTTCAATTTTTCAGTGTTCAACATATCCGACGGTAAATAAAGTCTCGCGTAAACGAAAAACCTTTATTCAACCCGCCTCCCCCGCTCTCTTACAATGTACTAACCGGAAGCTTTAAAGAATAAAACCTTCTCTGAGTGTCCGGCCCAAAAAAGTTAAAAAGACCCTTAAAAGCGTGAGATTTTAACCGCTTCTCCGGTTTTCCGCCCTCAACGCAAGACCGCGTAAATCAAACTAACTCCGCCGAACGCGCGGCGGCAAGGCTCGTTCAGCTCCGAGACCCCGTAATTTCACTCACATTCTTAATTCCGGTTTCATCCATAAACCGCAGAAGTCCTCTGTTTATAGAGTTCGCCACGGAGAGCCCTTCTCCCCTAAGACCGGTGACTATTTGAACGGCTTTCGCGCCCGCCTTAAGTTTTTCAATAGCCGAAGCGGCATCGCACACTCCCCCGACTCCTATAATTTCCACCTGCCCTCCGGTGGTACGGTAAATATGGGAGATCACGGATGTGCAAAGCTCTCTGTATTCAAAGTCGTTTCCGCTCATTCCCCCGGGAATATCCCTCCACTTTCCACCGTATTTTTTCTTAAGCGCCTCACTGTCGCTTGTGTTGGTGGCTATTATTCCAGCAATTTTGGAATCGATCACGACGCTTACGACATCGTCTATCGCCCCGGTGGAAAGATCCGGGGAAATTTTCACGAAAAGCGGTCGTCCGACTCCGGAAGAATCCGCAAGCGATTCCTTCACCGCGCTTATTATCGTCTCAAGCCGCCCCCTGTCTTGAAGCCTTCTCAATCCCGGAGTGTTGGGCGAACTTACGTTAACGGCGAAATAAGCGGCTTTTTCGCGAAATTTTTTGGCTACAGCCGCATATGCGCGAGGGGCATCTTCGTGGGCCACGTCTGAATTTATCCCGAGGTTTATCGCAACTGGCATATCCAAGCGACCGTACCAGAGCAAATTTCGAAAAACCGCGTCCATCCCCGGGCTGTTAAGACCTAAGGAGTTTACGCATACCTCCGGAGTTACCATGAACTGTCTGGGTTTCGGATTCCCCGACTGAGGTCTTTCGACCACGGAACCCACTTCAACCGCGGCGAAGCCGAGGGAGTGAAGAGCCCGTATCGACCTCGCGGTCTTGTCCCATCCCGCGCCGACTATAAGAGGATTCTCAAACCGCACTCCGGCAACAGTGACTTCAAGTCTTTTTTCTCGAACCCTGCTTCCGCCGTTTGAGATGAATTCTAAAAGTTTCAAAGTAAGACCGGAGAATTCGCAAAGGTGCATAAGCTCCTTTACGTTTCCATGCCACGTTTCCGAATCCAGCAGATCAAGAAACGGTCTTACGAAAGTTTTATAAATCATCTGGCAGAAACTCTATCCGAACCGAGACCTTCGACGCAAAACCGGTTTCACGGCGCGATATCGAAATATCATACATTGAATCTGAAAAACATCACGTCACCGTCGCGTACTTCGTAATCCTTTCCCTCAAGCCTCATTCGTCCGGCATCCCTGGCCTTCTGCTCCGAACCTTCGCGCACGTAATCTTCGTAAGATATGGTCTCGGCTCTTATAAAACCTCTTTCAAAATCCGTATGAATAACGCCCGCGGCTTGCGGGGCCTTGGTTCCCCGTCGAACCGTCCAAGCTCTCACCTCTTTCGCTCCGGCGGTGAAATAAGTGAGCAGGCCCAGTTTTGAATAGGCGCAATTAACAAGTCTGTCGAGTCCTGACATGTTAAGTCCGAGTTCGCGGAGAAACGCTTCTTTTTCCTCGCCCTCAAGTTCGGATATTTCGGATTCTATCCTAGCGGAAACGATTATAAGATCATCTTTTAGCCGATTCGCAAGTTCTTTTACTCTCTTAACCTGCGCGCCTGCCTCCGCTTGCGCAACTTCGTCTTCTGAGACGTTGCATACGTAAATAACCGGCTTTGAACTTAGAAGAGAAAGCTCTCGCACGGCTTTTTCGCTCGCCTCGGCAACGGGAAAATCTCTCGCTCTTTTTCCCGTCTCGACAAACTCCCGAAGAGCTCTTATTGTTTCAAACTCCCTAACCGCGTCCTTATCTCCGCTTTTGGTCTGAGTTGCGAGTTTCTGCTCTTTTCTCTCAATCGTTTCTAAATCTTTGATAATAAGTTCGTCTTCAATCGTACGGATATCGCGAACGGCGTCGATTCCCTCTTCCACGCTTATCACGTTTTGATCCTCAAAACATCTGACGACGTGAAGTATCAGGTCCACTTCCCTTATGTGGGATAAAAAGGCGTTTCCTCTGCCTTTTCCCTTTGAAGCTCCCTTCACAAGTCCCGCGATATCGACGATCTCAAGACTCGTGGGAGTGACTTTCGCGGGTTTTACTATATTCGAAATCTCGGCAAGCCTGGGGTCGGGAACTCCGACCACTCCTATGTTGGGATCTATAGTGCAAAAGGGGAAATTCGACGCGGCGGCTCCCGCGTTTGTAAGAGCGTTGAAAAGGGTCGATTTTCCCACGTTGGGAAGCCCCACTATTCCGCATGTCAGGCTCATATGGTTTTACTTCTCGTCGCTTGGATAAAATGCGGGGTGGATGACCGGATTTGAACCGGCGACCTCTTGGGCCACAACCAAGTGCTCTAACCGGGCTGAGCTACACCCACCTTCGAATTTTAATCGGTTTTGTCCGCGAATATAGGACTCGCAAATATACCGACAACAGCGCCGACAGACAAATTCTCTCGGCACAGTTCGCCGCGGCACGGGGGAAAATCGTCTATGTTTTCACCGCCGAAAAAACCTCGAAGAGGATATTTGATTTAATTGTGAAGTTGTTTATAATTTGCGCTTTCTATCCAAACCAGACAGAGGCATTGCGATGAGTGAAGAAAAAACCGGAACCAAGCTGCATATAAGAAACGGCGTCAGAAAATCTTACGAAGACGTGTACACACCCGAGGCGTTGCGGGCGCTTGAGTTTATGACTCAATTCAATGCCGAACAGAAAGACATAATGGAGAAACGATCGGAAAGAAGAAAAAATCGTTATGAATCCAAGGAAAAAATAACGTTTCTCGACCCCCACTCCATGATTCCGCGCACTGAAATTAAGGTTCAAGACGCGAGAGACGGAAAATTCGAGGGAGCGGAAATCCCACACGATCTCAGAAGACAGTGGATACAGGGAACGGGACCCGCGGCCAAACCGAATTCTCCAGTTGAAAAAAGCATAAGGAACGTGGCCTACGCGCTTCTCTCCGGCGCAGACGGCTGGATGTTCGACGGCGAAGACGCGCTCGGACAGATCGCCACCATGTCCCTTGACAACCAGCGCAACCTGAAGCTTGCCATCAGCAGAGACGAGGTGTTTTTGAAAACGGCCGAGAAAGTCGCAAAAGAAATAAACGGATGGGCGAATGGTTTTTTCGGACGCGACATAATCGACAACTGGGAGAAGCAGCTTGACTTCACAACCGTGATTTTCAGGGCAAGAGGGCTTCATCTGGACGATCGCCACATAAGAGATGAAGACGGCGTCGCTCTTTCCGCCTCAATAGCGGACATGACTCTTTACGTCACGAACAACCACAAGGAACTCGCGAAAAGAAATTCCTCCATAGTGCTATATCTTCCCAAGATACAGACGGCTGAAGAGGCCGCGCTTTGGAACGAGATGTTGTGCGCTCTTGAAGGTCACTTAGGACTTCCCGAAGGTTCGGTAAAAGTGTACGTACTGATAGAGCAGCTTGAAGAAACGTTCCAACTGATGGAAATCAGAGCCGCTTTGGGAAAACATTTCGTCGGATTCAACACCGGCAGATGGGATTACATAAACAGCGTTTCGGACGCGATGGCCTGGGATAAGGATTTTGTGAATCCCAACATAGAATCCATCACCATGACCTACGGTTATATGAGAAATTACGAGGACAGAGTGAGAAGAGCGGTTAACACGCCGGATAAAAACGGGAATTTCGCTCTCTGGCAGGGGGGAATGGAGCCCAACATACCGGTGGGATCCAAAGAAGGCGTCGAAAGCAGCATGGAAAAAGCTTATGCGGGAGCGCTACGCGAGCAGCGGGAAGGAGCGAGCGGGAAATGGGTCGCCCACTGGAAAATGGTGCATATCATAAGACCCGTATGGGAAAAAGCCGGCGAAGAAAATCAGCTTGGAAGGAAGTTCCCTCCTCTAACCTACACCGAGCAGGACGCCGAAGGGCTCATTCTTCTTGAACCGGCTCCGCGAACGATCAGGGGAGCCCGCAATCTCCTAAGCGTCGGACTTCAGTACGGAAACGCGTTCGGCCAGGGGTTTCAGGCGGCGGCGCTTAAGCCGGCGGACTTTTTCGATAACGACGATATTCTCTACCTGATGGAGGATGCCGCGACCGGAGAGATAAGGCTGAGCATACTCTGGGAATGGGTGCATAAGAAAGCCGAGCTCACAGAGGACGACCCGGAAACCGGACTTAAGGCCAAAGACGTTTTCACAGTCGAGATTTTCAAAAAGCTCCTTGAAGAAGAATATGAGAAGCTGCTTAGAGCAAAAGACAAAGACGTACACGACATATCCAAACCAACCACTCTCCCGATCGCGAAACGAATAGTCGAAACCTACGTGCTCGATGAAGTCAAAACGCCGTGGTATATAGATTTGCTCAACATAAACCTAAACAATCACGACTACGGCACGGCGGTGCAAAGAATCGAACTTTACATGTCGGAACTTACCGAGAAAAACAAGAGAATTACCGAGAATCTGGACTTCGTAATCTAGGTTCTCGAAGAAAACAAAAAATTTTTAGGAGAGTACAGTTATGAGTCTGTTCGAAGATGAGATAAGGAAGACGAAGAGGTATTTTTCAAGCGAGCGTTTTAAGGGAATAACCCGTCTATATTCGCCACGTCAGGTGGTGGAGCAAAGAGGGACTATAAAAAATGATTATTCCGTCGCCAAAAACGCCGCGGGAGCTTTCTATAAAAGGCTTCGGGAACTTTATTCCAAAAAGAAACAAATAACGTCTTTCGGGCCGTACTCGCCCGGACAGGCGGTAATGATGAAAAGAAAGGGCATAGAAGGAATTTATCTGGGCGGTTGGGCCACGTCGGCGAAAGGATCCATTGCGGAAGATCAAGGAGCCGACCTAGCAAGCTACCCGCTAAGCCAAGTACCCGATGAAGCGGCTCCCATAGTGAGAGCACTTCTCACCGCGGATAAAAATCAGAAATACAACCGATCGAGGATGACGGAAAAGGAAAGAGCTCAAACTCCCGAAATTGATTATAGTCCGTTTATAGTAGCCGACGCGGATACAGGGCACGGGGGTGACGCTCACGTAAGAAACCTTATCCGCAGATTCGTCGAAGTCGGAGTGACTGGCTATCACATAGAAGATCAGAAGCCCGGAACGAAAAAATGCGGCCATCAGGGCGGAAAGGTTCTCGTACCTTCGGACGAACAGATAAAAAGGCTAAACGCGGCGAGATTCCAACTCGACATAATGGAAGTGCCGGGAATCATAGTTTCAAGAACCGACGCCGAAGCCGCCACTCTTCTGGACGGAAACGGAGACGAGCGCGATCAGCCTTTTATTCTGGGAGCCACCAAACTTAACATTCCAAGCTATAAAAACTGTTATCTGACTATTCTCAAAATGATTCACGAAAAGGGCGTAAAAGACATAAATGGTCACAAACTGTACAAAATCAGCGACGAGACGTACTCTGAGACCGAGAAGTGGCTGGAACAAGCGGGAATAGCCGCGTTAGTGAATGAAAGCGTCGGGAAAATGAACGAAAACACTCATCAGTTCGAAAGCGTTTTCGATTCCATCGCCACCAAGTTTGTCGAGGCCTGGGAAGAGGAGTCCGGATTAAGCACGTTCGGCGACACGATAGAGAAACTCATCCAGTTTAACACCGAGCAAGGAATTGAATTCGATATTACGATCGAGCAATGGAACGAGTTCGCCAAAACCGCGTCGACGAAAGAAGCGATGGAGAAAGCCGATTCTCTGGGAATTGACTACACTTGGGATCCGGAGATTTCAAGAACTCCGGAGGGATATTATCAGGTGAAAGGCGGGATTGAATACGCCATCGCCAAATCACTCGCCGCGGCGCCTTTTGCCGACGTACTCTGGATGGAGACCAAAACAGCCGATATCGAAGACGCGAGGCAGTTCGCCGAAGCTATTCACGAGGTTTTTCCCGATAAGATGCTGGCCTACAACCTGTCTCCTTCCTTTAACTGGGACACGACCGGGATGAGCGACGAAGAAATGAAAAAATTCCCGGAGGAAATTGGGAAGTTGGGATTCGTATTCGATTTCATAACCTACGGAGGGCATCAAATCGACGGCTTGGCCGCAGAAGAATTCTCAACCGCTTTACAGGAAGACGGTATGCTCGCCCTGGCGCGCATACAAAGGAGACTAAGGCTTATAAATTCGCCTTACAAGACTCCGCAAACCCATGTCGGGGGACCGAGAATGGACGGAGCTCTCGTAGCGAGTTCGGGAAGAACGGCGACGACAAAGGCAATGGGCAAGGGGTCTACTCAGTTCCAGCATCTGGTTCAAACGGAAGTCTCCATCAAGGTTCTTGAAGAGTGGCTCGAGTTATGGACCAACCACTATAAGATCGAAGATACCTTCACCGTTGAACTAAAACCCCACACGGTTGGAACGTTCGTGCTTGAACTGAACATTTTAAACAGCAAGAACAAGAAGGTGGCGGATATCATATTCGAAATACTGCAAGACAGGAAAGGGGAGAAGATCCTGACTATACGGGACGAAAATAATTTTGAGGTTGATTTGCGTCAGAAACGTCTTACGACTCTGCTTCACCTTTTCCTGATTCATCGCTACAAAACCGAATTCGTGCACTACGTAAGCCCCACGGAAGATAACTTGAAGCAAACCCGAAGAATGATGGAACTCCGCATTTATGAGTCCGTAAATACTGAAGTCGGGCACATAATAGTGACCAAAGTGGACAACGCCTACTTAAATGAACTTTTAAATCCCGATGGCAAAGAACTCGGAAAGCTTATCAAGAAAGAAACAAAACCTCAGAAAAAATCCTGAAGTTGTCGCGAAAGAAGACGGAAAAGCTTCCCATGTACGGTAAGTTGCCGCAAAAAAGGTTGATTGCGGCGCTAATAACGACGGTTTTAGCTTTTCTGGTTCCAAACGTTACGCTTGCGGGAAACAGTTCGCTTCCGGACGATCACGCACCCGCGGGAATTATGGGCGATCATCTGCATAAGCCGGGAGAGTGGATGTTTTCCTACCGTTACATGCGAATGGAGATGGACGGTAATCGCGACGGCACGGATGACCTGAGCAGCACCCGGGTGCTTTCCGATTTTATGGTAGCTCCGCTTGATATGACGGCGGAAATGCACATGTTCGGATTCATGTATGGAATTACCGATGGGCTTACCATGATGGCGATGGGCCCTTACGTGAAGAAATCCATGAGTCACCTGACGCGCGCCGGCGAAAAATTCGAAACCGAAACAGAAGGGCTTGGCGATATAAAGCTACTCGGGCTTTTCTCGATTTATGACTCTACGAAAAGCGATACCGCTAAAACTGAGCGTGGTCGGGAGGACAAAATCCATGTTAACCTTGGCATTAGCCTCCCCACGGGAAGTACGAACAAACGTGGGAATACTCCCGCGGGAACCGGACAGAAACTTCCCTATCCAATGCAAATCGGTTCGGGAACTTACGATCCGGTTGTGGCGCTAACGTGGCTGAGAAGGTATCCCGACTGGTCAATGGGGCTTCAATCCGATTCCGTACTGCGTTTCGGAGAAAACGACGAAGGTTACAGGCGCGGTAACGAGCATGGAGTTTCGATATGGGTCGCAAAGAATCTAAACAATCACGTGAGCGTCTCTCTGCGCGTTGACGGAGAAATACGAAGAAAGATAAACGGCGACGATTATGACCTAAATCCGAAGATGGTCCCGACGGCGCGCCCGGATCTAAGCGGCAGAAAAAGCGTTTACGGATTTGCCGGGCTTAATTTTTATAAGTCGAAGGGGCGTTTTTCCGGTAACCGTCTGGCGGTGGAGATGGGACTTCCGCTCTATGAAGACTTAGATGGCCCGCAGCTTAAAACCGATTACAGTCTGTCTCTTTCTTGGCAGCTTGCTATCCGATAAGAAAAAACCTTCCGGAAAAGAAACAACTTAAACTTAGGCTTCCATAAGACCGGTGGCGAAAAACCCGCCGCGAAACTTTAAAAGAAAAATTCGGATATTGTGGCAATCAATACTGAAAACTGTATCCTAGAGGGTTTACGAAAAGGTGAATTCCAAACCTTCCTCTTTCAAAAAACGGAAGAGATAGAGAGAAGCTTCGATGAATATTGAGATAACGGCGCAAGGAATAGAAAGAGCACTTAAAAGGGGGGACCTGCAAACGGTAAAAAACATAACCAACTCTATGCATCCGTCCGAAATAGCGTTCATCATACAATCTCTCCCTCAGGAAAAGAAGCATCTGATATTAGAGTCTTTGGATATGGATATAGCCTCCGAAGTCTACTTTCAGTTAAATCCGGAGGAACGCACTGGCCTTCTCAAATCACTGCCAAAAACTTTTATCACAGAAATGGCGAAAGAGATGGAATCGGACGACGCGGCCGATTTTCTGGGAGAACTGCCAGAGGACTTGGCGGACTCCGTTATCGCAAACATCGATCCGGAAAAACGCGAAGATATAACGCCGCTTCTCAAATATCCCGAAGATTCCGCCGGTGGGATAATGCAAACCGAAGTTCTTAAAAGCTCTCACGACGCTACCGCGAGCGAAATGGTGGAACTGATAAAAAAGATCGAAGAGGAAGATGAAGAAGATGTAGAAGACCTGCATATGGTCTACGTGGTGAACGAAACCGGGAAGCTTGTGGGAAGAGTCTTTCCGCTTAAGCTTTCCACCGCGGACCCGAATTCCCCGCTTTGGACAATTATGGATCCGATCGAAATTACTCTCACTCCATATATGGACCAGGAAGAAGTAGCCAAAATTTTCAGAAAATACGACGAAATATCCCTCCCGGTGTTAGACAACTCGGGAGTGCTTCTCGGAAGAGTAACGGCCGACGACATACTTGACGTAATCTCCGAAGAAGCCGGAGAGGACATATACAAACTCGGCGGAATAAGCGGCGAAGGAATTCACCCGATACACACTTCCATATACGGAAACGTCAAGCTGAGAGCCCCGTGGATAATGCTGGCTATCGTGGGCGAGCTTCTGGTGGCTTTTCTCATAATGCGGAAATTTCAAACCACGCTTGAAAACTTTATCATACTCGCCGCGCTACTGCCTCTGGTCATGGCTACCGGGGGAAATGTGGGGGTTCAAACGAACACCATTACTGTTAGAGTCCTGGCCACGGGAGATTTCGTCAGGACTCAAATAAAAGATCTTCTTCTCGCGGAACTTAAAGTCGGACTGACTCTTGGAATAATAAGCGGCATTTTGGGATCTTTGATAGGAGTCCTGCTCAATACGGCGAATATCGATCTGTTAAGACTGTTTCTGGTAATATTCGCGGGCATCGTGGGAGCCACGCTTACGACTTCGTTTCTGGGCGTCGCGGGTCCTTTGGTGCTTAACAAGCTGAAAATGGATCCGGCGGTCTCTTCCGGACCGTTTCTAGTTACCTTCAACGATATATTCGGTACCGCCTTTTACCTTTTCCTAGGCGCGGCACTGCTGTAAACGTAGCCTTATATCTTCATTTTAAAAATTCGCGGAACTTTCCAGGGGTCTGTCAAAAACGGTTTTCGGCAATCCTTCGGGCACCCTGTCCGAAGCGCGCGCCGCGCTGTCCAAAGAATCAAGCGAATTCTTAGTTGCCGCGCGCCCGAGAGGATTCGAACCTCTGACCTACGGATTAGAAGTCCGTTGCTCTATCCTGCTGAGCTACGGGCGCGAAAAAAACTTAAAAAGCATTAACTTCGGGGAAATGGTCGGGGTGAGAGGGCTCGAACCTCCGACCTCAGCATCCCAAATGCTGCGCGCTTCCAGCTGCGCCACACCCCGAATCGAAAAAGCTTATTATAACGCCGGCGCCTGAAGAAAACAAAATCAAACTTCGAAAAGGAAATCTCGGGAGTGCTACGTCCTGTATTTCTTCCAGTATCTAATAAGACCGCCGACATTCATCCAATAGGGCGCCATCAGGTTGTATTTGGAACGAAGTTCCTCGCTCGTACCCTCTTGTTTGAAAATTTCTTCAAAATATTCGCGAAATTCTTCGGTTATATCCTCGTCCGATTTCCCTTCGGAAACTCTTTTGCCCACCCAATCCGTCCATTCATGGAGTCTTTCCTCAAGTGAGTCGAGCAGAGGATTAACGTCGGAATACGCTCCGAAATGGGTGAAATAAAGCAGATCGGGTGATATCTCTCTTATTTTGTCAATGGAGGCGTACCACTTTTCCATATGTATTTCCGGAGGTGGAGTAGCCGGAATCATCGGTCCGTCGGAGACTTTGCATCCAGCCACATCTCCGGTAAAAAGAGAGTTTTCCACAAGATACGCGAAATGATGTCCCGCGTGCCCAGTAGTCTCAATAGCTTTTACTTCCACTTCTCCCACCGTAACGACCTGGTTATCCTCAAGAGCAATCACGCTGCTCTCGTTCATCCCTCTAACCTCTCCCCAGAGCTCTTCCATTCTGTCTCCGTATATCCTGGCGGCCGAAACCATCAGCCTCTCCGGGTCAATAAGATGTGGTGCGCCCACGGAGTGAACGTATATTTTGGAACCTTCCTCGGCGAAATGCCAAGCACCACCCGAATGATCGAGGTGAATATGAGTCACAAACACGTGTTTTACGTCGGAGGGGGAATAACCTAAATTTGAAAGTCCGCTTTTGAGATTCTCATAACAAGTGTCCGGACCGGTTTCTATCAAAATCGGTCCTTCTCCGGTCTCAATCAAGTAAGAAGCTATCGCTTCGGGTGAAAAAAAATTATTATCGATAATCTTTGTATCCATTTCAGCTCGGCTCTCCTTAGAGTGAAGGTCTTTTCCACTTTATTTATACATTACCTTATAAAAAAACCAATTTTTCCGAAACCCCTACTTTTCTCAGGCCCCGATCTTCACCCTACCGGAATCGACGAGATAAGAATGAAATTCCCCTCGGCGAGGTATTTCATTCTTATCGGTGGAGGTGACGAACACTTGGCCCGGAAACTTCGAAAGCGTATTGAAAAGAAAACTCCTCCGTTTGGTGTCAAGTTCGCTTGTTATGTCGTCTAGAATGAGTATTGGATTGATCTTCGAGTGGTTTCTGAAAATCTTTATCTCGGATGCTTTGAGCGCCAGGACCAGGTTTTTCGACTGTCCCTGGGAAGCGAAACGCGAAGCGTCCTTTCCATTCACAAGAAATCCGATTCGATCTCTGTGGGGACCTACGGTGGTATGCCCCCTTTTCCTGTCGGCGGAAAAGCTTTTGGCCAGCGCGTTTCTTATGCTTTCCACAATATCCGCCCCGCGCTCGAAGGAAAAACCGTAGTTTATGCGCGCCGAAACGTCCGATTCTCCATGTTCTCCGTAAACTTCGCCAAGTTTATGGTTAAAGTTTTTTATCATCTCGATACGACGGTTGATTATTTCGGCCCCTTTTTGGGCTATTTGTTCGTCCCAAAGCTCTATCGACAGAGAAGAAACTTTTTCTCTTGAACCGAGCATGTGGTTTCTTTGAATCAGCGCCTTTTGATAATCGCGAAGTTGCTTTATATGCGCCGGAGATAGAGCGCTTATCACGGAATCGAGATAGTTTCTTCTGACTTGAAGTCCTCCCTTTACTATCTCTATGTCCGAGGGAAGAAAGAGAACCACTTTGAATCTACCGAAGTGCTGACTTACGCTTCGAATGGTTTTTGAGTTAAGCCTTGTGTGTCTTCCTTCCTTCCTCACGGTTATATGCACCTCGTTTAAGCCGTTTTCCGCTAAAATCTCTCCTTTTACCAACGATGCCTCGGAACCGAACCGCACGAGTTCCGAATTTTTCGCGCCTGAAAACGGCCGTAGCCCGCAGACAAGATATATGGATTCGATAAGATTGGTTTTCCCTTGAGCGTTGCGACCGTGGATAACGTTAAATCCCGAATAAAACGGAAGAGAAAGCTTTTCATAATTCCTGTAATTTCTTAGGCTTAGGTGCTTTAACTCCACTTGATTTTCCCGAATGTTTTTTTGAAGCAAACCGCGTTCGCAAAAGTCGCGACCGCGTTCTTGACCATAAGATTTTAAGCGTTAATATCTTTTTTGAAAGGTAACGTCATGATATCGCTTAAAATATCCGAAATTCATTCAAGAGACTGCGGCAAGGGGTATGCCAGGATTAGCAGTATAGATATGAAAGAACTCGATCTGGAGTCCTGGGACCTTATCCGAATAGACGGAAGAAGAAAAACGGTGGTAAGAGCGCTTCCTTTGGATATCGAACGGGAGGAAGAGGAAGCTGAATCCGTAATAGAAATAGATTTTCTTACGAGAGAAAATGCGGGAGTCGAACTTGACGATATAGTTATCGTAAGCAAGGCGGATTTGGAAAAAGCGAGCAGAATAACGCTTTGCCCGAGAAACAAGGCGTTTCTCTACGACCCCGAAAGAAGCAAATATCTATGCAACAGGCTTGAGGGATTCGCACTTACCGAAGGAGACAAAGTATCGGTTAAGGTATCGGCCGTGAGAACCGAAGATTTCGATGTGCTTACCACCACGCCCGGCCATTCGGTAATCGTAAGTCAAAAAACCCGAATGGACGTGATACAAAGACCGAGGACAAAGTCGGGTTCCGAGAGGATTACGTACGCGGACATAGGAGGGCTTTCAAGCCAGATAAGAAAGATAAAAGAAATTTTGGAATTCCCGATCCGCTTTCCTTCGCTTTTCGAAAGGCTTGGAGTCAAACCTTCTATGGGAATTTTGCTTACGGGGCCCCCCGGAAGCGGAAAGACCCTTCTGGCCAAGGCCATAGCGTTTGAGACCAACTCTAACTTCCAAGTAATAAACGGGCCCGAGATAATTCACAAATTCTACGGGGAAAGTGAGGCGAGACTGCGTCAGATATTCGAAGCGGCGGCGAAAAATCAGCCTTCGATAATATTTCTCGACGAAATTGACGCCATAGCTCCCCGCAGGGACAAAGCGAGTGGAGACGTGGAGAGAAGAGTGGTCGCGCAGCTTCTCTCCCTTATGGACGGCCTCACAAACAGGGGGAACGTCACCATTATCGCCGCGACGAATCTTCCCGACATGATCGATCCGGCGCTTCGTCGCCCGGGGAGATTCGACAGAGAGATTCAGCTTCCCGTACCGGGAATTGAAGCGCGTCTTGAAATATTTCAGGTTCACTCAAAAAACATGCCGCTTTCAAACGATGTGGATTTTCAGAAGCTATCCGAACTGTCAAGCGGGTACGTGGGAGCGGATATTGAGAACCTTTGCAGAGAGGCGGCCATAAATTCTCTTAAAAACATCCTGCCGGAAATGGAGGAAGCGGACATATCCGATATGGGTTCCACATTGGCGGTGCAAGTCAACATGGAAAATTTTCTCGAGGCGCTTCGCAGCGTCCATCCATCGGCGACGCGGGAAATAATGGTTGAAATCCCCAGGGTCTCCTGGGACGACGTTGGCGGTATGGAGAGCGTAAAGAACGACTTGATAGAATCCGCCATATGGCCGATGAAACACAGAAACTTTTACGAAGCTTTAGACATAGCGTCGCCCAAGGGAATACTGCTTCACGGTCCTCCAGGAACCGGAAAGACTCTTCTCGCAAAAGCGCTGGCCAACAAAACGGGGGTGAATTTCATATCCGTAAAAGGAGCCGAACTTCTCTCCAAGTACGTAGGCGAGTCGGAGCAGGCCGTGAGAAAAATCTTTAAAAAAGCCAAGCAAGTTTCCCCGTGTATTCTGTTTTTCGACGAATTGGACGCGCTTTGCCCCAAACGCTCCGAGACAAATTCAACTAAAGTAGGGGAAAGAGTTGTAAGTCAGATGCTGGTTGAAATCGACGGAATTGAAGAACTTTCGGACGTTCTGGTGTTGGGAGCCACAAACAGAATCGATATGATCGAGCCGGCGCTTTTAAGATCCGGAAGATTCGATCTGCTGGTAGAAATTCCGACTCCGTCGAAAGAAGAACTTCTCGAAATACTGAAAATCCACACAAGAAAAAAACCCGTCGCCTCCGACGTGAATATCCACTCGCTTGCCGAAAAACTGCGGGGACGAACCGGGGCCGACGTGAAGCTTTTATGCAACAGGGCTTCTTTGCATCTTATGAAAGAGCATCTGGGAAAAAACAGAAAAGCGCTTCGTCTTCGGAAAAAACATTTCGACTTGGCAATTAAAGAACTTCTCGCAAAAAAGCGCTGATCGCAAACACTAGGACAAATCAGTTTTGGAAAGTTTTCTTCCTCCTTTAACAAACATCGTTTTCGAAATATGCTCTTTTTTTCTGGGAGCGGCGCTCGGCAGTTTCGCCGGCCTTTGTTCAAGAAGAATTCCTTCGGGATCGTCGATCATCTTCCCCAGTTCGCGTTGCGAGGACTGCGAAACTCCCATACGAGCCTTCCACAACATTCCGCTTCTAAGCTGGGTCTGGCTTGGCGGCAAGTGCGCCTACTGCGGCAAACGAATACCGATCGAGTATCCGCTCACGGAACTTCTTTGCGCGGCGCTTTCGCTGTCGCTCTACCTCAAGTTCGGTCTTTGCGTTGAATTCTTTTTTTATTTAGCGCTTTGCGTATCCCTTGTGATTATATCCTCGATAGATATAAAGCATCTTATAATTCCAGACGTAATAACTCTCCCGGGAATAGTTTTGGGGATTGTCTTCGGCGTCCTTCAAACCGATTGGATGGTGATGGAAGCGTCTTTTAGCTCAGGTTTTATCGATTTTTTAAGCGCGGCCGTGGATATTCCGATTTTTAATTCCCTTGGAGGAATGCTTTTGGGAGGAGGAAGTTTTTTCCTCATCGCTCGAGTGTACAAATCGGTAAGAAAGAAAGAAGGAATGGGGATGGGAGACGTTAAGTTAATCTCCATGCTGGGAGCTTTTTTGGGTATGTGGGGAGTTTTGGTGGTAATATTTATAAGTTCTTTTCTCGGAACTCTGGCGGGAGTTTTGGTTATAATAGCGCGCGGGAAGAGTACAGGATACGCGATTGCTTACGGTCCTTTTCTTTCAATATCGGCTATCTTGTATTTGTTCGCACAAGGTATGCTTGCTTTTGAATGAAGGTAGGAATCCGCGCGCGGGTGAATTTAATGAACAGAATAATTAAAAATCTTTTTCTCCTTATAATCGTGATAATCGCCGCGAAGCTTCTTATCGCAATTTTCGCAAAGGATGTTTCTCCAAAATACCCAGAAAGCATAGTTTTGGGCGCCTGGACCGTGGATGAAATTGAAACTCTTATGGAACAGGGCGGGCAAAAAGACAAAGCCGGAGCGAAAATCGACTTTCTCTCAGAGAGTTTTTTAGAAACTCCCTACGCGGAAAACACTCTCGGCGGAAGTAAAAATCACAAAGAATCGCTTACCGTAAATCTCTCGGGAGTCGACTGTTTCACCTATCTTGATTACGTGGAGGCGCTTAGACTTTCCGTCGACTTCGAAGAATTCAAAAAGAAACTTGCCTTGGTAAGATACAAAGACGGGCAAGTCAAATGGGAAAAGAGAAAACATTTCTTTTCCGATTGGGTAACCGCAAGCCATATAAACGCGTATGACGTCACGCGGCAAATCGGAGGCGAAACCGCGATCACGTTAACGAAGCAACTTAACCGAAAAACCGACGGCTCGCTTTGGCTTCCGGGACTTCCCGTCGTAACGAGGGAAATAAGCTACATTCCGTCGGAGAAAATCGACTCGGAGACGCTTAAAACGGTAGAAACCGGAGATTACCTGGGAATCTACTCGGACAAAGACGGTCTTGACGTTACTCACACAGGAATCGCCGTAAGAAAAGACGACGGGGTTTATCTTCGTCACGCTTCCTCAATACACAAAAAAGTGGTGGACGAGAAATTGACTTCGTACATAAGCAAAAAACCCGGGCTTTTGATATACAGAGCAAATTAAGCGATCATTAACGATGGAATTTAAATTTACTCCATAATTGTGGATATGATCGCGATCAAGGAGGCCGATTAATGTCTTTAGACCCAAAGGAACTTTCGGGATGTCTTAAGGAAGTGAAGAAAGCGCAAGACTCGCTTGACAATCTTTTAGATTTCGTGGATTTGATGAAAAACGTAAAGGACTCGTTTCCGGCGGACGTGGTGACTCCGGCGGAAAAAATCAAGGAAATCTCAAGCGCCGCCGCCCCTTTCATAAAAGAGATAAAAGATATTTTTAACGGGGAATTGAACAAAATACCCGTAAGCGAAGAAGAGGTGTTCGACGCCGCGAAAAAGCTTGTTCTCTACCATGGAGATCATATGCAGGTTCTTATTTGGTCGGAACAACAGAAATCCAATCACGAACCGGAATCCTACTGGTGGAGATATTGGGAAGGCATTATCGAAAACGTGAAACAGGATATGGAAAAGCATCGAAAGCAGCTCTGAATCTTTCGCCATAAACCCGTACTCTATTTTTTCTCTCCATTCGGCTTTCCGGAAAACCGTAAACCTCTCTCCACTTGAATCCATATGCAATTTATAGACGAGGCGAAAATAACCGTAATATCCGGCAACGGCGGCAGCGGATGCGTAAGCTTCCGAAGAGAGAAATTCGTCGCCAAGGGAGGTCCAAACGGCGGTGACGGCGGCAATGGAGGAGACATCGTAATAGTCGCGAACTCAAACATGTCTTCACTTCTTGACTTTAAGTACTCTAAAGAATACAGAGCTCGAAACGGACAGCCGGGAAAGGGTAAGAACCAGCACGGATCTTCGGCGGCGGAGCTCGTTATCCCGGTTCCCGCGGGAACAGTAGTAAAATCTTCTGAAGACGGTGAAGTCATTGCCGATCTCACGCGAAACGGTCAGCGCTTCACGGTAGCCGAAGGAGGCAGAGGAGGCAGGGGAAACTCAAAATTCGCCTCCGCGACCAATCAGGCTCCAAGAAGAGCGGAAGAAGGGAAAAAAGGGAGAAAACGGGAAATAAAGCTGGAATTGAAACTCCTTGCCGATGTCGGAATTATCGGCTTACCCAACGCCGGCAAATCAACTTTGATATCGAAGATATCGGCCGCGCGACCGAAAATAGCCGATTATCCCTTCACGACGCTCGTACCAAATCTGGGAGTCGTAAACTACGGCGACCACCAATCTTTCGTAATCGCCGACATACCCGGAATTATCGAAGGCGCGCACACGGGCATGGGACTCGGGATTAGATTTTTAAAACATGTAGAAAGAACCCGCCTTCTGATACACTTGATAGACCTTGACCCGTCGTCCCCAAAAGATTGCATGGAAGATTACAAAAAAATAAACTCCGAACTAAAGCGGTATTCAAAAGAACTTGCGGAAAAACCCCAGATAGTAGCGCTTAACAAAGTCGACATTCATGAAGCTCGGCAAAGAAGCGAGCAAGTCGCGCGGCGTTTCGAGAAAGAAAACATAGACACGCTTTGCGTATCCGCGGTAACTGGAGAGGGTTGTGAAAAACTGATCTATTTAATCTCCGAAAGACTCAAGTTGCTCACTGAAGATTCTCGTAGTCAATCTCCTTGCGCGGAATAGGCATCAAAGAAGCGTGATGAAGAACCATTTCCCATTTTCCGTCGTTTCTCTCAAATATATTCGTCGCCTGCGCCAAAACGACAATTCTACGATCGTCTATTGAGTAAGTCGCTCTCTCAACGCAGTTTAGCCAGGCCGAATTTTCCTTTACTTCCACGAAGAAATCCGAGATATCCACGCGATCAAATCCGCCCGTCTCAAATATAGTCTTCCAGCTCTCCCTAACGGCTCTCCATCCGAGAACTATCGGCCAACCGGCGTGAACGCACTTAGCTCTACCGTTGTTAAGCCAGACTTCCTCTATCAGATCGATATCGTAACGGTTTCTGGCGTCGTAAAACTTCCTGTTCGCCTTCATTACTATGTCTTTATCGTAACTCATAAAAACGGATATTAACTCCCGGCGGAATTCATAGCGAGATAAATTTCCTCAAGCACTTGCTCGTCAGTTTCGCTAACCAGCATATTTTCAAGCTCGACAAAGCAATCCTCACCCTCGAGTTTCCAAAGCGCCCACACCGCGTGAGCCCTTATAAGCGGCTCGTCGTCGCGAAGCATTTCCCTTACGTATTTTATATACTTTTTATTTTCCGAATTTCCAACAGCCACAAGCACATTTCTCATAAAACCCCTGCGTTTCGCTCTTTTTACCGGACTTTTTCTGAAAATTTCCCGAAACCGATCCTCATCAAGTTCCATTAGCCAGAGAAAATCGGGGCTGAGGAGTTTCTCCCGCGGCCTGAAATTTTTCTTCAGCGAAAAAAAAGCGTCGCGATTCCAAGGACAGACATCCTGGCAGACGTCGCACCCGAAAACATTGTTCTCCACTCCTTTTCTGAGATCAAACGGAATTTTCCCTTTAAGTTCTATCGTAAGATAGGAGACGCATTTTGTCGCGTCAAGTACATAAGGTCGAACTATAGCGTCGGTCGGACATGCGTCAATGCACCTCGTACAACTTCCGCAACGATCTTGAACCGGCTCGTCGCAGGCAAGTTCCGCGTCGGTTATTATCTCACCGAGAAAAAGCCAAGAACCGATACGTTGATTTATAAGACAGGTGTTTTTACCCACCCATCCTATTCCACCCCGACTAGCATGCGCTTTCTCAAGAACCGGTCCCGTGTCCACGTAAACCTTCGCTCTCACCTCCCGCTCGCAAAGACCTTTTAAGTAGTCGCCAAGTTTCGCAAGCATTTCCTGAAGAATTTCATGATAGTCGTCTCCCCACGCGTATCTGGATACCCAGCCCGTTTCGGTTTGAGGAACTTCGGTCGAACGAGGATTTTGGGTGTTGTAGTTAACGGCGCAGGAAATAATCGATTTCGCACCCGGGAGAACTTCTTCGATCTTCTCTCTTTTTAGAAGCCCCCTCTCAAGATATTGCATTTCTCCCGAGTACCCGTACCCGAGCCATCGCTTGAAAAAATCCGCCTCCGCATAACGACCTTCGACGGAACTTATTCCCACAAGATCAAATCCCAAATCAACGGCGCGATCTTTTATAAGGGCGGAAAGTCGCGCGGCGGTGGTCGTCGTATGCATTGCGTGAGCTTCACCTATTTGAATTCACAATCAAATTCCCGATCTCCACAAAAGCCGACTCCCCATCGAAGTTAGATACGTAATCCGCCGCCATTTTAAGATTCAAGGGAGCGGAACGGGGAGCTGCGGAAAACTTGGCGGAACGGAAAAAATCGACATCCGACATTTCTGAACCGAGTAGCGCGCAGTTTTTTTTTCGTAACGTTTGAAAAACGCAAGCCTCGCTCTCTAGGATAATATGGCCGCTTTTCTCAATCATGTCCCCGAAATCAAGCGCGGCGCAAGCGTCTGCGCACTTAGAACCGTAAAAGATCATTTGAATTTCAAGCGACTGAAATTCCGAGAGAAGCTCGCCGGGGGAGAGATTCTCGGGAATCTCGAGAATCTCGTATTCTTCGAGGCGAAAATTTCCGACATTTATCAGAAAAGAGGAGATTTCGCGAAACCTTTTTTTTATATCTTTTCTAATCTTCGTAAAATCGCCGACGCTTTGTTTTTTCAATTTACCCGAAGTCTCCGGTCGCCGATTATATGTAATACGGCGAACTGAAGTATAATAACCCCGATAATGATACCGATTAGAAGTACAATAAAAACCCAAACCGTACCGTATGTAAATTACGCGCTTATAGTTGTAAACATATTGATTTTCGCGTACTCCCTGTCTTTGGAAAACAACGAGCTTGAAAAGTTTTACCTAACCTACGGAGTTATACCCGGAGACATAATGGACTTCGACGCTTACGGCTTTATAGAGAGAACGACAAGATTCTTCAGCTCCATGGCGATTCACGAGAACTGGGCGCATATGGTCAGCAACATGATCTTTCTCTATATATTCGGAGGAGGAGTAGAGAATCTGTTTGGTCATTTCAGATATTTGCTTTTCTATGTCGTATGCGGACTTGTGGCCATATTGATTCAGACGGTTTTCACCCTTCACTCGGAAATTCCCGTAGTAGGAGCAAGCGGAGCAATCTCGGGAGTTCTGGGCGCTTACATACTCTTTTTCCCAAGATCGGAAATTCTTACCCTTCTAGTAATTATCGTATTCGCTCAGTTCGTACGGATAAAAGCGTATATATTTGTAATTTGCTGGTTCGCCTTTCAGTTTTTAAGAGGAATCGGATATATTGGCGAAATGGGGATGGAAGGTGTTTACGGACACCTGGCAGGGTTTACCTGCGGTATCATAACCGTAATCGCTTACCGGCGTACGAAACTATACCGCCACATGAAATACAAAATGGAGCGCTTGTAAAACGTCTCGGGAGAAAACAGTGACGGAAACCACAAACAAACTGGGGATAATAGCCTCGGGAGGACCCGCGCCCGGAATAAACGGCGTAATAAGCTCGGCCACCATCGAAGCTAGAAACAGAGGGAAAGAAGTAGTCGGCATTCTCGATGGCTTCAAGTGGATTTCCTCGGGAGATACTTCAAAAATCGTAAACCTCGATATTCAGAACATTTCGAGGATTCATACCACAGGCGGTTCGTTTATCGGAATATCGAGACAAAGTCCTCTAGCTACCGACAAAAGCTTCCAAAACACCGTTTCATCAATTGAAAAGTTGGGAATAGGGGCTCTGATAACCGTAGGGGGAGACGGGACCATGTTTTTAGCGGCGAAACTCTACGAATATTTTGGAGGGAGAATAAAGATAGCGCATGTCCCGAAAACCATAGACAACAACATAGCCCTTCCCGACTATATCCCCACCTTCGGGTTTGAAACGGCGAGGGATGTGGGGGCGAAAATAATGAACCATATAATGGAAGAGGCGAAGACCACGAACAGGTGGTTTCTGATAATAACGATGGGCAGAAGAACGGGGCATCTGGCACTCGGTATAGGGCAAGCTTCGGGAAGCACGATCACCATAATTCCCGAAGAGTTCAAAGAGAAAAAAGTGCCGCTACGGAGAATCATAGCGATTCTCGAAGGCGCGATAATAAAAAGAATCAGCATGGGAAGAGAATACGGAGTGGCGATTCTCGCCGAAGGAATAATGGACAAAATAGACCCGATCGATCTCGGACTCGTCGACAGAGACTCCTTGGGAAGAATAAGGTACGTGGACATCAACTTCGGACAGCTTCTGAAAAACACGCTTAGCGCGAGTCTTTCAGAAAAAGGCGTCGACGCGGAATTGGTGCATAAAAGAATAGGATACGAGCTTCGCTCCGCGCACCCGATTCCTTTTGACGTCGATTACACGAGAAAACTCGGCTATTGCGCCGTTAAATATTTATACGGAAGTTCGGCAAAGGGAGCTTTGGTATATTTGAGGAGGGGGAAAATGCAGTCCACCGAGTTCTCGAAACTAGTGAACAAAAAAACAAACAGCATTAAGGTAAGGTATGTCGACACCAATACCGAAGCTTACGAAGTTTCGCAGAAATACATGATCAAACTAAAACGCGACGACATCGAAAACCCCAAGATGCTCAATCGTCTGTCCAAACACACAAACCTTAGCAGCGAAGAATTCAGAGAGTATTTCTCGAAAATATTCCTTCCGTAATGAGATTACAGCCGACGAGGGGATTTGAACCCCTGACCTGCTCATTACGAGTGAGCTGCTCTACCGCTGAGCTACATCGGCAGTAATCAACTTTTTAATTATTACACAGAAGATTTTCTTTGTGAATACGTTGTCTTGAGAGAATTAAGCTTTTCGAAGATTCTAAACGCCGTTTGCTTCGCGGGCGGAAACCATATCGGCATATATTTTCTCGGCGGCAAGTTCCGCGCAACGCACGCAATCGGGAATCCCAACGCCAAGATAGGCCGCGCCGCAAAGGCCAAGCCCCGAGTGATGCGAAACTTTATTCATAATATCCGATACATTTCGCTTATGCCCCACGACTAACCGGGGCATGCCATGCGGATATCTCCTCACATAAGTCCGTATCGGACGATTGTCGCACCCGAATATCCTCGAAAGTTCTTCTCTCAATACGGCTTTTATCCTCTCTTCGTCCCAAAGTACGGCGTCGGGATTTGAGTCTCCTCCGAGGAAACACCTAAGCACCACTTTATCGCTTTCGCATTTGTCGGGGAATTTCCTGCTGTAAAGAGAACATGCCACGAGATTCATTTTCGCTGTGGCGGGAATTATAATCCCCAAACCGTCAGGCATACCGGAAAATTCTTTTTCACGAAAAACAAAAGTCGTCGCGACCGAAGGGACATAGGAGATTTCCGAGAGTTTTGAGGCAATGTTCAAATCAACATTTGAAAGCAAAGCTCCCGCGGCATCGGCACGCACGGAGATAATCACGGCGTCGAACTCCTCTTTTTCGGATCCGTATCCGACAAGCCATCCGGCGCGGGATTTTTCGATTGAAGACACGGAGGTTTTGAAGTTCTGTCTGGAAAATTCGGCTCTTGAGCGAAGTTTTTCTATAATACTCGACATTCCCCTCCTCAAGGTCAGAAAAAGACCGTAGCGAGCTCCGCTTTCCCCGCCCGTTGTGGGAGGATTTCTAAGAAGCTCCCTCAGCACGCTTCCAGCGCGTTTTTCCATCTCGAGAAATTGCGGCACGGTAGCTGAAAGGCCTAATTTTTCGGGGTCGGACATGTAGATTCCACCGATTAGAGGCTGGGCGGCTTTTTCGAAAATTTCCCTTCCGAATCTTCTTACCACAAAAGATCGCACGCTTTCATCCGAAGCCGACCCACGCGGAACCAGAGGTTCCAGAAGAACTCTCAGTTTGGCTCCTAAGGTAAATAAATCGGAACGCAGAAAGGGAAGAAGTTTCGAGGGAGCCATAAGGAAAAAACCCTCGGGAAGCGCGTATAGCTTCTCATCGTGATACACAAACGTGTTTTTCCCGCGGCCCCGCCCTACTCCGACAAGCGAATCTTCAAGACCAAGATCTTTTACAAGTTCAAGCGCCCAGGGTTTGTAAGTTATAAACGAGTCGGGCCCGAGTTCAATCACAGTTTCGCCTTCGGCCACGGTATCGAAAACTCCGCCCGGGCGAGGCGAAGATTCAAAAAGAACAAGTTCGAGGGGAAAATCCGCTTCGCGGCAAAGTTTTCTCAAATAGTAAGCCGAGCAAAGACCGGAAATCCCCGCTCCTACAATCGCAACTTTCATCACGAACTACCTCACCGCCGTCACCGGGGGTCTTTGGAATGAAGAATCTTGAGCACTTCTTCTTCAAGAGCTCTAATATAGAGAGCGTCGTCGTTTACCGTCTGCGCCCTGTATAAATTAACTCCGGATTCCCGCGCCGCTTCAACAGCTTCGACCCCTATATCGAAAAGCACTTCGATATGATCGCACAAAAACCCTATCGGCTGAATGACAATATCGGTAACGCCTTCTTGAGCGAGATTTCCTATCACTTCGCAAATATCCGGTTCAAGCCACTTTTCAGCCGGAGAGCCGCTTCTGCTTTGATACGCGGTCATCCACTTTTTATGCCCGACTTTCTCGGCCACCAGCATAGACGAACTTTCAAACTGGGAAACGTAGGGAGAACTATCCGCCATTTTTTGCGGAATGCTGTGAGCCGTAAAGACAAGCATGGTGGTATCAAGCCTCTTTTCGGGGACGGCACGCATGCATTCAATTACCTTGTTTGCGGAACTTTGTATAAAAAGAGGATGGTCGAAAAGAGGGGGCGCATATTCTATATCAAGTTCCATTTGAAGCACTTCGGAAGCTTCGCTTATCTCCCTCATGTATCTTTCCCAGCTGGCGTCGGAACGATAAATGGCCATTATGAGACCTATAACGCTCTTTACGCCCCGCTCGCGCATACGTTCAAGCGAATCTTTTATGAACGGATGCCAGTTTCTCATTCCCACATAAACTGGAAGATTTAGTCCGCGGCGGGAGAGAAGTTTTTCAAGCTCACGGGCCTGTTTGTAAGTAAATTCGTTGAGTGGAGATTTTCCGTCAAATATCTCGTAGTGATGAGCGACTTCACGAAGTCTGTCCTCGGGTATAGGTCTACCGCTTGCCACATTTTTAAGAAAAGGCATTATATCCTGTTTTTTTTCCGGAGCTCCGTATCCGATCATCATTATCGCGTCAAAATTTCTCTGCATAAAAATATCTCCCAATTATTCGTTTTATCGCGCGGAGTAACGGTGAACTTCATCAATCAATCTTAAAACATTGTCGACCGGGGTCTGCGGCAAAACCCCGTGACCCAAGTTAAATATATGTCCGGGTCTTTCTCCCACTCTGTCAAGTATTTTTCTCGCCTCGCCGACCACGTGAGACGGCGTCGAAAGCATAGAGACGGGATCAAGATTCCCTTGTACGGCGACCGACTCTCCGGCTCTACGCCAGCCGTCAAGAATATCGACTCTCCAGTCAAGACCGATAACCCCCGCGCCCGTTTTCCCCATAAGTTCCAAAAGAGAAGACGTCGCGGTTCCGAAAAGTATAACGGGAATATCCGCGGGCAGAGTCGAAACGAGTTTTTTTACGTGCGGGAAAACAAATTTTTCATAATCCGCCGGGGAAAGACAGCCTACCCAGCTGTCAAAAATCTGCAGCGCGTCGGCGCCGGCTTCCGCCTGCGCGCAAAGATAGCTAGAGGTGCTTTCGGTCAGAATGTCCATTAATCTGCTCCACAGGGAAGGATCCGAATACATGAGTTTTTTCGTGTTCGCGTAGTTTTTCGAGCCTCTGCCCTCGATCGCGTAAGAAGCGACCGTGAAAGGACCTCCGGCAAAGCCGATAAGCGCGATTTGAGGATCCAAAGCCTCTCTGGTGACGCGTAGAGCCCGATAGACAAAATCCATGCTTTTCGGATCGAAATCCAAAAGAGCGTCCACGCGTCTTGCGGTCCGAAGCGGGTTGCCTATTACCGGACCGTCGTAGTTTGAATATTCAAGCGAGAGACCCAGAGGTTCCAGTATGAGAAGTATGTCGGAAAAAATAATAGCCGCGTCCACTCCGAATCGATCGACCGCCATGAGCGTAACTTCCGAAGCCGCGTCCGGAGTCTTGCAAAGTTCCAAAAAAGAAACTCGGGATCTAAGTTCCCTGTATTCCCGAAGAAACCGACCCGCCTGGCGCATAAGCCAAATAGGCGTGTAATCCGTTTTTTCCAAACGACAGGTCTTAATAAAAGTTCCGGTTGAAGTGATTTCGCCTCTACGGTCTCGTTTCTCCCGAAGCCAGACCATATCCGTCCGGTTCCAACTGCAGGTATTAACGCCGTTTTCAAAAGCAGTTCTTTTTTTCGCTAAAAGGACCGCGGATCTTCTTGCAACCTCCCTTACCAAATTGCCCATCTTGGGACTGTCGGGCTCATAATCCACGGAAATTCCGTTCTTTTCGAGTGTCTCGGTCGTGGTCGGTCCGATCGAACACACAAGCGTTTTTTTTATCGCTTCCCGAAAATCCGCGACGAGCCCTTCGGTTCGAGCTATTTCAAGAAGGTTGGGAATCTGCTGAGAACTTGTAAACAAAAGACAGTCTTCCTCTCCCTCCGATACGGCTTTTACGGCGTCCCGAAGAGGAACGACATCTTCTGGCAACGCCCATCTGTATACGGGGATTTTTCTCACGTCCGCGCCTCTTCGTTCAAGGGCGCTTAGAAACCGCTTGTTGGAAACGCCGTATTCCTGAACATACACGACAAGATTCTCAATCGACGTATTCATCTGGTCCAAAGTGGAGAGCACGTCATTCCAAGTATTCGGTTCAGAAACGGTAATCGCGGGCTCCACACCGAGCTTCCTGAGCGCCGCTACAGGTTTCGGACCTCTGGCGACAACGGTTACTTGCCTAAGCGCGTCAACGTATTTTTCTTCATTCGTTTGCGCAATCGCCATTTCGCAAAGAAGTCGAGTACCCACTCCGGTCATTAGAATAAGGATGTCTACCCGACTGCGGAGAATGTCCTTTATAAATTGAGCTACGTAAGGATTTTCGGTATTGGGAACTTCTCTCATCGAAGGCGCCACTCTCGGCGCTCCCCCGTGATAAGAGATAAGTTTTTTCATCTCTTCGCAACGTCGGCTTTCAAACGACGTTACGTTGATTCCGTTAAAATCTTGTTTCATGTCACATGGAGTAAACTCGTCCGCCGCGACGCTTTGGAACTACAGAAATTCCGCGATGCTTTCGGATTTCAACATATCCTCGAAAGTTTCTCTCGCTCTTACCTCGCAATACTCGTGACCGCTTACCAGAACTTCCGCGGCCCTAGGTCTCGTATTATAGTTTGAAGACATAACGAATCCATAAGCTCCCGCGCTGAAAACCGCCAGCAGTTCGCCCGGGCAGACCGGCGGAAATTTTCTATCTTTCGCGAGAAAATCTCCCGATTCGCATATCGGACCGACTATATCCGCAATCACCGACTCCTTTGAATCCTTTCGCAGCACCGGTTCTATGCGATGATATGAATTATAGAACGCTGGTCTTAAAAGATCGTTCATCGCGGCATCGACTATCATGAATTTCTTCGAAGCGCCCTCTTTCAGATAAAGCACTTTAGTGGCCATGATTCCCGAGTTGCCCACCATGGATCTTCCGGGCTCGAGAACAAGAGAGTACGAAGTATCTCGAAGATGTTCCTCAAACACGCGAGCGTATTCGGACTTCGCCGGTGGGATTTCTTCGTTCTCGTAACCTATCGCCAAACCTCCGCCTATATCTATATAAGAAATATCCATGCCGTCGTTGCGAAGTCGGTCGGCCAGATAAACGAGTTTGGCTATGGATTCGGAGAAAGAAGACAGATCAAATATCTGAGAACCTATGTGAGCGTCAATTCCTTTTATTTCGATTCCTCGCATACGCGAAGCCTGTCTATAAACGTCCGCCGCCTTTTCGACTCCTATACCGAACTTGCTTTTTTCAAACCCGGTCGATATGTAAGGATGGGTGTCGGGATTGATGTCGGGATTTACTCTTATCGCCACCGGAGCTCTCTTGCCCATCGCTATGGCGATTTCGTTTATTTTTAAAAGTTCGGCCTCGGATTCCACGTTAAAAAAAAGTATCCGGGAATTAAGCGCTTCTTTTATTTCCCGTTCGGTTTTCCCCACACCCGAAAACACCGTTTTCGAAGGGTCTCCTCCCGCGGCGATCACTCTGCGAAGCTCCCCCGACGAAACAATATCGAAACCGCAGTTCATGGAAGAGAAAATTTTCAGTACGGATATATTGGAGTTTGCTTTTACTGAATAGCAGATTAAAGGATCGATTTCGCTAAACGCCTGTGTATATTCAAGAAAATTCGATCTGATGGAATTGTGACTATAAATGTAGACCGGAGTGCCTATATCTTCGCATATCTGTCTCACGGAGACGTTTTCCACATAGAGTTCGCCTTCAGTATATTCAAAACAGGAATTCGCCATGTTGTAATATCCCTTTAAGGATAAGCGGTTAGAAATCTACCCGAAGAAAACCGCGTAAATCAATCACAGACCGCAAAAGCTCCACGAATCGAAACGACGCGAAAAACGTTCTTCGCCATGATCCTAAAAATTGGACAAACCCGGGGATTTGTTTTATATTTTCGCAGGTATCGGGAAACACCCGTTTTTTAGACGAAGACCACTAAACAAACGAGGATAACAAACTATGGATGCTGTTTTCGATCTTTTTTCAAAGGGCGGAATATACATTTTCCCTCTAATTGCCTGCTCAATATTCGGCCTTGCGATTTTCCTTCAGAAACTTTACACGCTTCAAAGAAAAAAACTTCTCCCTTCCGAATTCCTCTCAAATTTTTACGCGGCGGCCGAGAAACAAAATTTAGACGAAGCGAAATCGGTTTGCGAATCAAGCGATTCCGCCGTAGCCCAAATAGCTCTTGCCGCGGTTCAAAACGCGGGCAAATCGAGAGTCGAGATGCGGGAATCCATCGAATCCGCCGGAAAAGCGCAAGCGCAGGTATACGGAAAGTATATCAACACTCTTCTTACCATAAGCAGCATCAGCACTTTAATCGGACTTCTGGGAACGATATCCGGAATGATAAAGGTATTCGCCGTGATATCGGAAAAAGATATCGTGGACCCTCCATCCCTAGCCGGAGGTATTTCGGAAGCTCTTTACACCACGGCCCTTGGGCTTACCATAGCGATTCCGGCTCTTGTGGCCTATAAGTATTCCGACGGGAAATTCAAAGAGTTAATCTCCGAACTTGAAGAGGAAGGGAAGAAAATACTCGAACTATTTTCTGAAAAGAAACTTCTATGAATTTCACCCAACACAGCAGCTTCGACGCTAGAGATACGATAGATCTGGCTCCAGTGGTGGATGTAATCTTTAATCTGCTCATTTTCTTCGCCCTAACGCTTAACTTCGCCATATCAAGCGGCATAAAAGTCAACTTGCCTAAAGCCTCCGGGGAAATAGTCGAGGCAAAAGACATAAACATAAATATTTCCAAAACCGGAGACATTTATTTTAACGATAAGCCGGCCAATTCCACGCAAGCCCTGCTTGAAGAATTTCAAAAAATACCGAACAAAGACTCTTTGGTAATAATAAGGGCGGATTCGGAAACCATGCACGGCCCGGTGGTAAAGACCATGGATATGGCAAAGACTCAGGGATTTTCGAAAATAGCGATCGCGGTTGAACCCAAGCGGTAGTATCTCCCGAAAATCGCTTCCCGACCAAACAGCCTAACCACCTTGACGGAAACAGAAGTTGATCTCTAAGCAAAACGCCGTGACCAGTATAATAGGACTAATCCCCAGGTTTCTCGTCTTTTTGATAATACTGGTTTCATTCGCCGCTTATTTCTTTCCCTCGATTTTTCAAAAACTCGGATTCCTGATAGTGCCGATGCTGGCGACGATAATGTTCGCTATGGGATTAACTCTTAGAATCGATGACTTCAAAAGAGTGCTTTTAAGACCGCTTGAGATATTTGCCGGTATCTCCACTCAATACTTGCTAATGCCCTTTCTTGGCTTCCTCTTGGCTTTCGCGTTTGAAACGGCGCCGCTTATCGCCGCCGGGATAGTTCTCTTAGGCTCATGCCCCGGAGGAACGGCGTCAAACGTAATCACTTACCTCGCAAGGGGGGATCTAGCGCTCTCCGTAACCCTTACATCGATCTCGACGCTTCTTTGCCCGTTTCTACTTCCCCCGCTTATGTATTTTTACGCGGGCAGATGGATAGAAGTTCCGACCGCCGATCTTTTAATCTCGGCTTTTCAAATAGTATTGCTGCCCGTGCTGATGGGAGTTGTTTGCAGAAAATCCCTGGGGAAAAAGTCGGATACGATTTTGCCTTTTCTTCCTTCCATATCGTCTTTGACCATAGTGCTTGTGGTCGGAATAATCGTCGCTTTGAATACGGAAACGATAAGAACAATCGGCGCGTCGATTTTGTTAATCGTGGCGAT
The DNA here is from genome assembly GCA_965220925.1 of Thermodesulfobacteriota bacterium. Lineage (GTDB taxonomy): Bacteria > Desulfobacterota_D > UBA1144 > Nemesobacterales > Nemesobacteraceae > Nemesobacter. The sequence continues at coordinate 1,421,042 of OZ244851.1, read as the reverse complement.
TCACAACGCCCTGGGTCTTGGATGCGGTTACGTTGTCGCAAAAGCTTTCGGATTTGAAGAAAGCAGTTGCAGGACGATTTCCATAGAAGTCGGAATGCAGAACTCGGGACTCGCCGTGGCGCTTGCGCAGTTGCATCTAAACGCTCTATCGGCGCTTCCCGCCGCGATTTTCAGTGTTTGGCACAATATATCCGGCGGTGCGCTGGCTTGGATCTGGAGAAATGAAAACATCTACGAAAAAACCTGAAGAGAGAAGCAAGCTTCCCCTGAGAGGATATTTGTTTCTCATAGCCACCGCGTTTTTTACCGCGCTTTCATATGCCTTGGGAAAAGCGCTTGAACGAAGCGATTTGCATCCCGAAACAACCACGTTTTTCTGGTTTCTCGGAGCGTTCGCCGTGGCCCTTGTTCTACTCCCCTTCCTTCGTTCTCAAAGACGAGAGCTTAGACGTATCGGTCTATACCGTAACATTTTCATCTGGAGTTCGGTAATAACTTCGATAGGCGCGGCTTTGTGGATGGTAGCGCTTTGGACAATCGGACCGGCGCTGACGTCTTTTTTGATGAAAGCTCAGACGCCTTTCGCGCTTCTGCTCGGCGTAATCTTCTTGGGAGAAAGGCTTAACAAGTGGGAGAGCGTTGGAATAGTAATGACCGTGGCCGGAGGGATAGTAGTAGCCTACCAGAAAGAAGGGTATCTGATATTCGGAACAGCAATGGCTATCCTGGCGGCTTTTTTTTATTCGTTTCTTTCTTTCATAGTGAAAAAAATCGCGCAAGATCTAAACATGTTGACGGTCGCCACTTTGCGAGCTTTAGGAGTCTCGATAGTTCTTTTAATCTACTTGATGGCCACGGGAACTTTTCAGCCTCCAAACTTAAAACAGGCGCTGGTAATGGCGTGCGGAGGAGCGTGCGGAGCCTACATAGCCAAAGGAAGCCAGTTTCACGCCATAAAACTTCTCGACATTTCGAGAACAACCGCAGTCATGCCGATGGAATCGATATTCGTGCTGATCTTCGCGCATTTTTTCTTTGACGACCTGCCGTCGATCACTAAACTTCTCGGAGGAGCTTCCATAATTGTCGGAGTGGTATTTCTAGTGCTTTTCAGGGGAGAAGAAGACGAAAATATTCTCGGGAAATAAAAATTACGTAGAGGCGGAAAAATCCGTCCTGAGTTCTCTTTTGATCCGATGTCTGCTCTCGGCAAGACTAATCAGCCTTTCAAGCATTTCCCCCGTCTGAAGGCCGCTTGCTTCCCAGAGTTTAGGGTACATGCTTATGGGAGTGAAGCCCGGGATGGTGTTTATCTCGCTTACGAATATTTCTTTAGTATCAAGATCGACCAGAAAATCCACCCTGGCCATACCGCTGCAGCAGAGAGCCATATAGGAATCAAGGGCCAGAGCTTTTATTCTTTCTTGAATCTCGAGACTTAAGTCGCACGGAATAAGAAGTTCCGCGGACTCGTTTCGGTATTTTTCGTCGTAATCGTAAAAAGTTCCTCCCAGAACAATCTCTCCGGGAACCGACGCCTGCGGGTACTGGTTCCCCATGACGCTTATCTCAACTTCCTTGGGATTGGAGACGGCGCGTTCGACGATCACTTTTTGCGAAAAATCAAAAGAGGCTTCGACGGCAACCGGGAACTGCTCGAGAGAGTTGACTTTCGATACTCCCACGCTTGAACCAAGATTCGAGGATTTTACGAAGCAAGGAAAGCCTATTTCATCTCGCAGGCGGGATGAGATTTTCTCTCTATCGTTACTCCATTCGGATTTTTCAAAGCCGAAAAAAGGAACTACGGGAATATCGTTATCCCTCAGAATAGTTTTCGAGACTATTTTATCAATGCAGAGGGAAGATCCCAACACATCCGCTCCCACACAAGGAACGCCCATAAGATCAACAAGACCCTGCACGGTTCCGTCCTCTCCAAAAGTTCCGTGAAGAACGGGGAAAACAACGTCCACCGGAAAAACATTTTTGATTTCTCCTTGAATTATTTCGGCGAAGCGTCCAGGAGGAGAATCGGAGAGCATGGGGACGATTTCAGAGTCGGGAACAACGGCGGGAGTTTCACCCTCTTTCCAAGACTCGTGAAAAGCTCTTTGCCACCTACCATTTTTTGAAATGAATATCGCAAGCGCGGAGAATTTGGAAGAATCAAGGTTCTCAATCACAAACCTTGAAGAAACAAGCGATATTTCATGCTCAACCGAAATGCCGCCTAAAAGAACTGCAACGGTTTTTCTGCTCAACCAACGCTCCCGGGATATTCAGGAAGGATTTTATCGAAACTTTACAGTTAAAAAACTCTCGGGAAGATTTAGTCCATATGGAACTTCCCAAGAAACATTTTGACTATAAAGACAATATGTGGTTAGAATTATTACACAAACAGGTATAAAAAACCAAATTTAAGACTTTTTCGGGGTGTCGTCCTCCCCACTTTCAATTTAGCAATTACAAAAATATCATGGATAAGCTTCATACTAACAGGGCCTGTGTAAGTTTAATCGTCGCTATTTGCGTGGTTTCCGCATTCTTTTTTTCCTGCGCCTACACAACCGGCATACCTCAGGATCATTTGGAAAACGCACCGGATACGGAAGAAAACCTTATCGAATCCGTCGAACCATTTTCGCAATCGGAAGAAATCGCCGAGCAAGTCGCCGAAAACGATAAAGCGGAATCGTCTTTAACTTCCTCGCCCCAACCCAAAGGACTTGAACCGGAGAAAAAATCTCCCCCGCTTAATCCCGAAACGGTCTCCGAGTATATCTCTTTTAATTCCGATCCGCCTCTTAATTCCGACCCGCCTCGGACGGAAATAAGATACGAGCCGAAAAGAAATTCAAAAGTTGAGCGTTACATCAAGAAATTTTCTGGGAAAGGAAGAAAGAACTTCGCCGAGGTTCTCAAAAGATCCGAGCTGTTTATACCGGAAATCAAAGAAACGCTGCGTTCCGAGGGACTCCCTTCCGAGCTAGCGTATCTGCCTATAATAGAAAGCGGATTTAAGACTACCGCCGTTTCGAGAAAAAAAGCCGTCGGTCTTTGGCAATTTATAAAACCTACCGGAATTCGCTACGGTCTTAGGATAAATCATTGGGTAGACGAAAGAATGGATGCCGAGAAGGCAACTCTGGCCGCGGCGAAATACCTCAAGGACATGCATGACAAATTCGGATCGTGGGAACTCGCTCTGGCGGCTTACAACTGCGGGGAAAAAAGAGTCTCAAGGGCCATCGCCAGAACCGGTTCGACCGATTTCTGGGTAATTTCAAGAAAACTTCCCAGAGAGACAAGAAATTATGTTCCTAAGTTCAACGCCGCCTTAATAATGGCTAAGAATCCCAAACAATACGGCTTTTCGGTTCCGAAATCGGAAAAAGATTATGAAATCGTGACCGTCCCGCCCAGAAAAGACCTGACGGAAATCGCCAGTTTGCTCGGCATAGGATATAAGAAAATATACAAACACAACCCGTCGCTTATCGGACTTGCCACTCCTCCCGGAGAAAGCTACAAACTCAGGATTCCCAAAGGATACGGAGAAAAGCTCACTTCCGCCAAAGCAAAACTAGACGCTCTTCCTATCTCACAGTTTCCTTTCAGAACAAGGCCCGCGGATTACACCGTAAGACCGAATGATAATCTCTGGAATATAGCCAGGCGATTTGAAACGTCGGTGGAAAAACTTAAACTTGCAAATCACCTCTCCGGTTCAACCATACGTCCGGGGCAAAAATTGAAAATACCCGTAGCTGGCAACACTATATACGTAAAGCATACTATTTTGCCCGGGGAAAATATTTATACGTTAGCGAAAAAATACGGAAGTTCGGTTGAGGAAATAAAAAAGGCGAACAAATTAAAAAGTTCGCTCATAATAGCGGGAAAAACTCTTTCCATTCCCCAAAAGTACCCTCTCGTTCACGTACCGAGGAACAATCCGAGAAAAATGAATCACAAGATAATCCCCGGCGACACTCTAAGTGAAATCGCCTTGCGTTACAGAGTATCGGTCTCCCAAATCAAAAGGTGGAACAACTTGTCTTCAACCACCCTGATCGCCGGGAGAAATCTTCTCATCTATAAATAGCCCCAGATGCTGACGATCAGGTCGATAAGGGAAAAACTTCCCGGCAAGGCCCCGGAAATACGAAAAAAGCTAGAAGAATTTGAAAACGTTATCAGAAGCGCTCCGTCGGAAGTGATTTTCGAGGAACTGGTTTTCTGCATATTCACTGCCGGGGCGAGCGCTAAAATGGGATTGCGCGCGCTTGACTCCGTTAGGGATATTCTTATATGTTCGGGAGAAAATGAAATAAAAAAAAGACTTCAAGGAGTATACAGATTTCCCAACGTGCGCTCAAAATATATAATCCACACAAGAAAGTACCTGTCCCGCCGGTACGGATTAAAGTTGAAACCGCTTTTGCTTTCGTTTGAAGATCCCATTGAGAGGAGAGATTTTTTCGCGCTTAACAAAGATATAAAAGGATTGGGGTTCAAAGAAGCAAGCCATTTTCTAAGAAACATAGGATTTCGCGGCTACGCGATACTCGACAAGCATATACTTCAGTGCCTTTACGAACTCGGAATAACGGAATGTTCTCGTCCGCCGAGATCAAGGTCGGAATATATGGAGATTGAGAACAAGATGAAAAGATTTTTCGAAGAGAACAATTTTGACTTTGACGAAATGGATCTGTTTCTCTGGAGCGAAAAAACGGGGCAAATACTGAAGTAGAAGTTAGAAAAAGGAAATTTTCATGACCGAGGAAGAGAAAGAAGAGCTTCTCAGGCTCTACGAACTCAGAAAAAAAGAGATACGAAGCCGACTTTCAGAATTCAAAGAGAGTTTCGCCAAAGCGGACGACAAGCAAATCTTTCGAGAACTCTCCTTCTGCATCCTAAGTTCCGGAACCGGCCCCAAAATAGCCGAAAAATGCAATCTCGCATTAGGCGAAAAGCTGTTTGAAGGAAAGAAGCAGGAACTGTTTGAATGCCTGGAGGAAATTCACAAGTACGCCGAGCGGGCGGTCGATTATATAGTGTTAACGAGAGAGTATTTAAAAAAAGAGCATGGATTTCTTCTCAAATCGCTTGTCAGTTCTTTTGAAGGCAGCTTGGAGAGAAGGGATTTTTTCGCGAACAATCCCGGAATTAAAGGACTTGGATATATGCAGGCGAGTCATTTTCTAAGAAACCTCGGATTCCGCGGCTATGCGATTCTCGACAGAAACAATCTCAAATCCCTTTTTGAACTCGGGATTATAGACGAGCAAAACTATCCTTTGACTAAAAAGAGATACTTGCGAACGGAAGAACTGATGGCGGATTGCGCCAGTGATTTAGGAATGACTCTCGATGAATTCGACCTGCTTCTCTGGTCCAGAAAAAGAAAGTACATCCCCAGATAAAATCACTTTAAATCGTACTTTATGAAAACTTCGGCCCAAAGCGGCGCGAAGCCGTCTGAGGTATTGTGAAAAGCCCCTCTGTACCTGTTAAGTCCCATTATACCTTCAACATAGTTCTTGTACGCCGTCTGGCTTTCATGAGCTTCTATGGCGCGGCGTTTTCTGTCCGCAAAAGACGTTATATCCTCTATGCGATCGTAATGTGGAAAAGGCGTCCAGACTTCGTAGCACCAGCATTCGCATTGAAAAGAGTTTTTTGGAAATTCTTCGTCCAGGCAGTCGAGAGTGATGCTTGAGACTGTTCTATGGGTTTTGTGCTTATCGATTTCCGGGTGAGGGAGATATATTTGGTCAGGACGGATATCGGCTATGATTTCTCGAATATCTCTTCGAAATCGGGTTTTGTTCGCTTCCGATTCCATATCGCCGAAACCAAGCGGTAAAACCCCCACCCCAAGTATTGCGGAGGACTGTCTCACTTCACTCTCCCTTATGCTTACAAGCTTCTCGCGCGTAACGCCAAGCGGGTTCGCGCTTCTTCCTCCATCGGTAACCACAAGAGAAATCACGTCAAGTCCCTTTTCTAGAAGCAGGCATGCGGTTCCCCCCATGCCTATTTCAAGATCGTCGGGATGCGGAGAGATTATAAGGGCTTTGGTGTCTGACATATCAACTTTCCCCTCGCAACAATATTACCGGAACTTTAGTCAAACCGTGAATATTTAACCGCAGAGAATTCACCGAAGGCGGCATTTTTAGAAACCAGCGGTCACCGATTGAATGCTCACTTGACCCCCCCCCCCCCACCTCGAAAATGTTAAAATCCCTGTGATCTGAGCCATTTAAACTCATATTTAACATACGAAGTTCCTCTGGAGGATGATTAGAATGAGAATCGTTAAGCTTTTATTAGTTTTTGTTATCAGCGTCGCAGTAGCAGGTCTTTCCGGTTGCAGCACGGGAGATGTGGGACCCGCGGGACCGCAGGGACCGCAAGGGCCACAGGGACCGCAGGGACCGGGATCCGATCCGGGGTCGGGTAGTGGCGGTGGCGGTGGACCGGTTGATACACCATGTGAGAGTATTGACTACTGCAGAGCCGATTTCTCCTGCGAAGTTGAAATATCCCAAAGAGCAAGCAAAGACTATAACGGCGGAGACGGCGACGATGTGGTATGCGGAGACGGAAGAGACAACGTGATTGACGCGAGTTTGGGCGATGATTTTGTTTTCGCGGGCGCCGGAGACGACACGATACGGTCGGGCGCCGGAGACGACACGATACGGTCGGGCGCCGGAGACGACATTTTTTGCGGAGGAGAGGGAAGCGACACGATAACTTATCCTCTAACCACGGTTATAGGAGCCGGATTGCGAGTAGATTTATCAAAGTGCGAGGAGCAAAGCGACGGTGGTTACGGAAGAGACATTCTAAGGAATATAGAGAATATTAAAGGTTCAAACGAAAACGACATTCTTACGGGCAACGACGCTGACAATACCATGGAAGGACTTGAAGGAAATGATACTCTCATTGGCGGGGCCGGTAATGACATTCTCAACGGCGGCCCCGGGGATGACATTGTCAGGGCAGGGGAAGGAGATGATATTTTCATGGAAGGAGAAGGTAGCGATAGTCTTTACGGCGGCCCTGGAGACGATACTTTCATATATACTAACGATACGTTTAGACAGTATGACCAAGTGGTTGACGGTGGAGAAGGTATAGATACGATCGATCTGAGTCAACTTTGGTTATCTCCAACTTCCGGGAGGTTTATAGAGGCTAGATTGGATGGCAGCACCATTGTTGTAAACGTCGAAAATTTAATTGGTACAAATAATGCATTCCCAACAACTATGGGGGTTGATCGGTTTTATGGCAGTGAATTTGACAATGTGATTAAAGGTCTTGCAGGAGAGGACTTACTTGAAGGTTACGGCGGGAATGACACGCTTTATGGAGGAACTCACAACAACACTTTAAATGGTGGAGATGGTGACGACACCCTACACGGTGGAGAAGACGACGACACGCTAAGCGGTGGAAACGGTAACGACACGTTAAACGGCGACGCCGGAAACGACACTCTAACCGGTAACGACGGAGATGACGTGTTAAACGGCGGAGCCGGTGACGACACGTTAAGCGGTGGAGAGGGTGACGACACGCTAAATGGCGGAGAGGGTAGCGACCAGTTTAGTGGCGGAGCCGGTGACGACATAATCGACGCGGTGGATGGAGCGGAGGATGCGGGGATTCTCGGTGAAGAGGGCGATGATACTTTTTATTTAGACCCCCAAGATTCGGCTAAAGTTCAAGATAATGTCAGTCAGGGAACCGACACGGCAAGCTACGAAAGATACGAACTACCGGAAAACACGGATATGCCCGCTATTTCCATATCAAACGGCGCGTCTATAGAAAATGTTATCGGAAGCAACTACGATGACACGATAACTTTTACCAATACGGGCGATAAAGGTACCGCGGAAGCTCCGTTAACGATAAACGGAGGACCGGGGGACGACAGCGTGGGAATTAGCGGAGATTCGGGGAACGTTACGTTCATAGTCAAGGCCGGGGAAGGTGACGACACGATAACGTCTGACTATAAGGCTGGATACAAGCTTAGCTTTGAAGGATTTCCCGCGGGAACGACAGCCAGCGTGGATAGTGTGGGGAGCAGTTACGTGGTACGAGTTGGAGATCAGACGGTTAAGGTTAATACGTCTTCCATAACGGATACGGACGCCTTCAGGGCAACTATCACGGTTAATTAAGCAAAAAGTAGAGATAGTTAAAAACGCCGGTTCGGTTACTTAAGCGAGATAACCGAGCCGGCGTTTTGTATTAAGACCTTAGCTTCGTAGCAACACTTCTACCTCTGGAAAGCAAACGAAAAACTTCCGCGCAAACGGCTATGGCATCGACGCCGCGCGGTTTAACGGTTCTTGGAGAAGGAAAACCGGGAAGGTTTTTGCGTACGCAGTTTGTAGACCCTTGCGGGAGAGTTGGTAACGCTGGCTTTGAACAAGTTGACATTGTCTGGTAGCGCGAAGCCTTCATTTTTCGTGACCGTGGAATCGGGTCGGGTTAGAGAGCGGAGTCTTTTAGCTGTTCGGGCCCACTCCGCGAGAATGATTTGAAAGAAAATAAAAAACCGGTCAATTTAATTTACTTCCGACAGGCGGCCGCCGAAGAGCGGACTAGTTTTTTTTCATTTCAGTTATATTTTTCCGTCGCTACGGGGAAACGCGACAACTTAACGCCGGACATTGAAAGACAATGAACAAGTTTCCATCCCGAAACTTGAGATTGAGACCTTTTATCGAAATTTTTTCCCGATAACTCAATTTGATTTTTAAGGAAACAACAACCATGGAATACGAAGCGGTAATCGGCCTTGAAGTACACGCCCAGCTTGCCACCAGGTCAAAGATATTCTCTTCGTCATCAACCAAATTCGGAAGTCCTCCAAACTCGCAGGTAAATCCGGTCTGTCTCGCAATGCCGGGAGTTCTGCCGGTTTTTAACGATAAAGTTCTGGAATACGCCGTAAAGTCGGGTTTGGCGACAAACTGCGAAATCGCCCGGAAATCCAGATTCGCGAGAAAAAATTATTTCTATCCCGATCTTCCAAAAGGCTACCAGATTTCCCAGTACGACGAACCTCTTTGCCTAGGCGGTCACCTTGAAATAGATTCCAAAGACGGGAAAAAGAAAATCAGAATCAACCGCATACATCTTGAAGAAGACGCGGGAAAACTCATACACGACTATTCCGACTTTCAAAGCCACGTAGACTTGAACAGGGCCGGAGTGCCGCTTGTGGAAATTGTAAGCGAACCCGACATATCAACCGCGCAGGAAGCGGTTGAATACGTAAAAAAATTGAGAACTATCCTGAAATATATCGAAGTCTGCGACGGAAACATGGAACAAGGAAGTCTGCGATGCGACGCGAATATTTCCATTCGCCCAGTCGGCGACAGTGAACTCGGAACCAAAACGGAGATTAAAAATCTAAATTCCTTCCGCTTCATACAGAAAGCGATAGAATACGAGATAAACAGACAGACCGCGGTTTTAAGAAGTGGGGGAAAGGTCACTCAAGAGACCAGGCTTTTCGACGCGCAAAAAGGCGTTACGGTCCCTATGAGATCGAAAGAGGAAGCTCACGACTACAGATACTTTCCAGACCCCGATCTCCCGCCCGTATTAGTCGAGGAGGTCTATCTGGAAAAAATCCGCTCCCTACTTCCCGAACTTCCCGAGAAAAAACTCAAAAGATTCATGGAAGAATTTTCCATACCGCAAAGCGACGCCTCGACGCTTTGCTCCTCAAAACCCCTTGCGGAATATTTTGAAGAGTGCGTACAACACACGGGAAACAAAAAAGCGGCCAGCAACTGGATCTTAAATGAAGTGCTGAGCAAAGTGGGAAACGAGGACGAAATAGGAGGATTTCCCGTCGAGCCGAAAGATGTGGCCAACCTTCTAAATCTTATCGAGAAAGGAAGGATAAACCGTAAAACGGCCAAAGAGATATTTTCCGAGATGATAAGCTCGGGGAAAAATGCGGAGGAAATAGTCGCGGAGAAAGGATTGACTCAGATAACCGACGAGGATGAAATTCTCTCAATCATAAAAGAAGTGATCGAAAACAGTCCGAAGGAAGTTCAAAGATACGAAAACGGAGAAACCAAGCTTCTCGGTTTTTTCGTCGGTCAAGTTATGAAAGCGACGAAGGGGAAAGCCAATCCCGCGATTGTGAACGAAAGGTTTAAAGAAATTCTCAAGCTAAAGTGATTCAAGAAACGCGAACCGGCCCTGTCAGTTCGCGGATTTTCCTCTTTTTATATGTTCCTCGAATTCATCTCTGAATTTTTTCACTATTGACTCAACCGGCATCGCGCAACCGTCCGCAAGTGCGCAAATTGTAGTCCCTCTCATTTGCGAACACGCGTCGAGTATTATGTCCAGATACTCCAAAGACCCCTTGCCTTCGTCAATTTCCCTAAGCATTTTTTCAAGCCACCAGGTTCCTTCCCTGCATTGAACGCACTGCCCGCATGATTCATCCCTATAAAAATGAGCCAGATTTTGGGCGACTTTTATCATGCTCACGGTTTCATCCATAACAGTTACGCCGGCGGTTCCAAGCATTGATCCCGCCGCCGCCACGGAATCAAAATCCATTGGAATATCGAGTTCTTCACTTGAAAAAACCGCGGAAGAAGAACCTCCGGGAGAGACGGCTTTTACTCTCCCTCCCCCGAGAACCCCTCCTCCATACTCTTCAATAAGTTCGCGAAGATTTATCCCGAGAGGGAGTTCGTAAAGCCCGGGTCTGTTAACGTGTCCGCTTAACCCGAATATTTTAGTTCCGGTGTTTCTCGGAGTCCCTATTGACGAAAACCAATCCGCTCCATTGTTTATTATATGCGGAACGCAAGCCAACGTCTCCACGTTGTTAACTATCGTCGGACAGCCGAAAAGGCCGACCTGAGCGGGAAACGGAGGTTTGGGTCTCGGCTCTCCCTTTTTTCCCTCTATTGATTCCAGAAGCCCGGTTTCTTCTCCACATATGTAAGCTCCGGCTCCCACATAGAGCTTGATATCCAGATCGAATCCGCTGAAGAATATGTTTTTTCCGAGATACCCGCGCTCGTAAGCCTCCGCTATCGCTCGCTGTATTATTTTGGCTCCGTAGGGCATTTCCCCTCTTATGTATATGTAAGCTTTTCGTGATCGGATCGCGTAGCACGCGATTATTATTCCTTCAATCATCTGATGAGGATCTTTTTCAAGAATTTCTCTATCTTTGAAACTTCCGGGTTCACTTTCATCCGCGTTACAGCAAAGATAGACGGGCTTTTTAGAATCGGGAGGAATGAAGCTCCACTTTATTCCGGCGGGAAATCCAGCTCCGCCTCTTCCTCGAAGTCCCGATTTTTTCACAATATCGGTCACTTCCTCAGGAGCCATGGAGAAAGCCTTCCTAAGCGCCGAATATCCTCCGGAAAAGAGATATGACTCGATTGTATGGGAGTTTTCTCTTTCGACGTAATTTCTTATGATTCGCTGCTCGGGCATTTTATAAGTTCGGGCGTAGAAACGTTAAAGGAAAAGGATATATAAATACGGATAAATATTAAATGGAATTCTCGGAATTTTTCAAGAAAAGCCGAGGAAAAATCCTTCCTTTGACGAGTCCGGACATCTCTTTACTCAGAAAGCATATCCACCACGCGCTTGGCGAAGGACATTGAAGAGGTAAAAGCGGGCGATACGGCGTTTAGGACATGAATACTGTCTTCTTCCAAAGATACGACATAATCCATAACAAGCTTTTTTCGCTCCCAATTCACCAGTTGTGACCGGATTCCAACTTTATGGGAAGGAACAAGGTCGGCGGGTTTTAGTTCGGGTACAAGCTTTTTCGCCTCCGCGTAGAAATGCGATTCCAAGTATTTCTTCACTTCAGAAAAGGCGGTTTTTCTAAAAGCGGCGTCGCTAACCAGCATTGACATGTTCCTGTAAAGAAAGCGAAATGATTCAAGCCCCAAATCCTCGGCGAATGCGTAACTCTCCCTCCCGAGAACCGGAACCGCCGTCGGACCGATAAAAACCCTTCCGGAGTTGCTTTTCGTAAAATGCACTCCTAAAAAGGGCATTTTCTCGTCGGGGACGGGATAGATGTTGCCACGTACGAGATAGGAGCTTTTTTTCGTAAGTTCTCTATAAAAACCCTTAAACGGGATAGCTCTGTACTCAAAACCCACTCCGTATTGACGAGCGACAACGTCTGAGTGAAGACCCGCGGCGTTTATGAGTTTTCCGTAACCGATCTCTCCCGCGCTAGTCACCGCCACGTTATCTTTTTTTCTTCTTATAAATGCCGTGCCGAGAAGCAGTCGGGCTTTTCCGGTTGCCTCGATCTTTAAGCGCAAAGCGGCCAGAACCCCCATAGGGTCGAACACGGAAGTAGCCGGAGAATATAAGGCTTTTTCAAACGTAGCGGCATGCGGCTCTATGCGCGCAAGTTCTTTTCTATCGATTACATATGATTCTACGCCGTTTCTCTCGGCTCTTTTTTGAAGCTCCCAAAGCTGCGGGAGTTTTTTTTCCGAGTCTGAAACGATGACTTTTCCGCAGTTGGAGATCGGAACGTCGTTTTGTTCGCAAAAATCTCTCATCAACCGATTTCCCTCAACGCAGTACCTCGCCTTCATAGAGTCGGGAGTATAGTAAATCCCGGAGTGAAGAACGCCGCTGTTTCGTCCGCTTGCGTGCATAGCGAGATTTTCTTCCTTCTCCAAAATCAGTATCTTTTCAAATCCGCGCAGAAGGAGTTCGTTTGCAATCGCAAGACCCACAATTCCCCCTCCGACAACAAGAAAGTCGCAATTTTTATCCATAATATCGAAGTCCGTCGCTCGCTCTCTCTGGAAAATCGGGCGTTAATCGGTTAAACTCTGAATTTAATATTAAGATTAATAAGATGAGCATGCAATTCAAAGTAGGACAAAGCGCTGTCTATCCGGTTCATGGAGTGGTGGAAGTTCAGGGAGTTGAAGAAAAAGAGATACTCGGTTCAAAGAAATCTTTTTATATTCTGAACGTGCTGGAAAGCAATGTAACTCTCATGGTTCCCACCGACAATATAGAATCCGTCGGGTTAAGACCGGTAGTTGCGGAGGGAGAAGCAGGAGAAATTCTAGACATCCTTAAAGAAGAAAACGGCGATGTGCCCAATTTGGGAGTGCAGAGCTGGAATAAAAGATATAAGGAATACGCCGATAAGGTAAAAAGCGGGGATATATACGAAATAGCGAGAGTGTTAAGGGATATACATCATCTAAAAAAAGTGAAAAATTTATCTTTCGGCGAGAAAAGAATAATGGAAAACGCTCTCTCTCACGTAGTCAAGGAACTTTCAATAGCACTCCGAAAAAAAGAGGGGGAAGTCAGTTCTCAAATAAAAGAGATATTCTCCTGAAGCGACTTGCTCAATTAATTTACTTTTAATTTACTTTCCATCTATACCTTCCGGAACATCCAACCCCAGATAACGCGCCATCATCGGGAAAATATCCGCCGTTCTCAGGTGGTCGCGCTGTGTCGGCAGACTGATAAGCACGGGGACAGTCATATGCTCTTTGTGCAAGGAACCATGAGAACCGCGATGCTCGGGATTCTCATGAGTAGCTCGAAGGTCGTAGCCCGGTTTTGCGCTCAACACCATATCTCCCGTACGAGGTGATTCGAAAAGCTGAAGAATCTGGACCAAAGCGTCGGGGTAATCCGTATCGATTGTACGCTCAAACGATTCGTAAGAATCCATTCTTTCATCGGCGAGGGAACCATAACCCAAAGGGTCTCCCTTAAGGGTTCGGTAGCGTACGCGACCCTCGCGATCAAAGTTGACTAAAGCCTCTCCTCTCGAATTCATTATTCTCACCACCTCTGCTTCATTCTCCCCGCCCGTTCTGACGCAAACGATATCTATTTCCGGGCGAACGGAAAGTTCGTCCGCCATATCTTTTATTTCTTCATAGTGAGTGTGCCTTTTCCACCCGTCGGAATTTTTGAAATAACAATGCGCCATGGAATTTCCCGAAACCATAACCGAGGCGTTCGCATCAAAAAAATGCCTTAAGACGTTGGTGTAATATAACGTCTTGAATCCCCGTTTTTGAAGAAAACCGAGTGAATCAAAATGGGAGTGGGTAGGGGTAAGACCGTGGTCGCTTGCAACAACAAAAAGCGTCTCGTCAAGCTCTCCCGACTCGGCGAGTTTTTTCGCGACTTTACCCACATACCGATCGAGCCTTCCGTAAGACTCTATAACCTTGTGGTGAAAAGGGTGGTAACGATGAGAATAGGCATCTATCGCCGGAAAAACGCAGAAAACAAATTGCGGGGAGCTGTTAAGGGAATTCATGAGTATTCTACCCGCAGCCTCTTCAACATTGTCGCTTCCATCGGTAAAATGGCTTTTCATAACAAGGTAATACTTCAGATACTTGGTTTTATTACTGCCAAAGGACGTTATATCTTTAGTTATCTCGTTCAGTATACTCACGCTTTCGGGAATCAGGCCGAAAAGCGTCTGGGAAGAACTTTCTATATCTCGATTGATAAGAAATGACTGCGGACCCGCATAGCTTCTGAATCTTTTCAATGAAAACGGATTTCCCTCGTAGTATCTTCTGTCAAACCACCTGATACCGGGAAGGTTACATCTGCCTGGAAATTTGCCGAGAAGATACGGAATATACGCGGGGCCTGTGGTGGAAGGAAAGACCGTAACTCCTTTTAGAAATTTTCCGGGAGAGACGACGTATTTCTGTATATTTTCAAGATCGCCTCTTTGCAGAAGATGAGACAAAACGTCCAGTCTGGCGCCGTCTGCCAGTAAAAAAACGCATTTTCTTCCGTTCATCAGGAAAGTTCCAGAAAATACTTGTTATAAATTTCTCTGATATTCGAAGTCACGTGCTTGTATTCGTCTTTAAGAGAGTCGCCTCCCTCGTCGTTCAGACCGAATTCAACCGCCACGCGATCAAAATCGGCTTCGGTAATTTCGTTTTTGGTTCTCTCGTTTAGCAAACTTAGAAGATTGCTCATCTTTCTCAAAAACAGATATCCTTCGGTAAGCGTTTCGGATTCCGCGCTTTCGATTATTCCAAGCCGCCCAAGCGCCCTTATAGCCTCCATGGTACTCGGTGTTTTGAGCGACGGATTTTTCGAACCATTGGAAAGCTGCAGCATCTGAACTAGAAATTCGACATCGACCAACCCTCCTTCCCCGGTCTTCAGATTGAATTTCGATTCCGTCTCGTCGGCAAGCTCTTTCTCTATCCTCTCGCGAATTTTGTAGATTTCCCCCGCGAGATTCGAAGCGGGAGTCTTCACGTAAACGAAAGTCTCTATGATTTTCATTACTTTCGTTCCGAGCGAGTGGTTGCCCGCGACCGCGCGAGCCTTTATGAGAGCCTGTTTCTCCCATATATGCGCGCTTGACTTGTGGTATTCCTCAAAAGCTTCAAGGGAGATAACAAGGGCACCCGAGTTTCCCGAAGGTCTAAGTTCCAAGTCCACCTTATAGCAGAAGCTCTCGGAGGTATAGACGGAGAGATTGGAGATAAATCTCTGACCGCATTTGGAGAAAAGTTCATGATCCTCTCCTTCGTAGATGAAAATTATGTCAAGGTCGGAAGTGTAGCTCATTTCCTCTCCTCCGAGTTTCCCGAGTCCCAAGACAACCATGTTGTCGACAATACTTCTTTCTCGACTGGAAATCTTAAGGGAATCTTTGGCAAGCGTGAGGCTTGACTCCATCACCGCTTCCGCGACCATCGACAGATAGGTTCCCACGTAGATCGGATCTAAACCTTCGGAAAGTTCCCTGAAGCAAAGCTTAAGAGATTCGATGTGCTTGAACCTTCTAAGAGCATCTAGTTTGTCTTCCAGAAATTCTTCGTCGTCAACTTCTTCCGTAAGAGCCCGCGCCATAGCTTCTTTGGAATCGTACAAACGAGTCACGTCTTTCAATATGACCGAGTCGAGATATTCCGGATGCCTGATAAGAAAATTCGACAGCATTCCGCTTCTCGAAAACAATTTGGAGAGAAGAGAGATAATTTCGGGGTTTTCGATTAAAAGAGAGTAAACCGACACTTTGGACCCCAGTCCGGAAATAAATCTCTCAAAATTACCCAAGGCGACGTCCGGAGCGCTTAGTTCAACTATATTTGAAAGAAAAGCCGGTATCACTTTTCTCGAAAGCGCTCTGCCTTTTTCCGTAAGCCCTGATCTTTTCGGGTCCATCAGGCGAGATATGATTTCAATTGCGGAATCGGAATCTGAAAAACCGAGTTCTTGCAGTGCCGTAAGCGCTTCTGAGCGATTGATGTCGCCTTCCAGCATAAAATCCGCAAGTTCCAGAAACTGTCTGCCTTTTTCCTCAACCTCCATGCCCGGGTCGAAGAACAGATTCCTATAGTTTTTAACGACAAGTGAAGTGGTATCTTCGTAAGATTTGTTGAAATCTTCGATTGTCTTAAAACCCATTCTTTTTGAAATTCTCGCAAGCGAATCTTCATCGGAGGGAATTCTGTGTGTTTGAATTTCGTCCCAAAGCTGAATCGAATGCTCGATTTTCCTGAGAAAAAGATAGCAATTTGTCATTTCCTCCCTCACCTGCTCGGTTATGAATCCCGTGGCGGCCATAGAGGCGAGACCGTCGAGGGTGTTCATCATTCCTCTGAGTTCTTTGACCGCGCCGCCACTCATAAGCTGAGTCGCCTGAACAAAAAACTCAATCTCCCTTATCCCGCCCTTGCCAAGCTTTACGTCCCCTTCCTTTCTCAGGTTTTCGAGACGGATTTTCATGCTCTTGAGATCTTCTATCGATTCGTAATCAAGAAGCTTGCGATATATAACGGGTTCAAGATCCCGCAGGAACTCGTAACCAAGTTCCATATCCCCGGCAATCGGAGTCGCTTTCAGCAATACCGCTCTTTCCCAAGTCTCGGCCCAATGGTAATAATGCTCAAGAGCGCCGTCAATCGGTAACGCCACGGGACTCATATTTCCCCCGGGACGTAAATCAAGATCCACTCTGTAGAGAAAACCGGCGGGAGAAACAAGACTTATGGTCTTGGTCATCGCGGAACAGAGTCTGCATATTTCCTCCGAGTATCGCTCGCCCCTGTAGAGGTACACAAGATCGATATCGGAACTTAAGTTAAGAAGCCTTCCGCCAAGCTTTCCCATACCCAACACCACAAATTCGAATTCATTTCCGCTTCCCATTCGGGATCTGTAAAAATCCAACACGGCTTTGACTATCGCCATGGCAAGATCGGAAATTTCCTCCATGGTTCGTCGAAACCCGCATAGTTCGAGAATTTCCCTGTAAATAATTCTCGAAAGCGCCATGTACTTGTACTCTTTGAGTTTCTCGGACAACTCCTGCGCATCGTCGGAATTCTTCACAATCGAATTTAAAGGCTTCTGATGAGAGGAAAGCGTTTTTTCGCGCGACAAGGATTTTTCATTTCGCAACTTATCCAGAGTGCGCGGATTTCTTATAATTGAATTGCCGAGAAATCTGCTGTGAGAGGAAAGAAGGTATAGAATCTCTTTTTTTTTCTCGGGAAGCCGGTCGTTTAACTCCTGGAACCTCTCAATGGTTCTGAGCGCGTTCTGCTCGTCGGGAAAGAGAACTTTTTTTTTCATAGCGAAAAGTCACATAAAATCGTAAGGGTCCACATCCAAGATAAGCTTAGTTCCTGAATCAAGCTTTTTCAACGAATCGTAAAGAACCGAGGAATAGTTTCTAAGCAAACCCAGGTTCTTTGAAGCTAGCACGATTTGCCATCTGAACCTGTTTCTCATCTTGTATATCGGCGATTCGGAGGGACCCAGCACTCTTAAGGAACCCGGCGGAAGCTTTAAAAGAAATTTCCTGGATATGCGTTTTGTGTTATCGGCGAATTTTTTTGTCTTCTCTTCGTTCATTCCGCTTATTCTTATTGATATAAATTTCGAAAAAGGAGGTTGTTCAAGGGATTCTCTAAGTTCCAGTTCCTCCTCAAGAAATCCCGAACTGTTGTGAGTAACGGCGAATTTTACGGAAGTATGGTTGGGGTTGTAAGTCTGCAGAATGACTCTTCCGGGCTTTTCCCCTCTTCCCGTTCTCCCGGCTACCTGAGTGAGAACCTGAAATGTTCTCTCGCCCGAGCGAAAATCCGGGATTCCCAACATATGGTCGGCGGAGAGTATTCCCACCAGGGTAACTCCCGGAAGATCATGTCCTTTGGCAATCATCTGCGTTCCAATCAAAATATCCGTCTCTCCGCTTTCAAGCTTGCGGTAAATATCGAGAAGTTTCGTTTTGCCTCGCGCGTAGTCACTGTCCATAACACAAACCCTGGCATCCGGTATTAGAGCCTCCACCTCCTGTTTTACTTTCTGAGTGCCCAAACCTCTCCCCGCATATCTGCCGGAGCAATTGGAACAGTTATTTTCAAACTCCTGCTTGATTCCGCAGTAATGACACTTTATCGAATTATCCTTTTTGTGAAAGGTAAGCGTTATGGAACAGTTGGGACATTTGGAAATCTCTCCGCATTCTAAGCAGACCAGAAAATTGGAAAATCCTCTTTTATTTATAAAGAGGATAGATTGTTCTTTTCTAAGAAAATTCTCTTTTAGAGCTTCCCGCAAAACGGGAGAGAAAACGCTTTCGTTTACATTCTTCATATCCACAAGCTTAACTTCGGGAAGCCTGCTTCGCCCTACTCTGGCGGGAAGAGAAAGGTACTCGTACTTTCCTCTCATAGAGTTTGCGTAGGATTCAAGAGAAGGAGTGGCGGAACCCAGCAATACGGGGCAGTCGTACACGCTCCCGAAAAACACCGCCACATCACGCGCGTTATAACAAGGCGCTTCGTTTTGCTTGTAGGAAGAATCGTGCTCCTCGTCCACCACTATAAGCCCGGGATTTTTAAGCGGAGCGAAAACAGCGGATCTGGGACCCACTATAACGCTGATATCCCCTCGATGAGTTCTTCTCCATACGTCGAATCTCTCGGCGTCGCTTAGTGCGCTGTGAATCACCGACACCGCGTCGCCGAAACGAGACCGAAACCTGCCGACCAGAAGCGGCGTAAGAGCTATTTCGGGAACAAGAATAACAGCCTGTTTTTTTCTCTTTATAACTTCGCTCACCGCATTCAGATAGACTTCCGTTTTTCCGCTTCCGGTAACTCCGTGAAGAAGAAAGCAGCGATATCGCCCCTTCTCCAAGTAAGGAAGTATTTGCTGAATCGTCATCCGCTGATCCTGCGTGAGCTTCTTCGGAGAATCTTTTTTCGCATTGAAAGCGGCGTAAGGATCTCTTCTGAGTTCCTTAAGTTCCAGAGAAACCAGTTCGTTGCTCACAAGCCATTTTATATGGGCGGTAAAATTCCCGAAGATTTCTTTGAGTTCGGAGTGAGTTGCAGAACCCCGCTCGTTGAGAAATTTCAGTATTGTTCCCTTGGCGGGTTTTTTCTTTCCGATTTGAGAAACAATTTCGGAATCACAAGCGATCGAGTATATCTTTTCGTATTTCACCTTCTCCCCGCTTACGATCCTGTAATCAAATTCAACGTATTTTCTCCTCTGCAGAGAGTTTAAATTCTCAATCGACGCGCCTTCGTTAAGCTTCAAAAGCTTTTCGGAAGAAACTTCTTTTTCGAGCATTAGAGTTTCCATAATTTTTTCTTCAATGCCTTTGAAAAATCCGTTTCGCAGGCGTTGTTTTCCCTCTTCGGTAATAAGCACCGTTTTTCCGACGCTTTTACCGAGTCCCAACGGATGAGCGAATTTAAGGACGATTCCGAGAGGTGTCATGTAATATTCCGAAACACGGCGGAAAAACTCCAGACGCCTTTCGTCGAAAAGCGGAGATTCATCCAGAATATCTATTATGTCTTTTATCTTAAAATCTACTTCTGGTTCAGCCGGAAAATCCACGACATATCCTATCGCTTTTCGATTTCCAAAGGGGACAAAAACTCTTTTCCCAATCGTAACGCCATCTGGAAAACGCTTGGGAATCGAATATAGAAAAAGCTGTTCGGAATTAATGGGCAACGCTACCTGAGCGATTTTTCCTGAAGCCATAACTACGTTAAAAGACCAAAAGCGTCAACTGTTATGAAAAAAAGCGCATATAAAAGTTCGGAAAAATTTCTAGCCAAGATTTCTCACAAAAGGGGTAGAAAAAAGTCGCTGTCTCTGTTGTAATGTAAACATAACAGCAAGTTACGTAACAACGAGACACGAGCCTCTTGTATACGCACTGTAACATAAAACAACTCGTTTTTGTAGTGCTCAAAAGCTCGATAAATCTTCCAAAACTCGTAAAGCTTACAGTAAGTTTGACGGTGGCATGATATTTTCTGACGACGAAAGCATTGTATTACATGAAGTGGAAAACAAATGTAACATCACAAAACGGCCGAAGCTTCGCTTTAAAGACCCAAGAAACCAAAAACATATACCTCGTTCCGTAGAATCTCTCATAACACAGCGGATGATGGCTGTTTCTGTGGTTACAAAGGAGTTATATTTAAATCTGATATATGGGGAAATTGAAAAACAGCGGTTTTATTAGAAATTAAAACGCAAGTCAACTCCCAAACGATTCTCAGGAAGTCCGTATTCACTCTCAAAACGCTCAGCCGAAAGCCTCGCGTCCACTTTACTGCCGGAACTCTCCACTACTCCCATCTCTACCCCCGCCTCGTATCTACGACTTGACGAAGCCCCTTCTCCCTCCACATAAGGCGTTAAGAGACCTTCTGATGACAGAATTCCTATGCCATACCCAGCTCGCGCGGAAAGAGACGCTTCTCGAGCCTCGCTTCCCGTCAACCCTCTATCAAATACATCCTCTCCCCACAATATATCCGCACTCTCCGCACTGCTACCCCAATTCGGTCCCAAAGACATTGACAACCCTCGCCCATCCTCTCTAGATGATAAACTCGCCGCCACGCTCATTCCCCACTCGCGGTAGCCTCCCTCGCTATGCAGAGCCAGCCACCTGCCTCTACCCTCCAAACCAAATCGTCCCTCCATACCAGTTATCCTCATCCCTCCTTCCAATTCCATTCCCGTACCGGAGACTCCTCCCCCTCCCTCATATCGCATCGCCACGGATCCAAACGGCCTTACTTGTCCCTCTCCGCGCGCTGCTTCCAACCCTCCTCTAACTCGCCACAAATCAACGCTAATCCCTCCTATCCCCACAACTTCCTCTCCTCCTGTCTCCATCCGCGCTATCGAAGCGTCGCCTTTCACAGATAAATCTATACTTCCCATCCGTAAAACCGGCCAACTCGTTCCTCCCCATATAGCTTCCATCTCCAAATCCTCTTCTTCTCTCTCTCCCCCTTCCCTTACGTTTCTCGCCTCTCCACGGCCCACTCCCACCATTACCTCTATCTTTCCTCCTCCCTCTGTTCTATACTGCGCGTACGGCCATACTGTCGTAAGCTCCGTCTCTAGTTCCCCCTCACCTTCTCCAAAACTGTAGTCCGATTCACTCCAACTACGCGATACCGCCAACCCTGCCAGCAACCCTCCGCTTATTCGCATATCCACCCCCATCCATCCGCTCTGCAGTTCTCCTTTATACTCGCTATCTTCGGGACTACCCTCAAACCATACAAAATCTCCTCTCCCCCACAATGTCCACGAGGGTACTCTACTACTCTCCCCTCCGTACGACAGTTCAAACTCACTACCTTTCAATATCTCCCCTACGTCTATTTCTATATTCTCCAGCCTGGGATCCTCTAACTCCTCTACATCTTCGGGGGAACTGCCTGCCTCAATTCCTCTTTTATTCTCTTCAGTACCTCCCACAAACAGTAACTCCGCGTTCCTTCCCAATCTAAACCTGTTTGAAGCCACACCCCCGGACTCAAAACGCCCGCCTATCATTTCGCTTGCTCCAGATAATGTAGCTCGCGATATTCCAGCCAACGTCTCCTTCAGTAGGCGCTTCTCTTCTCTGCTAGATTCCACGGGTATTACTGTTACCTCTTCTGAAGCCTCACCTTCTCCAATGGCGTTAACGGCTCGCAACCTGAATCCGTACTCCGTCCCGTTTGTAAGTCCCGTTACAGTGTAGCTAGTCGTGCTCCCCACACTTCCCGGTATATCAGTCCAATCCCCGTAACTGCCCATGCCCTCCTTCCGCTGATACTGATACTTACTTATGCTAGCATCCATCGGGTCTGTCCATCCTAATACAACACTCCCATTACGTGAAGTCGTTTTTAACCCCGTCGGTGCCCTCGGTACTCCCAGCTCCACCGTTATTGTGAACTTCAATTCCGCAGAATCGCCGTCTTCGTCCGTTGCGGTGTAAGTGTATTCCGTCGCCGCCTGAGTCGCGGTCGGCGTACCGGAAATCCGGAGAGTAGTCGCATCGAATGTCAGACCTTCCGGCGATTTGGGACTCAGAGAGTATGTAAGCGTTCCGTTCCCACTTGTGGCCGAAGGCAACTGTAGCGGCGCAATCTCTGTGTACCGCGCGTAGCTTTGATTAGCGATCGTAGCAGCTCCAAACGTCGGTGTAAGGTTTCCCAAAGGAATCGCTCTCGCCTCATCAGACGCCGGTCCTTCCCCTACCGCGTTCACCGCGCGTATCTGAAACACGTACTCCGTACCGTTCGTAAGCCCCGTTACAATATGACTAGTCGTGCCCGACCCGCTACCCGATATGTCTACCCACAAATCATCACTCGCGGAGAAACTCGTCCCTTCCTTATGCCTTACCTGATACTTAGTTATGCTTGAGTCATTCGGGTTACTCCAACTCAACTCCACCTGCCCGCCACCCGCAATAGCGCTGAAACCCGCCGGCTTCGCAGGCGTATCGTCGTCATTCACCGTTACCGTTACGGTCGCGGCGGCGGCGTTATATCCTCCTCCAGTAGCATCCAAACTTACCGTTACGCTCTCGTTCGCCGCGTCGTCGTCATTCACCGGCGTTACAGTTACTGTCTGCGCCGTCGTGTAGTTATCAGCCGTGAACGTCATACTGGCGGGGGATACCGTCACGGCCCCACCGTCCCCACTACTTACAGATACCGTAACATTCTCCGTCGGTACCACGCTCAATGCCACCGTGAACGTCCCCGCCGCTCCTCCCTCCGTTACAGTTACGGTCGTGGCACTTAACGTCAATGTAGCGCTCTCGTCGTCATTCACCGTTACCGTTACATCACTGTCAACGTCGTCATACCCGCCTCCCGTCGCGTCAAGCGTTACCGTTACGCTCTCGCCAGCCGCGTCGTCATCCTCAACGGGCGTTACAGTTACTGTCTGCGCCGCAGAGTAGTTCTCGGTCGTGAACGTAAGACTCGCGGGCGATACCGTCGCCGCTTCCGTGTTCCCGCTTGTTACAGTTACCGTCACATTCTCCGTCGGCTCCGCGCTCAACGCCACCGTGAACGTTCCCGCCGCTCCTCCCTCCGTTACAGTTACGGTCGTGGCGCTTAACGTCAATGTAGCGCTCTCGTCGTCATTCACCGTTACCATTACATCACTGTCAGCGTCGTCATACCCGCCTCCCGTTGCGTCAAGCGTTAGCGTTACGCTCTCGCCAGCCGCGTCGTCATCCTCAACGGGCGTTACAGTTACTGTCTGCGCCGCAGAGTAGTTATCCTTTGTGAACGTAAGACTCGCGGGCGATACCGCCGCCGCCTCGGTGTCTCCGCTTGTTACCGTTACCGTCACATTCTCCGTCGGCTCTATGTTCAACGCCACCGTGAACGTTTCCGCGGCTCCTCCCTCCGTTACAGTTACAGGAGTACCCGTTAGCGTCAAAGCCTCGGCCATCGGAGTCGCAGTCGCCACGTCCGACTCCGTCCCTTCAACTAAGACCACCGCGCGTATCTGGAACACGTACTCCGTACCATTCGTTAATCCCGTTACCGTGTGACTAGTCGTTCCCGACCCG
The DNA here is from genome assembly GCA_965220925.1 of Thermodesulfobacteriota bacterium. Classification (GTDB taxonomy): domain Bacteria; phylum Desulfobacterota_D; class UBA1144; order Nemesobacterales; family Nemesobacteraceae; genus Nemesobacter. The sequence continues at coordinate 1,397,068 of OZ244851.1, read as the reverse complement.
CTACCCGATATGTCTCCCCACAAATCGTCACTCGCTTCAAAACTCGTTCCTTCCTTATGCCTTACCCGATACTTCGTTATAGCGCTGTTAGACGGATCCTCCCAGCGCAGGATCACTTGCCCATCGCCAGCCGTCGCGCTGAACCCGGTTGGCTTTGCGGGCGGCGCCTGCGGAGTCGCAGTATCCGTGTCCGACGCTTCTCCCTCCCTTGTAGCGTTTACCGCCCGTATCTGGAACACGTACTCCGTACCATTCGTTAATCCCGTTACCGTGTGACTGGTGGTGTCGGCATCGCTCTCCGGGATATCCTGCCAGCTCCCGAAACTACCACTACCGGTCTTTTGCTGGTACTGATATTTAGTGATCGGAATGGTGTCATTCGGATCGTTCCAAGTCAGTTTCACGGAACTATCGCCTGCCTCCGCACTCAGACCGGTGGGCTTAACAGGCGTCCTGTCCGCCGGATTCCTCGTCGAGAAAATCGCCTTGTTCGTCCCAATTTCCACCTCAATGTGGAAATCATTATCCCCAAGTCTCTGCTGCAGGGTCCCGTCAAATTTTGTCACCCCTCCGTCGAAAGTGAAAATTCTGTTGTCCCTCTCTACTGCTCGTAATATTATGAACTGCGTTTCATCCTCATCATCGGGGAAATAGATGTAGATGTAAAAATTCGAGCTGTAATTATGATTTCCTAAGTCGACAACGCTAGTGCCTCCGTAGGATCTTCCTCCTGAAATGAGTGTACTCTCAAATGGCACTATGTAGCCACCCCCGATACCCGAAAGATTAGTGCCGCTTATTTGTACTATTCCTTCAAAATCATCGATGTCCAATTGGTTGGGATCGGGGTCATCATATGACGTGGTGCTAAATCCCGACATATCCAAACTCCCATACGCTCTGATTTTTACTCTTTCAGAGCCGTCGTGATACCAAAAGTACGCCTCACGAGCTTCCGCATGGTTTGCAATTCCTGAAATGCAGAATAAACACCCGATAATCAGAGACAACCGGGTTGCGAGCAATTTGATTTTCATGGCTTTAACCTCAAGAGACAAAAGTCGCCTGTTGGCCGCACAGTCAGAGTCAATGACCGAAACGACATAACAACGAAAAGGAAAAACGCCTGAATCAATAGCGGGCTAAAAAGGAAGGATTGTGATATACGCCTCCCCCCTGAAAAAAACAACCTAGGGTTCGCTGTATATTCACAATTGCTCATAAAACGTAACGCCTATATATTATGGCAACAAGTCACACTACCTAAAGGACATAAGAACCTGTCACCTAATTATAAAGGGTAACATAAAACAACTCGTTTTTGTAAAACTAATTTCGATAAATTTTCCAAAACACCGGGACGGGAGAATTCAAAACGTTCACGCAAAAACGCATACGTAATATTATAAGGCCACTTAAGCCTCTCCAGATAATTACTCCTCGATTCGCATTACGCCAAATCGGGAATCATTATCATATCGTCCATGGTACTGCCGGGAGCTATCATAGGATAAACCATCTCCGTCTCATCAACCTCTATTTCTATCAGCACAACGCCTGGAGTCGCGAGACCTTTCCTAAGGGTGGCTTCTAGGTCTTCGGGCTTTTCCGCTCGAAAGCCTTTTGCCCCGAAAGCTTCGGCGAGCTTTACAAAATCCGGAAGTACTTCAAACCGCGAGGCGGAATAATTACTTTCGAAAAACATGGTCTGCCATTGCCTTACCATTCCGTGATGACCATTGTTAAACACGATAATTTTAAGATCCATACGGTTTTCAACCGCGGTGGCAAGTTCCTGGAAATTCATCTGGAAGCTTCCGTCCCCGACAACACATATCACCTGCTCGTCGGGTCTTGCGTATTTCGCTCCCATTGCGGCGGGAAAGCTGAATCCCATGGTGCCCAATCCTCCGGAAGTAAGGTGGGTTCTGGGCCTCTCAAACCTATAGAACTGAGCTACCCACATCTGATGTTGACCCACGTCGGAAACTATTATCGCTTCTCCCTTGGTAATCTTGTAAAGCATATCTATGGCGTATGTGGTGAGAATTTTCTCACTACCCTGACAGTAGGTAAGAGGATGTTTTTCGTTCCAGTCTTTTATGCGTCTGAGCCAGGATTCTCTCTCTCCGAGATCGACTTCTCCAGGAAGAGCGTCTAGTATCTGACGCAAAACCACTTTCGCGTCTCCAACTATCGGACATTGCACCGTTATGTTTTTGTCTATCGACGAAGGATCTATATCGATATGAATAATCTGCGCGTTGGGAGCGAATTCCTCGAAGTTTCCTCCGGTAGCTCTGTCATCAAACCGCCCGCCTACTGAAATAACAAGATCCGATTCGGTTACCGCCATGTTGGCCGCATAGGAACCGTGCATACCCAGCATGCTTATGAAAAGCGGGTCGCTCGCCGGATAGCCGCCCAGACCCATAAGCGTTGACGCAACCGGTATTTGAAGCCTGTGACAGAACTCAAGCAGTTCGCTTGTGGCTTCCGACCATATCACTCCACCTCCGGAATAAACTACCGGCCTCTTCGAAGCAACCAGCATCTCGACCGCTCTTTTTATCTGCGACGGATTGCCCTTCATGGTAGGTTTGTAGCCTTGGATATTTATATTTTCGGGAATTACGAATTCATCTTCCCCTATAAGAACATCCTTAGGCATATCAACGAGAACCGGACTCGGTCTCCCGGTGCCGGATATGTGAAACGCTTCTTTCATCGCCTTGGGAAGATCCCGTGTTCTGCGCACAAGATAGTTATGTTTCGTGCACGGTCTCGTTATCCCGATATGATCCGCTTCCTGGAACGCGTCGCTTCCAAGATACTGCGTTGGAACTTGTCCGGTAAAAATCACTATGGGGGACGAATCCATCTGCGCGGTAGCTATTCCGGTAACGGTATTCGTTGCGGCCGGACCGGAGGTGCAGAGCACCACCCCGGGTTTTCCCGAAGCTCTGGCATACCCGTCGGCCATATGCGTCGCTCCCTGCTCGTGCCTTGCAAGAACATGGTTTATCCTGTCCGTATAATCGGTCATTACGTCGTAAACTTTGAGAACGTAACCTCCCGGCAGTCCGAAGACCACGTCGATACCCTGGTGAAGTAGAGTCTCAAAGAACATTTGCGCACCGAGCATCTTGGCCATTTTAATTGTCTCCCGTGATTATTTTTATATACTATTCGGCACAATAAAGTACCGCTTACGCTTAATCTATCACTGCGAACAAATAACTTCAAGACCAACACGGGTAAAAACTTTCCCGACGCGTCGGCTAAGCGTTATGATTTCGCATCTTCCGCCGCGGAGCGACGAAGGTAAAAAGGGGTTAACGTTAGGGGATTGTTCCTCTCCCCGCTTAGAATTTTCTCTCTTCCCAAAATAGCGCAGGTCGAAGCTCTCGGTATATTTAGACTGCCGGACAAAAGCACCGCATCGTCCGCCAAGTTTTCCTTAATAAGCCTTGAATGCTTAACCGCTCCGCTTCCAACGAAAACGGTTCTGCCTTTTATTCTTCCGCATGCCGCCTGAGGAGCGGCGATTTCAGCTTTGGTCCCGGAACCCCCGTTTTGGTAAAGAGAAAAGAAAACCTCCCCTCCGCCAGCGTCGATCATGGCGCACACGTCGCTTTGTGACCATAGGGCGTTTGAAGCAAGAATTTCGAGAGACGAAACTCCCGCAAGATCCGTTCCGAGAGAGTAGCAAAGCGTCTTTGCCGTGGAGACTCCTATTCTAAGCGACGTGAATGAGCCCGGCCCGATTGACACGCAGACCGCGTCAAGAGCGCCTTTTTCGAGTCCGCAATCTGAAAGAAGACGGCCAATAGCGGCAATCAGCACTTCGTTGTGCCTGGGTCCCGTGTTGAAAATATATTCGCAAAGAATCTTGTCATCATCCAATATCGAGATGCCCGCCGAGAAAGCGGATGTTTCTATTCCGAGAGTCTTCATTTTCCAGATAACCCGTCAAACCTTTTCGCGAATTAAAGACAAGGTGTCGTTTCTTTTAAACCACAAACTATATTAACGGGAAAATCACCGACATAGACGGAGTATGATGACACAACTAATAGCAAGCAAGAGGTAACTCTCAACAGAATAAAGAATAATGCCGTCGCGCGCCTTTGGAATACTCAAATGAGTAATTTGCGGTACGCCGAAACCGAGAAAAAATCACTCCTCAAAACGCGCGATACCGGAAGCTTTTACTATCTCCTCTTCTATCTTTTCCCTAACCTCCGGGTTTTCAAGCAGAAAATTCTTGGAATTTTCCCTTCCCTGCCCTATCCTCTCTCCGTTGTATGAATACCAGGTTCCACTTTTCTTCACCACGTTTAATTTGCTTCCAAGGTCCACAAGCTCGCCGAGCTTTGATATTCCTTTTCCGAAAATAACTTCAAACTCAGCTTCTCGAAAAGGAGGAGCGACTTTATTTTTGACAAGCTTCGCCCTTACCCTGTTACCGATAATTCGGTCACCGTCCTTAAGAGCTCCCAAACGTCTTATATCAATCCTTACCGATGAATAGAAACGAAGGGCGTTACCCCCGGTGGTTGTCTCCGGATTCATGTAAGACGGAACGCCTATCTTCATGCGAAGCTGGTTAACGAAAATTACTATGGTTTTTGAGCGATTCACGTTAGCGGTTATTTTGCGAAGCGCCTGGGACATAAGCCTCGCCTGAAGACCCACGTGACTATCCCCCATCTCTCCTTCAATTTCGGCTCGAGGAGTGAGCGCCGCCACCGAATCAAGCACTATAAGGTCAACCGCGCCGCTTCGGATTAAAGTGTCGACTATTTCAAGCGCCTGCTCTCCGAAGTCCGGCTGAGAAATAAGCAGATCCTCAACCTTGATGCCAAGCGCCGCCGCGTAGCTTGTGGAAAGAGCGTGTTCGGCATCAACGAAGGCCGTGATTCCACCCGCCTTCTGAGCCTCCGCGATCGCGTGAAGGGCTATGGTTGTTTTACCCGAAGCTTCAGGGCCGTAAACCTCAATAATTCTCCCTCTTGGAAAACCACCGACGCCAAGAGCTATATCAAGTCCCAGAGAACCGGAGGTGATTACCGGAATGTCATTCAGCGCGGAATCCTCTCCAAGCCTCATTATGGAACCTTTTCCAAACTGTTTCTCTATTGTGTCGATAGCGACGGTTATGCTTTTGTCTTTTTCTTCGGCTTTGCCGGTTGCCATTTTTCTCTCCGTATCGGTTTTTTGAATCGTAAAGTCGCTATTTTACATAATCCAAGCAGAAGTTTCTAACCATATCAATCGCCGTCGCCGCGGCAAAGTCTTTTATCTCGTTTCTGGTGCCGACAAAGTTTCTTTTCTCGCAAAAAGTCCCCAAAGAAGCATGGGTAAATCCAAACCAGACGGTACCGACCGGCTTGTCTTCAGTTCCTCCTCCGGGCCCCGCGACACCGGAGATGGAAAGCCCTATATCGCTTCCGAAGAGACTTTTAACTCCACTAGCCATTTCGGAAACCGTCTCGGCGCTCACCGCTCCGAATTCCAGCAGAGTTTCAGCGCGAACTCCAAGCAATTTTTCTTTGGAATCGTTACAGTAGGTCACCGCGCCGCCCAGAAAATAACCGGAACTTCCGGCAATATCGGTTAAACGACTCGCGCATAGCCCTCCCGTGCAGGATTCCGCCACAGATAGGGTCAGGTCTTTTTCTAAAAGCAAAGAAGCGGTCACTTCCTCAAGGGTTTTCTCATCTTGCGAGAAGATATGTCTTCCCAGTTTTTCTTGAGCTTCTTCGCAGGCGCGGTTGAGGAAGGAATCCACTCGCGCGTGATTTTCATCCGAAGCCGTAAGTCTGATATGAATTTCTGGAGAACGGATTCTGTATCCGACCCCGACTCCCTGCGGAGAGAAATCTCCGAGCTTCTGCGCGACTTCGGACTCTCCCAGACCGAAAGTTTTTAGAACTTTTACGCGTAAAACCTTTCCTTTTTTCGCCGCGGCTTCTATATCGGGAAAAACATATTCCGAGAACATTCGTTTAAACTCCCTGGGAACTCCTGGAAGAAAGTAGAATTTGGAACTTTGGAAATGAAAGCTGAAGCCGGCGGAAGTGCCGATATCGTTTTCGATAGTTGTGGTTTTCTCCGGAAACAACGCCTGTTTTTCATGACGGCTGTTCGGTTTCCTTCCTCTGCTCTCAAGTTTTCTGACGATATCCGCGTAAACCTTCTCGTTAAAAACAAGCGAAGTCCCAAGAAACTTGCTGGCCGCAAGCGCGCTCAGGTCGTCTTCGGTGGGACCGAGTCCTCCGGAAATCACTATGAATTTCGCCCTTTTCGCCGCGGTGGCGAAACAGTCCAGAAGGTCTTCTAAGTCATCGGCGACCGAGCAGTGGTATTTTACTTCCACTCCCGACGAGGCAAGCTTGGCGGCGGCCCAGCTAAAGTTACGGTCCTGGGTAAGACCGCTCATTATTTCGTTACCCGTGGAAATCAGTTCGACGCTCATGGTGAAGTAATGTTAACCGGAAAAGATTTTTGGAAAAAAGATATACGCTTGAAGGCAAAGATTCGCGTACACTCCCGCCGCGACATCGTCCATAACAATTCCGTAACCTCCCCTAAGACGCTCCAGTTTTTTAACGGGAAAAGGTTTCGCTATATCGAAGAACCTGAACAGAAAGAAACCGAGCGCAAGCAGCACAGGCTCGGGTTTTACGAAAAGCATGCACACGCAAAATCCGCACACTTCGTCAATCACCACCTGAGGCGGGTCCTCTCTTTTGAAAATCAGCGCCGCGCGCCCGGAAACCCTGAAAGAAACGGCAATAAGAATTAGCGTGACCGCGCAATAAAAAATCGCGTTGCCCGTAAGGTTAAGCAGATATACGATCCCCACGGCACCGAGAGTGCCTACCGTTCCAGGGGCTCCGGGAACAAGCCCGAGACCGAAAAAAGTTGAAAGAACAAGGTATATTCTATTCATCGATAAACGTTTCGCGGAGTTTGCGTGAGTCAAATTTTATTTGACGGAGAACACTGGCAAGTTTATCATTCTTTTACCGTAAAATGTCAAAGGTAATATGCGTGGTAAATCAGAAAGGAGGGGTTGGCAAGACGACAACCGCCGTTAACCTTGCCGCTTCACTGGCCGCCGCGCACCGACGCACTCTTCTAATAGACACCGACTCGCAGGGAAACGCCACCGGCGGTCTAGGAATTGACAAAGAATCAGTCAATTCGAAAAACATCTGCGGGGTTATGCTGGAAGAAATCGGGCTTGCTGATACGACAATCGATATTTATCCCGAACTTTTAAACGGCTATTTACACATATGTCCCTCCAACGCCGAACTCACGGGGATAGAGATACATCTCATAGAGGCGAAAAGCAGGGAATATCGATTGAAAAACGCCATTTCCGAGATAAAAGACCGATATGACTACATACTGATAGACTCTCCTCCATCTCTTAGTCTGCTTACCATAAACGCCCTCGCCGCCGCCGACTGCGTACTGGTGCCGGTTCAGTGCGAATACTACGCGCTTGAAGGAATCGGTCAGCTGCAAACCACTATATCCCTCGTAAGGAGCAGACTCAATCCTTCACTTGAAGTTGAAGGCTACCTCCTCACAATGTTTGATCCGCGAAACAACATATGTCACTCGGTAGTCGAAGAGGTAAAGAAACACTTCGGAGAAAAAACCTTCGAAACCGTGATAAACAGAAACGTCAAGCTTGCGGAATCCCCAAGCCACGGGAAACCGCTTCTGCTCTACGAAATTAAGTCGACCGGAGCTCAAAATTATATGAAGCTTGCCAATGAGATAATAAGTAGAGTGGAGGTGAACTAATGTGAGAAAACGAAGTTTGGGAAGAGGACTTGACTCCCTTATCCCCAAAGACCAGGAAGCGGAATCGGAAAACTACCGAATGGTAAAAGTGGACCTGATCAAACCCAACGCCTCGCAACCCAGGAAGCGCTTTGAGGAAAATTCGCTTAAGGAACTAGCCGCCTCCGTAAGGGAAAGCGGAATCTTGCAACCCCTTATAGTAAGGGAGAGCGGCGGAGGTTTCGAAATAGTGGCAGGAGAACGCAGGTGGAGAGCCGCGCAAATCGCCAAGCTTGAAACACTGCCCGTGCTGGTGAGAGCCGCAACCGACCGGGAAGTTGCGGAACTAATGTTGATAGAAAATATACAAAGAGAAGACTTAAATCCCCTGGAAGAGGCGGAAGCGTACGAAAAACTCATCAATCGATTTGAACTCACTCATGAAGAAGTATCGAAAAAAACCGGGAAGACCCGCTCGGTAGTCACAAACCATCTGAGGCTCCTTAGATTATCGGAAAACGCTAAAGAAGCTCTTGTTTCGGGCACGATAACCATGGGACACGCGAGGGCTCTTCTCGCCGCGAAATCCACACAGGAGATGGATTCGCTGCTAAAAGAGGTGCTTGAAAAAGACCTAACGGTCAGAAAAACCGAACAGATGGCAAGAAATCGAGCCGGAAGCACGGAGTCGCAACCGAAGGCCCGCTTGAAAAAAGAGGAGAAAGAAGACGTTTTCACTAAAGAGCTTTCCGAGCGGCTTTCCGAAAAATTCTCTACCAAGGTTAGCGTAATCAAAGGGGGCAAGAAAGGAAAAATAGAAATAGAGTACTATTCCCCCGAGGAACTTGACAGAATTATTGGAATGCTGTTTTCACGCGGGTAATATCCCTCGTGAATAAAGGCGGTAGGGAAAACGAGAGATGAAACAGTTTTCGGTCAGAATAGAAATCAAACTGAAGCCCGTGGTGCTCGACCCGGAAGGCAAGGCAGTGCTAAACGCTTTAAACGGATTGGGATTCGACGGAGTTTCGGACGTGAGGACGGGCAAAATCGTGGAACTCGCGATGGAAGGGGAATCTTCTGAGAAAGTAAGTCTTAAGGCGGATGAAATGTGCCGGAAACTCCTTTGCAATCCGGTTATCGAAAATTCCTCGATAGAAATAAAAGAGACCAAAGATGCCTAATTTCGGAGTGCTGTTCTTTCCAGGTTCAAACTGCGATCATGACTGTTACCACGCGATTAAAAAGGTTCTCCATGAACCATGCGATTTGATATGGCACGAGGAAACTTCGCTTGAAGGAATAGAATGCGTCGTCATACCCGGAGGATTTTCCTACGGAGACTATCTGCGGGCGGGAGCGATATCGTGTTTCTCTCCGGTTATGAAACCTCTACGGGAACTTGCCGCACTCGAAGTTCCGATAATAGGAATATGCAACGGATTTCAAATTCTTGTGGAATCAAAACTTCTTCCCGGAGCGTTTCTCCGCAATAGTTCTCTTAAGTTCGTCTGCAAATGGACAAACATAAAGGTCGAGGATACCGCCACTCCCTTCACTTGCCTGCTTAAGGAGGGGGAAGTACTGAAACTGCCCGTGGCAAACGCTCAGGGGAATTTCGTCGCGCCCGGGGAAAACGAAGATACGAGCGTGCGGAAGGTTGTTTTTCGCTACTGCGACGAGCGGGGAATTTCGTCGGTCGAGGCAAATCCAAGCGGCGTTGCGGACAATATAGCGGCAATAGCCAATAATCGGGGGAACGTGCTTGGAATGATGCCTCATCCGGAACGCGGCTTTGAGAAACTTGTAGGTTCGCAGGACGGAAGGAGGATATTCGAATGCGTAACATCGTGGATAAAATCCCGAAATTCCTTGAATCGACCCATTTGAGTAAAAGCCGTACTGTGTTAATCTTGATGGTTAAACAAAATTAACGGGTTTTCGGCATGGAAAAAACGCAGAGCAAGGAAAAAATAGATATAACGAGCGATATTTGTCCGATGACGTTCGTCAAAACTAAGCTCAAGCTTGAGAAAATGAACCGCGGAGAAATTCTGGAGGTAAGACTCTGTGAAGGAGAACCTCTTTCAAATCTGCCGAGAAGCGTGGAACAGGAAGGTCACAAGGTTCTGGAAATAGTCAAAGAACAGGACCGTTACCACAAGGTGATCATAGAGCGCTGCTGATGCATATGTCCGAATCCGGGATATTCGCCGCCCGGAAACGAAAAGTCGATTCGGTGGCCGATCTGATAGGCAATACCCCTCTTTTAGACTTGTCCGAAATGGTCAGGAAATATTCTCCGGGGGTTAAAATATACGCCAAAGCCGAGTGGTTTAATCCCGGAGGATCGATAAAAGATCGCGCCGCGCGCAAAATGATTATGGAAGCGATTCGCTGCGGAGAACTGACGAAAGATAAGATCATCATGGACTCCTCTTCCGGAAACACGGCAATCGCCTACGCGATGCTGGGAGCGGCGCTGGGATATAAAGTGGAGATCGTTACCCCGGAGAACGTAAACGCGGAGAGAAGAAAAGCGATTGAAGCCTACGGAGCGAAGATAACTTTCTCAAGCCCGCTTGAAGGTTCGGACGGAGCTATAAGAGCGGCTCACGAACTTAAGGCGCAAAACCCGGATAAATATTTCATGCCCGATCAGTACAACAATATAAATAATCCTCTGGCTCATTACGAAACGACCGCGCCGGAGATATGGGAGCAGACAGAAGGCGCCGTAACGCACTTTCTGGCGGGACTCGGAACATCCGGAACTCTGATGGGTACTGGGAAAAAACTCAAGGAATATAATCCAGACATAAAAGTAATCGCCATTCAGCCTGAAGAAAGCCTTCACGGGCTTGAGGGAATGAAACATATGCCCTCGTCGATAGTTCCCGGCATATACGACGAGAAGTTAGCCGATGAAGTGGTTTTCATCTCAACCGAAAGAGCGTACGAAATGATGGAAAATCTCATGGAAACCGAGGGAATATTCGCCGGTCATTCCGCGGGAGCGGCGGTTTGCGTAACGATTGAATACGCGAAAAAACTGAAAGAGGGAGTTTTTGTAACCGTTCTTCCCGATTCGGGAAGAAGGTACTTGAGCGAAGGACTCTGGTGGTAAAAATACACGTATCGGCGTATGAAGGCATGAAGCGGGATGCGGAATCCGGCTATCCCTACGAAGTGTGCGGAGTGATGATCGGGAAAAAAAACACAGTGACGCACTTTAGAAAATGCGTAAATTTAGTGTCCGACGACAGTTCAAAGACGGCGTTTAAGGAGGACGGCGGCATTGACAGCGACAGGATGAAAGACCGTTACGAACTTGATCCGCGCGGTTATATGGAAGCGGATTCGTGGGCCAGGGAAAACGATCTTGAGATTCTGGGCATATATCACTCGCATCCCGACCATCCTTGTGCGCCTTCTGAAACCGACAGAGAAGTGGCGTCGCCCGGATGGGCGTATATAATTTTCTCCGTTATCCGAGGGAAACTAAACGACGCGAAAGTATGGTACATTGACGAGCAAAGCTTTCAGTTTGAAGAAAAGAAATTCGAAATAGTGTAAAGACGCCGGGTGGCAAAATGAGAAAAACGGTCGAAACGAAAGAAACTCCCGCTAGAAGAGAAACGCGGCTATGAATATCCAGACTTTACTGAGAGACACTATCGCGATAGCTCCGGAGCTTACGCTTGTGCTTACCGCGTTGATCGTACTGATACTTTCTTCCATTTTGAAAAGAAGCGGTTCGAAAGAGTTCTTTTTCATCTCGGTAGCCGGTACGATAATTTCCCTGGTTCTTAATTTCTCAAGATTCTCAGAAGAGATTTCGGCGTTTTCGGGAGCGCTTGAGATTAACTCCTTCTCAGCCTACTTCAACTCGATTTTTCTGCTCGCGGCGCTGGGAACTATTCTTTTTTCAAAAGATTATCTCGACAAGCGCACTCAGTGGATTGAAGAGCTTTACGCCCTCGTGCTTCTTTGCACGTGCGGAATGATGATTCTCGCTTCTTCGGTTGAGCTAATGACGCTGTTTGTCGGATTCGAAATCATGTCAATCGCCGTTTACATACTCTCGGGATTTGCCGGCAGATCAGGTGATTCAAACGAAGCCGGCGTGAAATATCTCGTTCTCGGAGGATTTTCCTCCGCCGTTTTGCTCTTCGGAATCGCTCTTCTCTACGGAGCTACCGGATCGACTTTCATACGCGAAATTCTCCAAAGTCCCGACAATCTCCCCATGTACATATGTGGGGCGACGCTTGTGGCGGCGGGAATCGTTTTTAAAATAGGAGCGGTGCCGCTTCACCAGTGGATACCGGATATTTATGACGGAGCTCCGCTTACCGTAGCCGGATATATGTCGGTAGCGGTAAAAGCGGCGGCGTTTGCAATGCTTTTGAGAATATTCCTTGACTCCGGACCGGAACTTCAAAGCTACCTGCCGAAAGCCGTGCAGATAATCGCGGCGCTTACCATGATTATTGGAAACGTAGCCGCCATATACCAGAAAAGCGTAAAGAGGATGCTCGCCTACTCAAGCATCGCGCATGCGGGATACGCCCTTGTCGGAGTAGCGGCGGTAATTTCCGTCCCGTCGGTCGGAAGCGCAAGCGTGCTTTACTATCTGTTCGCCTACGCCTTAATGAACCTCGGAGCGTTCGGGATACTCGCCCACATAAGCGGAGAGAAAAACGACTGCGATACCTTCGAACGAATATCAGGACTGTGGAAAAGAAACCCGGCGGCGGCCTTTGCGCTCGGGATCCTTATGTTTTCGCTTGTCGGAATCCCGCCCACAATAGGATTTTTCGCGAAGTACAGAGTCTTTCTTGCCGCCGTGGAAGCGCAACTTACGCCACTTGCGGTAATAGGAATAATAACAAGCGTAATCTCGGCTTACTACTATTTGAAGGTGCTGGCCTACGCGTTTATGAGAGAAGACCGCTATGGAGCGAGTATAAGGAAGCCCGTTTCGGGGGCGACGCTTGCCGCGCTTACCGCGGCTTCTGTGTTTTTCGGTATATTTCCTCTCTTTTCATGGGAGCTTGCGGCGCAAGCGTCGGAGAGGCTTTTCGCGTTAATCGCTTTTTAACCGACGGAGATTTTTTCGTTCATGGAAGCATAAGCGATTTCTCGTTTCAAACTTAGAAAATGATTAAAGAAAAAGACTCTAAACACCTGCTCTCGGACGCGACGGCGGTTTTTTTCTTCGCTTTGGGAATATTCACCTTCGCGAGTCTTTTGATTTTCAGCAACCTGATCGAGATTGACTCCAAAGGCGCTATGGGAAACGCGGGCTATTACGTGTCGCGGTCTCTGGGCAGTTCTTTCGGGATCGTCTCGTTCGCGTTTCCGATGCTGATGTTTTACGCCGCGTACGCGATTATAAAGAAATACTCCTCTTCCAAAATATACTGGAAGCTCTGCTCCCTGATCGCATTTCTTCTTTCCTCAACCACTTTTCTGGGACTCGCTTACGGAGAAAGCCCATTCTTGGGATACGGGCCGGCCGGGGGGTGGATAGGTCTTTTTATCTCAAGGGAGTTGGTAAGCAATGTCTCGGGAACTCTGGGAACTTACATTATCGCCGCGATAGTCATATTTCTCTCAACGATACTGATGACGGAGATTAAACTTCATCTTATAGCCAAAGTCGTTCAAGCGCTATTTGCAAACGCGTATAAAAAACTGCTGAGGGTTACCGCGGGGCTTAAGAGAAATATTTCGAAGCTTTTCGAATTCAAAGGAAAATCTAGTGTCTCCAAGCCGTCTCTTAAAAGACCCGAAACGCGCGGCGAAACTTCCGCCGCGAGAAAACAGAAGCAAAGGGCGAAAATCGAGGAAGAACCTCAAATAGTGTTCCCCGCCGCCCACGCTCAGGAAAGCGCCTCTCAAGCGAAGCCCGAGAATCTTGAAAACAAATGGCTTGACTTCTCCCTTCCCTCTCTCGATATTCTCGATCCGAAAATCGAAACATCCATCGAAATAGACAAAGAAGCAATGTATCGAAAAGCGTCTTTGATCGAGGAAAAGCTAACGGATTTCGGAGTGAACGGAAAAGTGGTGGAAATACAGCCGGGCCCGGTTATCACAATGTTTGAATATAAACCGGCGCCGGGAATAAAAATAAATAAAATATCCTCTCTCGAAGGCGATTTGGCTATGGGTCTTAAGGCGTTGAGCATAAGAATAATAGCCCCGATACCCGGAAAAGACGTAGTCGGAATAGAAGTGCCGAACGAAGCAAGAGAAACCGTTATACTGCGAGAACTTTTTGAAAGCCCGTCGTTTGCGGCAAAGAAGTCGATGCTGACCCTAGCTTTAGGAAAAGACATATCGGGAAAGCCGCACTACCTCGATCTTCAAACCGCGCCGCACCTAATGATTGCCGGAACTACCGGTTCCGGAAAGAGCGTTCTTTTAAACGCCGCGATCACTAGCTTGCTTTATCGGGCGACTCCCTACGAACTTAAATTGATAATGATAGATCCGAAGATGCTCGAACTGTCAATATACGAAGATATTCCGCATCTTCTCCACCCCGTGGTTACGGAATCGAAAAAAGCGGTGGCCGCGCTTAAATGGCTTGTGGAGGAAATGGAATGCAGATATTCAATGCTTTCCGAAGAAGGGGTGAGAGACATAGACGGCTTCAACAGGAAGCTTGAGTCTCTGGACATCAAAGAAAAGCAAACGAGATGGCTTCCCTACGTAGTCGTTATAATAGACGAGCTGGCCGATTTGATGATGGTTTCTCCAAGTGACGTGAGAGACTCGATAATAAGACTGGCGCAAAAAGCCAGAGCCGCGGGGATCCACCTGATAGTGGCGACTCAGCGTCCTTCGGCGGACGTGGTGGCGGGGCTTGTAAAAGCTAATTTCCCGGCGCGCATATCCTTCCGCGTATCTTCGAAAATAGATTCGAGAATCATTCTCGATACTTCCGGCGCGGAAACCCTGCTGGGAAGAGGCGACATGCTTCTTCTAAGCTCCGGGGGCGGCAGTCTTTTAAGGCTTCAGGGCGCCCTGATATCCGATGAAGAAAGAAAAAAAGTGACCGATTTTCTAAGATCTCAGGCGACTCCGACCTATATAAAGGAAATAACTCGCACCGAAGAAAATCCTCAGAGCCCGGATTCCGACGAAGTGCAAAAGGACGATCTTTACGAAACCGCGGTCAACATAATAATGGAGACGGAACAAGCGTCTATCTCCATGATACAGAGAAGACTAAAAATAGGATACAACCGCGCGGCAAGGATTGTCGAAATAATGGAAAAGGAAGGACTTGTGGGACCGCAAGGCCCGGCGGGAAAGCCGAGGGAAGTCTACTTGGACACAATAAACGCCTATAGAGGGAATTCCGATTGAGAACCGCCGTTTTCACCGCGCTGCTCCTTCAACTCTTTTTTTTTCGCGCGCCGATTGCGCAAAGCGACGAGATAGACTTACAGCTTTTAGACGATGTACGAAAAAGATACGCGCTTATAAACGACCTTAAGTGCACGTTTACCCAGCAAACGCAAATAAAGGACTTTAAGAAAAATATCGTCTCTTCGGGAAAAGTGTGGTTCAAAAAACCGGCTATGATGAAGTGGCGATACGAGGAACCCTGGAAAGACGTCATAGTTTCCGACGGCAAAAAAATCTGGTATTACGACAGCAGAGAAAACCTGATTACGCAAGCCGACGCCGGAGAATTTCAGGAAGATTTTCTCGGAAGCTACACGGTTGTCTCCATATTGGAAAATCTTAAGAGCTTTTTTGAAGTAAGCGAAAATTTAGAAAGCCCGGACGAGCGGGGGAATATTCTCCTCGATCTTAAAGACAGAAAGCGGGAGATGTCAAAAAAAGTTACGATAGCGATTGATCCCAAAAACCATATGCTGAGAAAAATCATCGTCAGGGATGTTTTCTCGAGCGTTACCGTAATAGAATTAGAACCCGTCGAAATCAACTCGGGAGTCGCGGATTCGTTCTTCGGGCCGGAGAAGCCGGAAGGGGCGAAAATCGTTACTTTCCCTTAACTTCTCCCGTACGGAATTTTCGAAAAAGGTTTTCTCACGAAAACTTCCTCTTAAACTTCAAGTCTATCTGTCGACTTCGCCTAAAACTATGTCGATACTGCCTATGGCGGCGACAACATCGGAAACAAAGCCCCCCTTAACCATATGCGGCAAAGCTTGCAGATTTACGAAAGACGGACCGCGAACCCGCATTCTGTAAGGTTTTCCCGAACCGTCGCTCACTATATAGTAGCCCAATTCTCCTTTGGGATTTTCAACGGCGTGATATATTTCCCCCTCCGGAGTCTGGAAACCGTCGTAGACCAGCACGAAATGTCTGATCAGGGATTCCATTTTCGTATAAACAAGCTCTTTTTCCGGAAGAACGATGTCCGGAAGATCCGCCACGTAAGGCCCGTCGGGAAGATTCCGAAGCGCCTGCTCAATTATTCTTAGACTCTGCCTCATTTCCTCCATTCTGCAAAGATACCTTGAGTAGGCGTCTCCCTCTTGCGCAACCGGCACGTCGAATTCGTAGTTTCCGTAATCAAGATAGGGAATGGCTTTTCTCACGTCGTACGGAACGCCGCTTGCTCTGAGTATCGGACCGGTAATTCCGAGGTCTATCGCTTGCTCTTTGCCTATCACGGCCACCCCTTTGGTACGATCGACCCAGATTTTGTTTCTAGTGAGAAGACTGTCTATTTCGTTTAGGGTTTTGGGGAATATTTTTAAAAAATTCGCAACCGTACCGGAGAATTCTTCCGGAAGATCTTGAGGAAGACCTCCCACTCTGGGATACGAAGTCGTGAGTCTGGCTCCGCACACCATTTCAAGTATTTCATATATTCTTTCCCTTTCTTTGAAGCAGAAAAGAAAAGCGGTCATAGCACCAAGATCCATCGCGTTTGCCCCGATGCCTATCAGATGAGATTCGATTCGTCCGAGTTCAAACATTATCACTTCGGCGACTTTCGCTCTTTCGGGAATCTGGTCCTCAATCCCCAGAAGTTTCTCGACGGCGAGTATAAAACCTATGTTATTGCATATTGAAGCAAGGTAGTCCATCCTGTCGGTGTAAGGAAGACACTTCTGATACGAAATATCTTCACAGAGCTTTTCTATTCCCCTGTGCAGGTAGCCGACATAAGGAACCGCTTCTTTCACTACCTCTCCGTCGAGATAGAGCACTACCCTGAGCACCCCGTGGGTCGATGGGTGCTGCGGCCCCATGTTGAGCATCATGGTATGTTTTCTCGCGCCGCTAGCTTCGCCGTCTAGCTCCTGCGCGACTATCTCCACTCTTTCCATCACTCAAGTCCTTCGTCAAGCGCCCGCTCGAAACATTTCTTGGAAGATTCCCTGTCCCTCACATCAAAATCCTTTCTGAGCGGAAATCGATCATAGTCTTCGGGCATAAGTATTCTTCTGGGGTCCGGATGTCCTCTGAAGGTTATTCCGAACATATCGTAGGCCTCCCTCTCAAGCCAGTTCGCTCCGGACCATACCGACGTAACGGAATCAACTACCGGGCTCTGCTGCTCAAGCGGAACTTTGAGTCTTATTCTAAGATTTTCCTCGTATTCGCTGCCGAAACGGTGAACAAGATAGACCACTTCGTACCTTGGAAACCTGACGGTCAGGTAATCAACGACCGTAATGTCCACCAAATACGCGAAACCGAGCGAGTTTTTCAAAAGCGAACAGCACTCGACTATGGATTCGGCTTTTACGGTAAAGCTCCACTCGCCGCGAAACTCGCTTTCCGAAACGACGTAAGGGAGTATTTCTTCTTTCAGCAAAAGGAGAATATCCTGCATAACTCACAAAATGGGAGGCGATTCGTTGTCTATTTTTTCCTGAATCTTCATTACCGCGTCGATAAGCGCCTCGGGTCTCGGAGGACAGCCACCCACATATACATCGACCGGAAGGAACTCGTCAATTCCCTGAACAACCGCATAGCTGTCAAAAGGCCCGCCGCCGCAGGTGCACGACCCCATAGCTATCACCCATTTGGGTTCGGGCATCTGTTCATAGATTCTCCTGCAGACAGAAGCCATTTTGTAGGTTATGGTGCCGGAAACTATCATCAAATCCGCCTGTCTAGGCGAAAATCTGGCCGCCTCGGCTCCAAATCTCGCTATATCGAACCTTGATGAGAAGGTTCCCATCATCTCAATCGCGCAGCACGCGGTTCCGAAAGGCATTGGCCAAAGACTGTTCTTCCTTCCCCAGTTCGCCACTTCGGAAATCTTCGTTGTAAGAAACCCATCCCCGCCAAGAAGCGAGCCGGTGTTCACTCCCATTTAAGAGCTCCTTTTTTAAGAACGTAAAAATACCCGCCCATAATAATAACGAGAAACGCCAGCACTTCCACAAGAGCCACCATTCCAAATTCTCTGAACACGACCGCCCAAGCGACGAGAAAGACGATCTCTATATCAAAGAGTATGAAAAGAGCTCCCACCAGGTAGTACTTAAGCGATACTTTCTCCCTGGTGTCTCCCTTGGGAATCATCCCGGATTCGTAAGGGATGAGCTTACGCCAGCTCCCGTATCTTCTGGGACCGAGAAAGTAGGAGACGGTCAAAAGTACGGAAGCAAGAATAATCGCTATTACTATTATCAGCAGGATGGGAACATACTGGTCCAACACAACACCAACAAGTGTTATTATCAGGGAACAAATGTCAAGAGAGTTTGCCGCATTCACCGTTATTTTCACCGGTTTCGCAATGGGAAGAAAACCGCATGTCGGTTAATATACGAAATAAGGTCGGCAAAATATGGAAAAGGAGATTTTAAAAGCTTACGATCTTATAAGCACCTCTAATGAAATCGTCGTTCTTACCGGAGCGGGAATCTCTTCTGAAAGCGGCATTCCGACATACAGGGGAGAAGAGGGGCTTTGGAGAAATTACAATCCTTTTGAACTTGCGACTCCCGAAGCTTTTTTCAAAAACCCAAAGCTCGTATGGGAATGGTATGAATCGAGAAGAGTAATAATGAAAAACGCCAAGCCCAATGCGGGGCATTTCGCCATAACGACTCTTGAGAAAGAAAAACGGGATTTCACGCTTATCACTCAAAACGTAGACGGTCTACACTTCACTGCCGGCACTCGAAACGTAATAGAAATTCACGGAAGCTTATGGGAAACGAAATGCACGGAGTGTGAGAAAGTGGAAAAAAACTATCTGGTTCCGCTTCCGCAACTGCCTCCCAAGTGCGGTCACTGCGACTCTTTGGTAAGACCTAACACCGTGTGGTTCGGAGAAATCATTCCGATGGAGAAAATAGACCGCTGCCTGTTCGCCATAGAGCAATGCGATCTTTTACTTATAGTCGGAACTTCGGGAGTCGTGGAACCCGCGGCTTCAATGGGCCTGCTTGCGAAGAAGAGCGAAAAACCCGTAGTGGAAATCAATACCGAAGTAACTCCCGGCACGGGTCTTTACGACGCGTCGGTAATAGGGAAATCGGGAGAGGTGCTGCCGCTGCTGGTGGAAGACAGAACCCCGAGAAACCGCATGTAACCGAATTTTGGCAAGCCGCCGCGTCAATCCAAGTCGCATATTTCCGTAGCGACTTTTATAGCCTGAATCATACTTTCGGGACGAGCGGCTCCTTTCCACGCTATGTCGAAAGCGGTTCCGTGATCGGGCGATGTTCTCAAAATAGGCAATCCCAAAGTAACGTTTACTCCGGTATCGAAGGACAGCATTTTGAAAGGCGCGAAGCCCTGGTCATGGTACATGCAGACCACAAGATCCCATTTACCGCGAAGAGCGTCGTAAAAAAGCGTATCGGCCGGAAGAGGACCTTCGACCGATACTCCCTCGGCCCTCAATCTCTCAAGAGCGGGAATGATATGTTCCTGTTCTTCGGTTCCGAAAGATCCGGACTCTCCGGCGTGCGGATTCAGCCCGCATACGACTATCTTGGGGTCTTCAACGCTGAATCTTCTCTTAAGCTCCCGGGCGGAGATGGAAACCGTTGAATAAACTCTCTGTTCCGTTATAAGATCCGGAACTTCACGCAAAGAAACATGGATGGTCACGGGCACGACTCGAAATCTGGTTCCCTCAAAAAGCATTACCACTTCCTCGGCCCCCGTGATATCCATTATCATCTCCGTATGTCCCGGATACCGTGACCCCGCCGTATGTATGGACTTCTTGTTTATCGGAGCGGTGACTATGGCCGCGACTTCTTTTGAGAGGGCCATTTCCACCGCCTTTTCGATACACGCAAGAGAAGCTCTGCCGGCTTTGGCGGATATGCGGCCTTCCTCAATATCCGCCACGGTGAAATTCGTGGGGTCAACAACGCGGAGAGTTCTATTTTTTCCGAATTCCTCGTTAGCTCTTCCAAACACCGATTCGCTTCCCACGAACACGATATCGTATATTTCTTCAAAGAATCCGTCGTAGAAAGCCTTTATGCAGACCTCGGGACCTATTCCATTGGGGTCTCCCATGGTTATCGCTATTTTCGGCTTGCCGTTCATCGCAACTCCCGGAGATATTCTCCGCAATCAGATAAGATTTTTTTGATCCTTTGATATTTTCCCGAAAAGCCCTGTCATGTTTTCAAATACGACGGCGGTGAATTCCTCAAAGGGAAGGTTTCTTAACTTCGAAATAAGTCTGGCCACGTGAATCACTTTGCAGGGCTCGTTCGGCTTTCCCCTTTCGGGCACCGGAGCCAAGTAAGGAGAATCCGTTTCGTAGAGAAGTTTTTCAATCGGAATTTTCGCAGCCGCTTCTCTCACCATCTCGGCGTTTTTAAAAGTCGCTATTCCGGAGAAGGAGATAAAAAAATCCAAATCGATATATTTTTTCGCCGTTTCGTAATCCCCGGAAAAACAATGAATCACCCCGGGACGCGAAGAAAGAGAGAAGTTTTTAAGTATCTCAAGCACGTGCCGGTCGGCGTCTCTCACGTGAATCACGAAAGGAAGCGCGTGCTTTGAAGCGAGATCAATCTGCGCTTCAAACGAATTTATCTGATCTTCCTTTGGAGAATTCATGTAGTGGTAATCAAGCCCCGTCTCTCCGATCGCCACAACCTTAGGGTCTTTTAGCAAACTTTCGATTTCCCGAATAGTTTTCTCGTTATAGTCACTGGCCGAGTGGGGATGAATTCCGACCGCGACGTAAACACCCTCGTATTTTCTTGAAAACTCTATGTTGTCGATCGAGGATTGAACTCCCGTACCGATGGATATTATTTTCCCCAGGCCCTGCTCCGCGGCTCTCGAAACTGCGCCTTCCGGATCTTCAAGGCTAAGCATATGCGCGTGGGAATCGATCAGCACGAGACTTACTTTTTCTCCTTCAAAAGGCCGGTAACTTCGTCGAGAAACTCGTTTACGTCCTTAAAAGATCTATAGACCGAAGCGAATCTCACGTAAGCGACCTGATCAATCTCGTAAAGCTTGGATATCAGTCTTTCTCCTATATATTCGCTGGGTATCTCCCGTTGTCCGCTTTCTAAAAATTCCTTTTCGAGACTGGAGACGAAATCTTCTATAACGTCAATACTGACGGGCCTTTTTTCGCACGCCCTCAGCATCCCGCTTATTATCTTGTTGCGGTCGAATTCTTCCCTGCGCCCGTCTTTTTTGACCACCACGAGTTCCGCATGCTGGATCCTTTCATAGGTCGTGAATCTTTTCTGACACTCGGGGCACTCTCGCCTTCTTCTTACCGAAAGACCGTCTTTGCCCTGTCTTGAGTCAATTACTCTGGTGTCGTCAGCTTTGCAGTAGTGACATTTCATTTTTCGTCGGAAATTTTGTCTCCGTAGACCGGAAACCGGGCGCAAAGCTCCCCTACTTCGTCTTTTATTCTACCGAGAATCTTTTCATTTTCATGATTTTCAAGCGCTTCCATTATAAAGCCCGATATAGTATCGATTTCAGCTTCCTTCATTCCCCGAGTGGTAATCGCCGGGGTCCCGATCCTTATGCCGCTTGTTACCATCGGAGGATGCGGATCGAAGGGAATGGCGTTTTTATTGACCGTGATACCGGCTTTGTCCAAAGCCTGTTCGGCAAGTTGTCCCGTAAGCGCCGTTTCGGTAAGATCGACCAGCACCAGGTGATTGTCCGTTCCGCCCGAGACGAGTTTAAGACCGGAATTTACCAAGTTCTCTCCGAGACGTTTCGCGTTTTTCACCGTCTGGCGCTGATACTCCAAAAAATCGGGTTGAAGCGCTTCTTTAAAAGCGACCGCCTTGGCCGCTATAACGTGCATAAGCGGGCCGCCCTGGGTTCCGGGGAAAACCCTGCTGTTAACCGCCTTTTCGTGCTCTTTTTTCATCATTATCATTCCGCCGCGCGGACCTCTGAGAGTCTTATGAGTGGTAGTGGTCACAAAATCGCAGTGGGGAATCGGGTCGGAGTGAAGTCCGGCGACCACAAGTCCCGCCGGGTGCGCTATATCCGCCAGTAAAAGAGCCCCGCACTCATCGGCTATGCTTCTGAATTTCGCGTAGTCCACATCTCTTGGATAGGCGCTCCAGCCGGCAATTATAAGTCCCGGAGAATGTTTCAGGGCAAGCTGTCTTACTTCCTCGTAATCGATTCTTTGCGTCTCTCTGGAAACGCCGTAGGCTACGACATTGTATAACCTGCCGGAAAAATTAACCGGACTTCCGTGCGTAAGATGCCCTCCATGATCAAGCCTCATTCCCAAAACCGTCATACCGGGTTTAAGCGCGGCGAAAAACACCGCCATGTTCGCCTGAGCGCCCGAATGAGGTTGAACGTTCACCGCATCCGCTTCGAAAAGTTCAATAGCCCGCTTGCGCGCCAGATCCTCCGCGATATCGACGAATTCGCATCCGCCGTAATAGCGTCTTCCGGGAAGTCCTTCGGCGTACTTATTCGTAAGAGCGGATCCCATCGTCTCCATGACGGCGTCGCTAACGTAGTTCTCAGACGCTATCATCTCAAGCCCCACTTCCTGTCTGCGCATTTCCATGCGTATCACTTCCGCTATCTGCTCATCGACCTTGCGGACATGAATCATTTTTATTCACCTCTAAGCAAAAAGTATTGAAAAACCCAAGCGGCGCGGCGAAACCGACCGGAGATAGTCCCGCGCCGGCGAAAAACCGCATAATAATAAGATAAATTGTGTAAAGTTAAAGTGGCGAACGTTAACCTTTTGTTTGATTTAGAGAACAAAATACCGAATATGCGGGCAAACTCAATTTTACGTCGTATAGGAACCCGGAGAATACCCTTTGCAAGCAAAAGAAAGAACGGCGAAAAATGATAAGCGAAGATATCGAAAGACGAAAAATCCCTATGAAGAAAAACACGAAACACAATGGATACATAGAGATAAAAAAAGCCAGGGAAAACAATCTTAAAAGCATAGACGTTCGAATTCCAAGAGGCAGCTTTACCGTCGTAACCGGTCTAAGCGGTTCCGGTAAATCATCTCTTGTGCTGGACACGGTTTACAAAGAAGGGCTTAGAAGATATATCGACTGCCTTTCGACGTACGCAAGGCAGTTTATCGAAAAAGTCGAGCGACCCGCCATGGACGACATAGAAGGCTTGCCGACGCCGATTGCCATTGAGAGTAGAAACGGCGTGGTGAATTCTCGTTCCACTGTGGGTACCGCCACGGAAATATACGATTACATGAGACTTTTGTTTGCGAAGGTCGGAAGAATTCACTGCCCAAAATGCGGAGAGCAGGTGCGGGAACACTCCGCGCAATCCCTCGCTCGTCTCCTGCTCGAAAAGCACGCGGGGAAAAGAGCCGTTATCTGCTTTACGCCCGAAAGCGGGGAAATCTCTCCGTATATGAAAAAGGGATACTCCCGCGTTTATCGAAACGGGGAGATTTTGGATATTGAGAAAAGCGGCGATATTGACGACGGAAAAACGCATATAGTAACGGCTAGGGTTACTCTCGGCGAAAAATCCAAATCAAGAATTATCGAAGCTTTCGAATCCGCTTTTTCGGAAAGTTCCAGGGCCGTGGCGCATATCGCGTCCGGACCCAGCCTTCGCTTTTCAAAAGAACTGCGTTGCGACGACTGCGAGATTGAGTTTGAAGAGCCCACGCCCAACATGTTTTCCTTCAACAGTCCGTACGGAGCGTGTGCGGAATGCGACGGATTCGGAAGAAATCTGAGAATCGATCCGGAACTTTTAGTTCCAAACCCGCGCCTAAGCCTCTCAGACGGCGCGATAGAACCCTTTACGAAAACCTCGTACAGAAGAGAAATGAGGAAACTGCTGGCCTTTGCCGAATATTCGGGAATAGACAGAGAAAAACCCTTTGAAGAACTGGCGGCGGAACACAAAGATCTGGTTTTCAACGGAAACGGCGACTATTACGGAGTAAAAGGGTATTTCAAGATACTCGAGCGCAAAAACTATAAAACCCATATAAGAGTGTTTCTCTCAAGATACCGCTCCGCGGTTACTTGCGAAAGCTGCGAGGGTAGCAGACTCAAAGCCTCCGCTCTTCACGTAAAGACGGAGAACAAAAACATATTCGATCTCTCGCGAATGTCCGTAAAGGACTTGAAATATTTTTTCGATAAAGTGACTTTGGATCCGCACGAACTTGAAATCGCCGAAGACATAATAAAGGAAATAAGCTCTCGTCTGGATTTTTTAGTTCATGTGGGACTCGACTACCTTACGCTTTCAAGACTCACACGTTCGCTTTCGGGAGGAGAAATGCAGAGAATAAATCTCGCCTGCCAAATGAGTTCCCGGCTTACGGAGACTTTATACATTTTGGACGAGCCGTCGATAGGACTGCACGCAAGAGACATAAACCGCCTCAATTCACTAATAAAGGATCTTCGAGGCAGAAACAACACTATCATCCTGATAGAACACGATCTGGATACCATAAGATCCGCGGATTACGTGGTGGAGCTCGGCCCGAAGGCGGGCGAAGCCGGCGGAGAAGTCGTATACCAGGGATCTTTCGATAAATTTCTCCGCTCTGCCAAAGACTCCATTACGAGAAAATACCTCGTAAACGGGGAAAAAATAAAAATTCCGAGTCGCAGAAGAAAAACCTCAGGACTCTCGATAAACGTGACCGGGGCTTGCGAAAACAACCTCAAACAGATCGACGCGCGGTTTCCGCTCGGAAGCCTCACATGCGTTACCGGAGTATCGGGGTCGGGGAAAAGCTCTTTGGTGAACGATGTTCTTTACAAAGGTCTTTTAAGAAAACTTGGGAGAAGCGTCGACAGGGTGGGAAAACACGGCTCGATAGAAGGATCGAACGCGATAGACGACGTGATAATCCTTGACCAGAGAAGTCTAGGGAGAACATCGAGGTCAAATCCCGTTACATACATGAAAGTATATGACGATATAAGGAAGATACTCGCTTCCCACTACCAGGCGAAGCTGCGCGAGCTTACCCCTTCGCACTTTTCTTTTAACGTGAGAGGCGGTCGCTGCGAGAAATGCATGGGGGAAGGAGCTCATAGAGTGGAGATGCATTTTCTGGCCGACGTTATGGTCAGGTGCGAGGAATGCGGGGGGAAAAGATTCGGAAAAGAAGTTCTCGCATACAGGTACAAGGGGAAAAACATAGACGACATATTGAATTTAACCGTCGACGAAGCTATAGACTTCTTTTCGGAAAGCGCGAAAGTCGCAAGTAAACTAAAAATACTAAAAGACGTCGGATGCGGCTACCTTAGACTTGGTCAACCGACCACCAAGCTTTCCGGAGGAGAAGCTCAAAGGATAAAGATAGCGAGAGAATTATCGAGAAAGCAGAAAGGAGACGTTCTTTACATTCTCGACGAACCGACAGTGGGCCTTCACATAGACGACATAGGGAAGCTCGTCGAAGTCTTAAACAAGCTTGTCGACGCCGGAAACACGGCAATAGTGATAGAGCATAATCTTGAAATGATAAAATGCGCGGATCATGTTATAGACCTCGGTCCGGAAGGCGGAGACAAGGGAGGCGAGATAGTAGCCGAAGGCACTCCGGAAAATGTAGCTTCGGTGAAAAACTCTCACACGGGAAAGCATCTTAAACCTCTTTTCGCCTAACTCGTTTATATATTTTTCCACCGTATTCGGGTAGAATGGAGGATCCAAAAAAACGATTTTCCGGAGCGAAAAATGCTTGCAGACAGAAAAATACCTTTTAGCGAATCGAAGGAAGAAGAGTGGGAAATTTTGAAGAGGAAGACCGAAGGCGGAATAGAACTTATGCTTGAAGACTCTCAGAGATGGTTTCTCGCGACTTTGGAAGGTAATGGAATAAGGATAACTTCGGCTGAAAAGAACGTACGCCCGCTTGCGGTCCGCGAACCGCCCCTAATAGAGTTCGACGAATTCAAAAGAGTGGCGGAAATCTATAACGATTCGTTTTTCGGGGGAATAGGAGATCTTTCGGCAAGACTCGAAGTGCACAACTCAAGCCCGAACATGCGCTATCTTTTCATGATGATCTACAACCTGATCTAGAGAAAACAAAGGCAAAATTCCGAAGGCGCAATCTCAAGAGTTGCCCATTTGTCAACTCTTCTGCTAAAACGCCCGAAATCTCAGAGATTTATCCAGCGTTCTGCGGGTAAGTGTTGAGAAGTACGCACGCAACCTATTAGAATGCGCGTAACGAGTGGTAGCGCTCGTCCCAAGGCGGCTTCCCGACCGAACAACTCCAAGCTTCTCTGCGTATGGTATTTTGGCTCCGGCGGCAGGGCTCGAACCTGCGACCCGATGATTAACAGTCATCTGCTCTGCCAACTGAGCTACGCCGGAACATAGAAAAAATTCAGGGAGTAGTTAATTTATATAAAGAAAAAAGACAGTCAAACAATACGCGGATACACCCGGTATGAAAGAAGAAGAAAACAACCAGATCAAAACCGGTTCGCCTCTCCCGGCACTTTCCAATTCCCTGCAAAGTTACCTGGCGCAAATCAGGAGTCATCCGGTTTTGAGCAGAGAAGAGGAATACGAGCTGGCGATGAAACATAAGGAAGAAGGGGATATTGAAGCCGCCAGAAAGCTTATCGTGTCAAACCTCAAATTCGTCGTGCGCATAGCCAATGAGTACAAAAACTACAATGTAAACACGATGGATCTTATCCAAGAAGGCAACATAGGACTCATGAAAGCCGTAAAAGGCTTCGATCCGACCAAGGGATATAGACTTATTTCATACGCGGTCTGGTGGATAAGAGCGTACATACAGAACTACATAATGAAAACTTGGAGTCTTGTGAAAGTGGGAACTAACCAATCACAGAGAAAGCTTTTCTACAAAATCAGATCGACGAAAAACAAAATAGAGGCAAGCGGCGGCGAAATGGAGAAAAATGTTTATTCGGAAATAGCCCGGGAACTCGACGTCTCGGACAGCCAGGCGATCGAAATGGACAAGATAATGTCTGCGAAAGATCTGTCTTTGGACGCGAAAATAAAAGATAACGAGCAACACACCTATGTAGATATTCTCGGAGACACGGTTGACCAGGAAAAGCTGCTTGAAGATTCCCAAGCCCGCCCGATAATAAGAAAAAAGATAGAAGAAGCTCTTTCGAATTTGAAGAGCAGAGAAAGGTACATTATCGAAAAACGTATTCTTACCGATTCTCCGCAGACGCTTGAAACGCTCTCTCGAAAGTTCGGCATTTCAAGAGAAAGAGTGAGACAAATAGAAAAAAACGCTCTTAAGAAAATCGAGGGCGTATTTAAGAATGAACAATTTTAGTTTACATTCCACGGATCGTATTTCTTAATGACGGGTTTTTTAAGGAGGTACTTCTAAAATGACGTATAGATCGGTAGTCGTCCTCTTCTTTTCGCTGTTTTTTTTGCAGATTCCCTTCCAATCAAACGCCGGGGAGGTCTACTTAAGCACTGAATTGGGGGTTGGTGTCGGAAGGTCCCTAGACACTAGGTCTTTAGATAATGATTCACCCACGCTCTGCGACAACCATTTGGACCCCTTGAATCTTTTTTCTCCGAAAGGAGTAAATGAAGCCGCCGGAGAATGTCCAGTGGGAGACAGCTGGAACAGCAGTTTCGACAGATCGACCGGAATAATCGCCGGCGCGGCTTTAGGTTATAAAACCGCCGCGGGACCAAGAATCGAGGCCGAATTTCTTAATTTCGGTACGAAGTACAGTTCCGGTTTTTCCGACGCAAGTGCGACGGGAAGCGATTTGCAAGACAAAACGCAACAGGAACTCGTCCGCGCGGATGAACGCATAGGAGAAGTTCACATAAACAGCCTGTTCGTTAATGTCTACTACGATTTCCGCACATTCGGGAAAATTCGTCCTTATATCGGAGCCGGGGCGGGTTTCGGAATGGCCAGAGTGGAGTATGACAGTATCTGGGCGCGGAACCTGAACCCGGAGGCGATTAAAACCGCCGACCCGGAAAACGCCGATTATAACGGCCAGAACCCGGCTAACGAGGCGGCCGACCGCGAAACCGTAGTTCGGAGAATCGCCGGTACCACGACTTCGGCAACGGCAACGCTTGAAGATACGATTCCCGGCTATCAGGTATTAATTGGAGCGGATTATATGCTAACCGAGAGAACTTCTTTGGGAATTAAGGGACGCTGGGTTCAGTACGGAGAATTTAAAGACGGAAACCCCTGGGATCAGCTGCGCAGTCACGCTCCCAACAACGGGCCGGGAACGCCGACTGTGGAATATCGCATTGAAACCGAGGATTTAAGCGCTTTTGGAATCAGTCTGGTTATGAAGTACGCATTCTGACCGCATTTTGCCTTGAGCGGAAAAAATGATCGAAGAGCCAATGAATCCGGGCAAAGTGAATTTTTATATCAGCTCTTCCAAAAGATTCAGCATTTTCGGTATGTTTGCGGGAATATCTCCGCCGGCTTGAGCCATTTCCCCTCCTCCTCCCCCTCTTCCTCCAACAACTTCGGCAAGTTGTTTGGCAAGGTTACCCGCATGATATCTGTCCGTAATATCCTTCGTAACACCTACCAGAAGAAAGACCCTTCCTTCGTTCTCGGCGGCGAGAACCGCGACTCCGCAATCAATTTTACTTTTAAGATAATCCCAAACGAAACGGAGCTCCGTCGGTTTCGAAACGGGAATTTTAACGCGAAGGAGATTCACTCCGTTTACGCTCTCCGTCTCGCGAATCAAACCGGAAGCCGTTTCGACAAGAGCCTTGGACCTAAAAGATTCAATTTCCGATTGAAGCCTGGAATTTTCCTCCACTACTCCGACAAGTCTTGAAGCAAGATCCGACTGGGAGACTTTAAGCGCCGCGCAGCATTCGTTTAGAATATTTTCCTGGCCCTTAAAATAGTTCCATGCCGACCGGCCGCCCACGGCCTCTATTCTCCTTACGCCGGAAGAAGACGCGCCCTCCGACACTATTTTCACCGCGCCTATCTCTCCCGAAGCGTTCACATGAGTTCCGCCGCACAGCTCTTTGCTGTAGTCTCCTATCGCGACTACTCTCACCCTATCGCCATACTTTTCTTCGAATATCGCCGTGGCTCCACTCTTTATAGCTTCCTCGTAAGAAACACCTTCCACTATTTTAACCTTATCGTCGCGTCTTACCCTTTCGTTAACAATCTCTTCCACGGCGGCAAGTTCCCGCTTTTCTATCGAAGCGTAATGACTGAAGTCGAATCTTAACCTGTCGCGCCCCACAAACGATCCCGCCTGATTTACGTGAGTACCCAAAACTTCTTTCAAAACCGCATGAAGAACATGGGTCGACGTATGATGAACCGCGACCCCTTGCCGAAACTCCCGATCGACCGTCATCAATACGGAATCGCCCACTTTCGCCCGGCCTCTTTCCACAAAAACGTCGTGGATGAAAAGCGTAGGGCTAAGTTTTTTGGTATTAAGAACTTTCGCGTGAAATTTTTCTCCCGAAATCTCCCCCCTGTCTCCGACCTGACCTCCAGACTCTCCGTAAAAAGGCGTGATATCGGTAATTATCTGGGCTTCGACACCCGCTTCGGCGGTTTCGCAAAGTTCGCCTTGGCTTATTATGCCGGTAATCAGGCTATCTGAGGAAAGCGTCCGATAACCGACAAATTCAGTTTCCATTTCCCTGCCCAGTTCCCCGGGAACAAACCCTACCTCGTCTTCACTCGAAGTTCCCCTCGCTTCCCTGGACTTGGTTCTCTGTCTCTCCATTTCCTTTTCAAAACCTTCGCGGTCAACTTTTATACCCTCGTTTCGGGCAATATCCTCGGTCAAGTCAAACGGAAATCCGTAGGTATCGTAAAGGCTAAAAACCACCTTTCCGGAAAGCTTCTTCTTTTTACCGAGTTTTGAGATTTCTTCATTGAGAAGTTCAAGTCCTCGGTCCATTGTTTCAAGAAATCTCTCCTCCTCGCTTCTCACCACTTGGGAGACGAAATCTCTTTTTTCCACGATTTCGGGATAAGCCTCTCCCATTATCCGCTCGACCGCGGGAAGAATTCTGTAGATAAAAGGTTCGTCTATTCCGAGAAATTTCGAGTGGCGCACCGCCCTTCTAAGTATTCTTCTGAGAACATATCCCCTTCCTTCGTTTGAAGGAAAGACTCCGTCGGAAATCAGAAAGGAAACAGCCCTTGAATGATCCGCTATAACCCTCATCGCCACTTCGGTCAGGCTGTCAGAAGAGTACTCCCTTCCGGATGTCTCCTCTATCGCGCTTATTACGTCCCTTAGAAGATCGGTTTCGTAGTTGCTCTTCACTCCCTGTAAAACGGCGGAGAGTCTTTCAAGTCCCAATCCGGTGTCGATGCTGGGATTTGGCAGCGGCTTCATATCTCCTTTTTCATTCCTCTCAAACTGCATGAATACCAAATTCCAAAGTTCAAGATAACGGTCGCAGTCACATCCGACCGCGCATCCCGGTTTCCCGCATCCAAGACTTTCTCCCTGGTCTATAAGTATCTCGGAGCACGGACCGCAAGGCCCCGTGTCTCCCATAGACCAGAAATTGTCCTTTTCTCCCATTTTAACTATCCTTTTTCTTCGAACTCCGACGTTCTCGCTCCATATACGAAGAGCCTCGTCGTCGTCCTTATACACGGTGATCCAAAGCTTTTCTTTCGGCAATCCGTAAACATTGGTGATTAGGTCCCACGCATAACCGATAGCTCCTTCCTTAAAATAATCTCCGAAGGAAAAATTCCCGAGCATTTCGAAAAAAGTATGATGTCTTGCCGTATATCCCACATTTTCAAGGTCGTTATGCTTTCCCCCGGCCCTAAGACATTTCTGGGCGGAAACGGCCCTTGCGAAATCCCTGGTTTCCGTTCCGGTAAAAACATTTTTGAATTGAACCATTCCGGAGTTGGTGAAAAGAAGAGTCGGATCGTTCTCCGGCACTAAGGTTGAGCTGCGGACCGGTTCATGATCCCTTTCGGAAAAATACCGCAGAAACTCTCTTCTTACTTCTTTCCCTGTCATGTAACAAAGTCTCCCTGGGAGATACGAAGCCGCGGCGCGGGACCGAAGAAACCGACCGGACCTCCCGCCGAAACCTGTTTTGAGAAAATATAACAGGAACCGGCAGAAACGATAGAAACTAAATCGAAGCGCGTAAAGTTATCTTTCGAAACGCTCAAGAGCGCTTTCCTCTACCCCGGTCACCGCGTAGCAGATATCATCTCCGATTTTCTGCCTTTTTACTTCGATAAAATCCCTTACGCCTTCACGGAAATCCTTCGTAACGAATATGTTCCACGCTCGCGCGTTGTCACAAAGAGTCTTCGCTTCTTTCACGGAAGGTTTGGCGAGCGTGAAAATGTCTGACTCCTCGGATACGAAAAATTTGGACGAAGCAATTCCCACCTTCGGCTTCACTCGGGAACCGGAAGATATATTCGCCTCTTTCGTCTTAGAAGCAAAAGACTGCATTATTTCGACCGCGGAACATACCGAACTCAGTTTTGCAACGCTTTCCTCATCGGAATCGGGACCGCTGAAAAACGCCACAACTTCATCGCGCAACATAGCTTCCAAGACTCCTCCGAAAGAAACGATAATGCTTGAAATGGATTTTCTATATTCAGCAGTAAGAACATTGATTTCGGAAGGGGGAATATCTTCAATCAAGGCTTCGAAGTCCGCTATTTTTATTACGAGAACGCAAACATCCGTGTTCGTTTTCTCGGAATAAGGAACTTTGGGGGCCGAAAAAGGAGAATCGCCGGATTCCTGAATCTCCTGAGCCGAAATCTCCTCAACTCGCGAAATTTCCTCCTTTACGGAACTGTCGGGCGCTTCCCAGGAATCCTTTTGCGAAGATTGGTGTTCGCTCACGACTATTTTAGGAAGAAAGCCAGTTTTGGACTCGCGGGAACCTTCGAAAGGTTTTTCGTCACGGCTCTTCTCGACACTGTCCGAATCCGCGGCTAGTTTTGCTTCGCTCGGCGTATCGGGAACGATATTCAGCGAAGAAATCATTTCGTTAAAATCACGGTAGAGCCGTTTAATACCGGAACTTGCGACGAGAAGTGAACTTTCGTTCAGACGAACGGAATAGTCTCCGCGCGTAATGGACTTCATTGCGTCGGAGAATTCTTTTATAAATCCCAAGGATCGGTTACTTACGAAATGAATAAAAACGGAAAGAGCGACCGCCATAAGAGATCCGAAAATCAGACTCCAGATTAAGGCGTCAAAATTAAATTGTTTGCCGGCGGAAATCCTAAGGCCCACAAGCACGGTCTTTTCCTCCGGTCCCTTGAGAGTGAGTTTCTCAAAACCTTCATCGTCCTGAAACCCGAAACTTTTCTCAAGCACCCCGTTATGATCAAGAAGTCTCACGTACCCCACGTCGCTTCTGGTATCGAGAACGCTCCTTGCGTTATCGACGAAAAACTCCTCTTCGCCGAATACATCCTCCATCTCTCTAATTCTTAGGTCGGCGTATCTTTCCGGGAAATAAACGTACTGAAACACAAAAAATCCCACAGCCGAAATCACCATATAGAAGATAAATACGGGAGCGAAAAAATTTTTAAAAGGATTCAAGAGAGTTCCTGCTCAGACGGCACGAAGATAGCTTAGACGCTTATAAGAACTGAGAAATTATTAAAAAAAACAGCTTACGGAAAACTGTTTAATTTGGAATTACCGAAACACGGGTTCGGTTCTTCCCGGATTTTTCGAATTTAACAACACCGTCTAAAAGCGCAAATATGGTGTAATCTTTTCCGAGCCCCACATTCGAACCGGGTTTTATGCTGGTGCCGCGCTGCCTTACTATTATATTTCCTTTGATAACCGATTGGCCGCCGAACTTCTTCACCCCAAGCCTTCTGCCTATGGAATCTCTTCCGTTTTTAGAACTTCCGCCGCCTTTTTTAGTCGACACGCTTACAAAACCTCCGCAATCAAGCGCTTATATCCGTAATCTCAACGCTGGTCAGGCTCTGACGATGACCGGCCTTTTTTCTATATCCTTTTCTTCTTTTGAACTTAAAGACCACTATCTTCTCGCCTTTTTTCTGACTTATTATTTTACCACTAACCTTCGCGCTTTCAACGATCGGATTGCCAACCCTTACATCTTTCTTGTCACCGGATATCAGCAGAATCTCTTGAAAGTCCACTTCCTGGCCGGGCTCTCCGGAAATTTTCTCTATATCGATAACATCTCCCGGCTTAACCACATATTGTTTTCCGCCGGTTTTTATTACAGCGCGCATAACTTCCCCTCTAAATAATTTGAGCACTATTTTGCCTGTTAGAAAATTCTTTTGTCAAATATTATTTTTATACTCGGATAACGCATCGTCGGTCGGATATGCGTAAAATCGACTCAATCGATTGAGCCCGCGAAAGTATCGGCGGTTCCGGTTCTTACCAGACGGCGTCAGGGTAAAAAACTATTCCCGCACCGGCCAAGCTCCCTCGTCATTACTTCAAAGTCAGCTGGTTTTCGTTTTGCGATAATCAGTTTAAAGTTCCCAAGTCTTAAGGTTGGTATAAACGGAGCCCCCGGAAATGAATTCGCTTCGAACAAGCGCGATTGTGCGGAGAGAGAACTCAAATTCTCGCGGTTCGGGAATTTTTCCGATTTTCTTAAAATTCCCCCTCACTCTACCGAGAGTCACATGCGGAACAAAAGTTCTTCTTTCGGGTTTGAACCCGTTTTGCAGAGAAGCGTCCTGCACTTTTTTGAAAAGAGACTGAAACCGGACGTTTTTCAAAAGACGTAAAGCAAAAACTCTAGGTTTTCCGGTATCGGGGAAAAAACAAGGGGCGACAAATCCGGATTTTATTCGCCCCAAACCGCGAAGCGAGGCACCGATATCTTCCATTAGATTCTGAAGAAGGCGTTGGTCCACATCCCCCAGGAACTTAAGTGTAACATGGAGCTTTTCCCTGGGTTCCCACCTAATTCCAAAAAGCGATCCATCGAGTGACTTTACGTAGTCGCAGACAATGTCTTTCGCTTCATCCGGGAGAAGACCCGCGACAAAAAGTCTCAGAACGCGCATTTCCGCCTTATTTCGCGCACCACGAAGAAAATGAATCGTTTTTACCTCGAGAAAGCGCGCGTTTGTTCTCTCCGTTTAGGTACATCAGGTATATGTTCCTCTTCCCTCCTTTCTTCGAGGAGAAAGTAATGTACCGCCCGTCGGGAGACCATGACGGATGCTCGTCGCTTCCCGAGAAAGTAAGCCTGACCTGTCTGTTCCCGTCAGATCCTATTGTATAAATATCGGTTTTTCTTCTTTTCGATTTCACGAAGGCTATAAGATCAACCTCGGCGCTTGGAGACCAACTCGGGTCGGTATTGTACCCGTCTTGAGTAATTCTCTTGGGGTTTCCTCCATTTGAATTTATCACGTAAATGTTCGGACTTCCGTCCTTATCCGACACAAACGCAATCTTTTTACCATCGGGAGACCAAGTGGGAGAAACGTCTATGGCAGCGGATTTCGTGAGACGTTTTTGTATTTCTCCCGAGTCCGAAGCGACGTATATGTCTCCCTCGCGACTAAAAGCGATCCTGGTGCCGTCGGGAGACCAACTTGGAGAACTGTCCAGGTGAATTCCTCCCGTTATTTTGCTGCCTTCTGCGGGTAGCGGCGAATTTTTAAAATCCAGCACGTAGAGGTCATGATCCCAGTTCCTATCGGAAGTGAAAACCACCCGGTCTCCACCGCTTGAGCAGTCGGGAGAGAGAATCATGGATCTGTGGTTAGTAAGCTTCTTTACGTTTTCACCGTCGTAATCCATGATAAAAATATCTTTTTTGCGCGAGTCTCCGGCGACGAAAACGATTTTGGATTCGAAAAAGCCCTGAAGACCCGTAAGTTTCCTCATTAACTCGCCGGCGAATTTGTGAGCAACCCCGCTTGAGTTGCGTGCGGACGTAACATATCTTTTTCTAATAAATTCCCGTCTTTCGTCCACATCGTAAACAATCAGTTCATATAAAATTCCCTGCAATGCGTAATCCAAGCTTCCGCTCACAAGATACTTAGTTTTTTTCTCCTTCAGATATTCGAAATCTATACCGTCAACCGAGGAAGAGAACAGTATGTTTACCGGAAGAACGTTAAAAAACGCGGCGTTGTTGAGATCGTTTTTGAACGTATCGCCAAAATCTTTTCCGTATAAGCTTAATACGCCGTCAGCTTTGAAAACGGAAACCGCAACCGGGATTTTTTTTATAGGGGAAGATACGCTGGGAAGCAATATCTGCGCTTCCGTCAAGCAAGGGGAGAAAAGAAGCAGAAAAAAAATCAAAAATCTAGCTTTCATCTTTTTTTCTTTCGCAATCAGAACTCAAAAAATCGCACAACCGCATTGGCAATGCGAAAACCGCTTTTAAAACCAATCATCAGTCACTGAGCTCAACGTTCCAGTAAGACATGTCGACAAAACTTAGAAAAGGCTCCCACTCTTCGTACTTAACCGTTTTAAAATAAAGGTTGGAAAAAATGCTCGGGGCGGGTTTCGCCGGCTTGGCGAGCAGCTTCATGTTCGCCTGCTCGGGAGTTTTCCCCCCTTTTTTCCTATTGCACGCAACGCAACAACATACTATGTTGTCCCAAGCGCTTTTCCCTCCTTTCGACCTGGGAATCACGTGGTCGAGGGTAAGATCGCTTTTTGCGAAAGTTTTAGAGCAGTACTGACAAGTGTCCGCGTCTCTTCTGAAGATGTTTATCCTGTTGAACTTCGGCTGCTTTCTATGATACCCGTCGTATCTCACAAGGATTATTACCCGGGGAGCTCTTATCACGCTTGTGACGGTTTTTACGCAGTCAGAGTCCGCCGTCGAACGAATATCCCTCCACGAATCGAAGTCAAACGTCTCATACTGCTCATTTACCGCTTTCGCGGCTCCGCCGTAGAGCAGAATAAACGCTCTTTTTAAACTCGTTACGGAAACAGGAACAAAAAATCTGTTTAAAACCAGTACCGGAGACTGAAGCATATTGAACGAGTAATTTACTTGTTCGGAGACTTTATTCAAGCCGCCCGACCGCTTTTATTTTTATCAACTCTTCGTTATAATCGTCATCGTCTCCTCGCTGGAAGTTTATATATTATGGAAATGGAAACTAATCTGCTGATTCAGATAATCCTCTGCGTAACTCTTTTTACGTGCATATTTCTTCTTTCAAAATCAAACTCCGAAGCGGAAAAAGAACTGCGATCCAAAGTTAGAAAAAAGAGATAAATGTATCCCGAGCTTTTAAGAATAGGAGATTTTCAGATCACTTCGTTCGGAACGATGGTGGCCGTCTCCTTTCTACTCGCCTTCTGGATAGCCTCCATGGAATTTAAAAGGAAGGGACTGTCCGAAAAGCTTTGCGAATTCGTATTCCTCTCAAGCGTTCTGGGCGGTATGATCGGAGCGAAGCTTCTTTTTGTAGTCGAAAACGTCCCCTTGAGCGAACTTTTTTCTCATCCCGCGGAATATTTGCTGCCACGAGGAGGGCTTACTTTTTACGGCGGGTTTCTCCTGGCGTTTTTCGCCGCGTTTGTAGTGGTGAAAAAACACGGGGAGAGTTTCTGGAAAGTCCTTGACGCATGCAGCCCCGCCCTCGCAATAAGCTACGCGACGGGAAGGATCGGCTGTCTTCTTGTTGGAGACGATTACGGCGTAGTCTCAAACCTTCCGTGGGCAATGTCGTTTCCCAAAGGCTCCCCACCGACTTTTGAAACCGTGCATCCCACCCAGATTTACGAAACTATCATAATGACCGCGGTTTTCATCCTTCTCTGGAGACTTAGGAAGAGAGAAAAACCCATTGGATGGCTCGCCAGCATATATCTCGTACTCGCAGGTCTTGAGAGGTTTTTCATCGAGTTTATAAGAACCACCACGGAAAGCCCGATACCAAATCTCTCGATAGCCCAAGTAACGGCTCTTGCGCTTATCCTCGCCGGAGTGCTTAAGTACTCATCCTTAGCGAGACGCGAAACGGTATCTTAAACCCTGAAACCTCTTCCGTGCCAACGCCGACGAAAAGGAACCACGCGCCCGTATCCATCGCAAGCCAATTACTCGCCGCCGGTTCGGGTGCGCTTTTCTCCGCGTCTCTTTCTTTAAGCTTCCTCGGGATATTGGGTTGGATATGCTTCATACCGCTTCTTTTAGCCCTTAGAGAAGAAGACGCAAGACACGCTCTAAGACTGGGGATAATATCCGGAACGTCCATGAATCTCGTCTCGCTTTACTGGCTTGCGGGAACCCTTACCAGATTCGGGGAAATACCTCTTGCGGCAAGTGTGGCGATTTTGATTGTTTTCTGCGTTTATTCCTCTTTTCAGTTCGGACTCTTCGCCTT
The DNA here is from genome assembly GCA_965220925.1 of Thermodesulfobacteriota bacterium. Taxonomy (GTDB): domain Bacteria; phylum Desulfobacterota_D; class UBA1144; order Nemesobacterales; family Nemesobacteraceae; genus Nemesobacter. Next base: position 1,359,450 of record OZ244851.1, on the reverse strand, counting down.
TTTCATCTCCAGATTTGACCTTTTACGTGAAAAAACGGTCAAAAACGCGCTTATGATTTCTGTCGCCTGGGTAGTGTCGGAGTTCTTTTTCCCGGTTCTTTTTCCCTACAGCATAGGAGTTTCGCAAAGTTACTACCCGAGGATAATACAAGTTGTGGATACGTTAGGCGTGAATTTTCTGGGATTTATTCTGCTTTTCGCCAACGTATCCATCTTCTACATCGCGCGAAGCGTTCGGGAAAGTAAAAGACCTCCTTTGGCTTCGACTATAACTTCCGTAATCACGATCGCGGCAGTATTAGGTTACGGGTCCTTAAAAATAGAGCGGGTGGAGCAATTTCTTGAAACCGCGGCGGTGATTGAGGTCGGCATGGTTCAAGCCAATTTCGATTACGCGGAGAAAAGCTTAGAAAACGAATCCGAGATAACGGAAAAGCACAGGCGAATGTCGCGCGAACTTGCGGGCGCGGACCTGATTATATGGCCCGAGACTTCCGTTCAGCACTGGTTTCCCAAAGAAGAAACTATTTACAGAACCGACCACTCGAGAAAAGTAGTGCCCGAAGGATTCTCCTCGCATTTTCTAATCGGAGGACTTTCGTTTACCGAAGACCCGGACATGTACGAAGACGGATGGACCGAAGAGGATTATAAAAAATACAATTCGGCTTTTTTAGTCGATTCCAAAAGCAATATCCTCGGGCATTACAGCAAGACGAGGCTTTTTCCCTTCGGTGAATATTTTCCCGGAATAAACGACCGGCTTAAGTTTTTGAAAAAAGTTTTCCCAATGATGGGAGATCTTACCGCCGGGGAGAGTTTAAAGGTGCTTGAAGTTCCCGGAAAAAATATCAGAATCGGACCGCTTATATGTTACGAAGACATAATGGGAGGGATTTCCAGAAATTACGCAAAAATGGGAGCGAATATACTTGTGAATCTGACCAACGACGCCTGGTTCGGAAAAAGTTCCGCGCCCGCTCAGCACCTTCTTCTCTCAATTCCAAGAGCGGTGGAGACGCGACGATACCTTGTAAGAGCCACAAACAGCGGAATAAGCGCGATTGTATCACCTACGGGAAAAATCGAGGATCGTACGGGAATATTCACCACCGAGACTTTAAAAGCCAAAATTGTTCCGATTGATTCGCTCAAAACTCTTTACGAAACCGTGGGAGACGTATTCGCGTGGCTATGCCTCGCCGTAACGATTCTGTTTGCGGCGAAAAGATATTTAGGAAGAAAATACGGAGACTAAAGCATCTATCAGTCTGTCGTTTTCCTCCCTGGTTCCAACGGTGATTCTAAGACAGTTGGCAAGCCTGCCGCGATTTTCGAATCGACGAACGAGAATGCCCTTTTTTATCAGTTCGGCGAAAAGAAAATTCGCGTCCGGGGTTTTTACCAGAAAGAAATTCGCATCGGTCGGATAAACCTCAAGATCGCTTATACGGGCGAGTTGCCCCCGAAGCCTATCCCTCTCGCTCAATATAAGACTTACTTTACGTTCAACAAGCTCGGGACGCTCGAGAGCGAAAGACATTACAGTTTGACTGAAGGAGTTTATATTGTAGGGAAGTCGCGCCTTGTTTATCTCCGCCGCAATTTGAGGATTTGCGAAAAGCATCCCAAGCCTCGCTCCCGCGAATCCCGTTTTGGACATTGTTCTTAGCACAATCAGGTTTTCGTGTTTCTCTATATGAGAAACATAGCTTTTTTTCGAAAAATCAAAGTACGCTTCGTCCACGACCACCGCGCCGGGGCTCGTCTTGAGAATTTCAAGCACCTTTTCCTCCGAAAAGGAATTCCCCGTGGGATTGTTCGGAGTCGCGAGAAAGACTATATCGGGATCGCAGTCTCCAATCGCCTTCAAAGTCGACTCGATGTCTATATCGAAGTTTTCGTCAAGCGAGACCTCCGCAACCCGCTTCCCGAGAATAACGGAGGTGATCTTGTACATGGAAAAAGTGGGAGTGGGTATCAGCACGTTCCCGCTTCCGCACGCAAGCACTTCTATTAACATCTGGATTATCTCGTCGGAACCGTTTCCAAGCAGTATTCCGGTTTCGGGAAAACCGACTGAACGGGAAAGAGCGGATCTTACGCAAACGGCTTCGGGATCCGGATAACGATTAACGGAAAGCTGCAAAAGCCGGTTGTAAAGAACGGTTTTCTCTTCCTCATCGAAATCGTAAGGGCTTTCATTTCCGTCAAGTTTCACCGCGCACTCGATTTTCGGCACCGAGTATGGAGATATGTTCCTTACGTTTTTCGAAATTCTATGTTTGAGCGAATCGGCGCTAGACATCTATATCTCCCGGAAGTTGCCTTAATCTCGGCATTTTCAGAAATCCTCAATCCGTCTTTTCACCGAAAGCGCGTGAGCGGAGAGTTTCTCTGAATACGCGAGGTTCATAACGGTCTTCGCCAAGGACGAAAAACCTTTTTTAGATATCGATATCGTGCTCGGCATTCTCAGAAAATCGTACACGCTAAGCGGGGAGGAAAACCTCGCGGCACCTCCGGTTGGGAGCACATGGCTCGGACCCGAAACGTAATCGCCGAAAGATTCGGTTGAAAGAGAGCCTAAAAAGACGGCTCCCGCGTGTTTTATTTTTTTTAAAAGAGATTTGGGAGATTTGACGCAGAGCTGAAGATGTTCGGGGGCAAACGCGTTTGAAAGCGCCGTCGCCTGGTCCATATTTTCAGTCACGTAAATTCTTCCGTTGTTCGTCACGGCGGCGGTTGCTATTTGTTTTTTTTCAAGTTCTTCAAGCTGCGAAAGCAAGGATTTTTTCACCTTCTTTGCGTAATCAAGGCTCGTGGTGACCAAAACCGGAATGGACATTTCATCATGCTCGGCTTGAGCCAGAAGGTCCGAAGCCACCCATTTCTGCGAACACGAGCCGTCGGCTATAACAAGAACTTCCGTAGGACCGGCTATCATGTCAATATCGCAAAAACCGTAAACAAGCTTTTTCGCTATAGTAACGTAGATATTCCCCGGACCCACTATTTTATCCACCTTAGCCACGCTTTTAGTTCCGAAAGCCATAGCGGCTATGGATTGCGCTCCGCCGACTTTGTACACTCTGTCGACACCGGCGATCCTGCATGCCATAAGGACTTCGGGACTTACCCTACCTTCGGTACACGGCGTGGCGACGTTTATCTGGCTTACGCCCGCCACTTGAGCCGGAACGGCGGTCATAAGCACCGTCGAAGGATAAGAAGCCTTTCCCCCGGGAACGTATATCCCCACTTTCTCAATCGGTCTTATCAGCCAGCCAAGTTCGTTTCCAAGCGAGTCTTTGTATACTTTTGATTTCGGAAGCTTCTCTTTTTGATAGGAGCGAATACGCGAAGCCGCCTTTTTCATATCTCTTACAAGCGAGGTAGAAACCGCACTTTCGGCTTCTTTAAACTCGCCCGAGGAAACCTCCACGTTTTTCGCGTTCACATGCGGTCCGTCAAATTTTTTTGAATAACGAAAAAGCGCCCTATCCCCACTCTCTCTCACGTCTTCGACGATTCGCTCCGTCTGCGAAACAAGTTCCGGGTCGAAACAAGAAGCCGCTTTTTGTATTTCACCGCATTTTCTTTCCAGATTTTTCGAATCGATTTTTACAATCTTCATAGGCAAAACCGCGTTTTTCCAAAGAAAGCGAGTTTCGGTTGCCGAGGCGAAATCAGTCCCGGGGAACTATTCCTTCGCCAAAACCGCTTCCGATCAGAAGCGACACTTCCTCCATAGCCCGCTGCGCATCTTCGCCTTCTATAGTAATCACAATTTCCGTGCCGAATATGGCGGCGAGCGATAAAACTCCCAGTATGCTTTTTCCGTCAATTTCGAAGCTGTCTTTCCTTATCAGTATACTGGAAGTAAACCTGCTGGTAAGAGCGACAAGAACCGCCGCCGCTCTTGCGTGAAGACCGAGCTGATTTTCTATGATGAAATTTTTTACAAGCGTTTTTCGAGACAATTCAGCGCGCCTCCTCCGGTTGAGACAAAAAATCGCCTTCATTCGAACTCACCTGCAGATCATTTTCATAAGATACGTTCAGGCTGTAATCCGCGGTTTCAAACAAAAGTTTAGCCGGGAAATAGATATTTGGAGCAATTTCCTTGAGGCGGGAAAATTTAATTCGCGCCTTTTGCCCGTCGGGAAGATTATAAACAATACCGGTTATAAAATTTCGCCGAACGTCTATAGTCGCCCGTAAAAGCGTTTCGTCGGAAAACGTAAGGACCGTTTCTCCAGACTTGGAAATCTTCTGCACAAGATAGCCCCGTTCGGGAATAATGAATGGAAATCCGCCGAGAAGAAAATTCACAAGATCTTCAACTCCCATTTGCTCGGGAAGTCCCGGATAAAGATAAGAAAATCTGAAATTCTCGGAATTTTCGAAAACTATCTCCTCCCAATTGGTTCTCATCTTCACGCTTTGGCCGTCGGAAACCACGCTTGCCAACATCTCGCCGAAAGGAGCGAAAACGGCTATTTTTAGAATTTGCGGACGACGCACGGTAGTTAACTGATCGAAAACCATCTTCCCCTCAGGAGATTCTATCACAACTCTGGCTCTGGCGTTTAGGGAAGTAAATTCTCGCTGAACTTGCTTCGCCTTCGTTAGTGAAGCGGAAATATCCCGATCTTTCGGAATCGGCGAAATCTTCCCGGCGCAGGAAAAAAAGAGGAAAGCCAGCGAAAAAAGAATTTTGCTATACTTCATCAGCTTTTAATTCCCCAAGCTTTGCTTTTAGCCTTGCGCGTACTTTTTGATCTTCGACACTTAACAGTTTCTTCGAATTGAGAACTTCGAGCGCTTTTCTGTAATTCTTCAACGCAAGTTCACCATCGCCCAGTTCTTCGTAAACGGCGCCTATGTGTTCAAAAATGACCGGATCAACTGGAATGATCTTTGAAGCGCGAAGCAGGTATTTAAGAGCTTTGGCGGGATATCCCTTCTGGTAATACACCCAACCGAGACTGTCAATTATATGGCCGCGGTCGGGGGCAAGTTTCAAAGCTTTTTTTATCAGCTCTTCGGCGTAGTCAAGTCTCTCTCCCCGCTCCGCGTACGTGTATCCTATGAAGTTTATCGCGTCGAAATGTTGCGGATTTTCTTTCATTATATCGTTCATTAGCGAAAGCGCCTCCGATACCCGATCGCTGTAGTAATAGGAAACCGCGAGGGAATAAAGAACGGTTTCGTCTCCAGGACGCTTCTCAAGATATTTTCCATAAAGTGAAATCGAGTCCTGGTGTCTTCCCAGTCTTTGGTAAAGGCCGCCCAGGGAAATTACGGATTTGGCATTGTCGGGATATTTCTCGTAAAGCGCCTCAAGCGTCTCGATGGCTTTTTGCGTCGAACCTTCAAGTTCATGTATATATGCGCCGTGAATCGCCGCATCCGGGTAAAGTTCGGAGCCCTCCGGTATGGAAGCAAGTATTTCTTTTGAACGAGAATACAGTTCTAAATGCGTATGCGCCAGAGCGAAGTAATACTTAGCCTCGAAGTGGGAAGGCGCCAGGGAGAGAACCGCGGAGAGTTTTTCGATAGCTTCGGAATACCCGCCGTTTTCAATGTGGATAAGAGCCGTTTTGTACTTGATTTCGAGATTTTCCGGATCCTCGGCTTCGGCTTTTTGATACTGGATCAAAGCTTCTTCGAATTTTCTCTGCCTGTAGAGCATGTTTCCGTAGGAAATGAAAAGATCGCGATAGGGAGAAAATTCCTCGATCGCCTTCTCGTAACGTGCTATCGCTTCGGGAATTTTTTTCGTCTTCTCAAGAGTCTCCACCAACGCCAAAAACGCCGGATAGTATCTCGGATGAATTTCAATAGCCCTTTCGTAGTGTGTTATCGCCCCGTCAAAGTCGTTTCTTTTGGCGGCGATATTTCCCAAGTAAAAATGCCCTCTCACGTCGGCCGAACTTATCGAAAGACTTTTTTCGGCGTATCGCTGGGCGCTGTCGAGATTTCCCGAATCAATTTCGCTTGCGGAAAGAAACAGATAGGTTTCCTTGTCTTCGGAATCGAAATCCAAAGATTTCAAAAGAAACTTTTTACCTTTTTTTCTTTTGTCCGGGTCGTCAGACGAAACGTAGATACGTCCAATATCTCTGTATGCGGCGGAATTCGTCGGGTCAAAAACTATGGCTTGCGCGAATTTGCTCACCGCGTTTTCGCGCATGTTGAGAAGCATGTAAATAAAGCCGATTTGATACTTTATCTCCGAAGACTGCGGATCGATCATCTCCGCTCTTTCAAGGTTGTTCATTGCGCGGGGAATATCCCGGTTCTCAAGATAAAGACCCGAGAGCATGAAATAGTAATAGGCATCCGCCTGTAGCTGCTGCGTGCGCTCGTAAGCGTTTTCCAAAGAAAACGTATTCGAACTCGCGGCGCAGGAAGCGAAAATCGGCAGAAAAAGAAGAAAAAACACCGTTATGAGATTTTTTTTCAATCCGACACCAAAGTGCGCGCCATCTTCCGGTCTCAAGTCTTGGTAACCACCCAGATCAACAAAGCAATAATGAAGTTCCCCCGCGCCGATAACATATCTTCAAGGAGAAACCGTATGAAAAAGAATAACAAAAACACCCGTGAAAATACACACTTTAGCAATACAACACACAACCAAGCGGCGCCGTCACATCAAAAAACCTTTCAATTCAATTTACTTACGACACAACTGCGCAAGCGGAATTGACTTTGTCTTCTTCATTAGATTTATTTAGTTGCGCTATGTGTTCGCTTGAAAACGTATACGGAAAAATCTTCGAAGAAAAGCGAATATCCCCGGATGAAGCCGCATTGCTCTTAGCCGAAGCCGATCTTCTGCGACTAGGTTCGCTTGCGGATATGGTAAGGCGCAGATTCAATCCAGACGATATAGTGACTTTCGTCGCGGACACGAATCCCAACTACACGAACGTCTGCGATACCGAGTGTCTTTTCTGTGCTTTCTGGAGACCCCCGGGAGCTCACGACGCGTACACTTTAAGCGTGAATAAAGTGATAGAAATAATGCGCACGTCTTACCATAACGGCGCGACTACGGTTCTTCTCCAAGGCGGACATAATCCCGAACTGAAACTTGATTATTATATCGAGATCGTAGAAAGGTCGAGAAAGGAAATACCGGATCTGCATCTCCACGCCTTCTCGGCTCCCGAAGTGGCCGCGATCGCCAAGTATGAGAACCTTGAGACGAAACAAGTGCTTAAAAAACTCTGGGACGCGGGACTGCGCACGATACCGGGAGGCGGCGCCGAAGTTTTGTCCAACAGAGCAAGGAAAACGATAAGCCCTCTGAAAATAGACGCGGACTCCTGGATGAAAATCACCAGGGAAGCCCATTTAATAGGTTTTAAAACGACCGCCACCATGATGTTCGGTCATCTTGAGCGGGACGAAGACATAATCGAGCATTTATCGAGGATACGGGATCTTCAAGACGAAACGGGTAATTTTCTGGCTTTTATTCCCTGGACCTTTAAGCCGAAAAACACTCTGCTCGAAAAAAGATTGAAAGAAGAAGTAGGTGGAGAAAGATATCTGAGAGTTCTTTCGGTATGCAGAATATTTCTTGACAACTTCAAGCATGTTCAAGGGTCGTGGTTTACCCAAGGGAAGAAGATGGGTTCAATGTCCATGCACTACGGAGCAAGCGACCTAGGTGGAACTCTCTACGATGAAAATGTTCTCGGATGCGCCGAAAACAAAATCCGTTCCACGGTCAACGAGCTTGTTCACATGATAAAGAGCGCCGGGTTTAAACCCGCGCAAAGAAATACCTACTACGAAATTCTGGAACGTTTTTAGAAGGAACTGTCTTTTTTCCACACTTTTAAATTCTTCGTGAGAAAAGAATCGTATATAATTTCCAGGCAATTATTCTACGACCGCTAATTTTTTAGCGGCCTGCCTTATGGACAAATAGTCATCGCCATCCGTTAGAAACGCCGTATACACTCCCGCAAGCGCGGCTCCGGCAGCCAGATAATCTCGGACGTTATCGACCGTAATTCCCCCCGTAACCATTATATCCATAAAACCAAGAGGTTCTTTTATGGCTTTCACGTAATTCGGACCGAAGCTTGAAGCGGGGAATATCTTTACGAAATCAGCCCCCATTTTACGGGCGTTTACCATCTCCGACGACGTGAAGGCCCCGGAGATAACGGGGATGGAGTTCATCGCGCAGTATTCTATTATTTCCGGATCGGTGTGAGGAGAGACTATGAACCTGGCTCCGCAATCAAGCATTAGTCTGGCCGAATTAAGATCGAGAACCGTGCCCGCCCCAACGCATACATTATCCTCTTCGGCAAGTTTTCGGAGAAGTTTTTGCGAACCCGGCGATACGGATATGACTTCTATTATTCTTATCCCGCCGTCTATGCACGCTTTTGCGAACTCAAAAGATTTCTCGTAACTGGAGGATCTTATGACCGCTACGATTTTGCTCTTTTTCATGAAATTTATCGCGGCCTTCGGCATAGCGTTCACTTTGAGACCCGGTGGGCTTTAAGGTATACTGACGATATTTAAGTTCCGTCCAAGGATACGAGTAATGAGAAATCCGGAACCCACAACAGAAAGCAAGATATCGCAGTTCATAAAAAGAAGCAAAGAACTGGGACTTAAAGTAACTCCGCAGCGAATCGCCATATACAGAGAGCTTGCCGGAAGTCTGCAGCACCCAAGCACCGAAATGATCTATAAAAACATAAAGGACTATTACCCGAACATATCGTTAACCACAGTGTACAGAACTCTTGAGACTTTCGAGAAAATGGGGTTGATATCCGTGGTGAACACTTTGTATCACGCCGCCAGGTACGATGCGAATCTGGAACCCCATCACCATATCGTATGCGTAAAGTGCGAAAAAATAGAAGATCTTTATGACGATTCCATATCGTATTCGAAACTCAACCCGCAAGTGGACAATTACAAAATCCTGGGATATTCGGTGCTTTTCAGCGGAATTTGCGAGGAATGCGGCGACTTAGACAGCTAATCGGGTCCGCATCCAGCGCACCTCAAATGAAAAATGACAATTCCCAAAGGCTTTGAACAGGCTATAAACTTCAGCCTTTTGGACTCCATATTTTCCAGAAGGTCCAGACGGTTCGGACTTGGCATGGAGATTCCCGAAGGAACCTTGGCCTACACTTCCAAGCACGACCCGGTACCTCTTTCGGAACTTGAAGAAGTTCTTTTGATCTGGGCCGGAACGGGAACCACCGGCCTTTCCCTGGGCGATCTTCCAAGAACCGGAATATCGTGGCTTTTTCAGTGGACCGGAAGAAGCTGGCCGTGTTCCTGCAACTCTCACTCTACCGAGTTGTTCTACACAAACGACGAAGGCGTTTACATGGTGAGACTTTTCGATCTCGTCCCAGAAGACACGTCCATTTTCACGTCTCTTGAAAGACCGCAGCAACTTGAAAAAATGCTTGAGCTTTTCAGGAAAAGTAGAATTACGCTTGAGAACAAAAGAGCCGACCTTCCGAAAGGAGAGCCCGGACTTTTTGATTTTAACGCATGGAATACCAATAAACCCGGAACGACTTTTTTTATCCCCGTAACCAACACCACCGTCGAATACATGGTGCTTCTATTCATATATTTCGGAGCCAAGTACGGCTTTAATATAATTGACGAACTCAACGGAGGAAGATCGTGCGGACTCGATAAGTGGATAAAAAAAGGCTATATAAGAGATGACGTCAGACTTTCTCTGTTTGATCTTGAAATAAGGGTATTGACCACTCTTAACGTCGAGCAGGCATTCATAAGCCAAAACATGAATCTCGCCTTGCAGGCGCTGGGTCTTGGCGGCTGGACATTCACCGGACTTCTTCCGCATTACGCGCTCGGACTTGACCCTTCGAGCAAAGGATTGGGATTTAGATTCGTGGAGCCGGAAAAAAGCCTGAGAAGCACCAAAGCTCCCTATCCCGTTGGAAAAGACGGCGTTTTCGAATCTCTATGCCCTCCCTACGTGAAAAATATGGAAGAAGCTGTCGATAAATTTCTCAAAATCAGAGGAGAATTTTGGGAAGAGGACAACGCATTTCCCTATAAAGACCCCACGTCAATTCTTCAGGATGAATACCATCCTTCGGAAGTCAGGATTCAAATAGTAAAAGATTTTTGCACTTACGTATACGAAAACTACGGGAGGTTTCCGGCTTTTCTAGACCCGATGTTCGTTCGGCTGGTATTTCAAGCTCATCATCTTGATCTTGAATTTTATGACAAGTACTTCGAAAAAGGCTCGTATAGCCACCTTCATGAGGAGCATTTTCGACTTTGGCACCCGGAAATGAAAGACCCTTTTAAAAAACCGTAATCAGCACGTATCGCCGACTACTTACAAGTATCTATCCAACATCGCTCCTGCAATTTTTAATCGGCAACTTTCTTCGTCAAGACTTCCCTTTCGACTTGTAGGAAGTAAATTTTTCAATGATGAGCTTTAACGGAACAAGTTCAATGATATATTTCCGGTAGATGATTCATCTTTTGATGAGATAAAAAATAATGGATAGGATGAAGAATAATTACCTTGAACTTGTGTGTCTGTAAATCCGGCTCCCTAATTGGTTAGGAGAGAGAGAAGGGGGGGGGGGGGTATCAAGGTAAAGACGAGCAGGCCGAAAAATGATGAACGAACTATCCTCGGTACATATTAGCGAATTGATACGCAAAGGTGAATGTTTGACCGTTGAGTTCAAGAGCGATTCCAAGAGTTTGCCGGATCGAGATCTGGTTGCAGCTGTAGTGGCACTTGCCAACACGGAAGGTGGTGATCTTTTGCTAGGCGTGGAAGATAATGGGAATATAACCGGCCTGCACGCAAACCATCAAAACCTTTCAGGGATTCCGGTTCTTATCGCCAACAAAACCATCCCACCTTTATCTGTGCGTGTGGAAGCTGTTGAAACAGAGCAGGGAACCATTGCCAGAATTATGGTTCAGAAATCTAAGCAACCGGTTTCCACTTCCAAGGGGATGTTGCTGAGGCGTCGTTTGATGGCCAACGGCAAACCTGAAGCAGTTCCGTTTTACCCTCATGAATTTATCCAACGACAAGCAACCATGGGGTTAACTGATCCTTCAGCCACTTTGATCAAAGATTTGTCAGTGGACGACTTGAATCCTTTGGAAAGGCACCGCCTGCGCGAAGCTGTTCGCAAATACGGCGGAGACCAATCGCTACTACCGCTGGCGGATGAGGAGCTGGATGATGCCTTGGGGTTGACCACAATGTCCGAAGGTACACGTTACTCAACTCTGGCAGGACTGCTGCTGCTCGGGCGGGAAGAACAACTACGGCAATTTGTCCCGGCTTATGAAACCGCCTTTCAGGTACTGAAAGGCACCGATGTCCAAGTGAACGAATTTTATCGCAAACCGCTGTTGCAGACTTTCGAGGGTGTTGAACAGCTCTTCAGGGCTCGTGTCAGTGAAAAAGAAATTCAGGTCGGCTTGTTTCGAGTGTCTGTTCCGAACTTCAACCGGAACGCATTTCGCGAAGCCTTCATCAACGCATTGGTTCATCGTGATTATTCACGGCTCGGTGCTGTGCATGTTCGACTTGATGACGACGGGCTGTCTATTTCCAATCCCGGTGGTTTTGTCGAGGGAGTGACGCTCCAGAACCTGCTTGTTGTTGCACCCCGCTCACGCAATCCCCTGCTGGCAGATATTGTGAAACGCATCGGTCTGGCTGAACGCACAGGGCGCGGCATTGATCGCATATACGAGGGCATGCTCCGCTATGGCCGTCCCGCTCCGGATTACAGCATGTCGGATGCATATACGGTAACTGTCCAGATGTCCAGTGCCGAGGCCGATCTCGAATTCCTTAAAATGATCCTGCAGGGCGAAGACCAGACTGGTGGTGCCATGCCTATCGACAGCCTGATTATGCTTTCACGCCTACGTGAAAAACGTCGCCTGTCTACCGCCGATCTTACTGTTTTTGTACAAAAGCCGGAACCCGTGGTTCGTGCGAACCTGGAAAAACTAGTTGAAGCGGGCCTTGTGGAAGCCCATGGTGCAGGACGCGGCCGCATCTACACCCTCAGTGCTAAGGTGTACCGTCATACTGGCCAGAAGGCGGCATATGTGCATCAAGCTGGATTTGATCACATTCAGCAGGAACAGATGGTTCTCCGCTACATTAAAAACCATGGATCAATTAAGCGGGCGGATACAGCAGATTTATGCAGAATTAGCCCTTTCCAAGCAACTCGACTACTGCAAAAGATGACTAAAGCTGGTTTGATCCAAGCAAGAGGAGAAAAGAAAGGGACTTATTATAAGCTCAGTTAAGCAAAATATGAGCGCCGCACGTATTTATGAGCGCCGCACGTATTTATGAGCGGCTTTCCCAGACCCGATGTTCGTTCGGCTGGTATTTCAAGCTCATCATCTTGATCTTGAATTTTATGACAAGTACTTCGAAAAAGGTTCGTATAGCCACCTTCACGAGGAGCATTTTCGACTTTGGCACCCGGAAATGAAAGACCCTTTTAAAAAACCGTAATCAGCCCGTATCGCCGACTGTCTACAAGTATCCGTCCTGACATCGCGCCTGTAATTTTAATCGGCGATTTTTTCCGTCAGGACTTTCCCCTCTCAAGATAATTGCCGTTTCTGGTATCGACTTTTATTATATCACCCACATTGATAAACAGAGGTACGGACACAATCGCTCCCGTCTCGATGGTCGCGGGTTTGGTGGTGCTAGATACAGTATCTCCTTTGACTCCGGGTTCTGTGTGCGTGACCTCAAAAGTAACGGCGGTGGGAAGTTCCACCCCGATAAGTTCCCCTTCGTGCAACTGCACAGTAGCTTCCTGCTGTTCTTTAAGAAACTTCGCCGTGTCTCCAACTATATCGGCCGAAAAGGCGAATTGATCGAACGTCTCGGAATCCATGAAGTAGAACGTCGAATCATCTCTATAAAGATATTGCATAGTTCTTCTTTCTATATCGGGCACGTTAAAGGTGTCTCCGGAGCGGAACTTCATTTCCCTGACCGCTCCCGTGGCGATATTTTTAAGCCGGGCCGTTATTATAGGGCTTCTTTGAGCCATCTTGGAATGTTTAAATTCGACTATTTCCCAGATCGCCCCTTCGGTTTCGATTTTCATCCCCTTGTGAAAATTGCTAGTGTCAACAACCGCCATTTCGGATCTAATCCTCCTTCACTAATCTATATTGGTATGTAAGGCGCAGGTTTTGTTTTCGCATAACTTCATTTTTATCGACAATACCGTTTAAGTTCTTTTAAACATCTTCTCAAGCATGTTATAAGATACTCGGGTTGAAACGGGCCGTCCGTGTGGACAGAAGTGCGGGTTCTCAATGACGTCCATATCCTCAAAGAGGGTGCGGACTTCTATTTCTGAGAGCGCATGACTGGCCGTTATGGAACTGTGGCAAGCAAGCGTCGCACACAACGCGTCAAGGCTTTCTTCAAGGCTTTTCGCGCCTCCAAGATCGTCAATCTCGTCGAGCAAATCTTTGAAAACTTTAGCGTAGTTTGAGTCTTTGAGAAATCCCGGAACAGCTTTCACCCTCACGGCGTTTTCTCCGAAAATTTCAAAATCGAATCCCAGGCGACTTATTTCGTCGGTAAATTGCCGAACTATGCCGATTTCCTGAACCGAAAGTTCAATCACTTCGGGGAGAAGCAGTTCCTGGGAACAGGAAAACGCTTCTTCCAGATAGTTTTTTTTAATTTTTTCAAAATTGATTTTCTCATGCGCGGCATGCTGATCGACGATAATCATCCCGTCGGAATTTTCACAGACTAGATAAAGTTTCCCTATCTGTCCGATGAACTTCAGATCGGAGTAAAAACCCCTTGAGAACATATCCTCTTTGGACTCTTTCTCAGGCTCTTCGGACGCCATCAACGATTCGACCTGAGTACGCAAAGCCGCAATCTCCGGACGCGGTTCAGGGGTTTCCCGAGGGTTTCTTGTCGGAATTCCCTCACCCGCGTAACCTCCCTTCTCGTCGCTTTGCGAATGTTTTTGCTTCTCATAAAAATCCTCAAGAGCCTTATGAGCTCTTTCTCTGTGACTTGTCATCCAGGGAGCTTCCAAAAGCATATTCTTTATAGCCGCAGCGATGCTTCTACCGACCGCGTATTGGTTTTCAAACAACACCTCGCTTTTGGTGGGATGGACATTCACATCAACCAGAGCTGGATCTCTTTCTATAAAAAGCGCTCCTTGGGGATATTTACCCTTTTCAACCATCTTTCCGTAAGAATCCATTATTATGCGGTTTATAAAACGGTCTTTAACCGGCCTTCCGTTCACATAGGTAAAAAGCTTTCGCATCGAGGACCGGGGATCAAGAGGACTTCCGAGAAAACCATTCACAATCAGCATTTCGTCTTCGAAACTTATCTCGTAGAAAGACACTCCGGGAATTATCTGCTCAACTCTGCGACCGAGTGATTCGGCTAAACTGTAACGATAAATACTTTTATCTCCCGAAAAAATTTCGAACGATACCCCGGGTCTCGACATCGCCTCGCGCTGTATAACCTCGAGGACTCTGTTCATTTCCGTCTCGGGTTTCTTAAGAAATTTGAACCGCGCCGGAGTATTGAAAAAAAGGTTTTTAACTTCGATAGAAGAACCTACGGGAGAAGCCGCGTCTTCAACTTTTCTCACTACTCCGCCTTCAACGTGTATTTCCGTACCGGTCTGCGAACCTTCGGCGCACGTTATCATTCTAAATTGAGAAACGCTGGCTATGCTTGGGAGCGCCTCGCCTCGGAAACCCAAAGTTTTGACCGAGAAAAGATCGTCAATATCCCTTATTTTGCTCGTAGCGTGACGCTCGATGCTCATAAGAGCGTCATCGCGAGACATCCCGTGACCGTTATCAACCACTCTTATGAGATTTTTGCCTCCGGCCTCAAGGTGTATGGAGATTCTGGTCGCTTCGGCGTCAATCGAGTTTTCTATTAATTCCTTTACTACCGAAGCGGGTCTTTCAACTATCTCTCCGGCCGCTATTTTCGAAACAAGAACATCCGGAAGCGTTATGACTTTTTTCATAAATAATTTAGAAAATCTTAAACACTACAAAGAGAATCAGTATTGACAGAGGTAAGATAACCGCGGCGACGGAGAGCAGAGAGAAGATCGAAAGCGATGTTTTCGCATGTGTTCCGAAAACATCGCGCGATTGTTTTCCCAGCGCGCCGAAATATTTCTCAAACACAGATATTCTCCCGAGGCGCAGAAATGGCTCTACCCGCCCCCCCTGGACCTATTTAAAGATATCACTAAAGACTCTACGGAAACCGCGGGAAGTGTTATAAGTTCTACGGTTCCTCTGGAGCAAAGATCCACCGAGACCTTTCCTATGGTCTCGTTATCGGGAGCCTCCACTATGTTCACGAAATCGTAGCGACCTAAAGTGGCATACTGTTCAATAACCCTGACTCCCACCGCTTCAAGTTCCTTATCGACTTCTTTTATTCTCCCGGGCCTTTCCTTTATGGTTTTCCTGCCCTCTGGAGTAAGTCTGCTGAGTAATATGTAGACTGCCATAGAATAACTCGCGGTTTTCTAAAGATTGCGAAAAACCGCACACCGATAAATTTTCGCCCCCAAACAGCGGTTTGTAGATTTATAACTTTTTTTACGGATATCTCAAGAGAGAGTTTCAACCGAGGAACTTTCTTAACAAAAACTCTTTGTTATATTATTATGTATTTCCACTGAACGAATGAAAAATATAATCCATTTCGCAAAATTAACGCTTGTTTTTACGGCTTTCTCTCTTCTTGTCTCTTTCCCCGCGGAGATAGTCCACTCTCAGGAAAACCCGAAAGAAGATTTGAAAATAACTGATTACTCTTGGAATTCCCGCGGAGTCGGACGTCTCGCGACGTTAAAAGAAGTAACAATCGAGAATCTCAGCGAAGTCGACTACAAAAACATCAAACTTAGAATTGATCTGTTCGCTAGAAACGACAAATTCCTGGGTTCGGTCAATGGAACCATAAATGAACAAGTCTCGGGGAAAAGCGAAAGGACCTTCACCGATATAACCTTGGGACTTTTAAACTCGAATTTTGAAAATTCCGAGGCGATGATAACAGGTGCGGAGATATCAGGAAATTCATCTATCGAAACCGCAAAAGACGTTATTTTCATAAAAAGCTGGGAATTTGAAGGCGCCTCTTTCGCAACCGAAGGTTTTATACCGGAGATGACTCTCGAAAACACCGGAAAGAACCATTTTAAAAACATAAAGCTGCTAATAACTGAAACCGGCAGGGACGGTTCTCCCGCCAGCGCGCACCGATCGCTTGTGGTGATACACGACGTTTTGGCGGCGGGACAGGAAAAAACATTCAGAGATATAAACGTTGGATACGCAAGTCCCGACGCGGCGGAGAGATCAATTACCGTCTCTGCGGCGGAGAGAATATCGACAAAAGAACTGAATTACATTCTCGCCGGCGGGGAGGGTATAGGTCAGAGGATAAAAAAGAAAATCAGTTCCGTAAAAATACCGCCTAGAGAAAAACAGAACGAAGAGACCGAAGCGGAAATGGAAATAGAAACCGCCTCCTCAAAAACCGTCCGACCGCAAGACGATTCGCAAGACATTGAAGAAGAAACGTCCTATCGCGCGACGGAAGAAACCGAAGCGCAGGATTCCGTTTCTATCGAGCCGTATGTTTCTATCGAACCGTATATATCCGAAAGCGATCAAGCGGAACCTTTCCCGGAACACGACATAGTGATAAGGGAATTTAAGTGGGGAAGCGGAGTGCCGGGATCTATCGCCACTCTCAGCAAGCTGGTTATAGAAAACATAAGCGACATCGCCTACGAGAAGATGGAATTTGAAATAGAATTTTTCAAATCCGCAGAAGTACCTTCCGGATCAAACCGCTTTAAGATAAACGAAACTCTATCCCCCGGACAGGTTATGCGACTTAAAAACGTTCAAGTCGGATTTGTAAACAAGCTTTTTAACCCCGACTACATAAAGCTAAGAATAATAAAAGCCAAAGTGATCAGCTAGGAAGCCCTAGCTTCCCGGCATCAATGCGCGGGAGATGATTAAAAAGCGGCTTGAAATTCCTTAATTTCCCGTCAGTTCAATCGACTTGTTTATAGTTTCAACCAGCTTGTCCCTGAACTGTTCCACTCCTTCAAAGGGAACCACGATGCTGGATCGGCCGCCGCTTAGTTCGGTAATCCTTAGGTACTGACCCTTGTGATTTTCCTTAACGTCGAAAAAAAACCTCTTGGACTCTATATCCACGTGGTTACTGATATGCTCCTTTTCCGCCCTTTCTTCCATTTAACTCTGCCTCCTGTTTTTTGTTGGAACAATTTATTGCGGCATGACTATAACCCCTTAAAACAAAAAATCAAACTCGTATTCCCCTAATATATCCATATGGATATACTTTTACGGGGAAATTCCACGAAAAATGTCCAGAACGAAAATAGATTTGCCCGGAAGATTCGTTTTTTCAACCGAAATAACGATAAGGATAGATGATATAAACTACGGCTGGCATCTGGGGCATGATTCCGTACTCACTCTCGCGCATGAGGCTCGCGTAAGATTTTTGAAAAAACACGGTTACGCGGAACACGACATTGAAGGGACGGGGATTATAATGGGTGACGCGGCGATCGTCTACAGTTCCGAGGCTTTTTATGGAGACGTAATAAAAATAAGTATCGCGATCGGCGATTTCGGCAATCGCTTTTTCGAACTTATTTACCTGCTAGAAAATGAAAAAACCGGCAAGGAGGTAGCCCGCGTAAAAACCTCCATTGTATTTTTCGACTATGAAATTAGAAAAACTCGACAAATACCCGAAGAATTCCGAAAGAAATTTCTCCACGATCCCAAGCGTTAACCGCCTAAAATTCCCGCAGCGTGTCGGAACTAACTATTTTTTCTTAACGGCATAGCCTATGTAAATAGTGTTTCTGCGTTTTTTTACCAGAAAAAGATACTGTTTTTCAGACTCCAACCGTGCGATAATTCCTTCATAATCCTGCAAGTTGGAAACGGGGGTTTTGTCAACTTCAAGTATTACGTCCCCCGGACGAAATCCCGCCTCCCACGCGGAACTTCCGCCGTCTACGTTTAGAACCAGGACTCCGTTTTCATTTTGAAGACTGAACTTCGCGGCGAGTTCCGGGGTAATATCGCTTAGCTCCAATTCCGTGTTTCGAGAAGACCGAGCAACGGCGTCTTCATCCGGCATTTTGCCCAAAACGACGGTAATATCCTTATTTTTTCCATCCCGAACGACGGTAATTTTGGAAGAGGTGCCGGGAGCTTTCATCCCTACCAGCTTCGAAAGAGATTTAGGTTCCTTTATCGGTTCTCCGTCAAAATTCACTACCACATCCCCTCTTTTAAGACCCGCCTTGTCCGCTGGGCTCCCCTCGCTTATATCGGAGATAAGCGCGCCGTCTGTGCTTTTGCTTCCCATGCCTTCGGCGATTTCCTGCGTTATGGGCTGAATAACGATTCCAAGCCATCCCCTAACCACCTTGCCTTTTTCCAAAAGCTGATCTATGACTTCCTTAGCCATGCTTGCCGGGATAGAGAAGCCTATCCCCTGACCCCTCGCCGCTATCGCGGTGTTAACCCCAACTACTTCTCCTTTAAAGTTAAAAAGAGGGCCCCCGCTGTTTCCGGGGTTCAAAGAAGCGTCAGTCTGAATAAAATCGTCATAGGCGCCCAAGCCCAAAGATCTTCCCTTGGCGCTAACTATTCCGACGGTAACCGTATAGCCCAGCCCGAAAGGATTTCCGATAGCCATAACCCAGTCGCCTATCCTCAATCGGCCGGAATCCCCGAAAACAACCGGTTTAAGCTTTTTTCCTGGCTTTATTTTCAAAACGGCAAGATCGGTTTTGGGGTCCTGTCCGACAATTTCGGCCGTATACCTTGAACCGTCGTGTAGAACAACTTGAATATCTTCCGCTTTGCTTATCACATGATCGTTAGTGACTATATAGCCATCTTTGCTGACTATGAATCCGGAGCCAAGTCCTTTTTTCCTGAATTCACGCTCTTGATCGTTTGGGAAAAACCTTCTGAAGAATTCCTCGAAAATATCTCCTTCACCGAAATCCGGAAACATCCTCCCCCGTCTCACGACGCTTGTGGTGCTTATGTTGACGACGGAAGGTTCTTGTTTTTCAACAAGACCGGCAAGGGAGGGAAAGCCCCGCGAATCGTCGGAAGAAGAGAAAATATCCGAAGCGGTTATACCCGACTGGACCCTAGGAAGTTCGTCCTCATCCACTCTGGTACATGAAAGCGCCCCAATCAAAAGAATGCAAACGGCAAAAAACGAGAAACAAAGTTTTTTCATTTATAAAACCTCCAACCTCATTTCAGGGTATTAACGACCTCGTCGGCAACCTCGCGAACGTTCATATTACCCGCGGAAACAATATGTGGCGACAATTCATAAATATCTTTTCTTCGAAGAAAAAGCTTGCGGAATTCCACGTAAGGATTCTCAACCTCAATAAGCGGTCTGCCTCTCTCTTTTCTAATCCTTTCCCATAAAATGTCAATATCGACTTTCAGGTAAAAGACCTCGCCTGAGGCGCTCATTATATCACGGTTTCGACTGGAGAGAACGGTTCCTCCCCCGGTTGAAATCACGCACGGGCGCTTTTTTTCAGACAAAGTCTCGAGCATAGCCGTTTCCTTCTCCCTGAAATACCTTTCTCCTTCCTTTTTGAAAATATCTTCGACGGAAAGTCCCTCGGACCTTTCCACCTCGCGATCTAAATCATAAAAGTCCATTTTGAGTTTTTCGGAAAGAGCCTCGCCAACGCTTGTCTTGCCGGCTCCCATAAATCCCGTAAGGAAAACATGTCGTTTCGTATTCAACTATTTCTAAAGCCGTTTTCCGGTAGCGGCCTATTTTTCCCGGACACCTTTGGAAAACAGCATTTTCTCCACGTGTTTAGCTATGATATCGCACTCTATATTCACCTGAGAACCCTTGCGAAGCTCGGAAAATATCGTTTTTTCCAACGTATGGGGAATTATATTCACCGAAAATTCGGACCCCTCCGCCGAATTGACCGTTAGGCTCACGCCGTCAACCGCGACCGAGCCTTTTTCGACAAGATATCTTGCGAGCGCGTCGGGAAGCGAGAAGGAAAAAACCAGAGATTCTCCGACCGGGACGATCGATTCAACCGTCCCGATTCCGTCCACATGACCCGTAACGATATGTCCTCCCATTCTGTCTCCGACCCGGACGGATCTTTCGAGATTGACCGGGGTTTTCGGGAGGAGATTTGAGAGATTCGTTCTAGAAAGCGTCTCATGAGACGCCTCAACGGAAAATTCGCCGTCTCCCACGGAAATTACGGTAAGACAAACGCCGTTTACCGCCACGCTTTCTCCCAAAGAGATTTCTTCTGAGTCTATTTCCCCAACTCCGATTTTTATAAGGGCGTCTTTATCTTTTTTCCAAACACCGCGCACCACTCCAACATCTTCCACTATTCCGGTAAACATATTTACCTCCGCCAATTATCTCCAATCGTTCCTAAAAGCAGTATTGAGATTGCTCCCAACGTGATCGCGGAATCGGCGACATTAAAAGGAGGCCACACCAAATCGGGATTGCCGGGCCAGTAGACGGCGAGAAAATCGGTCACGTATCCGTAAAAAAATCTGTCTATCGAGTTTCCGATCGCGCCTCCCAAAACAAAAGCAAGTCCATATCCCGTAAAGCCGCGCTTTTCGTCCAGTTTGCGGAGAAAGAAAAAAATTACCGCCAGTACTACCACAAAAACGATTATGTAGAAATAAAGCCTTACGGTCTCGGGCAAATCGCTTAACATGCCAAACGCAATTCCCGGATTTTGCAAATGCGTTATGTCAAACCAGTTGAACACGTTTATTCTTCCAAAAAGCGGCACGTGCGTCTTCACAAACCACTTCGTCAACTGATCTATAAAAACTATCGAAAAAGATATTGCCAATAAGGGAAGATATTTTCGCATTAAAAATATTTACGACTCCACTGGCGCGCAGAATCCCGGTCGGTTACTCCCTTCCTTCAAGCTTAAATTCTATCGGGACTTTCACCCAGCTATCAACCGCTTTAAAACCTCTCTGGGCGGGAAGAAACTTCCACTTTTTAACCGCTTTCAAAGCCGCGTTATCGAGAATTTTGTATCCGGAAGATTGAAAAACCACTACTTCCTTCGGCTCGCCGTTTGGAAGTACGTGAACGCTGAGCGTTACCTTACCCTCGTAACCGCGCATTATGGCTCTGCTTGGATACGCGGGTCTTGGAGTAAAACCGTAGGAAGGCTTAGCCTCGGAAGCGACTTCTTCTTGCTCTATTTCTTGTTTCTCGACCGGTTTCTTTTTCTTGTCGAGCGATATGGATTTATCTCGTTTTACGACTTCTTTTTTCTTTTCGACCTTCTTTTGTTTCTTCGGAACGGGCTTCTCAAAGCGTTTGGGTTTTTTGTACTCGATTTTTTTGAGGGAAACCTCTATGGTCTGACCGTATACGGGGATACTTCTCTGCACTATAACCTTTCCCCAAACAAAAAACACAATCGCGTGAGAAATCAAGGAAAACAGTAAGAACTTCTGAAAACCCCCGATCGATTTACCCATATCCTTTTCACTCAATGTCGATGACGAGAAATTCCCTCATCCCCCCCGGAACTCTGACTTGTATTTCGTCGTCAATTCTTTTTCCGATAAGGGCCCTGCCGATAGGAGAAGTAACGGATATAGAACCGTTTTCCGGCTCAGATTCGTCCTCGCCAAGCAATTTGTATTTTTTTATATCCCCGGATTCCATGTCTTCAAACGTTACCGTAAGACCGAAAACCACTCTGTCCCGCGTGGTGACTTTCTCGGGATCGATTATTTCAGCGCGACCAAGCTTATCCTCTATTTCCTGTATCTTACCTTCGATAAACGACTGCTTTTGCTTGGCAGTCTCATACTCGGCGTTTTCTGAAAGATCGCCCAAAGACCTCGCGTATTCTATAAGTTTGATTACTTCCTGTCTCTCC
This sequence comes from Thermodesulfobacteriota bacterium, assembly GCA_965220925.1. Classification (GTDB taxonomy): domain Bacteria; phylum Desulfobacterota_D; class UBA1144; order Nemesobacterales; family Nemesobacteraceae; genus Nemesobacter. The sequence continues at coordinate 1,337,326 of OZ244851.1, read as the reverse complement.
ACGGTTTTCAGTCTGTGGAGTTCTTTTTTTAACCTGTTCCAACCGTCGGGAGTAATCAATACTCTTTGAGAACTCATATAGGACCTTCTTTATTACCCGGCTAGCCGGCTGACGACTCGGGTTCGTAATAGTTTTGCAACGCCTTCACCTCAAGACCGCTTCGAGAAAAAGCCTCTATCGCCCCGGCTCCCGCAAGCGCTCCGGCCAACGTGGTGAAATAAGGAACGTTATTCATAAGCGCGGTCCTTCTGATGGAATAGGACTGCGCGATTTCTTTTTTTCCGAAAGTGGTGTTTACGACTAATTGCACCTGTCCATTTTTAAGGTGGTCAACTATGTGAGGCCGTCCCTCTTTAACCTTCCTCACTTTCTTTGAAAGTATACCATTTCTATTTAGAAATTCCGATGTGCCGCCCGTGGCTATTATCTCAAAACCCGTATCCTGAAGTCTTCGCGCTATATTGAGCGTCTTTGGGGACTTGTCTTCGTCCTTTACGCTTATAAAAGCCACTCCGCCCGCCGGCAGACTGTTTCCGGCGGCAATCTGGGATTTTGCGAAAGCCTGATCGAGATCGGGCGCGATTCCCATAACTTCGCCGGTGGATTTCATTTCCGGACCGAGTATGGTGTCAACCTCGGGGAATTTAACGAAAGGAAAAACCGATTCCTTAACACAGTAATGTTTCGGAATTATTTCTTCGGTGTACCCGAGTTCCTCAAGAGACTTTCCAGTCATGACCTTCGTTCCTATTTTGGCCAGCTGAACTCCTATGGCTTTGCTTACGAAAGGAACGGTACGGCTGGCCCTGGGATTCACTTCGATTACGTAGACTTCTCCGTCCTTCACGGCGAACTGAATATTTACCAATCCTTTTACTCCGAGAGAGAGAGCGAGTTTTTTCGTTTGAGCTTTTATTTCCTCGACAATATCCGCCTCTATCGAAAACGGCGGCAGAATCGCCGCGCTGTCTCCGGAATGAACTCCCGCCTCTTCAATATGCTCAAGCACTCCTCCCACGACCACCGTGCTTCCGTCGCAAACCGCGTCCACGTCAACTTCCTTCGCGTCTTTTAGGAATTTGTCTATCAGTATGGGATGGGAGGGAGATACGCGCGCCGCTTCCAATATGTAGGTTCTAAGAGATTCCTCGTCATAAACTATTTCCATGGCGCGACCGCCGAGCACGTAGGAAGGGCGGACCATAACCGGATATCCTATCTCGCGGGCTATTTTGATTGCCTGCTCCTCGCTTCTGGCGGTATCGCTTTGAGGCTGCAAAAGTCCCAGCTTGGAAACCAGTTTTCTGAATCTGTCTCGGTCTTCCGCAAGATCTATGCTTTCCGGAGACGTTCCTATTATGTTCACACCGTGTCGTTCAAGTCCGAGGGCGAGGCGAAGCGGAGTCTGTCCTCCCAGGTGAACTATCACTCCCCAGGGATTTTCCCTTTTAATTACGGCCAGAGTATCTTCAAGCGTGAGCGGCTCGAAATAAAGCCTTTGCGAAGTATCGTAGTCGGTGCTTACCGTTTCGGGATTGCAATTGACCATAACAGCTTCATACCCTTCTTCCCGAAGCGCGAAGGAAGCGTGCACGCAGCAGTAGTCAAACTCGATACCCTGCCCGATGCGGTTCGGCCCTCCGCCAAGGATAATCACTTTTTTGTTGTCCGTCGGAGGAGCTTCGCTTTCGCTCTCAAAAGTAGAATAAAGATAAGGGGTGTAAGCTTCAAACTCGGCGGCGCAAGTATCCACCATTTTAAACGAAGGCTTGATTCCTTCCCGCAGACGAAAATCTCTCACTTCCGTCTCTTTTTTCGAAAGAATCCCGGCGATCTCGACATCCGAAAAACCGTAGCGTTTGGCCTCAAAGATCGTCTCTCGTTGAAATCCTTCATTTCTAAGACGCGGTTCGAAATCGACAATCTGCTTTATGTTTCGAAGAAACCACGGGTCCACGTGAGAAATTGAATAAACTTCTTCCAAATCCATTCCGACGCGAAACGCGTCGGCTATATACCAGAGTCTGCTAGGAGAGGGAACCCTCAGGTTTTCTTTTATCTCTTCGGGGTCGCTCGACATATTTTCAAAACCGTAAGAATCTATCTCCAAAGATCTTATCGCCTTATGCAGGGATTCTTTGAAAGTTCTTCCTATGGACATTACCTCTCCGACGGACTTCATCTGCGTGGTAAGAGTAGAGGTTGTCTGCGGAAATTTCTCAAACGCGAACCTCGGTATCTTAACAACCACGTAATCTATGGTGGGTTCAAAAGACGCGGGAGTGTATTTCGTGATATCGTTCGATATTTCATCAAGCGAGTAGCCGACCGCGAGTTTCGCGGCTATTTTCGCAATTGGAAATCCGGTTGCCTTGGACGCGAGAGCGGAACTTCGAGAAACCCTGGGATTCATCTCTATCACCATCATTCGTCCGTCTTTAGGATTGACGGCGAATTGAATGTTGGAACCTCCGGTGTCAACGCCGATTTCCCGTATTATATCTACCGAAGCGTCGCGCATCCTTTGGTATTCCTTGTCAGTTAGGGTTTGCGCTGGAGCCACGGTTATGCTGTCTCCGGTGTGCACGCCCATAGCGTCAAAATTCTCTATGGAACAGATTATCACGACGTTATCCATATAGTCGCGCATGACTTCATACTCGAATTCTTTCCATCCTATTATTGATTCCTCTATAAGAATCTCGCTTTGAGGAGAACTTTCGATTCCCGCGCCGGCAAGTTCCTCAAACTCTTCTTTGTTGTAGACAACTCCTCCTCCGGTTCCTCCGAGAGTAAAAGAAGGTCGTATAATGGCCGGAAATCCTATCGCTTCGACAACCTCCCAAGCCTCTTTCATATTGTGGGCTATTCCGCTTCTCGGAACCTCAAGACCTATGTCAGCTATGGCTTTTTTGAAAAGTTCTCTGTTCTCCGCTTTTTTTATCGCGGGAAGTTTCGCGCCTATAAGTTCCACGGTATGGCGTTTCAACACGCCCGATTCGGCAAGTTCAACGGCCAGGTTAAGAGCGGTCTGTCCGCCTATTGTAGGCAGAAGAGCGTCGGGTTTTTCCTTCTTTATTATTTTTTCCAGTATCTCGGGAACCAAGGGTTCCACGTAAGTTCTGTCGGCAAAGTCCGGATCGGTCATTATGGTGGCCGGGTTGCTGTTGACCAACACGACTCTATAGCCTTCTTCCCTGAGCACTTTGCATGCCTGAGTACCCGAATAATCAAACTCACACGCTTGTCCTATGACTATGGGACCGGACCCTATAATCATTATGGTTTTTATGTCGTTTCTTTTAGGCATAGAAAAAAGGGGGAACCTTCGGAGATAAGTCGCAAGTATATACTTAATACTCCGCAGATGGCAATATCGAGAAATTTTGTCGCGCCTTTTTCGGCAAATTGGCTTTATCAAACAGCAAACGCGTCGATATCGAGTCGGCGGATATCTACCAGTCGAATTCGTGCAATTTCTGCCAGGAAATCAACCTGTCCATTCCTCGACGCTGTACCTGGTCGCCGCCATAAACCACGACGACAGGGTATGGGTTGGTCGATTGAGTCAGATGTTTTCGGACGCGTTTTGAGCCTTCAAACAGACTGGCCGAGGCCGTCTGGGAGAATTTGGCTTCGACAAGCGTTATATCCGTTGAGCGCTCGACAATGAGATCTACCTCTCTTCCGTTTTGGTCGCGGTAAAAAGACAGTCCATTAGCTTCGCCGCGATTGGCTCGGTGTTTGACGATCTCCGAAACCACCCAAGTTTCGAAGATCGAGCCGCGAAGCGGGTACGTTTGCAGTTGTTCCGGCGTGCGGATTCCAAGCAACCAGCAGACGAGTCCCGTATCGTAGAAATACAGCTTGGGCATCTTCACTAGCCGTTTTCGAAGATTTGAGTGAAAGCCCGGCAGGCGGAAAACGAGAAAGCTGGTTTCGAGAATGCCAAGCCAAGCTTTCGCGGTCGGTTGTGAGATGCCGCAATCTCCGGCCAGAGAGGAGTAGTTAAGCAACTGCCCGGTTCGACCGGCGCATAGCCTCAGGAAACGCTGAAACGTCACAAGATCGCTCACGTTGCTCATTGTTCGCACATCACGTTCTATGTAGGTGGCCACATACGAACGCAACCAGTCTACGACATTCAGCTCGCCGTCGTAAATACGCGGGTAAGCGCCGGTGAACAGAGTATCTTCTATAGTCTCCGGATGTCTGGGGAACCGAACGGCCTCGTCCCGAGTCAGTGGAAGCAGGTTGTACAATGCGGTTCTACCGGCAAGCGACTGGCTCACCGATTTGAGCAGGGAGAGGTTTTGCGATCCCGTTAGAATCCAACGTCCGGGCGTTGAATCGGCGTCTATGATACCTTGCAGATACGAGAGCAGGTTCGGCGCTCTTTGCACCTCGTCGAGTATTGCGCCTCGCGGAAATTGAGCTAGAAACGCGCGGGGGTCCTCCGTGGCGAAAGTCCGCACGTCGGGAGCTTCCAAAGTTTCGTACGGGTGTTCAGGAAACATATCGCGGCACAATGTCGTTTTACCGCTTTGCCTAGGACCGGTAAGCGTGATGGACGGCCATTTTCGCGCCGCCTCCGCCAGTTTTGGAGTAATGTCGCGCTGAATCATTGACTGGAGTTTAACAGCAAAATCAAGCTAAATCAAGATTCAATTTTGAAATAGCCTAAGCTTGAAACGCTTCGTCGGCGAAGAAGTGAAAAATCCCGATGGATCCACAACCGAAAGCGGGCCCGAGAAATCCGGTTTGGAAATTGGGAATTAAATGCGTGGTTCTAATCGGCTAACTTCGATAAGATTGCTTGGGAACGCTTAGTATTTTGCCGCCGGCAATCTTAATCCGGACTCTTAACGTATATTTCCTTTCCGCTCTCCGCAAATTCCCTGGACTTGGAGTCAAGTCCTCTTTGAACGGCTTCCATTTCGGAAAGGCCGTGCTTTGCCGCATAATCTCTTATATCCTGAGTGATTTTCATCGAACAGAATTTAGGACCGCACATTGAGCAGAAATGCGCGACTTTCGCTCCTTCGGCGGGAAGAGTCTCGTCGTGAAAATCGCGTGCGGTATCGGGATCGAAAGAGAGGTTGAACTGATCGCTCCACCGAAATTCGAACCTCGCTTTGCTAAGCAAGTTGTCCCGAAGCTGCGCGGTCGGATGCCCTTTCGCAAGGTCCGCCGCGTGCGCAGCAATTTTATAAGTTATCACTCCGTCTTTAACGTCTTTCTTATTGGGAAGCCCAAGATGCTCCTTAGGCGTAACGTAACAAAGCATCGCGGTTCCGTACCAGCCTATCATAGCGGCTCCTATCGCCGAAGTTATATGGTCGTATCCGGGAGCTATATCGGTTGTGAGAGGACCAAGGGTGTAAAAAGGCGCCTCGTCGCATACTTCAAGCTGCTTGGTTACGTTCTCTCGTATCATATGCATGGGGATATGTCCGGGGCCTTCTATCATGACCTGAACATCGTGTTTCCATGCTATCTTCGTAAGTTCCCCAAGGGTATCGAGTTCCGCGAATTGCGCGGCGTCGTTCGCATCGGCTATCGAACCCGGTCTAAGTCCGTCCCCCAGGGAAAACGCAATGTCATAGGCCTTCATTATTTCGCATATCTGCTCGAATTCCGTGTAGAGAAAGCTTTCCTTGTGGTGCGCAAGACACCACTTCGCCATTATCGATCCGCCTCTTGAAACTATCCCCGTAACTCTGTTCGCCGTAAGCGGTATGTAACGAAGAAGCACCCCCGCGTGTATGGTGAAATAATCGACTCCCTGCTCGGCCTGTTCTATCAAAGTGTCTCTGTAAATCTCCCAGGTAAGCTCCTCCGGCTTTCCGTTAACCTTTTCAAGGGCTTGATATATGGGAACGGTTCCGACGGGAACCGGAGAATTTCTTATTATCCACTCCCTCGTCTCGTGAATATTGTCTCCTGTTGAAAGATCCATTATGGTGTCGGCTCCCCATCTGCACGCCCAAACCGCTTTTTCAACCTCCTGCTCAATACTCGAGGTTACCGCCGAATTCCCTATATTGGCGTTTATTTTGACGAGAAAATTGCGACCTATTATCATAGGCTCGCTTTCGGGATGGTTTATGTTGTTCGGAATTATCGCCCGACCGGAGGCAACTTCCTCCCTTACAAACTCCGGGGTGATGGCGGAGGGTTGTATACGAGCGTCAAAATCCACGCCGTTATGGTAAGCGGCTAACTGGCCGTAGATGTCTTTGAGTTCATCAATTCTCTGGTTCTCTCTTATGGCCACGTATTCCATCTCCGGCGTTATTATCCCCTCTCGGGCGTAATGCATCTGCGTCACGTTTCGCGACGCTCCGGCTCGAAGCGGTTTTTTAATATTCGCAAAGGTTATTCCGTTTGCCCGGTCAAGTCTTTCTTTCGCGAAATCGGAGGAAAAGCAGGACAGTTCACAGACATCCGCGCGCGCTTTTATCCATTTTTCGCGAAGCGCGGGAAGTCCTTTACGAACGTCAATACGCGCCTGCGGTTCGGTATAGGGACCGCTTGTGTCGTAGACGGTTATTTTTAATTTCTCTTCTCCCCGACCATTTGAGAGAACATCTTCGGTTTCAATCTCCCTCATGGCGACTTTTATATCGTGGATTTTTCCGTCCACGTATATTTTTCTCGACTTCGGAAAAGGATCTCTCGTTATAACGGATTGCGCGGGAAGTTTTTCTTTTTTCTTAGAAGAATTCATGGAAGACGGTGGTTTTATGCAAAACTTTTTTTACGTTAATAGTTTAGAAGATTCCTAAACGGTTTACAAATAATAATCGGCGGGATAAAAACCCATGTTCCTACCATTTTCGGCACATGTGCATTTAGGTAAAACCAATTTCTCATGACCGATGAAAAGATTTTCACTTCCATAACCGCTCCAATAAATAAGGAGGCAACTTGTAATCACTTTGTGGAAAGTTTCAAAGATCAAAACCTAATTTTCGTTTGACTTTTTAGCACAGAGAAACAGAGTAAGAAACTGTTACTTTCTAAACTTTATTACATACGGGGAAAGAAAATACCGCTATCAACCCTGAAAGATAAGGGACAAATCACCCTTCCTTCCGCCGTCCGCAAGCAGCTTCGCGTGAACAAAGGAGATATTTTTAATTTTGAAGTTGTCGGAGAAAAAGTAATTATGACGCTTCATAAGCCTGTTCCCGCAAAAACAAAGATAAAAGGAACTGATATTTCCAAGTATATCGGGTCTATGAAAGGAACTTATGGTTCAGCAGGTGAAATAGACGATTATATACGTAAAGAAAGTAACTCATGGGATTAAAAGACGTTCCGTAAAGATAAAAAGTACCGCTTTCCGATTACATCCAACAGATTTGAGGATAAAAAAAAGAACCCTGTGTTAAATCCACTTTGATGACGAGGCAACGAAACGGCTTTCCCCACATATTAGGGACGACTGTTTTATGTAAAGTTCCTTTTAAGCCGCAAAGTTCGAAAATTACAAGACCGCCTTCAAGCGAAAACGCTTTAATTCCCCTTCGTTTCGGTTTATTTCGATTCACTAAATCTTTGAGGTTGTGTAGAGTGTTACCGATTATTTCTCAGTAAGGCGGGTTCACTCTATATGTCTTTTATTCTTGGTATTGAAACATCTTGCGACGAAACTTCCGCGGCAGTGGTAAAAGACGGAAACGAGATGCTCTCGAATATTATTTCGTCGCAGATTGACGTTCATAACACATTTGGCGGAGTGGTGCCGGAGATAGCCTCGCGCATGCATACGGAGATAATCCTGCAGGTAGTCGATCAGGCTCTCAAAGCCGCCGGGACCCGCGCGGAAGAATTAGACGCGATAGCGGTAACGCAGGGACCCGGGTTAATAGGCTCCCTTATGGTCGGAATGTCAACGGCAAAAGCGCTTGCGTTCTCCCTCGAAAAACCTCTAGTCGGAGTAAACCACCTGGAGGCTCACATAGCCATCGCGCACTTGCAGAACAAAATCGATTTCCCTTTCGTGGCTTTAATAGTTTCCGGGGGACACACGAACCTTTACTCGGTAAACGGCTTTTTAGATTTCGAACTGCTCGGGAGCACGCGAGACGACGCCGCGGGAGAAGCTTTCGACAAGGGAGCAAAAGCCCTCGGACTCGGATACCCGGGCGGAGTTGAAATAGACAGACTTTCTCGAAACGGCAATCCCGAGGCGATCAGGTTTCCAAGACCACTCAACGACGAATCGCCGGATTTTAGCTTCAGCGGACTTAAAACCTCGCTTCTCAACTACCTGAGAAAAAACCCGATTGAAAATGAAAAAGAGCTTTTTGACATATGCGCAGGGTTTCAAGAAGCCATAGTGGAAACTCTTGTCAATAAAACGTTAACCGCGGCGAGAAAAAAAGGGGTTAAAAGCGTTGTTTTGGCCGGAGGAGTGGCGTGTAACTCAAGACTAAGAAAACTCGCCGAAGACAGAATCGGAAGCGAGGGAATAAACGTCTTCATTCCTCCGCCGGTTTTTTGCACCGATAACGCTGCCATGATAGCCACGCTCGGCTATCATATGTACGCGGATAACAGAATATCCTCATTCGAAATATCCCCTTATTCAACCTCAAGACAAAAACCCTCCACACAGAAAAACGCTTTTAGGAAAACATCGAGAAATAGCCGGCAATAATTCATAAACGCGTGTGGATGCTTTGCGACGTATTTCCATACAGGCGAAGATCAAAAAATCACGCCTCGTAATCGGCGACCGCCACATCCGTTCTTATCTCGCGTATAAACTGCGCCACCTTCACATGTTCCGGATGTTTTTGGTATATTTCCAAGTCTTCTTTCGACTCAAACTCGGAATAAAGCGCGACATCGTATGCGGCGGGAAGAGCATTAAAATTTCTGCCAATCTCCATCGTCTTTATCTGCGGAATGGAATTTTTCAATCCTTCAAGTTCCCGCTTGATTTTGTCTGTAATCTCGTCTTTGCTCATTCCCTCGTGCGAATCTTTGATTTTCCACATCACTATATGTTTTATCATTTGAAGCTCCTTGGAATTTTTCCATAATGCATTTAACCAGCGTAATTCATTTTTGACGAAATTACCAAACAATTTTGAAGCGACTCGGCGGTTGCGTCCCCCCGAAAGACAAAACGCACTATACCCGTAAAAAAGGTATGATCTATTCAAATGGGAATAGAAACGGAAATATTCGACGAACTTCCATTCGTTAAGAATTTCGACAGCGACAAAACGGATTTTCTGCTTAAAATCGGCGAACTGATAGAAGTCCCAAAACGCTATGTGCTGACCAAGCAGTTTGAACCGAGCCACTGGTTTTATTTCCTTGTAGAAGGCAGCGTAAATTTCTCCATTAGCATTGAACACAAAAGCGATGAATTTTCGGTGGGGAAAAGTAGCGAAAAATTCACCCCGGTAGGCTGGTCAGGGTTTCAAGCCCCGAAACGTTACTACACCACAATCACTTGCGAGCAGCCTAGCGTTTTATTGAAATGGAATCACCAGAATCTGGAAAAATTCTTCAGGCAGGAACCTGGCTTGGGAAAGGAGTTTATACTTTTCGTTTTCAAAAAAAGCGTAAACCTCATCGCGCAAGCGCACACCGAACTCTCACGATATTCCAACGTTAACTGGGATGGCGAATTTGTAAAAACGGACGGAATATCGCAAAACGGCGAATACGTATCCGTTCCGAATCCTCTAACGCTTCTAAGGCAGTCTCTTTTTTTCGGTATTTTTCCCGACAATACCCTGCGCAAGTTGGCAAAAAGCACTCAGAAAAAATATTACGTCAACAACCAGTCCATATTCGACCAGGGAGATATCTCAAAAGGAATAGACATACTCGCTTACGGCAAGGCGGTAATGTGCTTCTCCCCGGACAGTGAAACAGGTTCCACCGATGAGTCCTCCGCGCTTCAGCTTATTAACACTCCCGGATATCTTGTCGGCTGGACAGGCGCCGTTTCCGGACATACGAACCATGTTACCGCCGTAGCGAGTAGAAACTCGGTCGTATACCACATAAGCCGAAGGAATCTCGACAGAATTTTGAATCAGAATCCGGAATCCGCCCTGTTTTTGGCCAAGAGGCTTCTTTGGCTCGCTTCAATCCGTCTAAGAAACGCCCGGGCGCAACTAATATCGCAAAGATACGAACGGGAAATCGTGGCTATAAGCAGTCTGATAGAACAAAACGCCATGCAGCTAAGCGTCACCTCGCCCATTCACAAGCTTCCGCATCTGCTAAACAGTCCCTTTACCCTTGGCGACGCTTTCGAATTATTGTTCAGATTAGAAAGAAAGGGAGACGGCCTCGAAAAGGAACTTTCCCTGCTGAGCTTCAGTATTCTCGGGAAAATCTACAGGGAATACAATTTTTTCGAAGGACTAAAAAACATTTATCAGTCCGTAACCGCCTCACCCGAATCACTCGACCCAAGCGAAATAAGAACCATGGCGGCCAAGCAGTTCGAAGGCATTTTCAAGCGCATACCTTACGTAATTGAAGGCTGGGAAAATCTGCCCGACGAACCCGGACATGTTTTCATATACAACCACCTGGTGAATCATCCGTTTAACACTTTGCCGAATCAATTCCAGATCACGCTTGACTCCCACTTTATAAGCTCGATGGTGCTTTACGCCAAGTACGGAGAAGCGGGAATTCGCGTCGTTCGCGTTCCGAGAGCCGAAGAATACGGACATGAGTACTACTACCGCAGACTTGGACATATAAACGTTCACACGGAAGAATCCGATATCGGCCCACAGTCCGCCGAGCAAAGAAAAAAGCGGAGAAAAGAATTCTTCGAAATGGCGGGGCGGCGCATAAAAGAAGGTTTCAACATAGTAATAAGTCCCGAGGGAACCAGTCTAACCACGGAAGAATCTCCAGGGCCGTTTAAACCCGGTGCTTTTCTTTTGGCGGCTTCGATGAATCCCGAGCCCTGTATCGTTCCGATCGCCGTTGCAAACTTCGACAAGAGATTAAACCAGAACGTGCTTTCTCTCGTAATAAAACAACCCTTTAAAATCTCCGAGCGCGTAAAAAATCCCGCGAAAAATAAAGACGGACTTTTCGAATTCGTAAAAGAATACAGAAACACGCACAGAAAATACGTTGAGGAAGCGGTCGGACTTGCCAAACGCGCGGAATCCGCAAGGATTAACCTTAAAACCTTCGAACAGGTAGAAAAAGATTTTCTCGTAATCGACAAAAACCTCTTTGAGCAGGACGTAAGGATTCTCGAGAGACGTCATTTGAGGAAGACAGACGACGCCACCGTGTTCTACGGAAGTTCGAGCTTTCGTCTCTGGAGAGGTTTGATGAGGGATTTTTCGAAATACAACGTCGTGAATCTGGGTTTCGGAGGAGCGAGAATAGCATACTGCCTATATTATTTCGACCGTCTTATCAAATCGAACGATACAAAATCGCTGGTTTTCTACGCGGGAGACAACGATATCGGAGACGGCTGCGTCCCGGCGCAGATACTAAACGCCTTCTCGAATTTCTATCACAATTTCAGAAAATCCCACCCCACCGCGAAATTCACCTTCGTTTCAATAAAACCAAGTCCGGTCAGAGTTCATTTCACCGACAGAATTGAAGCTTCAAACGATTTGATCAGACAGTTTCTCTCAAAAGAGCCGAACACGTTCTATCTTGACGTATATAGCCACATGCTTAATGAAAACGGGCGGATTAAAGAAGAGCTTTTCACCGAAGACGGTCTCCATATGAACAGAAAGGGATACGCCTTATGGAGGGATTTGTTTTTTAGAAACGAGGAAGAAATTTTTTATAAATCAGAAAAATCTGAAAAGCAACCGGAGCTTTCTTTATCGGAAAAACAAAAGACCGCTTCGACGCAACCGCCCGTAAGATCTTAAAATAACGATTTTCCGCATCTGGCAAAAAACTTTTAAGTCGAGAGAACCTCTCCTTCCCCGCCCGAGGACGGAATCAGAAGCCACATTTTTCTTTCGCAATGACGACCCCAACTGGGACAGAGAAGAACGTAGTTCCCGCTAAGAAGCGAACAACCATCGAGTCGAAACGACAGTTTTACCGAACTGGCGAATTCGGGGGAATATGTTCCCGAGAAGGAAAAATCGGCTTTCGCGGAAGGTAAAACGCCACGAAGAGTCTCTTTTAAGTCATCCTCTCCAAACTCAACTCCAATAACCTTCCGCCTTTCGCCCATCCACGGAGCGTTTGAAAAAAACCAGTGCCGGTAGCCCTCTTTTAGTTCGAGCGAAAGAACAAAGCAGATAACATTCGAAACTATCTTTCTAACAGAGTATCTGAGAATTGAGTTCATAAAGAAGTTTCAAACCGTGAAGAGCCAAGTCCTTTTCAATCGTATTTGCGCACTCGCACTCTTCAAACACGGAATCGGCAAAACCTCCCGTTATTACCACCTCCGGGGAGCTGTTCATCTCCTTTTTGAGTCTCGCGCAAACACCGTCGATTAAGGATGCGTGGCCGTAAAACAGTCCTGAATTTATGCATTCAACGGTATTTTTGCCGATCGCGCCCGTGGGCTTTTCGGGTTCCACTTTGGGAAGTTTCGAAGTTCCGTGAAAAAGCGCCACCGAAGAAAGTTCAATACCGGGAACTATCGCTCCGCCTAAATATTCGCCTTTTTCGGAGACGCAATCAAAGGTGGTCGCGGTGCCAAGATCGACCACTATAACGCTCCCGCCGTATTTGTGGTAAGCTCCGACGGCGTTGGCTATCCTGTCGGCGCCAAGTTCCTCCGGAGCGTCAATTAAAAACCGCATACCCGTCCTCGTTTCCGAATCGACGATTATGGGCTTCTGTCCGAAATATTTCTCCACCAAATTCGAAAAACCCTTAAGCATATCGGTGACCACGCAGGAAATTATCGCGCCGCTTAGAGAAGAAGCCGACACGTTGCTTTCATTCAGCTTGCCGAAAAGAATAACTCCGTAATCATCAGGGCTTTTAGTCCTGTCGGTCTCTATATTGAAACTGAATAGAAGACTGTCTCCGGAGAATATCCCTGCCGTTATACTGGTATTACCAATGTCGATTGCGAGAAGCATGGAATCAAGACCTCTATAATTTATTTCGCGACCTTCTGGATGAAAGGTTCGGCGACGCGTCCGCGGGAAATTGAATATAATTTCTAGAATACGAGAAATACGACCGTGAGGGTTAAGTATAGCCTAAGAATCAAATAAATCTAAACGCGCGAAACTTCTCGCGCTAAACCGGCGCGACAGTCGTTTTATAGAAAGCGCGGCGGATAAACGGTCAAACTCTCCCGACGGAACATCCAAAAATGTTTATCGATCGTATTTTTCCAGCGCTCGTTGAGTTATATTGGCTTTGTCGTTTTAATTGATATGATATCAGGGACAAAATTTATGGTGGAGTTCCGTGGTCTTCGGTATCCGACCGAGCGAAGTTTTTGCATTCTAGCCATGTCGGCGTTTTTGATCTTGCGAGAATCTTTTCTCCAGCCCTACATTTACTGCCGGAAACTCGTAAAAAGCATGGAAGATCTTGGAATTTCCTCAACAGTCCCGATTAGAAGCAACTTGGGAGATATAGATGATTCCCCCGCGCGCGATTTCTCCCGCGTATTGTTAAACGATTTTAAATAACGCCTCATTAGGAGGAAGGAAAATGAGAATAATAGTCACGGGCGGAGCGGGATTTATAGGATCCTGGGTATGCGAAGCGTATGTTTCCCACGGGCATGAAGTTCTCGTAATCGATGACCTCTCAACCGGATGCGAGAAGAATATTCCTACCGAAGCGCATTTCGCAAAATGCGACATTAGAGATTCCGTCGCTTTGGAGAAAGTATTCCGGGAGTTTCAACCCGAAATCGTAAATCACCACGCCGCTCAGGTAAACGTAAGAAATTCCGTGGAGGACCCTCTCTCCGATGCCGAGATAAACATAAACGGCTCTTTGAACGTCTTAAAACTTTGCGCGAAACACAAAATCGCGAGATTCATTTTTTCATCCACTGGGGGCGCGCTTTACGGAGAACCGAAAAAACTTCCCGCAAACGAATCGACTCCGGCTTTGGCCCTCTCGCCTTACGGTATTGCGAAGTTCACGGTGGAAAACTATCTAAGATATTATTCGAAATTCTACGGTATTCATCATGTAATCCTCAGATACGCAAACGTTTACGGAGAGAGGCAAAACCCCAAGGGGGAAGCCGGAGTAATAGCTATTTTCTGTCAAAACATACTTAAGGAAAAACCCTGCAGGATATTCGGAGACGGCAATCAGACAAGAGACTACGTGCATGTCTCCGACGTGTCTCAAGCTAACTTGCTTGCAACTGAATTAAAAGAAGAAGGCACTTTCAACATAGGAACATCCGTTGAAAGCTCGGTAAACGATATAGTAAAAATCCTTCGGGAAATAAGTGAAACTGAATTCAAGACCGCATATGAAAAAGGGATCCCGGGAGAAGTGAAAAGAATAAGTCTTGATGTCTCTTTGGCCGAGCGCAACCTGGGATGGAAACCGCGGACAACATTACGCGAAGGACTTTCACGAACATGGAATTGGTTTTCAAAAGTTTCGGAGTAAAAGACTTCCAAGACCTTTTTCCCTATTGTCCGCTTATTGCCTGTTTACTTCGACACCTCGGAATTAAAAACATGTACAAAACCGGGCGCTATGGGTAAGGTTGTACCTGAGGAAAAAACTGATAAATCAACTTTAGGTGGAATTCCAAGGCTTAACCGCCGTAACGCAAAAGACCGGGAACGTTTCCCCGTTCCAACCTGTTTCAAAACGGAGCTAAGGTAATTAGAATTTCGAAAATTGACAATCTCATACCGTCGTAATTACTCACGGAGGCTATAAGTAATGAAAGACAGAGAAAAGTTTCTTGATGTTAGGGTCTACGAAAGATATGTAAAGGAAGGGGAAATCACCGAAAAAGATTACGAAAAACATATAAAATCCCTGCCCGACGTAAGCGACAAAGCAATACCGCTAGTTTTTGAGGAAAAGACCGAGGAAGGAGAATAATGCAACGCTGGCAATACAAAGTAGTCTCAACGGATACGCTTATTAAAAAGCCCCAGGACCACAACATAGCCGTCTATAAGGAAGAAGTTGATTCGAGAAGAGAAATCTCGAAAGAAAACCTTGAGAAATCCCTCGCATCCCTCGGAGATGAAGGCTGGGAACTTTCGGTACTTTTGGGCGAGTTCGCAGTATTTAAAAAAGAAGCAGACTGAAATTTACTACCACTCGATCGTTAATGGGCTTTGTAAATACAACTGCTTATAATTAGCGGGTAAATGAAAAATACCGTTATCAATAAGTTCTCTCATTATTCACCTTGGATTTCGCCATTGTCATTCCTTCGCCAACACTAGGAAAGAGAAACTGCCGCCTTCAAATCATCATGTTCAAAGGCCGAGGCCATACGGTTGATCTCCGCTCGCGTCAAACCCATTTGCGCGGCCTCTTTGCGCCAGGTTGTCACTGCCTTGCCAACTTCGGCTGCGGTAGAGTGCGCATTATCGTCGTCCAGTTCGAAATATCCCTTCACACTCATGGCAAGATCCAAAGAGGCCGAGTTGTTTTCAAGATCTATGGACGTTGTCAAAACGCGCGGTTTGATGTCCGTGGGCACCGGATTGAGATCATAGGCCGGAGACAATCTCCAACCGTCTGAACCTGTATAGAGGAAGGCATGATTACGTAAATGGTCGTCCGTGTTGGAAATCAGAATATTGAAGACGATACGTCGCCACAGCTGATGCATATCTTGTTCCGGACTGGCACCATACCGGCGAAGAGCATCGACAAATTCCAAGTAGCTACGCGACTCGTTGTCGCTGGCCCCAAGCATACTCATGGCCGAAAGAAATGGAATTCGCCGACCTTGTACCCGGTCGAACCGGCGCAGTAACAGCACCGGCTTGTTCAGTACATTTTCAATCCGCCAGTCGGACACGGGGATACCGGCCTTTGTCGCAAGCCGTAGGGCAACCGCCTCCCACAAAACTGAATTGATCTCGTCATCTCTGTGTGGAAACTTGGCGATGGCGAGATGCCCGTTCTGATCTCGAACAGAAGCCTTGGGACGCGCACCGCCCAATGATGAACCAGGAGCCAGCAGCAGGCGCAAATCCTCGTCGCTATCCGCATCACCAACTACACGCTCCACAGCCGAAAGCAATTGCGGCAAATTGATCAGGGGAGGTATGCGAGTGGACCCATATTCGGCAAGAAACGGTCCGTCCTCCCGCTTGGCAAAGCGAAGGGCACCTTGTCGAGCCTCATCATCAACCATGAGCAAATAGTCGATTTCCTTCAAGGCACGCGATGTCTCACCCGAACTCTCCGCCCGGCGCCGTTCAGCCCGGCGCATCAGAACACGCCCCCAGCGATCGGGTGCGGAGTCGCCGACAGCACCGAAAAGAGGTTTGCCCGAAGGCGAGTGAAAAGGACCTGGGCCAAGCGTCAAAGCCGGTTCCAAGGAAAAACGATCTACATTTTCAAGCCAACGGGAATCGTATTCGAACGTGGCACTTTCTCTGCCTTTGCGCATGCGCGCCCATAGTCGTCCGGCCAGATGCGACGTACCGGAAATATCCGCATAGACATAAACTTTTGTTTCCATCACGTTTTACTCTTCTGTCCAGATTGGGACGATCTACGCCCGGATTTATCCTTGTGCGGCCCGCGGATGCGTTGCGGCAAACGCTCCTCTTCAAGTTCAAGACCAACCGTATCCGTCTTGACATCCGCTAGATCACCCAATCGCTTCTCCATGCCCAACACAAAGAGCACATTGACGTAGTTACCCAACGAAACGCCTGGATCGCCCTTTTCTATCTTGTTCAGGGTTGTTCGGCTGATAGAGGCCCGTTCGGCCATTATAGCCGTTGAAATCCGCCGCCTGAGCCGGGCATCACGGATGTCCCGTCCAAGCTTACGCACTTCCCTCCTCGCCGGAATCGGCATCATCAAGTTCAGCTGGGTTTCTCTCATTTTTTTGTCCATTTTTATGGTCAATATATTGTATAATGTGCGTAATAATGAATGTTAAATCAATGTATCTACAGTATTATTTCGGAAATAAATTAAATTGACCGGTTTTCGAAGAGTAGAGAAGGGAGTTGTTTTGTTTGACAGTGCGCACTCATGGTAGCGTTGTGTTCTTGTTGCAACTTTCTGTAATGATTATATTACAGCATAGACAGCGGCGATTTCTCCACCTCTTTTGTGGGAAATCCGGATTAGCACCGAAAAGAATTTCTAATTCACCATTAGAGGTATTTTTTTGGGAATTTAAACTGTCAAGCCGTCAAAAAACTCAAGGAATTATCAGAAATTAGTGTATGGAATTTTACAGGTTTAAAAGCAGGGAGTAAGAAATGGCGTATGTTGATAAGACACTAACCGAAAATGAAAACATCATATCTTCAAGTAAGTTTCATTGGTGGTATTTAGCATACCCAACGATATTAATTATTATCACTTTAATAGGTTCTATATATTTATTTTCGAATGACGAGGAACTTCTGGGTTCTATACTTTTATTTGGTGCTTTGTGGGAAACTTTAGTTTTTTTCCATCGTTTAATCGCAAGAATAACCACGGAACAGGTTTTAACAAATAAAAGAATATTTCTTAAAACAGGTCTTATCAGAAGAGATACAGATGAATTAATAAGACAAAAAGTTGAGACTATCTCAATCAAGCAGAGTATTTTAGGAAGAATTCTTGGTTTTGGAGAAATTGAGTTTACAGGAACTGGGGGAATAAAATTAAAATTTACTTATGTATCCAATCCAACCAAAGTGAAAAAGAACTATGAATAGGGTATTCATAGATTTAAAAAACAGGAGAAGTGGCAAGAAAAAGTAATATTCTAGGCGCGTTCGCAGGATTCTTTTAAGACTCTTGCTCGATTTACCGAAGACCAGTGGCAATTAAAATACACTTAGCGACCAAAGAGCAATCAGCAACCAGATCACCAGAATGACCCAGTAACCCAGCGGTTCCTTCGCGCGAAAATATTTTCGATGCAGCCAAGTATAGCCCGCGAACAGATCGAAGACCACCCAGATCAGCAGGCCGACACCGATGATTTGCCAGATGTTGTAGCTCATGATCGCCTTGTTACAGATGTGCCCGCCGATTCAATATCGTCTTGCTGAACCTTATTATTTCTTACCATATATCAAGAATTATACACTGCCGTGTCATTATCTAAATCGTCTGAAAGTATCGATTCTATTAAGTTTTTGAAATTCGCAACTATTCCCACTCTATCGTAGAGGGGGGCTTGGTGGATATGTCGTATACCACTCGGTTGATTCCTTTCACCTCGTTGATTATTCTGGCCGAAATTTTTCCGAGCAGTTCATAAGATATTTTCGACCAGTCCGCGGTCATTCCATCAGTGCTGCTTACGGCTCTCAAAGCACAGACATTTTCATAAGTGCGCTCATCACCCATTACTCCCACCGTCTTTACGGGAATGAAGACGCAGAACGCTTGCCATATTTCATCGTAAGCGCCCGATTTTTTAAGTTCTTCAATAAAAATACTATCGGCATTTCTCAGTATGGAAAGTCTCTCGCGCGTGACTTCTCCAATTATCCTGATTGCAAGACCGGGACCGGGAAAAGGATGTCGGTCTATCAAAAACGACGGAAGTCCCAGTTTTTCGCCGACGCTTCTCACTTCGTCTTTAAAAAGTTCCCGAAGCGGCTCCACTATCTCAAGATCCATTTTCTCGGGAAGTCCTCCCACGTTATGGTGCGATTTTATCACGGCCGAAGGCCCCTTAACGCTCGTGCTTTCAATCACGTCGGGATATAGAGTTCCTTGCGCCAAAAAACCGACGCCGGATATCTTTTTAGCCTCTTGCTCAAAAACCCTTATGAATTGCTCGCCCATAATCTTTCTTTTCTTCTCAGGATCTTCCACCCCCTTCAAGTTCTCTAGGAACCTGTCTTGCGCATCCAGAGAGATAAAATTCATCTCGAATCCCGAAAAAGCATCGCGAACCTCTTGTGCTTCGTTGAGCCTCATGCATCCGGTATCGACGAAAATACAGTAAAGGTTGCGACCCACCGCTTCGTTAATAAGAGCCGCCGCCACCGAGGAGTCCACTCCTCCGGAGAGTCCGCATATGATCTTGCCGTCTCCCACTTTTTCTCTAATATCTCGTATGGAGTGCTCTATGAACGACCCGGTTGTCCAGTCGCCTTGAAAACCCGCGATGCGAAAAAGAAAATTCGAAAGTATCTTTGTTCCGAATTCCGTATGCGCGACTTCCGGATGAAACTGTACCCCGCGGATGTTTCCGCAAGCGCTTCTTATAGCCGCGTACTCGGTGTTTTCGGTAACCGCAATAGTCGCAAAGCCTTCGGGGATTTCCAATACTCTGTCCCCATGCGACATCCAGACGCCAGACTCAGGCGCGATATTGAAAAAAAGCGGATCTTCGGCTCTTATGTTCAGAGTTGCCGGACCGTACTCTCTTTTTTCCGAATGTTCCACACTCCCTCCGAGCTGAACTACGAGCGTTTGAAGTCCGTAGCAAATTCCAAGGACCGGGATTTGCAAAGACAGTATCTCGTCGTCTACTCTCGGCGAACCTTCTTCCCACACGCTAGACGGTCCTCCCGAAAGTATTATCGCTCCCGGAGGATCTTCCTTTATCTCGTCCGCGGAAATATCGTAAGGCTTTATTTCCGAATAAACTCCCAATTCCCTGGCACGCCTCGCTATCAGCTGCGTATACTGGGAACCGAAATCAAGGATTAGAACTTTTTCGCGCATTTTAAAATCAGATTTTCCGCCGCCGCGAAGCTTCTAAATCGAGAAAAATATTTCTACCCGATTCTGTAGTTGGGAGACTCTTTGGTAATCACAATATCGTGAACGTGACTTTCCTGAAGGCCGGCGTTTGTAAGCTTCACGAATCTGGCGTTTGCCTGAAGTTGCTCCACGGTCGGGGAGCCGGTGTAACCCATTCCCGCCCTCAATCCTCCCACCAGCTGGTAAATTATAGCTCCTATATTGCCCCTGTAGGGAACCCTTCCCTCTATCCCCTCGGGAACGAGTTTGGCTTCCATCGTCTCATCGTCATCCTGAGCGTACCTGTCTCTACTTCCCGTTCTCATTGCCTCAATCGAGCCCATTCCCCTGTACACTTTGTAGGTTCTTCCCTGGTACAAAACAACCTCTCCCGGAGCTTCGTCCGACCCGGCGAGCAAATTCCCCACCATAACGGAATCGGCTCCCGCGGCAAGCGCTTTGGTTATATCGCCGGAGTATTTTATCCCTCCGTCGGCTATTACCGGAATATTTCGTTTTTTGGCTACTTCGGACACATTTCTTATAGCGGTTATCTGCGGCATTCCTATACCGGCTATTACGCGAGTGGTGCATATGGAACCGGGACCGACCCCCACTTTAACGCAATCGGCTCCGGCTTTTATCAAATCTTCGGCGGCTTGCGAAGTCGCTATGTTTCCGGCCACAAGGTCTATGTCGGGGTATTTCCTTCTTATCCACGCAACGTTGTCAATCACTCTTTTGGAATGTCCGTGAGCGGTATCGACCACGATTACGTCGCAGCCCGAGGCGACAAGCTCGTCAATCCTCTCCCGACTGTCCTTGTCCACTCCCACTGCCGCGCCGACAAGAAGTCTTCCCATGCTGTCTTTGGACGCCTTGGGGAATTTCTCTATTTTCTCTATGTCTTTCATGGTTATAAGACCGCGAAGTTTGAATTCGTCGTCAACCACCGGGAGTTTTTCTATTTTGAACTTGTGAAGAAGGTCTTTGGCTTCCAGAAGAGTCGTACCCTCTTTAACGGTAATCAACTCCTTTTTCGGAGTCATTACTTTGTCGATCTTAAGATCCAAGTTTCGTTCGAACCTTATGTCTCTGTTGGTAATTATTCCATGGAGGGTGTTATCGGATTTTACCACCGGAAGACCCGAAATATTTTCCTCAAGCATTATTTCAAGCGCCTGTTTGACTCGGGTTCCCGGACGCACGGTCAGAGGATTGACTATCATTCCGCTTTCGTATTTTTTTACCCTCTCAACTTCGCCGGACTGTGCGGCTATGGAAAGATTTCTATGGATTATTCCTATACCGCCTTCCTGAGCCATCGCAATCGCCGTTCGGAATTCCGTTACGGTGTCCATCGCCGCGCTCAGTATTGGAATATTAAGAGTTATACGTTCGGTTAAACGTACCGAGACATCGACTTCGCTCGGAAGAACCTCGGAATAACTTGGAGAAAGGATTACATCGTCAAAGGTAAGCGCTTCTTCCAAAATAAAATCCCGCATAACCACTAACCAGCCTTCTTTTTAGTAGTAACTTTTCTAGCTCGGGGCTTTTTTGGTTTAGTCTCGGGCGTTGTTTTTTTCTCGTCTCGACTCTTGCCGGCCTCTTTCGGGTCCATGCTTTGAAAACCTTTTTTGAAAAGATCGAGAATTTTCTTCCTCGCTTCGGAAGCTTCAACGCCAAGTTCAATCTCTATTTCCTGCTCGTTTTCCGGAAAATTCAGAAAAACGGAGACAATGCTCACGTAAGTCGTATCGTCCACTTTTTCAAAACCCATCGATCTTAAAAGCTTTTTCGGAATAATGGGAAACTGAAAATCAACCGTGCTTATCTCTTCTTTGGAAAGCGAACCGTCTTGACTTATGCTTATTTTTATTCGAGTGGGTTTCATTGATTAACCGCCAGATAATTTCTATGAAACCTTTTAGTTTACTAGAACCGACCCAATAAAGCAATCGCGTAAAACGCTTTCTTTTCGATTACTTGTCGTAAGTTACCTCGAAATCCGTAATCTCAATTTCGCATTTAAGACCCAAAATTTTGTTTACGGAGAGATAGAAAGTGTTGAAGAAGACGGTGTTTCCGGGCTTTATATCGAAATTCGCGTAACTTTGGGAATCCGCAAAAGCCGATAAATCATCCCCGTGCTTCCTGCTCAATTTTTCAAGAGAGTAAGTCATATCGGCATTTCTAAGCTCCATCATCGACAGAGTATTGCCGGAGTAAAGATCCTGCGAGTGAACAGTACGTCCCGAAATCTTGAAACTGCTTCTAAGTTTTATATAGCTTACGGGTACGGGGCTTTCGTTCATAATTTCTCCGCGAACGAAAAAGAGATAGCCTTTCGGGGTACTTATCCACTGAGTCTCGGTATTTCTGACAATAAGTTTTCGGGAAATATCCTCGCTTTTACCGAACCACTGCTCAAGCTCGGGATAAAACCAATATACGATAAAACCCGAAGCAAGCAGCAAAGCAATCGCCACTTGGGCGATTCTCCACGGAGATCTCCTCTTTTTTACCTTATCTATACCGTAAAATATCTTTTCCGCGTCCATAAAACTCGACTTCGGGATGGGGATTTGTTAAAAAAAAATGGTTTTACGGGCAGATTATAACCGTAACGGACTCTTTTCGCATGAAAGAGGAATTTCCCGTACAAACGTCGGCGCCGGTCCGCTCGTGTCTCAAACTCCCCGCAATCCATCCCGTTAACCAGGCGAAACACCGTAAAGAGACAGACAGACTTCGCCTTCCCAGACCGTTTCTCCGGAAAACAGTACGTCAGAATTCAGAGGAAAGTTTTTTACGGATTGAGTTAATTTACCGCCGGCATACAGACTGAAATTGAAAAAAAAACCTTCGTGTGTCATAATAGCATGCATTGTTTTTTTCAGGAGTGGATAATGAATCCCGAAAATCCTTTTGCGTCTCTTCGAGAAGAAATGGACAGACACGTCATCGGGCACGATGAGGTGAAAACCGCCCTTCTTCTCGGAATAATCTCAAGAGAACACATTTACATCGAAGGTCCTCCGGGCACGGCGAAGACCATGCTTTCGGAAATCGTCTCCAAAGCCGCGCAACTCAATTTCTTTTTCTACCAGCTGCATAGAGACACCAGGCTGTCGGAACTTGTCGGAGACCTGACTATAATAAAAGAAGAAACTCAGCTCGGAGAAAGAATAAAGCAAGACATAATAAAAGGCGGAATATTGACTTCGGAAATATGTCTTCTCGACGACATATCCCGCGCTCCCGGAGAATCGCTAAACATACTGCTGAGAATACTTAACGAAAGAAAATTCTTTAACGAACCCATTCCGCTTCTAACCGCCATAGCGACCAGCAATCCCACGGCGGACGAGTACTACAACGAGCCTCTGGACCCGGCCAATCTGGACAGATTCGTTCTTCAAGTAAAAGCCCTGGGTCTTTCCTACGGAGGAAAATGGGACCAGGCGAGAAAGGTTATCGAGCTTTACTCCGAAAAACCGTTTGAAGAAAAGATACCCAAGAGGGTAAGCAAAGAACTGTTTGACGAAAGCTATAAAAATCTTGAGAAAATGAAAGTCCCCCCCAAGGTGCAGGACGGGCTTGCCAATTTCGCGAGAATAATGATTGAGGATTTCGGACTTAACGAAACCAATTCTCTTATTTCCGACAGAACGTTTTTCGTAAAAGCTCTCAAACTTATTCGAGCCCACGCTCTTTTAAACAAAAGAAAAGCGCCGACCAAAGACGATCTTGAGGTCCTTAAGTACATGACCGCTTTTAGAATTCCGCCCGAAGTATACGAACAACTGGACGATATACTTCAGAATATCACTCAGGATAAAAAAAAAAGCCGGAAGACAATCTAACGCCGAACCCGGATCAGATACCCGACTCGGAATTTGACCAGGATTTCTCACAGGAACCGAAAGGGGAAGTGCCCGACGAGGGAGCGGACAAAGAAACCGAAAATCCGCTGAGCGAAGCCCGGAAAACTTTTTTTGAAGCGCTTCGCGACTTAAAGGAGAACCTCGACAACAACCAGAGTCAGATGGCTCCTCCAGAAGGTCAGGACATGCCGAACGACCCTAAGGGCAGCCCTCAAGACAGCGGCGACGCCGAAAGAGAGGATAAATCCGCGCGCGCGTATATGAGCAGCAAATCCGAAAAAGCGGGAGAAGACGACGAAACGGTTATTCCCGGCCGGGGAAATTCGGAAACCGCGCAGAATATAAAACGCATTATGAAAGTTCTCGAGGGGAATTTTCAGAAAAGCATGGCCAAAAAAGCTTCGCATCCCGGAGGTTCGCCGAGAAAATGGAAACGCATGTCCTCATTTGACGAACTTGAAGACATAGATCCCGTCGAAGCGTTTATATGGTCCCAATACACCTCTCCCAAGCTTCCGCGGGTTCATCTCCGAGAAAAAGAAACGCTCGGAGGAGAGATAGCCATACTCAGAGATATCAGCACTTCAATGATGGGAGTATATAGCGAATGGTCTTCTTCGGTTGTTAAGGGAGTGATAGAGCTTGCGAGAAAAAAAAGAATGAGAATCGGTTATTTGGAATTTAACCACCGTTCGAGAAAGCATAAGAAGAATTCGCGTTTTTTCACCAGAGATTATCAGTGGATAGAGAAGCTTGCGGAAAGCACCGACTGCTCGGGCAACACGAATTACGAAGATGCGCTCGGGGAAGCTCTCGGCGAATTTCGAGGCAAAGGACTTAGAAACAAACACATACTGTTTATCACCGACGGAATTCCCACTTCCGGCGATCCGGAGGTCATAAAGGCGAGAGAACGCGCGAAAAGCATCGGAGTATGCGTACACTCCATATTCATCGGATCGAAAAATTATCCTCCCATACTTGAAAAAATCTCAAGGGAGACCATAGGAACTCAATTCGTCGCTTCCAAGGGACGAGACGAAATAATACGCATAGAGAGAAAAGACAAGCATTTTCTGGAAGTCAAAAAACAGGAACTTTCAAGATCTCGCCACGACAGTTTTGAAAAAGCCTTCGAGGGTTCAGGAATCCGGCGACTGGCCGAAGGCTCTATCGTACACCCGCGCACGGTAAACCCGCGCACGTAAAAAAGTTACTTTTGTTTATTCAAAGACCTTCTAACCAAATTTAAATGTTCGGCGTATGTTTTTGAGAAATAGTGACTGCCGTCTCCTCTTGAGAAAAAGTAAAGATAGTCCGCATCCGCCGGATTAAGCGCCGCGCGAAGAGAATCAAGCCCGGGGGCGGCTATCGGGCCCGGAGGAAGTCCAAAAACCACGTACGTGTTATAGGGAGAAGGGAATTTGAGATCTTTTCTTTTTAGATCGCCCGTAAACTTCTCGCCGAGGGCGTAAATTACCGTCGGATCTTTCTCAAGTCTCATACCTCTTTTAAGCCTGTTGCGTATCACGGCCGAAATCAAAGGCTTTTCCGGGGAAAATCCTGTTTCTTTCTCTATTATGGAGGCGACGGTGGCAAGCCTCTTGATATCGCGGTCGGCATCTGAGACTCCAAGCGTACTTAAAGCTTCCATGAACCTCCCGAGCATGGCTTCAATCACTTTTTGCGCCGAGTATCCCTCTTCGAAAAAATAGGTGTCGGGAAAAAGAAAACCTTCAAGGCTGGGAACCTGCACTCCGAGCTTCCTCGTAGCGTACTCTTTGCTTGAGGCAAGAGCGAGGAAGTCCTCACGGGACGTTACTTGCGAAGCTTCCAGAATTTCCGCCATCTGCAAAAGAGTTATTCCCTCAGGAAAAGTGACTTTTCTTAAAAATACTTTTCCCCTGATCAGTTTTCTATAAACGGAATACGGAGTGTCTTCGGGCGAAAACGCATATTTGCCGTATTTAAGCTTTTTCTGTCCGTTTGTAAGAAAAACCAGTAAAGAAAAAATCTCCGCCTTTCTTACAACTCCCTCTCTCTCAAGCTCGTCGGCCACCTCGGACAAGCCGGCGCCCGGGGATATATTAATTATCTTGCGTTGCGCGGAGAAATCGTCGAGAAAGCAAAGCCAGAAAAAATATCCCGACAACACAACAATAAAAAACAAAACGACTCTGCGCGACCCGCTAAAAGCTTTCATTGGGATAGTATCACCATCTCGTCTCGATGGATAATCTCATCGTTGTATTTGTAGCCGAGAATATCCTCTATTTCTGATGATTTTTTCCCCATAATCTCTCTGATTTCCGAAGAACCGTAAGAACAAAGCCCCTTGCATATCTCAACCTCAGAAGATGTGTAGCAACTAACAAGATCTCCTATTTCGAACTCTCCCTCCACCTCTTTTATGCCGGAGGGAAGGAGGCTCTTGCCTTTTTTGGTAATCGCCGCCGCGGCTCCGTCGTCCACGACAAGCTTTCCAACGGGTGTGAGCGTGTAGGCGATCCAGTGTTTTTTACCTCTGAGTCTCTCGTTTTTCGGAAGTATTACGGTACCGTACTCATGACCGTTAAAAATGCGCAGCAGAGCATCCTCGTTTCTTCCGTTGGCGATTATTGTGGGAACGCCGAAAGCCGCGGCCGACCTTGCGGCCTGAATCTTAGTTCTCATCCCTCCGGAAGTGGTTCTGCCGAAAGTATCGCCGGCGAAAGACTCTATTCTCGAATCTATCTCAGCTATGGTGGGAAGCAGTTTCGCGTCCTTGTTCTTCGCGGGATCTTCGTCGAAAAAACCATCGACATCGCTCATCAAAACAAGAATATCCGCTTCAATCAGGGATATCACCAAAGCCGCCAGATTGTCGTTATCGCCGAACATTATCTCTTCGAACGATACGGTATCGTTTTCGTTTATAATCGGGATTATCTCCATTTCAAGCAGTCGTCTTATGGTCTTTTTTGAATTAAGAAATCTTTTTCTGTCGGAAAAACCATCGCGGGTAAGAAGAATTTGCGCGACGCTTAATCCAAATTTGGAGAAAGCTTCTTCGTAATTTTTGATAAGTTCCGTCTGACCGCAGGCGGAAATCGCCTGCCTGACGTCTATTTCCCTGGGTTTGCTCAAAAGACCGAGTTTTTTCATTCCCGACGCTATAGCCCCGGAAGAAACTATTATGGTTCTTATTCCCCTTTGCTTAAGAACGAATACCTGCCTTGCGATGTCATTGAAAAAAGATTCGTCAAAATATCCGTCTTCATCCGTCAGCACGCTGCTTCCTATTTTCACGACGGCCGTATTTATTCTTTTGATTAAATCCTTTCTGTTCATCGCGGCTGTTATTCTACACTAATAAAATCTCCTGTCCTATTTGACAAAAACGGAGGGAATCGATATGTTTGGATTCGGATTCAGTTGCGGGAATAGCTCAGTTGGCTAGAGCGTCTCCTTGCCAAGGAGAAGGTCGCGGGTTCGAATCCCGTTTCCCGCTCCATCCGCAAAAGCGGGCGGCTTAGATTCCGGTTTTCGCGAAAAACTCCCCGATTTTTCCACATATCAGCATATCCGCTTCACCGTCAAACGGAGTGGGCGTCAGATTTATAATCACAAGAAGCGCTCCTTTGGCAGTCGCCAGGCGCAAAAGATCGCTTGCCGGAGCCACGAGAAGAGAAGAGCCCAGAACCAGCAGCATCCCGGAATTTTCGACAAGATCGACCGCTTTTTCCCATCGCTTCTTCGAAAGAGCTTCTCCGAAGAAAACGGCGTCCGGCTTTAAAATCCCTTCGCATTCGGCGCACAAAGGAGGATTCTCTCCTTTCGCCACTCTGTTCATAGCATCTTTCATCGGGTAGGAAGCCTCGCATTTAAGACAGATAACGCGTCTTAGGGAGCCGTGAAGCTCGCAGACGTTTTGAGAACCCGCCTTTGAGTGCAAACCGTCGACATTTTGCGTTATCACGCCGCTTATCAAACCTTTTTCCTCAAGACGCGCAAGCGCGTAGTGCGCCACGTTCGGTTCGGCGGATTCCCTTACTGGGTAAGACTCCATTGCGTATGAATAGTAGTTGGCGGGATTTTTTAAAAATCCCGAGAGAGAAACCACCGACTGATCCATTTTTTCCCAAAGACCGGTTCCCGGAGAACGGTAGTCGGGTATTCCGGATTCGGTGCTTATCCCCGCGCCGGTGAAAGCGACGGTTTTTCCGACTTTTTCAAGCAACCGCAAAAATAAATCAGCCTGTTCTTTCATGAACCCAGCCCGAAATTAATCGACAAACGGAATGAATTTTTTCGTGCTCTCCACGCTCGCACACCACCGTTTGACCGACGGATACGATTCGATGTCAAAGCCCCCTTCACTGGAAAGCATCGTGTAGGGATAGCACGCGATATCGGCTATGGAATAATGCCCGCAAAGAAATTCCGTTTGCGAAAGATGACGATCGAGGATTGCCAAAGCGGCGTTTCCCTGCGCGTGGAGTTTCTCCATAGTTTCGCGCGGCGTCTGATCTTCGGGAAGAAATTTCGTAAAATACCTAGCCAGAGCCAGATTCGGATCAATCGTGGTTTTTCCAAAGAAAGCCCATTGCGTTATGAGACCGTAGGTAGACGGATCGTCGGAGAGATAAGGATTCGGGGAGAATTTTTTCGCCAAATAGAAAAGTATGGCATTTGATTCCCAAATAACGAAATCGCCGTCGGTAAGAACAGGGATTTTACAGTTGGGGTTGAGTTTGGAGAATTTCTCCTGTTTATGCTCTCCGGAGAATATGTCAACCGTCACTCCGGCGTACTCGACGGAGAGTTGATGAAGCAAAAGCTTCGCTTTATAGGAATTTCCAGAAAGCGGGTGTTCGTAAAGTTTTATCATTAACTTGAAACGTACTTGATAAATTCGTCGCCGAGACGCTCGTTGCCAAGCGCTTTGCGCAGAACCTCTTTTTTGGGAAGAACGTAGGTTACCACAGCGCTTGTTAATTTACGTCCGTCCATGTCTTTTATAACCGAATCCACCTCGACGCGCCTTCCTTTGATTTTCCTTACTTTGGCCCTTACATTAAGACTTTCGCCGCTTGAAACCTTTTTGGAATAAACGATTTCTATTTTCGCCGTAAGACCTATTTTGCGGGTTTCGTTAAACATTGCCCAGAAAGACACTTCGTCTACAAGCGTGCACTGAATTCCTCCGTGCACTATGCCTGGCCACCCCGCGAAATGCTCTTCTGGGTTTACGACAGTAAAGACTTCGTTGGTGCAGTGGTCCTGAAAAAACTTAAGGCGGAGGCCGTGAGAGTTTTCGGGACCGCAGGCAAAGCAGTTATGATCCGGGAAGTCGGAAAATACGTTCTCAATCTCCGTTATCATCGCTTTTCTCCACAACCTTAGCCGCCGACGCGACCATTTCGTCTTTTTCAAGATTTATTACTCTTACTCCCTGGGCGCTTCTGCCGGTATTGCGTATTTCGGAAACATTGGTTCTTATCACCTTGCCGCCATGGTTGCTTATAAGCATTATTTCGGTATCGTCGTTTACCTGAAACGCTCCGACGACTCTTCCGTTCTTGTTGGTTATGTTGACGGTCTTGACGCCAACTCCTCCCCTTCTGGTAAGTCTGTATTCGGAAATTCCGGTTCGTTTTCCGTAACCCATCTCCGTTATGGTAAGTATCTGAGCGTTTTGATTTTTTATAATTTCAAGACTCACCACTTCGTCGCCATCTCTAAGCCTTATACCCCTTACTCCTATCGATACCCTGCCCACATTCCTAACGTCGGAACTTTTGAATCTGATAGCCTGGCCGTTTCTTGAGGTAAGCAGCACTTCGTCATTCTCCGAGGCCAGCTCCACGCCCACGACCTCGTCTCCCTCGAGTATGTTGAGCGCTATTATTCCTCCGACTCGGGGATGGGAATAAGCCGCCAGTCTGGTTTTCTTCACAATACCTTTTTTAGTGGCGATAACCACCGATACATCTTCGGAAAAATCCTTAACGGGCAGTACCGCGGCCACCTTTTCTCCTTTGCCTAGGGAGAGAAGATTCACCATGGCTTTTCCGCGCGCCGTGGGAGAAGACTCGGGAGTCTGGTATACCTTTAGCCAGTAGCATTTTCCGAAGCTTGAGAAAAACAGAATACTGTTGTGTCTTGACGCTATGAACAGATCGTTTACGAAATCGGTCTCCTTGGTGCTCATTCCCGTCCTTCCGCGTCCTCCCCTTCTTTGATTTCTGTAAACGCTAAGAGGAATGCTTTTTATGTAACCTCCGTAAGTCGTGGTAACCACCATGTCCTCGTCGGTTATAAGATCCTCGATTGACATCTCTCCCGTGTCTTCGACGATCTGAGTTTTTCTTTGATCCGCGAATCTTTCCTTGAGATCTTGGAGTTCCTCCACTGCTAGATCGAGTACGAGTTTTTCGCTTCCGAGTATTTCTTTAAGCTTGGCGACGGTCTCGATAAGTTTCAGTCTCTCTTCGAATATTTTGTCTCGCTCAAGAGCCGTAAGTCTTTGCAAACGCATTTCCAAAATCGCCTGAGCCTGTATTTCGGAAAGTGAAAACGTAAGCATAAGCCCTTGTCTGGCCGCCGAAGGACTTTCGGAACGTTTGATAAGTTCAACTATTCGATCCAGGTTGTCGAGAGCGATTTTAAATCCCTCGAGAATGTGAAGGCGTTCCTCGGCCTTGCGAAGTTCATACTGAGTTCTTCTCGTAATCACTTCCTTTCTGTGGTCTATAAAGTGAGCCAGCAGCTGCTTTAAAGGTAGAACTTTAGGCTGGTTCCTCACAAGGGCGAGCATTATTATTCCGAATGACGTGTACATCTGCGTATGCTTGTAAAGTTGGTTGAGAACCACTTGAGAATGCTCTCCGGATTTAACGTCGATAACGAGCCTTATTCCCTCCCTGTCGGATTCATCCCTTATATCCGAGATACCCTTTATCTTCTCTTCTTTTACGAGTTCGGCGATTTTCTGAGCGAGCCGCGCCTTGTTTACCTGGTAAGGGAGTTCCGTGACGATTATCACCTCTTTACCGCCTTTTTTCTGCTTCTCTATTTGAACCTTGGCCTTTATCCTGACTATTCCCCTTCCGGTAGAGTAAGCGGCGCGAATATCGTCTTTTCCGCTTACGTAACCCCCGGTGGGGAAATCCGGTCCCGGAATGATCTCCATAAGCCTGTCGACGGTAATATCCGGGTCGCGTATCTGGGCTACCACGGCGTCGAGAAGTTCCCCGAGGTTGTGCGGGGGAATATTGGTCGACATTCCGACCGCGATTCCCGAGGAACCGTTTAGAAGCAAGTTGGGCACTTTGGTCGGCAAAACGCTGGGCTCAAGCTCGCCGCCGTCATAGTTCGGATAGAATTCAACCGTCTCTTTGTCCAAGTCTTCAAGCATTTCCGAAGAAATTCTGGAAAGCCTGACTTCCGTATAACGCATCGCCGCGGGGCTGTCTCCGTCAACCGAACCAAAATTCCCCTGTCCGTCGATAAGCGGAATTCTCATGGAAAAATCCTGAGCCATCCTGACGAGGGAGTCGTAAATCGCCGAATCTCCGTGCGGATGGTATTTACCCATTACGTCCCCAACAACCCTGGCGGATTTTTTGTAGGGACGGTTCCAAACGTTTCCGGCTTCGTTCATTCCGTAGAGAATTCTCCTGTGAACGGGTTTTAATCCGTCGCACACGTCGGGAAGAGCTCTTCCCACTATTACGCTCATCGAGTAGCTTAGATAAGACTCCTTCATCTCATCTTCGATGTTTACGCTTTGAATCTTTGACGAAGCTTCCATTATGGGAAAATCCTCCTGGGGAAAAGTTGGAGAGAGTCTTTAGAACAAACTAAATTAAAGATGTAGTTTACACGAAAAGATCGGAGGCTTCCAGCAACGTGCGATTCGACCGCGGCTAAAAGACCAAACCGGCGGCTTTATTACCGCTTAACGGCAAAAACAAGTATAGTAGCCGAATGAGAAAAGACCTTCTCGAATTATGCCGCGAAATATAATTCTTTAATGATTTCATGGCTTTATCATATAACCATCCGAAGCGAGTTTCCAAGTGGCAATGAGAGTTCTTACAGGACAATCCAAAGGAAAAAACCTTAAAGTTCCACATGGCAAAAACCTGAGACCAACGACTGCCAGGATAAAAAAATCAATGTTCGATATATTGGGCCGGCAAGTCGACGGAGCGACCGCACTTGACCTGTTTTCGGGCTCCGGAAACCTGGGAATCGAGGCGCTGAGTCGAGGGGCGAAGTTTTGCGCGTTCGTCGAGAAAAACCCCTCGGCGGCGAAAATAATCTCTCTTAATCTTCGCTCCTGCGGATATGTCGAACGATCGAGAATACTTAATTTTGATTTCAGAAAAGCATTGAGTATGTTAAGTTCCGAAGGTTGCGAGTTTGATATTGTCTTTATAGATCCTCCGTATGAATTTTACGTAAGAAACGAACCGCAGGAATTAGCGTGCGAGGTTCAGAGAGTCGTTGGGGATGAAGGAGTTTTGGTTATTGAACATCCGTCTAAAAACGTTTTCAGACCGCAGGAATTCGACGTGAGAACGAGAAAATACGGCGGAGTTTCCCTGAGTTTTATAAGGAGGCTTGTTTGAACGGTAAAACGGTAATTTATCCAGGTTCTTTCGATCCATTTACAAATGGGCACCTCAACATAATCGCGCGGGCTTCAAGGATTTTCGAGAAAATTATAATTTCAGCGGGGCATAACACTTCGAAAAAAACCATCCTTTCAATCGACGAAAGAGTATCTCTCATAAAAGAAGTCACGAAAGATTATCCGAACGTGGAAGTCGAGAGTTTTCAGGGACTTCTGGTCGATTACGTAAGAGAAAAGGAAACAAACACGATCCTTCGGGGAATGAGGTGCCATTCGGATTTCGAATACGAACTTCAGATGGCCACGGCGAACAAGCTTATGGACGAAAATGTGGAAACGCTTTTTATGCTTACGGAAAGCCGGTTTTCTCACATAAGCTCTTCTCTGATAAAAGAAATAATTTCTCTCGGAGGTTCCGCCAGGCATCTCGTTCCGGAAGCGGTGGAAAAAAAGCTGATAGAGAAACTTTTCGGCGACACAAAGACGGAAACGGTTAAAAAATGAAACTATCCGACAGAATCAACAAAGTAAAACCCTCGGCAACTATGACGATAACGGCGAAAGCCAACTCGCTTCGCTCTCAAGGAATCGACATTTTAAGCTTCAGCGCCGGAGAACCTGATTTCGACACTCCGGAAAACGCCAAGAAAAGCGCCGTAAAGGCGATTGAGTCCGGGTTCACCAAGTATACAGCCGTCGGAGGAATCAACCAGCTGAAAGACGCGATTGCCGACTCTTTGAAAAAAGATCACGGCCTTGAATACTCAAGGGACGAGATAGTGGTTTCGTGCGGAGCGAAACACTCCATATACAATATTACTCAAGTACTGTTCGAGCAGGGAGACGAAGTCATAATTCCGGCTCCTTACTGGGTCTCCTACCCGGATCAGGTTAGACTCGCCGAAGCGACTCCGGTAATTATAGACACAAACGAACGAGATTCTTTCAAAATCACTCCGAGGGATCTTGAAAACTCGATAACGGAGCATACCAGAGCCGTTATTCTCAACTATCCTTCAAACCCCACCGGAACCACGTATTCACGCGCGGAGTTGGAACAATTAGTGAAAATCGCTCTCGATTGCGACCTGACGATAATTTCGGATGAGATATACGAAAAAATAATTTACGGAGAAGCCGAACACGTCTCGGTATGCTCGCTTGGAGAGAAGGCGAAAAAATCCACCATTCTCGTAAACGGAGTATCGAAATCCTACGCGATGACCGGATGGCGCATAGGATACGCGGCGGGTAAGAAAGAAGTGATAAGCGCCATGGGGAAACTTCAGGGACAGGCAACTTCAAATCCTTCTTCAATATCGCAAATGGCGGCGCTTGAAGCGCTGTCCGGACCGCAGGACCTGCTTGAAAAAAGAGCCCGGGAGTTTGAAAGAAGGAAGAAATTCATAGTAAAAAGACTGAACGAGATTCCGGGATTTTCCTGCTTCGATCCCATGGGAGCGTTCTACGTCTTTCCGAGCATAAGCGGTTTTATCGATAAAGTGCATGGGGAGAGGAAAATCGACGGATCGGTTTCGTTTACCGAGTTTCTCCTGGAAGAAGCCAAAGTGGCCGTCGTACCCGGCGTGGCGTTCGGAAAGGAAGACCATATCAGAATATCTTACGCGACGTCCATGGAGAACATAGAAGAGGGAATGGACAGAATTGAAGAAACGGTAAGCAAACTGCTCTGAATCGGGAATGAACTCCTTTACAATCGGTTTGTCCGCGACTCTTTCCGGACGTCATTCGGTTCAAGGCCGAGAAAGCTTGAAAGGAATAAAGCTTCTTTGCCGAAAGCTTCACTTGCGCGGAGGAATAAAAACACAAAAAGCAACCGTCCCTCCTCCACGACTCATATTCTACGATAACGAAAGTTCTCCAGAAAAAACAAAAGAAACCACTTTGCGTCTTATAGAAAAAGACAAAGTGGACGTGCTTCTCGGACCCTATTCAAGCAGTCTTACGCTAGTATGCGCGGAAGTGGCCGCAAAAGCCGGAAGAGTTACCTGGAACTACGGAGGGTCGCTTGACGATATTTCGTCAAACGCCCGAGGAAAGACGGTAACTTCGATAACGGAGGCGTCCAGTTACTTCCGGGAAGTTTTGAATATGATTAGCGTTTTTTGTCCCCCACGCGGAGAAGTCGCGGTTTTACGTCTCCCGCAAAGCCAATTCTCAAAAACCGTAAGCGAAGGAGCGCTCGCGCAGGCGAAAAAACTTGAGCTTTCTGCTTCGATTTACGATTTTGAATCGGGAACGAAAGATTTTTCCGCCGCACTTTCTCCCGCGAAAAGACGTGGCGGCGACTGCCTTCTCTGCTGCGGCAAAATGGAAGACGACTTAAATCTCGCGCGATGGGCGTCAAAAAATTCAAACGACGCCTTTAACGTGGTAGTTACCCTGGCCGCGGCGATAAACGAATTTAAAAAACGTCTCGGCGATCTATGTGAACTTTTCGTTTCGACAAGTCAGTGGGAACCGACGTTTGAAACACCCGTAGATTTCGGCCCGAGCTCAAAAGAATTCGCCCGCGAGTTCGCCGATAAATACGGATACGATCCCGATTATACGGCGGCTCAAGCTTATAATATGGGACTTATAATAGCGCGACTCGTCGAAAAAACCTCGTCTACGGATGAAAAAATCCTGATGCGCGAAGCGTTCCGCTCAGAATTTACGACTTTCTACGGCGACTTTCGTATCGACCCTAAAACCTTTAGGCAGACAGGCCATCGAATGCTTGTAACCCAGTGGCAAAACGGAGAGAAGAAAATAATTTTCCCCGAAGAATGCTCGGAGTCTCGCTTTATTCGAAAATGAGTGGTGGAGCCGATGGGATTCGAACCCACGACCTCATGAATGCCATTCATGCGCTCTCCCAACTGAGCTACGGCCCCAAACGGAAAGAACATTCAAGTCTAGTTCAAGGGTTTGGTATGTCAAACATTCGGCGAGGGCAAAGTGGTGGAGCCGATGGGATTCGAACCCACGACCTCATGAGTGCGATTCATGCGCTCTCCCGGGCTGAGCTACGGCCCCACCGAAAACAGGCGATATAGTCTATTTTAGGAAACGTAACTGTCAATCTTTCAAACGTCGGCATCGGGACTAGCGCGGATTTATCGGCCGAATTGCTTTCTCAACTCTTCCATGAAATGTGAAAGTGTGAGAACCGTGGTGTCGCGGCCAAGTTCGAATGTGTCATCCCCGGAGTAAACGACAAATTTACGTTTAACGTCCAAATCTTCACACGCCATATGAAAACCTTTTTTCACATTAGGTGTTTTACCGGCCTTAATTTCAATTGCCCAGTACTCACCCATAGCGAATTCTAGCAATAAATCTATTTCCGCTCCGGCGGATGTCGCGTAGAAAAACGGATGGATATCGAATGGTAAAATCGAAAGGATGTTCTCAATCACAAACCCTTCCCAACTTTTCCCTAAAATCGGATGCCCCAGCAGTCTCTCGTAGTCCGGTATTCGCAGCAATGTATGAAGCACGCCGCTATCTCTAATATAGGTTCTGGGAGATTTGATCAGTCGTTTTTTGATATTCCCATGCCACGGTTCCAGCCTTCGAACGAGCAGCAGATCAACCATCAGATCCAGATAACGGGTTATCGTGACGCTTCTAACTCCCAAGGAACTTGCCAGTTTTGACGCATTGAGTAATTCACCCTGAACATGTGCCAGCATAGTCCAAAAACGCATTAGAGTAGCGGCGGGAATGCGCGGTCCCAGTTGTGGAATATCGCGCTCCAGGTAGGTACGTATAAGATTCCAACGCCACTGGTTGCTCTCCATATCATCCGACGCGCCGTAGCTATCCGGAAAACCTCCACGCATCCAGAGCCTTTGTAGAAATTGACCGTGCGGTTCTTCAATCTCAAACGGGTTAAGCCCAGCGAGTTCTAAATAATGAATACGCCCCGCAAGACTCTCAGAACTCTGTTTAAGAAGCTCATTCGAAGCCGATCCAAGAATCAAAAACCGTCCGTTTCCACGTCCTTCCCGACGCCTCGCGTCTATAACACCCCGAAGCGACATGAACAGATCCTGATAACGCTGGACTTCGTCAAGAACAACCAGCTTATCGGCATGAAGGCTGAAATAATGAGCCGGATCTTTCAGCTTCTGAAAATCCTCGAAATTCTCAAGGTCAAGGTACACAGAAGGTCTATTTTTAGCGATTTCAAGCGCGAGAGTCGTTTTACCGATCTGACGCGGTCCGAGGATTGTCACCGCCGGATTTCTAGACAAGGAATCAATAATTTTCCGGGCAAGTTCTCTTTCATACATGCTTGCAATATTAATATGAAATATTAAATTTGCAAGGTAAATCCGATGGGAAAACAAATACCATCGCCATTTAAGAAGGCTGGAATTCAAATTCACGGTACAACACAGTATGGAAGCTCGTCTGGAAATACGATGCCAACCACTATTTAGCAAGGGAAGAGGAACGGGAATTGATAAGCTAAAGCGATAAGCGCTTGCCGGAGGTTCTTGTCTCTTTGTCTTGCAGGCTTCGCTCAAGCCGCTTTTAAGCGGCTTGAGCACTGTATTATATAGTGGATTATGTATACTTTTGCTTTTTTTATGGAGGTTTTCGGATGAATTCCGTAAACATAGGTCTTATAGGCGCCGGAACCATAGGTTGCGGCGTTTACAAAACGATAAGCGAAAACGCGGAAATAATAGCGAAAAGAACCGGTATAAGGCTTAAGCTTAAAAAAATAGCGGACTTGGACATAAAGAGAAAACGGCCGGTCAAAATACCGAGAAAACTTTTCACCACCGACGCGCAAGAACTTATAAACGACGAAAGCATCTCGATCATAATCGAACTTATCGGAGGAACCACGGCCGCAAGAGAACTGGTTATGCAAGCGATTAGAAGCGGGAAAAACGTCGTAACCGCAAACAAGGCTCTTTTAGCTCACCACGGAGAGGAAATTTTTAAAGAAGCGACGGCAAACGGAGTCCAGGTGGCGTTTGAAGCCAGCGTCGGCGGGGGAATACCGGTAATCAAGGCGCTTTATGAAAGCTACGCGGCGAATAATATCGTCTCCATACACGGAATAATGAACGGAACGTGCAACTATATACTCCACAACATGTCCGAGAAGAAAAAGAAATTCGAAGAAATGCTTCTCCAGGCCCAGAGGGAAGGATATGCGGAAGCCGACCCCTCGTTCGACATAGACGGCATCGACGCCGCTCACAAACTCTCGATTCTCATAATGCTCGCCTACGGATTTTTTCCGAAGCTTGACGATATATACGTCGAAGGAATAAAAAACATCTCGCCGCTCGATATAAGCTTCGCCGACGAGCTTGGCTACAGAATAAAGCTGCTTGCCATCGCGAAGCTTAAAGACGCGGGTATAGAAGCTGGGGTTTATCCGGCGCTTATAAGGAAAAACACTCAGCTTGCCGACGTAAAAGACGCGTTTAACGCAATTCACATAGTGGGAGACATGGTGGGTCCGACAATGCTATACGGAATGGGGGCCGGGATGCTCCCCACGGCAAGCGCCGTGGTGGGAGATTTGGTGTCAATCGCAAAAGCCGTGGAAAACAAATCGCAACCTACCCCACCCACGCTTTATTCGCGCACGGGCGGGAGCAAACGTCTCCTCGGCGCCGATCATTTTACGGGCCGCTATTACCTGAGATTCCAGGTTGAAGACAAACCCGGAACACTCGGCAAAATAACGACGGCTCTCGGCAAATGCGGGATAAGCATCGAGTCTTTAATACAAAAAACTGAAGACGGCGAAGGGAAAAACGTTCCGATAATAATAATGACGCATGAAGCCAAGGAGAAAGACCTTCGCAAAGCGCTTCGAAGAATTGAACAATCCACACTCTCCATCGCCGACGCGATCTTCATAAGAATTGAGGAAATATAATCCGGGGTTTGAGAAAACGGATATGGAGCCGAACGAGTATCCGATGTTTTACAAAAATCTTCTGGATTCGCTTCCCGAAGAAATCATAGTCGTGGACAACGACCTTAATATAATTTCCGTAAACGAGCCTTCGGAGAACATACTCAACATATCCAGACGTAAAACCATCGGAAAGCACATTTCAAAATTCTTTCCGGAGGAAATAACCAACCTCTGCTCTAAAGCCGTAAGAGAGGAAAGAGTCGTGCAGGAAAACGACTTGATTCTCCGCACGTCCAAAGAATCCTCAATCAGCGTCGAATGCACCGGATCTCCCATATACGGAGACGACGGAAGTATGAAAGGGCTCATAATCCAGATAAGAAACACCGAAAAGATGAATATGATGTCCATCATAGGGAGAAACTGCAGTCTTGAAGAAAACTACGAAACTCTGCTCAAGGGACTCGCGCATGAAATAAGAAATCCTCTTAGCGGAATAAAGGGCGCGGCGCAACTTTTAAGCGGTCCGCTTTCGAAAACCGAAAAAAACCGCTGCTCGCAAATAATAGTGAAAGAAACGGAAAGACTGAAAGACTTGCTCGACAGGCTGGTGGATCCGACATCGGTTTCTAAACAGCATCTTACGTCGGTAGATATAAACGAAATCCTGATCGACATCTTATTCCTTGAATCAAATCTGCACAAAAACATAGAGTTTGAGCACAAACTCGACGTCACCATCCCCCCGATACCCGGCGATTACAACTCCCTAAAACAGGTATTCATAAACGTTATTCAAAACGCGGTCGCGGCAACCGACGACAGCGGACAGATAACTGTCAAAAGCAAATGGATAACGGATTACAAAATATGGAGTAATAACGCCGTCTTAATATCGGTTAGGGACGACGGAAGCGGAATACCGGAAAAAGATATGAAAAAGATATTCACCCCGTTTTTTTCCGGCAAAAAGAACGGAACCGGCCTTGGCCTTTTCGTATCAAGTCAGGTAATAGCTAAATACGGCGGGAGAATAACGGCGGAAAGTTTCGAGGGAGAGGGTTCGGAATTTAAAATACAAATTCCGGCGGGCAGATGAAAATTCGCCGCGGCACACAAGACGCGACAACTTCCGCAAAAGGTATTTAACCATGAAGAATCGGATTCTAATAGCGGACGACGAAGAAGACATAAGGTGGGTACTTCAAACTTCCCTTGAAAAATCGGGGTTTGAAGTCGACTGTTCCGAAAACGGTCGGCAGACTTTGCAGAAGGCCGAAGAAGGGAATTATTCCCTTATCCTGCTCGATATAAACATGCCGGATATGAACGGGTTCGATATCCTCGCCCGACTGAGGGAAAGAGGAATCGACTTGCCCATAATATTCATTACCGCGGAAAACACGGTAAGTAACGCGATAGATTCTATCCAACTCGGCGCCTACGACTACTTAACCAAGCCGTTTGATCTAAATGAAGTGAATCTTTTCGCCGAAAGAGCGATTAAAAGCTACGAAGCCCGAAGGGAAATAAGAAAAACTCCGGACCATGAAGACAATATCTCGCTTGAGGAAATAGTGGGAAGTTCTACGCACATGCTGAAAGTCTACAAGACAATCGGTCGCGCGGCGGATAAAAACATTACCGTTTTGATAACCGGGGAAAGCGGAACCGGAAAGGAACTTATCGCGAAA
The DNA here is from genome assembly GCA_965220925.1 of Thermodesulfobacteriota bacterium. Taxonomy (GTDB): domain Bacteria; phylum Desulfobacterota_D; class UBA1144; order Nemesobacterales; family Nemesobacteraceae; genus Nemesobacter. Next base: position 1,297,372 of record OZ244851.1, on the reverse strand, counting down.
TCGATTCACCGAAACAGCCCGCGCAGAAAAAAAAGACTCGTATCGATAAACATCTCCGCCATTCCCAAAGACCTTATCGAAAGCGAGTTGTTTGGATATGAAAAAGGAGCGTTTACCGGAGCCACCAGCCTTAAAAAAGGAAGATTCGAGGAAGCCCAAGGAGGAACTCTCCACATAGACGAAATAGGGGAACTTTCCGTTGACTTGCAGTCAAAGCTTCTAAGAGCCTTAGAAGAGAAGAAGATTTACCGGCTCGGCGGCGAAAAGCCGATTTCCGTTGACGCAAGAATAATCGCAAGCACAAACAAAGACTTAAAAACCGCGGTGAAACAAGAAGTCTTCAGGGAGGATCTTTTTTACAGACTGAACGTCATAACAATAAGTCTCCCTCCTTTGAGGAAGAGAAAAGAGGATATAAGAGAACTGCTTGGACATTTTCTCAATAAATATTCGACCGAACTGGAAACGGAGAAAAAAACAATTTCCCGCGAAGCGCAGCGGGTGCTGATGGATTACCACTGGCCCGGAAACGTGAGGGAGCTTGAAAATACCGTAAAACGTCTTCTGGTTTTAAGCCCGGACAGCGTAATAAGCGAAAAAGAGACAAAAGACGCGATTAACTGGGAAATCGAGGCGGATGGAGAGGGCGTGGACGGAAAAACTACGGAGCTTATCGAAATGATGGTGGGAAGCATGGATTCGCCTTTGCAGAACGTTCACGAGAAAATAATCGGAAAGATTGAAAAGCATCTGATCACCGCGATGCTTGCGAAAACGGGCGGAAACGCGAAGCAGGCGGCGGCCATACTTGGAATAAACAGAAACACGCTTTCAAAAAAAATAAACGACTTGGAAATAAAAAAACTTTAGGTTTGATCCCCCAGTTTTAAAAGTATGTCTTTTGCGGCCAATTGCCCGGCGCGCTTTTTGCTTGCAGCCTCTCCTTTTCCCGTAAGACCGGAAGGAATTACCACCTCTACCGTAAAAATTCTTTTATGCAGAGGTCCCCGTTCGCTTAAAACCCTGTACTCCGGAGTGGTTCCGAAAGTTTTCAATACGATTTCCTGAAGCTCCGTCTTGGCGTCGCCGGGAAAAATATCCTCAGAAACAGCTTCATCCACCAGTTTGGAAACTATATTGAAAGTTTCTTCGTAGCCCGCGTCAAAGTAAAGCGCCCCGACTAAAGCTTCGAAAGCGTCCGCGTTGTTCGACTCTCTTTTTCTCCCGCCGGTTTTCTCTTCCCCTTTTCCCAACCGCATACTTTTTCGCAAGCCGAGATATTCGGCGTACTTCGCGAAATTCGCCCCGCTCACCACTCGACTTTTTATTTTCGTAAGCGCGCCCTCGGAAAACGACGGATATTTTTCGTAAAGCACCAAAGACACTATGAATCCCAGCAAAGAGTCGCCGAGAAACTCAAGCCTCTCGTTGCTCTGACACGAAAATTCGTTCGCGTAGGAAGAATGGGTAAGAGCTGTTTCAAGCAGAGCGGGATTTTTGAATTTGTAACCCAGCTTTCGTTGAACCATACGGGAAAAATATCATCAATCATATTCAAAATCAATCGTGCGGAGCAGGTGCTTAATTTTTAGGATTTTACGCACAACAAACGTGCACGCTCGAGGAAAACGGTTATTTTCGTTTATTCGAGAAAACTTTTTTTTACGAAGCTAGATATAAATTCTTATGTTTTCAAATCTGAAAAACATTCAATTATGACAAGCAGTTAAAAAACTATTAACTTTCCCTATGAGAAAGAAACGGTTATCATGTTTGCTGATTTGGAGGATAGATTCACTTCCAGACGCAACTTAATGGTATGTTTTTTGATATTTTATAGCGTAGCCGAATAAATATGCGTAGGAGGATTTTGTTACCATGAAGAAAATAGAGGCCATTATCAAACCTTTTAAACTGGAAGATGTGAAGGAAGCCTTGAGAGAAATAGGGATTCAAGGTCTTACGGTTGTTGAGGTAAAGGGTTTCGGTCGTCAGAAAGGACATACGGAACTTTACAGAGGTGCGGAATACGTTATTGATTTCCTCCCCAAAATAAAGCTGGAAATAGTAGTTTCCGAAGACATGGTCCCAAAGGTGATCGAGACTATAAGAGAAAGTGCGAAGACCGGCAAGATCGGAGATGGGAAGATATTCATCTTTCCGACCGAGGACGTTATAAGAATCAGAACTGGCGAAAGAGGCGAGGATGCCATATAATCATCGCTGTTTGGAACTGTCTCCAAAAAAACAGCGATAACCGCATTAAAACCAAGGAGGATGATCAGTTATGCCTACTGATAATAAGTTAGGTCAGCCGGCTTTGCCTAAGAAACCGGCTGAAATAATAAAATTCATAAAAGATTACGAGGTTGAATTCATCGATTTGAGATTTCTTGACTTTATCGGGATGTGGCAGCATTTCACCATACCCGCGGATCAAGTGGACAAGTCGTTTTTTGAAAACGGTTTGGGTTTCGATGGTTCCAGCATAAGAGGCTGGCAGGCTATCAACGCAAGCGATATGTTGCTGATTCCCGATCCCGCCACTTGTAAAATCGATCCTTTTATGCAGGCTCAAACGCTTGTCATAATATGCAATATAGAAGACCCCATAACCAGAGAACTTTACACCAGAGACCCGAGGAATATCGCGAGAAAAGCCGAATCTTTCATGAAAAGCACGAAAGTGGCGGATACCGCGTACTTCGGTCCCGAACTGGAATTTTTCATTTTTGACGACGTAAGATACGACCAAAGCCCTCGCGGCGGATACTACTTCGTAGATTCGGAGGAGGGAATTTGGAATTCGGGAACCGAAGAACAGCCAAACCTGGCTCACAAGCTGAGACACAAAGAAGGCTATTTCCCCACTCCTCCTTCCGACAGTATGCACGACATACGTTCGGAAATGGTGAGCGTGCTTTTAAGTCTGGGAATCTCGGTGGAAGCTCATCATCACGAAGTCGCCACGGCGGGACAGGCGGAAATCGATATGCGTTTTGCGCCGATGATTGAGATGGGCGATAGAATGAAGTGGTATAAATACGTGGTGAAAAACGTCGCGCGGGAGCACGGGAAGACGGTTACTTTCATGCCCAAACCCGTCTTCGATGACAATGGTTCGGGAATGCACATACATCAATCGCTTTGGAAAGGAGGGAAACCTCTTTTTTCCGGGAACGGCTATGCGGGACTGAGCGAGCTTGCGATGTACTACGTGGGCGGCATATTGAAGCACGCAAGAGCTATATGCGCTTTCAGCAACCCGATAACCAATTCCTACAGAAGGCTGGTTCCGGGATTCGAAGCGCCGGTGAACCTCGCCTATTCGGCGAGAAACAGAAGCGCCGCCGTGAGAATTCCGATGTATTCACCGAGTCCGCAAGCGAAAAGAATCGAGACTCGCTTTCCGGATCCTTCCTGCAACGGTTACTTGACGTTTTCAGCCATGTTGATGGCAGGACTTGACGGAATTGAGAATAAAATAAATCCGGGAGATCCCCTCGACAAGGACATTTACGCTCTGGGGCCGGAAGAGCTTAAAAACGTTCCATCCGTTCCCGGTTCGCTTGAAGAGGCTGTTTCCGCACTTGAGGCGGATCACGAGTTTCTGCTTAAAGGCGACGTGTTCACAGAAGACGTAATCGAAACATGGATTGACTATAAGACGGAAAACGAGATCAACCCTATTAGGCTGAGACCCGTACCGCATGAGTTCATGCTTTATTACGACGTGTAAACAATAAAAAAGCGGTTTTTTAGATTTTTTAAGAGAAAAGAGGCGTTTTAAACGACGCCTCTTTTTTTTTTAATAACGTAATGCCGAAGGGGGGAGTCGAACCCCCACGGGCGCAATGCCCACAGGATCCTGAATCCTGCGCGTCTGCCTATTCCGCCACTTCGGCCACTATCTCTCTTTCCAGGATATCACGGTAGGATACAAATTCTTGGAAGATTTTTGCACCACGGCTCGAACCTGTTTTGAAACAGGACGCTGTTCGATCGCCATGGCGGTTGAAACAACCGAATAAATATCGCTTTTTCCGTTTTTTAAAACAACTCCGGAAAGACCGGAACTTATCTTTAAACCGGAGTCCATTTCTTTTAGAATCTTTATGGCTTCCGACGAGGATATGATTCTCTTGGCTTTCCTGCGGCTTATCACGCTGTCGGCCATTCTGTCGACAACGCTGTCCTTTATGTCTCGAGAATTGCTTCCCGTTTGGGTAACCGAGACAGTGGCGGCTTTTATGGTAGCCATTATGACTTTTTTGGAAGCGGTACTGAAATTTACTTTTTTGTCCTTTGGATAGACGGTGAGATAATCCTGAACCTTCGTATAAAAACCATTGTCCATGCCGTGAATCATCCTAATTTCCTCAACACTGTCAAGCGGCCCGTCTTTGATATAGTAAGGATTTTCAAGTGCGGCGTAATGAGCGGCGCCGGCGCCTGAGGAATCCTGATCGTTAATGATGCTTCTGGCCGGTCGGTCAAGCCAGTTGACGAGACTTGCAACGAAAAGATCGGCTTTTTCCGTTTCGATCTCAAGAAAGCGAAAAAGCTCGTTTAGCTGAGTACGGACTTGAAAATCCACTTTATTCAACTTCTGGTCCACAAGAGCGTTAAGATTGATTTTCGATCTTTCATCTTTTATGTCAAGAGATATGTTTCCGGTTCGCAGGGGAAAAGAGGAAATGGAGAGCGCCCAGCCGTTTTCGTCGTTGTTTGTGGTTACCATCTGTTTTAGCGGACCCAGGTTCCGGGGAAGATCCTCAAGGGTTCTGCTTCTTATCACGCTTTGCGCAAGGCTTACCCCCGATTTCGCTATGTGCCTTATCTGCAGTTCTTTCGAACTGTTAACGGAAACCTCGTAACTTACCCTGGTTGAGTATATGAACTCGACGGCGATGGTTGAAAGTATCGCGATTGTGATAACGACGATTATAAGAACTATTCCTCTTTGAGTCGCTTCGGTCTTAGCTTTCGGCATCTATTTATCCACCGGTATGTCTATATACATTGAATGGGTTTCTTCGTAGTTTTCGTCATATCCGGCAAGAACGATTTCAATCTGAACGGCCGCGGGAAGTCCCCCTCTCAACGAAGAATTCCACTGCCATATTTTCTGTGCCGTCTCAGAACCCTCAAACTGTTCGGAAATAAAGTTCACCCGGAAGCTAATCACCCTTTCCGAAAGCACGGCCGCGGTCCCCGCCGCGTCATTCCCAATCCAGTAATTGTCCTTTCTCACAAGCGCGTAAAGAGTCTGCCGAACGTCGGCCAAAGGAACCAGGTAGTAAGATATCTCGCTTTGACCCGAATTCGTGGAGAAATGATGCGGGTCTCTGGCAAAGGAAGTGAAAACCAGCCTGCTGTTCTCTCCTTCCCCGGAGCCGACAAAATGGCTGTAGGGATAAGATACGGGAGTTTTGGAATTCATTTTGCCTCTGGGAAAAACGTTTGCCAGGTCGTGGCGAATTTTTAGCAGTATGATGTTGGCTTCCTGCAAAAGTTCGTTTCTAGTCTCGATCCGTCGCTTGGAGTTTACAAGCTGGGAGAAAGAACCGTAGAGCATAGTGAATACCACGGCCGTTATGGAAACGGCTATGAGAACCTCTATAAGAGTAAAGCCGTTTCTTTTATCCTCCCGAAGCCAGGAAGTCGATTCCATAGCTTTGCTCCCCGTCGTCCCAGACAATAACGACACTGACAACGCTCATCGCCACTCCGAACTGAGGCAGGTTTAAGGGAATGGTGGTAATTTGCCATTCGAAGCCCGGATGATTTTCAAATTCTCCGCCTCTTGCGGAACTCTGCGGAACGCCCTCCGCGCTAATTCTCGAAGCCATCTCATCGGCTAAAGTTGATGCCACGAGAAAATTCGCCGATCTTTGCGCGAGATTTATATTGTGACCCACGACACCTAGAATCGACACTACCGCCAGGGAAAGAAGCGCGACCGCCATCATGACTTCAAGCAAGGTAAATCCGGAACTGTTTTTTTTGAAAACCCTAAGCATTTCTTCCCTCTACCGATTTTGCACCGTGTTCTCAAGTATATCGGCGAATTCCACGTATCCGTCAAGAATCTTCGTCGCTCCGGTGTATGGATTCGTAAAAAGCGTGACAAAATCGTCTTTTTCGGTCCGCAGATGAATAACCGAGGAGTCGACCACTCCGGTGGGCAGAAACAGTATAAACGCCTCTCTTCCGGAATCGGGGCCAATTTTTCCCTGAGTTCTTTCAGTCTGTATATCGCTTAAAAAAACTCCTTCGGGAAGATTCTTTCGTCCAAGCGAGGAATCCGACGACTGAAGAAATCGGTTTCCCTGAAAAGCTTCCGCCCAGTACCGCCCGGATTCCAAATCAAAAGAGAGTTTGTATATCCGTTTTTCGAAAACCGCCTTGCCGTACAGGTGCCTTATCGTAGTCACCAGTCCTTTGGAAGCGCTTCGAAGGTTCGCGCTTTGCGTGTTCAGAACTCTCGGCATCGCCACCGAGAACAGAGCTCCCAGGAGAAACACGACCACCATAAGCTCGATCAAGGTAAAACCCGCCGATTTTACCTTCATCTGTTCCTGTTTGACAGATCGTCTTCGGAATTCCCCTCCCCGTCGGGACCGTTAGATCTTATGTAGTAAAGTCCGTCTTCGGTCTGGTCAGTTCCGAAGTATACGAATTCGTTTCCCCAGGGATCCAGAGGAACGGTCGCAGACTCCATATAGCGCGTCCACCTCTTCACCTCTCTTCCGACATCGGGAGGTGCGATAAGCGCACGAAGCCCCTGCTGCGTTTCGGGGTAGAAACCGTTATCGAATTTAAAGAGCTGAAGCGCCTGTTCAAACTGCTTAATTTGAATAATGGCCTGTTTTTCTTTAGCCCTCTCTCCCTGCCCTATCACATTCGTACCCACAATATAGGCAAGCCCTGCGATAATAAGCACGACCACCATAATTTCAATAAGAGTAAATCCCGCTTGGGATCTCATTTTTTCACCTCCCTGCTCAGCTTATTACCGAAGTTAGATTCAATACAGGTAAAAGTATAGCAAACACTATAAAGCCCATCACCACGCCCATAATCAGTATCATTACCGGCTCCAGAAGAGAAGTCAGCGTAGAAAGCATGCCGTCGACCTGAGCATCGTACATGTCGGCCACTTTCGCAAGCATAACTTCAATTTTACCGGCTTCCTCTCCGACGGAAACCATCCTCACCATCAAAGGTGGAAAAATCCCCGTCTGGGCCAGACATCCTCCAAACGCCGCGCCCTCCGCCACTTTGACCCGGACATCCTTCAGTCTTCCGATATAAAAACTGTTTCCGAGAACCGACTCGCTTACTTTTATGGAATCCAGAAGAGGTATACCGCTTGAAAGAAGCGTGGCGAGAGTTCTTGTGAATCGGGAAATCATAACTTTGGAAGAGATTTTCCCGAAAACGGGAAGCCTAAGGTACAACCTGTCGTAGAGTTCTTCGCCGCGGGGAGTTTTCAGGTACCTTTGCGCGATAAAAAACAAAGCGGCAAGAAAAAGCAGAATGAAAACGAAATTCTCTCTTAGAAAATCGCTTGCCCCGATAAGCACCACGGTTATGAAAGGTAAAGCCTTGCCGCTTGCCTCGAATATGCCCGCGACTTTTGGAATCACAAACGTCATCATGAAAACAAGCACTCCAAGACCGACTGTGAACATTATGGCCGGATATATCATGGCTCCTCTGATCTTGGAAGTAAGTTCCTGTTGTTTTTCAAGAAAATCCGCGAGACGACCAAGCACCAGATCAAGAGTCCCGCTCGCTTCCCCTGCCCTTACCATACTTACGTAAAGATCCGAGAAAACGCTTTTATGTTCTCCAAGAGCCGAGTGAAGGGAACTTCCTTCGCTCAGCCTGTCGCGCACTTGGGATAGTATTTCTTTTAACTTCTGATCTTCGGTCTGTTCGTAGAGAGCCACAAGCGACGTCTCAAGAGGAAGTCCGGAAGAAATCAGCGTGGAGAACTGCCTCGTCATAACCGCAAGCTCCGACATTCGCACGCCGGCGAAAGGAAGGCTTATAGACAAACGGCGAGACCCTACGGCCTCTTTTATGGAAGAAGGATAAACGCCGTCTTTTCTAAGCTTGTCGCTTGCCGTTTTAATCGATTCGGCATTTATCACTCCCTTTACGGAGTCGCCTTTTTGATTAATAGCTTTATAGTTGTAAACGGGCATTTCCAAATACCGTCCCTGGAAACAAACAGTCTCTAACCTTCGGCAAGTTCCTCTTCGGTAACCCTAAGCACCTCGTCAATTGACGTTATGCCTTTGGCCACTTTGTCGGCGCCGTCCATCCTAAGAGTGACAAGTCCGTTTTTAAGCGCCTTATCCTTAAGCGTGGAAGAATCCGGACTGGTGAGAATAGTGCTTTTAATATCGTCGTCGATCAGCAGAATTTCAAAAATCGCTATTCTCCCCGAAAATCCCGTTTCCATGCAGCGCGCGCACCCTCGGGCTCTGTGTATCTTCCCGTCGGGACAAAGTTCGCGAAGAAGTCCTATCCGGTCAAGTTCCTCCCCAAGAGGCGTATACTGTTCTTTGCATTCCGCACACAGTACCCTGACGAGTCTTTGGGCTATAACCGCCGAAAGTGTCGAGGCTATTAGAAACGGCTCCACCGCCATATCGACAAGTCTGGTTACCGCGCTTACCGAATCGTTGGTATGCAGTGTGGAGAACACCAAATGTCCGGTAAGAGAGGCGTTCATGGAAATATCGGCGGTCTCCCTGTCCCTTATTTCTCCGACGAGTATCACGTCGGGGTCCTGTCTGAGTATCGAGCGAAGTCCGTTTGCGAAAGTCAGGTCCACCTTGGTGTTCACCTGAATCTGATTTATCCCCTGTATCTGATATTCGACGGGATCTTCTATGGTAATGATTTTTTTGTCGGGAAGATTAATTCTCTGCAGCGCGGCGTAAAGACTCGTCGTCTTACCGCTTCCCGTGGGCCCGGTTACGAGTATGATTCCGTGGGGACGTTTTACCAGAGACTCCAAAAGCTTGAGTTTTTTTCCTTCAAGTCCCAGGTCCTCAAAGTCCATAAGCACCGAAGATCTGTAAAGCAGCCGCATTACCACGCTCTCTCCCCACGAAGTCGGAACGGTGGAAACCCTAACGTCTATATCCCTGCCCCCGATTTTAAGCCTTATGCTTCCGTCTTGAGGCTTTCTTTTTTCCGCTATGTCAAGTTCCGACATGATTTTCACGCGGGAGACCACAGAAGACTGCACTTTTTTCGGAACTTTCGTCACGTCATGCAAAATGCCGTCTTTTCTGAATCGCACCGTGACCTCTTTTTCGAAACACTCTATGTGAATATCGCTTGCGCCCTCCCTCACGGCCTGGAAGAGAAGCGTGTTTATCAATTTTATGATAGGAGCTTCGTCCTCGGCCTCGATAAGATCTTTAGGTTCGGCGAATTCCATATCGGATAAACCCGACCCTTCGCTAATTTCTTCCGAAACGAAGTCCCTTCCCTGCTCGTAAACCCTGTTTATGCTCTCGTTTAGCACGCGTTCGAGGGCAATGTAGGTTTTTAGGGAGCAATCAAACCGGGAACGTATTTCGTCAAGGGCGTAAAGTTCCTGGGGAGGAGCGAATACCACCTTTAGATCTCCGTTTTCTTTGTTTATCGGCAGTATTCTGAATTTTTTCGCGAAGCTGATGGGAAATTTCTTTACAATTTCGTGGTCTATGTCGTCTTCCGGGATCGAATCGATTTTCTCGATTCCGTAAAACTCCGACAGCACATCAAGAACCGAGTCGTCGTTCATTACGTCGGTTTTAAGCAGTATGCCTTCGGTATTCTGACCGTTTTTCTCCCTGAGTTCCCGGATTCTTCCCATTACCTCGGGATGACGCCTGCTTATTATTTCATCCAAGGCTCTCATTTTTCGAAAATTCCCCTACTCAAGAACGTCCAGATTTCTTCTTTGAAGCAATGTTTTTCTTTTCTGATAATCCAGAAGCAGCTGCTTCATATCGCCTTCCGTTTCAACTATTCTCGGCGTAAGAAGGATCATCAGGTTCAATTTTCTGCTCTGATTGCGTTTGAACTTAAACAGGTTGCCGACCAAAGGAATATCTCCAAGCAAAGGAGTTTTGTTGTGAAGCACCTGCTCTCTGTCCTGAACCAATCCGCCGATAACCAAGGTCTGTCCGTTTTTAACTATAACGGATGAATCCGCGCTTCTCGTAGTGGTCGCAATTCCGAACTGGGCAGTGTTAAGACCCGTGGGCGCTTCTCTGGTGGACGAAACCTCGGTAACTATATCGAGGTTAAGATATTCCCCTTCGCTTATCTGGGGAGTGATGCTCAACCTTATTCCAACGGGCAGTCTCTCGATAGTCTGAACCGTTACGCCGCTTGTTCCGACCGTGCTCCCCATGGGAAACGGAATCACGTCGGCCACCACTATCTCCGCCGGTTCGTTATCGGTGGTTATGATGCTCGGAGTCGAGAGAACGTTGACGTCGGTTATGGAATTTAACGCCTGAAATACCGCGGAGAACGATGGGAGGGAAGGAAGCGGGCCCGAGTTGTCGGGATCGATTTCCTTTCCCACGACGCCGAGAAAAATACCCGAAAGACTGCCTATCGCGCTTGCGGCGGTTGTGGGGTCCGCGGCGACTCCAAGCAAACTGGGCACTCCTGGGAGCTGCTGCCCCACGAAACCTAAATTGTCTCCTTCAATCGTGACGCCGAGACCGAAATTGCCTCCGAGCGCGTTTAGATTGTCAAGACCCACCTCGAGTATCGCGGCTTCAACGAATACCTGCTTTCTTCTTATATCGAGCTTTTCCACTATTTCCCTGATCATTTTGTACTGCGGAAGGGATCCGACCAGAACAATGGAGTTCGTAGCCGAATCGTAAGTTATCTTCAGTCCGTCCGACAAAGATACGGCGACCGAACCACCCGACGACGCGTCGCTTCTTCTTATACCTCCGTTTTCGGAACGCAGGCCCCTGGTATTTGCGGAATTGGCGATTCCGCTTTCCGAAAGACCCGCTGAAGAATCGCCGGTTCTTCTGGATTGTTGACTGTAGTTTTCTCCGTAAGAACTTGAAGAGACGCCGCCTGAAGTCTGGTTGGAAGAAAAGAGGTTTTCGATAACTTCGATTATTTTTTCCGCGTCGGCGTTTCTAACCGGTATTATGTAAACATCCTGTTCTGCATGTTCGCTTTCTATATCCAAAACCGAAATGGTGTCCTTTATCAGAGGGATATCTCTCGGATCGGCGATCACTATTATGGAGTTGGTCCTTTCGTCGTTTATCAGCTTGAACCCGAGAAGATCCGAACTTCCGGAAAGAAAACCGTCGGATTTGCTCGCACCGGTCGTTCTTCTCGATTTTTCCCCCTGAGGACTGAAAATTTCAAGCAGCTTAATCACGACGTTGGCGGAACTTGTGTTTTCCACCTTGACGAATTCTATTTTTTTGTCGTAATCAAGACTTTCAGCCACCTCCGTCAACCTGTTAACGTTATCTTCGGTATCGATTATCACCAGAGTGTTCGAAGGGTCGTAGGCCTTCATAAATCCCTCTTTGCTCACAAGATTTCTAAGAAGATTGGAAATACCCTTGGCCCTTACGCTTTTAAGCTTCATAAGCTTCATCACGTATCTTTGGGAAGATTCTCCCGTGTCGTCGCTTCGTCTTAACGGAAGAGTTTCGAATCTTATTCCTTTTTTGGGGACGATTTTGTTGATTCCATTTGAATTTACGACCGAATAGCCGTTCATATCAAGCAGGATTTCAAAGACTCTAAAGGCATTCTCCCTGGTAAAGCCGCCTTGAGGAGTAACTATTTCCAGGTTTTTATCTCTAATCTGATCGTCTATAAGATAAACCTCGGACGTGATTTCGCTTATGGTTTTCACCATGTCCTTAAGCGACATGGTTGAGCGGAGATTGACCATACCAAAGTCCGGGGAAATTTGATCGTCTCCCGCGTCCAGATACTCGTCGATTTGTTCTTCGATTTGCTCTTCGGTCGACTCCGCGAAAGCTTCGTTCTCTTGGCCCGAGGCGGTGCGGGAAAAAGCTGTGGAGATCAGTAACACAAAGACCAACCACGCACACAAAACGGCGGGGAACTTTTCACTCGGAATATGTCTCATAATTTAGCTTTGACCTTTGAAAGACTGTTTTTCGCGCCTAGTAAACCGTATACCGGTTACTGCGCCTTTTTCCTCTTCTTGTGAAATCGACGGTGAATTCGTCCTGACTTCTCAATTCGTCGAAAAGCAAAAGAGCGTTTTGCACATCGTTTAACGCGACTTCGTTTATCTGATGAATAATATCGCCGTTTCTCAGGCCGATTTTATAAAACACGCTTCTGCTTCTCACACCCATAATTTTAATGCCGTCATCTAGCGGCACTATTCTGGCGTCGGTTATAAGATTGTTGGGTTTGGCTATAAGTTCGTCAAACATTTTTTTCTCTATCTGATAAATTCCGTCGCCGACTCGGCTAATCCCCGCTTCCACGGTCTTTTGTTTTTGAGCCGGTCTGCTTTTTCTCGGTTTGGCTACGTTGCCTCCCAAAGAAACGGCTTCAAGTTCTTTGCCGCAGGTAAGGAGTTCGGAACCGCCGGCGCGATATATGGTTACCTGGCAATCGCCTATATTCACTATCTTCACTTTCTCCGACGTTACAAGATCAACCCACTGCCCTTCAGAATAACCCTTTATTCGGGAATTTTCCATATTCTTTATCACGGCCACATTAGCGACGCGAAGAGAAGGATATCCGTCTTCCGAGAGAAAAGTTCCGAGAAGTTCAAGTTTAAGAGACGTTTTGGGAACGTCTCCGTCGCTTGGAATATAATCGGTCGGCTCGATTTCCACATCCGCGGCTTCTCCAAACAGATTGTTTTTCAATATTTGATCGTAGTAGTCCCTTGAGCGGTACGGAATATTGATTCGTCCATACTTTTCCTCGTACAAATGATCGCCAAAATGAGTTTGCGTTCCCGATTCTATTTTTTCGCGAAGCCCGTTATTGATCATCGCCGCGATTGAATAAGAAATGGCGACTATAAGTAAAAGATTTATCACCCAGACGTATTTCTTTAAAACGGGTAAAAGCATTTTTTTCTATTCCATCGAAAATACTAAACTTGTTAGTTTACCTTGTTTTTCGTCAATATCCCTATTCTAAAGCAATGCGACCGCCGCGGGAAGAGTGATGTACAAAGCAATTCCATATTCGAAAATTCCGGAGAACTCATCAGGCGGATCCGGTTTCGGGAAACTTTTCAAGCACGAAAGAGAAAAAATGCTTTTCAAGATCGTATACTTCAAAGGCAAGTTCCGAAGCCCGGTGAAACCCCCGCTTGCGAAAAGAGTCTTCACTTTCGCTTATTTGTTTAAAAAGAGTACCCATCTCAGACCACTTTTGACCGATGTTATCCATTTCATCCGCAAGCGCGGTTCCGTAAAAAGGTGACGTAATGTGTGAAACTTCTTTTAGAAAATCCCTGTAAAACCACCTGAAAGCCGCCCCGTCGACTCCCCTTTTGCATATAACCTGGTAGGTGAATCTTGAGGTCCATTTCCAGTCGTCGAGATTTTCCCACCGAGGCAGATCCTCCGCCCAACTCCTTAACGTTTCAACACCGGAGAGTCCCCTTATCGTTCTATAGCCTTCAAGCATCATCTCCGCATTTTTTTTAAGCGCCAGAAAAACCGATTCGCGAAGATCGAAATCATCCCCTAGAAACCGTACTTCAACCCGGTTGTTTGAGAGTGGATACGGTTTCGCTTTTGAGCTTCTGGCCTTTTTCATACTCTCAAAAGATACGGGGAGAATATCCTCAAACGAATTGTCGGCAACGTAGAAAACGGATTCCGCATCGTCGTAACCGCATACGACAATAATGTGTCCGGGGAAATGCGTCGAAGAATTGAAATACTCAAGGTATCGTATATCGGCCTGTATCAGTACGGGAACATCTTCTTCCATGGATTTTTTCAGATTGGAAAAAGCTTGATTGTCGTCTTCTTCATATTTCCAGTCGATCTCTTCAAGACCGAAATTTCTGAGAAAATTAATTTCCATAAGCGGACCGCGCGGCTGTATTATTCTGCTTGGGTCCATACCGTTTTCAAAAGAATAGTAAAAACCCAACCCCGCGCCAAGACCGAAACACATCTGCTCCGAAAAATCACGTCCGTAGTAACGGCAGATATCCGCAAGGGCCGCCGACCCGCAGTGAACTCCCTTTGCGTGCTTCCAGCCGCTTATTATCTTTTTCATGAAAACCGCCGAAAAACCTCTTTATAAGAGAAGATAGCTGAAAATCTTCTTTCCGGTAGTCCCAAGTCCGAGTGAGTGGCGAAAGGCTTGCCAAAGAGAGCTCTTTCTAACTGCCGCGCGAGAAATGTGGGTCAGGTACTTTTTTCTTAAGTGTTTTCTTTCTTGACCGCTTTTCGAACTTACGAATTAGGTCAAGCTGGTACTCTCTTTTTAGAGGAGAGAGGATGTGTTCTCAGCACTCTTTGTATTTCTTTCGGACACATTCACGAGCAAGTTCCTGTGCTTTTTCAACTTGGGAAGTGGTCATTCCTTCCACAATTAAATCTCGCATTTTACCTGCTGGCTTACTTCCATTAGCTGCAGCAAGATTTAACCACATGTGCGCATACACATAGTCCTTCGGAACTCCTTCTCCTTTGTAGTACATCAAACCCAGATTGGCCTGGGCATCAGCATCTCCCTGTTCTGCGGCAAGCGTGTACCACTTCACCGCTGTCTTAGAGTCCTGGGGGACTCCCTTTCCTTCGTAGTACATCAAACCCAGATTGGCCTGGGCATAGGCATCTCCCTGTTCTGCGGCAAGCGTGTACCATTTCACCGCCGTCTTGTAGTCCTTCGGAACTCCTTGTCCTCTTTTGTACATCCCACCCAGATTATTCTGGGCGAGGGCATATCCCTGTTCCGCGGCGAGCGTGTACCATTTCACCGCCGTCTTAGAGTCCTTCGGAACTCCTTCTCCTCTTTTGTACATCACACCCAGATTATTCTGAGCACCGGCATCTCCCTGTTCTGCGGCAAGCGTGTACCATTTCACCGCCGTCTTGTAGTCCTTCGGAACCCCTTTTCCTTCCGAGTATATCCAACCCAGATTGTACTGGGCATAGGCATCTCCCCGTTCGGCAAGAGGTTTCCATTCACGCAGGGCAGTTGCATAGTCTCCTTTTTCGGCGGCATCAAACCCTTTTTGGAAATCAGTACTGCATCCCTCAAGCGCGAATAAACACAAAAGGACAAAACTCACCAAAACCGGCAGTCGTTGTCTCATTTTACAATGAACTCCATAGAAATAGTGGAACGCAAAACCAAACGAGTTGAACTTAACACAAAACAACTCGTCTTTCTAACCTGCTTTGTGAGAAATTCTGGTTTGCGAAGCGACCCGAACCGCGGGAAGAACCCCAGCGCTATTGATGATTACGCAGGAACGGATATTAATATCGTCCATTATCGGATTTTCGTAATGCGGACCGGGAGTACGATCAACAGAACTTTAGGGAAATCGTAATGCTAGAAAATATACTCAGAAATTCAAAGAAGGCCGTTTTGTTAGGCATAGGCGGCGGCGGAGACGTGGTCGGAACCCTTCCCACGGCGAAACTGCTTGAAGCGTTCGGTATTCAATGCGTATTGGGAGGGCTAAGTTGGGAGAGATTCTCAATAGATCCCGAACCGGGACCGCGGAAATTCGAAGAGGCAAAAAACGTCCGCAAAATAAACGATGTGGTATGGAAATGCGAAAAGGACTCGATAACTCGCTCGGGAGCCAGATTCGCCGAGGCGGGGATGGCGGAAGTGCTCGGGGAAGAAACTCTCTTGGTCGATATCAATTACGGTTCTGAAAAGGTCTTCAGGGGAATTGAGGACGCTTCGGAAAAACTCGGCGCGGACCTGATTATAGGGATAGACGTTGGAGGAGATATGCTCGGATTCGGAGACGAAGAAGGACTTATGAGTCCTCTTGCCGACGCGGTAATGACCGCGGCGCTTTACAAAATGAGTTTCCAAATGCCGACCGTTATGGGAGTATTCGGTTTCGGAAGCGACGGAGAACTATCCAAAAGCGAACTTGAAAGATCTTTCGGAATTATTGCGCGAGAAGGGGGAATATTGGGCGGTTGGGGTATCACTGCGAAAACGCTTGAACTAATGGAAAAAGCCATAAGCGTAATACCCACCGAGGCCAGCAGAGGACCGGTCAAATACGCAAGCGGAACCTGGAACGAAACGTCGATAAGAAACAACACGAGGAAAGTGGAACTTGACATAAGTTCTACCGTTACTTTTTATCTGGATCCGAAAGTAGTCTATGAAAAAGTATCAAGACCGGCGCGTCTGGTCTTCGGATGTGAAACCTTAAAAGAAGCCAACACGAAGCTCAACGAAGCCGGAATAAGAACGGAACTCGATTTAGAGATGGAAATGTGCGGAAATCTTCTAAAAAACTAGTAGAGCTTTTCGTGAATCAGCTTGAGAATGTGTCTTGATTCGCTTTCGTTTCCCCAGACCCCAACGCGAATAGATAAATCGGTTATTTCGGGCTGGTAGTATTTAACGGTCACATAGAGATATCTTGTTTCGTCCATTTTAGCTTCGATAAGCGCTTTGCTTTTTCCGCTTTCCTTTTTGATTATCTCAAACTCCTGCTGCTCAACCGTCTCGACCACGGCCAACCATACTCTGTCAAACGACGCGGGTTCCTTGGTTTTTAGAACTCCCTTGAGGTAAGCGGTAGCTCCGCCGCCCACCATGCCGCCCACGACTAAAGCGCATCCCGAAGATAAAGCAAGTACGAGCGCAAGCAAAAACACTTTATGATATCTGGCTGCCCGAAAGTTCATTATAGTTTCAAAGTAATGTTTACAAGCAAGTCTTTATATGGATAATTACCCTAACTCAAAGGACCGGGGAGTCAAGAAGCAAATGAAATCTTTTATATCCAAAAACAGACTGATTCTAGGAATAATCGTCGGAGTGCTTACGGGCGGAACGGTGGGTTCGCTTTTTCCGGAGTTCGGAGCCGGAACGAAGATCATCGGAGATCTTTTCTTAAACGCCCTTAAGATGGTCGTGCTCCCGCTGATAATAGTTTCCATTACGCTTAGCATAATGAAAGTCGGCAATCTAGGTTCTCTGGGGCTTAAAACCATCGCCTACTACGCCGCGACGACCGCAATAGCTGTTTCGATAGGAATAGCCGTGGTGACAATGGTGCATCCCGGAGAAGGAAGCGAAGTGCTTAGTGGAAGCATGCCGGAAATCGTGAAAAGCAAGGAAAACTTTCAGCCAACCGACATACTGAGACAGATATCGACTCCCAACCTTTTTAAATCCGCTTACGAATTCCAGATTCTTCCAATAATAATCGCATCGCTTCTTTTCGGAATAGCGTACGCGAGACTCCGCAGGGAAAACCGTATGATCGTAGAGTTGTTCGAAACGATGGACAAGGCGATTATGATGATAGTGCACTGGATAATCACCCTGACCCCAATAGGAATATTCGGACTAATAGCAGGAAAAATCGGACAAGCTGGGGGCGGAGACGAAGTGTTTAGAATCGCGATGCAGCTTGGAAAGTACGTGTTCTGCGTACTACTGGGGCTTTTGGTTCACGGATTGGTGGTTTTGCCGCTTATACTTTGGACATTTGCCAGGAAAAATCCCGTCACTTATTTCAAAAACTTAAGCGAAACGCTTTTCACGGCGTTTTCCACCGCTTCCTCTTCGGCAACACTTCCGCTTACGATTACCAACGTTACGGAAAACGCTAAAGTGTCGCCCAAGGTCTCTAAATTCGTCTTACCTCTGGGAGCGACCATCAATATGGACGGAACAGCACTTTATGAGGCAGTGGCGGTAATATTTATCGCGCAAAGCTATGGAATACACCTCGGAGGAGCAGAATTGGTGGTAGTTTTTCTAACCGCCACTCTAGCCGCCATCGGCGCCGCGGGAATACCTGAAGCGGGACTTGTGACAATGGTACTGGTACTGCAGTCAGTGGGTCTCCCGATAGAAGGGATAGGAATGATACTCGCGATCGACTGGTTTTTGGACAGATTCCGCACCACCGTAAACGTGTGGGGGGACAGCGTGGGCGCCGCGGTAATAGAAAAACTCGAGCCGGATGAAGCTACTTCCTGACTCACATAATAAACCCGAGGGGAGAACCCTCTCTCTGGATATAGGAACTAAAACCATAGGAGTGGCGGTAAGCGACGAGCTTGGAATTACGGCAAACGGCGTTGCCGTCATAAGCCGGGAAAACGAAAAAAAAGACCTCGCCGAACTTCAAAATATAGTAGACCGCTACCGCCCATTGCGAATCGTGGTAGGAATTCCCTACGGCGAAGACGGCTCTTTGGGAAACAGAGCGAAAGCGATAAAAAAATTCTCAAAACGCATCGAAAACATCTTGGGTACTGAAATCGCGTATTGGGACGAAAGCTTCTCCACTAAAACCGCGGAGCAAACCCTTATAGAAGCCGGAGTGGGAAGAAAAAAGCGAAAAACTGTCATAGACA
Organism: Thermodesulfobacteriota bacterium; assembly: GCA_965220925.1. Lineage (GTDB taxonomy): Bacteria > Desulfobacterota_D > UBA1144 > Nemesobacterales > Nemesobacteraceae > Nemesobacter. Next base: position 1,278,761 of record OZ244851.1, on the reverse strand, counting down.
AAATGGCGGCGACTATAATACTCAAAGAATATCTTCTCAGGGAAAAATAAAACCCTACGCGAAACCGATATGCCCTACGCGGAAACAAACGGAATCAGTATCTATTACGAAAGTTACGGACAGGGATATCCTCTGGTTCTAATAGGAGGCTTGGGAAGCACTCTTGAGAGCTGGTCCGTGCAGGTTCCGCTTTACTCCAAGTATTTCCAAGTGATAGTTTTTGACAACAGAGGTTCCGGCCGTTCCGAAAAACCGGACTATCCTTACACAATGGAGCAGATGGCGGACGATACAATAGGTCTTCTGGATGCTCTCGGAATACGAAAAGCTCATTTCGCGGGAAAATCCATGGGCGGAATGATACTTCAGTGGCTCGGCATAAAATACCCTGAGAGAGTCGGAAAACTTGTTATGGGATGCACTTCCGCGCAACGGGACGATGTGGGAAACCTGATTCTCGAAATGGGAAGAGACATAGCCGACAAGCTCGGTCCCAAGGCCGGATGGCTATTCGCTTTGCTTTTAGGGTACGAAAGAAAATATATTGAGAAAAATTACGCGACTTTAATGGAATCGGCCGGGAAAATTCCAGCTTCTTCGGAATCCGTTGCCGGATACAAAAACCAAAGCCACGCGTGCGAAAATCATGAAACGGTCTCACGATTGGGGGAAATTTCCGCGCAAACGCTGATAGTTTACGGAGAAAGAGACTTCATGACGCCTCCCGAAAGATCAAAAAAGCTTGCGGAACTTATACCCAACTCCACCGAAAGAATGTTTGAAGATGCGGGTCACGGATTTTGGAGAGAATGCCAGCAGGAAGTGGACAAAACGGTACTGGACTTTTTAAAAGACGACTGAACTTTCCGAAAAACTCTTAAAAAGCTTCCTCGAAAGTGTAAACCTTCCTAAAATCTTTCGCTAAACCGCGTAAGACTGTATTTACTTTCACTCGACAAGAAATAGTTTTTACGTTACTTCTCTAAGCTGAATTGAATCAATCCCGTCGGTTGCGATAACGTCCGACACAAGCACGACGCGGTCACCGGATTTTAAAAGTTTCTTTTCTTTCAAAATTCTAAAAGCTCCCTGAATCATCTCTCCAGTATCTTCAATCTCGTCCATGCTATGCGCGACAACCGCTCTGTTTAAAGAAAGCTGTCGTTTCACCCTGTCGCGGAAAGTTACCGCGTAAATAGGCGTTTTAGAGGGTCTGCAGTTTGTGGCCAACTGGGCCATTAGCCCGCTTTTTGTTATTACCACAAGAGCTTCGGCGCCAATCGATTCCGCAAGTTCAACCGCCGAAGCCGCCAGGTGCTGCTTCATATCTTCTTTAACCAGAAGCTTGCCGAACCGTAAACTCTCAAGCTTTTCGGCCCGTAAGGCTATTTTGTCGATGTGCTCTATCGACCTTACCGGGTACTTCCCTAAAGCGGTTTCTCCAGAAAGCATAACGGCGTCCACCTCTTCGTAAACGGCGTTTGCTATGTCCGTCACTTCGGCACGGGTCGGAATGGGGTTATCGATCATCGATTCCAAAAGATGAGTGGCGATAATCACTCTTTTGCCCTTTTTCTGACATTTACCGACGATCACTCTTTGCACATCCGGAAGTTCTTCGATATTTATCTCGATGCCGAGATCCCCTCTGGCAACCATAATCGCATCCGATACGTCGACGATCTCCTCCACGTTTCGCACTCCTTCGCGGTCTTCGATTTTGGAAATGATTTTTATTTTTTCACCGCTTGTTCCAAGCAGTTTTTTGAGTTCCAAAACGTCTTGCGCTTCTCTCACGAAAGAAAGGGCTATATAGTCGACTTCGTTTTTAATTCCGAATTCTATGTCCAGTTTGTCTTTGTCCGTTATTGAAGGAAGGTTGACCCTTATTCCAGGCAGATTGACATGTCGGTTGCTTTTCATTGTTCCGCCGTCAATCACCTTGCACTTCATAGTCCGATGGTCTTTTTCAAGCACTTTTAGATTTATAAGGCCGTTGTCCACGGTTATTTTTTCTCCCACTTGGACTTCGTTGATAATGTCCTCATAGTTGATGTGAATCGAGGATTCCTCAACATCGCTCGGTCTCGCGGATACCGTGATTACGTCCCCATCGCTTATATGCAGATCGCTTTGGAGCACTCCCGTCCTTATTTCAGGTCCTTGGGTATCCAGTATTACAGCGATTGAATTTTCGACTTCTCTGTTGATGGACTTCACTATTTCGATTAATTTCAAATGGCTTTGATGAGTTCCGTGCGACATGTTGAGACGTACGGCGTTCATGCCCGCTTTATACATTTCCATAAGCATCTCGTAGGAACTGGTGGAAGGCCCGGCGGTACAGATTATCTTGGTTTTTCTAAAGGGTTTCATAGAGACAAGGAATATGTTTGGTAAATTCGAAAATGTAAAATTTTATTGACCTGGGGTTAATATGGAAAGACTTTGATAAAGATATATCGGAAGTAAGTTAAACTGACCGGTTTTTGAATTAATTAGTTACCCGGTCGATTTAATTTACTTCCGATCATGCTTGCGCGGTTTTTTTTGACACTATAATTGTTTTGTGGTACTAAACTGCTTTTTAATCTCGCGGAAACCCACGAATTTCCCAAGAACAAACAATGGAAGAAATACATCATTTATCGGTAGAAAATTTTATTTTTTACCTTCTTATAATTCTAGTTTTCGCAAAGGGCTTCGGACAACTTGCCGAAAAAATCGGACAACCATCCGTTCTGGGCGAACTTGTCGCGGGGGTAGTTCTGAGCGTAAGCGTTCTGGGCCTTATTCCATCTTCGGAAGGAATGGTCGGATACGAAGTTTTCCACCTGCTTGCGGAAATAGGAGTCATTCTTCTTCTTTTCGAAATAGGTCTTGAGACAAGATTCAGCGACCTTCTAAAAGTGGGCCCCGTCTCGGTTGTTGTGGCAATAGTCGGAGTGGTGGCGCCATTTGTTTTAGGTTACGTCTGCGTAATCTACTTTCAGAAGTTCGCTCTTATAAATCTGGAAGCCGGAATGGTCGGGCTTGTGGCGATAGTGGTGGGCGCGACGCTTACGGCTACCAGCGTGGGAATTACGGCAAGAGTCCTGTCAGACCTTGACAAGCTTGGAACGAAAGAGTCGAAGATAGTTCTGACCGCCGCCATAATAGACGATGTTCTGGGGCTTATAATTCTCGGAGTCGTAAGCGGAATAATAAAATCCTTTAACTCCGGAGGCGCCGCGGAAATAACCCTCGGCACAATCTCTATTATAAGCGCGAAGGCCTTCGGTTTTCTCGCGATTTCAATATTTCTCGGAAAAATATTCGCTCGCAGGATCTTCGGTTTTTTCGCGAGCATAGACAAAAGCAATCTCGTTTGCATAATGGGAATAGTTTTCTGTCTCGTATATGCTTACTGCTCGAATTTTTTCTCGCTCGCCCCCATAGTGGGAGCGTTCGCGGCCGGATTGGTCTTACGGGAAACGGATCAGTTTAAGACTATAGAGTCCGGAGTAAAACCCGTTTCTCACTTTTTTACCCCGATATTTTTCGTGATGATAGGCGCCGCGGTGGATATTTCTGTGTTTAACCCCTTTGTATCTGAAAATCTTATGATAATATCAATCGCTTTGATTCTTTTCGTGGCGGCGGTCGTATCCAAATACGTAAGCGGTTACGCGGTATATGAAAAAGGCGTAAGAAAAAGCATAATTGGAGTCGGGATGATCCCGAGAGGCGAGGTGGGACTTATTTTCGCCAAGATCGGTCTTGCATACGGAGTTTTCAAAAGCGATCTTTTCTCAGCCGTAACGGTCATGGTAATACTTACAACCTTTATAGTGCCGCCGCTTTTAAAATGGATGTTCGATAAAGAAGACAAGGAGCGCGAACTGTCGGAAAAGACGATCTAACGAAACGACTGGACAGCCGCAATTCTAAAAAATGAAATTTTACCGTTCCAAGATATTTTCATATTTTACGCTTTTCGCTCTTTTGATTCTTCCCTCGGCAAACGCCGCGGAGAACATGCTGAGCGTCGACAGTACGATGTTCGTTCAGTTCGTGATTTTTCTCGTGGCGCTTTTTCTTCTAAACACGCTTATTTTCCGCCCGCTTCTTCGCATCTGGGACAGAAGAGAGGAACTTACGGCCGGCACGTTGAGAGAAGCCGAGAAAATGACCCGGAAGGCCGAGGACGCGATTACCGAGTACAACGGAAAACTCTCCGAAGCCAGGGCGCAAGCTACGGAAGCCAGAAACGAACTAAGACAGCAAGGCCAAAACGAGGCTTCAAAAATGCTTGTTTCGGCAAGAGAAAGCTCTCAGGCGGAAATTGAAAATGCCAGAGCCACCCTTGAAAGCGAAATCACCAAAATAAGATCCGACCTTCGGGGCGAAATAGAATCGCTTGCCGAAGAGATAAGCAATCGCGTCTTGAGAAAGGAGTCGTAACTTGATACGAACGATCTATTTTAATTCCTCGGGGGAAAAGAAAATTGGATAGTAATTTCAACTGGTCGTTCGTGGTAAAGCACGCGGTTAATCTCGGCCTCCTGATGGCTCTTCTCGTATATCTTATAAGAAAGCCTTTTCTTTCATTTCTAAAAAACAGGAAAGAAAGGCTTCGTGCGGAAGTAAACAAAGCCGCAGACGCCGCCGAGCAGGCGAAATTAACGCTTGATGAATACTCGGCAAAGCTTGACGCCGTGTCCTCCGAAATAGCCGCTCTTCACGAAAACATAAAAAAGCAAGGGGAGACGGAAAGAGACGAACTTGTTTCCCAGGCGGAGAAAAGTTGCGAAATGATAAAAAGAGAAGTCGAGGACACGATTCGCCTCGAGACCACTAAAGCGGTTTCCGAAATTCAGTCGGAAGTCGCAAGCGCCGCTTTGGAACTTGCGGAAAAAAAGATAAAAGAACGGATGGATGCGAATTTCACCACTAATTCGATTGACGACTTTATAAAAATGATCGAGGAAGGAAAATGGCAACAATTGCGACACTGAGAGACCTTGTATCGGCGCTTGTGGATTCTTCGGAAAGCGAGCGGGAACTCCTTGAGGTAAGAAACGATATGGAGAGGTTTTTCGAAAAGCTTGCGGAGACGGACGAACTTCGGGAAGTTCTTTTGAGCACGGTATTTTCAACGGAAGAAAAAAAAGCGGTCGCGAGTGATTTTCTCAAAGCGGCGGCTTCTCTTGAAATTACGAAAAGATTCATTCTGCTGGTTTTGGAAATGGGAAAGATTTCCGCGCTTTTAGACTCGGAGGAATCTCTGCTCGCAAGGCTTGACGAAGCGGCGGGAAAAGTAACGGCGGAAATCACCTCGGCCGCGGATCTGAGCCAAAGCGACGTGGAGAGGCTAAGCGCGGCACTTCGATCGGCTACGGGAAAAACGGTGGAAGTATCCCTCAAAGTCGATCCCTCAATGATAGGCGGAATAAAAGCGAAAGTAGGAGACAAGGTTTACGACAACAGCGTCAAAACGCAGCTTGAAAGAATACGGGGGGCTCTTTCCCCGTCTTAAAATACTGACAGTTAATAATTCCAAAGGAGTTGGCAATGCAAGAATTGAAAGCAGAAAGCATAGGCGAGATTCTGAGAAACAGAATAAAAGGCTATGAACGTAAGGTGGATACCGAGGAAGTCGGCACGATCATCTCCGTCGGCGACGGTATCGCTCGCGTTTACGGACTTGATCAAGCGGTGGCGGGAGAACTCGTAGAATTTGACGGCGGGATCAGCGGACTTGTTCTTAACCTTGAAGAAGACAACGTAGGCGTCGCCATTTTCGGAGAAGATTCCCACTTAAGCGAAGGTGGAATGGTAAAGCGCACTGGCAGAATCGCCGAAGTGCCGGTTGGAGACGCTCTCGGAGGAAGAGTGGTTGACGCCCTGGGAAGACCTATTGACGGTCTTGGCGAAATCAATACCGACGAAACAAGGCAGATCGAGGTTAAAGCTCCCGGAGTCATATACAGACAATCGGTAAGCGAACCTCTGCAGACTGGGCTTAAAGCCGTTGACTCCATGATACCGATAGGAAGAGGGCAAAGAGAGCTTATCCTTGGAGACCGGCAGGTCGGAAAGACGGCTATCGCCATCGACACGATAATAAATCAGAAAGAGGAAAACGTTCACTGCATATATGTGGCCATAGGGCAGAAGCAGTCCACGGTGGCTCAGGTCGTAGACAAACTAAAAGAGCATGACGCAATGAAGTACACGACCATCGTTTCGGCTACCGCAAGCACTCCCGCTCCTTTTCAGTTCCTGGCTCCCTTCTCCGGCTGCGCCATAGGAGAGTATTTCCGCGACAGTGGCCGCCATGCGCTTATAATATATGATGATCTTACGAAACACGCATGGTCTTACCGGCAGCTCTCGCTGCTGCTTAAAAGACCGCCGGGACGAGAAGCGTATCCCGGAGACGTATTTTATCTGCACTCAAGACTTCTTGAACGCGCCGCGAAGATGAGAGACGAAGACGGCGGCGGATCTTTAACCGCGCTTCCCATAATCGAAACGCAGGCGGGCGACGTATCCGCATACATTCCCACAAACGTGATTTCCATCACCGACGGACAGATATATCTTGAAAGCGATCTTTTCTACTCCGGAGTTCGTCCCGCGATTAACGTGGGTCTTTCGGTCTCAAGAGTTGGAGGAAGCGCGCAGATAAAAGCGATGAAAAACGTGGCGGGAACCCTAAGACTTGAACTCGCCCAGTACAGAGAGGTGGAGGCTTTCGCGCAGTTCGCTTCGGATCTTGACAAAGTGACGCAGAACCAGCTCGCCAGAGGAAGCAGACTCGTCGAAGCGCTAAAACAGGACCAGTACGAACCTCAGGCGGTTGAAAAACAGGTGTTAATCATATTCGCCGTTACAAACGGTTATGTCGACGATTATCCGGTTTCCGCGGTGAGAAAATATGAAAAAGAACTTTTCTCGTTCCTGGAAGCCAAGCATCCGGACTATCTGGGGGAAATAAGCGAGAAAAAAGTCGTTTCCGACAATCTTCGCGAAAAACTGATTTCGGCTCTTGACGAACTTAAAAATCAGCTGGGAGACCTGAGCTAATAAGGTAGCGGAAGAAAATGGCCAGTCTTAAACAAATAACGACAAAGATAAAAAGCGTTAGGAGCACGCGGCGGATAATGGGCGCTATGAAGCTTATCGCCGCCGTGAGACTCCAAAAAGCCCAGGCGGCGCTTATGGCGTACAGACCTTACTCGGACGCTTACAAAAACGTAGCTTCGAATATAGCCGCGCTTTGCGAATCCGAGGATCATCCGCTTTTAAGAGAACCCGAGGAGAAAAAGAATCTGCACGTGCTGTTTTTCACTTCCGACAGAGGACTTTGCGGAAGTTTTAACAGCGCTCTTATAAGAAATATGCAACGCTATGTGCAGGAACAAAATGAAATTTTCGAAAACATAAAGCTTAGCTTCGTTGGAAGACGAGGAAGGGATTATTTTTCGAAAAACGGCGTCGCGACAGGCAAATATTACACCGGGGTAAGCGAAAAAAACACGACCAAGTTCTCAGAAGAACTAGCCTCCGCGCTCACGGAGGAGTTCAGAGACGGTCGTACGGACGAGATAGTGCTCGCCCACAACTATTTTGCTTCGGCTATTTCGCAGAAAATGACGTTTGAAAAGCTTCTACCGCTTGAAACGGAGGAAGCCGGCGGCGAAGGGGAAAGTTCTTCCGATTATCTTTTCGAACCCGAAAAAAATCAAATAATAGGATCGATTCTACCCAAGTACATTCAGGTAAGAATCGAGCGCGCCATGAATGAATCGCTAACAAGCGAGCATGCCGCGCGTATGACGGCTATGGAGAACGCAACTAGCAACGCGGATGAAGTTATAGCGAAACTTACTCTGCTTTTTAATAAAACCAGGCAGGCGATCATTACAACGGAGCTTATGGATATTGTTAACGGTACCGAGGCTCAAAGGAAAGGAGGCAACGATTAAAAATGAGTATCGATTCGACATTTACGGCAGGCGGTGGCGAGAGCACCGGTAACGGCAGTCAGCCGGGGAAAATTGTTCAGGTCACGGGTCCGGTAGTGGACATTGAGTTTTCCGAAGGTGACCTTCCAAAGGTGTTTACCGCTCTTAAGGTAACTAATCCGGCTCTTGGGGAATCGGAGTGGAATCTGGTTCTCGAAGTGGCTCAGCAGCTTGGAGGGGGACGCGTTAGGTGTATAGCCATGGATTCCACCGAAGGACTTAAAAGAGGGCAGGAGGCTCTTAACACCGGCGACGGGATAACTATTCCCGTCGGAAAAGAAGCTCTCGGAAGACTGCTAAACGTAGTCGGAGAACCGATAGACGAAGCGGGCCCCGTAAATACGGAAGAGCGCTGGCCAATTCACCGTCCCGCGCCCGAGTTTGTCGAGCAGAGTACCAAAATGGAGCTTTTCGAAACGGGGATAAAAGTTATCGACCTTCTGGCTCCTTTCCTAAAAGGTGGAAAAATCGGTCTTTTCGGCGGAGCCGGTGTTGGGAAGACGGTTCTGCTTATGGAGCTTATCCATAACATAGCCAAGGAATATGGAGGCTACTCTGTTTTCGGAGGAGTCGGAGAAAGAACCAGGGAAGGAAACGATCTTTACTGGGAGATGAAAGAATCGGGAGTTTTGGGAAACACGGGACTAATATTCGGTCAGATGAACGAGCCTCCCGGAGCTAGAGCCAGAGTAGCTCTTACGGCTCTCACGCTTGCCGAGTATTTCCGCGACACACAGGGACAAGACGTTCTTTTGTTCATCGACAATATCTTCCGGTTCACCCAAGCGGGCTCGGAAGTATCAGCTCTTCTCGGAAGAACTCCTTCCGCCGTCGGTTATCAGCCCACCCTTTCCACCGACCTCGGAGAACTGCAGGAAAGAATCACTTCCACGGTGAAAGGATCCATTACCTCCGTTCAGGCGATTTACGTTCCGGCAGACGATCTTACGGACCCCGCCCCGGCAACCACATTCGCTCACCTGGACGGAACCATCGTGCTTTCAAGGCAGCTTACCGAGCTTGGCATATATCCGGCCGTGGACCCGCTTGACTCAACCTCCAATATTCTCGATCCGAGAATAGTAGGAGACGATCATTACAGAGTGGCAAGAGAGGTTCAGGAAGTTTTGCAGCGCTATAAGCAGCTTCAAGAGATAATCGCTATTTTAGGAATGGACGAACTTTCCGAAGAAGACAAGCTTACTGTATCTAGGGCCAGGAAAGTTCAGAGATATCTCTCTCAGCCTTTCCACGTCGCGGAACAGTTCACCGGAACTCCTGGGAAATACGTTCCCATCAAACAAACCATAGAGGCTTTTGGCGAAATTATCGCGGGTAATATGGACGATATTCCGGAGCAGGCTTTCTATATGGTCGGCAATCTTGAGGAAGTAAGAGAGAAAGCGGCGTCAATCGCTTCCTAAAGAGGTAAACGTAAATTGACTGAAAAACTGCGACTCAAAATAATAACTCCCCAGAAGCTCGTGTTTGACGGGGAAGTGGAAGAACTTGTCGCTCCCGGTCAGATGGGGGAATTCGGCGTGCTTCCGGGTCATGTGCCTTTTCTTTCCGTTCTTTTTCCCGGAAGACTCAGGTTTAAAACCGAAGAGTCGAACGAAAACATCGTAATAATCCATGGAGGACTCGCGGACGTAAAAGATAATACCGTAAGCGTATTAACCGACCATTCGGAAAATCCGGAAGAAGTGGATTCGGCGGCGGCTAGAAAAGAGGTTGAAGTTTTTCAGAAAAAACTCGACGAACTTCAAGACTCGGAACTTTCCGAAAGGGAAGAACTCGACAGACAGCTGAGAATAGCACGCGCCAGAAGTGGCGAATGATTTCCGCCTAACATACTTATTACTTAGGCTTTTGGTAGAGAAATTAGCAGGGAATTTTAAAGACAGTTGCAAATCACCTGCGAGATATGGACTGCTAGAATATTTTCTAGTTACCTTTTCAATGGCTTCTAGTCTTGATTGAGGTCATTGCCGGGTAACATCATCAAACCCAGATTTTTTACTTGCCTAGTAGAAATACGGATTACAAGTTTTCTGAAATTTAAAGCCTTGTCGGATTTAATCGATGGTTCTATTAACAACTCCGGCAAATTCCCCAATACCTCTTTGATTTAATCTATTTAAGGACAAAATCCTTGACAATTTTATTGACAAAAATTCGTGTTTTAAACGGAAGCTATATAATTATTTAATTATTGGAGGGGATAACAAATATTATTTTTAAATAAGAGACGGACAAAATGTGTGCCAAAAAATATGAAAAAAACGCATCCTTAATTGAAGAAAAAACTCTGTCTGAGTCAGAAGTATATCTTCGTAATTGAATATTCGCTGCTTAGCTACACTTTGAAAATCCGCAACTTCTACAGGTAACGCAACCCGATTCAAACGCTAAAGCTCTGCTCCCGCAGTCCGGACATTGTTCAAGCATGATGTCCGTCGAAACCTTCTCTTCACCAACACCCGCGGTTTCTATAGTTGCACCGTCGTCATTCGTTTTTTTTTCCGTGACGAAGTGACTCCTAAGCACTTTCGCTATCGCGTCTGGTACGGACATTATTACTCTGCCACCCGAAAAAACTGGAGAGGAACCCCCTATGGCTTCCAGCTGTTCCACGACATCTCTGACATCAACCCCTGATCTCAGGGACAGAGATATCAACCTTCCGGTTGCCTCGGCATCCGCCATGGTAGTGAATCCAGATTTTCCAATCTGGACAAAAACTTCAAACGGTTTGCCCTCGTAAGTGTTTACGGTAACGTAGAGATTCCCGTATCCAGTTTTTATCGCCTCGGTAAAACCTTCCAGGACCTGAGGTCTGGTAACCGGTCTTACCGATTCTTTTTGAGTGGGATGAGGGGATGGTGTGAGGTTGGAGTGGGTGGTTGACATCCCTTCATCCCGGGGTGGAGAGTCTTCTTTTCTGTTCTTTGTTTCTTCTTCGGTTATCAGTATTCCTTCCCTGGAACCTTCTCTGTAGACGGTTATACCCTTGCAACCCAGTTTCCAAGAGAGGAAATAAATTTTTTCAACTTCCTCGAGACTTATGTCCTTCGGAAGATTTACGGTGCTCGATATACAGGAATCTATGTGTTTTTGAATCGCCGCCTGCATACGAACCCTGAGTTCCGGCTTTATTTTGTGGGAAGTAACGAACGTATCGGGAAGGTCTTCCTCATCCTCCAGTCCGAATTTCTCCATGTACTCAGAAACCAGCGGATGATAGACCTTGAATTCTCCTTCCGAAAGAGATTCCGAACGCCTCAGGTAAGAAAGGGCGAATATCGGTTCAACGCCGCTTGTGGTTCCGGCGAGAACCGAGCCGCTCCCCACGGGAGGAACGGTAAGTATGCACGCATTTCGAAGTCCCTGTTCTTTTATCTTGCTCAATACGTTTTCACGCATGCTTTTCACAAACGGGTTTGCAATGTGCGTCTTGAGATCAAACACGGGGAAAGTTCCCTTTTCCTTCGCAAGATCGGAACTGGCTTCGTAAACGATGTTTTTCACATGCTCAAAAAGCTCGTCGGTGAATTTTATGCCTTCTTCCGTATCGTATTTTATGTTGAGCTTCGCCAGCATATCGCCAAGACCGGTGAATCCAACCCCTATTCTTCTGGATCTCAAAGAGGCTTTGGTCTGGAAGCCGAGCGGATGTTTTTCAATATTGTAATCCAAAATGTCGTCGAGGAACCTGACGCTGTAGTGAAAAGCTTTTTCAAGATCCTCCCACTCTATCGCGGCATCTTCTTCAAACGCGTTTTTAACGAACTTGGAAAGATTCACGTTTCCAAGACAGCAGTTTCCGTAGTCTTCAAGAGCCTGCTCGCTGCAGGGATTTACCCCGTTTACTTCCATATTGGCGTATTCCGTGGGAGAAAATCTCTTAACCGTATCCCAGAAAATAAGACCGGGCTCGGCGGAAGACCACGCGGACTTAACCAGTTTCTCCCATATGCGGCGAGCGCGGACGGTCTTTTTCATTTCGGTTTTCTCGTTTGAGAAACTGAGTTCGTAATTCGCGTCTTTTTCCACCGCCGCCATAAATTCATCATCCACTTTCACGGAGATGTTGGCGAACTGCACTTTCGACCTGGCTTCGTCATTTTTTATATCGAGAAATTCCAGAATATCGGGGTGATTTACCTTTATGGTTATCATGAGCGCCCCTCTTCTTCCCGCCTGACCTATTGTTCCGGTCGTGGTTGAGAGAAGGTCCATAAACGATACCGCCCCTGTCGAGTATATGGCCGAATTGTTTACCGGGGAACCTTTAGGCCTGAGAATAGATATGTCGGTCCCTACTCCTCCGCCGAAAGAATAAGTCCTGGCGGCCTCCTTGCACCACTCGAATATTCCTTCTATGGAATCTTCTTTTATGGGCATGTAGTAGCAGTTAAGAAGAGTCGCTCTTCTTTTCTGCCCGGCACCGAAAAGAATTCTACCGCCGGGTATAAACTTGAAATCGGAAAGAAGCCAGTAGAAATTCTCTTCCCACTGTTTTTTCAACTCCTTTTTTTCTTCCGGAGACGCTACTTCCTTCGCCACTCTCCGCCACATCTGCTCCGGGGTTTTCTCGGTTATCTCTCCCGACTCGTCGCGAAGAGCGTACTTTTCATAAAAGACCCGAGCCCTGAGTTTGTCTCCGCCAAAAGCGTCTACGGTTACCGTGGGAATCTCCACGGTATCGCTGGGAGGTTTTACATGTTCTCGCTCTTTCGCTTTGGATGGCTCTTGGGACTGCAATTCAGATACGTCGCTGGGTATAGCACTTTGAAGAGAGGAACTTCCGTTTTTCAGATTTTTTTCTACATTTTTATCCTTGGGCATCCTCTATCGTTATCCTCCTGATGGCTCTATGTTGCAAGATCGGAGCCCCTAAAAGGCTCTTTATCTTGGGTTTGAAGAACATTAAAACACAAGATATAGGGTATTTCAAGGATTATTTCAATTTTAATTTATGACGGAAACCCACGGAAGAAAGAAAGTCAATAAGATCAAACAATTAGAAATTTTCGCGCAAAATCAGTCGCCGTCTCGGGGACAGTTAATACTTCAATTTGTTAACGCGTTTCGGATAATTGCAAGACACAAAAAACGGCTTCTGCGAGTATTTTTCCTCCGTGTGCTATAATTTTAACGTATGAGCAAAAAGATTTTGTCAACCGATGAATCTTATGAAATATCCGAGATATTAAGTTTCTGGTTTGGAGATTTACGGGAAAACGAGCTGCCGAATGAAGAAAAGCAAAACAGTTGGTGGGTTAAGTCGGAGCGTTTCGATAACCTCATAAAACGGAAATTCGAAAAATACGTTTTGCTTGCGGAAAAAGACGATCTTTCTCACTGGCTTAAAACGCCGCTTGGTACTCTTGCCTTTATAGTAGTCACCGATCAGTTTCCAAGAAATATCTACAGGGATACGCCCGAGGCGTTTTCAAGAGACCCGATCGCCCTTAGAGCATGTCTTGACGGTATGAAAAAGGAATTTGACAAAAACCTGCATCCCGTGCACAGAGCTTTTTTCTATCTGCCGCTTATGCATTCAGAAGATTTGGAGATGCAACGCTTAAGCGTTGAAAAGTACTCGGCGCTTGAAAACGAATACTCCGGAAACGCTAAAATCCGAGAGACTCTCGCGTGCTCGACCGATTTCGCGGGACAACATTTCAATATAATAAAAAGGTTTCGAAGATACCCGCATAGAAACGCCGCTTTGGGAAGGAAATCCACCGTTGAAGAAATCGAGTTTTTAAAAGAACCCAGAAGTTCCTTCTGATACTCCCCGCTATTTGTTTGTTGTTTCAAAGCGAGCGGGTATTTATATGATAGTCGTTTTTTCGATGCCGAAGAATTTTTAACCTAAGGAGAAGATTCAATTGAACATTCAGGAAATCCTCGGACGCGTTTATCTGGGAAATTCCATTGAAACATGGATATGGGCGCTTGCGGGAGCGATAGTTTTATCTTTGGTCATCAATTTGATTCTGAAAAGACTGGTTAAGTCGGTTGCCCGGCTGACCCAGAGGACAGAAACCGACCTAGATGACCTGATTCTGGCTCTGGTAGAAAAAACCAGCGGAGTGCTGATAATAATTCTTTCGGTCTATGCGGCGACTTTTTTCCTCGACGTTACGGAGCGGATAAACGAATTAAGAAAAAACGTAGTAATCATCTGCCTTCTTCTTCAAATCGGGTTCTGGGGAAGTGGGTTTATCAATTATTACGTCGCGAAAAAGCTAAGCGGGCTGGGTCCCGAAGCTGGCGGCGCGATAACTCACGTAAGAAGCCTGGGATTTTTCGGAAAAGGCGCTCTCTGGGTGATACTGGGGATTCTCACGATAGACAATCTGGGATTCGACGTAACCGCGATAATCGCGGGGCTTGGAATCGGAGGTATCGCTATCGCGCTTGCGCTTCAAAATGTTCTCGGGGACTTAATAGCTTCGCTTTCCATAATTCTCGATAAACCTTTTCAGGTCGGTGACTTCATAGTGGTAGGCGATATGAGCGGAGACGTGGAGCACATAGGTCTTAAAACGACCCGTATTAGGAGCCTCTCCGGGGAACAGATCGTTCTTTCCAATAACGATCTGCTTCAAAGCCGAATAAAAAATTATAAGAGAATGGATAACCGGAGGATTATTTTTTCGCTCGGAGTCGTCTATGAAACATCCTATGAAGACCTTGCGCGATTGCCGAAATTGATAAAAGAGATAATTGACGCGGAACCGAAGGCGAAATTCGCAAGGGCGCATTTCAGCAGTTACGGTGACTTCTCCCTTAACTACGATATAGTTTACTTCGTTCTGAGCCCCTTATTCGACGATTACATGAACACTCAGCAGAACATTAACCTCAACATATTCAAAAAGTTTTCCGAAGAAGGAATAGAGTTCGCTTACCCGACTAAAAAGATTTTTCTTGATTCCGTAAACTCCCCGCCCGACGGCGCAAGTTCCGGAGGCTCCATTGGCTAAAAAAGCATGGGGAGGCAGGTTTGCTTCCCGAACGGAAAAAATCGCGGAGAAATTCTCAGAATCCGTAAGCTTCGATAAGCGTCTTTATAAAGAAGACATAATGGGCAGCATAGCCCACGTGAAGATGCTTGGCGAAACCGGAATTATCTCCAAAACAGATTCCTCCAAGATAATCAAAGGTCTTAAGGAGATCGAAAAGGAAATAAAACGGGGGGAGTTCCCTTTTCGAGAGCAGTACGAGGATATACATCTGAACATTGAAAAAAGGCTTATAGAGAAAGTTGGAGAGGTGGGGGGCAAGGTACACACTGCAAGGAGCAGAAACGACCAAGTTCTAACCGACACGAGGCTTTATCTGAAAAGGGAGATTGTAGAAATAATATCGCTTGCCTACTCTCTCGCGGAGAAATTCGTGACTCTTTCCTCAAATCACCTCGGGACGATTCTTCCTCTCTACACGCATACGCAGCGCGCGCAACCGGTACTTCTGTCCCATCATCTTCTGGCTTATTACGAAATGCTGAAACGCGATTGCGAGAGGTTTTCAAACTGCCTTGAGAGGGTGGACGTAAGTCCTCTCGGGAGTTGCGCGGGAGCGGGAACGTCTTTTCCGATAGACAGAGATATGACCGCGAAAGCTTTAGGATTCCGAGCTGTTTCGAAAAACAGTATCGATGCCGTGAGCGATCGCGATTTCTGCGCGGAGTTCGTATTTTGCTGCTCGGTTCTCATGATGCATTTAAGCAGGTTTTCTGAAGAGCTTGTGCTTTGGAGCACGAAGGAATTCGATTTTGTCGACTTGGGAGACGGATTTACCACCGGGTCAAGCATAATGCCGCAGAAAAAAAATCCCGACATGAGCGAACTCACTCGTGGAAAAACCTCAAGAGTCTACGGCAACCTAACCTCTCTTCTTACCCTTATGAAAGGTCTTCCGCTTTCCTACAACAGAGACATGCAGGAAGACAAAGAACCGCTTTTCGATACCGCGGACACGGTGAAGCTTTGTCTTCAGGTTAATATCGAAATGCTTGAAACTCTCGAATTCAAAAAAGAGAATATGGAGAAAGCCCTTAAAGGCGGATTCGTCACCGCGACCGACGTAGCGGATTATCTGGCACGAAAAGGCGTTCCGTTTCGCTCGGCGCACGAAACCGCGGGGAAGATAGTGTCTTACGCCGAGCGGAAGAAAAAAGAACTTTCGGAACTTGAACTTTCGGAATTTCAAAATTTTTCCGAAAAAATTGAAGAAGATATTTTTCAATCCATAACGATTTTGGGTTCCGTTGAAAGCAGAAATTCTATCGGCGGCACGTCAAGCGCGAACGTAAAAAAGGAAATAGCGAAGGCCAAGAAGTTCCTTAAAAGCCGAACATAGCCGGCTTCTAAAAAAAAGGGGCTAACCAGCGAATTCCCCCTTCACCTAGACAATAAAAATGAGTTTCGATCTTAAAGGGCTTTACGTTATTACCGATGAAAAACTGATCCCGCGCGACTCTTTTCTTGAGACTGTCGAGAAATCTCTTTCGGGAGGGGCGAATATAGTTCAGCTTCGAGATAAAAGTTCCCCACGTTCCGAGATAGTAAATTTGGGTAGGCAGCTCCTCGAAATTACGAAAAGATACAGCGTACCGCTCATAATAAACGACTCCCCGGAACTTATGATGGAAATAAAGGCCGATGGAGTGCACTTGGGAGAAAGCGACCCGAACGTAATACCCACGAGGAAAAAACTAGGTAACGAAGCGATAATAGGTGTTTCCTGCTACGACTCTCTCCCAAGAGGAATTCACGCCGAGAGAATGGGTGCGGACTATGTTGTTTTCGGAACTCCGTGGCCTACTCCCACAAAGCCCGAAAGAACCCCCACGCCTTTTCAAACTCTTATCGACGCTAAAACCGCCATCACAAAAATCCCCATATTCGCTATCGGAGGAATATTCCCCCACAATGCAGCTGAGGTACTTGCAACGGGAGTGGATGGGATAGCGGTAATAACAAGCGTGTTCGGATCATCTGACCCAGAGAAAGCTTCCAAGAAGTTTTGCTCTGTTTTTGAAGATCAAAAATATCTCAAATCGTGATTCTGTATGAATCCAAGAATTTTTAGGTAAGCGGAGAAGAGAATGCTACCGCTTCTCCTTTTATTTTCGGAATGGGCGTCCTTCTTCGGTCGAAATATACAGAGGTTACTTATTGATAAATTTCTCTCTTGAAATTCCAGACATTTCTATAATGGAAAGAATTGTCCCGACGGGAATGTCTTTGTTTCCATGCTTGGGAACAATTGCAATTCTACCAGCCCTCTTGTTTTCGTACTTAAAATGGCTCCCTTTTGAACTTTTGAGCATGAACCCGGCGTTTATGAGAATCTCTCTTACTTTCTTGAAAGGTAATGGTGTAAGGCGGCTCAAGATTTTGTTCTATCTAAAGAGATTGTTTTTATCGATATAGAGTTGGTTGGGGGTATCGAATCTGCAATCTCGCGTATTTCCCGTATTTCCTCTTGGGGTAAGTCTTCAAGAAACAGCTCCATTGCCTCTTTGTGATGATTAATAGCGTCTATTTCCGTATCTCCATAGCTCGAAACCTTGGTTATTAGACAACGAGAGACATATACATCTCTCTCTTTCCACACTAATAAGGGAAAGTTCCTCATTGCGCGCCTCCATTTGTTAAAAAAGACTAAATCTTTATGTAACATTAATAGTATATTGTCTGTATATACGTCTTTCAATCGCTAAGTATTGGGGTAAAGACAGGAAAAACACAACATGTTGAAGTACATGTACTATAAGATTAAACGTGCTTCTTTTCCGATTACAAGCATCAACAAAGCATTAAAAACTAGGATCCGCCCTGGAGACCCCATGAACCAAGAATTTATTGTTCACTCCAAAGAGTCTCTGATAAAGCAATGCATGATTAATTCATTTGGGTTTTGAGGATATAATAAGATGGTTGGAAGCTCTCCCATCTCTAACCAACTCCAGATAAGTATCGAAATAATCTATATGATAGCGGGTGTTTTCCTCCCCCTGCTCCTTCGCAATCTCGGTCGAGTGTTTTTTGTAAGCATCTCCCCATTTTTTTACCTGCACCTCGAAATCCGCCACATATTCGGTTATTTCCTCAATCCTAAAACCGGCGGCCGCAAGTTTCTTCCTGTAGTTTTCAAGAGAATCGTAATATTGGGGAATAAGGTATCCTCTGGCCAGTTTAGCCCTAGCTTCATCATCATCGGACATATCGAACGTACCGCTTAAAAACGCCCAAACCCCGGAAGGCTTTAAAACCCTGCAAACTTCCTTGAATAGTCCGACTTTATCTTCAAACACGTTCATCACGTTAAGACTTATCGCAAGGTCAAACGTGTTTTCCTCAAACGGCATATTCATCGCGTCTCCCAAATGAAACTCGGTCGCATCTTCAAGAGAAGAGTTTTTGGCCAGTTTTGTCGAGACTTGGACTCCCACATCGTTAATCTCTATCCCGCAAATTCTACATCCTGTCCTGTCCGCTATGTATACCGCCGGGCCTCCCGCCCCGCTTCCCACGTCAAGAACATAGGTTGTTTTTTCTATGCGGAGTCTTCGAATCAGTTCATCAAGGTAGCGGGGCGTAATGAACGACTGTTGCCCTATGTCGTCGTTCGTTCCCCATATGGATTCTCTTATAAGCCTGTTTGCGGGACTATCAAGCTGGTGAAGTTCCGAATAATCCACGCCTATCTCTTTGTCGGTCATTTGTCTTAACTCCCTTGTCAGAAACTTTCTAAAAACTTTTCCGTTGAATTTACACCTTAATCCGCCAAACGCAAGAAACCGCGGATAAGAGAAGAGGCCAAATCTGTTTTCTAAAAGTACGGTAAAATAAAATGGGGAATATAATGAAACTAACTCTACAGCAACTAGAATCCTTTCTCTGGGAAACCGCCGATATTCTAAGAGGCAATATGGATGCCTCCGAGTTTAAGGACTATATCTTCGGCATGTTGTTCCTAAAACGTCTCTCGGACGCGTTTGAAGAAGCGCAACAGCAGGTGGTCGAACACTACCTCTCCACCGGCAAGTCTAAACAAGACGCCGAGAGACTCGCTTGCGATGAAGACGAATACGACAAGACCTTCTTCGTTCCCGAAAGAGCAAGATGGTCCAACTTGAAAAATCTCAAGCACGATATCGGATCTGAACTTAACAAGGCGACCGAAGCGATTGAGGAATACAACCCTTCGCTTGAAGGTGTGCTGGTTTCCATAGATTTCAATATAAAAAACAAACTCTCGGATAAGAAACTACAAGACCTACTCTCTCATTTCTCAAAACACAGGCTGCGCAACGAAGATTTCGACTCTTCCGACTTGCTGGGAAACGCGTATGAGTATCTCATTAAACAATTTGCTGATTCCGCAGGCAAAAAAGGCGGGGAGTTTTATACGCCCGGCGAGGTAGTGTGGTTGCTGGTGTCTCTTTTAAAGCCTTCCGCAGGAATGAAGATATACGATCCCACGGCGGGGTCGGGAGGAATGTTGATACAAACCCGAAATTATCTAATTGAACGCGGGGAGAATGCACAAAACCTTTCTCTCTATGGTCAGGAGATGAATCTCAACACATGGGCGATCTGCAAGATGAGCATGTTTCTCCATGGGGTGCTTAACGCTGATATAAGAAAAGGAGACACTTTGGGCGATCCGCAACACACTTCGGGCGGAGAACTTATGGTCTTTGACAGGGTGATTGCCAATCCTCCCTTCTCTCTTAAGAAATGGGGAAAGGAAGCTGCGGACAACGATCCCTACGGTCGTTATCCTTACGGTACGCCGCCCAAGGACGCTGGTGATCTAGCGTTTATACAGCACATGATCGCTTCTTTAAATTCAGAGGGAAAGATGGGAGTGGTTGTTCCCCATGGGGTGTTATTCAGAGGATCTAGCGAAAAGCGGATTCGCGAAGGTATTTTAGAAGATGATCTGTTGGAAGCGGTTATTGGTCTTCCGTCGGCATTGTTCTACGGAACGGGTATTCCCGCGGCTTTACTAATCATAAATAAAAACAAACCCGAAGAGCACAAAGATAAAGTTTTGTTCATAAACGGTGAGTTGGAATATCTTGAAGGGAAGAACCAAAACAAACTGCGGGAGGAGGATATCGCGCACATCCTCAAAGTTTATGACGAATTTTCAGATGAGAAACGATACTCCAAAGTAGTCTCGATGGAAGAGATTCGGGAAAACGACTACAACCTTAACATTCGCAGATACGCGGATACTTCACCGCCACCCGAACCTTTTGATGTGAAAGCGATACTGCATGGTGGTATTCCTGTCTCGGAGGTTGAGGATGAATTCGTTCAAGAGACTTTACGGGGGATGGACGTATCCTGTGTTTTCGTAAAACGAGATGTGGATTATTACGATTTTAAGTCAGAAATTGAGACTAAGGAACAGATTCGAAACTATCTGAATAGCGCTGATCAAAAAGTTATAGCCCAGTTTGAAAGATGGTGGGATAAATATCGTGTTTCCTTGCATGAGATTGATGCGCAGGTGAAAAAATCAGAAGAAGTTATGTGGAAATACCTTAAGGAACTTGGGTATGAGTGAAAAAATTCCCAAGGGGTGGACAAATAAATTATTAAATAACCTTCTTTCGATTCCACCGAAAGAAAAGGTTGCCGACCCAGCATCGATAGAGCTGTTAACCGTAAAACTTCATGGGAAGGGAATTGTGAGATCAGGAAAGTTTCCCAAACCCACTGAAAATGGGAGACCCTACTATAAAAGGTTTTCCGGAGAATTGTTGGTCGGAAGACAAAGTCTACACAATGGCGGTTTGGGATTAGTTGGAACAGAAACTTCAGGTTTGATTGCATCAAATGCGATAAGTAGTTTTATCAACACAAAGATGTCCGATTTGAATTTTCTTCATCAACTTTTTTTAACTGAAGAATTTCAAAGCCAAATTGATAATCTGTCTTTGGGAACAGCGCAACGGGAAGCTAGTGAAAAACAGATACTAAATTGCAAGGTCTTGTGTCCACCCCTTCCCGAGCAGAAGAAAATCGCATTGATACTGACCTCCGTTGACGAGGTGATTGAGAACACCCAAAAACGAATCAATAAGCTCAAAGACCTAAAAAAGGCTGTAATGAATGAGTTGCTGACAAAAGGAATTGGGCACACAGAGTTTAAGGAAACTGAACTGGGGAGAATTCCGAAAAGTTGGGACGTCATGAGACTGGGGGAAAAATGCATACTGAAAGGTGGAAAAAGATTGCCTAAAGGCAGTTCTTTTTCTGACAATGAAACCCCATTCCCTTACCTTAGGGTTTCGGACTTTAGGGGAAAAACTATAGACCCTTCGGAAATTAAGTATGTTTCGGGAGAGATTCAAAAGAGTATCAGTAGATATACTATCTCAAGTTCCGATATCTATATATCTATCGCTGGGTCAATTGGCTTGGTTGGCACTGTCCCGGACTTCCTAGACAATTCACTCTTAACCGAAAATGCAGCAAAAATCCAAATTAAAGACCAAAACTTAGATAGAGATTACCTCCTTACAATTTTAAGTTCTGAGCGGATGCAGTCTCAGTTCAATCAGGCAAAGGGAACTGGCGGAGGCGTTCCAAAGCTTGCTCTTTTTCGAATAGAGGAGACGCTTCTCACTATTCCGAGCAAGAAAGAACAACTGCAAATCGCAAAAATCGTTGCGACTATCTCAACCCAAATAATTGCTCTTATCAAAAAAGCAGATGAACTCTCATCCCTCAAAAAGTCTTTGATGCAAGATCTGTTAACAGGCAAAGTCAGAGTCAAGGTGAACTGATGGCTTATGAAGAATTCGACAAGGTAGAACTCCCCGCGCTTGAACAACTCAAATCCCTAGGGTGGTCTTATGTCGAAGGCGCGAAACTATCTCCTGAAGAGGACGAACGCAGTTCTT
Organism: Thermodesulfobacteriota bacterium; assembly: GCA_965220925.1. GTDB lineage: Bacteria > Desulfobacterota_D > UBA1144 > Nemesobacterales > Nemesobacteraceae > Nemesobacter. Next base: position 1,256,801 of record OZ244851.1, on the reverse strand, counting down.
TCAAAGATGTGGTTCTTGAAAAACGTCTGACTGCCAGTATCAAACGTATCAATCCGTGGATAAACGACGAAAATCTTCGCAAAGTTATTCGCGACCTCGCCAAAACCCAATATGCAAATCTGATTGAGGCAAACAAAGAAATCTGGACAAGCATAAATCAGTGCGTTTCCGTAATGCAGGACTTGGGCAAAGGCAACAAAGGTCAGACAGTCCGCATCATTGACTTCGACAACCCGGAGAACAACGAATTTCTCTGCGTCAATCAGTTTAAAGTTTCGGGAGTCAATCAAACCATCGTTCCCGACATCGTTTTGTTCGTAAACGGTCTACCCTTTGCGGTAATCGAGTGCAAATCCCCTTATATAACCAACCCTATGGAAGAAGGAATCGACCAACTCCTGCGTTACGCCAACCGCAGAGACGTATCGGAGGAAGAAGGCGCGGAGAGACTGTTTTACTACAATTTAATGATGGTCTCGACGCATTGGAGCAAAGCGAGAGTTGGAACGATAACTTCTCGCATGGAACATTTCCTGGAGTGGAAAGACCCCTACCCCCTTGCCGTGGAACAGGGTGACGCTGGGAGAGGCGGTCAGGAAGTTCTGATCAAAGGTCTGTTTTCAAAAACAAACTTTCTTGATATTATGCAAAACTTCACGGTGTTTGAAACCGTCGATGGCCGCACCGTCAAGAAAATCCCCCGATACCAGCAGTTCCGCGCGGTTCACAAAACCATTGAACGCATAAAGTCCGGCAAAGACCGCAAAGAGAAGTCCGGCGTTATCTGGCACACTCAGGGATCGGGCAAATCTCTCACAATGGTGTTTCTAAGCATCAAAATGCGAAGAGACCCAGAACTGCGAGACTATAAACTCGTATTGCTGACCGACCGCACGCAGCTTGACGATCAGTTGACCGGTACTTTCTCCAAAACTCAAGAAGAGACAATCCACCACGCGGACTCCGTAAAAGAGTTGAAGGAACTCCTTGCCAAAGACTCCTCCGATATAGTTACGTCGACGGTTCAAAAGTTTCAGGAAAGCGCGGAGGAATCCGAGTTCCCCGTTCTAAACGAATCGGAGAGAATAATCGTTCTAGCGGACGAAGCGCATAGAACGCAATACGGAATATTGGGAGCGGCAATGAACAAAGCGCTTCCAAACGCGCCCCGCGTCGCGTTTACGGGTACGCCTCTAATCAAGTCTCAAAAAACCACAAACACCTTCGGGTCTTACATAGACACTTACACCATAGAACAGGCGGTGGAAGACGGCGCAACCGTGCAAATCCTGTACGAGGGGAGAGAACCGGAGTTAAAGGTTACCGGAGACAGTCTCGACGGTCTGTTCGACAACTATTTTGAAGACCGCGCAGAAGAAGAGAAAGCGGAAATAAAAAGGCGATTCGGCACTAACCAGGCGGTCCTCGAAGCGCCTCAACGAATTCGCAGAGTGTGCATGGATATCGTCAAACATTATCGGGAACACATTCTACCAAATGGATTCAAAGCTATGATAGCCACCTCGTCCCGCAACGCGGCAATAATATACAAAGAGCAGCTCGACAAACTCGACGCTCCACGCTGCGCAGTCATAATATCGGGCGACCACAACGACGAGAAACGGTTTTGGGAATACACCGACTCCGACAAACAGAAACGGCAGATTGAGGACTTCAAAAAACCTCTGGGAACAGGAGAAGGACAGTCGGACCTCTGTTTTCTGATCGTAAAAGATATGCTGCTTACCGGATTTGACGCGCCCATCGCGCAGGTGATGTATCTCGACCGCAAGCTCTCGGACCATTCTTTGCTGCAGGCCATCGCCAGGGTTAATCGCACAAATAAAAACAAGTTCAGAGGGTACATAGTCGATTACTACGGCCTTTCCGATTATCTGACAGAAGCGCTTGAAATGTTCTCTACCGATGACGTAAAAGGCGCCTTGGTAGAACTGAAAGAAGAAATACCCAAACTCAGCAATGCGCATACTCGCGTTCTCAAGCACTTCGAGGGGATGGATTTGGATGATATGGACGAGTGCATCCTGTCTCTTGAAAACGAGATAAAAAGACAGGCGTTCCAAACGGACTTCCGCACTTTCTCTCGACAGTTGGACGTTATTCTTCCCAACGCGGCGGCGACGCCTTTTTTAAAAAACCTCAAACGACTCGGGAAGATTTCCGTGGGCGCGAGAAATCTCTATCGCGATGAACAGCTGAATATCGCGGGCGCGGGAGAGAAGGTAAGAGAGATGATCGAGGAACATCTTTACTCAACCGGCGTAAACCCCAAAATCCCACCCGTAGATCTTCTTGCGGGTGACTACAAAGAACAACTAAATCAGCGTAAATCTTCTCGCGCGAAAGCGTCGGAGATTGAAAACGCGATTAAGCATCATATTAAAATCAATATTGACGAAGACCCCGAATACTACAAGAAACTCTCGGAGAGACTGGAAGACATAATTCGCAAAAACGAAGAGAAATGGGACGAACTGGTACAGCTCCTTCTGGACTTTAGGGACAATATCGAGAGTAACCACAGGAAGCAAGCGGATGACTTAGGTCTTTCGGAAACCGAACTTTCTTTCTACAACATCCTGATCGCGGAACTTGGCGGCGATGGTGCCGTAGAAGTAGACAAAGAGGAACGGATTAAAGAGGTTGCGCAATCTCTCGTCCGAATGCTGGAAAAAGAGACGAAGATAGTCGATTTCTTTAAAAAATGGGATGAAGAAAAACGGGTTAAAAAAGAAATCAAAAGAGTTGTGATAGAGAACTTCGACGAATCTTTGGTTAAACCCTTGACCGAAAGGTTTATGGAACTTGCGAAGGTTAAATTCAAGCGATGAACGAATTCGATTTTTCTTTCGAAATTATAAGAACAGACCGAAAGAGGTCCGCGTCTATTTATCTCGATGGAGAACTTATTAAGGTTCGCGTTCCTAAATCCCTATCGGATAAACGCGTAAGGGAACTTATAGACAAACGCGTCCCTTGGATTAGAGCCAAACTTAAGGAAGCGGCCGAACGACCCGTTGTCAAACCCAAAGAATACGTGAGTGGAGAGAGTTTCCCGTACTTGGGACGAAACTACCGACTCAGGGTGACAAAGAGGAACGAATCCTCTATCAAGTTAAAGCACGGATATCTTCAGGCAACCGTTTGTGAGACAAACAAAGAACCGCAGGCGACTGTAAGATCGATGTTGATCTCCTGGTATAAAGAACACGCCCGGAAGCGTCTTTCGGAGAAAACGAAACGATTTGCGAAAATCATCGGAGTAGAACCGCAGTCGGTTACCGTTAAGAACTACAAATCCCGATGGGGTTCGTGTTCGGTTAAAGGTGTAATTTCATATAACTGGAGAATCATTCTCGCGCCTCACCGTATCGTTGATTACGTGGTTGTGCATGAACTGTGTCACATGCTGGAACACAACCACTCAACTCGATATTGGAAGCACGTCGAAAGATATATCCCCGATTACAAAGAACGAAGGAACTGGTTGAAAAATCAGAATCTAGATTTGTAACTGGCACCCGGAAATTCTTGTAAAGATTTGCGAAACACAAAATCACTCTACACAAAAATATTTCCTTGCTTTATCCACGGTTGCTCTATTTTGAGGCAGCAGCTTTCCATCCATGTCTAGATTTCCCTTTTAATATCCAGCGATGTGCTTTTGACTTTGAAACACCCAGAATATGCGCCAATGCCGAAAGGCTATACAGTCTCGGGTTTCTGTTTCTCAGAATATAAGCCGCTTCTTCTAACTCAACTCCTCTTGTCTGCGAAGCGATTTGATTCTTCCCCGATTCTCCTATCGACATGTTCTGTATAGTTACAAAGACTTTATTGAAACTTAGAGGCTTATTGGAAACTAACCTGTATCTGTTTAATCGAATACACACATCTTGAATATCAGAACCAGAAAACCCTTCTGACAAGTCAACAAGTAGAGCCAATTCGCGTCTTGTAAATTCAATCGGTCGGCTGAAATTTAACCACATATGGGAACGCATCCGCTCATCTGGGAGATTTAGTTCAATCCGGTAGCTAAAACGTCTCCATATTGCTGAATCCAGAAGTTCCTCGTGATTTGTGGCTGCTACCACGATTGATTGTTGACCGATAGTATCCAAGTTCTGAATAAAGCTGTTTACAGCTCGTTTCAGTTCGCCGAGTTCATGAGAGTCTCCTCTTAATTTCGCAATTGCATCAAATTCATCCAAGAAAAGAATACAGGGACGCTTGGCGGCAAATTCGAAAATAGCACGGATATTTTTCGCCGTGTTTCCGAGATAAGAGGAAGTCAAACTGTCAAGACGTGCGATATATAGATTGAAGCCAAGTTCTCGAGCCAAGTATCGCGCGAGCCGGCTTTTTCCTGTTCCAGGTGGACCATGTAAAACAAGGTTTATGGAAGGATTACCAATCTGGGTTTCAGTCTGCGTGTAACTCTTAGCCACACTTGTAAATTCACGCAGAATCTCCCACTGTTCATCTGGAAGTATAAGCGGAGTTTCTTCCGGACAATCAACAAGTTCCATCAGCTGAAATTGACTTTCGTTATCCACTGGAAGAAGGTCTTTAAGCTCAGCATCGGTTGGACGAATTTGACGATCAGATTCTTCAAGGAGTTTTCTCAAACGCTTGGCCAAAAGTTCTTCACCCTCCTTCTCAAGGTTGTCGGCCAAGAAGTTGGTATAATTTCCAACTTTGTCGATGTCGAGACGTAAAGCTCCATCAATGATATGAAAAAACTCATTTATGAAAAGATTATTCTTATTCATGAGACGATAACATATCTAATTGACACGAAAGTGTAAACACAAAAAAAAACAACTAACCCCGATTTTTTTAAGAGTAAATTATATATCCGGTTTTAGAATAAGTGAGTTGACCGGTATGAAGAAGGAGTTGTTGACTGTATTTAACCTCTTTTCCAGAAGGAGGAAAGGGATATGCAACGGACAAGATATCTTCAGATGGTCAGGAAGAATAATTTCGAGAAAGTATACCGAAGCTGAAAGGAGAAGAAAGTAACGCAGGGGGTGGCGGCAGCTCTATTAGAGATTAGTGAGAGGACGTTTCGCCGCTACGTGGTTCGCTACAGGGAGGACGGGGAGGCGGGGCTTATGGACAAGCGTTTGGACAAAGCGTCGCCACGGCGAGCGAGCGAAGAAGAGGTTTCAGGTGTGGTGGCTTTGTACAAAGAGAATTATCCTCTACGCAACGTAAGGCATTTCTACGAAGCATATAGAGAAGCGCACTAGGGAACTCGCAGCTATAGCTGGATAAAGACTTTTTTGTGGGAAGCTGGGGTGGTTGGCCGGGGAAGACGTAGGGAAGCATACCGGCAGCTGAGTGAGTGCACGGGGCGAGAGAAGGAGATGATACACTAGGACGCGAGCACGCACGAGCGGATTTGTGGAGAAGTGTGTGGGATCTGGTGGTAACGATGGACGATGCCACGGGTGCAATATACAGTGCATTTTTCGTGGACAGAGGCTCACACTACTGGAAGACGCCAAGAGCAGGAGAGAGTGGATAAGGAGAATCCGACGCAATTTGGCAGAGCAATGCGAGAGTTGGGAGTGGTGATGATACCGGGATATTCTCCGGAGGCCCGTCGGAGGAGCGAGCGGATGTTCGAGACTTTCTGTGTTTGAAAAACAGCAGGGTTGTGGGCAACGACAACTGCGTTAGCTAGAAGGGGAAGAAGTTGCAGATTCCCCCTCGGTATCAGACCGAGCGCACTTTGTTAGGGCGAAGGTTCTGGTGCATGAGTACGAGGACGGGAGAATATCGGTGTTACGCGAAGGGAAGCGCAAGTTGGGAGTATATGACAGAGAGGGGAAGTTGTTGGAGAGAGGGGAGGAGAAAAGAAGGGTAGTGGTGTGATAAAGGAGCGATTTCAAATCATTCTCTTCGGGCTCGCCCTTCAAGAATGATTTGAAAAAAAAAAGAAAAAATTTAAAAACAAAAAACCGGTCAATTTAATTTACTTCCGACACAACTAACCCCGATTTAAGGTTGTCAGCCAAAAAATTGGTCTAATTCTAACTCTGTCGATATCGAGACGCAAAGCTCTATTAATGATACGAAAAGCTCGTTTATGAAAAGATCATTCTTATTCATGAGACGACAATCTGTCTAATTGACACGAAAATGCAAACACGAAAAAACACCTAACCCCGATTCAGCGAGTTTTTTAGAGCTATTCATTGTTAAATTTGATTCGATAGTTTTTTGGACTTGGAACCACGCTAAATTTTAAATGATGCGTGTTGGAATAAGACCGGAGCTATTACGCTGGGTACGCAAACAGAAAGACGAAGCGCTCGCTTTAGAAGTTCAATGAACACATAGGACTGGCATTAATCCCACCCCACTTACGGCAGAAAACGCTATGAGGAATCGTACTGTGGAAACTTTATTTTCTCCCGCAAGACCGCCTTGAATAAGAAGTACTGTAGATTATGAACTTATCTACTCAAATTCGAAAATGGTCCCCTCTCTCTTCACATCGGTTTTCTCCGAAAGGGCGTGTGATACTATCGGAAGAGCTATAGTCGCGTCGCAGTAGCACTGTACCAAATCCCCCTCGGGATTTTCTTTCCCCCAAGAAACCGCTTCTTCAAAAGTACATCCGGAGAGACCTCCCCACTGGGGAGAGTCGGTTGTAATCTGGATTGCGTATTTATGCGGATAATAAGTTTCCTGCTCTCCGGTTCCCTTACGGTTAAGTCCTAACTGTCTGCCGGGTATCTTTCTATCCTCGTAAAGAAGATCTCCCGTAACGGCGAAAAGCTGAATGAAATCTTTTGGCACTCCTCCGCCTATGTACACGACTCCGGTGTCGACCACGTTTTCTCCCATCTGCATAAATTCCACATAGTCCTGTATGGCGTCGATAGTAAGATGAAAACCTCTGCTTTTCGCGATAAGCGCCGCGTCTCCATAAGGACTGTCGGCAATCGCCGGGCAGAAAACCGGCACTCCGTTTCTCGCCGCGGCGGCCACTATGCTGTTTATACCTCTTTTATCAAGCCACTTTCCGCACTCTTTGAGAAATTCTCTTGACGAATAGTTGTGCGATTCATCGAGGGTCATTATGAAATCGGCCAGGAGTTCTGTCATCTCCAAGTAGTCGGGTTCCGTTCCGTAAACATCGTAGTAGCGGTTTATCCCCTCGGAAAACAGCTTGGCATCGTTTTCGTTTCGATCCCCCTGCCAGTAAGAAAAACCCATCGCTTCCACTATATCTTCGGATATGTTCGCTCCTGTGGGAATCAAAACGTCGATGTATCTGTTTTCAATAAACCAGTTAATTATTTTCCACTGACCCGTTGTCGAAAGGGAACCGGCGTAGCCGAAAAAAATAGTAAGATCTTCTGCTTCCACCATTTTTTTGAAAACATCCACCACTTTTCCCAAGCTTTTTCCCTGAAATCCGGTCTCCGCCATTTCCTCAAGCAATGTCGAGATCGGTTTTTTCGGCGAAACTTCTATGGACTTTACCTTTTTCCCCAGATACCCCGAATCTTTTCCCACTCTACGTTTTCTCCTTTCAAACTTTAATGTCTACAATCCTCTTGGGAACATAAACGAAATTTTTTATCTCCCGCCCCGCTATGTACTCGCTCACTTTACCGTCGGCAAGGACGACTTCGCGTACAGTTTGCTCATCCGCTTCAGCCTCGATAGATATCTGGTTTCTAACCCTTGCGTTGACTCTCACCGGAATGGTTATTTCTGTGCGTTCAAAAGCTTTTTCGTCCCATTTTATCCACTCCTTATCCACGAGACTTTCAGTTTGACCCAAAACCCGCCAAGCTTCTTCTGCAAAATGAGGCGCCATGGGATAAATAAGTCTTACGATGGCGAGAAGCGATTTTTTTACGGAGTCCCGATTCGCGTGCTTTTCCTTCTCAAGCGCCGAGACTTCGTTGAAAAGCTCCATTACGGACGAAATTGCCGTATTGAACTTGAATCCTTCTATGTCTTCTGTGACTTTTTTTATGGTCCGGTTGGTAAAAGCCTCTATATCCGAAGACTTATCACCGGATTTAACGTCTTGGCGAATATCCGCGTTTTCTTTATTCGACGCGAATTCATTTGTAAAACGCCACAGTCTGCCAAGGAACCGAAACATCCCCTTCACTCCGCTCTCATTCCACTCAAGGTCTTTTTCAACCGGCGCTGCGAAAAGCATGAACAGCCTGACGGTGTCAGCTCCGTAACTGCGAATCATGTCGTCTGGATCCACTGTGTTTCCCAGAGATTTTGACATTTTAGCTCCGTCTTTCACCACCATCCCCTGGGTAAGCAGATTGAGAAAAGGCTCGTCGAGTTTGAAAATTCCTATATCGCGAAGCACCTTGGTAAAGAATCTCGAGTAAAGAAGGTGAAGTATCGCATGCTCTATTCCGCCTATGTACTGATCCACGGGAAGCCAGTAAGAAACGCTTTCGGATTTGAACATTCCGTTTGTAAAATCGGGAGAGGCGTATCTGAAAAAATACCAGGAAGATTCGACAAACGTGTCCATCGTATCGGTCTCTCGCCTTGCGCTCGCGCCGCATTTCGGACAATCGCAGTTTATAAAACTCTCGATATTGGAAAGAGCCGGAATTCGCTCCCCGTCGATATCTATATCAAGCGGAAGTTCCACAGGAAGGTCTTCGTCCGCAACCGAAACCTCCCCGCAAAGATCGCAGTAAACTATCGGTATCGGCGCTCCCCAGTAACGCTGCCTTGAAATTCCCCAGTCGCGAAGACGGTAGTTGATTTTTTCTCCTCCCGATCCGGTCTCCCGAAGATATTTCGCCACTTCTTCGAAAGCTTCTTCGGAAGAAAGTCCGGACAGCGAAGCGGAATTTCCAAGAATTCCCTTCTGCGTAAACGCTTCTTTTTCAATATCGACTTCGTCAGAATCTTTGGGGAAAATCACCTGTTTTATATTCAAGCCGTATTTTTTCGCGAATTCCCAGTCCCTCTGGTCGTGTGCGGGAACACTCATCACCGCTCCGGTTCCGTAGCTCATAAGTACGAAGTTAGCGGTCCAAACCGGTATTTTTTCCCCGCTTATCGGATGCGTAGCGTTTATCCCAAGCGGCACTCCGCTTTTCTCCATGGTCTCTATCTCCGCTTCGGAAACGGGACTCTGGCAACATCGGGCGACAAAATCAGAAACTTCTGTGTTTCTCTTCGCGATTTCTTGCGTAAAAGGATGCTCGGGAGCAAGAGCTAAATAAGTTGCTCCCATAATCGTGTCGGGGCGCGTGGTAAATATCTTTAGAACATCTTCCCCTTCTCCGACTCTAAATTCCGCCTCCACTCCCCGCGATTTCCCTATCCAGTTTTTCTGCATGGTTTTTACCGCGTCGGGCCAACCGCGCATTTTTTCAAGCTCCGAAAGAAGCTCTTCGGAATAATCGCTCACTTTGAGAAACCACTGGGGTATTTCCTTTTTTTCAACCACGGCTCCGGAACGCCACCCCCTGCCGTCAATCACCTGCTCGTTGGCAAGCACCGTCTGGTCTACAGGATCCCAATTCACCACGGAAGTTTTTCTGTAGGCAAGCCCCGAGCGGAAAAGTCTAGTGAAAAGCCACTGCTCCCACCTGTAATAATCAGAATCGCAAGTCGCTATTTCCCTGCTCCAGTCGTAGCTGAAACCGAGTCGCATAAGCTGCTTTTTCATCTGCTCTATGTTTCCCCGAGTCCACGTTGCGGGATGCACGGCGTTTTGGATCGCCGCGTTTTCGGCCGGAAGACCGAAAGCGTCCCACCCGATGGGGTGAAGCACGTTGAAGCCCCTTGATCTTTTGAATCTTGAAACGACGTCTCCGATCGTATAGTTCCTCACGTGCCCCATGTGGATTCTTCCGGACGGATACGGAAACATTTCAAGGACATAATACTTTTCCCTGGAATGCGAATCGGAAACTTTATAGATATCTTTTTCCGCCCAGAAATCCTGCCATTTTTTCTCGATTTCCTGCGGTAGGTATTCTCTTTCCATAAGAAGGGGAAGCGCTTGTGTATTTCCGCGCGCGGCGGCTTGCTTGCAAACGCACTCCTATTTTAATCGGATTGAAAGGAACTTCAAAGAAGGTAAGTTAAGGGCGTGTCTTTTTTATTTTTGCTCCAATCATACTGAAAAACTTCTTTAACCGCGACTACTAAAACTTTATAGCGAGGAATTATATTATGAACGACTGGATAACTCGGGTTTTTATAAGACTCACTGGTTTTTTACATTTTTTTATTATTTTTTCACTTTTCATAAGCATATTTGTTGCTTTAGAAACGATGCGACCTGAACTTATATTTGTAATTTTAGGTGTATTTTTGGTTTACGTGATAACCATTGGAACAACCACAATATTAATTTCTTCTTACAGAGTGCTAGAAAGAATTGAAAAATTACTTGAAGAGCAAAACATAAGTCGAAAGGTTTCTAATTCCTCAGCATCACCTGTATCTAGACAGACTTCCGATGCGGCAAATAAATTTAAGTACACCGAAGCAGAAAAAGCGGCATCCCCATTTAAGCTCTGGAAGCCATGAAAAAGATTTGCAGTAAACATATAGGTCATATGAAAAGAGGAAAATCTCAATTTCGTAATTATCCACGAATCTACAATTGGGCCGGCTCTATCTCGAGACTTCGGCAACTTTAGGTAAAACCCGCTTCGCTTTCAAAGATTTTCGCCCGCGTAAAGCATTTGTGTTAAACTTCCTCCGCTGTCAGCCATGAGTACCAAGGAATTTCACGATACGGCAAAAGCGCTTGAAAACTACGTTCGGTTCTGCAAGGAAATCGGAATAGAAGAATTGCCGTCCAGTTCTAGTCTGGGGGAGAAGCAAATGTCAAAAACTGCGAAAAACGAAAATACACTTTCGTCAGACGAAATGACGTCCGCGAAACCCTCTTCGGTTCAAACGCTCTCCCAGATAAGAGAAGAACTTGGGGACTGCACCAGATGCCGTCTCTGCGAAACGAGAAACAGCATAGTGTTTGGCGAAGGAGATCCGAAAGCGAGACTGGTATTTGTGGGAGAAGGTCCGGGAAGGGACGAAGACCTTCAGGGAAGACCTTTTGTCGGAAGGGCCGGACAGTTGCTTACGAAAATAATCCAGGCGATGAAACTTGAGAGAAAGCAAGTGTACATATGCAACGTGGTAAAGTGCCGACCTCCGGGAAACAGAAATCCCGAACCGGACGAGGTGGCAAGTTGCGAGCAGTTCCTCGCGAAGCAGCTAAAAAGCATAGACCCGGAGGTTATAGTCTGCCTTGGAAGCGTCGCTACCGGATTGATGCTCAAGCTTAAAAACTTCAAGATGGCGCAATTGAGAGGGATTTTTCATAATTACGGAAACGCCAAGCTGATGATCACCTATCATCCCGCAGCGCTTCTAAGAAACCCGGCCCTGAAGAAACCCGTCTGGGAAGATATGAAGCTTGTAATGAAGGAACTTAGAATTCCTGTTAACGGGTGATTAGCTCAGTGGATTAGAGCACAGGCCTCCGGAGCCTGGGGTCGGGGGTTCGAATCCCCCATCGCCCGCCATAACAGTTCCTTTTCTGCTTAATACTCTACGCACGAAGCTTCCACATCACTTCTTCAATACCGTGTACATGGTCTTCTCGTCGGACCATTTAATTTTATCGATGTCGCTATAGGATTCGCGGATGTTTTTATCAAATTCCGCCAAGCATCTCTTAAACTCCCCGCTTTCGTAGAGATAAAAAGTTGAGTAGTGCTTGCTACTCGCTCTTTCGATCAAATCCTTAAGAGTGTTCTCCCTTGCGAGATTGAAGGTTTTGGTCTCCACCAGTTCCAAACCCGGAGCGTTTTCGATCTCCAAATCCAGTGTTTCGGTTTTGTAGAATTGCGACTCCTTTTCGTTAAAAAACGGAAAATGCTTTCCCCATATACTTTTCATACTCTGGTTTTTCGTTCTGGTGTAGATAAAAAGATACGATCCCTTACGCAGTACTCTAGCGCTTTCCCTGAGGAATTTCGGCGTGTTGAAAAAATGTATGGCGTTAAAGCAGAATACGGCGTCAAGTTTCTCGTTTCCAATGGGAAGTTCCTGCGCCATAGCTATTTTGGTTACGTAATTATCAATGCCGTTATCGCTTAGGTACTGCTCAAGGCTCTCGAGCATGAACTCGTTTGTGTCGTAGCAGTAAAGAAAGAGATTTTCTTTGCCCAAGTGCTCGAAAAAAAGCCTCGCGTATCTCCCCGCTCCCGCTCCCACATCGGCGGCCTCTATTTTCCCTTTATCGCCGATAATGTCCTTTATGTAGAGCACGGGCTCCGAGTCGGTAACTCTGAGGGATCTGTAGACGTCCGCTATGCGCGCATAGTGACTCTGCATTTTCTTTATGAAACGTTGGGTTTTCATCAATCAAATCTCCGGTATTCAGTATGAACTTCCGACGGGCGTTTCGCCTGTTCGGGATTTAGTCGCGGGAGCGGTGATTCAGGATATCCTTACGGAAATTCTCCGCCACTTCCCGAAACATATAAGCCACAGTATCGGCAAGTTCGTCAATCCCGCACCACCTTCTCTTTCTGTCTTTTTCGTAATCTCCCGTATCCTCAACTGCCTGGGCTCTGAAAAAAGTATAGAGAATATGTCTTTCATCCCCTTCGAGGATCATTATGTCGATTGGATGTTCCATCTTAACTCTATATCCGCTTTCCTCAAGACACTCCCTCTCGGCTGCCTCTGCGGGAGTTTCTCCTTCATCGACGCCTCCGGCCGGGAAAACCCAAGAGTCGTTGAGCTTCCTTGAACTTATTAGAATAACTTCAATTTCCCCGGAAGTGTTTTCTCTGTAGGCCACTACTCCTGCTTTTTGCACGGGTTTACGCATTTAAAAGAGAATGTTAGCCTAAAAATCAAATATGAATAGGCGTAAAATATTATTTTTCTCCGAAGAGAAAATAATCACTCTTTCGCAGTTAAAAAGGGAGGTTTAAGTGTCAAACAGACTTAAAAATGAAAAAAGTCCTTATCTTCTTCAGCACGCGGAAAATCCCGTAGACTGGTATCCCTGGGGCGAAGAGGCTTTCAGAAAAGCAAGAGAACTCGGAAAACCAATATTCCTTTCCATAGGATACTCAACCTGCCACTGGTGCCACGTAATGGAGCGCGAGTCTTTTGAGGACGCCGAGGTGGCGGCGCTTATGAACGATATTTTTATCTCCATCAAGGTCGACAGAGAGGAACGGCCGGATATAGACAATATCTACATGACCGTCTGTCACATACTTTCAAGAAAAAACTGCGGATGGCCTCTAAACATCGTTATGACTCCGGAGGGAGAACCGTTTTTCGCCGCGACTTACATACCCAAGGAGAACATTTACGGAAGAGTTGGCATGAAGCAGCTTTTGCCGGGAATAAAAGAAGCATGGAAAAACGAAAAGGACAAGGTGCTCAAATCCGCGCGGCAGATAACAGACGCCGTGCGAAGCCTTGCGGATTCTCTTCAAAGAACAAACCGCTTTAAACTTGACGAAAAAATTCTCGATCAGACGTACGGATATTTTCTTTCGACTTTCGATCCCGATGAAGGCGGTTTCGGAAAAGCGCCCAAATTCCCGACCCCGCATAATCTTATGTTCCTTATGAGGTACTACCGGCGAACCGGAAAGGAAGCTTCTTTGGGGATGGTTGAGCGAACGCTTGTCCATATGGGAAGAGGAGGCATATACGACCATGTCGGCTTCGGATTCCACAGATACTCGACGGACGCCCGCTGGCTGGTTCCGCATTTTGAGAAAATGCTTTACGATCAGGCGCTACTGGCAATCTCATATACCGAAGCGTGGCAAATTACGAAAAATCCTTTTTACGAAAAAAGAGCAAGAGAGATACTCGAGTATCTGCTTAGGGACATGAGTTTTTCTGAAGGGGGATTTTACTCGGCCGAAGACGCCGACAGCGAAGGCGAGGAAGGAAAATTTTACCTCTGGACCACAGACGAGATAGAAAAGCTTGTGGGAAAAGACGACGCGCAGCTTCTGGCGGACGTTTACAACCTCTCGCCCGAAGGGAATTTCCATGACGAAGCCACGGGAGAGCGCACCGATAGAAACATATTTCATCTCAGGGAATCGATCGCCGAAACGGCCGCCCGGCACTCGATTGCCGTCGAAGCGCTTGAGGAAAAACTTGAATCTCTAAGAAAAATTCTTTTCTCAACCAGGGAGAAAAGAATTCACCCCTACAAAGACGATAAAATTCTTACCGACTGGAACGGAGTCACGATAGCGGCGTTTGCGAAGGTGGCTTCGGCATTTAAGGAAAAAAAATATTCCGCCGCCGCGAAAAACTCAATAGAATTTATAAGAAAAAACCTTATTCGCGACGGAAGGCTTCTTCATCGCTATCGCGAACAAGAAGCCGGAATAACGGCAAGCGTCGACGACTACGCTTTTTTCATATGGGGACTTCTTGAATATTACGAAAGCACCTTCGAGGAGGAATACCTCGACTTGGCGATTTCTCTTTGCCGCGATCAGTTCAAGTATTTCTGGGACGAGGAATTCGGAGGGTTTTTCTTCACGGCAAGCGACGGAGAAAATCTTATAGCCAGACAGAAGGAAATATACGACGGGGCTCTTCCGTCGGCAAATGCCGTCTCGACGTTAAATATTCTAAGAATCTCGAGGATAACCGCGGATTTTAAACTTGAGGAAAAAGCGACCAGGATGGCCGAAACGTTTTCCGAACAGATCTCAAAACATCCCGCTTCTTTCTCAATGCACATGAACTCCCTCGACTTCATGCTTGGACCGTGTGTTGAGATAATCATCGCCGGAGAAAGAAACTCTCCCGACACCAGGCGGCTTCTAGACGCTCTTTCAAAAGAATACATACCGAACAAAACGGTAATATTAAAAGACTCCGGGAACGAAGAAAAAATTTCGAAAATCGCCCCGTACGCGAAAAATCATGAAATCGTAAGCGGAAAAGCCGTCGCTTACGTATGTTCGAATTACGAGTGCCAACTTCCAACCGACGATCCGGAGCAAATGATTCGGTTAATCAGGGAAGCGTAGCGTCCCTAGCGAATTCGTATTTTTTGTATATTTAAAAAAGTTTAATTTTTTTTGCCTATACTGTTGCATTTACAAAAACCGTTTCTATAATCTATGTAAATTTTTTTTCTAGGGGGGATAACCAATGAACAGGAAAAGAAATCAGAGAGATGTAAGAGACCTTGTTGAGATGATGCAGGATCCCGACAGCTCCGGATACATTGGAAGCGACCGCGACACGATGGAGCTTTACGAGCAGGAACTTGAGGAAATGTTTGACTCGGAAGACAGCGTCTACGACGAGGAACTCGATTTAAACTGAGATTCATCCTCGAGCCCTCGAGTTTTTTTGATGTGTATAAGCAGTACGGATATCGCGGCGGGCGTTATGCCGGAAATGCGGCTCGCCTGCCCGACGGATTCGGGCTTTATTCTTGAAAGCTTCTGAACTATTTCGTTTGAAAGGCCGGGGAGGCTTTCGTATTCGAAGGTCTTCGGAATTTTCACGTTCTCAAGTTTCTGGAATTTACCAACCTCTTCTTTCTGCCTTTTTATATAACCCTCGTATTTAACTTCCATTTCTATTTGCGCCGCAAGTTTAGAAGATATTTCGGGGTTTACACCGGATTCTATGAAACTCAGCATTTCGTAGGTGAAACCGGGTCTTCTCAGTATTTCTTTTAGACTCTGAGGCTTTTTTATTCTCTGAGACCCGAGATTCTCTAAAATCCTGTTCGTCTTCTCGTTCGGAAACACTTTTTCTCTCTCAAGTCTTTCCATCTCGTTTTCAAGCGCGGTTTTTTTCAGAAGGAATTTCTCCATTTGACTGTCGTCAAGAAGCCCTATCCGATGCCCCAGTTCCGCAAGTCTTAAATCGGCGTTATCCTCCCTCAATATGAGCCTGTACTCGGCCCTTGAAGTAAACATCCTGTATGGTTCGTCAACTCCTTTCGTAACAAGATCGTCGATAAGAATTCCGATGTAGGCTTCCGAACGCGCGAGCACGAAAGGATCCTCCCCCTTTACCCGAAGGGCGGCGTTTATCCCCGCGATCAGTCCCTGACTCGCCGCCTCCTCATATCCCGTGGTTCCGTTTACCTGTCCGGCGAAAAATATGTTTTCTAGAAGTTTAGATTCAAGCGTGGCGGCAAGTTGCGTCGGATCCAGAAAATCGTATTCGACCGCGTAACCCGGCCTCATTATCTCCACTTTCTCAAGCCCTTCCATCGTTCTTGAAAATTCATACTGAACTTCAATCGGAAGACTGGTTGAAATCCCGTTGGGGTAAATTTCGTAGGTGCTCGTTCCTTCGGGCTCGAGGAATATCTGATGCCGATCTCTTTCGGGAAATTTCACTACTTTGTCTTCTATAGAGGGGCAGTATCTGGGACCTATTCCTTTTATTAGACCAGAGTAAAGAGGAGATTTGTCGATGTTTTCGTTTATAACCCGGTGGGTTTTCTCGTTCGTGTAGGTTATATAGCACGGCAGCTGTTCTTTCGTGATTTTTTCCGTGGAGAAGGAAAAAGGCGACGGATTTTCGTCTCCATCCTGTCTTTCAAGCCTCTTCCAGTCAATCGTCCTTCCGTCAAAACGCGGAGGGGTGCCGGTTTTAAGTCTGCCCGCGGAGAAACCCAATTCCGCAAAAGAATTCGATATGGCGGAAGCCGCGGCCTCTCCTGCCCTTCCCGATGAAATACGAGTAAGACCTATGTGTATGAGCCCGCCGGGGAACGTTCCCGGAGTAATTATCACCGTGTCGGAGAAAAATCTTTCTCCAAGCGCGGTTTTCACTCCCGCGACTTTTTTTCCCTCGACCAGAAACTCTTCCACCATCGCCTGCTTTATATCTATTCGGACTTCGCTTTCAAGGGCGTTTTTCATGTAGCTTCTGTAGCTTTGACGGTCCGCCTGTATTCTGGTCGCCTGAACCGCCGACCCTTTTCGCGTATTAAGTCTTCTAAACTGTATGGCGGAGGAATCGGCCGCCTTGCCCATCTCTCCTCCGAGAGCGTCTATTTCCTTTACCAAGTGGCCTTTTCCGACTCCTCCTATGGACGGATTGCACGACATGAGACCGATTGTGTCCACGTTCGCCGTGAGAACCAAAGTAGCGCAGCCCATTCTGGCGGCGGCAAGCGCGGCTTCGCACCCCGCGTGACCGGCTCCGACCACTATCACTTCATATCGTTTTGAGATTGGAAACGTCATTTTTTACCGAGTTTATTATTAATTTTATCTCTTCCACGTAAGCGGTGCTTTCCGTAGAAAACATATACAGTTTCGATTTCGCTCGAGTCATCGCCACGTAGAGCAAAGAGGCGTTTTCTCTTTTATTTCTTTTCGACCATGGATATAACTCCAGTCCCACGACATAGACTATCTCAAATTCCAATCCTTTCGCGGAAAAAATCGTGGAAATAGTAACTTCTTCTTTAAATTGATCATAGCTTTTTTTTGTATGAGAATTCTCGCTCATCCAGAAATTAGGTATTTTCCCCAAGGCAAGTTGTCCTCTTAAAACTTGGACATAATTCGTACCCTCGGCAAAACTCAGCGTTCCCTGATTGGATTTTTTCGGCTTTCTGGTTAGATAGAGAACCGCGATATCGGAATATTTATAACCCTCTTGCAATTTATTTGCTATGTCCTCGGCGATTTTGGAACAAATATCGGTATAATTTCCGATAATTTCTATCTCGGGGTAGCCGCCTTTTTCAGACTTGGTGTTTTCCGCCTGCAGCTCTTCTTCGTTTTCAATATACTTTCTATAGAATTCGTCCCAGTGAGACTTTTTAACCAGCTTAGATGCCGGTACGATAATCGCCTGGGTACTTCGGTAACTTAGAGGAAGACTGTAACTCCTGCTTCCTCCGAGCAAATTTATCCCCGTGTTTTTGTAAGAAAAAGATCTTGGATATATTTTTTGATTCGGATCTTCGGAAAGTAATAGAAAATTAGTTTTTTCGTCAAGAAAAAACAGTAAAGCCCTAAGCCAGCTCGGATGAAAATCCTGACTTTCGTCCACCAAAATGGCTTGGAATTTCTCCGGTTCTTCCGTATCGCAAATTTCCCTTAATTCCTCTCCCAGTAAAGTGCTTTCCCTCTCGTCCAGTTTGGCAAGCTGCTGATCTTCTGCCAAAGACGAAACTTGAGATAAAAATTCTTCCTTATCCATTTGGGGCCAATCTTTGTCGTATTTTCTGAATATATGCCCGCAGAATTGATGAAAATGCATAATCTTAAGGTTGTCTAAAGTCGTCTTTTGCCTACTCTTAAAACTGTTCACAAAATATCTTATTTGACTCGCGAGTGATATATTGTAGCAAGTGATAAGTACTTTCCAGTTCGGCCGCTCTCTCATTAAAAGCAGGGCTTTTGAGCAAAGAACCAAAGACTTTCCGCTCCCCGCGACTCCGCGAATGATGCTGTGTCCGGAACTTATCTTACGAGCTACCTGCTCCTGATATTCATCGAGAATTATCTCTTTTTTAGTTCCCTTTCTATCCTTTTGAACGGAGACAATTTCTGGATAGAGTACTCCTCTGAGTTCGTTTAATTCATCCGGGGACAACTCTTCGTTCGGCCACCAGGGGGTAAAATGTTCCCTTATTTTATCTCTGGTTTCCTTGGGATTGTCGGCTTTACGGATCAAACTCAGGTCGTCTTCAAAAAGACATTTCTTAACATCTACAACCTTATCATAAGATCCCGAAATGAAATCCGACTCTTTAATGTGAGGAAAAACAACTGCGGGAGCGATGGGGACCTTAACTCTTCCGTGGTAGTTGCCGTTTTTGAAAGTAAATGATTTTCTCCCCTGCAACGATTTGTTCAGGGTGAAATAGTATCTTCTAGCCTGTTCGTAAGGACTGGTGACGCTTTTTGCGGATGAATTAAAATCAACTTCCCACATATCCGGGTTGGCTCTCAGAACACTATCGAGAGACCAATCCTTAATCTCGTAGAGCACAATTCCCAGCTCCGGTATGTACGCGATTATGTCAGGACGGCTGGAACCTTCCAGGTTCGGTTCATACCAAATTAAAACGTCATCATCCAATCCGTCTCTAAGCGCTCTTAGAGTTTTTCTTTCCCCAAGCGTAATGTCGGGATCGCTAAAGACGGAATCGGGTATTAGTATCGCCATGTTTTAACCCTTGTCCGTTTTCCTGAGTTTATACCTAAGTCCTTAACATCACTCAAGAGGTACGGATAGTAGATTCACCTTCAATCGAAATATTAGAAGAAGTTTTGCAGCCTAAAACCTAAGAATTCGTTTCTCGTTTTTTGTTGAATTAGCCGATACCGGTATTATATTCCCTGCGAATATGAGACGTGGTTCTTTTGGGAATTTGAAAAGTATTTCGGAGGTGTGTTAAAGAAAATGAATACCCTGAAAAGTGTTTTTTTGTTGGCTATTCTCTCAGCGGTTTTAGTATGGGCGGGAGGAATGATAGGCGGTAAAAACGGCGCCATGATAGCGCTTATTCTCGCCGGAGTGATGAATTTCGTAAGCTACTGGTGGAGTGATAAAATCGTCCTAAAAATGTACAAGGCAAGCGAAGTCGGAAGAAACGACGCCTCCAACCTTTACTCGGATGTCGAAGAACTCGCTCAGATAGCCGGACTTCCCATGCCGAAGGTTTACATAATTCCCGAACAGGCGCCGAACGCTTTCGCCACGGGACGGGACCCGGATCATTCCGCCGTCGCATTCACTCAGGGAATTATGCGCCTTCTCGATCGAAACGAACTAAAGGGTGTAATAGCCCATGAACTCGCTCATATAAAAAACAGAGACATACTTATCGGGTCCGTCGCGGCGACGATCGCGGGAGCTATAAGCTACCTAGCTTACATGGCGCAGTTCGCGGCAATTTTCGGAGGCGGGGGAGGCGACAACAGAAGAGGTGGTATGCTGAGTCTTCTGGCTATGGCGATTATCGCTCCTTTGGCCGCTATGATCGTGAGAATGGCGATATCGAGAACCAGGGAATTCGGAGCGGACAAAACCGGCGCGAAAATATGCGGAAATCCGCTTTATCTCTCTTCGGCGCTTCGAAAACTTGAAAAGGGTGCCTCGAGAGTTCCTCTACAGGTAAGCGAGCAGGCCGCGGAGAGCACGGCGCACATGATGATAGTAAGTCCGATGATCGGAGGAGGGTTTGCCAAGCTTTTCAGCACTCACCCTCCGACGGAAGAAAGAGTCGCTCGGCTTGAAGCGATGATCGGCGGCGCTTCGCTTTAAATACTTAAGGGAAATCCCGGCAAAGCGGACATGAGTATAATACGGGCTAACCGGAGGGGTTAAGAACCCTTTTTCGCTTGTGTTATAAGATCCATTAATGATCGCGAGTTTTCCGATTTCTTCCGGGGAAATATTAGAGACATGAAATCAAGACCGCTTATAGGAATAACGACCGATCTTGAAGACAAGTCCAACCTTATAGAATCGGCTTACTCGAAGAGAATAGAATCAAGCGGCGGCGCACCGATACTCATTCCCACAATCGCCGACGCTTCCGGTTCGGAGTTTCTCTTAAGAATAATTTCCGTAATTGACGGACTTTTAATACCGGGTTCGAGAGATATGGACCCGAAATTCTACGGAGAACCTCCTCATCCGGCCATAAATCCTATGAACGCGGAGCGAACCGAAACGGAATTCGAAGTGCTTCGCCTCGCTCTTGAAAGACGTATTCCGGTTCTCGGAATATGCGGCGGTATGCAGTTTATAAACGTTTTTTTCGGAGGATCGATCTGTCAGGATATAAAGGCGCTTATGCCGGACGCCTTTGTTCACGAAGACGGAGTGGTTCACGAAGTTAAAGTTGATTCGGACACGTTATTTTACGATCTTATCAAAAAAGACGCATTCGAGGTAAAAAGCTACCATCATCAGGCAATCGGGAGACTTGGCGAAAACCTTCGGGCAACCGCTTTCTCCACAGACGGAATAATTGAAGGAATTGAATCTCCGGACAGTAGAGTTGTGGGAGTGCAGTGGCATCCCGAACTTGAAGACAGCGAGATTTCAAAGGCGCTTTTCGCCTGGTTTCTCTCCGAAGCCTCGAAAACGCCTTAAACTACCTTCCGAGTATCGGGTAATTTTATCTCCGTATTCATACCCCGTTCGGGAATATTCTGAAATTGAAATTCATAAACATAATCGGCGCAAGAGAGCACAATCTTAAAAATATAAACGTCAAAATACCCAGGCGAAGCTTTACCGTAGTGACGGGAGTGAGCGGTTCTGGAAAATCTTCTTTGGTTTTCGACATACTTTTCGCCGAGGCGCAGAGAAGATTTATGGAATCTCTTTCCTCCTACGCGAGGCAATTCGTCGAAAAACTCAATAAACCCGACGTGGATTTCATAGAAGGTCTCTCCCCGTCCGTATCCGTCGATCAGAAAACTTTTCATAGAAATCCGCGCTCGACCGTCGGAACCATAACGGAAATTTACGACTACATGCGTGTGCTTTTCTCAGTGATCGGAACGCCGTATTGCCACGGATGCGGTGCGGAAATATCGCCTCAAACGCAGTCGAGCATGATCGAAAAAATCTTCGAAAAAGCGGAAAAAAAGACCGTGGGCGTATATTCCCCCGTGGTGCAGGGAAGAAAGGGTATATACAGAAAAGAACTTGAAGATATGAGAAGGGAAGGTTTCGTTAGGGTGAGAATCGACGGAGAAACGTACGATCTGGAAGATGAAATAACGCTTTCCCGAAACAAAAAACACGATATAGAACTTCTTGTGGACAGTATAGATCTTCGGGGACGGAATTCGAAAAAAAGGCTTGAAGACGCGACTTCCCTCGCGCTTAAAAGATCGGGAGGAGTTTTGAAATGCGAAATTGAAGACGACGAAACTCTCACTTTCAGCGAGCATTTCTCCTGCGCGCGCTGCGGGATAAACTATCCGGAAATATCCCCCAGGCTTTTTTCTTTTAACAGTCCCTATGGAGCGTGCGGAAACTGCCAGGGGCTTGGGGCCGAAACGTTTTTCGATTCGGAACTGGTGGTGGAAAATCCGAAGAAATCTCTTTCCGAAGGCGCGATAAAACCGTTTGAAGATTCAAAGTACTTCGCCAGAATACTCAAAGGACTTTCCGAGCATTACGGATTTTCTCTAGATACGCCGTTTTCCAAACTTTCCCGCGCGAATAAGGAAAAAATTCTTTACGGCTCCGGGGCGGAAAAAATAAATTTTTCAAAGCGAAGAAGAGGGGCGCTACGAAAATACGCAGAGACTTTCCCCGGAGTTATCAACATGCTAACTCAGTGGCACACGGAAACTCAATCCGAAGAACTAAGGGAGAAACTCTCCAAATACATGAGAACAGTTCCGTGCAGATCTTGCGACGGAGCGAGACTTAACAAGATCGCCGGCTCAGTTCTTTTCAGGAAAACATCCATATCCGACTTTGTGAAAATGCCGATTGATCATCTCGTTCGTTATTTCGAGTCGCTCGAACTTTCCGAAAGAGAGAGAAAAATCGCCGGAGAAGTAACCAAGGAAATATCCTCCAGGCTTGGATTTTTGCAAAACATAGGCCTCGGTTACTTAAGCCTCGACCGCTCCGCTCCGACTCTTTCCGGAGGAGAAGCTCAAAGAGTCAGACTCGCGACCCAGGTGGGCTCCAAACTCACGGGAATAACATACGTACTCGACGAACCCTCGATAGGACTTCATCAAAAAGACAACAAAAAACTTGTTGAAACTCTAAAAAGCATACGCGACATGGGCAACACGGTAATCGTCGTCGAACATGACGAAGAAACCATAAGAAACGCGGATTTTATCGTCGATGTGGGTCCCGCGGCGGGAGTGCTCGGGGGAGAAGTTGTGTGTTGCGGAAACGTTGGGAAAATCAGCAGGTGCCGACAATCGGTTACCGGTGAATATCTTCGCGGAAAAAAAGAAATTCCCGTGCCCCTCTCAAGGCGATCTTCCAATCATCGAATCGGCGTAAGGGGAGCTTGCGAAAACAACCTGAAAAAACTTAATATCGATTTTCCTCTCGGGACTTTTATATGCGTAACCGGAGTTTCGGGTTCGGGAAAAAGCACTCTGGTGGTGGATACTCTTTACAAAGGTCTCTCAAGGAAACTTCACGGAAGCAAAATCCGAGTCGCCGCTCACACGAAAATAATCGGCACGGACAATCTCGACAAAGTTATAAAAGTCGACCAGAGTCCGATAGGAAGAACTCCCCGGTCGAACCCCGCCACTTACACCGGGACTTTAACCGAGATAAGAAAAATCTTCTCCATGCTTCCCGAATCAAAAGTAATGGGGTACGGACCCGGAAGGTTCAGCTTCAACCTGTCGCAGGGCAGTTGCGCCAAGTGCGGAGGAAGCGGAACCTTAAGAATCGAGATGCATTTTCTTCCGGACGTTTACGTTACGTGTGAAGTATGCGGAGGGAAGAGATACAACGACGAAACTTTGAAAATAAAATATAAGGGGAAAAGCATATCGGACGTTCTCGATATGACGATAAAAGAGGCGGAGGAGTTTTTCGAGAATATTCCGCGGATACACGAAAAACTTAAGGTGTTAAACGATGTCGGACTGGGCTACTTAAGCTTGGGACAGCGGGCGACCACTCTTTCCGGAGGGGAGGCCCAGCGCATAAAGCTCGCAAAAGAGCTTGGGAAGAAAAGTTCCGGAAAAACTCTTTACGTACTTGACGAACCTTCGGTCGGACTTCATTTCGACGACGTAAAAAAGCTTGTCTCGGTTATACATAAGCTGGTTGATTTGGGAAACACGGTGGTGGTGATAGAACACAATCTGGATATTATAAAATGCGCCGATTATATAATCGACCTGGGCCCGGGAGGCGGAGAGTCGGGAGGAACTGTCGTGGCATTCGGAACTCCCGAACGAATGTGCGAGACTGGCGATTCGCATACGGGTCTTTATTTGAGAAGCATTTTAAAAAAAGACACTTCTGGGAGTTAAGAATTGGAAATTCTGCGATCGACTATTCTTGGGGCCATACAGGGAATAACGGAGTTTCTTCCCGTAAGCAGCACCGCCCACCTTTTTTTGGTTCCCTGGCTTTTTTCATGGAAAGATCAGGGACTGCCCTTCACCGTCGCGCTTCACGTGGGAAGCCTCTTCGCCATTTTGTACTGTTTCAGAAGTGATTTGACGCTTGTGGCGCGGGATTTTTTCCGCGGTTTGAGTCGCTTTTCCTTCGAGGGACTTGAAAACGGAAAAACGGGGCTCTATTTGATAATCGCGACTCTGCCCGCGATAGCGGCGGGAGTAGCGTTTGAACAGTACGCGGCCGGGGGACTTCGGCATCCGGTTTTAGTAGCCGTGTTTCTTCTGGTTTTCGCGGTATTTCTCTATATCTCCGACAAAAAGACAACCGGAGAAAAAACCCTTCGGGACATGAACTTCACCGACGCGATTTTTTTCGGCGTGGCGCAGGCTTTCGCAATTTTGCCTGGGGCGTCAAGGTCGGGAGTCACGATTACCGGCGGGCTTTTAAGAAACTACAGAAGAGACGAGGCCGTGAGATTTTCCTTTTTGCTGGCTATACCGGTCATACTTGCCGCCGGGGGGTTTGGTATGAGACATCTCGGATATTCGGAAATATTCAGATGGTCTTTCGCTCTGGGAGTGGCCACCTCTTTTCTCTCGTCACTTTTCGCTATCCGATTTTTAATCGGTTACGTGCGGAAAAGATCGTTTACCGTGTTCGTTGTCTACCGGGTGGTTCTGTTTTTCGCGATAATTTTCTTATATTTACGGATGCCTTAGCTTATTACCCGGCCCGGCAGTATCACTTTTTCAGGCTTTTAAGCGTATCCATGGCTATGCTAGTGTGCGCATAACACGAACCCGCGCACATCACCATCGCCACGTTTATCGCCTCCGCCATCTGCTCCGCGCTCACTCCGTCGGTCTTAGCGTCCTTTACGCACCCTCTTATGCAATACGGACATTTTGTGGCGTGCGCGCACGCAAGACCTATTATCCCGCGCTTCATTTTCTTGCTCAACGCCCCGTCGCTGAATATGTTCTTGTGCAGCTCCATGAAAGACGGCGTTATATCTCCGCTATGTTCGCGAAAACTCCCTATCTCCTTCGCTATGTCCTTCTTGAAAAAATGCCCTTCCGTTAACTCTTCTCCCGCCTCAAGCGTGTCCCAGGCCTCAAACGCCAAACTGGAATACGCATACGGCGCCCCCATCGCCAAACGCAAACCCACGTATATAGACTCGACTATCTCCGCATCCGTCGCGCCTTCGGCTTTACTCGCGCGTACCCTCGACCTTATGCAGTACGGACACGCCGTAATATGCGCCACCGCCACGGCTATAAGCTGCTTCTCCTTCTTGCTCAACGCTCCTTCGGAAAACACGGAATCGTGATATGCCATCCACGAATCGTAAAGCTCCGGGTTTAACTCCCTCAAATACCCTATATCCGCGCCTATGTTTGACTTCATTATAGTGTCCGACATCTCAAGCCTCCTTCTTCAAATATGGTTTTATAATAAGCGAATAAATAAACCTTCCGCCATTTCTCGACTCTCCCCCATCGCCCGCCACTCCTTTATATTAGTCTAGATTTCTTCCTTTTTATTGTCAATCAGTTCGTTTTACGTCCCCTTGTCCAAACAAAATCAGCATATATATTTTAACTTCAGATGAACGAACTGCTTGAAAGCTTCATAAAGCACCTTTCTAACGAAAGAAACTACTCGAAACACACCGTGAAAGCCTACAGGAGCGATCTTGAAAGTTTCCGTGATTTTCTAACAAAAAGGGAAAAGAGAGTAGAAGACACCGACGTCGCGACGATAAACGACTTCATCTCGACTTTGTACGGTAAAAACTCCGCGGCGTCGGTTGAGAGAAAAATATCGGCGATTCGCTCCTTTTTCTCGTTTCTCGTAAGAAAAAACCTAATGGCGCAGAACCCGGCCAAGCTTGTGCGCTCGCCGAAAAAGCAAAAGCGTCTTCCGGTGTTTTTAAGCGTGGACGAGGTTTTCAGTCTTATTGAAATCAAAGAATCGGAAAAGAAAACCCTCCGCATTCGCGACAAAGCTATTTTGGAATTGCTTTATTCAAGCGGTCTCAGGGTAAGCGAACTTTCTGAAGCCACGCTCGACGACATGAATCTTGAAGAAGCGATTATAAGAGTACGCGGCAAAGGTAACAAGGAGAGAGTGGTTCCGATAGGTTCAAAGGCTGTAGGCGCCGTAAAAGCTTATCTTGACGTGCGAAATGAGTTAAAACCCTCATCCGACCGCATATTTTTAAACTCAAGAGGAGTGGGAATAACCACAAGAAGCCTCGCAAGAATAATAAAAAAATACGGTCTTGCCTCCGGAATATCGAAAAACGTGAGCCCGCATGTGCTGAGACATTCTTTCGCCACGCATCTGCTTGCGGGCGGAGCCGATCTTCGAGCTATTCAGGAAATGCTCGGCCACTCGAGTCTTTCGACAACGCAGAAATACACGCATCTATCGATTGAGAGAATAATGGAAGTATACGATAAAGCCCACCCGAACGCTTAAGACGCGGGAGAGAAAAACTATGAGCGAATTTCACGGAACGACCATACTGTGCGTTAAAAAAAACGGTCAGGTGGCGCTTGCCGGAGACGGACAGGTAACGTTGGGAGCGACGGCGGTAAAGCATAACGCTAAAAAAATTAGAAAAATGTACTCGGGCGAAATCTGCGCCGGGTTTGCCGGGTCCACCGCGGATGCCATGACGCTTTTTGATAAATTCGAAGGGAAACTGGAAGAATTCAGAGGCAACCTTCAAAGGGCCGCAGTCGAGCTGGCAAAAGAGTGGAGAACGGACAGAATACTAAGAAGACTCGAGGCTCTTTTAATTGTCGCAAACTCCGAAACGATGCTGATCATTTCAGGTAGCGGCGACATAATAGAACCCGACGAAGACGTTGCCGCCATAGGTTCGGGAGGTCCTTTCGCGCAAGCCGCGGCGCTTGCGCTTTTAAGGCATTCTTCGCTTCACGCGCGGGAAATTGCGGAGCGTTCTCTTGAGATCGCGGCGGGTATCTGCATTTACACCAATAATCAAATAACAACAGAGGTAATAGAATAAATGTCCTCCGAATCGTACCTTACTCCAAGGGAAATAGTATCCGAACTCGATAAATACATAGTCGGCCAGAATATGGCCAAAAGAGCTGTCGGGGTGGCTCTTAGAAACAGGTGGAGAAGACAGAAAGTCTCTTTGGAACTGCGCGATGAAATCTCGCCGAAAAATATCCTGATGATAGGCCCCACGGGAGTGGGGAAAACCGAGGTAGCCAGACGGCTCGCAAAACTCGCCCAGGCGCCCTTTATCAAGGTGGAAGCCTCGAAATTCACCGAAGTCGGCTATGTGGGAAGGGATGTTGAGTCAATGATAAGGGATTTGACCGAAATAGCCGTCAAAATGGTCGCGGAAGAAGAAACCGTTTCCGTTAACGTAAAAGCCAGAGAACTTGCCGAGGAAAAACTGCTCGATCTGCTTCTGCCGACGGGAAGCGAAACCGAGGCGGAGCAAAGCGAGAGCAAAAGCGAGACGAGAAAAAAGCTCAGAAAACTTCTCTGGGACGGTAAATTGGATAAAAGAGAAGTGGAGATAGAGATGACGGCCAAAAACCTCCCGATTCAGGTGTTCAGTCAGTCGGGAATCGAGGAGATGGACCCCGGAATATCGGAAATGATCGGAAGTCTTCTGCCAAAAAAATCTAAAAGAAAGAAAGTAAAAGTTCCCGAAGCAATGGAAATCCTAACCGAAGAGGAATCCCGAAAATTAATCGACATGGACAAAGTCACTCAACTGGCTTTGGAGAGGACGGAGAACACCGGGATAATCTTCATAGACGAAATAGACAAAGTGGCGGGGAAAAATTCCGTTTCCGGACCCGACGTTTCAAGAGAGGGGGTGCAAAGAGACCTTCTTCCGATAATCGAAGGGAGCAGCGTAACCACAAAGCACGGAATGGTGAGAACCGACCATATACTTTTTATCGGAGCGGGAGCTTTTCACGTTTCGAAACCTTCGGACCTGATACCGGAACTTCAGGGACGTTTTCCGATAAGAGTGGAACTCGACGCGCTAACCAAAGATGATTTCATACGCATTCTGACCGAACCGCAAAACGCGCTCATAAAACAGTACATAGAGCTAATGAAAACCGAGGATATAAATCTCGTGTTCACCGAGGAAGCGATATCAAAAATAGCGGAGACGGCGGCTGAAGTGAACAACTCCACGGAAAACATAGGAGCTCGGAGGCTTCATACGATGCTTGAAAAACTGCTTGACGAAATTTCTTTCGGCGCTCCCGACATGAAAGAAAAAAATATCACGATAGACGAAAAATATGTTGAGGAAAAAGTAGCGGAAATAGTGAAAGACAAGGATTTGAGCAGGTACATACTTTAAGCGGTAAGACGGCTCACCGATTGATAGGATTGAAACGAACTTCAAAGAAAGAAAAAATTAAAAACAAAAAACCGGTCAATTTAATTTACTTCCGACAGTTTGGAGGTAACGCATGATTGAATACGACAAGTTCCAAAAAGCCCTTAAAAACCTGACAGATCAATTCGAAAATTACCGTACCCTCGACGAAGACCTTCCAGCGCTGACGCAAGAAGCGATCGCTGAATCGGTTATTCAGCGGTTTGAGGTCTGCTGGGACTGTCTTTGGAAAGTCTTAAAGCGTTATCTGGAGGAGGAAACCGATCTGCCTATGTTGCCGAACAGCCCTAATCCCATATTGCGACTCGCTAATGAGAACAATCTGCTGTTTGGAACCATTGAAAGATGGCTTATATACTCCGATGCCCGCGTTAAAACTTCACACGATTACAGCGGCGAAAAAGCAAAAGACGCACTCGCGTTAATGGGTGAATTTATCAAAGACGCCATCGGTCTGTACAAAACTTTGAGCGGGACAAGCTGGGAATAATGGACCGAACAGTGGAAAACATAAATATGACCGCCAAACAGCGAAAAACTCTTCTGTCGCTGCTACAAAGACACCTGCCCAACACTCAAGCTTGGGCCTACGGTTCGCGAGTAAAACTCACCTCCAGGCCTAATTCTGATCTGGACATGGTTGTCTTTACCACATCTGAACAAGCGTTACAGGTAGCCAATCTCAAAGAGGCATTAGAAGAAAGTGACTTGCCTTTTCGGGTCGATTTGTTTGTCTGGGACGAAGTCCCGGAGCAATTCAGAAAGAATATTAAAAAAGAGCGAGTGGTATTATTGGAATCTAAAGATTCCCAGAAGATTAGGGAATGGAAACCACTGTAGGAACGATAAAGTGCGTTGCGCTGGTATCGAAAGACTTGGCGGCGCATTGCTATTATAAACGGCAAGGCGATGATTGCCCTCTGCTCATTAAAAATATCCAGTAAAAGATTCCTACAGAAGACCTTCTTCTCCCTGTTTTCCGAAAAACCCGAAACCTAAGCGCCGTTATACGGCTCACTGTTCCAGCACATTAGCTCAATAGCGAAAACTTCGGTAAGTTGACGTATAAATGTTAAACATAAATTACATATATACTGGCGTTGCAACAGTCCGATGATGTAAAATTGCTCTTAACAATTATGAAAGATAGTGACTCGTCGTTTCGCGGAGAAAAAGTCGACAAAACCACCCCTGTCAGCGAGAACATTACCTTCTCTTCTTGTTGTCTCTCGCTACAGGATGAAGGGGAGATTTTGTCGGATCAGCGGGTTTCAGGTAGATTATTAGGATACTTAAGGGGGACTAAATGAACTTTAAAAACTACGATACCGGTGGTTTTTACGACGAAGTTTTCAAAGATAATTCCACCCCTTACGAGTGGACCAAGTTTCTCACCGACAGGATAGAGAGTCTTTCGGACGGAGCGCTTTTGGAGAGACAGAAAGCGGCCGAAATGAATCTTTTTGAAATGGGAGTCACTTTCACTCTTTATTCGGAGAGAAAGAAAACCTCCGAAGAAAACATTTTTCCCTTCGACATAATACCGAGAATCGTCTCTTCCGATGATTGGCAACTTATCGAAAGAGGTCTTAAGCAGAGAATTCACGCTTTAAATCTATTCATAGACGATATCTACAACGACCGCAAGATATTAAGAGACAAGGTGGTTCCCAAAGAACTTATTTTATCAAGCAGGGAATTCCGCCTTGAATGCGTCGGATTTTCTCCTCCGAAAAAAATCTGGTGCCACATAACCGGAACGGACATCATAAGACACTCCGACGGAAATTTCTACGTGCTTGAAGATAACCTGCGATCCCCTTCCGGAGTCTCGTACGTGCTTGAGAATCGCGAACTTTTAAAACGCACGTTCCCGAGGGTTTTCGATTCCGTCGAAATAATGCCCATAAGCGATTACGGAATTCATCTGCTCAATACGCTTCAGTATCTTGTCTCGGGCGTGACGGTGGATCCCAAAGTCGTGCTTCTCACGCCGGGGATTTATAACTCCGCGTACTTTGAGCACTCGTTTCTGGCAAAGGAAATGGGAATAGAGCTTGTCGAGGGTCGCGATCTTGTGGTAGTGGACGATTTCGTTCATCTGAAAACCACGAAGGGGCTTGAAAAAGTCGACGTAATATACAGAAGAATTGACGATAACTTTCTCGACCCGCTGGTGTTTCGTCAGGATTCCGCGTTGGGAGTTCCAGGGCTTTTCTCGGCCTATAAAGCCGGCCATGTGGCGATAGCCAACGCCCCGGGCGGAGGAGTGGCGGACGATAAGATAATATACGCGTACGTAGACAAGATAATAAAGTATTACCTGAGAGAAGATCCCATACTCTCAAACGTGCCGACGTATATATGCGAAGAGGACGAGGCGAGAAAATACGTGCTCGACAACATAAAGAAACTCGTCGTTAAGCCGGCAAACGAATCGGGAGGATACGGAATAGTGTTCGGACCGAAAGCTACCAAAAAAGAACTCGAGCAGGCGAAAAAAGACATAAACGCCAACCCGAGAAACTACATAGCGCAGGAAACCATGTCGCTTTCCCGGGCTCCGGTGATAGTCGACGACCACTTCGAGGGAAGGCACGTGGATCTAAGACCTTTTATTTTGAACGGAGAAGATATATTCGTTCTGCCCGGAGGACTGACCAGAGTGGCCTTGCGCAAAGGATCGATGATAGTGAATTCATCCCAGGGCGGAGGAAGCAAAGACACTTGGGTTCTCGCTCCTTCAGAAAAAGAATAACGAGTCAAGGAGAGAAAAAATCTTAAGCCGAGTCGCGGAATCAATATACTGGATGAGCCGATACGCCGAGCGGGCGGGAAATGCCGCCAGGCTGATAAGCGTGAATCTGAGCCTGGCTATAGACGCGCA
The DNA here is from genome assembly GCA_965220925.1 of Thermodesulfobacteriota bacterium. Lineage (GTDB taxonomy): Bacteria > Desulfobacterota_D > UBA1144 > Nemesobacterales > Nemesobacteraceae > Nemesobacter. Next base: position 1,225,356 of record OZ244851.1, on the reverse strand, counting down.
TTATTCCGCCGAGCAGGAGTGGGACCCGATAGTGCGCGTTACGGGAGACATGGATCTTTTTAAAAGCATCCACAGCAAAACCACCAGAGAAAACGTAATAAACTTTATGGTTCTCGACCACAACAACCCGAATTCTATTATCTCCTGCGTTAACCACGCTCGCGAGAACGCAAGTTCCGTAAGAGAGATAATCTCTTCTGAGATGTGGCTTCTGATAAATCGCTTCTACCACAAACTAAATGACAATAGCGCGCAGGAGAAACTTATCGACAATCCGGGCAAGTTCTGCGAAGTGGCTAAAGTGCAGAGCCTATTGTTTCACGGATCCGCTTACGTAAGCGTCTCGCACGGTGAAGGATGGCATTTTTCCGAACTGGGCAAACAGATGGAACGCGCCGACAACACCTCGAGAATTCTCGACGTTAAGTACTACACGCTGCTTCCGAAAGTAGAGCTGGTCGGCTCTTCCATAGACAACATGCAGTGGATCGCGCTTTTAAAATCCGCAAGCGCGCTTGAGGCTTACAAAGCCAAGCATCAGCAGATATCCATCGATAAAGTGCTCGATTTCCTTATTCTTGACAATCAATTTCCCCGTTCGATAATTTACTGCATCCAAAGGGCGGATGAATCGCTTCACTGCATATCCAACAGCCCTTCGGGCACCTACAACAACGAAACCGAAAAACAAATGGGTAAAGTTCTTTCCGACTTACGGTTCGTAAGCGTGGACGAAATAATAGAAAACGGCATGCACGAATATCTTAGTCATTTCCAGGCGCGAGTAAACGAGGTGGGAAGCCAGATCTACGGCGACTACTTCAGCTATGAGGTAAAAAGCAAGCGCGACCCGCTGTTTGACGATATTTGAAATAGTGAGAAAAAATGACTTTCTGCGTCGGAATGAGACTGAAAGAGGGGATTATAGGGCTTGCGGACAACCTGATAATAACGGGTAACGAAGCCATAAGAGCGAAAAAAGTTACGTCTCACAAGGCTGGGGAGAATTCGTTTTTCCTTATGACTTCCGGGCTTCGCTCCGCAAGAGACAAAACCATCACTTATCTTGACGAAGCGCTTGAGGAATCCGGAGAGAATCTCGACCGGCTTTACAAGGCGGTAAATCTGTTCTCAAGACAGATTCGCAGAGTAAAAAAAGAGGATGGAAAGGCTATTTCGGATTCCGGTATCGACTTTAATATTTACTCCATAATAGGCGGACAATTCGAAAACGATCCGGAGCCGCAAATTTTCCTGGTTTATCCGCAAGGCAGCTGGATCAACGTGGGGACGACCTCTCCTTACGTGATAATAGGAGAGTCGAAATACGGAAAACCGATAATAAAAAGGACTCTCACTTACGACACCAGCCTGGACACCGCGCTCAAAATAGCTTACCTGGCCTTCGATTCAAGCCGCATAAACGCCATAGACGTGGATTTTCCGATAGACATAATCGTATACAGAACCAATTCATTCTGCATCGAGCAGTACAGATTCAACGAGAACGAACTTGCCGACATATCCGAGTGGTGGCAGGACAGTCTTCGTCGTTCGGCCGAGGAAATGCCCGCGCAATGGGTTAAGAAAGTTCTCGACGGAAAACTCAAAAGTGCTTCTTAGCATAGATCACAGCACAACCTACACTTACGGAAAAAAAATCGTGCTGGCCCCGCACACCGTAAGGCTTCACCCGAAAAACGACTGCGCGCAGAAAATCCTAGCCTTCTCCCTGGAAACCGAACCCGCGGAAGTCGGGCGAAGCGTAAATTCCGACCTTGACGGCAATACTTCGCTAACCCTTTGGTTTGCCGGAGAATCGGAACGTCTGACTATACATACGAAATGTTTGGTGGAAACGCTTAAAACCAATCCCTTCGACTTTATAATTTCAGACCACAGATTTCTCAATCTTCCGATGCGATACCCCGGAGAACAAACCGATTCCCTGCTCCCCTACGCATCCGTAAGCGAAGAAACCGCCCGGGCGGTTTCCGCTCTTCGAGAATCCATATTGGAGGAAACGCAAGGAAAGACCTTGGACTTTCTCCTCACTCTCTGCGGACACATACGCCGTTTCTTCCCGCACGTAATCAGAGAAGACGGCGACCCCTGGCCCGCGGCGAAAACGCTTAGCGAAAAAAAAGGTTCCTGCAGAGATCTGGTGGAACTGTTCGTTAGCGTGTGCAGATCCGCGGGGCTTGCCTGCAGGTACGTAAGCGGCTACGCCTTTAACGAGAAAAAAGAAAGTCAAGACGAACTTCACGCCTGGGCCGAAGTTTACCTGCCGGGCGCCGGATGGAGAGGATACGACCCGTCTTCCGGTCTTGCGGTATCGGACTGCCACGTTGCGGTTGCCGCCGGAGCGAATCATAAGCTTATCGCTCCCGTGGAGGGAACTTTTTACGGCGACGGAGCGCGACCTAAACTGGAATTCAAAGTCGACGTAAGGAAAGCGGAGAAAAAAGACCTTTGAATTTTTCTAACCATAGAAAAACGGATATTTAAAATCCCATAAACCCGAACTCAAAAGTATCGCCGGTTCCGGATATTGCAATAGGAATCACAATTGCTATATAATTGGGGGTTTTGAGAATAAGGAGTTTTTAATGAAGAATCTGGCATGCAAGGCGGAAACGCTGGTTGAATCTCTTCCTTACATACAGGCCTTTCACGGCAAAACCGTCGTGGTTAAATATGGAGGAAGCGTGGGAGGAGAAGATCTTTCGAATTTCGCGCGTGATCTCATTCTGCTCAAATACGTCGGAATAAAACCGGTGGTCGTGCACGGAGGGGGTCCGCAAATTCAGGAGCACCTCGACAGATTGGGAATAGAATCGGATTTTATCGCGGGCCTTCGAGTTACCGACGAGAAGGTAATGGAAATTGCGGAAATGGTGCTCGTCGGAAAGATAAACCAGCGGATAGTTTCGCTTATAAACGAGCATGGCACGAGCACCGTCGGTCTTTCGGGAAAGGAGGGGAAAATGATAACCGCTTCCAAACTCGATATTTGCGAATTTGCCGCGAAGCACCAAATAGAAATTCCCGAAAACTCGGACCTGGGATATGTAGGTGAAGTGCGCAAGGTAAATCCGGAGATAATCAAGGTGCTTGAGGATAAGGGATTCATCCCGGTGATAGCTCCGATAGGAGCGGGAGAGGATGGGGCAACTTACAACATAAACGCGGATCACGTTGCGGGAAAGATAGCGGGAGCGCTTCGCGCGACGAAGCTTGTGCTTCTAACGAACGTGGACGGCATTTTTGATGAAAAAGGAAAACTGATATCCTCCGTCACGAAGGACCGCATAAAAGAACTCATTTCCAACAAAACGATAAACAGAGGGATGATACCGAAAGTTATGTGCGCGATTGAGGCCCTGGAAGAGGGAGTGGAAAAGGTGCATATAATCAACGGAACGATAAAAAGGGCTCTCATACTCGAACTTCTGACCGATTCGGGAATAGGAACCGAGATAACGCTTTAATGTCTCAAGAAACGGAAAGCTCCGGCGACAGTGAATATCTGATGGGCACCTATAGCCGTCTGCCCCTGACTATGCAAAGGGGAAGCGGCTCATGGGTATGGGATACCGCGGGGAAAAAGTATCTCGATTACACAACGGGGATAGCCGTTAACAACTTGGGGCACTGCCATGAGAAAATCACGGAAGCCATAGTATCCCAAACGAAAACTCTGATTCACACGTCTAATCTTTTCAACATAAAAAATCAATCCGCCTTGGCGAAATTACTTGTTTCGAATTCGTTTGCAGACAGGGTTTTTTTCTGTAACAGCGGAACAGAAGCGGTGGAAGGGGCGATAAAACTTGCCAGAAGATGGGGTGGGCAAACTGGCGGAAGACATGAAATAATTTCAACCGAGGGGGCGTTTCACGGAAGGACTTTCGGGGCACTTAGCGCCACGGGAACGCAAACATACAAAGACGGCTTCGCTCCGCTGCTTGAGGGATTTCACTTCGCTCCGTACGGAGATCCCCGGGCGATCGAGCGTCTGGCAAAGAAAGAAAACGCCTGCGCGGTTATTCTCGAACCCATTCAGGGAGAAAACGGAGTCGTCGTCCCCCCCGACGGATACTTGAAGCTTGTGAAGAATATTTGCGCGGAGCGGGAAATGCTTCTTATTCTCGATGAAATACAGGTCGGCATGGGAAGAACCGGCAAACTGTTCGCGCACGAACATGAAGGAATAAAACCCGACGTGGCGGTCATCGCCAAAGCTCTCGGAGGAGGCGTTCCATGCGGCGCGGTGCTGGCTACCGAAGATGTCGCGAAGCATTTTAGCCCGGGAACTCACGGAAGCACCTTCGGAGGAAACCCTTTGGCCGCGGCGGCGGCCCAAGCGACGCTTGAAACGATAATCGGGGAAAACCTCTTCGAAAACGCGACCGAACTTGGGAATTACTTCTTCGAAAAACTGGAAACTATTCGGGAAAAATATCCTCGTTACGTAAAGGAAGTAAGGGGGAAGGGACTTATAATCGGACTGGAGTTTCGGGAAGACGATTTCGCGGCGAAATGCTTTCGGCTTTTAGTCAAAAACGGACTTCTGGTTATCCTTACCGTAAAGCGCGTATTTCGAATTCTTCCTCCGCTTAATACGAGTGAGCGGGAAATTGATTCAGCCGTCGCCATAATAACGAAATCCATCGAGGAGTCCATTTCAAATGGGTAGAAATCTTCTTGCAGTTTACGATCTTGATAAAGACGATATTAAGGGAATGATCCGTAGCGCCGGTGAACTCAAAGAACAAAAAAAGCGAGGCGAAAACCCCAAGAGTCTTCAAGGTCTTTCGGTCGGACTTCTGTTTGAAAAACATTCAACCAGAACGAGACTTTCCTTCGAATGCGGTCTTTTCGATCTGGGAGCCAATCCCGTTTACATAAATTCGGGAGACACGCAGCTCGGGCGGGGAGAAACCGTAGCCGATACCGCGAAGGTTATCTCATCCTATCTTGACGGAATGATCGTAAGAACCTACGGACAGGAAAAAATATCGGAACTCGCCGACAATTCCGCCGTACCCGTGATAAACGCCCTTAGCGATCTTGAACATCCAACGCAGATAATCTGCGATCTGTTTTCGATTTCGGAACAAGGATTGGACCTCGAGAATTTCAAATTGGCCTTCCTCGGCGACGGCAACAATATAGCGAATTCTTTCATCGCGGCTTCCGCGATAATGGGTTTCTCCATATCGGTCTCGGTACCCCGGGGATGCGAACCGGATAAGAAAATTCTTTCCGAAGCCAGGTCTTTTCAAAATTCCAGAATCGAAATTAACCACGATCCGAAAGAGGCGGTAGAGAACGCAGACGTAATCTATACCGATGTATGGGTAAGCATGGGAGAAGACACAAAAAAAACCGATCTTTTTAAACCGTTTCAGGTAAACGAAGAACTTATCTCATACTGCCGCAAAGACCCCGTCATAATGCATTGCCTTCCGGCGCACAGAGGAGAAGAAATAACCGGAGAGATAATGGACGACCCCAGGTGCGTAGCCTTCACTCAGGCGGAGAACAAGCTTCACGGCGGAAAAGCCATACTTGAATTTTGTTTTGGAGATTAGCTAGCCGAAAAAAAATATTTTTAAGAAAATCCCGAGAAAGCTTAGACATTCCACAAAGTCTATTAAATTCTCACTTGACCGCTTCCCCTCGAAAATGTTAGAATCGCAATATTATAAGCTATTTAAACTTACATTCAACATACAGAGTTGCCTTGGAGGATTATTAGGATGAAATTCGTTAAACTTTTATTAGTTCTTATTATAGGAGTAGGAGTAATCGGTCTTTCCGGTTGCAGTACGGGAGATGTGGGACCCGCGGGACCGAAGGGACTGCCAGGGCCACAAGGACCGCAGGGACGTGGGTCGGGTGACGGTGGCGGTGACGGGTCAGAACCGGTTGATCCGGATTGCGAAGTTGAGCTTGCGGACAGAGCAAGCAAAGACTATAACGGCGGAGACGCCGACGATGTTATATGCGGAGACGATAGAGACAACGTGATTAACGCGAGTTTGGGCGATGACTTTGTTTCCGGCGGAGCGGGTGACGACACTATAAACGGAGGAGAGGGAGACGATACGTTAAAGGGAGATGAGGGAGACGACGCGCTTACTGGAGAAGCGGGAGACGACACGTTAAGAGGTGGAACGGGAGACGATACGCTTACCGGAGGGCCTGGAGACGACACTCTAGACGGAGGAGAGGGAAACGACACGGTGATATTTCCTTTAACCACGGTTGCGGGAGCGGGGCTGCGGATAGATTTAACGGGTAGCGAGGAGCAAAGTGACGGCAGTTTCGGAAGAGACACTTTTATAAGTATAGAGAACGTGAAGGGTTCAAACGAAGCCGACACCATTACGGGCGACGACGCTGACAACACGCTAGAAGGACTTGGCGGAGCGGACACGTTAAACGGAGGCGGGGGCGATGATCTGCTTATGGGCGGAGCCGGAGACGACGCGCTAAACGGCGGAGCCGGAGACGACACTCTAGACGGTGGAGCCGGGACCAACACTCTAGACGGAGGAGATGGGAACGACACTATAAGTTATAAAGGTACCGCGGGCCCCGAGACTGTGAATCTTGCAGGTCCGGGCTACACAAGCATAGAGAACGTCGAGGGTTCCGAGGGAGCCGATACGATAACCGGAGACGACTCTGCCAACACGCTAAGCGGGGACAAAGGAAACGACAATATCGTGGGAGGAGACGGGGACGACACGATAAACGGAGGAGAGGGCGATGACGATCCTCTAACAGGGGGAACTGGCGACGACACGGTAAACGGAGACGCCGGAGCTGACACGATAAACGGAGGAGAGGGTGATGATACGTTAAACGGCGGAGAAGGTCACGACACGATAAACGGAGACGCCGGAAACGATACATTAAATGGTAATGCCGGAGACGATGCGTTAAATGGTAATGAAGGCGACGATACGTTAAACGGCGGAGCCGGAGTTGACGGGATAAACGGGGGAGCCGGAGCTGACACGATAGATGGCGGAGCCGGAAACGACGACATAGATGGTGGAGCCGGAGACGACATTATTTACCTTGATACTTCCGATCTTCTCTCTCTGCCCCCAGACGGAGGTGCCGGCATTGACACCGCAAGCTTTGAGAGATACGAACTTGCGGACGGAGACGCGACCGACGCTGCGATTAGCGTAGCAGGCGGCAATTTTGAGAATTTTATCGGCAGCAAATACAACGACCTTTTGAGTGTCGCCGGACCAAGCGGTGCGGCGACAACGGTAAACGGAGGTCCCGGGGACGATAACATAACTATTTTGGCGGGTAGTGACGTTACGTTTATCGTTAAGGCCGGAGAAGGCGACGACACTATAAAGTCCGAATATGCGGCGGAGTATAAGCTTAAGTTTGAAGGATTTCCCTCGGGGACGACGGCTACGGTTGAGCATGTAAGCAACTCCTCCATAGTGCGGGTGGGAGGTCAGACCGTTAGGGTTGACGCCAGAGCTTCGGGGTTGACCGAGAGTGCTTTTGAAGCCACTATCACTGTTAATTAAGCAGAAGAAGTAGAAGACAGTTAAAAACGCCGGTTCGGTTATTTCGCATAAATAACCGAACCGGCGTTCTGTATTAAGACCTTCGCTTTGCGGTAAAATCTCTACCTCGGGAAAGAAAACGAAAAAGCTCTACTCAAACGGCTGAACATTCCACACAATCTTGAATTATCCGCCTAGCGAAGATATTCCTTTACGTTTCGCGCAGCGTCTTTAGTCATTCCCTTTACCGAAGCGAGCTGCTCTAAGGTAGCTCCTTTTATTTTCTCCACGCTTCCGAAATGATCGAGAAGAAGCAGTTTTCTCTTTTTTCCTATGCCTTTTATATCGTCCATCTGAGAAGCTAAGGTATTGGTCTTTCGCAGTTCTCTGTGATACGTAACCGCGAAGCGGTGCGCTTCGTCTCTAACTCTCATAAGGAAGTAAATACCTTTTTTGTTGCCGGAAAGCACAAGCGGTTCGCTTTTTCCGTGAACGTAAATCCTATCGATTCCGGATCTTCCTTCCGTCTTGGCTATCGACACTAGCTCGACTTCCCGTTGCACTCCACAGTCCCTAAGCGCTTCGTAAGCGGCGTTTAGCTGCCCCTTGCCTCCGTCTATCAGCATAAGATCGGGAAGATCCCAATTGTCTTGTTTTGCTCTAAGGGCCCTTCTGTAGATTACTTCGTACATCGCCCGGAAGTCGTTCTGACCCGAGACCGAGGTGATTTTGTACCTTCTGTATCTGTCTCTTTCGGGCTTCGCGTTTCTAAACCTCACAAGCGACGCCACCGTCTTGGTTCCTTGTATGTTGGATATATCGAAACATTCTATCGTATAAGGAACGAGTCTTATCCCAATTGATTTTCCGATGTTTTTTAACAGCTTGTCTTCTCTTTGCTTTTCTTCTGCTTTTCTCGAAAAACTTTCCCGCGCGTTTTTCGCGGCCAGTTTAACAAGTTCGCTTTTAACTCCTCTTGAGGGACTGTCCACATAAACCCGCTTTCCTCTTTTTTCCGTAAGCCACTGAGAGTAAGCATCCCGGTCCCTTACGGGAAGAGGAAGCAGAATTCTTTTGGGAATGTGGCGATCGGAAAAATAAAATCTGCCGAGAAATTCTCTCAAAGTCTCCGACTCATCTTCTTGAAAACTCTTTACGGAAAAATCAAGTTTATCGACCACGGAACCGCTTCTTGACAGCAGGACGGTAAATTCGTAATGCTCCGAGTCCCGATAAAAGCCCACGATATCGATATCTTCGAATCTTGAAGAAGTAACTTTTTCAATCTCGACGTTTTCTCTGAGAATCTCAAGCTGATCTCGGCAATAAGCGGCGTTTTCGTACATCTCTTCCGCCGCCGCTTTTTTCATCATCTCCTCCATCGCTCTTATAAGCTTCCTTTTCTCCCCGCGAAGAAACGAGATTGAACGGTTTACCGTCTCTGCGTACTCTTGTTCGGAAATTTTTCCGGCGCACGGACCCGAGCACAATTTAGTGAAATAGTTCAGACAGGGACGAGTTCTGTGTCTTTCAAACTTGGCGGACGTGCAGTCTCTTAAAGGAAAAAGTCTGTGGACAAGGTTTATCGTGCTTTTGAGAAACTTTCCCGAGGCAAACGGTCCGAAATAAAGCGCGTCGTCTTGCCGTATTCTTCTTGTGCGCGAAAGTCTCGGGAACTTATCTTTAACGGAAAGACGAAGGAATGAAAACGTCTTATCGTCTTTTAGCCGTATGTTGTACTTCGGCTTGTGACGCTTTATAAGAGAGTTTTCCACAAAGAGCGCTTCGCTCTCGGTTTCGGTAACCACATAATCGATCGAGTCGATTTCCTTTACCAGGTAGGGAATTTGTCCCCTGTCCCCTCCGCGGTGAAAGTAGGATGTGGCGCGCGAGCGCAGGTTTTTGGCCTTACCTATGTAGACGGGCAGCCCGTCGGCGCCTTTCATTATGTAGACGCCCGAAGTTTCGGGGAAAGTTTTTAAAAGCTCGAGAATCTTTTCGCGCATCGGAGGCGAAAACCCCAAAAGCGGCGGCTATATTTCAAGCTCCTTGCCTCTTGTCTCGGGAAGCGTAAGAACCACAAACGCCGCGGCGACGGCGAAGATAGAAACGGTGACAAGAGCCGATCCGTAACCCTTCATTCCCGCGATATATCCCACAAGGGGAGGCGCGATAGCCGACACTCCTCTTCCCACGTTGTAGCAGAAGCCTTGCGCGGTTCCTCTAGCCCTGGTGGGGAATATTTCGGAGAATATAGCTCCGAATCCGGAATAAAATCCCGTCCCGAAAAAGCCCACAAGTGGTCCCAGAATGAGAACCTGGCTTAGAGTTGTGGATTTTCCGAAGAAATAGGTCAATACAGCCATGGTCAGCAGATAGGTGACGAAAACCGGACGTCTCCCCAGCCTGTCGCTTATCCAGCCGAAAGTCATGCATCCGAGAAAAGCTCCGATATTAAGCGGCACTATCCATATATATCCTTTGATACCGAGCCCTACTCCACCCTCTTCAAGCGGTCTTGCGAGAAATTGAGGTACCCAGAACATAAGACCCCAGTACGCGATCATGCATAAACTGGTAAGAAGAGTGGACAGCATGGTGTAACGCAAAAGATCGCCTTTGAATATCTGAAGCAGGGTGAACTGCTGACCTTCTTTTTCAAGTTTTTTCTCTTTCCTCATTTTGGAGGTCTTTCGCCATATCTCCGGTTCGGACAGATTACGCCGTATGTAGAAGACCAAAAACGCGGGAGTTATTCCGATAAGAAAAAGTATTCTCCACCCGAGGTCCACATCGAAATTGGGAAGTATCAGGGTCGCAAGCAAAGCGGCAAGTATGTAACCGACCGCCCAGCCGCTTTGCACCATTCCGATAACTTTTCCACGGTGCTGCTTCGGCCACGCTTCGGCGACAAGCACTTCTCCCGAAGCCCACTCGCCTCCCATTCCGAGACCGAGAAACACTCTGCACACGAGAAGAAATATAACGTTCGGAGAAAACGCGCTAAGTCCCGTAAAGAAAGAATAAAGCAGAATAGTGTAGGTAAGGGCCCTCACTCTTCCCACGTAATCGGAAATTACGCCGAATAGAGCTCCGCCGAAAGCGGAGGCGAAAAGCGTTACGGAAAAAAGCGCTCCCACGGCTTCCGGGGAAAGATTGAAAACTTCCGCAATGCTTCCCACCGCGAAAGCGAAAAGCAGAAGATCCATCGCGTCAAGAGACCAGCCCAAAAAAGCGGCGATAAAAGATTTCCATTGATCGGAATTGATGTCGCCTGTCCAACCGAAGACGCCTTTTCCACCCGATGACCGTGATGCCGACTGACCGTTTGCCATTTTCATTCCCTCCAGGAAACCATACGCTAGAAACTTATCTTCTCATATAATAAAATCCCGAAAAGCTTTATCGCGAAACGCTGTTTAAAAATATATTTTAATGTATTACGAGGAACATATCAAACAGAGCCGCGTGAGGGATGGCGTCTTCGCCAAACGCGTTTGTGTAAACTCAGATCGTATCCTGGCAAGCGCCGCTTCGACTATTCTCTAAACCGCCGCCAACCGAAACGCAAGCGACTGCTTTTTTCTTGATACTTATATTTCCATGCGTTAGATTTTCCCGTAGCCATGAGAACCGACAATCTCTACCTTGAAACGTACGGGTGTCAGATGAACGAGTATGACTCGGACAGAATAAAAAACGCCCTTTGCGCAAACGTTACGGAAAATCCCAAAGACGCCGATATAGTAATAGTGAACACCTGCTCCATCAGGGAGAAAGCCGATCAGAAAGCGCTAAGCAGCCTTGGGAGATTCAAACACCTCAAGGCTAAAAACCCCGAACTTATAATCGGGATATCCGGATGCGTCGCGCAGCTTTACGGAGACGAGCTTATCCGCAAAATACCGCATTTGGATTTCGTTCTCGGGCCCCGCACGATTCCCAAATTACCGAAGTTAATAGAGAGCATAAGAGAGAAACAGGCAAGGCCGGTGGAAACTTCCTTCGACGTTGAAGAGCCTTTTGAAATTCTGCCCTACCACGAGCAGGGAAAACCCACGGCGTTTGTGTCCGTGCAGCAGGGATGCAATAAAAAATGCGCTTACTGCATAGTGCCGACCGTAAGAGGTCCGGAGGTCAACAGACCGATTGAGGATATAATCGCGGAAGTACGCTATCTGCTCGAAAAGGGCGTTAAGGAAATAACGCTTATAGGACAGACGGTGAATTCATGGAAGCTCGGGCGTTTCAAGTTTGGGGACCTGCTTCGAGCGATAGGGGAGACAGAAGGTCTTGAGAGAATAAGATTCACCACCTCATACCCTAGAGACATAACGAAAAAAATGGTGGAAGCCATGGCCGAGGTACCCAAAGTATGCCGGCATATTCACCTGCCCGTGCAGTCGGGTTCAGATAAAGTGCTTAAGCTTATGAATAGAACTTACACGAGAGCTTGGTACATAGACTCGGTAAACAGACTGAAAGACGCCATGCCCGACATAGCGATATCTTCTGATATAATCGTCGGATTTCCGGGAGAGACGGAAAGTGATTTTGAGCAGACGATGAGTCTTATGGAGGAAGTGAAGTTCGAAAGTTCATTCTCATTTAAGTTTTCTCCGCGCCCCGGAACCGCCGGGGAAAGTCTTTGGAAATCGAACCAAAAAATAGAAGACTCCACGGCAAGCCAAAGACTCGCGCGGCTACAGGAATATCAAAAAGAGATTACTCTTTCGAAAAACACCAAAAGAGTAGGTGAGCTTGAACGAGTGCTGGTTGAGAATTCCAGCAGAAACGACTCCTCCTGGCTTACGGGAAGAACCGACCACAACAGAATAGTCAATTTTCCCGGAGGAGTTGAACTTATAGGAAAAATGGTTAACGTGAAAATAACCGAAGGATTGGCAAATTCGCTTAGAGGACAATATACGAACTGAATTAAAAGGGGAGAAAAAATGTTGCTTGAAATGAAAGTTTCCTGTATAGTCGCCGACCCATTTACCGATATGCCCGTAGTTATTCTAAACGAAGTGGACGGAGACAAAAGCCTTCCGCTTTGGGTGGGATTCGAAGAGGCAAACGCGATAGCTACGGAGATTAAGAAAGCTCCGAAACCGAGGCCTCTTACCCACGATCTTCTTAAAAACGTGATTCGCGCGACCGGATACGAGGTGTCCAAAATAGAAATCACCGATCTTAAAGAAAACACGTTCTACGCGTCTTTGCACATGAAAAAAGGCGAAGAGGAACTTGTGGTGGACTCGCGTCCGAGCGACGCCATAGCCATAGCGCTCAGAACCGAATGCCGAATCATGGTTTCGGAAAAGGTGATAAAATCCGCGCTCAGCCTAAAACTCGGCGATAAGGAACAAAAGACCGACGAAGCGCTTGAGAACATACCGACTGAGGATTTCGGCAAGTACAAAATGTAATCACCGGTGGGTGCGGGAATATTCCTCGAGAAATTCCCCGTCTCCTCTAATTACGTCGAATATTTCCCCGCAACGATCGCATTCTATATTGATCTGCTTCGGTACGTAGCTAATACCGCAACTCATTACAAACCATCCGAAAAGAGAATACCTCTGTTTCGGAACCACCCACGGGCTGCCGACCGAATACCCGCAACCGCACTCCTTTTTTTTCTTCATACGCTCGCTTAGGGCATCATCCGCCGAAAAAAGACTCCGGCACGCGGATTAAATGTCGTAATACCCGACTTCCCCGTGGTCCGTTATATCGAGTCCCTGGCTTTCTTCATCCTCGGTGACACGAAGTCCGACGACCATATCCACCACCTTGAGTATCACGTAACTTATAACGGCCGTGTAAATCACGGCGAATATCGCTCCGTAAGCCTGCACGCCCAGCTGCCCTAATATATCCAGGTTCTCAACCGACCCTCCGTAAGAGGTGGAAGCGAACACGGCGACCAGAATTATTCCAACCAGTCCTCCGACTCCGTGAACCCCAACCACGTCGAGCGCGTCGTCATAGTTAAACTTGAACTTTATGTAGGTCGCGGCGATATAGGCGAGTACCGAAGACGCAATTCCTATTATTATGGCTCCAAAAGGTCCCACGGTGCCCGAGGCGGGAGTTATGGCCGCAAGACCCGCGATAGCTCCAGTCGCGAAACCCAAAGCGCTTGGCTTGCCGGATCTCACGTTCTCGATCAGTATCCATGTAAGGGCAGCGACGCAAGGAGATATCTGGGTAACCACAACCGCCATCGCGGCTTGTCCTCCGGCCGCAAGCGCGCTTCCTCCGTTAAACCCGAACCAGCCAACCCAGAGCATCGCTGTACCTATCATGGTAAGAGTCAGGTTATGCGGAAGATTAAGATGATGCGGATAACCCCTTCTGGCGCCGATAACGAAAGCCGCGACAAGAGCCGCGGTTCCCGCGGTGATATGTACGACGATTCCTCCGGCGAAATCAATCACTCCCATATCTCCCAGATAGGACCCCTCTCCTCCCCATACCATATGCGCGATCGGGAAGTAGCAAAGTATTACCCATAGAACGGTAAATAGAAGCATTGCCGAGAACTTCATTCTTTCCGCGAAAGCCCCTATTATAAGTCCCGGAGTGATAATCGCGAAGGTAAGCTGAAAAGCGAAAAACAGTATTTCCGGAATCGTTCCCGAGAGAGTGTCGACTCCCACTCCGTTTAGAAAGGCTTTAGAAAAACCTCCCACAAACGCGTTTATACCTTTTTGCCCCGCGACCATGCCTTCGGTATCAAAAGTGAGACTGTATCCGATCACGGTCCATACCACTGTCACGACCGCGGTAATGGAAAAGCACTGCATGAGCACCGAAAGAACGTTTTTTTTGCTTACAAGCCCTCCGTAGAAAAGCGCAAGCCCGGGAATCATCATGAAAAGGACAAGACCGGTGGAAATCAGTATCCAGGCGGTATCTCCCGTATCAAGTTCTCCCGCGAAAGCATTGTTGGCCGAAAACAAAAAAACGAAGGCAAAAAAGAAAACCGGAAGCGAAAATATCTTTTTCAATCTCATCACTCTCCCTCCTCTTAGCGTATTACGCATTGCAAATCTTTCTAATTATATCACATAAATTAAATTCGCGTCGGAACCGGAGCTTTACGATCTCTGTTCCAACCTCGCTATCTGTTCGCGGGAGAGTCTCCATCCGGAAGCTTCGCAGTTCTCAACCGTCCTTTGGATTGAATCCGACTTTGGAATAACTATGACGTTATCATGAGAAACGCACCAGTTAAGAGCGACTTGAGCCTCCGTTTTTCCGACTTCCGCCGCCACTTCGGAAATAACCGTTTTAATATCGCGGCGGCAAAGTCTTCCGGAATCAAGCGGAGTATAGGCAATAACGGTAATATCGTTATCGAGGCAATAGGGAAGCATATCTTTTTCTATTTTCCTGGAATTGAGATTGTAGAGCACCTGGTTTGAAACTATCCGATAGTTGGGAAAGCAGCGCTGCGCCTCGCGAATCTGGTTTACGGAAAAATTACTGACTCCCACGTAAGTCACCAATCCGCGATCAACCAGCTTTTCAAGGGCTTTCATCGTCTCTTCTATAGGGTAGACCGGATTGGGCCAATGTATCTGGTATAGGTCTATACGATCCGTACGAAGCTTCGCGAGACTGGCCTCGCAGGAGCGAAGCACGCTATCGTAAGCGAGGTTTCTCCCCGACACTTTGGTCGCTATGAAAACTTCTTCCCGAAAAAAAGAAATCGCCTGCCCCACTATATTTTCTGTATTATATCCTTCCGCCGTATCGATAAACGCGGCGCCAAGTTCAATCCCCGTTTCAAGCGGTTTCGTTCCGCCTTTGTAGTTCCATGTTCCAAGACCGATTTCGGGAACTAAAACTTCGGTGTTTCCAAGTTTTTTAAAATTCATTCCGGCGCAACACCTCTTGTGGCGCGATTAACGGTTACTCCGCCCGCCGAAGCGATAATTTGCGTATAGACGCGGCAATACGAAGCGTCGGCGGAAAGTTTAACCGGCGAACCGCTCTCCGTAATTGTCGAGATGATAAACTTTGTCGGGACTTTTTCTCGCTTTTCCGAAGACGAAGCTGTCTTCGTCGAAATAACCGAACGGAAGCACGGTAAGAATGTCGAGTTCATCCGGCACTTTCAGATATGTTTTCAAACCTTCCTTATCCATCGCTCCTATCCAGCAGGAGCCAAGCCCGTGGCTCCACGCCGCAAGAACCATGTTCTGCGCGGCTCTGGTGCCGTCAATCTGATGCCACTTGCTGCTCGGGTCGGTGACAAGTGCCACGGCGAAAGCCGCCTGCGTTATGAAATTGCCGCTTGTACAATACTTTCCGAGCCCTTTGAGGATTTCTTTTTTCCTTATCAACACAAATTCCCACGGCTGGTTATTGCGGGCGCTTGGAGACATTCTGCCCGATTCCATAACTTCCATTATGATTTCATCCGAAACTTCTCTGTTCAAATAGCTCCTCACGGAACTCAAAGACACAACGCACTCATAAACGTTCATCACCTTGCGACACCTCCAAAATCAATCGATTTAATAAAAGTAACCAAAAAATACGCTTTAGCCTTCGGAAGCCGGTTTCAAATCCCAAGCCTCCCGTCGTTACTTCCAAACCAGTTCGTACTCTCCTCTGGTAAGAGACGCTATTTTTTCTTCAAGCTCGCCCACTTCGCCAACGGGCGCTTCAATATCGAAAAAAACCCTCTCTTCCCGCACCGCTTTGGTTACCGAAACGTCGGTTTTCTCAAACAGAACACGTATTGAATTTTCATGCGCGTAGGGGAAAACCAGGTATCCCTTAGTTGTGGGAATCTGGTTTTTAACTCGAAGTTCCTCAAGAGCCGCTTTGAGACAACCGGTGTAAGCTCTCATAAGCCCTCCGGGACCGAGTTTCACCCCTCCGAAATAGCGACTCACGACGGCGACTATCTCCCCAATTCCGCTATGTTCAAGAAGCGTGAGCATGGGACGTCCCGCGGTTCCCGAAACTTCCCCGTCGTCGCCGAAGCCAATTTGCTCGCCGCCCGGAGGACAGGCCAAAAACGCGTAACAGTTATGACTTGCGGCGGGGTGGAGATTTCTCACGCTTTTTATGAATTCTTCCGCCTCCTCTCTGTCGCGTCCCCTGGCCACGCTTGCGACAAACCTGCTTCTTTTTATCACCCTCTCAACCGAAACAACCCCGTCGGGTACCGAATAAGAGATATTTTCCATGGCGCGCGCCTCTTACGCTTAAGCGGAGATAAAAATACCTTACGCCCTGCGGTGCCGGCAAAAACGGCCGGAAGAAATCGCGATTTTGTTCTTCGCCCTTACCGCGCGGTCGAGTTTTTAGATCCGAAAGCGACGCGAATTGTCCCAATTAAAGTTTTCACTGTATAATTTCGGTCTTATGCCGTTTCTCGCACACCGAAGCAATACCTCGCAAGCTTGTTTTTTATCCAACCGGAAGTAAAGAGAAACGCCCCGGTTCTCCGAATAGATGCGATGTTTTACGAAGAAGCGGCGGAGGAATTAAGCGAAGACCTTGAAGAATACCGAAGTCACTGAGCGCGCGGAAAGAAACCCAAACGGCCGTACCGCAAAGCGGCTCGATTTCGATATAGAATAAAATTGATCCGAAAAAAAAGCATTCTTTCTCTAATTCTTCAGTACAGATACTCGTTTCTTACCGGTATCGCGTCTTTAACCGTGGTGGATCTGGCGCAGCTGTCCGTCCCCATAGTAATTCAGTGGATAATAGACGAACTGACTCTTCCCGCCGCGAATTTCGAGCTTATAACCAGATATTCCCTTTACATATTGGCTCTCGGTCTTTTTATGGCGTTATTCAGACTCGGGTGGAGATATTTCATAATGGGGGGAGCGAGGAAGATAGAGAACTCGCTTAGAAACGAATTTTTCGAGCATTTGCAGAAACTGAGCTTCAATTTCTTCTCGGAAAGAAAAGTGGGCGACCTGATGGCGCACACGGTAAACGACATAGAGACTTTAAAATTCTCCTGCGGTCTCGGGCTGCTTGTAGCTTACGACGGAATTTTTCTGTTTTTCTTTATCTTCGCCGCCATGATGTTCATCTCTCCCGAACTTGCCCTCTACGCGTTCATACCCTTTCCGGTACTGGCGGTTTTCGTCTACAAATTCGGAAACATGATAGAGAGAAGATTTCAAAGAACTCAAGACTCGTTTTCCGAACTTACGGAAAGCGCCCGGCAGTCGGTTTCCGGAATCAAGGTAGTGAAGTCATTCGGACTGGAAAAATCCGAGCTTGGGGATTTTGACCGAGTAAGCCTGGATTATCTTGAAAGAAACATACGCCTTGCGAAAGTCAGAGGAGCTTTTCAGCCATTTATATACTTTATGCCTTCGGTCGCCATGGCGATATTTCTTTTCGTCGGAGGAAAAGACGCGATAAACGCGGAAATAACCCTGGGAGAATTCTCGGCAATACTCGTTTACCTGATAATGCTGGCCTGGCCGATGATGGCCATGGGTTGGGCGGTCGATCTTTTGAAAAGAGGAAACGCCTCGATCAACCGGCTAAACCATATTTTCGAAATCGA
This sequence comes from Thermodesulfobacteriota bacterium, assembly GCA_965220925.1. Taxonomy (GTDB): domain Bacteria; phylum Desulfobacterota_D; class UBA1144; order Nemesobacterales; family Nemesobacteraceae; genus Nemesobacter. The sequence continues at coordinate 1,207,242 of OZ244851.1, read as the reverse complement.
GCAAAAAGACGAGGTACGAAAACGGAAGGGAACCTACGAACTTGCGGGAGACATAAAATTCTCGGATCTTGATTTTTCCTACGGAGACACTCCGGCGCTTCGAGGCGTAAATCTTCATATTCCTCCCGGCACCACGCTTGGAATAACCGGTCTTGCGGGTTCGGGCAAAACCACGCTTATGAAAACGCTTATGAAGATGCACGAAGCGAAAGAGGGTCGCATAACGATCGACGGGATAGATATAAACGAGATATCGAGAAAGGATCTTCGACAAACAATAGTGTGCGTACCTCAGGAAACAACCGTTTTCAGCGGCACTATTACGGACAACATTACCTTCATAAATCCCAATATAACTCGCAAGCAGGTGGAGTGGGCCGCCAAGACGGCGGGAATTTACGAACAGATAATGGAATTCGCAGAAGGTTTCGAAACCGTAGTGGGAGAACGAGGACTCAGCCTCTCCGGAGGTCAGAGACAGCGGCTCGCAATCGCCAGAGCGCTTGTTCTAGACCCTAACGTTCTCATACTCGACGACGTGCTCTCGTCTCTCGACCCGCAAACGGAAAACGCGGTTATAGACAATTTGCTCGAAGCGATGCGCGGAAAGACTTTGGTGATAATCTCAAACAGAACCTCGTCGGTAAGCAGACTATCGAAAATCGCGGTTATGAAAGACGGTCAAATAGTCGAGACGGGAAGTTACGAAGAACTTATGGAGAAACGGGGAATATACTCGGCGCTTGAAAAACTGCAGTCGGCGTAAAGAGGAAAATGAGCGTTTTCGAAGCGAAGAAAAAAAAGAAAGTATCGACTTACGATCTTAAAATCCTTGGCTGGATTCTCGGATTCGTCGGCAAATACAGAACTCTGTTCGCGCTTTCGTTTCTGCTCATGCTAGCAACCGCGGCTTTGGAAATCACGATCCCGTATCTAACTAAAATCGCGGTCGATAACCACATCTACCCGACCTGGAGCAGAACCGAGCGGGGACAAACGGTGTCGGAAAAGGAGCTTTGGAACCTCTCGGAAAAAGATGAACAGGCCGTTTTGCGTCTTCGCGACGGAGGTTTTCTGGCCGATTTTTCAAAACTTTCCTCCGCTCGGAAAGAAGAAATGGAACAAGCGGGAGTCAAGTTCTCAAACACGAAGTACGTGCTTGTCGACCCGGCGGATTTCTCTGGAGAGCAAAGAGATAGGATTTTGGAGATAATTTCGAAAAACGCGGCGAAATTCGAAAGAGTCGGCGAAATCGCCTTTATTTCCTACCCGAACCTTAAAAATCTAGAAAAAAAGGAAATATCTCTCATCCGCTCAAAACAAACGCATAGGCTGAAAACCCTGGCGCTCTACATATTTCTCTGCATAACCGGGGTGTTTGTTTTCACTTCCGCTTTCACCTATCTTCTTCACTACTCGGGCCATCGCATAATGCACGACATACGGAGCCACACACTCTCCCACCTGCTCTCCCTCCCCCAGAAATATTTCGACCGTAACCCGGTAGGGAGAATAACCACTCGGGTGACAAACGACGTAAACGCCATAAACGAGATGTACACCTCCGTTCTCATACATTTCGTAAAGGACATAATAATCGTAATAGGGATTCTGGTAATCATGTTCAAAATGAACGTCCATCTCACGCTTATAATAGTGGCGCTTACAGTATTTTTGATTTTCGTTGTGAGCATTTTCCGAATGAAGCTCAGAAGAGTGTACAGAGAAATCAGAACCTCTATCGCCAGACTCAACTCCTTCGTTCAGGAAAGCGTCAGGGGGATAGTGCTTTTAAAACTTTACGGAAAGGAAAAAAGGAATTTCGAGAAGTTCAGGGAGATAAACAGGGAAAACTACGAGGCCAATATTCGTCAGCTGTGGGTCTACGTTATTTTCCGTCCTTCGATAGAGTACGCGAGCATAGCGGCGACGGCGATAATTCTCTGGTACGGAGCGGTCGGAGTGATGAACCTAGACTTCTCGCTCGGAGCGCTGCTGGCGTTTTTTTACTACGTGAGAATGATATTCAAACCCATTCAGGAACTTTCGGAAAAATATAACGTCTTTCAGTCCGCCGTGGCCGCATCGGAAAATCTGTACGAAGTGCTGGCTCAAAAACCCGAAACGGACGGCACCCTCACGCCGGCCGATACCGAAGGGTCGCTTGAGTTTAGAAACGTGTGGTTTTCGTATAATGAAAAAGAATGGGTGTTAAAAGACGTGTCGTTTCTAATCAAACCGGGAGAGACGACGGCTCTTGTGGGAATCACGGGGTCGGGAAAGACAACGGTCGCAAACTTGATACTTAAGTTCTATAAGCCGCAAAGAGGGCAAATTCTTTTTAACGGCACGGACATTCAAAACCTATCAAATCGCTATCTGCGAGAAAACGTAACCGCTATTTTTCAAGACCTGTTTCTGTTCGGAAAAGATATATTCACGGAAAAAACCGATCAAACCTTGTCCGCACCCGCCCGGGCCGCGACGCTTTCTTCGGGAGAGAACCAGGCGCGTTCTATCGAAAAGGCGTTCGGGAAAAAATCAAAGCTGCTTATAATGGACGAAGCAACTTCCCACCTGGACGCGGAAATGGAAAAGAGAATACAGGACACCATAAAGCAGAATCCCGACTCTCAAACAAGACTGATAATAACTCACAGGCTCGCGACGCTTCGAAACACGGACAATATAATAGTCATTCACAAAGGTAAGGTAGCCGAACAGGGCACCCACAAAGATCTTGTCGAAGGGGGGAACATATATAGCGTGCTGTACGATTTTCTGAAAAAAACCGGCTTAAAAGACCGATTGCGAAACGCAAAGCTTAAAAAAGAACCGGGAGTTTGAATTTAAAACGCTCCGAGCAACTTAACCGCCATCAGACCGACGGCAAGCACAAGCGCCGCTTTTATATATTTTTCTCCGCCTTTTACGGAAAAGACGGCGCCGAACCACCCGCCGAGCGAATTTCCCGCCGCAAGGCAAATTCCGATAAGCCAATTTATGTTGCCGCTTAGAAAAAACACGCAAATCACCGGGATGGTGTAGAGGAGAACCACAAGCACTTTATGGGCATTCACTTTCGCAAGCGAGGTCCCAAGCAGATGATAAAGAGCCGCCATTATGAAAAGTCCCACTCCCACCTGGATAAAACCTCCGTAGAAACCTATCAGCGCGAAAACCGGATAAACGATGATACGTTTTTTGCCCCCCGACTGTCCCGCGGCGAGCAGCTTGCCGAAAGAACCCACGTTAAGAAAAAACGACGCGCAGACGAAAATAAGAATGACGGCGAGGATTTTCTCGAAAAGCTCGTCTTCCACCCTGACCGCCGCAAACGCTCCGACCAAAACTCCGGGAAGCGTAAAAGCCGCGAGTCGAATACCGGTTTTTACGTCGGCGAGACCCTCTTTTCGAAAAGAAAGAGTCGCGAAGAAGTTTTGAAACAGTATGGCGACTCTGTTAGTTCCGTTTGCGACCGTGGGATCGATTCCGAGGAATATAAGCGCGGGAAGAACTATACTGCTGCCTCCGCCCGCCATCACATTTACCACTCCCGCCAAGACTCCCGTAAAGAAAAGCAGAATTAAAGAAAAAAGATCGTATTCGTACATTTTGCTCGGATTCCGCCGCGAAAAAGCGGCGGGAGATCTTCAAACGGCGCCAATCCGCCGTAAACCCTTTCCAAAACCGATCGCGGAAACGAAGAACAACCACTTTATCGGCGGGCGACTCTAAGCTCCATTGTTTACGTACAAAAATCGGTGCGTGCGGCCGCTTTGGGATTTTTTTGAATATACCTGAGTTTCTCGCGATAAGCATCGAAGGTTAAAAACAAATCGCGAGGCGATCTTTTAAAGCCGGAGAGATCTCCCAAGCCGCGATCTTCTTTGAAACCCTCTGTTACCTTACTTGTCGAATTTCGGGACTTGCGTTCTTTTTCTCGTCTTAATTTCGGGTTATCGTACCTTTATGAACATTTTTAAAATCGCTCTCGTTCAGACGAAAATTCACGATGAAAAGGAAAAAAACCTGAAAAACGCCCGCCTGAGCATAGAACGGGCCGGAGACCTAGGAGCGGATATAGTCTGCTTTCCCGAACTTTTTCTCACGAAATACTTTTGCCAGTCGGAAAATCCGGACTGTTTCGATCTTTCAGAACCTATCCCCGGTCCATCGACGAAAAAGCTTTGCGCGGAGGCGAAAAGGAAACGGGTTTCCCTCATATGTCCTCTTTTCGAAAAAAGAGCTCCGGGAATATATCATAATTCCCTCGTCGTTATCTCTCCCGCGGGAGAGATTTCAGGCGTTTACAGAAAGATGCACATACCCGACGACCCCGGCTGGTTCGAAAAATTCTACTTTACCCCCGGAGACGCAGGGTTTCCGTGTTTTGAAACCGGCTTCGCTAAAATAGCCGCCCTTATCTGCTGGGATCAGTGGTTCCCCGAGGCCGCCCGCATAGTTTCTCTCAAGGGAGCGCAGATTATTTTTTATCCTACCGCCATAGGGTGGCGGTCGGACGAAGAAGAACACTTGAAAAAAACTCAAATCGAAGCATGGAAAACCGTTCAGCGCGCTCACGCGATTTCAAACGGAATTTACGTGGCCGCGGTAAACAGGGTGGGGTTCGAGGAATCCGGCGATAGCGGCGGGGAAGGAACGAATTTCTGGGGAAATTCGTTTGCGTGCGACCCGGCGGGAGAGATCATAAGCGAAGCTTCCGGTGACGACGAACAGCTTGCGGTTGCCGAAATCGATCTTCGTAAACTTGAGGAAACAAGAAGAAACTGGCCGTTTCTAAGAGACAGAAGAATTGACGCTTACGCTGGACTTCTTAGAAGATTTATCGACGACACTTCCGAAAAATGAACGTAAGCGACTCTCGAATTTCTCGCTACAGATTTCCCGCCGAATGGGAACCTCACGAAGCCACGTGGCTTGTATGGCCGCAAAACGCAAGCGACTGGCCAGGGAAATTCTCGAATATCAAGTGGGTTTACTGCGAAATCGCGAAGCATCTTTCGGATTCCGAAACGGTTCGTATAATAGTCGGTTCCGAAAAAACCGGAAAACTCGCGAAAACCGCTCTTAGAAAATCGGGAGTGAACCTAAGAAACGTGGAATTTTACGAATGCGCGACTGACAGATCCTGGATACGCGACTTCGGACCTTTTTTCTCGTGGGAAGACGGCGGGGAATTAAAGGCGCTCAATTTCGGTTTTAACGGCTGGTCGAGATATCCCGACTGGGAAAACGACAACTCGGTATCTTCGTTCATGGCGAAGTCCCTCGGGCTTCGGGCGACTTTACCCGTTTTTGCGGGAAAGCGGATTATTCTTGAAGGCGGAAGCGTCGACACTAACGGAAAAGGTTCTTTAATCACCACCGCACAGTGTCTTCTCGGCAAAGGCATAAGAGAAAGAAACCGTTTTTTTGAAAAAACCGACTATGAAAAAATATTCTTTGAATATCTCGGCGCAAACAACATCCTCTGGCTCGAAAGAGGAATCGAAGGGGACGACACAAACGGCCACACCGACGATATATGCAGGTTTACGGACCCCGAAACAATCGTTTTGTGCGCGGAGCGAAACCCGAAAGATCCGAATTACTCGGCGCTACGCGAAAACATGGAAATATTGAAAGACTTCAGACTTGAAGACGGCCGGAAAGTTGAAATCGTCCCGCTTCCAATGCCATCCCCCGTGTTTTTCGACGGCGAAAGACTCCCGGCCAGTTACGCTAATTTTTATATCTCTAACGAAAAAGTTTTAGTCCCCACGTATAACGATCCGAAGGACCGGGAGGCTCTCGGAATATTTTCGGAACTGTTTCCAGGCAGAAAAACGGTGGGAATAAACTGCGTCGATCTCGCGTGGGGACTGGGAGCGATTCACTGCGCGACAAAAGAGCAGCCGGCTCTTCGACTCTGAAGTGTCAGTCGGATTCGAAGCTTACGCCTTCACGTTTAAGAATGGCGGTTTTTACGTCGACGCCCCATCGATATCCGCAAAGCTTTCCCGTTTTCCCTATAATCCTGTGACAGGGAACTATGTAGGAAATTTCGTTTGCGCCGACGGCGTTTGCCACCGCCCGCACAGATTTCGGCTTCCCGACCAATTTCGCGAGTTTTGAATAAGAAAGCGTCCGCCCGGATTCTATCGCGAGGAGCTTTTTCCAAACATCGAGTTGAAACCGAGTTCCCAGAAGGAAGATTTTAAGCGGATTATTTTGTTCGTCAGGTTTGAAAATCATTTCGAAGGTTTTTCTCAAAGCGCCGTCGTCCCTTCTGTTCTCAGGGTTTGTCCATACGCGTTTGAATTCCGCTAAACGGGTCGGGGCGTCCGTGTTTAAAAAACTCAAGTGGCAAACTCCTCGTTCGCAAACCCCCAACAGGGCTTTTCCGAATCGGGTGTCGCGAATCCCGAAAACAACCGGCATGCGCGCGAGAATTTTTTTCTTCCAAACGGCATTCGTCTCTTCTACGTCGATCAGAATTCTTTGCATATGCGCCTCCGCTTGTTTCTTCATCCGTCTTTGACGACTGAAAACCGGGTTTTACGACAATTATGACGCGTTTCGATCATAATCGAAATCGGACCCGGCAATCGGGTTACGGTTTAAACGGTTCGTAGCTGATTTCATGTATTATTGGCATGGAGAAATCCACCGACTTCATTAGCTTCCTCCCGTACTCCATCACCCACTGCTCGGGAGCGTGCGTATAAAAATCCCCGAGAGTCATCCACTCCCCTCCCTCTACCGTCTCTCCATAGTCAACGCTCGTAAGAAAAGCCGTCATGTCTCCTCCGTCCATGGCGTTTAACACGGAACACTCTAAATAGGAATGAACGTCTCTTAGAATTGGACAGCCGTTTTTTCCTTCAAACCACCGCGCGTTTTCGAATTTGTTTTTGTCTCTACCCGAGTAAAAACCGAAATCGCGAACCATGGATAACCGCTCTTTTTTCAAAAGATGAACCGCAAGGTCTCCGCTTTTCATTATGAATCCGTGAGTGTGATTCCCTTTCCATATGCCGATCAAAAGCCTGGGTACGGTATGAACTATTGAAGAAGTGACGAGAGTTACCGCCACCTGACCGTTTATTTCTTCATTTCGCCTGCTGGTTATGATCACCACGGGGGAATTGTGCCAGAAAATTCCGGAAACCGACGATGCTTCGTTCATTTTAAAACCCCTTTTTGAAATCCCGATTAAGAACGCTTCGGAGAAATTGAAAAATCCGCCGCAATATGGTAACTTAGGCTTTAATCTTACCTGTTTTGTCTTGATGGAATAATTAAAGCAAATAGGAATTTAAAAATGAAAAAACTGACAATCCCCATCGCTTTTTTCTGTCTTGCGCTCGGGATGTTTTATCTTTCCGGATGCGCTCAAAAAACCGCCCTTCCCCCCGCGCCCGAAACTTCGAGCCAGCTTGAGGACGAAGCCGCGGAGGTTCTAATGAAGCTTAAAGAAGCGCGGGAGGAAAACGCCGAAGAAACCTGGGAATACCAGGAAGCCGCCAAGCTTTTCGAATTGGCAAACGACTTGATCGAAGAAGGTAAAATCGAAGAAGCGAAGGAACTTCTCGCCGAGGCGAAAGTCAAGGCCACGCAGGCAATCGGAGCCGTGCAGGATCACGCCTATATGGAAGATTTCGACGAAACCACGCAGGAAATTCGAAAGTCCATACTTCGCGACTCCTTTTCAAAGGAGAACTTGATGAAGCTCCCCGTTTCAGACGCCTTTTTTGAGTTCGACAGCTACAAAATATCGGAAAAAGCAAGCGGCATAATCGACCGAAACGTCGACATTCTGAAAAAACATCAGGATAAGATCAAATTCGTGATCGTCTTCGGTTTCTGCGACCTTCGGGGAACCGAGGAATACAACCTGGCCCTCGGCAAGAAAAGAGCGAATGAAGTCAAAAAATATATGATTGGAAAGGGAATGTCTCCGGAAATTGTAAATTCCATCAGCAAAGGAGAAACCGACCTTTGGAGAAAAGGCGAATCCGAAGAATCATACGCTCTGAACAGACGCACCCACTTCGTGGTTCTCTCAAACGAGGCTTCTCCGGCGGAAGAGAAAAGCGAACAATGAGAAAAGTATATTTGACGCTCGCGGGAATTTTTCTCTCTACGCTTATGCAGGGATGTCTGGCTTCGGGAGGAGATGTAGATTTTCTTTACTCGAGACAAAGGGACACGGAAACGGCTTTAAAGAAGACGCAAGAAGACGTCGAGCGGTTAAAGGCCGAAGTCCTCAGCGAATATGAAGAAGACTCTCTTAACCTTAAGGAAACCATCTTCAAGCTTGAAAGTAAGTTTCTTGAACTGGAGCAGGTACTCGCCAAGCTGTACGAAAGGATTGGAAAAATTGAAAAAGGCGTAGAAGAACCGACGACGGATGCCCCCAAGTCGCATTACGAGCTTGGACAAAAGAAATTCGCCGAAGGGGATTACGAGTCCGCAAGGAAGGCGTTTAGAGAACATATCGACACGAACCCCGGAGATGAAAATATTTCGGAAGCCATGTTCCTCATAGCCGATTCTTTTTTCAAAGACGAGCTTTACGAAGAATCCGTGCTTGAATGCCAGAATATGATTGAATCCTGGCCAGAGAGCCCGAGAATTCCGCTTTGCCAGCTCAATCAAGGACTTGCTCTTAAAAAAATAAACAAACCGGAAGAGGCGAAGCTCTTTTTCAAGTTGCTGATTGAAGCGCACCCGGAATCTAAAGAGGCGGAAGAGGCGAGAAATCAACTGAAGCAGCTCACACCCACCGCTTTGGAAAGTCCGGAAGAATAGAGAGCCGGCATCCGAAACTCCAGACCGATGAATACCCGCAATTCGAAAAAGCTTTTTCGCAAGGCGAAAAATGTTCTCGTGGGTGGAGTCAACAGCCCGGTGAGATCTTTCGCCGCAGTCGGCAACTCCCCTCTTTTTATATCCGAAGCCAAAGGCGCTTACGTGTACGACGCGGACGGAAACCGCTTTATCGACTACGTGGCGTCGTGGGGACCGCTGATTCTCGGCCATTCGCATCCTTCGGTAGTGAAAGCGCTTGAGAAAAGACTTCCCCTGGGAACAAGCTACGGCGCCCCTTGCGAACTTGAAACGCAACTCGCCGCGCTAATAGCGAAAAGTTTTCCCTCAATTGAAAAAGTACGTCTGACCAACTCCGGGACCGAGGCCACCATGAGCGCCATAAGGCTATGCAGGGCTTTTACGAAAAGGGAGTACATCGTTAAGTTTGAGGGATGCTATCACGGCCATTCGGATTTTCTCCTCGCCAAAAGCGGTTCCGGAGCCACGACTTTCGGAAATCCAAGTAGCGCAGGAGTTCCGAAATCTCTTATAAGCAGAACCCTTCTCGCGCGATACAACGATATTTATTCCGTAAAGAAGCTTTTCGATAGATATTCCTCTAAAATCGCCGGGGTGATAATCGAACCCGTGGCGGGCAACATGGGAGTGGTGAGTCCGGAAGGAAACTTTCTCGAGTCGCTTGCGTCTCTTTGCCGAAAACACGGAACTGTTTTGATATTCGACGAAGTTATAACGGGATTTCGCCTGGCGAAAGGGGGCGCTCAGCAGCTCTTCGGAGTAACTCCCGACATAACCTGCCTGGGCAAGATAATAGGAGGAGGGCTTCCGGTGGGCGCTTACGGAGCCAGAAAAGAGATAATGCGAATGGTATCTCCGGAAGGCCCTATGTATCAAGCCGGCACGCTTTCGGGAAATCCGCTTGCCATGTCGGCGGGACTTGCCACCGTCAAAAAACTTAACGAAAGAACCTATTTGCGCCTTGAGAGCGTAACAGAATCTTTGGTATCGGGAATAAGAGAAGCGATAGCGGATACGGACGCTCCCGTGACGGTAAATTCCCTGGGTTCCATGTTCACCGTGTTTTTCACCCGGGAAAAAGTTAGAAATTACGCTTCGGCGCTTCAATGCGATACCGGTAAGTACGCGAAGTTTTTTACCGCGCTTCTTCAAAACGGAATTATGTTTCCGCCTTCACAGTTTGAAAGCGTGTTCGTTTCTACCGCTCACACGCAAAAACAGATAGACAAGACGCTTTCTGCGGTCCGAAAAGCGCTTCGGGAAATTCATTAGTCGAGGGAGGAAGGCTATTAGAAATTCAAACTGGCTTTTTTTTATCGTAACCGGAGTTGAATTCGGCTTTTCCGTAATAGCCGGACTGGTGCTTGGTGGCTATGCGGACAAAAAATTTGACACTCCGTTCCCTTTCTTTACTCTGATAGGTCTTGTGTGCGGAACAATCGCGGGTCTGACGTTGCTTTTGCGAACCCTGAAATTGAGAGAGAAAACAGAAAACGCTTCCGATGAAAAACCTCAGTCTCGGCGTTGAAAAGCTGTCTTTGGCAACAACGGCGGTTCTTTTCGCCGTTAATTTCGTCTTGGGACAAAAGGAAATGGCAATCGCGATCGCGGTTGCGGGAGTGCTGTTTCTGCTCGATTACCTGGCGATAAAATTCGTAGTCAAGGCTCTTTCGGAAAACAGATACTCCCTTGGGTTTTCCATATTCATACTTGTGGGAAAGATGCTCGCGCTTCTCGGGATAATCGCCGTTCTTTTGATATTTGCAAAACTGAATATATATGGTTTAATGGTAGGCTTAACTTCCGTTGTGATAATAATAATAGGAAAAGGATTAAAGGGTTAAAAACGTGGAACACTTCAGCTGGTTTTCACTGGCCGGACTTATAAAATACGATCATATGCTCGGTGGGGTGCTTGTAATCTTATTCATACTTTTTACGGGAGTAAGAATAAGGAAGCATTATTCGAAAGAAACATCGGTGATTCCGGAAGAAAAACCGTCCATGAACGTTTTTTTCGAGCTTGTGGGACTTGAATTTCTTTTCAACACCATTGAAAACGTATTCGGTTCGCGCGAGAAGGCGAAAAAATACTTTCCGCTTCTCGCCGGATCGTTTTTCTTTATACTTTTCGCGAATCTGCTCGGCATGGTCCCGGGCTTTTTGCCTCCGACCGGAAATCTCAACACCACGGTCGCCTGCTCAATCCTGATATTCGTCATGTACAACTACTACGGGGTAAAGGAACACGGATTCGGATATCTGAAGCATTTTCTGGGACCGGTAATTTTTCTCGCGCCCCTTATGATAATCATCGAGACAATAAGTCATCTGGTAAGACCCGTATCGCTTTCCCTTAGACTTTTCATGAATATCACCGGCGATCATATGGTACTGGGGGTATTTACCAACTTGACGCACTTTCTGATTCCCATGGCCTTCGTCGGACTCGGTATTTTTATATCCTTTCTGCAGGCTTTTATATTCACGATTCTTTCGACCATATATATCGCGTTGGCCGAATCACATGAACATTGAACACAATTTTTTTTTACGAACATTAAATTTAGGAGGTAAGAAATGAGAAGGTTGTTTTCTTTTATAGTTTTAGCGGCGGTGGCCGCCCTAGGCGCTTTCGCTCCCGAGGCGTTTGCCGCGACTGAGGGGGGATTGGGAGAATTGGCGAAGATGGGTCTTGGAATCGGCGCGGGTGTGGGAATAGGGATAGCCGCGGGCGTAGCGGGAATAGGGCAGGGAATCGCGACGGCTTCGGCTCTTGACGGAATAGCCAGAAATCCCGGAGCTTCGGCCAAGATTCAAACGCCGATGATTATCGGTCTCGCTCTTATAGAATCTCTAGTAATTTACGCACTTCTAATAGCGTTTCTTCTTCAAGGGAAAATCTGACGCATATTTTCGAAAAAGGCCGGAAGCGGTGAAAAAAACCGTTTTCGGCCTTTTTTCTCAATCGCGACTCACGACGGAAGTAAAGCAAGTTATTCGGATTGTTCGCCGGACTGATGATCGCGCTTTGCGGGATAATTCTTCAGAACCAAATCTATAGCTTCCTGCCGTGAGCGGAGCTTGTCTTCAAGCTGCTGCTCTTCCACCAACCCCAGTATTTCCGAAAAAACAGGACCGGGAGAATATCCGAGATCTATGAGATCTTTCCCCCCGAGAAGCGGTTGAGGCTTTATTTCCTCCCGTCCGTACTCCTCCATCTTCTCTCTGATAAAATCGTAAGCGTCGGTCTTGCCGTGACTCGCCATACAATCCGCAAGATGCATCTCCATATGCTCTTCGAAGTACGGAAGTGAAAAAAACTTTTTCAGAGTGCTTTTCTTCATGTTGAAGACGTCTTTGAATTTAAGATGCTCAGCGATAAGCTCGGAAATTCTCTTTATCTGCTTTTTAGAAAACCTGAGTCTTCTGCAAATACTTTCAGACATTCGGGCGCCAAGTTTGTCATGTCCGTTAAATCTTATCCTGTCGGTTTCCGTGTAGGTGCGGGGTTTGCCGACGTCGTGGAGAAGCGCGGCGACGGCAAGCTCGCTTGAATAGCGACCTTCGGTGTTACGATAAAGCATATCCATAACCAAACAGGTGTGAACGAACACGTCTCCTTCGGGATGAAACTGCGGAGGCTGCTTCACGCCTCGCATGCTTTGCACTTCGGGAAGAAAATGCTCGAGAAGACCGCTTTCGCTTAAAAGTCTGAGCCCGTCTCCGGGGTTTTGACGCGTGAGTATTTTTATAAGCTCTTCCCGTATTCTTTCTCCGCTTACGGACGATATTCCCGCGGCCGCACTGCTGATAGCCGAAAAGGCCGCGCGATCGAGTTCAAAACCGAGACACGACGCGAACCTCACCGCCCGCATCATCCTCAATCTGTCCTCGCCGAATCTTTTTTCGGGATCTCCTATAGTCCTAACCAACCCTCTTTCAAGATCGCGCAGTCCTTCCACATAATCGTAAAGCTGGTTTGAAACGGGATCGTAAAGCATTCCGTTTATGGTAAAGTCCCTTCTTTTAACATCTTCTTCGGGATTTTCCGTATAATCGACGCGATCCGGATGTCTTCCGTCGCCGTAACCCGATTCTTTTCTGAAAGTCGCGACTTCAAATTTTTCTTCTCCAATCATCACCAAAACAACGCCGAAACTTTCCCCTATCGACACCGTCTTTTCGAACGTATCGCGTATTTGCCCCGGAGTCGCGCTTGTGGCTATGTCAATCTCCCCGCTTTTAACTCCAAGAAGCGCGTCCCTCACGCAACCGCCCACGAAAAAAGCTTCGTAGCCTTTTTTTCTAAGAAGCTTTAAGACCTCAAGCGCGGCCGTGAAGCTGCTGTTTTCAAAATCAAGCTTTCTTCTCATAAATTCACCATTCCTTGCGGCAAGGGAAACCGGTTAGACTATATCCCCGATTTTTAATTTTACCCGAATCATACTCCCTAAAGAGAACCCGAAAAAAGAGATGGAAGAGAAAAATTTTCACAATTTTCTTAGAAGAAAAGCAAAAGAAAACGGTTCAAAACTGATATTTCAGAAAAAAGACGGATGGAGCTGGAAACAGATCACCTGGCCCGATCTGACTGCCGAAGTGGAAAGCATAGCCTGCTTTCTGCTAAATTCAGGTTTTAACCCCGGAGACAAAATTATAGTTCTTTCGAAAAACACCCTTTCCTGCTTTTTTTTCGAACTTGCGATATTCACTCTCGGAGGAATTTCTCTTCCCGCAAGAAACATGGAAGAAGTAAGAAAAATTCTCGAAAACTCCGAGGAAAGTTATTTTTTTCTTTCCGAAACCGCGAAAAACTCCCGGGAGCTTCTTAACGATCCTTCGACGAAGAAGAAAATTAAAAACTGTTTTTTGAGCGTAAACGAAAAAATTTCGCCGGAAGAAAAAACGGTAAATTATTCAAACGTCGTGAAATTCGGTTTTCTCGCCAGAAAAAAACTGAAAGACGAGCTGAACCGTCTCGGAAGCCTGGTTAAGCAAGACTTCCCTGCCGCAATATTCAACGCCGGCGGTGATTCTGCGCAAACCAAAAGTTTTTCCCAACTGGACATACTTGAACTTCTGCGGGTTTCGGAAAAACATTTGGAGAAAATTTCTCCCGAGGAGCAAACTTTTTCTTATCTTCCCGGCGGCGGGACTTTTTCCAAATTCGCCAACCTGCTGAATATACAGACGGCAACCAGAGGGGCCATCGCGGCGGACGAGAAGGAATTTTTCACGGATGTGGCGGAAGTAATGCCCACAATGCTTTTGCTCCCGAGTGCTGAAATCGAAAATCTAGTTAACAGACTGCGGGGAGAATACGCTTCGGCGCGCGATATGAAAAACGCCCTGGGCGGGAGAGCGAAATTGATAGTGACCGATATTGAGACGCGGGAAGAAACAAAAGACTTTCTTTCAAAAAAGCATATACGCGTCGTTTGGCTCAAAAGCCTTTCGACCGTACCGGATTGAAGATGGAGTTATGAGTCTTCCGGTAAATTTTCCGTTCCGTCCACGCTGCAAAACACCCTGCCTCTTGCGAGCCTGAGGATTAGTTTTTCCTTGTTTTCAAGTGCGGAGGAATCTTTTACTATCTCGCCGTCTTTTTTTCTTGAGACGATAGCGTATCCCCTTTGCAGAACTTCAAAAGGATTAAGAGAAGTGAGCTTCCCCGAGTAATTCTCTATACGTCTCTCTATATCTTTAATCTTTGAAACCATGTGATGCTTAAAACTGCTGGCGAACCCGTCAAGCTGCATGGAAGACATATCGACGCGACTTGTTAGAGAAAAAACGAGTCTTCGTCTTAATTGCGCGAGATCCTCGAGAAATTCCCTTTTTTCCCTTACGGCGAGTTCCGCGGCCATTGAAGGCGTGGCCGCTCTGACATCGGATACCAGATCGGATATCGTCACATCCACCTCGTGTCCCACCGCAGAGATAACGGGAGTGGGAGAAGCGGCGATTTTTCTCGCCACGGTTTCGTCGTTAAAAGCCTTTAGATCCTCTTTCGATCCTCCTCCCCTGGTCACAATCACAAGATCAATTCCCCTCACTTTGTAAATTCTTTCAAGCGCTTGAGTTATTTCCTCCGCGGCGCTTTCTCCCTGAACGCTTGTCGGGGAGATAATCACTTCGATATTGGGGGATCTTCTGTATATAACTTTTATGACGTCCCTTATGGCGGCTCCCGAAGGAGAAGTTACCACCCCTATTTTTCGAGAGATAAACGGCAGAGGACGTTTTTTCGAACTGTCGAAAAGTCCTTCTTCGGAAAGTTTTTCCTTGAGTTTTTCAAGGGCAAGGGCGTCTGCGCCTATACCCTTCGGTTCCATATCGTTTACATACAGCTGGTAAATTCCGTTTTTTTCGTAAACCCCGACGCGACAAGCGCATATAACGTCCATTCCGTTTTCGGGAACGAATTTTATCCGCTCATTGTCGCTTCTGAAGCACGCGGCGGAAATCTGGCTTTTTTTATCCTTAAGAGAAAAATACCAATGCCCGCTCGCGTAATTACCCTTAAAACCGGAGATCTCGCCCGCAACCCATATCGTATCGCCGAATTCAATATC
Organism: Thermodesulfobacteriota bacterium; assembly: GCA_965220925.1. Lineage (GTDB taxonomy): Bacteria > Desulfobacterota_D > UBA1144 > Nemesobacterales > Nemesobacteraceae > Nemesobacter. Next base: position 1,191,808 of record OZ244851.1, on the reverse strand, counting down.
GATCGTCTTTTTTATCAGGGAATTAAGTTCGGATACGGCGTAGATTTTTCTACTCATCATAAACGCGGATTAACCGGCGGCGAGGCTGTTTTTCACTTTCTCCAGTATTTCATCTGAAACCTTGATATTCTCAATATCTTTTAAGCGCGAAAGCTGGGAAGCGCGCAGTTTTTTCGCTCCGACGAGGTTCGCATTCCTCATAATCGCTCCGTCGAAATTCGCAAGTTTGAGATTGGCTCCGGTAAAATCCGCTCCTTCGAGATTGGAATTTACCATATGAGCTCCCTCGAGATTCGCGCCTCGAAACACCGCGTCCCGCAAATCGCAATCCTCTAGATTAATCCCGCGCATGTTCGCCCCGGAGAAATCCGTCCCCGCAAAATCGCAACCTTTGCAGAAAGCCAGCTTAAGTACCGATTTTGTGAATACCGCGCCCGGCAAATCAAGCCCGTTTAAGTTCGCCCAGCCAAGATCCGGAACAACTTCCGGCTCTTCCTCTCGCCACCGGTTCCACGAGGCGACTCCTTTTTTTATTTTCGATACGTGATCGGAATCGGCCACTACATCATACCGTCTGAGAAAATCCGAAAACCTTAAAAGTTTCCAGAAGAATGTAAATAGCGATCGCCACAAGCATCACGCTTCTTAAAATCCCCCTAAAGCCGCCTTTTATCCTCCCGCGAATTCTCTCTCCGCAGGCGAGGCAAACTTCCGTCTTCGCGGTGCTTTCGTAACCACATTCCTCGCATCTTATAACGGGTTGCAACGACATTTCAATCTCCCTTACTACTTAATTCTTTTCAAAGCGGAGCGAACGAATACCGGATGTACTTTTTCCACTTCCGTCGCCAGTTTTTCAATAACGTTTCTTATATCCCACTGCGCCGCGGCGGACATTCTGAGATTCGTCAGATGATAAAATTCCCACAGATCGAAGCTTCCGCACACCCTTCTGTTGTGAGCGTTGGTAACCGCGTAGCTTGCGATATCGCCAAACCCGGAATTTAGAAGCTTCTCATAAAAACTCTCGCTTTTTGAGATCGCTTGGCGCAGAAGTTCCTCCGTTTCTGACTCCACAACGTGCGGCGGAATCGTAACGCCGTCGCCGACGGAAGGCTCTTTTGCCGTCCAGTCGACTTTTCTGTGCCGAAGCAGCTGATGCCACGCGGCTTCGCTTAAAACAAACTCCGCGTTATATCTTACGGATCTGAATATCGAAGCGGGATTATCGTGATTGCCGAGGTTCTCAACCGAAATGGAGAAAATCCTCTGAAGTTCGTCTGAATTTGAGGAAAGCAGGTTTTCCACGTCGCGACTCGAAAGCTCTGAGAATTCGAAGAGAAAACCCCTGGCGATTTCCTTAAAAGCTTCAAGCTGAGGATCTTCTTTTCCTCTGCCGGTATAGTCGGTAAGAGTCACGGAGGATCCGTCCTCGGGCTTGTTTTTCTTCGCGCCGGCGAAATCTCGAACTAATTTCGAAACGGCCTCGCGCGTTTTCACCACATATTCATTTCTATCGGCGTACTTCACCAGCGTGGGAACGGAGAATCTGACCTCTTTTTTCATTTCCTCGGCTCTTGTTCTCGCCTCAAGATACGGGCTTGAAAGAAGCAGGGAAATAGTTTGTTCTATGGCTCTCGCGTTTGCCGTCATTCCGAGATTCGTAAAGGTGGAAAGATTAAGAGAGTATCTTGCGTCTTCAAAAGCTATTTTCTCAAGCGCTCTCAGGTGGGATTTTTCTTCTCCGTTTTTCAAAACCGGGAATTTTTTCACGAGAAAATCGAAAAGTTCGGCGTTCAGCTTCGAGTAGATTCCGTATTGAAAATCGCACAGTTCCTCAAATTCTCTTTTAAGCGTCTTGTTCGAATTCAATTCTTCGGGAATGTAATTATCTCCCCTTTGCGGCCGCTGATATCTCTGAGAATACTCCGTGAAAGAGAGAAATTCGTTTGCGGATTCGAGAAGAGAGGAGAAAAGTCTCGAAACCCTCTCGACTCCCATATGCACGGTCGCGTGTTCCGCAACCGAAGCGTGACCGTAATTGAGAACCCATTTCTCGTGAAATTTTTCCGCGCGATCCCTCCCCATCTCCTGTTCTCTTATCACGGTGTCTATGTTGTCTCTGAAACTTTTCGGACTTCTGCTTACGTAGGCGAATATAACGGCGACGACTTCTTCGGGAATACCGCTTATCGTATAAACGTCTCTATCGAGATTTGAAACATAGCGTTTCATCTCCCCAGCTAAACTCTCTTCATCTGTGTTTATCTTGACGGACAAATCTACAAACCAGCTCGGCGTCTCTTTCATCGCTTTGGCGATTTAGGAGACCATGCGCGTTTCTTTCAGTTTATTTACTATATAAGGCATTACCATGCCGGGACTTCCGGATATCACGGCGCTCACATAATCGTCGGCCGGAGTCTTCCGCTCCCCGATTATAACGACTTTGTTCCCCTTGTTCATAACCTGAAAGGGGAACGACGCCACGGGTTCAATTTCCAAGTTGGCGCCGACTATTATTAAAAGATCGCAGTGCTGAAGCCTCATCCACGATTCTCTTATCTCCCAATGAGGAAGCGGCTGTCCCGGGAAAGACAGCGGAGGTTTCATCTGATCGCTTTGACATTCCTTACACTTCGGAATACCGGTTTTGCTGTCTTCAAGAGAAAGCAGCACGCCGTCGGTACGGTAATCGTTTCCGCATTCATGGCAATGTACCCAGTTTATGGTCGAGTATATCTCTATAACTTTTTCGCTTCCCGTCTTGCCGTGCAACCCGTCGGCCGCCTGAGTTAAAACGCAGTCGACGTTGCAGAGAAATTCCATTTCGTAAATCGCTTCGTGCGCGGGAGAAGGTCTGGCTTCCGCGATTCTCGGATAAAAATCCTTTATTTTTCTCCAGTACTCTTTTCTTACTTCCGAATGATTTTTGAACTTCCCTATGTCGGGATTGAAGCTTAGATCCGAAACGTCTGGCAGTCCGACCTCAAGAGAAAGCTCGACTCCCGTAAGAAATACCACTCGAGAAGACTCCTGGATCCACTTGACGGTGGCCGAAAGCGCGTCCTGTTCCTGCCCACTCATCTTGAATATTCATTATAACAGATACATGACAAGTAATAAATCGGGCGCGGGGAGTGAATCGATTATGGCGGCAAAGACCGGTAAACTATAGCTTATGAGCGTAAAACCCAAGGAAATAAACGAATTTACCGAAAAAGCTCTTCAGATCGTTTGGGAAACCGGAGAGGAAAACATATTCTTTTACGAAGAACTGAGGCAGATTTGCCCTTGCGCCACCTGCAGAAAGCTAAGGAAGAAAAGCAGAACCGGGAAGCTTCCGTTTAAAAAACGCATTCCTCTCGGAAAAAGCGGTATGGTACCGGACAGAATAGAGTACGTGGGCAATTACGCGATAAGATTTATAGGCGACAACTGGTGCGAGACCGGATTCTACACGTTTGACTTCCTAAAAACTCACGCTTCGGGCGAATGAAGTTTTTTGTATCTCTACCGGAAAATCACGACCTGGCGCTTATAGAAAGCCAGTTTCTGGTAACGAAGTGATCGCCGTCTTCGTTAACTTCTCCGTGGAGAACAATCGCGGGTCCGACCGCGTTTTTCATCGCGTTTGACGCGGCTTCGTCCGGATAACCGTGCAGAGCGCCTGAGGCGTACTGCTGAAAAGAACTTATATGCTCCCACGCGTCTTTCGTAAGATCCGCGGCGAATTCCCGGGCGTCCACGAGATCAAACCCCACTTTGCCGACGAGTTCTTCGTAATGCCGCCGCGGGTGAAATTTCGCGGCTTCCGCCTTTTTCTCCACCCTGACTCTTTTGACTCCCTGTTCTTTTAGAAACTGAACGGCGTTTTTGACCTGAGTTCTGTAGAAAGGAATTGTGTCCGTTGGTCTCGCGCCTTCGTAAAAAGCCGTATTGAAAAAGAACCAGCCGCCCGGTTTGAGCGCTTTTTTGATCGCCTCGAGACTCTCGATCTGCTCCTTTTCGTTAAGATAGTGTATTCCGTTACCCCATATCGCCACGTCAAGACTCTTCGGAGGCAAATCCAGTTTCTGTATGGGTAAATTTATAAGCGTAAGTTTATCAACTTCTTTTTCCAGCCTGCGTTTGGCAAGATTAAGCGCGCCGGAGGATTGATCAAGACAAAAAACCGCGCATTGCTTGAGGTTGGCGGGAAGCATTTCGAAAAAAAGTTGAGCCATGGTTCCGGCTCCGGTGGCTATATCGAGAAACCTGTCAAGACTTTTCACTCCCCTGTCAACCATTATCTGAATCCAGTTTTTGGTTATGTCGCCGTTTACCTTTCTGTATTCCTCGGTATCGGCAAAGGGTTCATAATCGTATTTTTCGGTATCTTTTTCCATTCTGCGTTCTCGCTCCTCGAGTTTTGTTTCTCCGCACTATCTCTTACTGTCTCGGAAATAATATCATAACCGAAAAACAGTTATAAAAACCTTTCAACTTCAAAAAAAACTTTCGCGCCGAGACGATAAGGCTAGACTCCCCTTCTCTCTCCCCAGAATATTTTGTGAAGCTGGGGAAGTATTCTAACGTTTTCCATGCCGTCGCGAAGAATTCTCTCGGCCAGCCAGTCGCCTGAAACTCCGTAGACGGATTGAAATATGATTGAAGCCTTTATATCGCGGCTTCGTATAATTTCTTTTGAGTATTCGTAATCCACATCGTCCGCTATGACGAATTTAAGCTGATCCTTTTCCCCAAGAAAATCGTAAAGTGAAAAATCCATCTTTCCGTCCATACCGGAACTCGGACATTTACAATCCATACTTACTATTGAATTGGGATGAGTGAAAATCTCAGGAGGTTTTTTGTGTCCGCTCGTTTCAAGCACTACGGTGAAATCCCTCTCAAGCAGAACTTCGGCTGTTTCTTCCACCTCTTTTAACTGAATCAGCGGCTCCCCGCCGGTTATGCAGACGCGTTTGCAATCGTACCCTAGGATTTTTTCGATTACTTCACCTGTTTTCATTTCGCGAAAATCGGTCCCTTCCACCGAATACATGGTATCGCACCAACTGCACCTGAGGTCACAGGCAAAAAGCCTGAGAAAAACCGTCGGCAGGCCTATCTGAACCCCTTCTCCTTGAATTGAAAAAAAAATCTCGTTCACTTTCATTGCGATTTCAGGTTTCGTATTCGGTCGGATCAATTACGCCCGCTTCGGTAAAAGCCCTTTTTCTCTCTCTGCAGGAACTGCAGGTTCCGCAATGCACGTCCAATCCCACGTAGCAAGACCATGTATCTTGGAAGGGGACTCCAAGACGCGAACCGAGTTTGATTATTTGTGATTTGTCCATGTTCACAAACGGAGCAATCAAGGATAGTTTCGGGTTGTCGGTGGCTAATCTTTCGGCCTTCTCGAAAGCGGAGACAAACTCCTGACGACAGTCGGGATAAACCCCTCTGTCCGAATGATGCGCTCCGTAAAACACGATATCGCAACCGATACTTTGCGAATAGGCGACCGCGAGGGAAAGAAAAACGGCGTTTCGATTGGGAACAACGGTGGCGGAAAGAGTTTCGTAATTGCCTGCCGTGGGAGGAACTCTGGGAACCTCGACGTTTCGGTCCGTAAGGGCGCTTGAACCGAAAAGACCGGTTGCGGAGCGAAGATCGACCACCCTGGTTTCAAGTCCGAGACGCGCGCATATTGTCGCGGCGTAGTGAATTTCCTTTTCATGCCTCTGCCCGTAAATGAATGTAAGAGCACGGACATTGTAACCTTCCCGTACCGCCTTATAGCAAAGAGTCGAACTGTCCACTCCCCCGGAAATCATTACAACAGCTTTTTGAGACATTTTTTATACCAAGGCCGAAGAAAACAAATAACAATTCCTAAAATTTATCGTAACTCAACGCACTCGGGAGAATCAATCATTACCGGCGACAAAAGTGGTCTAAATCGCGAATTTTTCAAGTTTTCAATTACTCTCCATATTAATATAAAAAACTCTATAGAACACATTCGCAAAAACATATTTTAATATTTAGCATGTCAAATTCCGATATTAGAATTCGCATCGACGAGTTCTTAAACGAATTCATAGTTGCCGCGACGGAAGATTTTTGGCCCGAAAATCCTCAAATTTAACTGTTCGCGGCTTAAAATATAGCTCTGGAAGGTGGTTTAACCCTACGTAAAACCCCGCAAAGATTTATTTTCGGGGCCCAAAAAAAAGTAAAGTGACGACGTTTAGCGTATAAATCTAAGCGCAATCGGTATTTCGCAAATTTAAACCACAGTTCCCAAAAAAAAGATTGAACAACAGCTTGCTTTGGTGTTACTCTTTGGATTATTGGCTTTACATGGCTGTGTCCATCAAGTACGCGGGTAATTTTTATGTTTTGAAGAGGTTTATTTGGGATCGGGGGTTAAGAAAAACAGAAGGAAAGTTTAGAGGAGAATGACTGAAATGAAAATCGTTAAGCTTTTATTAGTTCTTATTATCGGCGTCGGAGTAATCGGTCTTTCCAGTTGCAGCACGGGAGATGTGGGACCCGCGGGACCGCAGGGACCGCAAGGGCCACAAGGACCGCAGGGACCGGGGTCGGGTGACGGTGGAGGCGACGGGTCAGACCCGGTTGATCCCGACTGCGAAGTTGAGATAGCGGACAGAGCAAGCAAAGACTATAACGGTGGAGACGCCGACGATGTTATATGCGGAGACGATAGAGACAACGTTGTTAACGCGAGGTTGGGCGATGACTTTGTTTCCGGAGGAGCTGGTAACGACACTATAAATGGAGGAGAGGGAGACGATACGTTAAAGGGAGATGAGGGAGACGACGCGCTTACCGGAGAAGCTGGAGACGACGCGTTAAGAGGTGGAGCCGGGGACGATACGCTTACCGGAGGGCCGGGAGACGACACTATAGACGGAGGAGAGGGGAACGACACGGTGATATTTCCTTTAACCACGGTTTCGGGAGCGGGGCTGCGGATAGATTTAACGGGTAGCGGGGAGCAAAATGACGGCAGTTTCGGAAGAGACACTTTTATAAGCATAGAGAACGTGAAGGGTTCAAACGAATCCGACACTATTACAGGCAACGACGCTGACAACACGCTAGAAGGACTTGGCGGGGCGGACACGATAGAGGGCGGAACGGGTAACGACACACTGGAAGGCGGAGCGGGTAACGACACACTAGAAGGCGGAGCGGGTAACGACACGCTAAGAGGCGGAGCGGGTAACGACACGCTAAGAGGCGGAGAAGGAGATGATATTTTTGTGTTAGAAGACTCCGGTGGTCGAAATACAGTTGAAGGCGGTCCCGGAGACGATACTTACAAATTTCTCGTCTCGGGTTCCGGCAACACCTACGACGGTGGAGAAGGTGTGGATACGTTTGATTTCTCAGATTTAACTCCCGGCAACCAGAACCTAGCAGTAAATCTGCTGACTTCTACCCCTCTCCCTAGAAACATTGAAAATCTTTTTGGTGCAAATGGTCACGATAATCTACAAGGCAGCGATGCCGACAACGTAATTGAAGGTAATGGAGGGGATGACTTGATTGTAGGCAAGGGCGGTAACGACACGCTTCGTGGCGGAGACGGGAGCGACTGGCTACTCGGTGGAGACGGTAACGACACGCTTGAAGGCGGAGACGGGAGCGATGGTCGGCTATGGGGTCAAGCCGGAGACGATGCGATATATGGCGGAGCCGGGAACGACGCGTTAGTTGGTGGGGATGGAAACGATACGCTCGAGGGAGGAACCGGCAACGATACGATAAATGGCGAAGCCGGAGCGGACACGATATATGGTGGAGACGGGAACGACGATGTAGACGGCGGAGCAGGAAACGACATGGTTTACCTCGATACTGAAGATGCCTCTCCGGACGGAGGTGCAGACGTTGATACCGCGAGCTTTGAGAGATACGAGCGTGGTGAAGACGTAACCACGAACCCGACTATTACCATAGCAAGTAGCGGCAATTTTGAGAATTTTATCGGCAGCAAATACAACGACACTATGACTGTCGCCGGACCAAGCGGTGCGGCGACAACGGTAAATGGAGGTCCCGGGGACGATGATATATCTATTTCATCAGGGGGTAGTACCGACGTTACGTTTATCGTTAAGGCAGGAGAAGGCGACGACACTATAAAGTCTGAATATGCGGCGGAGTATAAGCTTAAGTTCGAAGGATTTCCCTCGGGAACGACGGCTACGGTTGAGCATGTGAGCAACTCCTCAATAGTGCGGGTTGGAGGTCAGACACTTAGGGTTGAATCCAGAGCTTCGGGGTTGACGGAAAGCGCCTTCGAAGCCACTATTACAGTTAATTGATAGGATAAAATCTGATAATTTAAACTGCTGTTTCAAAGCGCCGGGGCGGTTACCTCACGGCGAGGCATCCCCCGGCGCTTTAAAACTTACCGTAAACGGGTCTCGGAGTTGTCTTTACTCTTCCTTCCTTTGGACCAAAATCACCCATTTGCCCTTTTGAACGGGTTTTTCTTGATCTTTGTGAGTAAATACATTTACTTCAAAGGTTAAAAATCCCATGTTCGGACGCTTATGTTCCTTCTTCTCGATAAGCTTTCTTGTTATATTGATTGTATCGCCTGGAAACACGGCTCCTGAAAATCTCCAGTCTTCAAGCCCCATAAAAGCTACTGTCGCAAGCCTCGGCATAGTAAACCAAAGACCCGTGGCTATGGAAGTTACGAGCATCCCGTGGGCAACTCTTGTCTTGAACACAGTCTTTTTAGCAAATTCCTCGTCTATATGCATATTGTTGTAATCTGCGGAAAGCCCCGCAAAGTTGACCACGTCAGCTTCGGTAATCGTTCTCCCGGAACTTTTATGTTCATCCCCTTCGCTTAGGTCTTCATAAAAAAGTCTTGGCATTTTTATTTATTCTCCTTAAGTTTTAATCTTTTTTACGCAACGGGTTTGAATTTAGGAAGAGTTACGGTTTCCGTAACATCGTCGAAGACCACCTGCACATCCATACCTATAAACACCTCTTTGGGGTCTACGTCGATAACATTAGACATCATCTTTACTCCTTCCTCCATCTCTATCAACGCCACAACGTACGGAGGCTCTCCCTTGTAAGCTTTTGACGGCCCCATGTGATGCACCGAAAAAGTCCATACCTTCCCCTTGCCCGAAGACTCAACCCACTCTATCTCCTCGCTCATATCTTCTCCCGGGGAAATAGCTCTTGGATAAAAGAAAAACTCTCCCGTCTTCTTAGATCGGGGAATTACAAGCTTATGCAGCTTCGCAGCTTCCCAGTAAGGCCCCGTCTCCGGACGAAACTCAGGTAACGGCTTCTTGTATTCTTTTACTTCTGACATTTCTTTATTCTCCTTCTTTTCTTTATTACCTCTTTTCTACCTACATAATCGGCTGATTTCCCAAAACCACCGTGCTGTGCGCGGATACTATCCCTCCGTTTCCGTGTACCACAGCAACTTCAGGATTCTCAACCTGCCTGCTCCCGGCATCCCCTCGCAACTGCAATGTCGCCTCCACCACGTGATGCATCGCTCCCAGATGCGCCTGCGATAGCAACCCTCCGTGAGTGTTAACCGGCAAGTCCTTGCCTATCTCCATCCTACCCTCCAAAGCAAACGCTCCTCCCTCTCCCTTAGGAACAAAGCCCAAACCCTCTAACTCCAACAACACCGTAATCGTGAAACAGTCGTATAGAAAAGCTATGTCCACATCCGAACACTTTATCCCCGCAGTGGCGAAAGCCTTCTCCCCCGAACGCTGCACAGCGTTGTATATCTGATCCAAATCCTCAAGAGTGGTCATGTACTGATGAGAATATCCCTGCCCCATTCCCCAAAGATACGCAAGCCCGTTCTCTATACCCAGACTCTTGGCCTTCTCTTCCGTTGTTACTATGAACGCCGCTCCTCCGTCGGAAATTATAGAACAGTCATACTTGTGCAAAGGCTCGGCTATCACCCTCGATTCCAATACGTCTTCTATTGAGAGAGGGTCTTTGTTCATCGCGTTTTCCTTCTCCGCCGCGTGCTTTCGCATAGTAACGGCGACCGCCGCCAGATGCTCAGGCCTGTTGTTCCATTCATGCAAATACCTATTCGCCGCCAAAGCGTATCCTCCGGGAGTAGTTAGTCCGTAGGGATACTCAAACTCCGCGTGACACATCTCCCTTATTAGCGCAAGCATTCCCGAAGAGGATATTCCGGAAAGCGTGTTGTCTCCTCTTACGCAAAGAACCACTTCCGCCTGCCCAGAAGCTATAGCCATTGCGGCTTCGGCCACCATCCACACCGCCGTCGCTCCTCCAACCGCCACGGAAGAGAAAAACCTGGGGTTCATTCCAAAATAATCCGCAAACGTCGTGCAGTGCATGAAAGTATGCTCTACCAAAGAAAATGCCGTCACCAATCCGTCAACATCGCTTTTTTGTATCCCCGCGTCTTCTATCGCTAGCTTAGAAGCTTCGCTTAGAAAGTGAAAGGAACTTTTATCGGGAATCTTCCCCTGTTCCGTTTCCCCGACTCCCGCAATCACTATCTTTCTGCTCTTTAGAAGTTCCCGCGTCTGTTCCATACTCGCTGAATTCTCCGTCATTATACCGCTACCTCCTTTTGATTAATTCTCGTCATTATCATATATTTCTCTCCGTCCGAATCATCCCCTCCTCTATATTATTACAACCCCTACCGTTTAATTACATCCTAAATTCCAAGCTCTCGCGAAATCACGATTCGCTGTATTTCGGAAGTGCCTTCCGTTATAGAAGCGAGCCTGGCGTCCCGGTAATATCTCTCCGCGTTATACTCAACGCTGTAGCCGTAGCCGCCTAGAACTTGCAGCGCTTCCGTGGCCACGGATTGTACCACTTCGGCCGAGTAAAGCTTGGCCATCGAAGCTTCCTTCAGGCATTTCTTTCCCGTACTGTAAAGCCAAGCGGCTTTGTAGACCAGAAGTCTTGCGGTCTCTATTTTGACAGCCATATCGGCAAGCTTGAAACTTATCGCCTGAAACTTAGATATAGGCCTTCCGAAAGCCTCTCTTTCTTTCGAATACTGAAGAGCGTATTCGAAAGCCGCCTGCGCTATCCCAACGCTTTTCGCGGAATGAGTTATACGAGCTCCGAGAAGAGTCTCCATCGCTCCTTGAAACCCTCCTTCCCCGACAAGCAAGTTTTCCTCGGGAACTTCGCAATTTTCGAATATAAGTTCCGAGGTGTCCGCGGAGCGATGCCCGAGCTTATGCATTTTTCCGCTGACCGAAAACCCGGGAGTTCCCTTGTCAACTATGAATATGCTTATACCGTGACCTTTTTTTGTCTTGTCGGTGTAGGCCGCGACAACCGCATAGTCGCACATAGTGCCGTTGGTTATCCAGGTTTTCGTGCCGTTTAGCACGTAACGATCGTCTTTTTTCTCCGCCTGAGTTCTTATGCTTCGCGCATCGGAACCGGCGTTGGGCTCGGTTATTCCCAAAGACCCTATCTTTTTCCCTTCGATTCCGGGAACAAGATATTTCTGCTTCTGCTCCTCGGATCCGAACTTGTATATCGGGAACATGGAAAGGCTGGTGTGGGCGTTTATGCACATCGCTATGCCGGCGTTAACTTTGCCCATCTCCTCGGAAAATATGCAGTCCATTATTTTATCCTGCGCGACTCCTCCGTACTCTTCCGGAAAGACAATTCCAAGCAGTCCTATCTCTCCCAGCATCGGGAACAACTGCTTGGGAAAGGTCTGAGTAGTCTCAGCTTCTTCAACCAGTGGCTCTATTTCATTCTGGGCGAAGTCCACTATCATATCCCGAAACATGCGTTGTTCGTCAGTGAATTCAAAATCTATCGACAATTTATATTTTTCTCCCTGTCTCAATCCCCGTTAAACGAGGAAGTTTTTCGGAAAATCCATTATAGCCGTTTTGAAATCTTCTGGCAAAATAAGTTTTCAATTACTTACACCTCGGGAAATCTTGTTGACATTTCCGGCCAATAAATAGTATTATAGGAAACGTTCCACCTTCCGGTTGCCGCCGCGGCTGTTTTCTCCCTCGCGGGATTAAGTGGCTTCGGCGGCTTTTTTTTTCGCGCCAAATTCCTTTTTCTCGATACCGAAAGTCCTTTGCCATTCTTCCGGCAATGGGGAATTAGACCGCATCGACTCTATACCCGAAACCGAGCCGAAAAAGTTTAAATACCTCTAAAAAAGGTCTTGACAAAGTATAGGGGTATTTGATTAAATGAATTGTGGGTGAGGTTGCGCGCAAGCACAACCGTTAGACTAAAAGCACTTTTACAAAGGTAAGGGGATAGTAAGTAACAGTGGGCAAGTGTGTAAGTATGTTTTTAGATCTTTGAGCTCAAAACTATATAGTAAGGAGGCTGTGCAATATGAGCCATAGTCATTTAAACGTCCCGTTGAAGTATTGGGAGTTGACAAAAGAGGTCCCGCCCCCTCCGATAGAGCGGGATATCAAGTCATGGATCATAGCGAATCCGTCGGATCCGCTGTGGGACATAGACGTGCTGCCGCTGACGTATACGGACAGCAGGTGGTCGGCGTTTGTAGTAAGATGCGACGAAGCGACAAGGCGTCGTTTGTGTCCGAATCCTCCGTTGGAAGTATGGGACGGAGAGGATGCCGATTTGGTGGAGTTTTGGTATGTGGATCATAAGAACACGATGTTGGGGCCATACTTGGAGTTTGGCGTAACGATATCGGCGACATACAAAGACCCCCAGGGAAATGTATGGAAGGCAGGATATTATCCTTACATGTATCTTACAGGCGACGCGCCTGTGGATGCGGGAAGGGTACTAGGATTTCCGAAGAAGATGTCGTACATAAGATGTACGGTACACGGAGGAGAGAAGGGGACGGACTTTTTCGGATTCGCGATGAGCCGTAACGGATATTTGATGCACAGTGCGACGGGGCAGTTTGACGACAAGCAGGTAACGCCGCCGCATTTCTACGGTAAGACGGACTGGGGCAAGTTCAACATGAAGGTAATAACGCGTCCGGACGTATCAAGTTCGGAATGGCAGTTGACATATTTGCCATCAGCGTTGCCGCCGCCGTTTGACAGCATGATAGAGGGACACCGGTTTAAGATAAAGCCGGAGCATACGCGTACAGCATCAGGAGACGCGATAAACTGGTTCATGCAGGCCACACCGTTTGACAACATGGGAGCGGAATTGAAGATACAGGAAGTAACCGGGTTGATATCGTTTGTGTTTGACCTGGTAATTCCCCCGGCGCAGGTACTGTGGAGTGAGACATACGAGCGACCGGCAAGTTACAGAGGCTACGCTACACCATACAAGTATGGATTGCGTCAGCAGTTCCCAATCAGTCAGGGTTCATAAAGAAAAGAAAGTAGGAGGTAAATACAAATGGGATTACAGGCAAATGAGTACAGTTATCCTTGGCTAGATGAGGGAGAAGTTCCGCCATTACCATTGGACAGGGACAGGATACACATAATCAGTCAGGGAGTAGCGGATCCTGTATTTGACTACGACATCATCCCGTTGACATACACGGAGAGTCGTTGGATGGCGTATGTAATAAGGGCTGACATCAACGCGATGAAAGCGGTGGTGCCGGAGCCGATAGAAGTACAGGATGATTTGATAGAGTTTTGGTATGTAATACATAAGAACACGATGTTGGGCCCATACATGGAGATGGGAGTAACGTTCTCGGCAACGGTAGACAGTGGAGACGGGCAGATATACAAGGCGGGATATTATCCGTACATGTATCTGTCAAACGATTCACCGATTTTCGCGGGAAAAGAGCCGTTTGGATTTCCGAAGAAGGCCGCATACATAGCGGGCTTTGAGCACGGGACGAACAACAACTACTTCAATCACCTTATGGAGAGGAGAGGTTATATACTGCACACGGCAAACGGTCGTTATTCCGACCGTCCGTTGTCAGCGCGTCCGACGTTCTATGGTAAGACGGATTGGGGAAGGATGAACTATAGGATAACGACGAGACCAGATGTATCGAACAGCATCCACGAAGTAACGTATTTGCCGTCGGACTTGCCGCCTGGATTTGGAACGGGACACAGGTTCCAGCTGAATCCTGAGAGCGTACGTACGGCGATAGGCGAGGATGTACGTTCTTGGTACATGTCCGGAACGCCGTTTGACTATATGGGCGGACAGATACCTGCTACGGAGGTAGTAGGATTGATAAGCTTCACGTTCAATCTTATAATACCGCCGGCGTTGACGATATGGACAAAGACAGTGGAGCGTACTCCAGATGACTTGGGTCATGTGGTATATGCGACGCCGTTTGAGTACACGATGCGTCACAGGTTCCTGTTGCCGCAGTATAGCCAGGGATAAAACTGGAGAAATGCTTTTACGCGTGAGTGCTGTTTGGTATGAGCGTGTGGAGGCTTGTTGATTAGAGAGAGGAGGGAAGTCGGAAACGGCTTATCCCTCCTCTTTTTTTTGTTAAGCGTTTTTTTCGTTTCGCTTATTCCCCGGAGAGGGATTTCGGCCGGAAATTATATTTTTCAACCGAATTACGATTTTTACCAAAGAGGGTTAAATACGAGTCCGGAGAGAATTTTCGGATAAAAATAAGTGGTTTTGTGAGGCATTTTCGCCCCGTCGAGAACTACTTTGAATATATCTTCCGATTTTAGCTTTGGAAGAAGAAACCCGGCATTAAATCCTCCCTTGTGCACTTCCTGAAACACTTCTTCCGGGAATTTGGAGTATTTAACTTTCGTTTTCTCTTCTTCGGTCAGTCCTTTTAGTATAAGGTCGTGAAGAATTATCACGGCTAAATTTTCATAGCTTTTCTCGCGGCTTTTCTTGGGAGTAAGCCTGAAAGTTTTTCCCGGGTCTTTGGTAACCAAAGATATTTGGTTGGGTCCCAGAACAGTTGAGCTTTCAAGCGGGATTCTCTCAAGCTCGAAATTATCTTCAAGATTTTCAATCAGGTTTCCCCCGATGTTCGCCACGATTCTGTGAGTCGGGTTGATTATCAGTCCGTCTCCCTCTCCACGTGAGAGATACATCATTACATAATCAAACGGCATAGCCTCTGAACTCTCTCCGGTCTGTTCTCTTTTCAAATTTCTGAAATTTATCGAAGTTTCATAACGATGATGCCCGTCGGCAATCAGAAGAGTTTTGTCTTTTAGGCAGTTTTCCACTTGCCGTATCACTTTCGGGTCGGATATCTTCCAAAGCCTGTTTCTTATCCCCTCTTCCGAAGTAACGTCCGCGACCGAGTCTGCGATATTGTCGTCTATGATTTCTTCAGCTTTCGCGGTGGAGTCCGGGTAAACACAGAAAATCTGGCTCAAATTCGAATTACACTCAAGAGTAAGCGCCAAACGGTCTTCTTTGTGTTTCTTGAAGGTCTGTTCGTGGGGCAGGATAATTTTCCTGTCGAATTCCTCAACTTTTACGATTGCTATAAATCCTTTTCTTTTATACTTTTGTCCTTCAAATTCGAAATCCTGGTAATATGGATAGATTGACGGTTCATTGTCTCTTACGAGCACTTTGTCCCGAATCCATTTCAAGTAGATTTCTCGGGCGTTGCGATAACGCTCACTCGCTTTTCCCTCCGGCAGTTCAATTCTCACCACGTTAAAGGGACTTCTGGAAGAAAGTTCTTCCCGCTGCCGCGGATTTATGACGTCATAGGGAGGAGCGGTAACTTTCGCAAGTTCCCGAATCACTTCTTCGTTATATCTTATGCCTCTGAAAGGCTTTATTTCAGCCATAAAGAATTTTTTCTATCTCCGCTACCGAAAGATCGCCTTCTCTGATAATAACAGGCGGTGCCGTGGTCAGGTTTACTATAGCGGAACCCGCAGACTCGGGAAGGTTACCGGAATCCACGATAACATCAATTTTCCCCGCGAAAATTCCGCATATATCGCTAATGCGGTTTGAATTTTCGCCGCCGCTTATATTGGCGCTCGTTGAGGTTATCGGCTCGTCCACTGTTCCGAGAAGCCTTTTTACGAAAGGGGAAGTGGAGATTCTTACCGCTACGGACTCTCTTTTCCCCGAAACCTCCTCCGGGAAAACGGATTTAGGCTTAAGTATGAGGGTTAGGGGCTTCTTACAGTGAGCATATCTTTTAAGCAGTTCTTCTGGAATATGAAAATGCTCTTCCAGCATCTTTTCATCCTTTACGAGAACTATCAGCCCCTTGCTCTCGGATCTTCGCTTTATTTCCACCAGTTCTCTGCAGGCTTTCCGGTTAAACGCAAGACATCCTAAGCCGTAAAGCGTTTCGGTCGGATACACGAAGATCCCCCCGTCTTTAAGACATTCGGATACTTTGGGGAATACTTCCGGGTTGTTTTGTTTGATAATTTCAGTCAATTTTCCGCGTTCGCCGGATTTGGCTATAATATAATTTTAACGATGAATTCACAGGCCGCAAAAAGAATCGATCACCGCAAGTCTTTTATCGCCTCCGAATTGGTGAAAATACTTGGCCCGGAGGCGGTTATATCAGAAGAAGATGAACTGATCGCCTATGAAAGCGACGGACTTACGGGTTACAGAGTGAAACCCTTTTTCGTCGTTTTGCCTTCCGATTGCAAGCAGGTTTCCCAAGTCGTTAAGCTTTGCAACCGCGAGAAAATCCCTTTCGTTCCCAGAGGAGCGGGAACGGGTCTTTCCGGAGGCGCTCTTCCCAGCAAAGAGGGAATAGTAATATCTCTTTCCAAAATGAACAGAATTCTCGATGTGGATATTCCGAACCGCGTAGTGACGGTCGAGCCGGGAGTGGTGAATATTTCCGTTACCGAGGCCGTCAGTTCGGAAGGATTTTACTACGCTCCCGACCCGTCAAGCCAGATTGTCTGCACCATTGGAGGCAACGTCGCCGAGAATTCTGGAGGAGTTCACTGCCTAAAGTACGGAGTCACCACCAATCATGTGCTCGGAGTGGAGATGGTTTTACCCGACGGTGAAGTGGTTACCCTCGGAGGCGCAACCCAGGAAAACTTGGGATACGATCTTCTTTCTCTTGTGGTGGGCAGCGAGGGACTTCTGGGTATAGTAACCAAGGTTTTTTTAAAAATAGTCAAAAAACCGCAAACGGTTAAAACCCTTCTCGCTTCGTTTAAAAAGATTGAAGAAGCCGGAACTTCGGTTTCCGCGATAATTTCCTCGGGAATTATCCCCGCCGGGATGGAAATCATGGACAATTTAAGCATAAACGCCGTAGAATCCACCGTTGGAGCCGGGTACCCTCGCGATGCCGGCGCAATTCTTCTAGTGGAGCTCGACGGCGTCGACGCGGAGGTACGCGCGCAAGTTCCGAAGGTAATCGAAACACTCAAGGAAAACGCCGCGATTCAAATAAAAATCGCGGCGGATGAAAACGAGAGACAGCTTTTATGGAAAGGGCGAAAAAGCGCATTTGCGGCAATGGGGAAGGTAAGTCCCGGATATTATGTTCAAGACGGAGTGATTCCCAGAAGCAGTCTTGCCAAAGTGCTTGGAGAAATAGGAAACCTGTCGAGTCGATACGGTCTTCGCGTGGCGAACGTGTTTCACGCCGGAGACGGTAATCTTCATCCCCTGGTACTCTATGATCCGCAAGTTCCCGGAGAATCGGAAAAAGCCGAGGAATTATCCGGGGAAATACTCAAAGTATGCGTTGACGCCGGCGGAAGCATCACGGGAGAGCACGGAGTGGGTTTTGACAAGAAAAGATTCCTTACGCTTATGTTCAGCGAACCGGACATAGACACAATGAACTTAGTGCGCTGCGCTTTTGACGAGGAAGGACTTTGCAATCCCGGCAAGGTATTTCCGACTCCAAGAACCTGCGTCGAACCCGGAATGAATGAAAAAAGCTCCCTGATTTCTCCGGGAAAAAACATGGGCGAAGTTTTCTAACGAAACCGGGTTCGGATTCGCCGGTTTCCAGTTCTGAAAAAAAACAATGTCTTACGTAAAAGAACTTTCAAAAATAGTTTCCGACTTCCATATCCCGAGTGCGGAAGATTCGCCCGACGGCGCGGCGTCTTTCGAGTTCGCTCCGGAAGTAATTCTTTACCCTAAAACCGTTTCTGAAATATCCGAAGTTTTTAGATTGGCTTTTCGAAACGGTCTCCGTATTTTCCCTTTTTCGGGAGGCACGAAGCTTTTTCTCGGTAATTCCGTCGGGAAGGTGGAAGCCGCGCTTTCTCTTAGACATCTTGACAGAATTTTGTCCCACGAAATTCCCGACATGGTTTCCACAGTTGAGTGCGGTACGAAGCTAGTGGAATTCCAAAGCGCCGTGGAACGCGAAAATCAGCTCTTTCCCGTGGATCCTCCCTGTCGCTCGTTAGGCGCGACCGTAGGAGGATTTGTCTCGTCGAACTTTTGCGGTCCGATGAGTACCGGATACGGTACGTGCAGGGAACTTATTCTGGGAGCAAAAGCGGTAAGAGCGGACGGAGAAATAATAAACGTCGGAGGAAAGGTTGTTAAGAACGTTGCGGGCTACGATATAGCGAAATTGCTGGTCGGCTCTCTCGGAACGCTCTGCGTTATTGTGGAAGCTACTTTCAGACTCTACCCGCGGCAGCCTTTTTCAAAAAGTCTCGTTTTGGGTTTTAAAGACTACGCTTCGTGTTCCGAAGCCGTAAGGGCGATACTTGACACAGACGTGGTTCCCACATGTTTTGAAGTGCTGGATGAAAAACTTTCTTCCGAATTCGGCGCCGCGCAAGGAATGAAGAGAAGTATATTGCTTCGGTTCGATAATTTTGAAGAGGCCGTGATTTGGCAGACGGCAAGGGTAAAGGAGATTGTTTCCGCGACGGCTTCGGAATTTTTCGAACTGGAACATCCTCGCGCGTCAAGTATATGGGAACTGGTAAGAGAGTTCCCGTTTTCGTCAAAAGGCAGTTTCTTCTCCAAACTCGTTCTTCCGATAACGGGCTCGATAGAGATGCTTGAGAATATCGAGAGCGGCTCCCCGCTTGCGGGTGTCGAATTGCGATGCCTCTCAAGGCCCGCAAGAGGAATCATCCTCGTCTCGGTAAACGGCGAACCGGACTCGGCGCTTGAATCGGCGCGTTTTCTTGAAAATCTCGCCCGGTCGCTTAAAGGCGGTATTATGTTCTCGGGAATTTGCCCCGAATTGAGGGAAGAGATAAAGGCGTGGGGAGACTTCGGGAATTCCCTTGGACTTATGAAGAACGTAAAAAGACGCTTTGACCCAAAAGATGTGCTGCTTGGAGAAAAAATATTCAACGCTCAAGCGGGTGAATGATGATAAGAAGAGAGTCGGACGATGGATGGATTTTAATAAAACAGACAAGTCACGCTTTTCTTTCCTTCGAGATAATGAGTCTCTGGGGAAATGCGGATTTTGAGAGAATCGTTCCGGCGGACGAAGTAATGACGGCGATAAAAGAACATGACTGCGGCTGGGAGAAAACGGATTCCTCGGCGGATTTCAATTCGCAAAACGGTTATCCAAGGAATTTCATGGAGATGTCGACTGAAAGTCAGTTCGAGATTTGGTCCGAATGCTTTGAAAGACACATGGACGAGCATCCTTACGCGTCTTTGCTGATAGCTCTTCACTTCCGCGAACTGAACGAGAGAACAATATGGAAAAATCCCGGAAACGAATCGGCCGTCTTGTTTAAAAAGAAAATCGGAAAACTGCTTCGCGAAAAGCTCGGCATAAATGCCTCCGAGAGGGACATAAACGGGTGTCTTCCTCTCGATATCCGAACGAATCTCAGGCTTCTTCAGGTGGGTGATATTATATCTCTTTCCCTTTGCCACGGATCAAAGTCGGTTACGATTCCCGACGTTCCGGTAAATTATCTCGGAGATACGGAAGAAGTAGCCATGGTTTCCGAAGACGGGTTTAACTATACAATCCGCCCCAATCCCTTTTTTCGAGACGTTCTTCGTTTTGAAATATCCGGAAGAAACCTGGGTAAAAGATCATTTGAAGAACAAAGCGAACTTCGGGAAACGTTTTGCGCCGGATATGACGAAGTTTTGAAATTTTCAATTTCCCGGGTGAAGGAGAGTTAGAATGTCGCGGAAAAACGCTTTTGACGATACCGATCGTCCCAGCGAAAAAATAATTCAAGATTGCGTTCACTGCGGATTTTGTCTTTCATCCTGTCCGACATACCTTGAAACCGGAAACGAGTTGGATTCCCCAAGGGGAAGAATTCATCTTATAAAAGCCGCGATGGACGGAAGAATATCCATGGGTTCGTCGCTTGTGGAGCATCTTGATTTGTGCCTGGGATGTCTCGCCTGCGAAACCGCTTGTCCTTCGGGGGTTAAGTATTCGAATCTGATAGAAAGGTCGAGAGGTCAGATTGAAAGAAACTTCAAAAGAAGTTTCAGCGAGAAAATACTCAGGACTTTTATTTTTTCCCTGTTTCCTTATCCGAGAAGGCTTCGGTTTTTTCTCCCGCTTTTCTATCTGGTGAAAATCCTCGGACTTAAAAAATTTCTTCCGATGAAGCTGCTAAGCAAGATAAATCTTTCGGTCGCTTCGCTGTTTCAAATGCTTCCGGAGGTAAATTCTCCTTTCTCGGAAACTTTATCGACTTCCTACCCTGCCATTGGAAAAAGAAAGAAGAAAGTCGCCCTTCTCAGCGGATGCGTTCAGAGTATTTTCTTTCCGGAAATAAACAAAGCGACGGTGCGGGTACTTCGGGCAAGCGGCTGCGAAGTTCTCGTTCCACAGAATCAGGGATGCTGCGGAGCTTTATCCATTCATTCCGGAAGGTTGGAGGAAGGAAGGATGTTCGCAAGAGGGATAGTGGACGCTTTTATCCGCGCGGAAGTCGATGCCGTAATAGTCAATTCCGCCGGATGCGGCTCCACGATAAAAGAATACTTCGATATTCTTGGCGAAGACCGGGAATATTCCGCCAAAGCCACGGAAATTTCCAAGAAGACCTACGACGTTATGGAGTTTCTTTCAAATACCGAGATCAGATCGCAATTACAAGCGCTTGATATTGACGTTGCCTATCAGGACGCATGTCACTTGGTTCACGGTCAGTCGATAGTATCCGAGCCCAGAGACCTTATTTTGGGGATCCCGGGGCTTAAATTTGTCGAAATGCTTCGCTCGGATCATTGCTGCGGAAGCGCAGGTATCTACAATATCGTACAGTCCGAAATGTCCGCCAAGCTTCTTTCCAAAAAAATTAGCGAGGTGGAGAAAGCCAAGGTCGACTACCTGGCCGTGGGAAACCCCGGATGCATGATACAAATCCGCAAAGGACTGTCGGAATCCGGTTCTAAAACGAAAGTCGTACATCCAGTCGAGATTCTGGACTGGGCGCTGAAAGGACGCGTCGGATAAAGGGAAATCGCCTAATTTTTACCCCAGCACGGAGTCCTTGCAGGCTTTCGTAGCTCTGAATTTCAGAACTTTTTTCGCCGGTATCATTATTACTTCCCCGGTGGCGGGGTTTCTTCCCATCCTGGCACTTCGATTATCAACAACCAATTTGCCGATTCCGGGTATGGTGAATTCTCCTTTCTCTCTAGCTTCGTCATACGCGATTGACGCTATGGCTTCGACAACCGTTTTGGCTTTAGCGCTAGTTATTCCCGACTTTTCTGCCAAAGTGGTTAGAAGCTGAGATTTCGTTAATGGTTTTTTCGACATTAACATCCTCCTTAATCTCTCCCTGTAAATTATCAAAGAATTTTAGTTAAAAGTCAATCTTTTTGTTTCCAGGCTTCCGTTTCAAACGAAATTCGGTCGGGAGATTCCAATTATCTTTTCCCGAAAACCGGCGAGACTAAAAAAGCGCATTGCAAGAGTAAAAGGAAATAGTTTGTCGTCTTTCGACCGAAAAGTCGCCGCCGTCTTGCGTCCGCACGTTGACAACTTCGTCCGGCGGTTGTATTTTTTTGATCGTAATGTTTAA
Source organism: Thermodesulfobacteriota bacterium (assembly GCA_965220925.1). Lineage (GTDB taxonomy): Bacteria > Desulfobacterota_D > UBA1144 > Nemesobacterales > Nemesobacteraceae > Nemesobacter. Next base: position 1,169,864 of record OZ244851.1, on the reverse strand, counting down.
AATCTGCACTTCAGGGAGGTAGAGGAAAAAATGTTTTCCGTAACTCCGAAAGCCGTAGGCGAAATAAAAAGGCTGCTTGCCGAAGACGATATACAAGATGCGTTTCTTCGGGTGAGAATAGTTCCGGGCGGATGTTCCGGCTTTTCCTACGAAATGGGATTTGACGACCAGACCGAGGACGGAGACCAAATGATCGAATCCGAGGGCGTAAAAGTCGCTATTGACGAACTGAGTTACGCGTATCTCGACGGGGCCGTACTTGATTTTAAAGATGGTCTTAACGGAACAGGATTCGCGATTGAAAATCCGAACGCTACCGGTTCCTGCGGCTGCGGACAGTCCTTCACGGCTTAACGAAACAAAATTCACGTATCCCGGTAACGCTTGCAAGTTCCAGCCCGTCTTGCGCGCGTGCATTGGTTGCTTTACTGTATATATTCATACGTAGCGGATCTAGCAAGTACTCCTCTCAGAGTTCACTATGGCATCAACGGCAAAAATCCTTCAAGCCCACGAAGAAGCGAAATCCTACGACAGGATTAAGTCAAAGCACTTGATCGGGACGCTGTTTACCGATTTTACGCCCTGGAACAATCTTTACGGATTTAGAAACTTCTTATACGCTCCATCGGGCAAGAAGATTGAATTTCAGGACGATCCCGCCGTTATAGTTGGAACCGCGGTGTTCAAAGGAACCGGAGAGGAAGTGGCCATAATAGCCCAGCAGACCCCTTCGAGCGAAAAAGAAAGAACCAGCCTTAACTACGGGATGGTAAAAGCGGACGGTTACGGCCTCTCGTTGTGCATGATGAACTATGCCGAGGAAAACAGGCTTAAACTGTTTACCTTTATAGATACCGTAGGGGGCGACCCGTACGAGTACTCGGCCGAAAAACTGCAGTCGTGGCTGATTTCCTACTGTCAATCGAGAATGATCTCGATAAGAACCAAAACGATAACCACCGTCCTGGGGCTCGGGGGAAGCGGCGGCGCGATCGCCATACAGCTAGGACACAGAAGATTTATGCTCGCTCGCGCCGAATATTCCGTTATAACGGCGGAAGGCTGCTCCGCCATACTCTTTAGAAGCGCGGACAAAATTGCGGAAGCTCTCGAAGTTCTGCAGCCCACCGCGAGCTATATGAAAAAATACGGAGTAATAGACGAGATAATAAAAGAACCGTCACTTGGCAAAAGCGATTATATAGACGCTACGCTCAAAAATCTGCTAAAATCCCTTACCGGCGCTTCCAGGGAACTTGACCATTTCGAAGTAGGCCACCTGAGACGGGAACTTCGCGGCAAAATCGAAAAATGCGGACGCGTAAAAAAGCAGCAGAGAATTTACGAAGGAATATCGAAAAAGATAAAGGCCTGGCTTCCGAACTACTTTAGCGGAAAGAAGCAAAACCCCGATATTTCCGAAATGCAGATAGCCCTCTACGGATCGGAGCCCTATTTCTGCAATGACGAAAAAGACGGACAGGGAAAAGTCATTCGCCCCGGCTGCAAAAAGCAGCTTACGAAAAAAGAGCTGCACGCGAATAACTCCTCCTGCCCTTATTGCGGGAGGCCGGAAGCGCTGAGCTCGGACGATTACCTTGATTTTCTTTTGGACGAATCCTCCTTCCACGAAATAAAGCCGGATCTTTCTCTGGAAGATATAGACCCCACGTACAAATTCTTCAATTATTCATCTTCCAGACAAAAACTTGCGGGAAAGACCGACTCTAAGGACTCCTTAGTGGCCGGTTACGGAACCATGTTCGGAATACCCGTTGCGGTAGCGGTCTGTGATTTTCGATTCATGGGAGGGTCGATGAGTTCCGTTTTCGGGGAGAAGATGAACATAGTCGCAAATTACGCCATAGAGAACAAACTTCCCCTTATAACCGTAACGGTAAGCGGGGGAGCCAGGATGCAAGAAGGAACAGTGGCGCTTTACCAAATGGCGAAAACTGTCTCGGCGATCATGAGGTTAAAGGAGCACGGACTTCCCAACATCTCCATATTGGGCCACCCGACAACGGGAGGCGCTTTGGCAAGCTACGCGGTGCAGGGAGATTTTATAATAGCGGAAAAAAGAGCCGTAATCGCTTTTGCGGGAGACCGGGTCGTGAAACTCACAAGCGGAGGTCGCGGAGTCGACCCGGGAATAATGTCTTCGGAATTTTACGAAAAGCACGGCGGAGTACACCTGGTGATAGAAAGAAGTCAGTTAAAATCGGCGATTTCGGGACTCCTTCAGTTAAAAGGCTTTAAAAACATCGAAAAAACAAGAGTTTTTCGTGAAAATTCCAATTTGGGCGGCGACGACTGGCTTTAGCGGCCGTAAGATCGCCCCCGCGACGCGCGCGGCAAACGATTATTGTCCCGGAGATATTCAAAAGCGAGAAACCCGAGATATTGTTTCGGCGGAATTTACCGGCTTTAACTTCAGTTAACTAGGATTTTTTGGAGTAAGTGCCGTCTAATTCCTTCACCTTCGAAATTTCTTCGGAAGAATCCAGAATTTCTCCTTTTCCTATCTTGTAAAGAAAATTCGCATTGTCTCTTGGAGCTTCGCTTTTTACGTTCGGGTCGAAAAAAACTTCCTTCGTGTGAATCAGCCCCGCGCGGTTGTACGAAGCGAGTTCGTACTTCATTCCCATACGAAGCGCGTCGCAGGGACAAGCTTCCACGCAAAAACCGCAGAAAACGCAGCGCATGAAATCTATGTTGTAAACTTTGGGCCTTCTCTCAATTCCGTAATCGTCCGCGGGTTCGGAAATTATGGAAATCGCCTGAGTGGGACACGCTATTTCGCAAAGCTTGCACGCCACGCATCTTATTTCTCCCTCATCATCCGCGGGCATCACATGAAGACCTCTATAGTTTTCCGGAAGAGCCTTTATTTCTTCCGGGTATTTTACGGTTACGGGTCGAAAACGGATTATATGCATTATGGTAATCATAAGACCCTTTAGAACCTGTGGAATGTACAGTTTCTCCCAGAAGGAAAGCTCCGGCTGCTTCAGCACTTTCACGTTTATCGCCATTTCGACTAATCTATATAACACATAAAGATTAAATACTGAAACCGCTAACGAAAAAAAACGTTGCGGCGAAGCAAAATCAAAACAAAAGCGACTGCCGAAACGCAAAGAAGCGGTGTCGCGGAATAAATATCTCCAAGAAGAAGCTTACCCATCCCGAGCATAAGAAACAGCAGGAAAGACACGACAAGGGACCAGTTAAGAAAAACCGTGGACAAAGTCCATCGTTTCTCCTCCTTTTCCATTCTCTTGCGAACCGGGGCCCAAAATCCCGGAGGTTTCACTTTCTCGTAAAAACTTAAAAGCTTGTCCCACGGTTCGGGATTCGAGATGAAAGTGGCAGAAACCCAGCACGCTATAGAAACGGGAACCACCAGTATCTGGTGCTTTAACTCAAGCGGAACGCCTTTTGCCCCGGTATAGAGAATCAGCAGCAGTATTGTCGCAAGCGAAGAAGCGAGAGCCGCTATCTCGCTCCAGGCGTTTATCCTCCACCAAAACCACCTAAGTATCAAAACGAGTCCTATTCCGGAACTCATCGCCCAGAGAAATATCCACGCGTCTCCTATATTCTTTATTTGCAAAGCCACGATTCCCGCAACAACCGCGAGCAATGTGGTGGCAATCATCGAGACTTTAACGTAATGACTTTGCGAAGCGTCTTTGCGCGCAAACCTTCTGTACAGATCGTTTACAATATAAGAAGCACCCCAGTTAAGATGGGTTGACACGGTGGACATAAACGCGGCAAGGAAGGAAACCAGGAGAAGCCCCTTAACTCCAGGAGGGAGAAACTCCCTTATCATCACCAGATACGCGGATTCATCGTCTCCGGCGGCAATTCCCGCCATATCGGGAAAGACCATCACCGAAGCCAGGGCGACGAGCACCCAGGGCCAAAAACGCAGCACGTAATGATTAACGGCAAACCACGCCGTACCGGCAAGAGCATGCCCTTCGTTTTTTGCCGAAGAAAGACGTTGTATGAAATAACCACCTCCATCGGCATTGTGAGATGACCACCATACCACGGTCGCGAAAATCAGAAAGGTGAAAAAGCTTGAGGAAAAAAAATCTTCACTTCCGGAAGGTTGAGTGATAAACATGGCGGTTTTTTCGGGGTCGAGTTGAGAGATTTTCTCGACGAATTGACCATATCCGCCAATAGCGTCTGAATTAATTACCATAACGGCAAGCACGACAGTTGCGGTGATAGCTATCGCGTACTGTACAAAATCCGTTATCACAACTCCCCAGAGTCCCGAGAAAACGGTATAAACAAGCACTATCGCGACGCAAATAACGACGGCATATACTTGACCGACTCCGAAAAAAACTCCGAACACCTTGCTCATCGCGGTAATTACCCACCCCATAACTATAAAATTGAAAATCGTAGAGAAATAAAAAGCTTTGAACCCTCGAAGAAACGCCGCGGGACGCCCACCGTAGCGAAGTTCTATAAGTTCATTGTCGGTTATTACTTCCGCTCTTCTCCAAAGTCTTGAGAAAACCACTATCACCAGAGCGTGGCTGAAAATGTAGTTCCACCAAAACCAATTTTTCCATATTCCCTCGGTTCTTATCCACCCGGTTACCGCAAGAGGTGTGTCCGCGGCGAATGTCGTGGCGACCATTGAGGTTCCCAGAAGCCACCAGGGAAGTCCGCGTCCGGATACGAAATAGTTAGAAAGATTCCCGGAGGCTCTTTTCCAGAAATAGAAACCCACGGCCACGGAAAAAACCAAGTAGCCGCTAATGAGTATCCAGTCGATTGCGTGAAGTGTCATAGACTGATTTTAATCGCGCTCCTTTCGGCCTTGAAGAAGACCGTAGAACCAAAACACGTTATTTGCTCTTCCGGTGATTATAAATATTTTCAGCGTATTATAAAGATATTGATCCCTTAAGAAAAAACTCAATAGTTTTTTTAATTTTTAAACTTAGGAACATCGTGCTTACGTATACAATATATTAAAAAAACAAGCGCTAAAATCAGCAGTAAAAAAAAGTGAAGGTAACTCGAACCTCATACATATCGGGGGGAAGCGATATCGCAAAGCGGAGATTTAAGTTTAAATACAAAACGCCGATTCGATTACTCTCGCGAAATAACCGAACCGGCGTCTTTTAACTGTCTTCTACTTCTATGCTTAATTAACAACCGTGATAGTGGCTTCGAAAGCACTCTCGGTCAACCCCGAGGCTCTGGATTCAACCCTAACGGTCTGACCTCCCACCCGCACTATGGAGGAGTTGCTTACATGCTCAACCGTAGCCGTCGTCCCCGAGGGGAATCCTTCGAACTCAAGCTTATATCCCGCCGCATATTCAGACTTTATAGTGTCGTCGCCTTCTCCGGCCTTAACGATAAACGTAACGTCGCTACTACCCCCTGATGAAATAGATATATCATCGTCCCCGGGACCTCCGTTTACCGTTGTCGCAGCACCGCTTGGTCCGGCGACAATCATAGTGTCGTCGTATTTGCTGCCGATAAAATTCTCAAAATTGGCGCTGTCTAGTACGTTAATCACGGAGACCGTGTCTCCGTCCGCAAGTTCGTATCTCTCAAAGCTTGCGGTGTCAATGCCCGCACCCCCGTCTGGGGGCAGAGAGAGAAGATCGGAAGTATCAAGGTAAATAATGTCGTCTCCGGCTCCACCATCTATGTCGTCGTTTCCGGCTCCGCCATCTATCGTGTCGTCTCCGGCTCCACCGTTTATCCCGTCAGCTGCGGCTCCGCCGCTTAGCGTATCGTCGCCTTCATTACCATTTAACACATCGCCTCCGGCATTACCATTTATCGTATCGTTTCCGGCGTCTCCGTTTATCGTGTCGTTACCTTCTCCGCCGTTTAACGTATCATCGCCCTCTCCTCCGTTTATCGTGTCAGCTCCGGCGTCTCCGTTTACCGTGTCGTCGCCAGCTCCCCCCGTTAGAGGATTGTCATCACCCCCTCCTCCGTTTATCGTGTCGTCCCCGTCTCCTCCCACGATATTGTCGTTTCCTTTGTCCCCGCTTAGCGTGTTGGCAAAGTCGTCTCCGGTTATCGTATCGTCTCCCTCGGAACCCTCGACGTTCTCTATGCTTGTGTAGCCCGGACCTGCAAGATTCACATTCGCGGGGCCCGCGGTACCTTTATAACTTATAGTGTCGTTCCCATCTCCTCCGTCTAGAGTGTTGGTCCCGGCTCCACCGTCTAGCGTGTCGTCTCCGGCTCCGCCGTTTAAAGCGTCGTCTCCGGCTCCGCCCATAAGCAGGTCATTGCCCCCGCCGCCGTTTAACGTGTCCGCTCCGCCAAGTCCTTCAAGCGTGTTGTCAGCGTCGTCGCCCGTAATGGTGTCGGCTTCGTTTGAACCCTTCACGTTCTCTATGCTTATAAAAGTGTCTCTTCCGAAACTGCCGTCACTTTGCTCCTCGCTACCCGTTAAATCTATCCGCAACCCCGCTCCCGCAACCGTGGTTAAAGGAAATATCACCGTGTCATTTCCCTCTCCTCCGTCTAGAGTGTCGTCTCCCGGCCCTCCGGTAAGCGTATCGTCCCCGGCTCCACCTCTTAACGTGTCGTCTCCCGTTTCTCCGGTAAGCGCGTCGTCTCCTTCATCTCCCTTTAACGTATCGTCTCCCTCTCCTCCACTTATCGTGTCGTTGCCAGCTCCTCCGGAAACAAAGTCATCGCCCAGATTCGTGTTAATCACGTTGTCTCTTTCGTCCCCGCATATAACATCGTCTTTGTCTCCACCGTTAAAGTCTTTGCTTGCTCTGTCCGCAAGCTCAACTTCGCAATCCGGATCAACCGGTTCTGACCCGTCACCACCATCACCGTCACCCGATCCAGGTCCCTGCGGTCCTTGTGGCCCTGGCAGTCCCTTCGGTCCCGCGGGTCCCACGTCTCCCGTGCTGCAACCGGAAAGACCTATTACTCCTACTCCTATAATAAGAACTAATAAAAGCTTAACGATTTTCATCTTAATCATCCTCCCGAAGAACTCTTCAATATAAGGGAAATACATACAGTACTAAAGCCTAGCTTTATTTTACCATAAAGTTACGTGAAAACGCTATGCGCGGAATAAAATAAAGTTCCCTTTTGAAACCATAGTTTCCAGTTCGGTCAATCCGCAGTGCAATTTTAGATGCTTGAGTGAGCGGTTGCAGTATTTTAGACTGGAAAACCGCCTGAGTCGGGATAATTTATTCTCGCAATATTATAAAGTTCGATAGAAATCTTCCGGCATTTAATTTTCCGAGGAGTGCTCAGACAATTTTACCGGAAGTTTCGCGAGCGTTTTTTGCTTGCCCGTAAGAATTTCCGCCGCCGCAATTCCCGCGGCGTAAGTAGAATCGAAAAATGAAATCGCGGTTTGAAAAAAAGGAAACTCGGCTATAGCGTAGGGAGATCCGAAGACGATAAGGATTTTTTCACCAGAAAAAGAGGAGAAGGTTTTTAGGTAATCGGCTACCTCTTCGGGAATAAAGCAGTTATCGGTCCACGCCAGAGGGCTCGCGGATAAAACGCATATCAACGAACAATCGTATTGAAACGCGGGTGTTTCAGGATAAGAAAACCGCTTTTCTATAGTTATTCCCTGTTTTGAAAGCCCTTCGGAAAGACCGCGTACATGCTCTTTACTTTTTTCAGCTTCAAAGTGGAAAAGGAAAATCTTTTCGCCCCGCAAAATATCTCCTCTCAAAACGCAAGCGGAGCGGCGGCAAATTTCTCTCGATGTCTCTTCATTTAGCTTAAAATCGGGTAAAGGAACTTTTTTCTCCACGGATGTGAAAAGTTTTTTTGCGTAAAAAATTCTGCCGAGAGATTCCGTTCTGGAAGGTTCGGAAAAAAACTCAAGCTCCCCCTGTCTTTCAAGGAATCCTTCCGGGTCCCTAGGATCCAAAACGATGTCCACACCGCGCGAAAGCGCCGAGAGGATGTTAGAGTCCTCGCTTCCACTGTCCCCAATAGCGTCCATTTTAAAGGAATCGGAGATTATCAATCCGTTAAACGCGAGTTTTCCGCGAAGGAAATCGTTAAGAATTACCTTCGACAGCGTAGCCGGAAGCCCGCTCGGATCCAGAGCGGGAAAAGAGATATGCGCGGGCATTATGCAATGAAGACGCGCCGCTATGGCTTCTCGAAAAGGTTTAAGATCGAATTCCATAAGCTGCTTTTCAGACTTCTCGACGCTCGCAAGACAAGCGTGGGAATCCTCAACCGCCGATCCGTGACCGGGAAAATGCTTTCCGCAGGCCATAATTCCTCCTTTTTGCAAAGTTTCGATAAAAATCATTCCCAGTTTCGAAACTAACGACGGATCGTCGGAAAACGCCCTTACGTTGATTATCGAATTTCGGGGCTCGGAGTTTACGTCAAGGACGGGAGCGAAAGCGAGGTTACAGCCACAGTACTTCATCTCTTTTGCTGTCGCGACGGCCTGCCGCTTGGCAAGCGATTCCTCGTTTGCCGCTCCCTGAGCCATAGCGAAAGGAAACCGAGTCGCCCCCGAAATTCTCTGCCCGACTCCTCTTTCCACATCGCAGCCGAAAAAAAGCGGAATATCGGAAAGAGAATTAAGAATTCGCGTCTCTTCCCTTACCTGCTCCACATATCCGTTAAATATTATAAAACCGCAGATACCAAAATCCTGTACCAGCCTTCGGGCGCGTTTCACGGATTGCTCGTCGTCAAAGTCGATTCTCGGCATAAGAAACTGTCCGGCTCTGCGCGACGGGGGAAGACATTCTGACGAAAACACTGCCGGATTTTCATACATATCTATGCCACGTTTTTCCCAATCGAAATTTTTCCGAGAATCGTCGCGCTTCGCGCTCCCGTGACAACGGGTATGTTGGTTCGGTTCGCGCAGACCGTCTCATTCGCCAAAATCGCAAAACCCACGGCTTCCTTGGCGTCTAAAGGAATACCGTAACGGTCGGAGAAAGAAAGTCGTCTGGGGGCCAACTTTTCCCGAAGTCTCGAAACCATAAACGTATTTCGGGCGCCGCCTCCGCTAAGTATGACTTCTTTTATGTCCGAGCGTGGATATATAAATTTTTCGTAGGCCGAGACTATTGAACAGACGGTAAACTCGACAAGAGTGCGAAGAATATCGGGCAGTGAAAATCGTTTTTCCTGGATAAGAGAAAAAAGCCATTCGGCCATCTCCTTGCCGAAAAGTTCTCTGCCGGTTGATTTTGGGGGGTTAAGATCGAGATAAGGATTTTCCATTAAGCTAATAAAAAGCTCTTTTATAACCGAGCCCCTGGCGGCAAGAGCGCCGTCTTTGTCAAAACTCTTTTTACCCTCAGAAGAAATATATATCACCGAATCAATGAGACAGTTGCCGGGTCCAGTGTCAAAAGCCACCATATCTTTTAATTCTTCGGTAACCAAAGTGCAGTTGGAGATACCGCCTATGTTTTGAGCTACCACGCTCCCTCCGGTTTTTGAGAACAGCAGAAAATCCGTGTACGGAATAAGAGGCGCTCCCTCTCCTCCCGCCGCGACGTCCCTTGTTCTGAAATCTCCCACGGTGGTAATTCCCGTATCTTCGCATATAATGTCCGGCTCGCCCAACTGAAGGGTCGAGGGGATATTCTTCCCAAGCGAAGGCGGATTATGGAAAACCGTCTGCCCGTGGGAGCCGACAAGATCTATATCGGTAGTTTTGAGATCGTTTTTTCGAACAAGATCAAAAACCGCGGCTGAAAATTCCTTCCCGAGCAAAAAATTCAGTTCGGAAACGGCATCCGTATGCAAAGCATCTTGCGATAAAAGAAGTTTTTTCGCTCTATCGGAATATTCGCGACAGATAAAATCTTCCATACGAACTTCGGTTTCGATTCCGGAGCCGGAAATTTTTACTAGCGCCGCGTCTATACCGTCCATTGAAGTGCCGGAGATGAGACCCACGACAAGTCTTTCCTCTTTTGAAAGTATGGATTCAAGCCAGTTCATTTGTTAAAAACACCTGATGGAAAAACAGTTTGGCGAGTGAATTCACTCGCGGTTTTTCGTCGATTTATAACTAGTTCCCAAGGCTTTTTTTAAAAACCCGCCGTTTGTTTTAAGTAATTCTAAAGATTGCTCAAGTGAAAGATTTTTAAGCTTCATAACCACCGCCGCCTTCGTATTCCCTTCGGCTCGCGAAAAAAGTGAAGAAGCTTCCCTTTCTCCCACGTCGCATATCTCCATTATGATTCTTTTGGCTCTGTCCACGAGCTTTGAAGATTTTGGCTGAAGATCGATCATAAGATTTCCGTAAGTTTTTCCGAGAAGCACCATAGCCGTTGTGGTGATCATATTAAGAGTCATTTTCGTCGCGGTCGCGGCCTTGAGTCGCGTGGAACCCACTATCACTTCAGGCCCCACGAGAAGAGTTATAACGCAATCGGCGGCGGAAGTTTTCATTTTATTGCAACTTATCAGAACGCTATGGCAGCCGACGGTTTTGGCGTATTCTATTGCCGAAACCACAAACGGCGTATCCGAACTTGCCGCGATTCCTATCAGCACGTCGTTTTTTGACAGTTTTTTACCGCGAAGCGCTTCCACCGAATCGGTAAATGAATCTTCCGCTCCTTCAACCGAATTCCAAACCGCGTCACGACCGCCCGCCATAATCGCTTGCACGGTTTCCGGATCGGTTCCGAAAGTCGGTGGACATTCCGCGGCCTCCATAACGCCAAGTCGGCCGCTTGTTCCCGCTCCGACGAAAAAAACCCTGCCACCGCCTTTAAGAGAATGAAAAACCCGGTCCGCGGCGCGAGAGATCGAATCTTTCTCTCTGGATACCGCGTTATAAGCTTCCAGATCTTCGCGACTTATAAGATCGACGATTTTCGAGCACGCAAGTTCGTCTATATCGACGGTTCTCGGGTTTATTTTTTCCGTAAGCAAATGTTCTGTTCGGCGAGTTTTATACACTGAGAAATATTATATCAAATGGAAAGACGTTATTAAGAAATCAGCCCCTTGCTCCGGGTTTGATTTGTTCAATATAGCCATATAGAATTCACCAGGTATTTACGTGTTCGCGGGTGTAGCTCAGCTGGCCAGAGCATTGGCTTCCCAAGCCAAGAGTCGCGGGTTCGAATCCCGTCGCCCGCTTTTGCCAATCCCTCGCATATTCAGATCGTTCTTTGTTTATTATCGCAGAAAGGAAGAGTTTCGGCGAGTTTCCAAAGCCTTCGCTCTTCATTTTATGGAAGACGATTCCTCGGCATTGTTAAATCGAAAGCTTTTCAGTCGGAAAGAACCGGTCAGTTAGGATTTTTTCGAAAAACCAAATGTTTAAGCCCGAAAAAATTCCAAAAAAGAGTGAAAATTAAAGATACGGCCGCTCCTATATTCGCCCACACCGTCGACGACAAAGACCCCGAGCCGCCAAACTTGGCGACTATATAAGAAGCTACGGTCACATTTATCACAAGCCCCACGGCCACGACGGCGAAAAACTTGATGAATTGGTTCATCCAACCCTCAAACTCCTTACTTCCGAACGTCCAGAACTTGTTCCATACATAGCTGTTAACGTTGGCCAGAAGAAAAGAAACGGCTTTAAAAACTGAGTAGAAAACTCCTTCCGCCACGCCGAAATAGTATATGAGAAGGTTCAATATCCCGAAATCGATCATCAGATTGGAAAAACTTATAACGCAGAATCTCCCAAACTGAACAAGCGAAGACCATCTGGCGAAAAGCCTCAGGAAGAGAAAAGTGGCAATGGGACTCAATATGAAAATTACCCAGTGCGCTCCCGCAAGTTCCAGGCGGACTCCAGGAATTTCGTTGCGCAGAGTGAAGAGAAGAAGCAGTATGAAAAGCGCGTTTATTTCGCTTATTATGAATAAAACGGCGTAATCCGATCTGAACATGGATTTGATCGACATGGTGAAAAAAAAGGGTTGCGTCTCGAGTCTTTTCGACTTTGCGGCGCAACCCTTGAAAATCTTCCGGTATATTCAGTTAACGATCTGATGCTGAGGATAGACGAAACTTCCCCGCGTCCAGATTGCCCAGGAAGGATCGGCAAGCGGTTTTAGCTTGTTAATCGGATGATCCTTCGGGGCTTTAAACTCTATTTTCGGATTCGCTATGGAAACCGTTCCGCCGTTCCACGGAATTGGATATTTAACCACTTGTTTTTTATCCTCAAGAAATCCGAAGTAGTTAAGGTGTCCTCCGCCAAATCCTCCGAGTTCGCTTCCGACTTCCGCGGTGGCTTCCACCAATACCGCGCCATCGACTTCAAGTGCGGTTTTTAACACGCCGTCTTTTACCACGGTCGTGGTCATACCTTCCTGAGCCGGAATTCCCACCGGCTTGGTAAACCCTCTCATTTTCGGGGAACTGTTGTAGTAATGTACGAAATATCTCCCCGGGTAGGTCACGTCGGAATCCATCACGTACGAATCGTTCCCCTCGACTTCGATCGTGAGATACGTAAGCGTGTAAGCGCCGAATCCCGAAGTCTGGTTTTTGTCGGGAACGGTGTACATATTGATAACCACGTGATTGTTGGGATGAGGTTTAAGTCCCTCGGGGAGCATTGATTTCAGAGTTTCCGGATCGGCTTTATAAGCCGCGATAAACATCCAGGCATCCGTTACAAGCTGCGGACCGGGCAGGGAATCGGACTTCGCGCCGGTCGACGCGGGAAGTATGAAAAAAACCGCAACAATAAAAAAAACCAAAAAATTTCTAGCTACCATCTCTTTTTTCCTCCTCGAAAATATTTTTCTTGTATGTCAATTACCAAAAGCAAAGAATCGTCAGGCTCAAAGTAATGCCTTAATCTTCGGCAGACTCCTTTTTCTTTCTTTCTTCAATCGCGTATCTTACCGCGGACTTTAAAAATCTGTTTCTCTCAGCCTCTCCAAGCACGGTTTTAAAAGAATCGTGCACCGAAGGATCCACTATAAGCGCTCCGAGAGAACCCTCCCCTTCTTTAAGCATGCGGGAAACTTCGGCCAAGTTGGAAGAAAGTTTCCGCATATCGTCCGCAAACCGTTTATCGTAAATTAAAGTATGCAGAAAACCTTCCTGCTTCTCAATCGCCTCCATGGTCCCCGCGATCGTATTAAAGCTTTCCCGCATCGCCGTAAGGGTGTTCATCGCGTTTGTGGGATTTGACTCGTCGGCGAACGAAGCAACTATTTTGTCGAGATTTTTCGAAATCGTCGTTAAATTCGAAACAAACTCTTCGGACTGACTGACTATCTCCTGCATCTCGGGCGATGTATAACCCTTGATCAGCATTTGCTCGTCGTTTTTATCGAAGGATTCCCCTTCTCCCGGAATGATTTCAACGAATTTCGCTCCCAGAAGTCCTTCTGTCTTGATCGTGGCGAGAGAATTGCGAGCAATTCTCCCAAGCGCCCCTTCGCTGATTTCCATAACTACCTCGACTTTTCCCAATCGGGTATCTTCCGGAAACCCTATGGAGGAAACCGATCCCACACCCACTCCCGAGAGTCTTACGTATGCTCCTTCGAGAAGTCCCGCCGTGTTGCTGAAATGACTTTTGACGAAATATTCCTTTTCGAAAAATTCTTCCTGTCCGCTGATCGTGAAGACTCCGTAAACGAAAATAACTATCGAGACCAAAACAAAAATCCCGACTTTAAGTTGAGTTGATTTATCTTTTTTCACTTGGAGTCACTCATCGCTTTGCGCTTAATATCCTTGATTATTCTACCGAAAAACCGGATCATTTGTAAGCGGGGATTTGAAAATCCCTTGCTCCGATATATTCTAAGCGCTCCGGTTTTGAGCCGTTTCGAGAGCCGTAATCCGCGGGGATAGTGGTTTAACACGGGAGTTTTTCATTCATGATTAAGATAAAAAGAGCGTTAATAAGCGTTTCCGACAAAGAAGGCGTCGGCACTTTCGCGAAAGGCTTGCGAGAATTCGGCGTCGAGATACTTTCCACGGGGGGTACCGCGGCGATCCTTCGAAACGACGGCGTTTCCTTAACGGAAATTTCCGATTACACGAATTCGCCGGAAATTCTCGGAGGAAGAGTAAAGACTCTTCACCCGAAAATCCACGGCGGACTGCTCGGGATAAGGGACGACGCGACGCATAAGAGGGAAATGGAAGAAAATTCCATTTTGCCGATAGACATGCTGGTGGTCAATTTCTACCCGTTTGAGCAAGTAGTGAAGGAAAAGGAAACCACAATAGCGAAAGCGATAGAGAACATAGATATAGGCGGACCCGCCATGCTTCGAGCCGCGGCGAAAAATTACAGGTTCGTAACCGTGGTAACAGAACCGGACGACTATAAATCGGTGCTTCGCGAACTTCGCGAGAACAAAGGAGAAATTTCCCCCGAGACGAATTTCCGTCTCTTCGTAAAAGCTTTCTCTCGCGTGGCCGCGTACGACGCCGCAATATCAAACTATTTTTCATCGGTGGAAGTCGACGGGACGAAAAAGCCGCTTCCCGACACCTACACTCTCTGTCTCTCGAAAAAGCTCGGTCTTCGTTACGGGGAAAACCCCCACCAGCGGGCGGCTTTCTACGTGGAACCCGATATCGAGAATTTTCGTTGCGCCGCAAGTTCAACGCAGCTTCACGGAAAGGAACTTTCGCTAAACAACATATACGACGCAAACTCCGCCTTTAATCTAGTGAGAGAATTCTCGACGACGGCTTGCGTAATAGTGAAGCACAACAATCCCTGCGGCGTCGCTTTGAGAGAAACTCCCGTCGAAGCTTTTCTCGGAGCCAAAGAGTGCGATCCGGAAAGCGCCTTCGGAGGAATAATCGCCTTTAACGTTGAGGTGGACGAAGCCGCGGCCGCTCAAATAGCCCAGGTGTTCGCCGAAGTGCTGATAGCGCCCGGTTTTTCGGAAAAGGCTATCGAACTGCTTTCGGAGAGAAAAAACTTAAGAATAATGAATTCGGGCGGAATCGACTTTCCGAGCGCGGAGGTCCGCGACATAAAAAAAGTAGTCGGAGGAGCGCTCATACAGCAAAGCGATTGCGTGGGACCCGACGATTTTTCGGATCTCGAAATCCCCACCAGGAGAAAACCCACGAATCGGGAGATGTCGGACTTGAAATTTGCCTGGAAAGTTTGCGCGCACACGAAATCAAACGCGATTATATTCGCTAAAGACGAAAGAACCGTGGGTATAGGAGCGGGTCAGATGAGCAGAGTTGACTCGGTGCGAATCGCGGTAATGAAATCCCGTACGCCGACAAAAGGTTCCGTTGTGGCCTCAGACGCGTTTTTTCCTTTCAGAGACGGCGTCGACGAAGCGGCGCAAGCCGGAATAACGGCTATAATCCAGCCGGGAGGTTCGGTAAGGGATTCGGAAGTGATCGCCGCGGCGGACGAAAATTCTATCTCTATGGTGTTTACCGGGAAAAGACATTTCAGACACTAAAATTCCGTAAAAAACGATTTTTTCGCTCCCTAAACTCAAAAATCCTGAAACCTGCCGCGCGCAAGACAAATGCCGTTATTGACTTTCTATATTTCGGCGAAAATCTCGCCCCGCGAAAAAGCTTCGCGAAGCT
The DNA here is from genome assembly GCA_965220925.1 of Thermodesulfobacteriota bacterium. Lineage (GTDB taxonomy): Bacteria > Desulfobacterota_D > UBA1144 > Nemesobacterales > Nemesobacteraceae > Nemesobacter. Next base: position 1,154,297 of record OZ244851.1, on the reverse strand, counting down.
TCCGCGCGTCGTTTGCTAAATATCGGGATTCTGATAATTTAGAACATCCCCCTAGACGGGGAAGTTAGAGTAAAAGCGAGAAGTTTAAAATGGGTTCATGGTTGAAAAAAGGAAAAAAACGGAATTGGATTATTTTCCTTTCAATTCTTTTGGGGTTCGTTTTTCTTCTGGCCGTCCTTTACGCGAAACTGCTTTTCGAAAGAGCTTCATACTCGCAACAGGACTATTCCGGTGAACCCGAAAGCAGCCCCGTTAGTGTAATGTCTCCCCTTACGTCTTCAGGCTCTGTTCACGTCGAAGTTCTCGGCAGAGTTAAAGGGAAGCAAACCGTTTCCGTACGCGCGAACGTTTCCGGATGGGTAAAACGGATAAATTCCGGGTTGGGAAGGGAAATCGAAAAGGACGAAATCATCCTCGAACTCCGCGATTACGGTGTGGAAACCCGGCTCGACGAAGCGACATACAGCCTTGAATCCGTAAAAGGCAATCTCGCGGAGGCGCAAAGGGTATACGAAAGAAACAAATCCCTTTTCGAGAAAGGAATAGTGCCCGAGGATTCCGTCGAGGCTTCTCGAAACTCGTTTGAAACCTCCCTGGCGAGCGTAAAGGCCATTGAGGCTTCTTACAACAGGGCCAGGTGGAATTACGACAATCTGAAAATACGTTCGCCGATTCGCGGCACGGTAGTCGAAATCGTTCCCGATGTCGGGCAGGAAGTGCGAATCGGGGAGTTGGTAGCCGAAGTTGTGAATCTAAGCGGAAGAAAGATAGTAGCCGCGGTGGATGTGTCGATAGCGAAAAAGGTTAAGCGCGGAGATATTCTCGAAATTTCTCTGGTTAAAGACGGAGTCAGGGAAACCGTCACGGGCGAAGTCGACGGAGTGAGTCCCGGTTCCGACGATCTATCCGGTACTTATGATATCGAGATATCAATATCGGATACTTCGGTGAAATGGTGGCCGGGAGAAATGGTATTTGTGAAAATACCCGTTCGAAAGCTCGATAACGTGGTCAGAATTCCGAAAACGGCAGTTCTCTCCGAACGGGAGGAAACTTTCATATTGGTTGAGAAAAACGGGAAAGCCGACAAAGTTCAAGTGGCAGTTGTCTGGATCGACGACAACGAAGGCTACATCCCTTTTGATTCGCTTCCCGAAGGTTCCAGGATAATAATCGAGGGGAACTTCAATCTGCGCCCCGGTCAGTCGGTCAATATTACCGAATGATGGTGAAGAGTTTCGCGCGGTCGAATTTTAGATTCAGGCGGAATGGTTTTTTAAGAATTCGCATTTTTCTTTTATAATTCGCGCCACCTCGTCCACCTCTTCCAAACTGTTTTCCGGACAGAAGCTAAATCTTACGCTTGAGTACGCGTGCCGTTCCGAAAATCCCATCGCGGTAAGCACATAGGAAGGCGTGACGTCAAAATTCGTACACGCCGAACTTTGCGAGCACCGTATTCCGGCTTCGTCCAGAGAAGAGACAAGTTTTCTGCCGTCAACTCCGTTAAAATGAATATTGGTCGTGTTGCACACTCTTTTCGCTCCGGAACCGTTGATTGAGGTTTCGGGGACGGATTCTGTAATCATTTTTTCGAATCGATCACGCAATTTTTTCATTTTTTTCAGGGCTTTCGCGAAGTTCGCGCGTCTTATCTCGCACGCGACTCCCAACCCGACTATTCCGGGTAAATTTTCGGTTCCCGGGCGAAATCCCTCTTCCTGAAAACCTCCGAAAAGAAAAGGATTCACAAGCATTCTGTCATTGGCGTAAAGCACCGCGCAGCCTTGAGGACCGCTGATTTTATGAGCCGTGAAGGAAAGAAAGTCCACGTGAAGCCGGTTGAGATCCACTTCGAGTTTCCCCACCGCCTGCGCGGCGTCGGTGTGAAAAAGCACTTCTTTTTCCCCGCACAGTTCGGAAATCCGCCGCATATCCTGTATAACGCCGGTTTCGTTGTTCACCCACTGCACGGAGACCAGATCGGCTTTTTCCGAAAGGGCGTCTTTGAGTCTTTCCATTTCAACAATTCCATGCTCGTTCACTTCGAGAATTTCCACGCGAACATCGTTCAGTTTCAAAAAAGAGCACATTTTCATTACGGACGAATGCTCAATCGCGGTGGTTAGGATACGCGGGTTTTTTTTCCTCGCGGTGCGGGAATAAAAGACCATATTGTTTGATTCCGTGCCCGAACTTGTGAATATAATATTTTCCGGAGGGCATCCGAGAAGTTTTGAGACTCGCACACGCGCAAGATCTTTGTGACGGCGCGCTCTCTCTCCGGCCGAATGTGCGCTTGAAGGATTGCCGAACCTCTCGCCCATGGCTTCGCACATGGCCTCGACCACTTCAGGCAACGGCCGAGTGGTCGCGTTGTTGTCAAAGTAAATTTCGTTGGAAATATCCTCTGTACACCCCATCACGAAATTTAATGATACACGATTTTGCGATTAAGATGTTTGTTCCGGAAGGTCTTCGGGCAGAAGGAGCGTTATGCAGGGCTCTTTAGAGTCTTCGGTTACCGGACCGAGGTATGAAATAACGTGAAATTCCTCGCCTTTTCCGCCTTTTGTTACCGAAGCGTTAAAGTTTATCAGATTCGTTCTCTTCGTCTTTCTCGTCGATCTTATCGATAAAACCAGAGGAGACAGTATTTCCTTTAATCTTGTGATTTCATCTTCGCCTCGGGCCAATGCTTCGGAATCCGGCTCGATCATCTTTTTTTTAACCGAAGAAGTTACGAATGTACGTATAACGAGTCCCGATTCTCTGGCAACTTCGGACACGTCGAACTGTTTTTCCTTTTCTATGTCGCTGTTTCTTTCAATATAGAATTTCTCCATGCCGCTCTCCGATAATTATGAGTAATATATAGTAGATAGTTTCGCCGTGATATACAAAACGGGAATTTGAGAAAGGAGAATTTTCCGATGAGCAAAGCTCGGGAATTGAGACTTGTCCCCTTAAAGGGAATTCCGGAGGTGAAAAAAGGATACGCGCTTGGAGAAATTATCCTGCGCGCGGCCTCCGAAGAGGATTTTTCGTTTGCGGACGGAGACATAGTCGTGGTCGCCCAGAAGGTGGTTTCAAAAGCCGAAGGCAGGATAGTTAATCTCTCCGAGGTTACGCCTTCGGATTTCGCGATTACCGTTTCTCGGGAAGTTTCAAAGGATCCGAGGCTTGTCGAGGTGATTCTCGGAGAGACGAAAAGAATAATCAGAATGGATCAGAGAGAAAGCGGAAAGGGCAGACTTATAGTGGAAACCGAGCGGGGATTGGTGCTGGCAAACGCGGGAGTCGACGCCTCGAACGTTTCGGGAGGCCGGGACGTTACCCTACTTCCCGTTGATTCTGACCGGTCGGCGGCGGGGATAAGGGACTGTATAAAGAAGGAAACGGGAAGGGATGTCGCGGTTATAATAAGCGATACCGTGGGACGTCCGTGGCGGGAAGGTCTTTGCGATATCGCAATTGGCTGCTGCGGAATGAAGGCGCTTTCCGATCTCAGGGGAGAAAAAGACTCAAGCGGGTTTGAGCTCGCCGCAACCGAAATGGCTACCGCCGATCAGGTGGCGTGCGCCGCGGGGCTTCTTATGGAGAAAACGGCTGCAACGCCCGTAGTGATAGTACGCGGGGTTAACTATATTCGGGAGGAGGGAAGTTCCGGAGAATTAATCAGAAATCCGGCTCTCGATCTGTTCAGATAATTTAATTTTTCACGGATTTTTAATGAAAGGTTTTTTCGAAAAAAAATCCCCGCTAATCTCTCATCGCGGCGCGAGTTGGTATGAACCGGAAAACACCCTTCGATCTTTTAAAAGGGCTTTGGATATGGGAGCTCGCGCGATAGAGTTTGACGTAAGAAAGAGTCTGGACGGTCATCTGGTCGTCATTCACGACCGTACGGTTAACAGGACGACCGACGGCAGGGGGAAAGTCGGATCGAAAACCCTTGAAGAACTCAAGTCTCTTGACGCCGGAGGGGGAGAAAAAATTCCGACTTTCGAAGAGGTGCTTGGAAACTTCTCTGGCCGCTGCGGTTTTGTGGTAGAACTAAAGGAAAAAGGCACGGAAGCAAAAACAATCGAGCTTGTAAGTGACTACGGTCTTAGGGAGCAAGTCGCTTTGGTTTCTTTTCATGAGGAATGTCTTCGCGCCGTGAAAAAACTTGACCGCGCCGTCGCTACCGGCCTTATTACGGTTTTCGGGTTCGGATGCGTGAAAAGAGCTTTAAGTCTCGGTTGCCGGGTGGTTGCGACAAACCATCGGTTTATGAATCCCGGACTTGTCCGAAGTGCGCGCGCGAACGGTCTTTTCGCGTGCTGCTGGACGGTAAACGACGCGAAAAGGGCTGAAAAACTTGTTCGGATGGGTATCGACGGAATAATCACGGACAAGCCCGACCTTCTTGAAACCGGCTAGTGCCGATATCCCGGTTCGATGATTTTAAATCCGAGCCGCCGAACCAAAATAGCCCGACTGCGTGATTTGTAGCATCGGGCAAGGTATTCTTTGGAATAAAGCGCGCCGCCGGGACGTCGCGGCTGAATTTACGGTAAGAGAATTTGATTGCCAAACCCTCCATATACCTTGACTATAACGCGACAACGCCTCTCGATCCGCGCGTTTTGGAGCATATGCTTCCTTATTTGACCGAAAGTTACGGCAATCCTTCAAGCATTCACTCTCCCGGAAGTATCGCGCGGGCGGCGATTGATCTGGCCAGAGAGAAAGTCTCCGGTTTTCTCGGAGCAAAGCCGTCGGAGATAGTTTTTACTTCGGGAGGAAGCGAAAGCAACAATTTCGCTATAAAAGGTCTCGCCTACGCTCTTTCGGACAAGGGAGATCATCTGGTCACAACCGCCGTGGAGCACGCGTCCTGTCTTGAGACTTTCAAGTTTCTCGAGCGCCGCGGCTTTAAAGTCACCTACCTGCCCGTCGACTCTTTCGGAACAGTCCATCCCGATCAGTTTCGCGACGCCGTTACGGAGCGTACGATTCTTGTTTCATGCATGTACGTAAACAACGAGACGGGGGTTATAAATCCCATCGCCGATATAGGGAAAATCGCGCGAGAAAAAGGGGTGATTTTTCATACCGACGCGGTTCAAGCGCTTGGAAAGATAGAAATCAACCTCGCGCAACTTCCGGTTGACGCGGCTTCTTTTTCTTCCCACAAGATCTGCGGCCCCAAAGGAGCGGGCGCTCTTTATTTGAAAAAAGGGACAAAACCGCAATCTCTGGTTCACGGAGGAGAACAGGAAAGAGGAAAAAGGGCGGGGACGGAGAATGTGGCCGCTCTTTGCGGATTCGGTTTCGCGTGCGAACTCCTTTACGGAGAAATCAAAAGGGAAAATAAAAGACTGTCGGGATTTAGAGAATATCTTTTCGAAGAATTTTCGCGAAAAATAAAGCACAGTTATCTAAACGGACATCCGGACGCAAGAGTCTGCAACACTCTCAACATGGGTTTTTCCGGGGCCCCTGGGGATTCGGTGGTGATGAACCTCGATACAGAAGGCGTGGCGGTTTCCACGGGTTCTGCATGCTCCGAGGGAAACATAGACCCTTCCCACGTACTGCTTGCCATGGGACTTAAAAAAGAGGAGGCGCTTTGCTCGGTCAGATTCAGTTTCGGTCGCTTCACCAAAGAGGAAGAAATCAACAGGGTGGCCGAATCTCTGCCCGATATAGTGAGAAGGATAAGAAGATTTCAGGATTTCTGAAATCAATACGCCGTTTAAATGAGCGACCCGAGTTTTTTCGCCGCGAAAAAATTAGAGACGTATTTTTTTACGGATGCTTTTCTCGTTCGCGGTTAAGGATGCAAAGGAACCGAATCAAGTCCCGTGTTCTCGGGAAGATCGAGCATTATATTCATGTTCTGTATCGCTTGCCCCGAAGCTCCTTTCACCAGATTGTCTATCGCGGAGACAAAAATCGCGATTTTTTTATTAGGATTAGCCCATACGCCTATATCGCAGAAATTCGATCCCCTGACATTAGATATATTCGGAAAGGTGCCCTCCGGGCAAATCCTTATGAAAGGCGAATTGCCGTAAAATCGCTCTAGGGACTCCAGCAGTTCTCGGGTAGTGTGTTTTTCCGAAAGATTTACGTATATCGTCGAAAGTATTCCCCTGCTTGCGGGTATAAGATGCGGAGTGAAGACGACTTCTATTTTCGTGTTCGTAAAATCCGAAAGTTCCTGCTCTATTTCGGGAGTATGCCGGTGCTCGCCGACTTTATAAGCTTTTATCGCTTCGGAAACTTCGCAGAAATGAAGATCGAGAGAAGGATTTCTTCCCGCTCCGGAAGCGGCGGATTTTGAATCGATGACTATCCCGGTTTGCTTTACCATGCCGTTTTCAAGAAGCGGGGCAAGTGGAAGAATCGCAGAAGTGGGATAGCATCCGGGATTCGCCACCAGCTTCGCCTCCGATATTCGCTCCTCGTGCAGTTCGGGAATTCCGTAGACGGCGCTTCGGAGAAGATCGGGGCACGGGTGATCCCCGTACCAGATTTTGTAGACACTTTCTTCCAAGCGAAAATCCGCTCCGAGATCAATTATTTTTATTTCCCTTTCGTGGATTTCTTTTATTATCTCGGCCGAGGCTCCATGGGGCAGCGCGGCGAATACCACATCGATATCGTCCGGTATTAACGAAGGATCCGAACTGGATATCTCAAGATGAGTTATTCCCTCAAAATGCGGAAAAACCTCTCCAAGCGCGCATCCCGCATGCCTTAACGCGGTTAAGTGTGAAATATGCGTCATCGGATGTCCCAGGAGCAGTCTTATAAGTTCCGCTCCCGTGTATCCGCTCGCCCCTAAAATACACACGTTAAATTTTTTCATTATCGTGAAACGATACTACGGGAATCGGGAAAACTCAATTACGCGTTCCAAAGATTTTTCATCCGATCCAAGCCCTTTTGCCAAGCGGGCTTTTCCTCCGGTTTGAAGGTCTTAGCTTGCGCGACTTAAACAAAAATTCACGCCAGCGCCCGAGTATATGCCCGCGGAACCGACCTGTTCAAACCCCTGAAAACGTTTGAAAGACGGCTGATCGTTTCGCTTCGTTTGATTTTAAAATACCGGTTTTGATAAAAAATTAGACGGCTTTTCATTATTCAGTACAATTGTCGAGAGGGTTTTGAGAACCGTAATTCGTCAAAAGCGCGTGGGAATTCCACATAACACTTCAAAGTATAAAGAAATTAAAAACCGATTTGAATTCGCTTCAAGCAAACTAAGCGGCGTTCAACGAATATATCGTCTGGTTAACTTCCTTCTATTCGCTATGTGTTATCCGAGGTGGTTTTGATTCACGTTTCGAGCGCTTGGATATTAAGGCTTGCCGGTTGATTTCATATGAACATCGTCGATTTCTCGGTAAAGAATTCTTTTTTCGTAAACCTTTTAATGGGCGCAATAATATTTATTGGGCTTCTGTTTTCATTTTCACTTCCTCTTGAGCTCTTTCCCTCGGTCAAGCTTGAACTCGTAACGGTAAAAACTGCTTTTCCGGGGTCCTCGGCCGAAGACGTGGAACGTCTTGTCAGTATCCCCGTAGAACAGCAGGTAAAAACCGTCTCCGGGGTAAAAATCGTAAAATCCGTCTCTTCCGAAGGATTCTCGCACGTTATCGCGGAACTTCACCCCGGTGAAGACACTCGAAGAGTCGCCTGGGAAATTGATTCCAAGGTGCGCTTGATAATGGACGATTTTCCCGAGGACGTCGAGAATCCGATAACCGAGGAAAAAAAGGCGAGTTTTCCGCTCATAAGCGTTTCCGTTTCCGGAAATTCGTCGAAAGAATCTCTTTACCGTCACTCAAGAAAATTGCGCGACGAACTCGCGCTTCTGGAAGGCGTGGACAACGTGACTTCCGTCGGGTTGCCGGACCCCGCATTCTGGGTTCATCTCAACTATCCGAAGATGATGCGGTTCGGGCTGGGAGTTGAAGATATTTCCGAGGCGATCAGAAGAAAGAACCTGAACATTCCCGGAGCGAACTTCGCGGGCGACAAGGTTGATTTTTTATTGAGAACCGAGGGGAAAATAGAATCCGCGGAAGATATTCTGAATATTCCCGTAGCTAAAAACTCGCCGGGCAAGCATATCCTGCTTCGCGACCTGGCGACGGTAGCTCTCGGCGAGCGCGAAGAGAATTTAAGATCAAGAATAAACGGCAATCCCGCGGTCACCTTCTGGGTTCAGAAACAAAAAGACGTCGACATAGTCGATACCGTTTCCGGAATAAAGCTACTCGTTGAAAAGTACCGGGAAGAAATGCCCGAAGAACTCGAGACAACTCTGACTTTTGACAGATCCTACTGGGTGAAAAGTCGACTTTGGACAATGCTTAAAAGCGCGGCGCTGGGACTTTTTCTCGTAGTGGTGCTGCTCGGTCTTTTTCTTGACCGCCGAGCGGCGTTCATAGGCGCGCTGGGAATTCCCGTTTCTTTTCTGGGAGCCGTGATATTGATGAAAGTCACCGGTACGACTCTCAACACTCTTTCCATGTTCGGGCTTATAATGATGCTGGGAATAATAGTCGATGATTCCATAATCGTCGTCGAGAACGTCCAGAGGTACGTATCATGGGGAATGAAGCCTCTAAAAGCGGCGGTGGTCGGAACAAAAGAAGTCGCTTTGCCCGTGGTAGCCACCATAATGACCAACGTGGCGGCTTTTACTCCTCTTCTTATCGCAACGGGTCTCATAGGTCAGTTTCTCTCCATAATTCCCAAAGTCGCGATTTTCGCTCTTTGCTTTTCGCTTCTCGAAGCGCTTCTGATAATGCCGGCTCACTGCGCCGACTGGCTGCCTGCGCGAAGAGTTTCCAAACCGGCTCGCGGCAACGCGGCGCTTTTGCGCGTAAGACGTCTGTATTTGAGGGGGCTTTTGTTCGCCTTGAGGAACCGCTACCCCGCGATAGGCGGCTTCGCGGTTGTTTTCCTTGTTTCGATTTTCATATTCGTTCAAATCCCGAACGTTATGTTCTATCTTCACGACGCGCAGGAAGTAATGATACGAGTGGATAATCCTCCCGGTTCAAGTCTTGAGAATACGACGGGTTCGGTAAAGCGAGTGGAAGAGGCGATGAAAGAAAACGTCCCTCCTCATGTTTTGAAAAACATTTTGTCCATGGTCGGAATGGATATGTCGGATCCCGACAACCTGTTCTCGCCGTCTGAGAACGTGGCTACCGTTTTGGTTGAGTACGAGGATTATTCGGACAGGGAGGAAAACGCGCTTTTGATCTCGAGGTCCGCCGAAAAAAAACTGCTTGAGACCGTCGCGGGACCCAAGCAGATTGATTTCATAACGATGGTAGGACCTCCTACCGGAAAACCGGTGGACGTTAAAGTGAGCGGGGAGGATATCCCGACCCTGATGCGCATAGCTTCGGAAGTTCGGGATTTTCTGAGTAGTCAAAACGGCGTCGGGGGCGCAAGCAGCAATCTTGTTTACGGAAAGCCCGAGGCGAGAGTGGAAATAGACGAAAGAAAAGCCGAGATATTCGGTCTCGACAAGATGCGCGTGGCGCGTGAAATCAAAGTTCTCGGCGACGGCCTCACGGTTGCCAAGACCAGAGTGGGCAATGAAGAGGCGGAAATAAATCTGCGTTACGATTCCGAGAAAACCGGAGTTTTTTCGGTTAAATCGCATCAGCTCCCGACTTTTTCCGGTCGATGGGTTCCGATAGGCGCCGTGGCGGAGATAAAAGACACAAAAAATCCGCTTGAGATAAGAAGGGAAAATCTCCGCAGAACCGTGACCGTCACCGCGGAAGTTGACAGCAAGACGACTACCTCGAGGGAAGTAAACGCGAATCTTGCGCGCTATCTTGAAAATTTGCTTGAGAATTATCCGGGATACTCGTTTCGATTCTCGGGAGAGGAAGAACAATATACGCAAGCTATCAGCGATATAAAAAAGGCGGCGCTTCTCGCCGTGGTTCTCATTTATCTTATTCTCGCCACCGTGCTGCGATCTTCTCTTCAGCCTCTTATTATAATGAGCGTTCTGCCTTTTTGTATCACCGGAGTAATCGTTGGGGTTTTGCTGCGCGGCGAACCTATCACGCTGCCCGCCATAATAGGTATGGTCGCGCTTCTGGGAATCGTTGTGAACGACAGCCTGCTTCTGATGAGTTTTATCAACCGGAGGGCGAAAAAGATGACGGGCGCCGCCATGGCCGTGGTATTTTCCGCGAGATACCGCTTCCGCCCGATCGTTCTTACTACGCTTACGACTTTTTCGGGACTTTCCTCCCTGATGCTGGCTTACAAAGGTGAAGCGGGCATTATCGCTCCAATGGCGGTGTCGCTTGGATTCGGGCTTGTTTTTTCCACTTTCGTGATACTCTACCTCGTCCCCTGCCTGTATATGGCTCTTGACGACATTGTAAAGCGAAGATGGAAAAATTCCGCTTTCGCGCAAGCGTTTGGAATCACCGGGGGATGAATTTTAAACATTAGCCAATATCCGATTATACGGTAAAATTGCAAAAGGCGCGCGGGGGGATAAAGTGCCGGTTTTTTCTCAAATTGTTGACTCAAAGCGAGTGACTGTATAGGTTTCACGGAATTTAAATAGAGTTTCGGAGGTTTTCGATGTCTGTTAAGGTTGGAATAAACGGTTTCGGGAGAATAGGAAGACAGGTGCTCAGAACGGGGCTTGAAAGAGAGGACCTTGAATTTGTGGGGATAAACGATATTAGCGATACCGGTACCCTGGCTCATCTTTTCAAATACGATTCGGTGTTCGGCCGCTATCCCGGAGAAGTGAGTTGCGACGGGGACGGAATAATAGTTGACGGAAAGTTTATAAAGGTGTTTTCGCAAAAAGATCCCGCCAATATTCCCTGGAGCGATACCGGAGCGCAGGTCGTGGCGGAAGCAAGCGGTATTTTCAGAACGCGCGAGGCCGCCGCGGCGCATATCGGCGACACCGTGAAAAAAGTCATAATTACCGCGCCCGCAAGCGGTAAAGTGGATTTCACCACGGTAATGGGCATAAACGACCATTTGTACGAACCCGAAAACCACGACGTAATCTCAAACGCCTCGTGCACGACCAACTGTTTCGGAATGCTGGTAAAGGTTCTTCACGAAAATTTCGGAATAATTCGCGGGGAAATGACCACCGTCCATTCCTATACGAACGATCAGAGAATACTGGATACTCCGCATAAGGATAAAAGAAGGGCGAGAGCCGCGGCGCTTTCCATTATTCCCACCAGCACCGGAGCGGCAAACGCCATACAGATCGTTTTTCCGGAACTTAAGGGGAAACTGTCCGCAATCGCCATAAGAGTGCCCACTCCCAACGTATCGCTTGTGGATTTTTGCTGCGAAGTCGAAAAAGGAACTTCCAAAGAAGAAGTGAACGAGAGATTCAAGGAGGCGGCGGAAGGAAACATGGGCACCTATCTTGCTTATGTTGAAGACGAAGTGGTTTCTTCTGACCTTGTCGGAGACACTCATTCCTGTTCCTACGACTCGCTACTGACTTCGGTCGTGGAGGATAATCTCGTCAAGGTCGTCGCCTGGTACGATAACGAGCATGGCTACGCTTCAAGGGTAGTCGATCTCATAGAATTTGTCGGGAGCGGAGTTTGAAGAAAAAACTTCTTATAGACGATCTTCCCGATTCGGAATATCGGGGAAAGAGAGTTTTTGTAAGAGTGGATTTCAACGTTCCGGTAAAAGACGGGAAGATAACCGAAGATTACAGAATCAGACGCACGATCCCCACAATAGATTATCTCGCGGAACGCGGAGCGAAGGTGATACTCGCTTCTCATCTGGGGAGACCCCGGGGGCGGAGAATCGAGGACCTTTCGATGAGACCGGTGGCTTTGAGACTTAGCGAATTCCTCGGAACCGAAGTTTCTTTTCCCGGCGCGGTTTTTGGGAAAAAGGTGGAAAACGCCTCGAAGAAACTTAAAGAAGGGCAGGTTATGCTGCTTGAAAATCTGAGGTACCACGCTCAGGAGATGGAAAACGACGCGGATTTCTCAAAAAAACTCTCCCTGCTCGCCGATATTTACGTGAACGAGGCTTTCGGCACTTCGCACAGGGCTCACGCGTCAACTTACGGAATGACCGACTACTTCGACAAAAAGCTTGCGGGTTTTGTTGTCGGAAGCGAAATAAAATTTCTAAGCCGTCTTTTAAAAAAACCTAAAAAACCCTATGTCGTAATAGTCGGCGGGATGAAGATAAAGGATAAGATAGAGGCTTTGAAAAATATAATCAAAAAAGCGCAGAAGGTTCTAATAGGAGGCGGAGTCGCGTATACTTTTCTAGCCGCGCGCGGAGTAAAAGTCGGCAGATGTTCCGTTGAGGTCGAGATGCTCAAATGGGCCGAAAAAGCTCTCGACACCTACAAAGATAAAATCGTTCTACCCGTTGATCACGTAATGGCCGAAGGGGTCGACGGCAAGAAAAAAATCGTGGTCACGGGCGAGAATATCTCCGACGATATGACGGCTTTTGACATAGGACCGAAGACGATAGAGAAATTCGTATCGCACATAAAAGGTAAAGGCACGGTTTTTTGGAACGGCCCGATGGGATTCTTCGAAGAGGACGATTTTTCAAACGGCACGACTTCCATCGCCAGATCGTTCGCCCTTGCGACATGGAGGGGGGCTACCACTATTCTCGGCGGAGGAGACAGCGTCGCCGCGCTTAAGAAATCCGGAGTGAAGCTCTCCGAAGTAACGCACGTATCGACCGGAGGCGGAGCCTGTTTTGAATTTCTCGGAAGATTCGATCTCCCGGGCATATCGATCCTTAATGACGCTTAGCTTTCAAATGGGTAGTATCTTAGAGTTGTTTTGTCGGCGAAACTCAGACGTTTTCGGGAGTGGAATATGGCAATAAAAGAACTAAGTGGCATTGACGCGATACGAAGCGCTTTGGGCGAGGATTCGCAATATCTGCTCGATCACAAATGCGTGACGATAAGAAAAGAAAGTATTCATCTTCCGGGTCCGGATTACATCGACCAAACCTTCGTTCAAAACGACCGCTCGTGCGCTGTGATAAGGAATTTACAGACTATCTTGAATCACGGACGCCTGGGAGGGACGGGGTACGTCTCCATTCTTCCGGTGGATCAGGGAATCGAACATTCGGCGGGGGCTTCTTTCGCGGTAAATCCGATTTACTTCGATCCCGAAAACATAGTCAGGCTAGCTATTGAAGGAGGGTGTAACGCCGTAGCTTCAACCCTGGGAGCGCTGGGTTCCGTTTCAAGAAAGTACGCTCACAAAATTCCTTTCATAGTTAAAATCAATCACAACGAATTGTTAAGCTATCCCAACACATTCGACCAGGTTGTTTTCGCAAGCGTCAACCAGGCTTTCCAGATGGGCGCCGTGGCGGTCGGAGCGACGATATATTTCGGTTCTGCGGAAAGTTCCCGTCAGATAAAGGAAATATCGAAGATATTCGATCACGCTCATTCTCTCGGACTCGCTACCGTGCTTTGGGCGTATTTGAGAAACCCGGCTTTCAAGCAGAACGAGGCCGATTATCACGTCTCAGCCGATCTAACGGGTCAGGCGAATCACCTGTCGGTAACCATACAAGCGGATATAGTCAAACAGAAACTACCCGAGTGCAACGACGGCTACGGAGCTCTTTCCTTCGGAAAGACTCACAACCGGGTTTACTCTAAACTCACTTCCGACCACCCTATAGACCTTACGCGTTATCAGCTCGCCAACTGCTACATGGGCAGAATCGGGCTTATAAATTCGGGAGGGGCTTCCGGAACCGACGATCTTACCGACGCGGTTAAAACGGCCGTTATAAACAAAAGAGCCGGAGGCATGGGTCTGATAAGCGGAAGAAAAGCCTTTCAGAAGCCTATGAAAGACGGCGTCGCACTTCTTAGAACTATTCAGAACGTCTACCTGGAGAGGGAAGTCACGATCGCCTGAGAATTCCGGATTTTACGTAAAATAATTCTTTACCTTTCCCGAAAGGGCGTCGAACGAGTATCGAAGATCGGGGCTGAAATCTCTGATTATGAAGTGATTGACTCCGGCTTCCACATATTGTTCAAATCTCTTTATCGCTTCATCCGCCGTTCCGTAAATCACAAAGTCGGAGAGTATTTCCCTGGTGTAGTACTTCTCTCCCATCTGGCGAAATTTGCTTAGCATTTCTTCGTCGTTGGGCATTATTTTAGTGTATGAAAGACCTTTGTAATCAGAATCTATTTCGAGATCGTATCCGGCCTGTTCTATAACGTCGGGCCATATTATCGCGTGCTTTATTTTGTCCAGGGTCGCGTAAGCCTTATCTTTGTTCTCGGCTATTGATACGAATATATATATGCATTTTTCGAAGTTACCGCGCGGGTCGGGATTTTTGTCCCTGGATTTTTTCACCTTTTCAAGCTTTTCTGAAAAAACCCGGGCGGGCATCGCGTTGGTTACCCATCCGTCGCCCAGTTCTCCGGCCACTTCGAGGGCCTTGGGACCGGTAGCCGCCACATATATGGGAACTTCATTTTCTTCGGTCGGGGCTATTCTTACCTCCGCTTCTCTCAGGGAATAGAACTGCCCTTGAAAAGTCACGGTTTCTCCGGACCATAACCGTCTCATAATAGGTATCGCTTCCCGAAGGCGCGCCAGAGGTCTGTCCCACTTTATCCCGTAGTAATCAAGGTTCATTTTTTCTCCGTAGCCGAGGCAGCTAAACACCCTGCCTTCGCAAAGATTATCTATAGTGGCCAGGCGTTGGGCGAACATCGCGGGATGCGATCTGTGAGGGTCTCCTATGGCTCCCAGGCGTATGCTTTTTGTCTTTACCGCCGCCGCGGTAATTACCGACCACGCCTCCGGAGTCAGTTTTTTCGCCATAAAGAGCACGTGATCGGGAAACCACACCGCATCGAAACCCGCCGCTTCGCAACGAACGGCGAAGTTTACGAGTTCCGCGACGGGATTTCCCGGAAGGGGGGCGGCAATTCCGAAACTTATCTTCTCACTCATTTCCCGTTTCCCGCTTCATTGCTTGGCGTTTTTTAAAAAATTCAAAAATTTACTTACCATGTTATAGGAACCGATATATATCGGCACTCTCTGATGAAGTTCCGTCGGCCGAATATCGAGCGTTCTTTCCAGTCCGCTGGACGAAGCCCCTCCCGCCTGCTCGACTATGAAGGCCATCGGGTTGCATTCGTAAAGAAGCCTCAGTTTTCCGCTTGGAGAATCCGAAGTCTCGGGGTAGATGAATATTCCCCCCCTGAGCAAATTTCTATGAATATCCGCGACCATGGAACCGACATACCTTAGAGAAAGATTGACATTCTCTTTCTCGTCTCTGCAATAGTCCAGATATTGTTTTACTACTTCCGGAAACTTCGGATAATTATAGTAATTAACCGAAAAGATATTCCCGTGGCTCGGGATTTTTATGTTCGGATGCGAAAGACAAAACTCCCCTATGGAAGGGTCGAGAGTGAATCCGTTTACTCCGTGACCGGTAGTGTAGACAAGCATAGTGGAAGAGCCGTATATTACGTAACCGGCGGCCGTCTGAACTTTGCCCGCCTGAAGAAAGTCTTCCTTCTGACATGGGGAAAACGCCTTCGAGGTTCTTCTGTATATGGAAAATATCGTTCCGACGGAAACGTTAACGTCTATATTCGAGGATCCGTCAAGAGGGTCCATAGCTATTACGTACTTGGAAGTCTTTGATTTCTCGTCGGGGAATGTTATGAAGTCTTCGTTTTCCTCGGACGCCACTCCGGCACACTCCCCTCCCAGCTCAAGTGCGGTGATAAATTTTTCATTGGCGTAGGAATCAAGCTTCCGCACTTCCTCTCCCTGAACGTTTACCTGTCCGGTTTTCCCCAGAATGTCAGCAACAAGGCCGGCTTTGTTGACTTCCCTGTGAACTATTTTCGCCGCGAGACCTATGTCCCGCAGCAATCTAGACAACTCTCCGGTCGAATACGGGAATTCGTACTGATTCCTTATTATGAATTCGTCAAGAGTGATTATAGAGTCCATATTGCGGATTATTCCTTAGAAAAAACTCGGGCGGTCACTTTCTTTGTTAAAGTTTAACTGAACGGGGGGATTTATTTAAGTGTTCAGCCGACATCTGTTTGGCGTTCACCATATTAAATGCTTACTTGCCTCCCCCCTCGAAAATGTTAAAATTTCAAAGACTTAAACTATTTAAACTTACATTTAACACACAGAGTTGCCTTGGAGGATGATTAGGATGAAAATCGTTAAACTTTTATTAGTTCTTATTATAGGAGTTGCAGTAATCGGTCTTTCCGGTTGCAGCACGGGAGATGTGGGACCCGCGGGACCGCAGGGACCGCAAGGGCCACAAGGACCGCAGGGACCGGGGTCAGGTGGCGGTGATGGTGGTGACGGTGGCGGTGACGGGTCCGAACCGGTTGATCCGGATTGCGAAGTTGAGCTTGCGGACAGAGCAAGCAAAGACTATAACGGCGGAGACGCCGACGATGTTATATGCGGAGACGATAGAGACAACGTTGTTAACGCGAGGTTGGGCGATGACTTTGTTTCCGGCGCAGCGGGCAACGACACTATAAACGGAGGAGAGGGAGACGATACGTTAAAGGGAGATGAAGGAGACGACGCACTTACCGGAGAAGCAGGAGACGACACGTTAGAAGGAGGAGCAGGAGACGATACGCTTACCGGAGGGCCGGGAGACGACACTCTAGACGGCGGAGAGGGAAGCGACACGGCAATATTTCCTTTAACCACGGTTTCGGGAGCGGGGTTGCGGATAGATTTAACAGGTAGCGAGGAGCAAAATGACGGCAGTTTCGGAAGAGACACTTTTATAAGCATAGAGAACGTAAAGGGTTCAAACGAATCCGACACCATTACAGGCGACGACGCTGACAACACTCTTGAAGGACTTGGCGGAGCGGACACACTGGAAGGCGGAGCGGGTAACGACACGATAGAAGGGGGAGCGGGCAACGACACGATAGAAGGCGAAGCGGGAGACGACACGATAGAAGGGGGAGCGGGTAACGACACGATAAGAGGCGGAGAAGGGGATGATATTCTTGTTCTGGACTCCGGCGGGAACGACACAGTTGAAGGTGGCCCCGGAGACGATACTTACAGATTTCTCGGCTCGAGTCCCAACAACACTTACGACGGTGGAGAAGGTTCGGATACGCTTGATTTCTCAGCTTACATTCCTTCTAACACCAAAATAGATATAGATTTGCGGCAGACTACCCCCTACAAAAATATTGAAAATCTTATCATGGCAGGTGGTTACGATTCTATCCGCGGCAACGATGCCGACAACGTGCTTGAAGGTCGTGGAGGGGAGGACTTGATTCGAGGTCACGGCGGAGACGACACGATTCGAGGCGGAGACGGCGTAGACTGGGTATTTGGTCACGAAGGTAACGACACTATATATGGCGAGGCGGGAGCCGACAGGTTAGTGGGTGGCGATGGAAACGATATGATTTTTGGCGGAGACGGAGGTGATAGACAGCTAGACGGCGACGCAGGGGACGATACGATATATGGTGGAGCGGGAGACGACACGCTGAATGGTGGAGTGGGAAACGATACACTAGATGGTGGTCCGGGAACCGACAACATAACTGCTGGAGCCGGGGACGACATGGTTTACCTTGATCCTGAAGATACACCTCTGAGAGGAGGTGACGGCATTGATACCGCAAGCTTTGAGAAATACGAGCGTGGTGAAAACGTAACCACAAACCCGACTATGGTCATAGCAATCAGCAGCAATTTTGAGAATTTTATCGGCAGCAAATACAAAGACATTATGAGTGTCGGCGGACCAAGCGGTGCCGCGACAACGGTAAATGGAGGTCCCGGGGACGATGATATAACTATTTTATCAGGGGGTAGTAGCGACGTTACGTTTATCGTTAAGGCAGGAGAAGGTGACGACACTATAAAGTCCGAATATGGAGCTGGGTACAAGCTTAAGTTTGAAGGATTTCCCGATGGAACGACTGCTACGGCTGAGCATGTGAGCAATTCCTCCATAGTGCGGGTTGGAGATCAGACCGTTAGGGTTGAATCCAGAGCCAGCGACGTGAGTCCAAGCGTCTTTGAAGCCACTATCACGGTTAATTAAGAAGAGAAGTAGAAACAGTTAAAAGACGCCGGCTCGGTTATTTCGCATGAGTAACCGAACCGGCGTTTTGTATTAAAACCTTCGCTTTGCGGTAAGATTTATATCTCGGAAAAGCAAACGAAGAACCTCCGCTCAAACGGCTGATCGCTTCGCTATGCTTAGCCGACAAATGAATTTCTCCGGAATTGCCGGCTTGAACGTAAATTAAAATCGGATCGAAACGGCAAACCCTTATTCGCTCAGTCGACCCCCGATTGTCGCGGTTTTTCACGGAATTCGCGCAGTTTTTCCACCGGTTCATGAAGATCGACGGGCGCTTGTTTCTTCATACTGTCGTAGATTTCAATTATTTTCGGCATCAAAACTGAATCTTTCACGAAAGAAGAATCCTCGTCGGCAAATTGCGTAACGCCCAGTATCGTCAAATAGCAGAGCAGAATGCCGACTACGGTTCCCACGACTGCGCCGAGCAGATTGTTAAACCACCCCATGTGGAGCTTTTTTATCAAATCCGTCAGAAACCGCGAGACGACCTGTATGAACAGATAAGAAAGGGAAGATACAAGTACGAATCCCGCGATACTCGCTAATTTAGGCTCGACAATCATTTTGTTTTCAAGCAGATAGCTCCCAACCGGTTCATAGAAAACGAAACCCAGCACCAGTCCTCCCACTATGGAGACGAAAAAGAAAACCTGTCTTATAAGACCCGACTTGAGTCCGGTCGCGAAACATATCAAGATTATCGATAAGAGTAAAATGTCTAAATAGTTCAAAGCGGGCTGTCCGTTTCCATGTCGTAAGTAAACTATTTTACGCAGAAATTCGCTTTGGAAAAGAATCAACTCTTCGGGAAAATCGGAGCTTTGACTTGTCGGGTTTGTTTGTATAGCCTTAACGCGCCGATGGAATTCTCTGATATAGTTAAGATAATTCGCGACGATCTTGTCGAAACAGAGAAAAAGCTTGACGAGTCCGTAAAATCCGACGTCCCTTTAGTTTATGAAATATCGAAGTATCTGCTTGGTGGAGGGGGGAAAAGGGTTAGACCCTCTTTGGTTCTTCTATCAAGCGGCGCGTGCGGTCTTACCGAAGGAAATAATCGAATCGCCTCCGCCGCCGCCGTGGAGCTTCTTCACACCGCCACTCTTCTCCACGACGATGTGGTTGACAATGGAAAGCTAAGAAGGGGAAATCCTTCGTCCAACGAAGTCTGGGGAAACGCTCCCACAGTGCTCGTGGGAGATTTCATGCTCGCCCAATCCATCAATCTGGTGCAGGAATGCGGCAGCATCGAACTTGTGGGAGTAGTTACCAAAGCCGCGTCGCGTCTAGCCGAAGGACACATACTTGAGATAATGAGCGAAAGAAAAATGATTGAAACGTCCGAAGACGCCTGTCTTTCCATAATCGATCACAAGACGGCGGCGCTCATAGAGTGTTCGGTTGAAACGGGCGCGCTTCTGGCCAACGTGTCGGACAGTCTTGTAAGAACTCTTTCGCTTTACGGACATAATGTGGGAATGGCGTTTCAACTCATAGACGACGCCCTTGATTACTGCCCCGAGGAAAACGGGGTAGGGAAAAAAACCGGCCAGGATCTTGCCGAACGAAAGATGACTCTCCCGCTGTTTTATTCCATGGAAAAAGCTCCCGAGCATACAAGACGCAGGATAGTTTCAACCCTTGACAGGGAAGAGGAGCTAAACAGTTCGGAACTAGCCGAAATAACGGAAATAGTTAGCCGCTACGGCGGGGTTGAACTGACCAGGCGACGAGCGAAAGAATTTACGGTCTACGCTAAAAAGCTGCTGGAGCCGGTTGCGGAAAGCGAATATAAAAAATCCCTGAACCACCTTGCCGATTACGTGGTCGACAGAGATTCCTGATAGTAGCGGTCAAGCGAGAGACCCATTACGAAAGCGTCCCCTTTGCCCCTTCCATAGTAATTCAGGCGAGTTCTTATAATTTCGAATCCAAGTTTTTCATAAAGAGCGATGGCTTCAGAGTTAGTTGTTCTTACTTCCAAAATAACCGAAATCGCTCCTTTGTCTTTGTAAAAATCGAATGTGTGGGAAAGCAAGTCAACCGCTATTCCCTTTCTTCTGTGAAGGTTTGAAACGGCGATTTTAAATACGTGAATTTCATCGTGAACGAGAGTGGATATGCAGTAGCCGGCGACCGTCCCGTCGCTTCGACTTATAGCCGCGTTGCAGAAAAACCCAAGTCTTAGCGCATACTCCGCCAGTACCTGCTTGGGCCATGGAGCTATAAAGGAATCGTTTTCGATTCTCCAGATTTCTTCTATGTCTTCCGCCTCGATGGCTCTGATAATCATTTTTTCAACTAACGTTTTTCTCGAAGATTCTCGAAATAAAGACCGAGAAGTTTCTCGGCTCCCAGGTACGGATCCGTTTCTCCCCGCAGCACCGCTTTCTCTACTTTCGCAAACTCTTTGCTTACAAGACTATTTTCATAAAAATCATCCTCAAGTTTGCGGGCAAGCGCTTCGCGCAGACGGTATTTGGCCTGATTTTTTCTTTTTTTCTCGAAATATCCGCTATGCTTGCAGAATTTTTCGTATTCTTCCACATACCGCCAGGCTTCCTCTATACCGTAGCCGGTAACGGAAGAGCAGCAACGAACCCTGGTAGTCCACATGGATTCAGACGGTCTATAAAGTTTAAGAGAATCTTCAATCTCCTGTCTCATAAGTTCCGCCTTTTTCTTGTTCCCTCCGTCCGCTTTGGCTATAAGTACGGCGTCGGCAAGCTCCAGTATCCCTTTTTTTATTCCCTGGATGTCGTCTCCAGATCCGGTAATCATCAGCAGTATAAAAAAATCGACCATTGAGTGGCAGGTAATTTCCGATTGTCCGACTCCGACGGTTTCTATTAATATAGTGTCAAAACCCGCCGCCTCGCAGAGAATCACCGCGTCGCTCGTTCTCTTTGAGACTCCTCCAAGAAATCCCGACGACGGGGAAGGTCTTATGTAAACGTTTTCATGCCTGGAGAGTTCATGCATCCTGAGTTTGTCGCCCAGAACGCTTCCTCCGGTCTCGCTGCTTGTCGGATCTATCGCCAAAACCGCTATTTTCTTTCCGCGCTCGCGCGCCAGATACAGTCCCAAAGATTCTATGAAGCTGCTTTTCCCAACACCCGGTATGCCCGTGATTCCAACCCTTATCGATTTTCCGGAGCGGGGCAGACACCGACGGATTATTTCCCGCGCAAGCGTTTTATGCTCGGGCAGCGTGCTTTCCGACAAAGTTATGGCTTTGCTCAAAACGGATATTTCTCCGTCGGCTATGCCGCTACAGTAAATTTCCGCCTGGTTTTTTTCTTTTGAGGTCATTTACGGGATTTCATAAGAGAGAGCAGTATGACTTCCGCCGCCTCGGAGAGTATCGTTCCCGGTCCGAATATCAGCAAAACGCCCGCGTCGCGCAGATAATCATAATCCCGTTTTGGGATAACTCCTCCGGCCACTACCATTATATCGTCCGCTCCCGTCTGTCTGAGTTTCTCAATAAGTTCGGGTATCAGGACTTTATGTCCGGCGGCCAGGCTTGATATTCCGATTACGTGAACGTCGTTTTCAACCGCTTGTCTCGCCACTTCGTCCGGGGTTTGAAAAAGCGGTCCTATATCCACGTCGAAACCGAGGTCGGCAAACCCCGTGGCTATTATCTTCGCTCCGCGGTCATGTCCGTCCTGCCCCATTTTGGCAACCAGTATTCTGGGTCTTCTTCCTTCAAGCTCAGCAAACCGGTCGGCGAGTTTTGCGGCTTTCGCGAATCCGGCGTCTTTCGAAATTTCCGAAGAATACACTCCGGAGATTGTCTGCCATCTCGGCTGATACCTTCCGCATATTTTTTCACATGCTTCCGATATTTCTCCCAAAGTAGCGTTTTTTCTCGCGGCTTCCACGGCGAGCGAAAGAAGGTTTCCTCGTCCCGTCCTCGCGCATTCGGTTATTTTGGCAAGCGCACTCGCGACGGCGGCCGAGTCTCTTGCTTTCCTGAGTTTTTCGAGTTTTTCAATCTGGTTTTTTCTAACCTTGCGATTATCTATTTCCAGTATTTCGAATTCATCACGAGAATTTGAAATATATTTATTTACCCCCACTATCACATCTTTTCCAGAATCTATTCTCGCCTGTTTTCTGGCCGCCGCCTCTTCAATTCTCATTTTAGGTATTCCCGTTTCTATAGCTTTGGACATCCCGCCCAATTCCTCAACTTCCATTATTAGCTCCCAGGATTTTTTCGCCAGATTATGGGTCAGGTATTCGACATAATAGGATCCTCCCCAAGGATCGATCGATCTGCATATATCGGTTTCTTTCTGAAGATAAAGCTGAGTATTTCTGGCTATCCGAGCGGAGAAATCTGTCGGCAAAGCTATAGCTTCGTCAAGGGCGTTTGTATGAAGCGACTGCGTACCGCCCAGGGCGGCGGCAAGCGCTTCGACGCAAGTTCTGGTTACATTGTTAAACGGGTCTTGTTCCGTCAGGCTCCATCCGGAAGTCTGACAGTGGGTTCTTAGCGCAAGAGATTTCGGGTTTTTCGGATTGAATCGGCTGACAATTTTAGCCCAAAGCATTCTTGCGGCCCTCATTTTCGCGATTTCCATGAAATGATTCATCCCTATTCCCCAGAAAAAAGAGATTCTGGGCGCGAAATCGTCAATGCTGAGTCCGGCGTCGACTCCCGCTCTTATGTACTCAAGCCCGTCGGCGAGAGTATACGCCAATTCTATGTCGGAGGTGGCCCCCGCCTCTTCCATGTGGTATCCGCTTACGCTTATCGAGTTGAATTTCGGCATGTTTTTCGACGTGTATTCGAAAATGTCCGAAACTATCTTCATTGAGAATTCAGGCGGATAAATATAGGTGTTTCTAACCATAAATTCCTTTAATATGTCGTTTTGTATCGTACCGCTGAGCTTCTCCTGCGCTACTCCGCGTCGTTGCGCAACGACTATATAAAAAGCCATTATCGGCAGCACCGCGCCGTTCATAGTCATGGAAACCGAAATTTGGTCAAGAGGGATTTCGTCGAGCAGAATCTCCATATCCAGTATGGAGTCTATCGCCACCCCCGCCTTGCCGACATCTCCGGAAACTCTCGGGTGGTCCGAGTCGTACCCCCTGTGGGTAGGCAGGTCAAAAGCTATGGATAGTCCTTTTTGCCCGGCCGCTAGGTTTTTTCTGTAAAAAGCGTTTGATTCCTCGGGAGTGGAAAAACCCGCATACTGTCTGACAGTCCACGGCCTTGTTACGTACATGGTCAGGTACGGTCCGCGAAGATAAGGAGGAATTCCCGAAACGAATCCAAGGTGTTCTGAGTCGTTTAGATCATCGCGCGTGTATAGAGACTTCACTCCTATCTTTTCAGGAGTTTCCCAGACGGTATCCGCGTCTCCCTCCGCGCCAATCCGGTCGTTTATTCCCCCCGCGAGGTTTATTTTCGAAAAATCGGGTCTCATCGGCGAACCTCTTCTGAAACATGAAATTCGTGGTATTTTTCAATCATCTCAAGAACTTCGGAACCTTTATGAATAAAATCATCCGTTCCCGCCCGAATTAGTTCTTCCCGTAAACTCTGTTTGGCCCCGGCGACAACCGTTTTTATATTCGGTTTTTTGTTTTTCAATTGTTTTATCACTCGCGCCGCGCTCTGTTCATAATCCTCGTCGGAACCGCAAATTACCACCACCTCCGGAGCTTCCCCGAGAACCGCGGCAATCCCGGAATCCGCTCCGGGACTTACGTCTCCGTCAACAATTGAAAATCCCCCGCATCCGAAAAAATTCATCGAGAACGCCGCTCTAGTTTTTGTCACTGCGGAAGCGCTTAGATGAAGAAGGAAAAATTTCAGTTCTCCGTTTTTCCGCGCGTATTCTTCGTTCGCAATCCTTACTTTCTCAAACCGCTGCGCCGCTCTTAGTTCTTCAAGGGGTTCTGCGGCGGGGAGCGCGGTCTTTGCTTTTGCCTGGTCCCGCGACACTTTTTGAATATGATTCGCCATTTTCTCCCCAATGTTAGGAAACTCATTTGTTCCGAGAATCGTTTGTTTTCCAAGAGACACGTCTCGCAGGATTTTCTCTCTGGCGCTTTTAATCGCGTTTTGTATAAATCCGTTTTTTAGGCATTCGAAATAGCCGCCTTCTGTTTCTATTTTTTGAAACAGTTCAAGGGATTTTTGCGCTATTGACCGTGTAAGTTTCTCTATGTGGTAAGAGCCGCCTCCGGGATCTATCACCGCGTCCAGACGGGATTCGTTTTTTATCAAAAGCTGAATGTTTCTGGCCATTCTGGTTGAAAATTCGTCGGGTTCTTTGTAAGACGCGTCGAAAGCTTCCACGGTTAAAAAATCCGTTCCACCTATTACCGACGCCATGGCTTCAACGGTTGCGCGCGGGATGTTTAAATAGGGATCGTAGACGGTTTTATTAAAACTCGTCGTGTGGCAGTGAATTTTCATTTTTCCGGACAATTCAACCGTGGGTGAGAATTTTTCGACTACTTTGGTCCAAAGTACTCTCGCGGCGCGAAGTTTGGCGATCTCCGCAAAATAGCTTGATCCGGTGGAAAAAGAGAATACAAGATGACGACAGGCGGTATCCGCTTTCACTCCCCTTTCCAGAAGCATGACCAGATATTCAACTGCCGCGGCGACGGTAAAAGCAAGTTCTTGAGTTATGGATGCTCCGGAATCTTTAAAAGTTCGGCTTTTTACCGAAAACGCTCCGTAGTCGGGAGCGTGCTCCGAAAGATATTCGACCGCGGTTACGATTTTTTCTATCTGTTCCTCAAGCGTGGTCGAAGAGGTTCCGCATGTTAGGAGAACGGAGAAGGGATCAAAAAAAACGCCGCCGTTCAGTTGCGTGGTATCAATTCCTTTTTTCCGGCAGGCCGAAATAAAAAGATTGCAAACTTTTTCCGGATCTTCGTTTAAAGCGAAATTTACGCTCGTGCGAAGCGGGTCTATATCTTTTATTAGGGTCTCTAACGTCTTGCGTTTTATAGTTGTTTTAAGATGAAAGGTAAGAGCATCCGCTCCGCCGTCTATTGCCAAAGCCGCGGCGCGGGCCGTGTTTTTCGCATTAGACAGTACTAGGTCTTCTGTTGCGCGCCAGTTGTTATTTCCTTGCCCGCTTCCTCTAACAAGCGAAAATTTTTCTGTTTCCTCCTCAGTGTACAGAGGTTCAATGGCTAAACCATCTTCAATATTCCATGTGATATCTTCGTAGAAACTTGGAACCGAAGCGCTCTCTTCCACCTTCTTTTTCCAGATTTCTTTCGATACGCTCGGAAAACCGTCGAAAAGAAAAGCTTCTTTTTCCCTTTCCTTATTCATAATCTCTCCATCAACCCGCGCGACATTACTCAAAGAATCGCAAGATTTCGGTATTTGCAGTTTGATTTTGTCTCTTTCTAAATTTTACTACGTAAATTATTTCTGCCAATGCGCAAGCGCTCGTCGCCACTTTATTATATAGGCAGGGATATCGTCTTGGTTCAAAAAAGAGATTGCAGCCAATAAACAAAGTTCCTCGGAATGAAATTCCTCCAGTTGGGAGAGCATTAAGTTTAGAGGAACGGAACCGTAGTCAGAAAATCCGAGACAGATTAAAAAAAAAGCGCCGGTGGAGCTACAGTCAAAGTAACTACGCACCGGCGCTTTCTTTAATAAAATAGAAGTTAAATTACCAATTCCGTCATCACTTAACCGTGATGGTGGCTTCAAAGGCACTCTCGGTTAACCCCGAAGCTCTGTCGTCAACCCTAACGGTCTGACCTCCCACCCGCACTATGGAGGAGTTGCTCACATGCTCAACCGTAGCCGTCGTCCCCTCTGGAAATCCTTGAAATTCAAGCTTATCTGCCGCTCCATATTCGGACTTTATACTGTCGTCGCCTTCTCCGGCTTTAACGACAAACGTAACGTTGCCAACGCTGCTAGCATTCGCAATGGTTATGTCATCGTCCCCGGGACCTCCGTTTACCGTTATGTCGACAGATCTTGGTCCAGTGATATTCAGAGTGTCGCTGTATTGGCTGCCGACAAAATTCTCAAAAGTGCCGCCGCTTGCTAAGGTAATCGTGGCTTCGGTCGCGTCTGCGTCTTCAAGCTGGTATCTCTCATAGCTTGCGGTGTCGTTATCCGCTCCTCCCTCCGGAGAGGCATCGTCAGCATCAAGGTAAACTATGTCGTCTCCGGCTCCCCCGTCTACATCGTCCGCTCCGGCTCCGCCATCTATCACGTCCGCTCCGGCTCCGCCGTTTATCACGTCCGCTCCGGCTCCGCCACTTAACGTATCGTCGCCTTCATTACCATTTAGCGTATCGTCGCCTTCATTACCATTTACCGTATCGTTTCCGGCGTTTCCGTTTATGATGTCGTCACCTTCTCCGCCGTTTAACGTATCATCACCCTCTCCTCCGTTTATCGTGTCCACTCCGGCGTCCCCATTTACCGTGTCGTCGCCAGCTCCCCCTGTTAGAGGATTGTCATCACCCTCTCCTCCGTTTATCGTGTCGTCCCCGTCTCCTCCCACGATATTGTCGTTTCCTTTGTCCCCGCTTAGCGTGTTGGCAAAGTCGTCTCCGGTTATCGCATCGTCGCCCTCGGAACCCTCGACGTTCTCTATGCTTGTGTAGGTATCACCTGAAAGATCCACGGTCACTGCAGTAGTGGTACCTTTAT
Organism: Thermodesulfobacteriota bacterium; assembly: GCA_965220925.1. Taxonomy (GTDB): domain Bacteria; phylum Desulfobacterota_D; class UBA1144; order Nemesobacterales; family Nemesobacteraceae; genus Nemesobacter. The sequence goes on along the minus strand of OZ244851.1, from coordinate 1,127,416 downwards.
AACTTATGGTGTCGTTCCCCTCTCCGCCGTCTAGCTTGTCGTCCCTGTCTCCACCACCGTCTAGGGTGTCGTCTCCGGCTCCGCCGTTTAGCGTGTCGTTTCCGGCTCCGCCCACAAGTAGGTCATTGCCTCCGCCGCCTTCTAGCGTGTCGTCTCCGGCAAGTCCTTCCAGCTTGTTGTCGCCGTCGTCACCCGTAAGCGTGTCGTTTTCGTTGGAACCCTTAAGATTCTCTATATTTGTAAGAGTGTCTCTTCCGTAATTACCGTCGGTTTGCACTCCGGTACCGGATAAACTTATCGATACTCCGTTTCCTCCAACGGTGGTTAAAGGAAATACCGCAGTATCCACGCCTTCTCCTCCGTCAAGCGTATCGTCTCCAGCTCCGCCGTCTAGCGAGTCGTCTCCGGCTCCGCCGTTTAGCGTGTCATTTCCCACACCTCCGGAAAGCGTATCATCTCCGTCGTCTCCGGAAAGCGTATCGTCTCCATCTCCTCCGGAAAGCGTATCGTCCCCGGCTCCGCCTTGAAGCACGTCGTCCCCGTCATTACCGGAAATCACGTTATCTCTGTCATCTCCGCATACGGTTTCGTCACCGTCCCCTCCGGTGAAGTCTGTGCCGTTTCTGTCCGCTATCTCCACATCGCAATCGGGATTTACCGGCCCGGGATCAGGACCATCCCCCGGAGGTCCCACAGGCCCCTGGTCTCCCGGAGGTCCCGCAGGCCCTTGCGGTCCCGTATCTCCTTCGCAACCCGCAAGACCCAACATCCCCACGCTAAACGCCAAAACTAATAACAACTTGACTATTCTCATCTTAACTCAGCCTCCTCTAAATTTTTCTTCTGTTCTCTCCAAACCCCGATCCTAAATAAATCTCTTCAAACACTATAACGCTATAGAAGTCCAACAGCGTGATTATTCGTACTTTTGAGTATATGAATGACAACCTACACATTCACTTAAAAAATCTATACCAAGAAAAGCCATATTTCAAGCTTTTTCTTAAGGAAATTTTTCTTTCTTTATAAACGGCTTTTTAAGCTGGAGTTTTGGCGAGTTAGGAAAAAACATTCTCAAAATTCAAGTGCTTTATACTCCCTAGACGATTTTTTAGGATTCCGCTGCATGGAAAAGCTTTCTCCCGCGTTTACATGCAAAGCGGAATTCCGATCTTATACAAACCTGGAAGATACGTCATGTTACCGCCCTTTCGCAAAACATCCCGCACAGCCGCCTGAAACTATGGTCTCCGCTCAAAAATCGCAATGTTGTCTCTGAAAAACGGTTGATTTTCCCAGACGCGAATGCGGCGAAACCGCGTTATAATCATATGATATGAAATCTCTTTTTACAAAACCGCCTAACCAATTACGGCTTTTTGTCGCATACGCGCACACCGAATTGATCCGCCGGCTCTCATAAATTCATTCGGGAACAAAGTCTAAAGCGGCTGAATTTATGCAGTAACGAAGTCCGGTCGGAGGAGGCCCGTCCGAAAAAACATGTCCTAGATGCTCTCCACACTCGCTCGATACCACCTCAAATCGTCTTAATCCGAAAAAGTTGTCGGGAACGATCCTCACCGCATCTTCGCTTATGGGCTTCCAGAAGCTCGGCCAGCCGGTTTTTGAATCATATTTATGCTCGGAGGAGAAAACAGGCTGTCCGCAACCGGAAGTTACGTAAACGCCTTTTTCGTCGTTACGAAGAAGATCTCCCGAAAAAGGAGGCTCGGTACCTTTTCTCCATAAAACTCTGTATTCAAGAGGCGAAAGCTTTTCCTCCCATTGTTTCTTCGTAAGTCCCATTACGCCTTCCGGAAGTTCCTTTTTCATCTCTTCGGCTTCGGAGAAAGACGAAAAGGGCGAAAGACACATCGCCGCGCAAGCGAATAGAAGAAGAATTTTCCAGCGAGTATTCACAGAAACGAACCTAAGGATTTATTGTAAACATTGCGTTAGGATATTTAAAGTATCGAAAATCGGGTACGGGTATTTAAAAAACGTCGAAAAAACGGCGGAGGGGCAAAGCATGACGAAACCGCTTGAGATTCTCGGAGCTTACGATGAAAAACCTATAGCGAAAATTTCCACGACTTCCGAAAAGGAAGTGGAGGAAATTCTTTCCAACGCCAGGATTCTCGCAAATGATCCGTCGAAAAGAATCGCTCTGCCGGAAAGAATAGACATTCTCGAGAAAACAAGACTTTTTGTTGAGAAAAACTACGACCGTATCGTAGCCGACGCCGTGGCGGAAGGGGGGAAACCGCTCGTTGACACCAGAGCCGAGATAACGAGAGCCATAAACGGCATAAGAGTGGCTGCGGAATCCCTTTCTAATCTCGCGGGAAAAGAAATACCGATGGGTATGAACACGGCATCCTCAAACAGAATGGCGGTTACCTTTAGAGAACCTATAGGAGTGGTAGCGGCGATCTCGGCGTTTAACCACCCGTTTAACCTCGCCGTCCATCAGGTAATACCGGCGGTGGCTACAGGTTGTCCGGTAATAATCAAACCCGCTCTTAATACCCCTCTTTCCTGCTTTAATCTGCTTGAAGCCCTCTACGAAAGCGGTCTTCCGGAACAATACGCCCGGGCGGTTATTGTTGACGATACGATCGCGGAGAAACTGGCGACGGACAAAAGAGTCGACTACCTTACGTTCATAGGTTCGGCGAAAGTGGGGTGGCATCTGAGATCGAAACTCGCCGCCGGAACCAGATGCGCTCTTGAGCATGGAGGAGCCGCGCCGGTTATAGTGGAGCCCGACGCCGATATTGCCGACATGCTTCCTCTTCTGGTAAAAGGAGGGTTTTACCATGCCGGGCAGGTCTGCGTTTCGGTCCAGAGAGTATTCGTTCACAATTCGATAGTGAAAAAAGTAGTCGAGGGACTCGGGAAACTTTCCGAGGAGACGAAAGTCGGAGACCCGATGAGCGAAGACACGCAAGTGGGTCCCCTTATAAGTCCCGCGGAAGTTTCGAGGGTCGACAATTGGGTAAAGGAAGCTTTGAGAGAGAGCGGAGAACTTATCTGCGGAGGTAAGAGAATCGGAAGCACCTGCTACGAACCGACCGTAGTGCTTAACCCGAACCAGAGATGCAGGCTTTCCCGTGAAGAGATATTCGGACCCGTAATAGCGGTTTACGGTTATAAGACGATTGATGAAGCGATTTCGCTTGCAAACGGTCTTCCCTACTCGTTTCAGGCGTCGGTATTCACTAAGAATCTGGACGTAGCCCTATACGCCGTAAGGAAAATAAAAGCCACATCCGTACTCGTAAACGACCATACGGCATTTCGGGTTGATTGGATGCCCTTTAGGGGAGCCGGTCTTTCCGGAATCGGAACGGGAGGAATTCCGTATACGATGCGAGAAATGACCCACGAAAAACTTATGGTAATAAGATCGCCGTCAATCGTAGCGTAGAACTTGGATAAAAAACCGGAATTCTCAGATTTATAAAATTTTAAGTCACGGAGCGAAACTCGCCGCCGTCTCTAAAAGATTCTTGCGGATTTCCGGATTTCGTTGTGAAAACATCGCCTCGCGGGGCTAAGCACATCGAACACGGCCGCGGATAATTCCAATAAGCGCGGTATTTACAAACGGCGTCGCGTTTGAAACGCAAAGACATTGTTTTATACTTCCAAGCTTGGCGATGGAAACAAAACTAGTTCGAAATTTCTCCATAATAGCCCACGTGGACCACGGCAAATCCACTTTGGCCGACAGACTGCTTGAATTTACCGGGACTCTCAGCGAACGGGAAAAAACCGAGCAGTTCCTAGACAACATGGAGATAGAAAGGGAAAGGGGTATAACGATCAAAGCCCAAGCCGTAAGACTTCAATATACGGCCGACGACGGAGAAAGCTACGAATTCAATTTGATAGACACTCCCGGACATGTCGATTTCAGTTACGAGGTTTCTCGAAGCCTGATAGCGTGCGAAGGAGCGCTTCTGGTCGTGGACGCGTCTCAGGGAGTCGAGGCTCAAACGCTCGCCCACGCTTATCTGGCCGCCGACTCCGGGCTTGAGCTGGTACCCGTTATAAATAAAATAGACCTGCCTTCCGCCGACCCGGACAAGGTAAGAAAAGAAATAGAGGACATAGTTGGAATCTCGTCCGAAAACGCCATTTTGGCAAGCGCCAAAGACGGAACGGGAACGAAGGAAATACTGGAAGCCATCGTGGCGCTCATACCGCCTCCGAAAAGTTCGGGAAGCTCCAAGCTTAAAGCTCTTATATTCGACAGCTGGTTCGATTCATATCAGGGAGTGGTAATGCTGGTGAGAATATACGAAGGAGTCGTAAAAGTCGGTATGAACATTAAACTCATGGCTACCGGTAAAAAATACGAGGTAAGAAAAACGGGAACGTTTTCCCCGCACGCGGTCGAACTTGAGCGGCTCGAAACGGGACAGGTCGGTTTTATAACCGCTTCGATAAAGGAAATCGGCGAAGCGAACGTGGGAGATACGATAACGGAAGCCGAAAGCCCGGTTGAAAAGCCTTTGAAGGGATTCAAGGTTATGAAACCCATGGTTTTCAGCGGGATATATCCCATCGACACGAAAGATTACGACAGACTGAAAGAAGGTCTTGAAAAGCTCAAGCTTAACGACTCGTCGCTTCTTTACGAACCTGAAACTTCACTCGCTCTCGGATTCGGATTCCGCTGCGGTTTCCTGGGTCTGCTTCACATGGAAATCGTCAGAGAAAGAATTGAGAGGGAATTCGAGGTAAATCTCATAACAACCGCGCCCACGGTTATTTATAAAGCGGTACATCCGGGAGGCCGGGAAACTTACGTGGACAATCCGAGCGAGCTTCCAACGGGAGACCGTCTAACGAGGCTTCAGGAACCGTACGTTATGGTTTCCGTGCATACTCCTTCAAATTACCTGGGTCAGATACTCGAACTTTGCGAAAAAAGAAGGGGAATACGAAAAAACCTGCGCTACGCGACCGAAAACAGAGCCATAATCGAATACGAACTTCCTCTCGCCGAAATAGTTTATGATTTCTATAACGTCCTTAAATCCGTTACCAAGGGCTACGCCTCGATGGATTACGAACCTGCGGGATATAAAGATTCCGATTTAATAAAACTTGACGTGCTTGTAAACGGCAACCCCGTGGACGCGCTTTCGATAATCTCCCACAAGGACAAGGCTTACGAAAGGGGAAAAGAGCTCATAGCGAAGCTTAGGTCGCTTATCCCAAGGCAGTTGTACGAAGTGGTGATACAGGCCGCGATCGGGAGCCGGATAATAGCCAGAGAGTCGGTGAAAGCCAAGCGAAAAGACGTCACTTCAAAGTGTTACGGCGGGGACGTTACGAGAAAAAGAAAGCTCCTTGAAAAACAAAAAGAAGGCAAAAAAAGAATGAAGCAGGTGGGCAGAGTGGAAATACCTCAGGAAGCTTTCCTGGCGGTGTTGAAAAGCGACTGACCGCGTAATTTTCTACAGGTTCAGTCCATGTCTCCCATCATCATTCCAGTGATCGCCCTGGTGGCGCCGCTTATCGCATCCCCGTCGGTGGTTACGTTCAAAACCGACGGAAGTCCCGAAGAAAAAGCTCTTTCCAGCGCTGGGGGAAGGTCTTTTATGGATTCAACTTTCTCCCCGTGTCCTCCCATGGACTTTACGATTTTGTGAAAATCGATAAAGCCCAGATCCACTCCCTGAGTTTTGCCGGCCTCGGGATAAGCAAGTTCTATCTGATGCTTGGTCATTCCCCACGCGGAATCATTGCAGATAACGACCACAAACGGTATCGAGTGCCTGACGGCGGTCTCCATTTCCATGAAATTCATCGCCACCGCTCCATCTCCGCTTATAAGCGCGACAGGTTTTTCCGGGAAAGCGGCTTTGGCTCCCAGCGCAAACGGCACTCCCACTCCCATGCAGCCAAGCGGTCCTCCCTTTAGATAGTGTCCCGGCTTTTTTACTTCGCACGAAAGATCCGTCCACGACTGGCAATCCCCTCCGTCAACGGCGATTATTCCATCTCCATTGAGATAATCGGAAACCGCGCGGGCGACTGTGGCGGGGTGGATTCCCTCGGATGCGGAAATTTCCCGGCGAAAAGCGCCTCGGGCGCGGGACATAGCAAAACGCGCGGCTTTTACCCATGAACTAAAATCGAAACCGATTCGAGACTCGCTCGCGTAAAGGTTGGCTTTTTTCAAAAATGAATTCAGGTCGCAGACAATCCCAAGGTCGGAAGGACGATTCCTGCCGATTTCCTCCGGGCAGATATCCACCTGCACAATTTTGGCTTCCCGGGCGAACGTGTTTCCGAATCCCGCGTAAATGCCGAGTCTTATACCGAGAAGAACAATCAGATCGCTTTGAGAGCTTATCTCCCTGAATCCCCCGGGACTCGCCGGAGAAGCCGGTCCGAAACAGTATCTGTTATTGTCGGGAAGAATTCCTCTGCCCATGTTGAGCGTAAAGAAAGGCACTTTCAGCCATTTCGCGAATTCCGCAATACTTCGTTCGGCACGGGAGTACCAGGCTCCGCTTCCCGCAATCACAATCGGGTTTTTAGAAGTCGAAAGGAGGCGGAAAAATTCGCTGATTTTTTCCTCCGGAGGCTCGCAGTCCGTATCCGGAACAGGCGTTCTGTCTGGAGATATTTTATTATCGTCGCAACTTGGGTAGAGCACTTCGTACGACATTCCGAGATACGCGGGGCCCGGCCTTGCGGATATGGAGGCTACGTATGCGGCCGAAACGTATTCCTTAAGCCTGGCCGTTTCGTAAACTGTCCTCGCCCACTTGCTGACGGGTCTCACGATAGCTTCCTGGTCTATTTCCTGAAGAGACATTCTATCGTTTTCTTCAACCCCGGAGCGGCCGGAAATCAGCATCATTGGGGAATTAGCGAGGTAGGAGCCCGCAAGTCCCGTAAGAGCGTTGGTTAGACCGGGACCGGCGGTTACCAGACAAACTCCCGGAGTTCTTTTGAGCCTTCCGTACGCGTCCGCCGCCATCGCGGCGCCCTGCTCGTGATGCGTGTCGATCAGTCTTATACCGATATCCGTGCAAGCCCTGTAGACGGGGGTTATATGTCCGCCCCCGAGAGTGAATATATCCCTCACTCCCAAATCGTAAAGAGCTTTGGAAACCAGGTATCCGCCTTGAGATCTAGACATTGATCTTCTCCATAATCAAACAAACCATTATTTCGAAATAAATACAACCTGAGGGAAATAAATTTTTCTTGAGTCGCCCATATGGATGATTAATATGGAAGTATGGAAAAACTGGGGATAAAAATTCACTCGCAGGAGGTAAAAAACCATGAGATATGGACTTAATTTATGGGAACCGAGCAAAGTTTTTCGCAATTTCGCCGAAGTGTTTCCGAGAGTTTTCGATCCCGAAGCGAAATCTCCGGATGTTGAATCGACGGAAACCTATCGTATTCCCAAAGTGGATATTTTCGACGACGGAGCGAATTTTATCGTGTCCGCGGAACTTCCGGGAATAAGCAAGGAAAACCTGGATTTGGACGTAAAGGAAAACCGGCTCACGATAAAAGGGACGAAAAATCTTGAAAACGAAACCGAAAGGCAAGGATATCTTAAAATCGAAAGATCCTACGGGATGTTCGAGAGAACTTTTTTCCTTGACGACGGCGTAGACAAAGAGAACATAAAGGCGGAATACAAAGACGGGGTGTTGCGCGTTACTTTGCCGAAAAAAGAAGAAGAGGCATCGAAAAAGATACAGGTAAGCTGACACCCGAGTAAAAAAGAGGGAACCCGCCGAATAGGGTTCCCTCTTTTCTTACGGTCGAGAACAAACGAAAATCGTCCGGGTAAATCAAAGCGACCCGACTGGGTTTTCGGGCTATATAGCTTAAAACGGCAGACTCGACCGTTTGAAAGTCGTTTCGCGAATCTTCGGAAGTTTCCGAACACGGAATTTTTCCATTTTGAGAAATCGCGGCGGGGACGTTACGACAATAATCGAAGAAATTCTTGTTATGCAGGATAAACTAAAGTAAATTTCCATTTCGTATGCTGGATATAGATCCTAGCTTCGAAATAAAACTTTCCGGCACCGATATATACTTCGATTCGAATCGCGCCGTGGCGCTTTCCTTTATTTCCAGCGCGGCGGTAAAAACGCTTCCCAGACACGAAAAGATAATAGCGACTCCCGAAACGGTGAAACTTCTCGGGAAGAAAGTTAATTCTTCCGCCGTATTGTCGTCTCCGTACGGCAAGCCTTTTAACCTGGGCAATTATTCCGTTGAACTGATCCCCTCGGGGAGAATGCTCGGCGCGTCTCAGGTGGTTATAGAAAAAAACAAAAAAAGAATTATCTACGCGGGAAGCTTTAAACTCAGACACGCCGCCACGGCCGCGTTTGCCGAAATCAGAAGGTGCGACACGCTGATTGTAAACTGCGCTTACGGACTGACTAAGGCGCCTTTTCCGGATCAGGAAACGGTAATGCAGTCCATATTCGAATTTGTAAATCAAACCTTTTCGGAAGAAAAAACCCCGGTAATTCTAATAAATCCTTTGGGAAAAGCTCAAGACCTTATAATTTTTCTCGGGGAAAGAAACGTGGAGCTGAGCCTTCACCCGATTATGGCGAAAACCCTGAGACTTTACTCCGAACTCGACGTAAAGATCCCTGCGTACGGCGGAATAAGCAGGAAAAATCTCAAAAACAAAGTTCTGATAGCGCCGTTTTCCTACAGAACTTCGGAAACTTTAAAAAATCTGAAAGAGAAAAAAGTCGCGGCCGTTACAGGTCAAGCCATGGAGAGCGGGGCGATGGTCAGATCGTTTTTCCAAGCCGACGTGGCGTTTCCGCTTAGCAATCACGGCGGGTATGGGGAGATTTTAGAGTATCTGAACGTATCAAGACCTAAAAGCGTAATATTGAGAGGGAGTTTTAGCGAAGAGCTTGTGGAGAGGCTCGGAAAAGACGGGTGGAACGTTACGGCGCTTAAGAAACCTCGCCAGATAAACCTTTTCTGAAAAACGAATGTCCGTAAAAACCAAATCATTCAGCGTAAGTACTCAAGGCGACTGCCAAATTTTGGATATAACCGCTGAAGTGAGTCTGCAACTCGAATTATCGGAGGTGTCCAGCGGCACGTTAACCGTCTTCGCCCCCGGCTCGACCTGCGCCGTCACCACAATAGAATACGAAGAAGGAGCGCTTTCGGATCTGAAGGCCGCGTTTGAAAGAATAGCACCCGAGGCCATACCCTACGAGCATAATAAAAGGTGGGGAGACGGAAACGGACATTCGCACGTAAGAGCGGCGCTTCTCGGTCCCTCGCTCGCAATCCCGTTTTCCGAAGGCAAGCTTATGATCGGAACCTGGCAGCAGGTAGTGCTGGTGGACTTCGATAACCGCCCCAGAACGAGAAAAATCCTGGTACAAGTTATCGGAGAATAATTCCCTTTCTACACGAACTTGACCGAAAAATGCGTCGGCTTGTATCTCACGTTAAGATTGACGATAAGCGGCGTCATCGCCTCTATCATCGAGGAAACCTCAAGCGGTCCGGCATCGAGAACCCTTAGATTTTTCATTTCCTCGGTGAGATTTTTGACCACTTCTTTCGCTCCTTCGTCATCCCCGCATATAACCACGTCGTAATCCAGATCCTCGCTTATGTTCGCAAGTTCCTTCGCGGGAAGATTGTGATAAGCGGAAACAAGCCTTGCGGTTTCGGGAAGCGCCTCCTTTATCTCAATAGCCGAAGAGCCTTGAGCCGGAGGATTAAAAAGAAAAGTCTTGCCTTCTCTTTTCATCGAAACCACGGGAGTCACAACTATCTGGTCCGTGATGCTGTCCGCACACGCGCTCACCGTCGAGGCGGCATATTCGGGCGGAATGCTTATTATTATCACTTCCGAATTGGCGGCCGCGTCGGCGTTCGCCATGCCGTGTATTTTCGATTCGATTCCCAGCGTTTTAAGAGTTTCCTCGTGACCGGAAGCTATGCCAAGCGCTTTTTCCTCGCTTCTTGAACCTATATATATTTCATGCCCGGCTCTCGACCAACGCAAAACGAGCCCTTCGGCTATATCTCCGGTTCCTCCCAAAAGTGAAATTTTCATTTAAAAAGTCTCCTTACAACAGATTTTTCAGAACATTTATCCTAATATACCCGCAAATTTTTTACAAGCTTCGCCCCAGAACCATGTATCCAAACGTTAACCTCGGATCAAAATCGCCGTTTTGCGTCCGCGGAAGTAAAGGCGTCGCTTTTAGAAGCTTAATCACCCCAGCTTCAATTTTCGGTCACAACCCGGCGGCGATTTGAAAAAGAGAATTTACCACCGCGCGCTTTACGAAAACTATGAGCAGCAAAACCACTATAGGACTCAGGTCAATCGAACCTCCTATAGGAGGAATATATTTTCTGGCGAAACCCAGCACCGGCTCGGTCACCGAGTAAAGAAACCTTACGATGGGATTGTAAGGATCGGGGTTTACCCAGGAAAGAAGCGCTCGTCCGACTATCAACCATATATATACGCTTAAAAGTATATCCAACACTTCGGCAACGGCCTTTAAGAAATTGCCTCCTACTATTTCCATAATCAATTCTCCTGTTTTGAAAGTTCAGCGGAACGTCTGGCGGCGGCCTCGACCGCGGATATTACCGCGGCTCGAAAACCATCACGTTCAAGCGAATGAATGCCGCTTGCCGTAGTTCCCCCGGGTGAAGTCACCATATCCTTTATCTCGGCGGGATGTCTGGAGCCGTGAAGCATCATTTTCGAAGTACCCGAAACCGTCTGCAAAACAAGCTCAAGGGCAAGATCTCTTCCAAGTCCCATTTTAACCGCGCCGTCGCAAAGCGCCTCGATGAAAATCGACACAAACGCCGGACCGCTTCCTCCAACCGCCGTAACGGCATCCATAAAACTTTCCTTTTGGACCCGAAAAGCCTTTCCGAGAAATCCGAGAATACTAAGAACGATATCTTCTTCCTCTCCGGAAAATCCCTCGCCAAAATAAACGCAGGAAGCTCCTTCAAGCACAATGCTCGGGGCGTTGGGCATCACGCGGGCAAGTTTTATTTCCTTGCCTATAAGCGTTTTTATAAAAGAATATCTAACCCCGGCGGCAATCGACACATAAAGCTTGTCGGTAGTCGCGACGGTTCGTATCTGCTCGCAGACAGCCCCTACAACATCGGGTTTTACGGAAAAAACTACTATATCCGAATCCGCAACCGCCTGTCTGTTGTCGCGCGCGGACAAAACGCCGTATTTTGACAAAAGAGTCGAAAGCCTCTCGCCGTTTACGTCAGATAGAATGATATTTTCTTTCTTAAAGCTTTTTGAAGCGAGAAGTCCTCTTACCATCGCTTCCGCCATATTTCCGGCACCTAAAAAAGCTATTTTTTTTATTTTTAAACTCATTTTGGCCTCGGACCGAAAATCGCCGAACCGACTCTGACAATAGTTGCTCCCTCTTCAACAGCCACTTCGAAATCATTGCTCATTCCCATTGAAAGCTCTCTCAAGCCGGGAACCTCTCCGATTATCTCATCCCTTTTTTCTCTTAGCCCGGAAAACCACGGCCTGGACAGTTCCGGATCCTCGAAATAAGGAGGCATAATCATAAGTCCCTCAATCGAAACGTTTTGAAATCGCGAAGCGTTCTCGAGAAACTCTCGAAGGTCTTGCGCACGAATTCCGCTTTTACTCGTCTCTCCGCCGTTTATTTCCACAAGCGCTCGGACGTGAATTCGGCTCGCCGCGGCTCTTTTATCGAGTTCCGCAATCAAGGGGATGTTGTCAACCGCATGTATAAGATCCACTTTACCGACCACGTATTTGACTTTGTTTCTCTGTAAAGCGCCGACGAAGTGCCACCGGATAAATTCCGCGTCCGTTTCTGAAAGTTGTTTCCGCTTATCGCGAAATTCCTGCGCGTAATTTTCCGCGAAATTCCGAAGTCCCAGATCGTAAGCCTCGAGAATCGTCGACAACGGAAATTTTTTAGAGACCGCGACGAGTTTTACTTCTTCTCTGTTTCTCCCGGATTTTCGACACGCTTTTTCTATTCTTCGCTCAACTTCGAGTATTTTATCCTTCAAATTCATTCAGAGTGAAATCTTGCGCGACGCCACGAAACCTAATTCGATACGGAATCGCGATGTCTTAAACAGAGCAGGCGCGGCCTTGTCCGAAAGCTTGCAAGCCTTTTAAATTTACCGCCGTATCCGTTCCGTATCAAGAGACATTGTTTTATCTCGGAATACGCCGCTTCAAGACAGAAAGTCTTCCCTCAAAAGTACGGCCACGCTAAGTCCGTTATAATCTTATCTGCTTTTGCGGAGAGCGGAGCAAGTGAAAAAACCGCGTAACTTGAAAACCCGTCTCCCGCGTATACACTCATCATTTTTGAATCGCGATGCAACTTATAGAACTTTACCTTAAAGGCAGAAACAGCTTTTCAAAAAACGGATTCGAGTCTCCAGGTATCGAGACAAGGGCTATCCTTTCAAAAAGTCTGAAGATAGATTCTTGGGAAATCTACGCCCATCCGGAAAAACGCGTAACCGCCGAGTTGCAAACGTTGTTCGAGCAACTTATTCGACAGAGACTCTCCGGAAAACCTCTGGCTTACGTAACCGGCGAAAAGGAGTTTTTTTCAAGATCGTTTTTAGTAAAACCGTGCGTTTTAATACCCAGACCCGAAACCGAAATAGTGGCTGAAGTCGCCATAGAGACTGCGAGAGGATTTAAAAATCCCCGCATTTTGGATCTGGGAACTGGAAGCGGTTGTCTGGCCGTAACTGTTTCCCTTGAGGCGGGAAAGTGCGAGGTTTTCGCTTCCGACATATCCGCTCAAGCGCTTGCGATCGCCAAAAAAAACGCGGAAATAAATAAAGCGAAAGTGCACTTTATAAACTCCTTCCTCTTCGGTTCCTTTGCAAAATTTTCATTTGACATGATAATTTCCAATCCTCCTTACGTTTCGGAGGACGAATATACGAATCTTTCCGAAGAAATAAAACTGCACGAGCCTCGAGCTGCGCTTGTCGGAGGTCGAGACGGGCTTTGGTTTTTTAGAAAAATAGCCGCGGAAAGCCGCGGCGCGCTTCGCGAAGGAGGATTCTTACTTCTCGAAACGGGAGCGGGTCAGGCGGACAAAGTGGAGAAAATACTTTTTGAGAACGGATTTCGCGATGTTCGCTCGATAGCGGATTACGGTGGTATAAAAAGGGTGGTAAAAGCGATTTGGAAAAAATAGTAATAGAAGGGGAAAAAAGGCTCAAGGGAGAAATAACGGTAAGCGGCGCGAAAAACGCCGTGCTTCCGATAATGGCCGCCTGCATTTTAAACGAAGGGGAAAACACGTTGAGAAACGTTCCGGATCTCTCGGACGTGAGAACTATGATGAAACTCCTTGAGACTCTGGGAGCCCGATGCGAGTACTCGGACGGGGAGCTTCTGATAAATTCCGCCACCATCGACAAGTACAAAGCCCCTTATGACCTGGTAAAAACAATGAGGGCCTCGGTGCTGGTGCTGGGCCCGCTTCTGGCCAGATTTAAAAAAGCCAACGTGTCGCTTCCCGGAGGATGCGCGATAGGAGAAAGGCCGATAGATCAGCATATAAAAGGTCTTCAAATCCTGGGAGCGGAGGTGGAAATTGAAGAGGGATATGTGAGCGCAAGTGCAAAAAAACTAACCGGCAGGGTTATTCCTTTCGATCTTTCAACCGTAACAGGGACTGAAAACATTATATTGCTCGCGTGCCTCTCCGACGGAAAGACTACTATTTTAAACGCCGCTTGCGAACCCGAAGTGACGGATCTAGCAAACGCGCTTAATCTAATGGGAGCGAGAATAGAGGGCGCGGGAACGGATATAATAACGATAACTGGGGTGCAAACGCTCGGTCCTTTGAAAGACTACAGCATAATGCCCGACAGGATAGAGGCGGGAACTTTGATGATAGCCGGAGCGCTTAACAAAAGTGACCTCACTCTAAAAAACTGCAGATTCGAGCATCTCGGAGCGCTTACGGGAAAACTGCTTCAGACGGGAACGGAGATAGAAAAAGACGGAAATTCCATAAGAGTCCGCGGCGCGGGAGAGATAAAAAGCATAGATTTCGCCACGCTTCCGTACCCCGGATTCCCGACCGACATGCAAGCCCAGATGATGATATTAACGTGCCTTGCGGACGGAATGAGCGTAATAACCGAGAATATATTTCCACAGAGATTCATGCATACCGCGGAACTTAGAAGAATGGGAGCGGATATAAAACTTGTCGGAAACAGCGCCGTAGTAAGAGGAGTAAAAAGCATGAAAGGAGCACCTATAATGGCAAGCGATCTCAGGGCAAGCGCCTCGCTAGTTCTGGCGGGACTTTGCGGAAGCGGAAAAACGGAAGTGTCGAGAATTTACCACCTTGATCGCGGATATGAAAAGCTTGACGAGAAGCTAAGGTCGGTGGGAGCGGCAATATGGAGGGAAAAACAGTGATAACCATCGCAACGCCGAGAGGAAGGCTGCTTTCGGAAACCGTTGAACTTTTCAAAAGAGCCTCTATAGACATAACGGAAGTTATAAAGGACTCGAGAAGGCTTATATTCGATTTTGAGGAATCCGGACTAAAAGTACTCATAGTAAGACCTACCGACGTGGCTTCTTACGTGGAGTATGGAGCGGCCGACTGTGGAATAGTTGGTAAAGACACTTTAATAGAGCAGAGCTCTAATCTTTACGAACCGTTGGATTTAAAAATCGGTAAATGCAAGATGGTAGTCGCCGCCCCGAAAAACTTTGAAGAATCCGATAACGTCTCTATTCGAGTCGCAAGCAAATATCCGAAAATCACAACCGATTTCTACAACAAAAAAGGTATGAATATCGAGGTGATAAAACTGTACGGATCTGTTGAACTCGCCCCTATAATAGGTCTTTGCGACGCGATAGTGGACTTAAGCGCGACCGGAGAAACTCTTAGAAAAAACGAACTTGAGGTTGTGGAAGTCGTAATGGATATAAGCGCGAAATTTGTCGTGAATAAAGTGAGCATGAAAATAAAATCGAAAAAAATAAAAAATCTATTGTCGAAACTCGAAGAAGCAAGACAACCTTAATTTCAAGGTCCGAATCGGATACTTGAAGCCAAATTCAAGATTAACTCGCCAAGTTAAAAAAGCGTTTGTACCGCTTTCAACCAAGACTTCTCATTTTCCTCAAACCGACCCGAGCAGCTTCCGAAAATGACACCTCTTTCCTCAAGTAATACGAAGCACGCGCAACAGAACATGACAGAGCGGAACCTTTGAATCGCTTTTGCGGCTTGGATAAAGCTATGGAAAAGCCTTAAATAAGGAATGACAAAAAATAATTCATCCGGTTAAAACAGAAAGTAAAAGCATTATCCTTTGAGGGAACCAAGCTAAAGCCAAAAGACGCCGGTTCGGTTATTTATGCGAAATAACCGTGCCGGCGTCTTTTAACTGTCTCCTACTTTTTTTTGCTTAATTAACCGTGATGGTGGCCCCGAAGGCGTCTATATCCGTTATGGAAGACGTATTGACCTTAACCGTCTGATCTCCAACTCGTACCAAGTAACTGCTTCCCACACTATCCACACCGGCTGTCGTTCCCGCGGGAAATCCTTCAAAGCTAAGTTTGTATCCCGCCTTGTAGTCAGACGTTATAGTGTCGTCACCTTCTCCCGCCTTAACTATAAACGTAACGTTCCCCGAATCTCCGCTAATTCCCACACTGTCGTCCCCCGGTCCTCCGTTTATCGTTAACGGAGCTTCCGCGGTACCTTTATTGCCCGTATTGGTAAAAGTTATCGTGTCATCGTAGTTGCTTCCGATTATATGTTCCAAAGACGCGCGGTCTCCTATGGTAATAGCGGGCATATCCGTGTTTTCCGGTAGTTCGTATCTTTCGTAGCTTGCCGTGTCGGTTCCCTGAGCAGCAGCACCTCTAACTCTAGACGTATCTTGGGGATCCAGATAAAAAGTATCGTCACCGGCTCCACCGTTTATCTCCATATCCTCCGCTCCGTCCGCCGCGTCAATTATGTCATCACCGATTACTCCATAAAACTCGTCGCTACCATCTCCGCCATTTAGCGTGTCGTCGCCGGCTCCGCCGTTTAGCCCATCGGTTCCATCTCCGCCGTTTAACACGTCATCTCCATCGTCACCGCGTAGTGCGTCATTTCCGGCGTCACCGTTTAACGTGTCGTTGCCATCGCCGCCGTTTAACGTGTCATTGCCGACTCCACCGTTTAACGTGTCGTCGCCATCATCACCGTCCAGTCTGTCATTTCCAACTCCACCGTTTAGCGTGTCGTTACCAGCTCCTCCCACGATATTGTCGTTTCCTTTGTCCCCGCTTAGCGTATTGGCAAAGTCGTCTCCGGTTATCGTATCGTCTCCCTCGGAACCCTCGACGTTCTCTATGCTTGTGTAGCCCGTACCTGCAAGATTCACATTCGCGGGGCCCGTGGTACCTTTATAACTTATAGTGTCGTTCCCCTCTCCGCCGTCTAGAGTGTTGGTCCCGGCTCCACCGTCTAGCGTGTCGTCTCCGGCTCCGCCGTTTAAAGCGTCGTCTCCGGCTCCGCCCATAAGCAGGTCATTGCCCCCGCCTCCGTTTAACGTGTCCGCTCCGCCAAGTCCTTCCAGTGTGTTGTCAGCGTCGTCGCCCGTAATCGTGTCGGCTTCGTTTGAACCCTTTACGTTCTCTATGCTTATAAAAGTGTCTCTTCCGAAACTGCCGTCATTTTGCTCCCCGCTACCCGTTAAATCTATCCGCAACCCCGCTCCCGAAACCGTGGTTAAAGGAAATATCACCGTGTCATTCCCCTCTCCTCCGTCTAGAGTGTCGTCTCCCGGCCCTCCGGTAAGCGTATCGTCTCCCGTTCCCCCTCTTAACGTGTCGTCTCCCGTTTCTCCGGTAAGCGCGTCGTCTCCCTCATCTCCCTTTAACGTATCGTCTCCCTCTCCTCCGTTTATAGTGTCGTTACCCGCTCCTCCGGAAACAAAGTCATCGCCCAGATTCGTGTTAATCACGTTGTCTCTTTCGTCCCCGCATATAACATCGTCTTTGTCTCCGCCGTTAAAGTCTTTGCTTGCTCTGTCCGCAAGCTCAACTTCGCAATCGGGATCAACCGGTTCTGACCCGTCACCACCATCACCGTCACCCGACCCCGGTCCCTGCGGTCCTTGTGGCCCTTGCGGTCCCTGCGGTCCCGCGGGTCCCACGTCTCCCGTGCTGCAACCGGAAAGACCAATTACTCCAACTCCTATAATAAGCACTAATAAAAGCTTAACGATTTTCATCCTAATCATCCTCCAAGGCAACTCTGTGTGTTAAATGTAAGTTTAAACAGTTTAAGTCACTGAAATCTTAACATTTTAGAGGGGTAGGGGTCAAGTGAACATTCAATCAAGTTAAGTGCGGAGAATAACGCGGATTTTTGGACTTATGGCTTTACATTCGAGTCGGAAGACAGAAGCGTAAGCTGAACAGGTTTTCTTCTTCTAAAGTGTGAGACGTCAAGAGGCGCTCTGTTTTTTTGAAAGTTCAATTTTTCATAGAAAACTCCAAAGATTTTTTCAGTCTGCTCGGCGAAAATTCCGCTACCCTGCATTCTCTCTCCGTATTCAGAGGAATTCAAAGCCCCTTTTCTTATGGATTGTACTCTGTTTATAACCTTGTCCTTTCTACTCGGGTAATGCTGCGTAAGCCAAGTTTCGAAAAGTTGCGCCACGCCGTAAGGAAGCCGCAAAACAACATAACCCGCGTCAACCGCCCCGCAAGCGGCGGCCTCTTTCATTATTTTGGGAATTTCATGATCGGTAAGTCCCGGAATCACGGGCGCAACCATCACGGTTACCGGAATTCCGGCACTGGACAGCTTTTCAATGGCTTTAAGCCTGTACCTGGGATGCGAAGCTCTGGGTTCCATTTTCCCGGCAAGATTACCGTCAAGAGTGGTAATGGAAATCGCCACGCTCGCGCAATTGATTTTTGACATTTCGGAAAGAATATCCAGATCTCTCGTCACCAGATAGTTTTTGGTTATGATTTCGACCGGATTTCTGAATTCCGCGAGAATCTCCAGGCACTTTCTCGTTATTCGAAAGTATTTTTCCACGGGCTGGTAACAGTCGGTAACTCCGCTCATAGCCAAAGGTTTCGGAATCCATTTTGACGAATGAAGTTCCTTTCTCAAAAGCTCCGGGGCGTTCTGCTTGACTAAAATTTTTCTCTCAAAATCGAGTCCCGCCGAAAAACCCAAGTATTCATGGGATGGTCTCGCGTAACAGTAAACGCATCCATGTTCGCATCCGCGGTAAGGATTTATGCTCACGTCAAACGACACGTCGGGACTTGCGTTGCGGGAAATCAGAGTTTTCGCGTTATCTTTGTAATAGACAGTTCCAAGGTCGCCTTCGTGCGAGAACTCGTCCGGGATAAAGTTAATCCGTTCAAATCTGCCCGCCGGATTTACGGATGATCCTCTTCCTTTTACAACCGGTGGTTTCACTTGATCAAGTTCCCTTAAAAACCAAAAAGCCCCAAAGCGGCAACCGCCGCCTCGAGGCTTTTTGAGTTTAAAGATGAGTTTGGCAGTTTCAGTTTATATTTTTCGACACCAGGTCGCCTTCCAGAGAATAACCGGTTTTTGGAACAACGAAGTTTTTAAGCACGGGTTCATCCGAAATGAGCACTTTTTCAATCACCTCATCCATGTGCTCCACGGGGGTTATCTTAACTTCTTTCCGCACGTTTTCCGGTATATCTTCAATATCCTTTTTGTTGTCCGCGGGAATGAGAACCTCTTTTACCCTTCCCCTGTGAGCGGCAAGGATTTTCTCCTTTAGCCCGCCTATAACAAGCACTCTTCCCCTAAGAGTGATTTCCCCGGTCATCGCGATCTCCCTGTTTATGGGTTTTCTGGTAATGGCGCTTGCTATGGCGCTCGCTATCGCTATTCCGGCGCTCGGTCCGTCTTTGGGAGTCGCTCCTTCGGGAACGTGAATGTGTATATCCACATTCTGGTAGAACAGTCTCTCAAGTCCTAGACGCTGCGCGCGGCTTCTTACGTAACTCATCGCAGCTCGCGCGGATTCCTGCATCACCTCGCCCAGTTTGCCGGTCACGGTGAAATTACCTTTTCCCGGAACGATGGAAACCTCTATGGTGAGAAGTTCGCCTCCGAATTCGGTCCAGGCAAGTCCCGTTGCGGACCCCACCTGATTGGTCTTTTCAATTTCTCCGTATTCGTATTTCGGCGTACCGAGATACTTGTTAACCGCCTTGGCGGTAATCACCACTTTGCTGGTCTTTTTCTTCTCGACTATCTCTCTTGCCACCTTTCTGCACAAGGCGGCTATTTCTCTTTCGAGATTCCTCACGCCGCTTTCTTTCGTGTATCTCCTTATTACGTGCGAAAGGGCCTCGTTTCTTATATCCACCTTGTGATCCTTAAGACCGTGATTTTCCATCTGCTTCGCAATAAGAAATTTCCTGGCTATCTGAAGCTTTTCCTGCTCGGTGTAGCCCGGAAGACGGATTATCTCCATACGATCCTGAAGCGCCCAGGGAATCGTGTGAAGCACGTTTGCGGTCATTATAAACATTACTTTTGAAAGGTCGTAATCGGCCTCTATATAATGATCGTTGAAACTGGAGTTCTGTTCGGGATCAAGGGCTTCGAGAAGCGCGGACGCCGGATCTCCCCTGAAATCCATGCCCAGCTTATCGATTTCATCGAGAAGAAAAACCGGATTTACGGTTCCGGCCTTTTTCATTCCCTGTATAATCTTGCCCGGCAAAGCTCCTATATAAGTCCTTCTGTGTCCCCGTATCTCCGCCTCGTCCCTTACGCCGCCAAGAGATGTCCTGACGAATTTGCGTCCCATCGCGCGAGCTATGGATTTGGCGAGAGAGGTTTTTCCTACACCCGGAGGTCCGACGAAGCAAATTATAGGTCCTTTAAGCTTTTCGGCCAGAATCCGCACGGCCAAATATTCAAGTATTCTCTCCTTGGGTTTTTCAAGTCCGTAGTGATCCTCGTCGAGAATCTTCGCGGCTTCTTTTAGATCGAGACGATCTTCGGTTTTTTCGTCTATCCACGGCAGGTCCAAAAGCCAGTCGATATAGTTTCTTACCACCGTGGCTTCCGCGGACATCGAAGACATCATGCGGAGCTTGTTTATCTCCCTTTTAACCCTTTGCTCAACTTCTTCGGGAAATTTTTTCTCTCTGAGCTTTTCCTCAAATTCGTCTATTTCGCTTTTAAGCTCGTCTCCCGTTCCAAGCTCTTTTTGTATGGCCTTGAGCTGCTCGTTCAAATAGTACTCTCTTTGGGCCTTTTCCATCTGTTTTTTGACCCTCTTTCCTATTTTCTTCTCCATCTGCAGTATCTCAAGTTCGGACTGCATTTTTTCGCACAACTTCTCAAGCCTCTTAAGAGGGTCGAGAATCTCAAGAATTTCCTGTTTTTCGGTAAGCTTCATACTGAGATGCGAAGCGATCGTGTCGCTAAGCTTTCCCGGCTCGTCGATAGACATGAAAGTCACCAGAGTTTCTGAGGGAATCTTGTTGTTTAGCTTTACGTAATCTTCAAAGAGTTTAGTCGCCGAACGCATAAGCGCTTCAACCTCGATGTTTTGCGTCAAAGGTTCGTCCACCTCGCTGACTTTCACGACAAACATATCTTTTTCTGAAACAAAGCCGGATATGGACCCTCTTTTCTTGCCCTCGACAAGCACCTTGACCGTGCCGTCCGGAAGCCGAAGCATCTGCACTATAGTTCCTATGGTGCCGATTTTGTACATATCGTCATTTTCGGGTTCGTTCACCTTCGCGTCTTTCTGCGCGGAAAGAAATATTCTCTTGGAGCCTTTGGCAGCTTCTTCAAGGGCCTTTATGGATTTTTCCCTGCCCACGAAAAGAGGGGCGAGCATGTAAGGATAAATAACCACATCCCGAAGCGGAAGAAGCGGAAGAACTTCATCGGCAATGGTTGAATCTGACATGTTTTTCTCCTCTCAAAACATTTTATTTAGATTATATAATACCGATTCAAACATTTACAATCCCCAATTATTATACGGAATCGAGACTGCATTGTCATAAATCAGGCTTCTTTTAAAAACCCGGGTTGCGATTTTACGCGTCGCGCTTTGGAATTTTATTGGAAATTATTACCATTTAGTAGTAATTTTTAATAAGAATGGTATAATTTTGAGACAATAAAAGTTCGAAAAAAAACAAAGAGGAGGAAATTAAAATGATCGATAGCGACATACAGGACGCTATAAACACTCAGATAAGAAACGAATACTATTCATCCTACCTATATCTATCCATGTCGGCTTACTGTGAAGCCAGAAATTTTTCCGGTTTCGCCAGCTGGCTTCGCAAGCAGAGCGAAGAAGAACTTGTTCACGCAATGAAGTTTTTCGATTACCTGACCAACAGAGGCGGGAGGGTAATTCTCGAATCCATAGAGCAGCCGCCTTCTGAGTTCGGAACGTTTCTCGAAATGTTCGAGGACGTGCTCGAGCATGAAAGAGAAGTGACGGGAATGATCAATAATCTTTACGACCTTGCCGTGGCCAAAAACGATCACGCGACCATCGTGGCTCTTCACTGGTTCGTGGAAGAGCAGGTGGAGGAGGAAAAAAGCGCCGAGGACGTCGTGGAGCAGCTAAAAATCGCGGAAGACAATCAAGCGGCGCTTTTAATTCTCGATAGAGAACTTGCGGGAAGACAGGACGGATAAACGGAAGCGACCGCTTCTTTTAATCTTTTCCGTAGTCGGGGGCTTTTATTTTCTTTAAAACGGCGGGGGATCTATTTAATTTTCGCCTTCCTTCGTGTACCATGCAAAACTTGTTTTTCTAACCTTGTCCGGCCGGGGGCCGGAAATAGGGAGCGTTGGTTTGGGCATAAAGTACGCAAAGGCCGAAGTAAACGGTCGGATAACTAAACTTCTAATAGAGGACTACGGAGCGATAGTCGCCACTTTGGCGAGGGTTTTCGGCCTCTCGAGCCTTGAACACGTGCAGAGGGTCTGTCGAAACTCTTTTGAGAAAATGAGGGACAGGTGGGGAAAAGACGGAATTCCGCACGATCCTCGCAAAGCTGTGTGGACCGATATAATCGATAGTTCGCATAAGCTTTTCTGCAAGAAGATAAACTATCTGTCCAAAGCAAGCGGAGAGGGGAAGAGGATAGATTTGTCGAAATTCCACCTTGATTTTCCGGAAACCGAAGAAGTGGCGAGAGACCAGATTCGGCTTCTTTTCGCGCTTTGCTCTCCCCGAACGAAAAGTCCCGTTCGGGAATGCCTGGTGCTTAACATACTCTGCGGATTTTCCGTGTCTTCTCTGGCGAGAATATTTGAGAGAAACGAAAAAGCTCTGGGAGAACTTCTGGCTTCGGAAAAAGAGAAATTAACCGAAAGAAATTCCCTTCCGCGAATTTTGCCGAAAACCGAAGGGACGGATAAAAATCTCGAAGCCGCGACGAAAACCATCTCCGAGATTTTCAACCTGGGGCAGCACGGTTTTCGAAAACGCATGTCGTCGGTACCCTCTTTGTGCTTCGCGGCGATAAAACTGGCCGAAACCCTTCTTGATTTTCCGGAGACGAAAAAACCCGCGACTCACGCGCTGCTTTCTTTCATGCTTTTAAACGCCTCGAGACTCAAAACCATGAACGACGGCAACGGAAAACCTCTCGGAATAAAGGAGCAAAACCGCGATCTTTGGGACAAGGACATGATCAAAAAAGGATTCAAACACCTGTCGCTTTCGGCGGAGGGAGGAGGGGAAGTTTCGGAAATTCACTTAAAAGCCGGAGTTTCCGCGGTACACTCCCTGGCGAAAAAATACGGAGACACCAACTGGGACAGAATCATTTCTCTTTACGATAAATACCTCGCGTGTCGTCACTGTCCTTTGGTCGAGCTCCAAAAAGCAATCGCGATTTCGAAAAGGCAAGGCCCGAGAAAGGGTCTTGAAGCGGTAATGGAAATAGAAAGGGTGGAGGAACTCTCTTCGCACAATCTGCTGTATTCAACTTTGGGGAAACTTAACTTCGAACTTCACAAATACGAAGACGCGATAGTGAATTTCAACCGGGCCGTCGATCTTTGCGAAAGTCCTTTCGAAAAAGCTTTTTACTCCAAAAAAATTAAAATTTGCGAGCAAAGGCTGGATATGTCCAAACGTTACAGATACGGAGCTTGCTTATAAATGGGGTTTGAAACCTCAAAAACGCAAGCGGACGAAATTATAAACCCCCGGCGCGCGCTTCGCTTCGCTTTACTTTTCGCCGTCGCGATTTTTCTCGCAACACCGTCAACCCTGGCGCAACTCCGACCTTTTGAAAACGGAATGGTCGTGTCCGAAAACCGCATCGCGACTCTTGTGGGACTCTCCGTGCTAAAAGAGGGCGGAAACGCCGTCGACGCCGCCGTCGCGATGGGATTCGCCATGTCGGTCACTTTTCCGAGAGCGGGAAATATCGGAGGGGGCGGATTCATGCTGATTCACTTCGGCGAGAGCGGAAAAACCGTCTCGGTCGACTACAGGGAAAAAGCTCCCATTAAAGCCACAAAGCAAATGTTTCTCGACGAAAAAGGAGAAATCGACACGCGCAAGGCAAGATCCAGCGTTTATTCCTCCGGAGTGCCGGGAACGGTGGCGGGACTATCGCTCGCTCTTGCGAAATACGGCTCCATACCGCTTGAAAAAGCACTTGCGCCGGCAATAAAACTCGCCGAGGAAGGATTCCCGGTTGACGCGGAATTTCGAAAATCGCTTTTGGAATCGAAACAACGAATGATGAAATCGAGCGAAAACATGGACGTTTTCTTCAAAAACAACGGAGAACCGCCCCGAGAAGGTGAAATTCTCAAGCAGAAAAATCTCGCGTGGAGTCTTAAGCAAATACGGAAAAACGGCCCGAAAGCTTTTTACGAAGGCGCCATAGCGAAAAAAATCGCCGCGTATATGAAACACGAGGGAGGTCTTATAACCGAGCGGGACCTTAAGTCCTACGAAGCCGTTATAAGGGAACCGGTAGCCGGAAGCTACAGAGGCTATCGAATATACTCGATGCCTCCTCCGAGTTCGGGCGGAGTGCATCTTATACAGATGCTCAATATTCTTGAGAATTACCCTCTCTCAGACTACGGGCACAATTCCGCGCGGTACGTTCACGTTCTTTCAGAAGCCATGAAGCTTGCCTACGCGGACAGGTCGGAATACCTGGGCGACCCGGACTTCTCCATCGTTCCGACAAAACAGCTTATTTCGAAAAAATACGCAAAACACCTGGCAAAACGCATCAACTTCGACAAAGCGACTCCGAGCGAAATTATAAAGCCCGGAAAACTTCCTCCGCCGGAAAGCGGAGACACCACTCATTTTACCGTCGTCGACAGATTCGGAAACGTGGTTTCCAACACGTACACGCTGAATTTCGCTTACGGCTCCGGGCTTTCCGTTCCCGGAACGGGCATATTGCTTAACAACGAAATGGACGATTTTTCCGCAAAACCCGGAGTTCCAAACGCCTACGGACTTATCGGAAACGAACGAAACTCGATCGCTTCGGAAAAAAGAATGCTCAGTTCAATGACTCCGACGATAGTTTTAAAAGAGGGGAATTTCGTTCTCGCGACGGGAGCCAAGGGGGGAAGCAGAATAATAACCTCGACGCTTCAAATCGTTTTAAACGTAATCGATCATAAAATGAACGTGCTGGAAGCCACTTTGGCTCCCAGAATACATCACCAGTGGCTGCCCGACACGCTATACATGGAGGAAGGAGCGGGAGCGCAAACCGAGGCGGATTTGCGAAAAAAAGGTCATTCGATTAAAAGAATCGCTTCCATAGCAAGCGCCCAGAGCGTTAGCAAAGTCGGGGGAATGTTTTACGGAGCGGCCGATCCCAGACGCAAGGGGTCGACTGCCGCGGGTTACTGAGCCGACAGGTAAAGCATTCTGTCTATCGATTTTTTCGCCTTTCGCGCGATATCCTCCGGAACCCGCACCTCATGCACTTCTTCGCGCAGGGAATTGAGTACTTTTTCAACCGTGATCATCTTCATATACTCGCAAACGGCGTCGGCTTTGGCGGGATAGAACTGTTTTTCGGGACTCTGCTTTCGCAAAGTGTGCAGAATCCCGGTTTCCGTCGCGACCACGAATTCACGAGTATCGGAATTGCGCGTGTAATCAATCATCTTTCCGGTTGAGAAAAATTTTATCTCCTCGGCAAGCGTGTCGTCCCCGGCGGCCGAGTGAAGAAAGGACGTGGTGCATCCGCACTCGGGATGAACTACCATTTCGGCTTCCGGATAGGATTTTTTTATGCGCCTTATATCCGCGGGTCGGATTCCCGCGTGCACGTGACATTCTCCGGGCCAGATATAAATCTTTCTTCCCGTAGCTTTGGCGACAAAAGCGCCGAGAAACATATCGGGCAGAAAAAGTATTTCCCTCTCCTTCGGGATAGACTCGACTATCTTCACCGCGTTTGAGGAAGTGACGCAGTAATCTGTCTCAGACTTTACGGCGGCGGAAGTGTTTACGTAAGAAACCACGACGGCTTCGGGATGCTCGGACTTCCATTTTTTTAGCTGCTCGAGGTTTATGGTTTCCGCAAGCGAGCAACCGGCTTCGAGATCCGGAATAAGCACTTTTTTGTCCGGAGAAATAATGGAAGCGGTTTCGGCCATGAAATGAACCCCGCAAAAAACCACTATTTCCGCGTCGGTTTCCAAAGCTTTCTGAGAGAGTCCCAGCGAGTCGCCGGTGTAGTCGGCCAGATCCTGAATTTCGGGGATTTGGTAGTTATGGGCGAGAATTACGGCGTTTTTATCTCTTCTAAGCCTGTTTATCTCTTCTAAAAGGTAACTTGAGCTTGCCATCGAAAAAGACGAGTCCCCCGTGCGTAAACCCGCCTTCGTTATTCTAACACATCGAAAGAAATATCTAAAGACGGAGCGGAGTGAGTAAGAGCGCCGACGGATATTAAATCGACTCCGGTAGCCGCGACGTCCCTGACTTTATCCAAAGTAATCCCGCCGGACGCCTCGATAAGAGCCCGACCGTTAACAAACTGCACAATCTCTTTCATTTTCCGAACGTCCATATTGTCGAGCATTATAACGTCGGCTCCGCAGGCCAAAGCTTCTTTTACCTGCGAAGTCGTCTTAGTCTCAACTTCTATAGCGAATTCCCCGCCTACTTTACGCCTTACTTTTTCCACCGCCGCCGCCACTCCTCCTCCGGCCTTTATGTGATTGTCCTTTATAAGCACGCCGTCGTAAAGACCGCGACGGTGGTTTAGACCTCCACCCGCCGCCACCGCGTACTTGCATATCCACCTGAGTCCCGGAGGGGTCTTTCTCGTATCCATTATCTTCACTTCAAATTCGCTTACCGCCGAGACGAAAAGATCGGTAATAGTCGAAACGCCGCTCATTTTCTGCAGAATGTTAAGAGCGGTTCTTTCGGCGCAAATAATAGCCCTGCTCGCGCCGGTTACGCAAGCTATCGTATCTCCGCTTTTCACGCGCTCGCCGTCGCTAATCATCTCTTTCCACTCGCATTCGGGATCAAGTTTTCGAAAAACTTCTCCCGCAATTCCGATTCCGGATATTATTCCGGCTTCCTTCACACAAAGCGTTCCGGTCGAAACGGACCCTTCGGGAAAAACGCTCTCCGTGGTAATATCTCCGCTTCCTATATCCTCGCGAAGTGCCCGATCCAGAAGATTCATCACTTCATCCGGATAACGTTCGGGGGTTTTCATCTTTTAACTCCGTAAACTTCCGACCCTTTTTTGAAAATCAGATGCTTTTCGTACTCCGCGTCTTCCCCGGGGTAATCGGATCTTATATGCGCGCCGCGAGATTCTTTTCTCTCAAGCGCCGCAAGCGCCAAAAGAGAGCATACGTCTATCATGGTTCCGAGACGAAAGCCGAACCATCCGCAAACCCCTTCGAAGCGAGTTCGATATTCTTCAAGCGTCGAGAGAAACCGCTCCATGGAGCGTCGCTCTCTCACTATTCCGAGATGTGCGTTCATCCCCGCGGATATATCTTTTCTCGAAGAATTGAAAATTTTCGCGTCCTCGGGATTCGTATCGGCAAGCGCGAATCCCTCAAAATCTCCCGCGGCGACTGCGCGCCGGTTTTTGATCGTGGAATCTTCCACGCACCTTTTCGCAAATACCATGCACTCGAGAAGCGAATTGCTGGCAAGGCGGTTCGCTCCGTGCACTCCGGTGCTTGAAACCTCTCCGCACGCGTAGAGGCCTTCAATGTTCGTCTCCCCCATAAGACCGGTTCTTACTCCCCCTATGGTGTAATGAGCCGCCGGAGCCACAGGTATGATATCCTTGGCCAGATCAAGACCAGAATCCCTGCACAGTCTTTCTATGTTGGAAAATCTTTTTCCGACGAATTTCGAATCCATATGAGAAAGCGACAGATAGACGCGGTCTTCCCCGGACGAGGTAATTTCGCTGTGAATAGCTTTTGAAACCACGTCTCTCGGCGCCAGTTCCAAAAGCGGACTGTAACGCTCCATAAATCTCTCGCCTCGCGCGTTTAGAAGATAGGCGCCTTCTCCCCGAACCGCTTCGCTTATAAGAAACGCCTCTCCTTGGCGGCCCTGAAAAACGGTCGGGTGAAACTGGACGAACTCCATATCGGAAATTTCGGCTCCCGCTCTCCAGGCAAGCGATATACCCTCTCCCGACGCTCCTTCGGGATTCGTGGTCCTGCCGTAAAGAGCGCTTGCGCCTCCCGTGGCGAGTATGGTGACGGGAGAACTTATTCTCACATAACTTTCGGCGGCTTCGTCGTAGCCCCAAACGCCGCGGCATTTTTCGCCGTCGGAAATTATGTCGGTAACCGTGACAAGTTCAAAAACCTCGATCGACTCGCTTCGCTTAACGAAAGAGATTAAAAAATCTATCATCTCCTTCCCCGTGGAATCTCCTCCCGCGTGAAGAACTCTTCTTTTCGAGTGACCGCCTTCAAGACCCAAAAGAAGACCGCTTTCGTCGGAATCGAATTTCATTCCGAGATTTATAAGATCCGCCACCCTCTCTCTTCCCTCTTCAACCAGAATCGAGACCGCCCTTACGTCGCAAAGACCTCTTCCCGCGGCGATTGTGTCCTCCTGGTGAAAAAGCGGAGAATCATCGGGGTCGACGGCGGCGGCGATTCCCCCCTGTGCCCAGTACGAATTGCTCTGAACAAGCGTCTGTTTGGTCACAACCGCGCATCGTCCGAAAGACGAAGCGCAAACGGCCGCGTAAAGACCCGCAAGTCCTCCTCCTATCACCAGAAAGTCGCATTGGACGTCAGTAATTTTTCCGTTCACGAAATTCGTCCGCTCCCGACGGTCAGGTTACAGCCGATATAAGAAAATCCTCCGCTTCGCGAAGTCTTTTGTCTTCGGTAACTTTTTTGCCCTTTGAATCGCACACGTAAAACGCGTCGGCCACCTGATCGGCTCTGGTCGAAATTTTCGCGTAGTTAACGGAAAGACCCAAGTCGGCGATCGTTTTGGTGATTTCGTAGAGAAGTCCTTCGCGATCGTGGGCGTATATCTCTATTATTGTCGCGGTTTCGGAGGATTCGTTGTCAAATGCGATTTCGGGAGGATATTCCGGGACTTTCTTTCCGTACGAAGAATAATTCCTCTTCCTTTTCTCGACAAGTTCGTCGACGTCCGCTTTTCCCTCAAGCACTTCCCGCAAATTCCGTCTTACCTTGTTCCAAACCTCAAGCCGCTCGGATTCGTTCAGGGAACCGATTCTGTCCACGTAGAAAACGTCGAAAGCTTTTTTATCGAGAGTGGTAACGATTCTCGCGCCCAGAATATTCAGACCGTTTGCGCTTAGAACTCCGCAGAAAACCGAAAATATTCCCTTTTTGTCCGGAGCGAAAACGATAAATTCGTCGTATTCCTGATAGGGAGTGACCTCCGTGGCGAATTTTTCCTTAACGGAACTTAAGAATTTGACGTGCTTGTAAATATTTTTCCTTGAAAACCTACCGAAATAAGAAACCGGCATTTTCTTGAGTATTTTTCTAACCGCCCGCTCCGGCACCTCTCCCCTGGCGTCGGCCGCCACGTCGACGGTTATTTTTTTTATCCACTCCTCGTCAGTTTTTTTTCTGTACTCTCCCGCCGACATATGATGCAGGGTTCTCACGTAGAGTTCCTGAAGAAGCATTCCCGTCCAATCCTTCCAGACTTCGGGACCGACCGATCTTATGTCGGCGAAAGTGAGAAGATAGAGAAGCGAGAGAGTTTCTTCGTCCGCCACGGCTTTGGCGAGACGTTTTAGCACCACCGGATCGCCTATATCTCTTCTTTGAGAAAAATGAACCATGGCCAGGTGGTGTCTCACGAGAAATTCAAGCTGCTCCCTGTCCCGATTTCCAAGCCCCATTCTCGCGGCTATTTTGGGAATCATCGCCGCTCCCTTCTGAGCGTGCTGCCCTCCCTGCCCTTTCCCCATATCGTGAAAAAGACAGGCGAGGAAAAGAACATGCCGCTTAACCAGGGATTCGGCGACTTTGGTGAGAAAAGGGAATTTCTTTTCGTAATCGTAATTGAGAAGCCTCTCGATTTCCCTGACCATGAATATGGAATGTATGTCGACGGTGTAAACGTGGTAGGAATCGAACTGCACCATGCAGACTATTTTTCCGAACTCGGGTATTAAGCGTCCCAGAAGACGTACCTCGTTCATTTTGAGCAGCATTTTGGATACATCCTTCGCGGAGCGAAGAAGTCTTAAGAATATACGGTTAAACTCCGGGTCGTTTCTCATCTTTTCATCCACCCGGGGTACATGCTCGGTCATCAAAAACTCCAGATACTCGCTGAATTCAACCGAATAGCTGTCCGCGTATTCAAACGCGCGCAAAAAATTTCGGAAATCCTCGCTGAAAACGTTTCTGCTGGTCACGGAAAGCTGTTCTCCCTGTATGGTGAATCCATGCTCTAAATAGACGGTTTTTTTTCCGGTCTTTCTGCGCGCGTGAACTCTTGAGCATCTCTCCGTTATTCTGCGTGCCTGCTGAACGACCACCGCGGCGCGCAGGTAGTAAATTCGCATGAATTTCTCCACCGCGCGAAGCTTTCCGTCCTTATAGCCGAAGGACTTGGCCGCCTGGGACTGAAATTCGAAACTGAGATTGTCTTCCCTTCTTTTGGCCTGATAATGTATCTCCGCGCGCACCAGCAGAAGGAAATTCAGACACTTGCGTATTACTCTGTACTCCTTTTCCGATACGAAGCCTCTTTGAAGCAGCTGCTCGAAGCTTTTGGCTTTATAGTTTGCCTGCGCTATCCACATCGCCGCCTGAAACTCCCTCAATCCTCCTCTTCCCTCCTTAACGTTCGGCTCGAGAATGTAGAGAGTTTTTCCGTACTTTTCCCCGCGAATGTCTTTTTCCTCTTTTTTTCTCTTTATAAAATCACCCGAAATTTTCGGAAGCACTTCGTTGTATATCTCGTTTTCAAGCTCGTCGTAAAGACCCTTGTCTCCGCACACGAACCTTGAATCGAGAAGAGAGCTTAGAATCGTGGTGTCCGTTTTGTCCATTGAAAGTTCCTTGCATTCTTCCACGCTGCGCGTGCAGTTGCCTATATCTAGCTTGGTGTCCCAAAGCAGATAGAGAAGCCGCTGCACCATTTCCTCGGCAACGCTCTTGGAACCTTTTCCGTGGAGAAAAAGAAGATCTATATCCGAGTAGGGAGAAAGTTCTTTTCTTCCGTAACCTCCAAGCGCCACCACGCAAACGCCTTCAACACCGCAATAGCCGTACTTTGAGATCGCCCGTTTTATCAGGCTGTCCACTATTTCCGTTCTCTCGCGGGCAAGCTCGTATCCTATGAGCGCCTTGTTCTTCCGCCTTCTCGCATAATGCCTTCTTCGCAGATGCTCGTAGGAATCGTTAAAAAAAGCCAGAAGTTCTTCTTCGGTGGTTTTTGGTGTGTTCATGCGAAAATTCCCGCAAACAAAAATACTCTCTAAATTTTAACGCTAATCGCTATTCCGTCGCGAAGGGGAATCACGGTCGAGAAAAACCCGGAGTTCGAAAAAAGAAGTCGATTAAACTCCGCAACACCTCTGGCGCTTTGCGAACCGTCGTCATTCACAACCGTCCCCTTCCAAAGCGCGTTGTCGGTAATTAGAATGCCGCCGGGATTAAGTTTTCTCCACGCAAGCTCGACAACCCGCGGATAATCCTCTTTGTCTATATCGTTCAATATAATATCGAATTCGCCGCGCGAGTCCTCCAGTATCTCAATCGCGTCCCCGCAAACAAAACGCAGTTTTTCGGTCTGCCCGGCGCGGGCGAAGTACTCGCGCGCAAGCGCGGCGTTTTCCTCAAGTTTGTCGGTACACGTTATCACGCCTTGCGAATCAAGAGAAATCGCAAACCACAAAGCGGAATATCCGAACCCGGAACCCATTTCGAAAACGGTTTTCGGCTTGCGCAGGAGACATATCTGGCAAAGAACTCTTCCAACAAGCCGTCCCACTATTTTCACGTCGCTTCGCGAGGCTTTGTCCTCCATTTCCCGAAAAACTTCGTGAACCGGAGGATAAAGAGAAGATATGTAATCCTCAATCGCGGGATTGGTTATTATCGTTTCCACGTTCATTATCGCTTCGCGCCTTTTTTAAAATCGACGAAAATCTCGTCGGCGCCCGCCGTTTCGTTCTCAACTCTTGCTAAAACGAAAAGCAGGTCCGACAGACGATTAAGATAAATTAAAACGTTTTTGCCCGAATCCGAGTTTCCGAAAAACGCTTCGGTTTTTCTCTCCGCTCTCCTGCACACGGTACGGGCGAAATGAAGATACGCTGCGCCTTCGCAGCCTCCGGGAAGAATGAATTCTTTAAGTTCTCCCACTTCGGGAAGAAATTCGTCTATGAGCCCCTCAAGCTCCTGGTGCATTTTTTCGGTAACTCGCGGCGGGGAAAACTTGGAGTCCCGAGGCGTGGCCAGATCGCTTCCCACGATAAAAAGGGAGTTCTGCAGGTTTTGAACAAGCGCGGCTATTCTCGGGTCGGAAACTTTTGTCCGGACGATTCCCAAAACGGAGTTAAGTTCGTCCACTTCTCCGTAAGCTTCCACCCTCAAAGACGACTTTCTGAGCCTTTTGCCTCCCAGCAAAGAGGTTTTTCCGTCATCGCCGAAACCGGTGTAAACGGTGGTTATTCTTTTTTTCGGCATGTGGAAAATTTTAACCGCCCTTTTATGAGCTTCAATTCGGACTTCGCAAACCGCGGCTTCGACGCTTGCGGGAGAGTTTGCCCGGCGCGGCAAATCATGTTAGCTTTAACTTCCGTTTTTAACTCTCAAGGAGGTTCCGACTTGCCCCTGCCTCTCGAACTACGAAACAGGATACAAGCCATAGCGGATGAGCATGAAACCAATCTCTCCGCCCTTATTCCGGTTCTTCGCGAAGTGCAGGGCGAATTCGGCTGGCTTTGCTCCGAGAGTATGGAGGAAGTCGCCGAAATACTCGATATTCCGCCCTCTTCGGTTCAAAACGTCGCCTCTTTCTACACGATGTTCTTCACCGAACCGGTGGGAGATCACGTAGTGTGGCTTTGCAGAACCTTGTCCTGCGCGTTGCGGGGAGCAGAGAGTATGGAGCGGCACATATGCAAGCGGCTAGGAGTCGGGACAGGGGAAACCACCGCCGACGGCAAAATAACTCTTATGGAAGCGGAATGTCTCGCTTCATGCGGAACCGCGCCCGTTATGCTGGTGGACGACACGCTTTACGAAAATCTCACCGAAGCGAAAATCGACGAAGTAATGGATGAAATGAAAAAAGACAAATGAGCGAAAAACTGAGAAAAGACGCGAGGATGCTTTTCGATAGAGCGCTTGAGGAAGCCGATCCGGGAAAATGCGTTTTGGAACATCTTGAGATTCAGGGCGACAACCTTAAGGTAAAGGGCGAAGATTTTCATCTTCCCGATTTCGAATCCATATACGTGGTGGCGTTCGGCAAAGCCGCCTCCGCGATGGCAAGCGCTATCGAAGAACTTCTCGGGGAAAGGATAACCGGGGGAATAGTGGTATCGAACGCTAGTTGCGACGGGGTTTTTAAAAACATGGATTTTCATCTCTCCTCCCACCCCGTACCGGAGGAAAAAAGCGTGGAGGCCGCGCGAAAAGTGGTTTCTCTTCTGGAAAAATCGGGGAAGCGGGATCTGGTCATATTTCTTATCTCCGGAGGCGGAAGTTCGATACTGGCGATGCCGAGCGAAGGACTCACCATAGAAGATAAAAAAACGGTAACTCAAAAACTCATGCTTTGCGGAGCCGACACCTCCGGCCTTAACACCGTGAGGAAGAAAATGTCTCAGGTAAAGGGAGGCGGACTGCTGAAAAAAGCGCTCCCCTCAAAGGTAGTAACTCTTATTCTCTCCGACGTCGTGGGAGACCGTCTTGAATTCATAGCCTCGGGACCCACGGTTCCCGACACCACCACTTTCCAGGACGCGTGGCGCGTTATAGAGGCGCTTGAACTCGAGCACAAAATTCCTCCGCGAGTGGTGGTGCATCTCGAAAAAGGCAGAAGAGCCAACACTTCCCCCACCATAGACAGGGA
Source organism: Thermodesulfobacteriota bacterium (assembly GCA_965220925.1). Lineage (GTDB taxonomy): Bacteria > Desulfobacterota_D > UBA1144 > Nemesobacterales > Nemesobacteraceae > Nemesobacter. The sequence goes on along the minus strand of OZ244851.1, from coordinate 1,093,714 downwards.
ACAATATGAAAAAAGCCGCGCGAAAACCATAGTCGTCGGAAACAACCACAAGGCCATATACGCAATGGAGAAAATGGCGAAAGAGATGGGTTACAACACTCTCTTTCTTTCTTCGCAAATATCCGGAGAAGCTAGAGAAGTGGCGAAGGTGCTTGCGGGAATCGCTTTCGATATAAAAAGATTCGGACGTCCCGTAAAAAAACCCGCGTGCATACTTTTCGGAGGAGAAACCACCGTGAACGTGCTCGGCAGGGGAAAAGGGGGAAGAAACACCGAAACCGCCCTTTCTTTCTGTTTTGAAATAATAGGAACCGACAAAATAGTTGGGCTTTTCGCCGGAACCGACGGAATAGACGGTCCCACGGACGCCGCGGGGGCGATATGCGACGGACAGTCGCGTCTTGCGGCCAGAGCTATGGGAATAAGCGCCAGGGATCATCTCGCCGACAATAATTCATACGCGTTTTTCGACAAATTGGGAGATCTTATAAAAACCGGAAGTACCGGGACGAACGTAATGGATGTGGGAATCGTCCTGATAGAAGAGTAACGACCCCGGTCGGGTGGAACCGGATACGATGGAAACTCTTTCAAAATCCCCTCTTCCAAGCAGCGAGGAAGCGGAGCGGGCCGTTTTGGGCTCGATCCTGATAGAGAACAGTTCCATGAACCATGTTCTCGAAATACTCACCCCGGAAGATTTTTACAACGAGAAGCACTCGAAAATAATGAACTGCATGATAGACCTCGATAGGCAGAGCAGCGCTATCGACGTTCTTACCCTGTATGAGTGGATGAGTTCGAAGGGATTGATGGAGGAGGTGGGGGGAGCCGCCTACCTGACCTCGCTTGTCTCGCTGGTTCCCACCGCCGAAAACGTGGAGCACTACGCGAGGATAGTCAAAGACAAGTCGGTTTTGAGAAAACTGGTGCTTACCGCCACGGACATAGCGCATCGCGGATACGGACCCGATATCGAGGTAGACGAGTTTATAGACAGGGCGGAGCAGTCGATTCTCGATATCGCGCAAAACAAGATAAAACCAAGCTTCTGGCACTCAAGGGACCTCGCGCCGACCGCGATAGCGAATATCGAACGGCTTCACGAAAAAAAAGAACTGGTAACCGGCATAAAAACCGGCTTTGAAAAACTCGATCACATGACTTCCGGTCTTCAGAAATCCGATCTGATCATAATAGCCGCACGACCCGGCGCCGGAAAAACTTCGCTTTGTCTCAACATAATAAGCAACGCGACGATAAACGAACGGCTTTCAGTCGCCATGTTCTCCCTGGAGATGACCAAAGAGCAGCTGATGCTCAGGCTTTTGTCCATAAATTCGAAAGTGAGTTTTTCCGCCATGAGAAGCGGATACATGAAAGACAGGGACCTTGAGAAACTTTTCGATTCCGCAGAAAGGTACGCAAACGCCAATATATTCATAGACGACACTCCGGCGCTTACGGTTCTTGAGATAAGAGCGAAAGCGAGAAGGCTTAAAAAAGACAATAACCTCGACCTTATCGTGGTCGACTACCTGCAGCTTATGAAGGGCAGTGCGAGAACCGAGACCAGAGAAAGGGAGATAGCTGAGATCTCGGGCGCTCTCAAGGCTCTCGCCAAGGAGCTTGACATACCGGTAATAGGAATTTCGCAGCTAAGTCGACAGACGGAAGCCAGAAGCGACCGTCGCCCTCAGCTGTCCGATCTCAGGGAAAGCGGCGCCATAGAGCAGGACGCCGACGTCGTATTGTTCATTCACCGACAGGACATATACAGAAAAAATCCCGAAGAAAAAGACGGAATGGCGGAACTTGTAATAGGGAAGCAGAGAAACGGTCCCACGGGGATGGTAAAACTGGTGTTTCTTGAGCAAAACGGGGTTCCGAGCTTTGAAAATCCTTCCGACGAACTTGACGAAGGATTCGTCTAAACTATAAAAGGCTTAACGACCGCCTTTGACCGGGACTCTTTCGCGTAAAGGGAAGGCGAGTGTTTCCAGGCGGTGAATTTTTCGTAGATTTCCCTGAAGCTTTGCTTGACCGAATTCCAGCGAAAATCCCAATCGTAATTTTTCGGCATTAGCGAAAAGAATATTTCTGAAAACACGGCTCTTTGCTCGGCAAGTCCTTTTTCGGCTATCCAGCCCGTTCTCACGTTTGCGTAGCCGCTCGCAAAACCCATCGCCAAAGTTCCCTTGAGTCCGAGTCTTTGCGCGGCGACGTTTGCAAGTTCCACATAGACGTACAGGGCCTGGATCGAGCGATAACCTTTATCGATAAATTTTTCCTCGAATACAAGCAGATTCTCCACAAAATACATAGGGTAATAAGTCGGTGAATAAAGCGAGACGGATTTTGTCGGATCTTGAAGCCGCAGTCTGGCTATGGTTTCTTCGGATATGATCCCGAGAATAAAATCTTCCGCACAAAATTCACCTATATCTCCGCAAAGAGATAAAGAAAGTCTTATTTTTTCCCACTCCCGCGCGGCCACTTCACTCGCCCGGGTTACTTCGTCGGTGGTTTCGCAAGCCGAAACAAGCTCTTCAAGTTTGTGCATAGAAATAAAAATCGCCTCGTTCAATATATACGCGCGCGAAAAATTATCAATAGACTCCCTCCCCGTCTCCGAACGTATCGCGCGCGCGAAGAGATTGCGTTTGGAAGCGTTACCGAATCTTTTTCCGCAAGCGTCAGGGCAGAAATCTTTTACTTTCTTCGGGCGAAGGAACGCGGCAGGAATCCATTTTACCAAAAACGCGGTAACGATTTCTCGAACAAATACCGTATAAATATTCCTTCACGGATTTAGGGAAGCGGATAAAAAGCGCGGGAAGTCTCCAGAAGCCCCCGATTCTTCTCAGAATAAGTAAAACCGCGTCCGGCCCTTCGTAAATTCCTTTTTCGTCAACATAGACGATTTGCCACTCGTAGCTATTGTGATTTTCATAAAGAGAAAGTTTCGCGGCGGTTTCTCCCTGCAGCGGGGAAAAGAATATTTCCGCCCGGCTGTCGGCTTTCATAACGAAATCAACGAACTTGTTGCATCCGACGCACACGCCGTCGAAAAAAACCACTGGTTTTTTCAAACCGGAAATTTTCCCTTCTCCTCGCTCAAGTAAGCTCTCGTATCATACTTTCGTGCTGAGGAAATCTGAACAGCAGACTATCCTGCGAACCCAGTTCGAAATCGTCGAATTCAAACCCTGGAGCCATGGTGGTGCCCATAAACGCGTATCCGTATTCGCCGCCCGCGACAACCTTGCATCCCTGCCAAGTCTCTCTCGGAACAACCAGTTGGGTCCTCTGTCCGGAGGGGAGATCGTCCCCCATGAACACTATTCTCGATTCTCCGGTCGGGTAGAGAAGAAGCATTTGAACGGGGTCGCCGAAGTAGAAATGGAATATTTCATCCGAACTTACTTTGTGCATTTTTGAGTTGCTGTCCGAAGTCACCAGGTAGTAAATCGCGGTTGAGAGATTGCGTTTTTCCGAAGCCATGTCGTCGCTTCTGTAAGTCTCCTTGTAGTAGCCTCCTTCTCCGGGAAGCTTCTTGAGCCCGAGTCTTTTAATAAGATGTTCCGCTTTCATGCTTTTCCTCCGAAAATTGTTAAAAAGCCAAATTGCCAATATAATATAATACGATTTGAAGATTTAACCACACAATATACTGGAGAGATAAAATGTCTGAAGAAAATCCAAAGCCTCAGGAAGAGCAGAATCAGGAAGAAGCAGTCGCGGACAACTTCATGAATTCAATAAACATGGCCTTTAACCTGGGGGTGTCCGCCAACCAGTCTTCCGGTCACACAAAAAGCGTTGTTGAGATTGCCAACGAGCTTGGAGAACAGATATATCAGAACTTTATGAAGGGATACGGCAACGAGGTAAACGAATCCTTTCTTAAAGCCAATACCGAATACTTTCTTCAAATAGCCCTTATGGGATACATAATCCCGGGCGTGTGCGCTTTCGACAACGATTTCAAGCAAAGACTTTTCGATCTTATCTACGCCAGGGCCAAGCAAAAACAGGGTGGGGGAGAAGCGCAGCAGGGCGGAAGCAGGATAATAACCTGAAAGCCTTTGCGGCCTGAAACTCATGCGAAAAGTTCTAGGTGGCAGGGAAAAGGTGAAAGTCGCGGTGGCTCAGGCGAGCCCCGTGTTTATGGACAAACGCAAAACGCTTGAAAAAGCCTGCGGATTCATAAAAGAGGCCGGGGAAAACGGAGCGGAGCTCGTCGTCTTTCCAGAAGCTTTCATACCCGGGTATCCGGCTTACTACACAGTCGGTTACGAAACCCCCGCGCACGACTGGACGGATTTCATGATCGCCCTTCAGGATAATTCGATCACGATTCCCGGAGAGGACGCCGAGATGCTCGCGCTCGCCGCCCGAGAGGCGGACTGCCACGTGGTGATAGGGTGTAACGAACTCGACGATCGCAAAGGAAGCCGCACGGTCTATAATTCACTTCTTTTCCTCTCGCGAGAGGGAGAGGTGCTCGGCAGGCACAGAAAGCTAATGCCCACCTACACGGAGAGAATTTACTGGGGACAGGGAGACGGAAGCGACCTGGTTTGCTACGACACCGACATAGGAAGAATAGGGGGGCTTGTGTGCTGGGAAAACCACATGGTGCTCGCAAGAGCCGCTATGGTTTACAGCGGACAGGATTTTCACGTCGCGGTCTGGCCGGGAGACTGGAAAAGAGGGGATGAAAAACTTCTCGACGCCGAAAACGAAAATCCCGGCGCCGGCTGCACTCTGCAGTCGCTTGTGAGAGTTCACGCGTTTGAATCCGGAGCGTTTGTTCTGAGCGCCTGCGGGTACCTGGATTCCGAAGACTTTCCCGAAAGATGGCACTACGTGCGGGACGGCGATCACGTAAATTACGACTGGGCGCGCGGGGGAAGTTCGATAGTCAATCCCGCGGGAAGGTATCTGTTTGAACCTCATTTCGAAAAAGACGCCATTCTTTACGCCGATTGCTACGCGAATCAGATAAAAGCGGTAAAGGCGGTCTTCGATTCCTTGGGTCACTATTCAAGGTGGGATGTGACGAAACTCTTAATTGACAGGGAAAAACGAGGGCCGATATCGGAACAAAACACGGTCGCGGAAATTCCCGCCCGGGAAATAAGAAAAATCTCGGAACGTTACGAAATCTCCGAAGAAAAACTCGAGGCGATAACGCAAGAACTCGCCAAACTTCTAAACCGGTCTTGATTTTCGAAGAGTAGCGAATCGCGCTTTCTCCAGCGAAAAACGAACTGGTATATCCGAAAACACCGGGCTTTTACGTTCCGGTTCTGGTTTCGCGGGAAAGTTCAACAACCTGTTTTTCGGCGTGATAGGAGCTTCTAACCAGCGGACCCGATTCCACGTGCGGAATTCCGAGTATTTTTTCTCCGTAGTTTTTAAAAGACTCAAACTCGACCGGATGATAAAATTTCGATACCCGTATATGGTCAACAGTGGGCTGCAGATACTGTCCTATGGTAACTATGTCGCAACCCGCGCGCTTCAAGTCGGCCAGGGTCTGGAGAATTTCTTCAAAACTTTCCCCGAGACCGACCATGATTCCCGACTTGGTAAGCATTTCGCCTCTTCCCAGACTCGCGGCTCTCAAGAGAAGTTCAAGAGACCTTTCGTAGACGGCTTGAGGTCTCACCGACCTTGTTTTTCCCGACTGAGTTTTCTGCGGAAGAGAATAGAGTCTTGAAACGGTTTCAATATTGTGATTCAAAACATCGGGAGATGAACTTATAACTTCGTCAATCGCCTTGGGATCCCCTTTAAAATCGGGGATGAGCACCTCGATTTTTATCCCCGGGGCAACCTTCCTCACTTCGTCTATCGTACGGGCGAATATCCGGGCGCTTTCGTAATTTTTATCGTCTCTGTTCACCGAAGTTATCACGATGTGCGTAACTTTGGCGTTATTTTTTCGAAGCTCTCCTACCGCTTGCGCCACTTTGACGGGCTCTTCCCAGTCAAGCGCTTTGCCTTTGCCGGTTTTCACATGGCAAAAGCCGCAACTTCTCGTGCAAACGTCTCCCAGAATCATGAAGGTGAGCGTGCCGGCTCCCCAGCATTCCCCTATGTTCGGACATTTGGCCTCCTCGCACACCGTGTGAAGACCAAATTCGCGCACCAAATTCAAAAGTCTCACATAATTGGGACCGCTTGGAATCTTCGCTTTTATCCATTCGGGTTTTCCGCGAAAACCCTTCTTTCGCGAAGCGGCAATATCAGCGAACGGACGTTTCATCTGGGCGCTTTAAACATCCCCTGGCCGAAAGTTTGTTCTTCGTTTTTGGAAGATTTCGCCTGCTTAAGTTCCATCTCGAGCTTTCCGACTTTTTCCTCGAGATTTTTTATCGTCTCTTTGCTCCGCTTCAAATCGGAATTGCGGGAAGCGCGGCTAAAAAAGCCCACCAGAAAAAATATTAAGCCGCCCAAAAGAAACGAAACCGCTATTATGGCGGCATTGTAAACCTCCCACACCTCTTTATAAAAAGGAGGAATCCCAAGATCAACTCTGAACACATGTACGCCCACTTCTCTGTTTCGATAGAGAAAATACACCCCGAAACAAAATATGATTATGAAAAAAAATCTTTTTACGTGTTTCATAACCCGCTTGAAAAACAGTTTAGCCTACCACTCTGTCCGCATGCAGACGACATGTTTAAAAGTATCGTTTTTTTTGAAAAAATACCAGTCGCACGAAAAAAACTGTAGATTCCGCGTCACCAGGCAATATCGCCTCATTAAAAGCAAGCGTTATCAATCTTTTCCGTAGAAGTTTACAAACATGCGTACAGCAAAAATCTTCCCGGTCTCAAGAAGCGTCAAACCGTGCGCGTTCGCGCGGAAGTTCTTCGTTTATTTTTCCGAGGTAGATATCTTGCCGCAAAGCGAAGGTCTTAATACAAAACGCCGGCACGGTTATTTCGTATGAGTAACCGAACCGGCGTCTTTTAACTGTCTTCTGCTTTTTCGCTTAATTAACCGTGATAGTGGCCCCGAAGGCGTCCGTATCGGTTATGGAAGACGTATTAACCTTAACCGTCTGATCTCCAACTCGTACCAGGTAACTGCTTCCCACGTTATCCACACCGGCTGTCGTTCCCGCGGGAAATCCCTCAAAGCTAAGCTTGTATTCCGCCTTATAGTCAGACGTTATCGTGTCGTTACCTTCCCCGGCTTTAACTATGAACGTAACGTTTCCCGAATCTCCGCTAATTCCCACACTGTCGTCCCCCGGTCCTCCGTTTATCGTTAACGGAGCTTCCGCGGTACCTTTATTGCTCGTATTGCTAAAAGTTATCGTGTCATCGTAGTTGCTTCCGATAACATTTTCTATAGACGCGCCGTCTCCTATGGTAATAGCGGGCATATCCGTGTTTTCCGGTAGCTCGTATTTCTCGTAGCTTGCCGTGTCGGTTCCCTGATCAGCAGCACCTCTAACTTTAGCCGTATCTTGGGGATCCAGGTAAAGAGTGTCGTCACCGTGTCCAGCGTCAATATCCGTATCTTCCGCTCCATCCGCCGCGTCGATTACATCGTTGCCGAAGCTACCATAAAAACGGTCACTGCCGTCTCCGCCGTTTAGTGTGTCGTCGCCATTTCCACCGCCTAGCCTGTCGTTACCCTCTCCGCCGTCTAACACGTCGTCTCCGTCGTCACCGTCCAGCCTGTCGTTACCCTCTCCACCTTCCAGCGTGTCGTTACCCGCTCCGCCTTGAATCAAGTCTCTTCCTTTAAGACCTTTAATCACATTGTCATCTCTATTGCCGACCAATTCATCGTTGTAGTTGGAAGGGTGTAATGTCGATGAGTTTTCATTAACTGTACCAATTATATTTTCGAAGCCTGAAATGAAGCTATCGTCGTCGTCACCCAGTCTAATTGTTATCCAGCTCCTGGAAGTTGGAGATAAGAAAAGTCGACTCGTATCCATCGTATCTATACCTTCTCCACCGGCAATCACTTTGTCAGCTTGTCTAAACGAATCGTTGGTATCTATGAAAAGATCGTCGCCGGGACCGCCGTAAAAACTGTCACTCCCTTCTCCTTCCATAAAGATATCGTCTCCTTCCCCTCCCCTGAGAATATCATCACCGGGACCGCCGTTGAAAATGTCATTACCGGGACCGCCAATGAGAGTGTCATTTCCCGCAAGCCCTTCAAGCTTGTTGTCAGCGTCGTCACCCGTAATAGTGTCGTTTTCGTTGGAACCTTTAATATTTTCTATGTTTGTAAGTGTGTCTCTTCCGAAGCTGCCGTCATTTTGCTCCTCGCCGCTTGATAAATCTATCTGCAACCCCGCTCCCGTAACCGTGGTTAAAGGGAATATCGCCGTGTCGCTTCCCTCTCCTCCGTCAAGTGTGTCGTCTCCAATCCCTCCGGCAAGCGTATCGTCTCCCGCTCCGCCTTCTAACGTGTCGTCTCCAGCTTCTCCTGTAAGCGCGTCGTCTCCCTCATCTCCCTTTAGCCTGTCGTCTCCTTCTCCTCCATTTATCGTGTCGTTACCAGCTCCTCCGGAAACAAAGTCATCGCCCAAATTCGCGTTAATCACGTTCTCTCTTTCGTCTCCACATATAACATCGTCGTTGTCTCCGCCGTTATAGTCTTTGCTTGCTCTGTCCGCAAGCTCAACTTCGCAGTCCGGATCAACCGGCTCGGACCCGTCACCTCCACCACCCCCACCGCCACTACCGCCACCCGACCCCGGATAAGTCCCCGGTCCCTGCGGTCCTTGTGGCCCTTGCGGTCCCTGCGGTCCCGCGGGTCCCACATCTCCCGTGCTGCAACCGGAAAGACCCGCTACTGCGACGCTTATAACAAAAACCAATAAAAGCTTAACGATTTTCATCCTAATCATCCTCCAGAGTAAATTCGTACGTTAAATGTAAGTTTAACTGGCTTAAATCATTAGGATTCTAACATTTTAAAGGGGAGGGAGTCAAGTTAGCATTAAACGCGCACCCGGGATTCGCGAAAGAAAAACTAACAGGGCGTTCAGGACAAAGTTTGCGACTTTGGACCCGCGCGACGCAAATCTTCAAAAAATCCTTCGAAACCGCGGTTTGAAAATCTGCGCAAACTCGCCGGGATAGTCTCCGCTAATAAGCCACGTCGGCTATGTAGTAAAGACCGAAACCGATTTTAGCCGGGGAGACTAAAATTGTCCGTTCAGATAAACTTTCCGGAAAAACAAAATCAAGCAGCGTCTTTTTTTTCACCGGATACTTTTTGATCCAGGAATCTTCTTTCAAACCTACCCGCTCTCTCGCTTCGGCAATCGCGGTCTCCAGGGTTCCGATTTCGTCCACGAGAGCAAGTTCTTTGGCCTGGCTTCCGGTGAATATCCTTCCGTCGGAAAGCAGGGCGATTTTCTCGGGAGCTATTTTTCTTCCGGCGGATACGGTGTTTTCAAACTGCGCGTGAACGCTTTCCAAAAGCGTTTGAAGATATTTTTTTTCTTCTTTGGGCATTTTCTTAAACGGCGACCCCAAATCTTTAAGTTCCCCGCTTTTTATCACCTCGACTTCCACCTTCGCCCACTTAAGCAACTGCTCGTAATTTGCGAACTGCGCTATAACGCCGATACTTCCGGTTATGGTTCCGGGATTCGCGTAAATTTTGGAGGCGGCGCACGCGACGTAGTAACCGCCGGAGGCGGCAACGGTTCCCATGCTCACTATGACCGGTACTTGTTCGCCGAGATTTTTGAGTTCTTCGTATATCTCCTGGGAAGTCGCTACCGCTCCCCCCGGGGAATTTATCCGAACGACCACGGCTTTTATCGAGTCCGTCTCGCTTATTTTTCTTATGCTTTCAAGATAAGGGGTTGAGTCGATTATTATGCCGTCGACGTTTATTATCGCTATCCCGTCGCCGCCTGGAGTTTGCTCTCCGTCGGAAATCATTATTCCTATTAGAATTCCGACAGAAGCGATTGCGACGATTGCGACTGCGGACAAACAAGTCTTGAGAAAGAAATTCACGTCAAAGCTCCCCGGATTGTGACCTGTCAGTCAAGGGCCTTTAACTTTTCATTAAGTATATCCCCGAGCTTAAACGAACTGTCGCTCTGGGAAGACGCGAAGGATTCCATCGTGTCTTTCTGCTGCTTTTTCTCAAGCCTTCTACGGCTCAGATTCACCTGATACTTGGGTTTGTTAAAACCCGTGACCAAGCCGCTTATCTCGTCTCCGATCTTTACGGAACCGTGCTTGAGTTCGTCTTCCTGGAATTCGCGGACTCCGTAGAAACCCCTGACGTTATCGGCAAGAGCGACCGTCACGCCGTTTTCCAGAATCTCTTCCACGGTGGAAGTGACCACGGTCTCGTTCACTTTGTAATCTCTTAGCACTTTGTTCCAAGGGTCGGAGGTAAGCTGCTTTATTCCAAGCCCTATTTTTCTCTGTCTGGGAATAACGTTAAGCACCACAAGCTCTATTTCTTTTTCCACGTCGGAACTTGAGAAAACCTCGAGAGGACTAACTTCTTCTTCCCATTTCAGGTTTTCCGGACGCACCAGCCCGACCATATCCGGAGCCACTTCGACGAAAATACCCAATTCCGTAACGTTTTTTATTATTCCCTTGACCCTTGAGTTGGGAGGATTGTTCCGCTTGAATTCTTCCCACGGATTTTCCTGCATCTGCCTTAAGCTCAGAGAAATTCTTCTTTCCGCCTGCTTTACGCTCAAAACGGCGACCTCTATCTCGCTTCCAAGCGAGACAACCTCGCTTGGATGGCGGAAATTCTTAAGCCAAGAAAGCTCGCTTACGTGCACAAGACCTTCTATTCCCGGTTCGAGTTCGACGAACACGCCGAATTCCACCGCGAAAACCACTTTGCCCGAAACTTTCGCGCCGACCGAGTATTTCTGCTCCGCCGTTTCCCAGGGATCCTGAGTGGTCTGTTTCAAGCCGAGCGTTATTTTCTCCGTCTCGATGTCGAGTCTTAGAATTTTCACTCGCACTTGCTCATCTTCTTTTAGAACGTCGCCCGGGTGTCTCACTCTTCCCCAGGAAAGCTCTCCTATGGGAATAAACCCCTCTATGCCGCCGATATCCACAAACGCCCCCGCGTCGATTATCTTCACCACTTTTCCAGAAACGATTTCGTCTTTTGAAATATTCGCAAGCGTTTGTTTCTTTTTCTCTTCCCTCTCCTCTTCGAGAATTGCCCTTCTCGACACCACTATGCCGTTATCGTTGTTTTGAATAATGCGGGTCAGCATCGTCTGACCCACTATTTCGTCAAAATCGGCTATGGGTCGAAGCGCTACCTGGGAACCGGGAAGAAAAACCTTAAAAGTGCTCGTCTGGCCTATCTCGCAGTTAAATCCTCCTTTAACTCTGTTTAGAATTTTAGTCTCGAGCGGTTCGCCTTTTTTGAATTTTTCTTCAATGACTTTTCTTTCCCTGATCTGGTCCGCCTTATGCTTGGAGGCTCTCACGGTATTCGGGTTCGGCCTTTCCACCAGAACTTCTATTTCCGAACCTACGGATACCTCGTATTCCCCTTCCTTGTTCAGAAACTGATTTATCGGAACTATGCATTCAAACTTAAATCCAAGATCTATGAAAACGGAGTCGGAATCGACTCTTATCACCCTTCCTTTCGCTATCTCCCCGTTTTCCGGCTCCTTCCGGTGAGATTCCATACTCTCATCAAGCAACTCTTCGAAGCTTTTTTCGTTCAAATCCGCAATGTCGTTATTTTGAATCATAATGATTGGCCGCCTTAACTTTCCGTTCTCTCTTTTAACTTAAAGTGCAAGGTTACATGAAAACCGCTTAAAAAGAAAAGAGAACGAATAAGCCCGTCGGCTTTTCACGCCTCGCAAGCGGAGATATCTTTTGCGATAGACGCTATTTGAGACACGACCTGATCGGCGTCGAGGCGGGTAGTATCGATTATAACCGCGTCGGGGGCGGGATGAAGAGGGTTTCGGGAACGAAGCGTATCCCGACTGTCTCTCAAACGCAGCGCGCGTTCAACTTGTTTTACGTCTTCCGCAAGACCTTTTGCGCGGCTTTGAAGAAATCGTCTTCTGGCTCTTTCGGGAAGCGAGGCGTCAAGGTAGAACTTGTGTCTCGCCCAGGGAAAAACATACGTCCCCATGTCTCTTCCCTCGGCGACCATGTTTCCCCTTCGCCCGATTTTTCTTTGAACGTCGACCAGAAATTCCCTAACTTCGCCAATTTCGGCCAATTTGGAGGAAAGGGAGGAAATACGTTCCATTCTTATAAGCGAGGAGACGTCGCGCGAGTCCAGAAGAATCCGTCCCTCCCCGCCAAACTCAACCGCGGTTTCGCTTATCATATCCAGAAGCGCTTCGCGGTCGTTCGGATCGATTCCCTTCTCGCTCGCCTTGAGCGCCACCGCCCTGTACATAGCCCCCGTATCGAGATACGAAAACCCGAGAAGTTTCGCGACCCGAGCGGCGACGGTACTTTTTCCCACCCCCGAAGGGCCGTCTATGGTAACGATTCTGTCGTTTTTCATAATCCGCCGTTTCCAAGCGTTTCGAGAAGCGAAAAAAATTCCGGAAAGGAAATGGAAACGCACTGCGCGTCGCCGATTGACGTTTCCCCTCGAGCTTGAGTCGCGGCGACCGCAAGAGACATCGCCACCCGATGGTCTCCGCGGCTCTCGCAGCGAGCGCCCGAAAGTCTCTCAACGCCGTTTATAATCATTCCGTCGGGAGTTTGCTCAATATCCGCTCCCAGTTTTGAAAGCTCTTCGGCCATGGCGCTTATCCTGTCCGTTTCCTTTACCCGAAGCTCCCCGGCGCCTTCGATAACCGTCTGCCCCTCGGCAAAACACGCGGCGACGGAAACGACCGGCAACTCGTCTATGGCTCTTGAGACATATTCCGTCTTTATCCGCACTCCTCTAAGGGAACTTTGACGAGCCGTTATGTCTCCGACGGGCTCTCCGCACAGATTACGCGGATTCTCCACGGAAATATCCGCGCCCATTTCCCGCAGGATATCAAGCGCGCCGGTTCGAAGCGGATTAAGTCCCACGTTCTTTACAAGAACTTCGGAACCCGGGTTTATAAGCGCCGCGACGATAAAAAAAGCGGCGGAAGAAATATCCGAGGGAATTTCTATTTCCGTTCCCGAAAACTCTTCGCACTCGCTTACGGAAACTCTTAAACCCTCCGTTTTCACTTTCACTCCGAAGTGTCGAAGCATTCTCTCGGTGTGATCTCGGGTTTTTTCAGGTTCCGTTACCACGGTTTCTCCCCGCGCGTAAAGTCCCGCGAGCAAAACCGCGGATTTTACCTGCGCGCTCGCAACCGGAAGCTCGTAGTTCATTCCTTTAAGCTTGGAGCCTTCGATACGAAGCGGAAGTTTTTCCGCTTCGCCGGAAATTCTCGCGCCCATTTTTCGAAGGGGAATAATCACTCTGGACATCGGACGACGACGCAAAGAATCGTCCCCGGTAACGGTGGCCGAAAATTTTTGCGCGCTCAGGATTCCGGAAAGCAGCCTCGCCGTGGTTCCCGAATTTCCGGCGTCGATATCCCCCGTCGGTTTTTCGAGTCCGAAAAGTCCCTTCCCGGAAATCTCCGCGCGGTTTGCGCTTACGCGCACGGAAATCCCCATATTTCTAAAAGCGTTTGCCGTGGATAGCGTGTCCTGCGCCATTAAAAATCCGTTCGCTATGGTACTTCCCCGAGCGAGAGAACCCAGGATAAGGGCTCTATGGGAAATGGATTTGTCTCCGGGAAGAGTTAGCTCTCCCGTAAACTTCCGAATTTTGTGTCGCAGCGTTAGGCAGGCCATGGTCGGATAATCGCAATTATATACTTGACTCCGCAGAACAAGTATATAATGATTTATCGCGCGGGCGGCATGAAAGAAGAAGAAAAAAACGTATTCGGCGAAAAGCTCAAAAAATGCGGGACGGATCCCGTCACCGGTTTTTTTAGAGACGGCTGCTGCCGCGCCGCCATCTCCGACGCGGGTCTTCATCTGGTATGCGCCGAAATGTCCGAAGAATTTCTGCTTTTTTCAAAATCCAGGGGAAACGATCTTTTAACTCCGCGTCCCGAGTTCGGTTTTCCCGGTCTCAAGCCGGGAGACAGATGGTGCGTTTGCGCGCTTCGCTGGAAAGAAGCTTTTGAAAGCGGGGCGGCTCCCGCGGTCTTTTTGCAGTCGACCAATGAATCGGTGCTTGAAGTTTTAAATCTCTCCGATCTTAAAAAATACGCGGTCGATATTTTCTAAGAAGCGAAAGCTTCGCGTTTTTGCGACTTGATTACGATAAATTTGCGTATACCTTCTTTACTTCCATGAAATACGTGATTATTCAGGGCGACGGAATGCCCGACCATAAACTTCCGCAACTCGACGGCCGTACGCCGCTTGAAGTCGCCAACACTCCCAATTTAGATTTCATAGCGAGCAGGGCGAAAATTTTCGGAACGGCCAAAACCATCCCGGATTCTCTTGCCCCGGGAAGCGATGTGGGCAATCTGGCGGTGCTGGGCTACGATCCGACGAAATACTACACCGGAAGGTCTCCGCTTGAAGCGGCGAGCATAGGAGTTTCTTTAGAAAAAGACGACGTGACGCTGCGCTGCAATCTGGTAACTCTGGGAGAAAAAAACGGTGCGAAGATTATGGAAGACTACAGCGCCGGACACATAACCGACGCCGAGGCCGGCGGTATAGTCGAGGATCTGAAAAAAGAAATCGACGCGGAGGAATTCTCTCTCCATCAGGGGGTGAGCTACAGGCATCTTCTGCTCTGGAGACGAGGAAACAGCGATATAGAAACGACTCCTCCCCACGATATTTCGGGAAAGGAAACCGAACGATGGCTTCCTTCGGGACGGGGTTCCGAAAAACTCGTCTCCCTGATGAAAAAATCCGAAAAAGCGCTTGAAAATCATCCGGTAAACGAAAAAAGAAAGACGGAAGGAAAAAACGTCGCGAATTCAATATGGCTTTGGGGCGAAGGAACCAAACCGCAGATGCCGTCCCTTGAGGAACTTTACGGAATTACCGGATCCGTGGTGTCGGCGGTGGATCTTGTCAAGGGAATAGGAATATTCGCAAAGATGGAAGTGATAGAAGTTCCGGGAGCGACGGGATATCTAGACACAAACTACGCGGGAAAAGTGAAAAGCGCGCTTGAATCCCTAAAGCGCGTAGATCTCGCGATGATACACATAGAAGCGCCGGATGAAACGGGACATATCGGAGATGCCGACCTGAAAATACAAGCCATTGAAGATTTTGACGGAAAAGTGGTGGGACCCGTATTTTCGGGAATAAAAAAATTCGGCGAATACAGAATTCTCGTAATGTCCGACCATCCCACGCCCATAGACATCAGAACTCACTCGAGAGAACCCGTCCCTTTCGCGATACTGGATTCTAAAGACGAATCCTCAAAGAAAAATTCCCCGGTCTACACTGAGGACGGCGCGAAAAGTACCGGCGTCCACGTAAAAGAAGGCTGGAAGCTTATGAGCGCGCTTCTTCGGAAGTGAGAACGCGCAGACGCGGTTCCTTCGGCCACAACCGAAATTTCCCGAGACCGCGCCAACATCCGCGTGGATCATAAATAGTATTTAACGGTCAGCGAAACCGCCCAGTTGGATATATCGTCGACTTCAAAATCGCTTGTAAACGGAGTCGTTCCGTCGGCGAGAACGGGAACGTGACCTCTTATTTCTTCCCAAAGTTTGTCGTTTTCGTCAAAACCGTTAAACCGCGTCCAGCGCCCTTTAACTCCTATCGAAGTTTTATCGCCAAGGGAATAATCAAAGCCTCCTATAACTTGAAACCCGAAACTCGTGTTCTCAAGCGCGGTGTCGACTCGGCTGGCAGTGCCGGCGGCGGCAATCTGCCACGGTTCGGAACCCAGGTCGTCTTTTCGCAGAAATTCGGCCTTGTAGCGCATGCGAAGCGACGCGACTCCGATACCGCCTCCTATATAGGGCGTTACTCGCGATTCGTTTTGAAAATCATAGTAAGCGTTTAGGAAAAACTGATCGGCTTTAAAATCGCGCAGCCGCTCAAAAGGCGGGCTGCTTTCACTCCACTCGCTGTCTTTGGTGGAAAGAGGGTCGTTGCCAGCCGAACCCAGGTCCACGTTCCTTTTTTCAGAACCGTCGCGCCGATGAAGATACTCGGCTTCAATACGCACTCCCGAGTCAAGCGAGTAACCAAGGGAAGCACCTCCGACAAAACCGTTGCTGGCCGAAAACATGCTGCTGATTAGAGGCATTTTGTCGCCAATCGCGCAATCCGGATCGGCGGGCGGATTCGTTCCGGACGGATAAAGAAGCGAATCGCATTTGGTCGGATTGTTGATCGCGGACTGAGAAACGTCCACGCCGTCGGAGCGGGAAAAACCCGCTTCAAGCCCCATATAAAACCCTTGCCCCGCGGCAAACACGTCGGAAACGGCAAAAACCGAAATCACCGCCAGGACTAAAATGGAAAAGCTCTTTCTTGTTCGATATCTCAAATTACTCCTCCTTGCTCAATCGGCTTTATGTTCCGCGCTTTACGTTTGAAAAACGCTCTCAAGACAGAAAAACCCTACGATTTTTTTACCTCCTCCCGCCATATTTTGTCAAGTTGCTCCAAAGACAGTTCCTCGATCCGTTTTCCTCTCTCACTAACTCGTTTCTCCAGAACGGAGAATCTGTTTACGAATTTTTCCACCGCTTCGCGGGACGCGATTTCGGCATCGATTTTAAGGTGCCTCGCCAGATTCACCATGGAAAAAATCAGGTCTCCCCACTCCTGCGCCGCCTTGTCGGAATCTCCCTTTTCCATCTCCCGCTCAAGCTCGGAAATCTCCTCTTTTACTTTGGCGAGAACCGGAGGCAGGTCGTCCCAGTCAAATCCAGCTCGCGAGGCTTTCTCCCCGGCTCTTTGCGCCCTCATCAAAGAAGGCATGTTTTTCGGAATCTCCGCAAGAGCGGATTTGCCTTTTTTTTCCTTAAGCTTTTCGGCGTTCCAGGTTTTCAGGGCTTCTTCGGAGTCGCCGGCTTTTTTTTCTCCGAATACGTGCGGATGTCTTCTCACAAGTTTGTCGTGCAGACTTTCGATAACGTCCGAGACGTTGAATTTCCCCTCTTCGGAGGCTATCTGGGAAATGAAAACCACCTGGAAGAGAAAATCTCCGAGCTCTTCCACAAGTCCCCGGGTATCTCCAAGCTCTATTGCCTGCACGACTTCGTATGCCTCTTCTATAACGTACGCGCGAAGCGACTCAAACGTCTGCTCCCTGTCCCAGGGACAGCCCCCGGGAGCGCGAAGTCTGCGTGCGAGCGAAACTACGTCTTCAAAAGTTTTTTTTCGTTCCATAACAATTTTTCGCGAAGGAGAAAATCTAAACCCGAAACTTCTTGGAACATCTGGTCAAATTAACGTTCCCGTCACGGGTAACGCAAACCACATCCTCTATTCTCACTCCGCCCAGGCGTTCGTAGTAAAGACCGGGTTCCACGGTCACCACGTTGCCTTCCCTTAAAATTTCCTCTCCGAACCCGATTCGGGGAGGTTCGTGGATATCGAGTCCAAGGCCGTGACCGGTGGAATGAATGAAGCCCTGTGGCTTTCCCGATTCGGAAACCCCGGTTTCGAATCCGCTTTTCGCAAAAAAATCCGTTACGGCGCGGTGAACGTCTTTTGACCTTACCCCGTCTTTTATCATGGAAATCGCGATTTTCTGACCTTCGAGAACCGTATCGTACATTCTCGAAAGTTCACGCGAAGGAGTACCTTTGACCACCGTTCTCGTCATATCGCCGAAATAGCCGTCTTTTTGAGATTTCGGGAAAATATCAATCACAACCGGCCATCCCGCCAAAAGAGGTCCGGAACCCGTGTCGTGGGGCATGGAACCCTGAACCCCGCCGGCGACTATGGTACTGGAAGCCGTGTAGCCTCGCGCCGCCAGAGAGGAATTCACCGCGGATTTGACGATTTCCGAAGTAAGAGGTTTTCCCTCACGGTAAAGCACGCCTTTTTTCACAACCGAACCCGAGATAAGGGAAATCGCCAGTCTCATCGCGGCCGCGGTCTCCGAAAGCGCCTTTTTTATGCGCGAAATTTCGTATCGAGACTTTTTCAACCGCTCGGGAAAAAGAAAGTGCGTTTTCGCCGTTTTCACGAAAAAACCCAAACGTCTGAGCGCGTCCGCGTAGAAAACCGGGAAATTCCTCTGAACCACAAGACTTCTTACGCCGCGTTCCTTTAAAACCGCTTCGGCAACCTGCGCGATATCGGGAGTTTTTTTCCCGGCCTCGCGAAGCTTTCGCACGCACCGGCTGAGGGAAACCACTGTTTGCACCCGCGCCTCTTTTCTTCCCCGCTCAAGCTCAAGATCGCTTAAAATAAGCGTTTTTTCTCCGTCGTGCTCGAAAAAAACAACGGGATCGGGAACGAAAAAGCGAGTTTTGTGGTAAAGATCGGAATTGTTTTCGCTCGAATCTATTATAAGATAGGCGGTTCTGCTCACGGGAAAAACTATACAGCAAATCCCGACGACCGGGCAAACCGGAATATCTTTTTTAGACCCCCCGTTTTTCAAGATCGGGCGGAAGTTCGCCGAAATAAGGAGAATCTTCCTCGTACATTTCAAGAATTTTCTCTTTCGGCATATCCGGCATATCCTCCTTGAAACCGAACATTTTGCACACGTGACGAAGTTCCTCCTCCCGTCCCGGAAGAGGATCCATCGGCTGTATCAATTTTTCCCGCTCAAGCTCCTTTCTCACTTCCGCGCTTTCCTCAAGAGGATTTCCGTACTCGTTGTGGTGATAGAGCCTGTCAAATCTTTTTCTGGGCCTTTGTCCGGGATCTTCCGCGGGATATCCCACCGCCATAAGCCATATGGGGACTATATTCTCAGGGGTTCCCAAAACCTTTGGAAACTCCGACGGCTTTCTTCCGGTGGCAAGCAGGCAGGAGCCTAACCCCATGTCGGTTGCCGCCAGCATCGCGTTTGCGATCGCCTGCCCGGCTTCGACCCTTAGAAGATCTTCCGTTCTGTCTTTGGGAAAACTCATAAGTCTCGGGTACGTGTGCTCCGTTAAAAGCTCGTAAGTCCATCCGTGCGCCGCGGTTATCGCCCTTGCGGGAAACAGAACCGCAAAGGTTTGTATGAGTTCCTTGTACCACGCGTCGAGATTTATGAGCCAGGCGATAACAATCGGCGCCTGGCGAAGATGAATTTCGTTAAACGGCGACGCGCATTCGACTATCCGCTCGAATTTTTCTTCCGGATAGGTTTTTTTGTCTATAACTATGGCCTCCGTGGAATTGCAGTTGCCCTGACACGACGCATAGCGCGCCGCCTGGAGCATCTTTTGCACTTTCCAGTCCTCAACCTCTTTCCACGGCTTAAAAAATCTGTAGCTTCTTCTAGTTCCCATCGCTTCGAAAAGTTCCATTTAAAATTCCTCCTCGTCTGGTTTTTCGCTTATCGTACGTTTTGTTTCTTCCCGCAATGCCGTATGTAACTCCCGACCCGAATTTCTCGCAAAAGAAATGAAAACGTCGCCCGTTTTGTAATGCGGACATATCTGCAAGTTACACGACAAGCACATTGCGCCCCCATCCATACACACTCTAACACAAAACAACTTGCTCTCCCAACACCAGGATTTTCCGCAAATCCCGAAGACTTTCCAAAACACGCAAACCCGGATTTTTCGTATGTTCTCTACACTTCCGATCGATTTTCAAACCTGCGAACTTAGGTGTAGAAAGTAAGTTGTTTTTTCCAAAATAAAAATACGGGTTCGCGTCGCGTTTACTCGTCTGTTTTATTGAAACCTCAGCTCAAAAATCACTGCGGCGTAAACGTCTCCATAAACTTTTTTTTCACTTGACCCCCTTCCCTTTAAAATGTTAGAATCCTAATGATTTAAGCCGTTTAAACTTATATTTAACATACAGAGTTACCTTGGAGGATGATCAGAATGAAAATCGTTAAGCTTTTATTGGTTTTTGTTATAAGCGTCGCAGTAGCGGGTCTTTCCAGTTGCAGCACGGGAGACGTAGGACCCGCGGGGCCGAAGGGTCCGCAAGGGCCACAAGGACCGCAGGGACCTGGGTCGAGTGGCGGTGATGGCGGTGACGGGTCAGAACCGGTTGATCCGGATTGCGACGTTGAGATTGTGGACAGAGCAAGCAAAGACTATAACGGTGGAGACAACGACGATGTTATATGCGGAGACGATAGAGACAACGTGATTAACGCGAGTTTGGGCGATGACTTTGTTTCGGGCGGAGCGGGTAACGACACGATAAATGGAGGAGAGGGAGACGATACGTTAAAGGGAGATGAGGGAGACGACGCGCTTACCGGAGAAGCAGGAGACGACACGTTAAGAGGTGGAGCGGGAGACGATACGCTTACCGGAGGGCCGGGAGACGACACGCTAGACGGAGGAGAGGGAAATGACACGGTGATATTTCCTTTAACCACGGTTTCGGGAGCGGGGTTGCGGATAGATTTAACAGGTAGCGGGGAGCAAAATGACGGCAGTTTCGGAAGAGACACTTTTATAAACATAGAGAACGTAAAGGGTTCAAACGAATCCGACACTATTACAGGCAACGACGCTGACAACACGCTAGAAGGACTTGCCGGAGCGGACACACTGGAAGGCGGAGAGGGTAACGACACGTTAGAAGGCGGAACGGGTAATGACACGCTAAGAGGCGGAGCGGGAGATGATATTTTTGTGATTGGAACCGGTGAAGACGTAATGGAAGGCGGTCCCGGCGACGATACTTACAGATTTCCCGGCTTGACCGTCGTGAGTTCCGGCGACATTTACGACGGTGGAGAAGGTGTGGATACGTTTGATTTCTCAACTATGACTTCTAACTTCGGCATATCAATAAGCTTGGCTACTGCTAGCCCCCTCCCGAAAAACATTGAAAATATTATTGGCGCAGGTGGTGGGGATACTCTCACCGGCACCAGTGGCGACAACGTGATTGAAGGTCGTGGAGGAGATGACTTGATTCAAGGCTTGGGCGGTAACGACACGCTTCGTGGCGGAGACGGCAACGACGGGCTATTCGGTGGAGACGGTAACGACACGCTTGACGGTGGAGACGGAAATGACCAGTTAAACGGTAGGGCGGGCGACGATACACTAAACGGTGGAGACGGAGACGATACGCTTGTTGGCGAAGAGGGGGCAGACACGTTAAGCAGTAACGAAGGGAATGACTCGATAAATGGGGGAGCCGGAGACGACACGATAGATGGAGGAGCCGGAAACGACGACATAGAAGGTGGAGACGGAGACGACATGGTTTACCTCGATACTGACGATGCCTCTCCAGACGGAGGTGCAGGCGTTGACACCGCAAGCTTTGAGAGATACGAGCGCGGTGAAGACGTAACCACGAACCCGACTATTACCATAGCAAGTAGCGGCAATTTTGAGAATTTTATCGGCAGCAAATACAACGACACTATGACTGTCGCCGGACCAAGCGGTGCCGCCACAACGGTAAATGGAGGTCCCGGGGACGATGATATATCTATTTCATCAGGGGGTAGTACCGACGTTACGTTTATCGTTAAGGCAGGAGAAGGTGACGACACTATAAAGTCTGAATATGGAACTGGATACAAGCTTAAGTTTGAAGGATTTCCCTCGGGAACGACGGCTACGGTTGAACATGTAAGCAATTCTTCCATAGTGCGGGTTGGAGGTCAGACCGTCAGGGTTGACAATAGGAACTCGGCGGTTACTCCAAGCGTATTTGAAGCCACTATTACGGTTAATTAAGCAGAAGAAGTAGAGACAGTTAAAAGACACCGGTTCGGTTATTTAGAAAGAGTAACTGAACCAGTGTTTTGTATTTAAACCTTCGCTTCGCTGTAACATCCCCTCCGCCGCAAATAACGACAAAAGCACAAAACTCGCCAAAACCGGCGGTTGTCGCCCTATTTTATTGTGAACTCCATAGAAATAGCGGAACGAGAGAACCGAAGTGAATCGAACCCAACGCAAAACAAATCGATTTTCCACTTCTCTTGTGAAAAATCCAAGCTAAATAGTGGTCCACCCTCCGTCTATCACAAGATCGGAGCCGGTAACATATCGGGCCTCATCCGAAGCCAGGTAAAGAACAGAATGAGCGACTTCTTCGGGTTCCGCTCTTCTGATAAGAGGTATCATTCCGGCCGCTATTTCGTCAAGCTGCTCTTCCGCGTCGGGTGGATTTCCCATGAACTCGGGATCCATTTTAGTTTTTATGTAGCCCGGGCAGACGGAATTGGTCCTTATGTTTTCCTTCGCGTGGTCTAGAGCCATACTCCTTGTTATCTGCCTTACCGCTCCTTTCGAGGCGTTATAGGCGACGCAGCCCTCCATTCCCACAATGCCGAGCACGCTTGAATTGTTGATCACGGAACCGCCTCCGTGCTTAGCCATAAGGGGAATCACGTACTTGCTCACAAGAAAGACCCCTTTTACGTTTATGTTCATCGTTCGTTCCCAGACGTCGTTTGAAGTCGTGACCACGGTTCCGCCTTCGAGAATTCCGGCGTTGTTGAAAAGTATGTCGATTTTTCCAAAATCGCGGTAAAAATCTTCCACGACTCTTTTTACGTCTTCCTCTATCGAAACGTCCCCGGGATAAGCTTTTATTTCTCCGGGTCCGGGGTTTTCCGAAACCACTTCGTCAAGTCTCGCGACCGTTCTCGACATTACGCCCACTTTCGCGCCCTCTTTAGAGAATAAAAGCGCTGTGGCTTTCCCTATTCCCTCTCCGCCGCCGGTTATCAGAGCGGTTTTTCCGGCAAGTTTACTCATTTTCTTCCCCCTTGCGTTCAAATTTAAACCCTTTTACGGATTTTGTTATATAATATACCTTGTTATGAGTAGCGGGAAATCTTTCGTAGCGGCGACGGTGCAGGCTTCACCTGTTTTTCTTGACAGAAAAAAGACCGTTGACAAGGTCGTAAGACTGATAAAGGAAGCGGCCGGAAACGGAGCTGAACTGGTGGTTTTTCCCGAGGCTTTCATACCTACCTATCCCTACTGGCCCAAAGATTTGGGGTTCGGTCCCGAAAGAAAGCTCACCATGGACGCCCATGTGGAACTTTACGAAAACTCTGTAGAGGTCCCGGGAGAAGACACCCGCAGAATCGGCGAAGCCGCCAAAGCGGGAAAAACGTGCGTGGTGATAGGGGTTAACGAAAAGCTGGGAGGAACTCTTTACAACACTATTTTGTATTTCGCGAAAGACGGCGCTCTTCTTGGCAAACACAGAAAACTCATGTCGATTGACAGCGAGAAATGCGTCTGGGCGAACGGAACGGCCGAAGACGTGGGGGTTTTCGATACTCATCTAGGCAAAATAGGAGGGCTTTTCTGCTACGAACATCACATGACTCTCGAGAAATACGCAATGTTCACCAAAGGAGAGCAGATACACGTGGGACTTTGGGGAGGACACGGATTTGCGAAAGACACGATGGATTTCTCAAGCCGCCAGTACGCGTTTGAAGGTCAGGTGTTCGTCATAATTTCATCCGGCTTTATCGAAGAGGATTTGGTACCCGACACTTTTCCTTTGAAAAAGCAGACGCTTTGGGATTATCCCGGGGGAAGCGGCATAATAAACCCCAGGGGGCAATATTTAGTCGGCCCGGTATACGGAAAGGAAGAAATACTTTACGCCGAAATCGACCCGAGTCAGATAATAAGAGCTAAAACCGTGATAGACTGCACGGGGCATTTCTCAAGACCCGATATATTCCGGTTCGAAATAATCGACTGATTAAGAATAATTGGGAGAGCCGCGCGAATCGCCGAAGTCGGGAAACCCAATTCAAGACGGAAGTTAAACTCCGACAAGAGCGCGACTTTGTTCCTAACCGATATTAAAAGCACGGAACTGGCTCTTTAAAGCGCGAAGCTGGCTGGGGCACTAGGATTCGAACCTAGACTAGCGGATCCAGAGTCCGCTGTACTGCCGTTATACGATGCCCCAAGAAAACGCAGGAAAATTATTTACTCCAAACCGTGCGGTGTCAAACGGAAATCTCCCGCTTGCCGGGCTCGGCGCTTTTGGAAATTGGACTGGTTCTTTCGGAAGATCTCCTCTCGCGGGGGGTTGATTACCTGCGGACATCTGATAGTTTAAAGATGCGCGCGCGGTCTTTTAAAACCCGCGCGACGGAGCGTTTTTTATGGAAGAACCGAAAGCGGAAATTCTTGAAACGTTTGAGAACAAAAACCGGGAGAGAGATTACGAAATAGAGATTTCCTGTCCCGAATTCACCTGCGTCTGTCCCAAAACCGGGCAGCCCGACTTTGGAACCATTAGAATAAAATACGTGCCGGACAAACTATGCGTGGAACTCAAATCGCTTAAGCTTTATATGTTTTCCTACAGAAACGCCGGGGAGTTTCACGAGCACGTGACAAACAGGATTCTCAACGATTTCGTTTCCGTATGCGATCCGAAAACTATAGAAGTAACGGGAGATTTCAACGTCAGGGGCGGAATAAAAACAATCGTCAGGGCGACGCACCGAAAGGAGTCTTAAAAGCCCAAAAGGCCCGCGAGAAAAAGTGTACGTAAAAGCTCAGATAATAATCACGGGCACGATGATTTTGCTTATAGTGCTTGTCGCGATTTTCGCCCCGGCGATTTCTCCTTACGAGTACGATCGCGCGAATTTCTCAAACGCTCTGCGCTTCCCGGATTCGGAGCATCTAATGGGAACCGATCAAGAAGGTCGAGACATGCTTAGCAGAGTTATTCACGGATCGAGAATATCAATCGCCGTCGCGGTCGGTACCGCGGCCATGGCGCTTTTTATAGGAACGATTCTGGGAGCGGTCTCGGGATACGCGGGAGGCAAAACGGACGAACTGATAATGCGCACAGTCGATGTGTTTTACGCCGTTCCCGACCTTCTTCTGATAGTTCTGCTCACGCTCGTAATCGGCACCGGAATAACCGGAATCGTAATATCCCTGGGAATAATCTCCTGGATGAGGGTCGCCAGAATAGTCAGGGGAAGCGTGCTGCAGATAAAATCTCTTGAATACGTGGAATCGGCGCGAGCGCTCGGGGCGTCGCCGCGGACCATCATCGCGCGACATATCCTTCCGAACACCTTGAGTCCTCTTATAGTCACCGTCACGTTTTCGGTTCCCTACGCGATTCTCACGGAATCCACGCTTAGTTTTCTCGGACTTGGAATCTCGCCGCCCGAGGCAAGCTGGGGAACGCTGGCCAGCACCGGGTGGCAGGGAATAAGAACGTTTCCTCACCTGATAGTTTTTCCAAGTCTTGCGATTTTCATAACCGCTCTTTCCTTCAATCTTTTCGGCGAAGGCGTAAGAGACTATCTGGCTTTGGACGACGCGAGGTGATAGGATTGAAAAAAATTCCGGTGCTTATATTTCTTTTCATTTTCTCTCTGCTCGCCTCACACGCGCAGTCTTCACACGCCGCGGATTGCGGGGAAATTTTGCTCTCCCGGGAAAAAGACCCGGAAACGCTGTTCGCAAAACTCTACTGTCACGCGCAAAACAAACAATACGACGAGGCGGAAAAAATACGTAAGCGCATAAAAGGAAAGCTTCCCGAAATAAAAGACTATCTTCTTTACTACGAGGCCGAAGCCAAGTTTGCCGGCGGGCGAACTTCGGAAGCGGAGAAACTTTTTCGCGAAATTCTCGTTTCGCACCCTAGTTCCGTTCTGACTTCAAGCGTGCGGGAGCGACTGGCGGAACTTCTCGTGAAAAACGAAAGGTACGACGAGGCGGAAAAAATATACGTTCGGTTAATTAGCGAAACCGAAAGCCGATGGTTAAAAGCCGTCTATTTAAAAAATCTCGGAGAAATAAAGGAAAAGCGAGGAAGTTTCAGGGAAGCTTCGGAAATATTCGAGAGAATATGGGAAGAACATCCCGAAGTGAGTTTTTCTGATTACATTTTCGAACTTCACGAGAAAAACGGAAAAACGTTCAGTCCAAAAGCCGCGCAGTACATGAAAAGAGGAAACGTTTTTTTCAGGAACGGAAACTGGAGCGAGGCGCTTTCGGCTTTTTCTCTCGGCCCTAAACTCCGTGCGGTGAAAACAAAAACCGCCATCTGTCTCTACAGGCTGTCGAGATTCGAAGAGGCGCTCGACATCTTTTCCGAAATCGATTCTCCAAAGGCGGTTTACTGGAAAGGCAAAACTCTTCAGAGTTTGGGAAGGGAAACCGAAGCGATAAGCGTTTTCAAACTTCTTCACAGACTTAATCCCAAAAGTTCCTACGCTTCGAAATCTCTTCTGCAGGCGGCGGGACTAAATCATCTTGCCGGGCGTTTCGAGGAGGCGGAAAAACTGTATCGGCTGATTATGAAAAACTACTCCGGCAGAAAAGAAGCCGCCGAAAGCGCATGGAAACTGGGCTGGATTCACTACAGAAACGGAGAATACAAAAAGGCGGTTTCCGTTTTTTCCTCGCACGCCTGGGAAATCAGAGGCCCTCAAAGAGAGCGCTTTGTTTACTGGTACGCAAAAGCGGCGGAAAAAACGGGAGACAAGCCCGGGGCGCTTTTCGCGCTGGGAGAACTGGCCGACTCCCCGAAGTTAACCTACTACTCTTTTCTTGCTAAGCTTAGGATGAAAAAGAAACCGCTTATAGAAATCCCTTCCTCCCGCGCTTTTGCGAAAAATCCTTTCAAACAAAAATCCGCGGCGGAAAAGTCTCTTTTTTTCTCGAGGATAGGAATATACGATTTCGCTCTTAAAGAAGCCAAAGCTCTTGAAGCCGAAGCGAAAACATCCGCGCAGAGACTTTATCTGGCATTTCTTTATCAGCAGGCCAAAGATTACCGAAATTCCATAAAACTTGCCGACAGACTCACGTCTCCCAAAGCGCTGAGTTTTTCCTTCCCGAAGGGATTTGAAGTTCTTGTGAAAAAATTCTCGCGCGAATACGGTCTCGACGAATTTCTGGTATATTCGCTTATACGGGAAGAAAGTCATTTCGACAAAGAGGCGCGCTCCGTATCCGACGCAATGGGACTCATGCAGCTTCTTCCCACAACGGCTCGGGAAACGGCGGAAAAAATAGGTCTTCAAGATTTCGAAATTTCCAACCTTCTCTCTCCTGAGATAAACATCAAGCTCGGGTCTTACTATCTCGCCCAACTGGTTCAAACTTACGGAGAAAATTTCGCCGTGAGTCTCGCGGGATATAACGGCGGACCCACAAGCGCAAAAATCTGGTACGAGAAAAACGGTTCGCTCCCCGTGGACGAATTCATAGAGGAAATTTCCTTTAAAGAGTCGAGAAATTACGTAAAGAAAATATTCAGAAGCTACGGAGCTTACGAAGCGATTTACGGAGCGGAGAAGGATCAGCTTTCAAGACAGAGCTTTGAGAAATTTCTCAAGATCTTGAGTCCGTAATCGGAACTTTTTTCGGGGTGAAACTGGAAGGCGAAAAGATTTCCAGACACCACTCCGGCGGTGAAACTTCCCCCGTAGTCGCAAACAAGCGCGTCGATGCCGGGCTGCTCCGAGACAACATGATACGAATGAACGAAATAAAACCAGCTGCGATCCGGTATTCCTTCAAATATAGGACTTGAAGCCGGCACGTTCACCGTGTTCCAACCCATGTGGGGAACCTTCAGATTTTTCCCCTCGCAACGAAACCGAACCACTTTCCCCTTGAAAACTTGAAGACCCAACTCCTCGGGAGCTTCCTCGCTTGATTCGAACAGAACCTGAAAACCAAGGCATATTCCCAAAAAAGGCTTGCCGCTTTCAATAAAGTTCTTCACGGGTTCGATCATCGAGCGCTCCCGCAAGTTTTTTACGCAATCTCCGAAAGCTCCGACTCCGGGGAGCACCACGCCGCTTGAACTTTCTATATCGCGCCAGCGCGAAGTCACGCGCGCCGAAACGCCTTGAGACGCAAAACCCTTTTCGACGCTTCGCAGGTTTCCCATTCCATAATCAATTATGGAAATCATTAAAGCGTCCCTTTGGTCGACGGAATATCGTCGCGGCGATCGTCTATCGCGGAAGCGACATCCATAGCTCTGCCCGAAGCTTTGAACATCGCCTCTATTATGTGATGCAGATTGGTTCCGTGCAGAAAATCAATATGCAGATTGCACCGAAGAGAGTTTGTAAGAGATTTGAAAAATTCTTCGGCAAGCTCCGAATCAAATTCCCCGATTTTGCCTCCGGGAACATCTCCTTTGAAAACAAAGCACGGTCTATCGCTAAGATCGACCGCCACCATGATCAACGCGTCGTCGAAGGGAACCAAGGAGTGGCCGTATCTTGTTATTCCTCTTTTTTCTCCAAGAGCCTTGGAAAAGGCTTCGCCGAGCGCTATCCCCACATCTTCCACGGTGTGATGAAAGTCAACGTCTATGTCTCCCTCGGCTTTAACGACAAGGTCGAAATAGCCGTGTTTGGCGAATTGACTCAGCATGTGGTCGAAAAACGGTATTCCGGTATCTATGTCGAATTTTCCGATTCCGTCAAGATTAATCTCCACCGAGGCTTTGACTTCGGATGTTTTTCTTTCTAAAACTGCCGTACGGTTCATTTTTCGAAACAGGTCGCTTTTTTAGGTTTTTTCGCCGAAATACAGCTTGATCATTGTATATCGAAGTCTCTTTTATTTCAATAACCGGGATTAACTCAAAAATGCGTGGGAAAATTGATATAACGATATAAAACGGTTCCGAGCAACGGATAGGTTTAAAATAGTGATTGTGGAATTTTCCGCCCAGGCATCTGGTCCCAAGTTCTATCGTCCAATGTGCGTCCCGTTCTTTTTTTTTGAACACTCCTCCCCATTGCTTGAAGAAAAACGGGATGTTGTTTCGCAGGCAGTTATCGTGGATTTCTCTTACCCGGTCCGCTTCCATCGGTCTTGCGCGCGGTCCGGACGCTTGGTTAAAACCTGGAAGGTGTGCCGGGAAGCTTCGTTCATAACTCTAAAGACCGATTCGATAAAGTCGGTCGGAACCGACTTATGGAACAGGTCCGACTATGGAATTAACAAAAACCAGACGCGGTTTGCACCATTGAAGCGGCTCGGTCAATGTTGATTCGTGTAAAGTGAGCGAAAACCCGTTTTTGTACTTAGCCGCTCCCATGGCTTTCAGTCGCCGAGACATGCGTTCGGCCGCTTGGCCAAAATTTTGGTATAATTTGAAACTTTGTCGATATCGAGACGTAAAGCTCCATCAATGATATGAAAAAGCTTGTTTGTGAAAAGATTGTTCTTATTCATGAGACGATAACATATTTAATTGACACGAAAGTGTAAACACTAAAAAAACAATTAACCCCGATTTTGTTAAGAGTAAATTATACGTCCGGTTTTAGAATAAGTGAGTCGACCGGTATGAAA
The DNA here is from genome assembly GCA_965220925.1 of Thermodesulfobacteriota bacterium. Classification (GTDB taxonomy): domain Bacteria; phylum Desulfobacterota_D; class UBA1144; order Nemesobacterales; family Nemesobacteraceae; genus Nemesobacter. Next base: position 1,064,277 of record OZ244851.1, on the reverse strand, counting down.
AAGGAGCTGTTGGTTGTATTTAACCTCTTTTCCAGAAGAGGAGAAGGATATGCAACAGTCAATATATCTTCAGATGGTCAGGAAGAATAATTTCGAGAAAGTATACAGAACGTGGAAAGAGAAGAAGGTAACGCAGAGGGAGGCGGCAGCTCTATTTCGGTGTGATAAAGGAGCGATTTCAAATCATTCTCTTCGGGCTCGCCCTTCGAGAATGATTTGAAAAAAAACAAAAAATTAAAAAATAAAAAACCGGTCAATTTAATTTACTTCCGACATGTCTTTCTCCAAGCGTTTTCAAGCAATCTTTTTATTGATACAATAGAAAGCGGGCAAGGGTTCGCTCACTAAAGAGGTGGCGTTTTGAAATTCATACTTATTCCGGTAAAAGATCTTTCAAAGGCGAACGAAAGACTCGCCGAGGTGCTAAACAAAAGACAGAGAACCGAACTTGCCTACGTTATGCTCGAGGACGTGTTTTCCGCGGTTAAGGAATCAAAACTCGCCGACAACAAAGTAATCGTAACCCTTGACCGGAAAGCGGAAAAAATGGCTCTTGAGCAAGGATTCGACGTTATAAGAGAGGAAGAACAGCTAGGGGAAAGCTCTTCTGTGGATCTGGCGCTTCAGGTATGCAGAAAGATGGGCGCCCTTTCGGTTCTGGTGATTCCGGGCGACGCGCCTCTTATAACCGGAGAAGATATTGACTCGGTGCTTAAAAGGGAAAAAAAGGGTAAATCCATCGTTTTGGTGCCGTCCAAAGACGAGTTCGGCACAAACGCGATACTCAGAAAGCCTCCGGACAGCATACCTTCCATGTTTGGAGACGACAGTTTCAGAAAGCACCAAGAGGAGGCCGCGCGTCGATACGTGCCCTGCGAGGTTTACAAAAATGACAACATCAGCGTCGATATCGACAAACCCGAGGATATAGAAATCTTCGCCCGGCACGGCTATAGAACGAAAACCTACGGAAAGCTGCTGAAATTCGGACTTATAGCGGACGAAGACGGAACCGGAGAAAAATAATTTTTTACGTAACCGCCGAACCGAAAGGATTTTCCGAGAGACCCTCGGCGAAACGGCCGCGAAAACACGTTGAATCTGCGCGTATCGCCGGTATAATTCCCCTTCGTTACGGTCTTTTTTCCCGAGGCGGCGTAGCTCAGGGGTAGAGCGGGGCTCTCATAAGGCCTGTGTCGGTGGTTCGATCCCACCCGTCGCCACTCAATTTATTTCTCCTCCTCGAAATCCAAAGAGAGGGAGTTTATGCAGTATCTCATCCCCGTGGGTTGCGGGCCGTCCGGAAAAACATGCCCCAGGTGAGCGTCGCATTTCGAACATGTGACTTCGGTTCTGATCATTCCGTGCGAACGGTCAACGTTCTCCGCCACGTTTGAGGACAAAAGAGGTTCCCGGAAACTCGGCCACCCGGTTCCCGAATCGAATTTCTCGGAAGAACGAAACAGCTTCTGCCCGCAGCAGCCGCATATATACACTCCCTTTTCGTGATGATCGTAATATTTTCCCGTAAACGCCCTCTCCGTGCCTTTTTTCCTCGTTATCAAAAATCGATCGCGGGGAAGTTCTTTTTCCCACTGCTCATCCGTCTTTTTTATTTTTTCCGGCATCAGCTCCTCCTTTGCGCATACTTAGTTTGAAATCTCGAGCTTCTGACAAAACACTCTCGAGAAGTCGCGAATCTCCCGAAGAAACCGCCTTTTCGACTTTCTCAAGATTCCCGGCGAAGTTTCGGATGGCTTTTAAAACCGGGTCGCGGTTTTGGATCAGAATTTCGGCCCACATTTTCGGGGAACTTTCGCAAATTCTGGTAAAATCCGCAAGTCCACCGCCTGAAAAATCCAGAAGGTTTTCTTTTCGCTCGCAAGCCACCGTGCTCAAAAGCGAGTAGGCAACCGCGTGGGGAAGATGACTTACAAGCGAGAAGATCTCGTCGTGGGTCTCGGGATTGGTTTCTATCACTCGACTTCCCGCAAGTTCGAAAAGCGTTTTTACCTTCAAAAAAGCTTCCGGGTCGGTGCTCTTAACGGGAGTCAGAACGCATTTTTTCCCCGAAAAAAGATCGAAACGACCGGCGCGCACTCCGGATTTTTCCGTGCCGGCGATCGGATGAGCTCCGACAAAGGAAACGCTTTCGCGATACTTTTCCATCTCGCGCACCAAAGGAGCTTTCACGCTTCCCGTATCGCAGACGGCAACGGAAGTGGAAACAAACTTCGAAACCTCCAAAGCCAATTGCGAAATAGCGTCAACGTAAGTCGCTATCACCACTACCTGCGAATCGGATATTTCCGGGCCAATCCTTGAAGCTCCATCGTCGACGATTCCGTTTTCCATGGCGAATTGAAGCGATTCGCCGTCTTTTTCTACCCCGAAAACCTCCGAGACCTCAGCCGATTTTTTCAAGGCAGAAGCCAGAGAACCACCTATTAGCCCGAGACCCACCACCGTTACTTTTTCAAAAGTCATCTATCGAGAATCTTCCTTAACGCTTCGATGAATTTTTCGTTCTCTTCGGCAATACCGAAGCTGACTCTCAAATGCGTTTTAAGCCCGTACCCCAAAACCGGTCTGGTTATAACCCCGCTTCTTAAAAGCTTTTCGTAAACCGGGGTGGGATCCGTCTCCAGGTCTATGAGAAGAAAATTCGCATGAGACTCAGTATACCGGATACCCAATTTCCCAAGCTTCTCGCGAAAATATTCCCTTCCCGCGCGATTAACCTCCCTTGAAGCCTTAACGTGTCCAGAGTCGTCAAGCGCCGCGGCCGCGGCCGCCTGCGCCAAAGAATTTACGTTAAACGGCTCTCTCACCCTGTTCATATACGAAACCGCGTCTTCGGAAGCTATCGCGTATCCAACTCGAAGACCCGCCAGTCCGTAAATCTTGGAAAAAGTCCTAACCGTGACAATTGAGTCGCGAATCGAGTGGTAATCCATAGTGTTCGGATATTCCGGATCTTCCGCGTATTCGAAATACGCCTCGTCCACCACTATCATCACGTTTTCCGGAACGAGGTGAAGAAACGATTCGAACTCGTTCTTTTTAATCATCGTCCCCGTCGGATTGTTAGGATTGGCAATGAAGATCATCTTCGTCTTTTCCGTAACCAGGGAAAGCATGTCCTTTAAATCGTGAGCAAGATCCGGCATTCGGGAAACGACAGCGACGCATCCTATCGCTTGGGCGACTAGTGAATAAACGATAAATCCATAGCGACCGTATATCACCTCGTCTCCCGGCTCGAGAAACGTCCTGGCGATTATTTCTATCACTTCGTTCGAACCGTTGCCGATTATTATTCTTTGCGAACCGACTCCCAGTTTTTCCGAAAGTTTACGCCTGAGATTAAAACAGCCGCCGTCGGGATAGAGGTTCACTTTCGAGGCGTATTCAAGCAGTGCCTTTTCCGCAAGCGGGGAAGGACCCAGAGGGTTTTCGTTGGAAGCCATTTTCGCGGCTCCGACGATTCCGAGTTCCCGCTCAAGTTCCTCGATAGGCTTTCCGGGAATATAGGGAATCAGATCCTTTACGCTTCGTTTCGGTTCCATAAGGGGATTTTCCAATCGCGGACCGACGCTTCAGTCGGGTCGGCCGGCGGGGTATGATCCCAGGACTTTAAAAAAAACGCAGTTGGCCGCGACTTTCCTCAGCGTTTCCCTGATTTTTTCTTCTTCGCAATGTCCATTGAAATCCGTGAAGAACACGTATTCCCACTGAGCGTCGCGAGAAGGCCTGGACTCGATTTTCGTAAGGTTTATCCCGGCTTCTGAAAACGGGAGGAAAAAATTTTTGTGAAGCGCTCCCGGTTCGTCCTTGACGGAAAAAGCGACCGAAGTTTTGTCGTCCCCGCTTGAAGAAGACTTCTCCCTTCCTATAACGAGAAACCGGGTCGTATTCCTGGGACTGTCCTCTATGCGACTGTGTATCGTCTTGAGTTTATATATCGACCCCGCAAATTCGCTCGCCACAGCCGCGATGGTTTCGTCTTCCGCGGCCATTTTGGCCGCGGCGGCGGTACTTGCGGTCTCAAGAAGCGAAACGCCGCGGAGGTTCGCCGCGATCCATCTTTTGCACTGCCCAAGAGCCTGAGGATGAGAAGCCACGGTTTTCACCCGCCCCATATCCGCGCTCAGTGAGAGAAGAGAATGGTTGATGCGCTCGAAGCATTCAAAAGAAATATTCAGATCCCATTCAAGCAGCATGTCCAAAACGCTTCCCACGGAACCTTCCTCCGAATTTTCGACCGGCACTATTCCGAAATCCGCTCTTTTCTCCGATACTTCCTCAAACACTTCCTCAAAGCTGTAAACGGGAAAAAACTGGGAAGAATCGCCGAAGTTTCGAAACGCGACCTGGTTTGAAAAACTGCCTTCCGGCCCAAGGTAAGCGACTTTGTCTCCGTGCTGAAGGGATCTGCAGCACGATATTATCTCTTTGAACACGAAAAGGATTTCCCGAGCGGAAAGGGGACCTTTGTTACGGGCGGTGATTCTTTGCTCTATTTCCCGTTCTCTCGCGGGGTCGTAGACGCTTAGAAAACCACTTTTTTTATGCCCGCTCGCTTTTATCGCAAGCTCCGCGCGACGGTTTATCAGTTCCAGCAGGCTCGAATCAATTTCGTCTATCTCGTTTCTTATTCCGACGAGCTGTTCGTTGGAAGACATGCTCCGGCCTCCTGGGAAGTGTACTTAAAACATAGCGACCGACGAGAACAAAGTCAAAGACCGAGCGGGGCGAAGAGGCGATTCAGTCGGCTTTTTCCAGAACCGGACTTGAAACGGTACCCGTAATTTTTCCAGACAGCGTTTCGTCCTCGCCACGGTCAAGAAAAGCTCCAAGGAGGGCAAGCGTCGTATCGTTTGCGGGAGGCTTTAGAGTAAGGGAGAGATCTATGGGAGCGTTTTTTCTAAACCTTAGAGGAGAAGGAGTTTTCCCTTCTATTTTCAAAGAAACATCCTGGTTGGCAAGAGAAAATTTTTCCACGCGAGACTCAAACCGGTTGGCGGTGCCGGAAAGTTCGGCGGTCAGATTTTCGTACTTCCGCCCGACATTAATTCCCGCGACCTCGTTTAGGGAAAAAGAAAAAGATTCAGAGGAAAGTTCGTATTCCATTTTCGAAATCCCCGGTTCTTTTCCGTCCCCCGAAAGCGATATTTTTCCATCCACCTTCCCTTTTATGGAAACTCCGACGTTTTGCGGCAGAAGACTTGAAACGAAAGAAGACTCTACGGAAGCTATATCGGCGTCCGAACTTATCAGCCTCTTTTCGTCCGTGTCCAGAAAAACCTCTCCTTTTACCGTCCCTCCGTAAAGCTGTGCCGAAAACCAGATTTTGGCCGCGTCGGAAAAAACGACGGAAAAAATTCCGGCTCCGACCCTTACGCTGTCGATTAGAACCGGTTCACCTTCGCCCACGATAAGCCGGACTTTTTCAAGCTCGACGGAGGATATTCCTCTCAATTTTGCGTCGCCTATGAGAATAGGAACCGCGGAACCCGACTCTATTTCGGAAACTATCCTTCTTTCAACCGAGTCCCAGGGGAAACCGAAAAGGAAAAAAAGCAGAAAAAGCGCGAAGAAAATAACTATGTACGAAAAAGTTGAGATTTTTTCCGGCGTCCTTACTTTCATTCTTTCTTTTATGCTCATCCGGATTTCCTGAAAGAAAACGTGGACAGACGAAAAGAAACGTCGGTTAGACTCGGGTCGTCGAATCTGGTCTTTATCCTAAGGTCCGAGACTTTTAGAATCGTTTCGCTTCTTTGGAAAAAATAAAGAACGTTCAGTATTTTGGGAACAGAGACTTCGTTTATCCTCACCAGAACCGCCCTTTCCGATTCTATTCCTCGGGCTCTTACCGAAGGGTTGGTTCCCGTTATGGAAAAAGATTTTCTTTCTATGCCGTTTCTTAAAAGCGTTCTCTCGACAACCGAAATCAGCGCCTCTTTTTCCTCTTTAAGAGAACCGCCCATCACGAGAAGCAGATTTTTTGAATGACGGTATTCTTTTTTAAGCGCCGTTATCTCGGAAAGCTGCCTTTGAAGCGTATCCACTTCGCTTCTGAGAACCGAACCTCCGAGAAAAATCGCCTTATAAACCGAAAACACTAAAAACAGCAAAATCGCGACAGCAGCTATTTTTATGGCGCGGACGTCCCGAGAGGAAAAATCCCTAGCATCAAAAATATCCAACGCTTTTCGCGAAAGCGCCCGCATACTCTCCGAAATTTTGCCGAAAACCGCTTTCAGTCTTCCCATCGTTATCTAACCACCATAGAAATTTCAAATTTAAGCGAGTTGTTAACCGCCTTTCCAACCCGTTTTCTCTCCACTTTGGTAAAATCTTTCGATTCCGCAAACGCTTTCTCTATCGAAGCCACCTGCTCATACGATTCGCATCGACCCGATATGCTGGTTATGCCCCTGTCTTCAATTCTTATTTCGTCAACCGTGAAGGAAATATCCTGCGGAAGCGCGTCGGAGACGGATCTAAGCACTTCAAGAGGACTGTGCGCTCCCCTCACCTGTTTCAACACGTCGAGTTTGCTCTTAACGGATTCAAGCTTTTCTCTGTAAAAAACTACCGGGTCCGTCGCCGTCGCCGCGGCTTCGGGAAATTCCCTTTTAAGATCAACCTCCATCTCGGAACGTATGGAACTTATTTTGCCCCTTGCGGAAACCATTTCCACCGCCCGACCGAAAACCAGAAGCAAAACAAGAGCGGCGCACAAAGCCACCGGAACTTTAAAGTTTTTAAGTAGCTCCCCGGCTGTGCCCACGGGTTTGTATTCACCTTTTCGAAGGTTAATTCCTGAGTTTTTCCCTCCCGAAAAATTCTTTCCGTAAAGAGCAAAAGCGTAGGCTCTTGCGAAAAACGGGGAATCCTCCCCGTCGATTTCCGGAATCCGGATTCTCTCCACGCTCTCTCCCATTCTCTCGGAAAGATTTTGCTCTATACCGTCCAGGCGGCATATTTCCCCGGTGAGAACAAATTTCTTTATCCGCACTCCCGTTTCCGATTCGAAATAACGAGCGGTGCCGATTATCTCGTCTGAGATTCTTCCAGAGTTTTCGAAAAATTCTTTTTTCCAGAGAAGGTTGCCGTTTATTTTTTGAAAGCTCGCGGTTTTAAAAAGCGAGGTTTCGGCAATTTTCTCCATAACGTGATCGCAGTTTCTCACTCTGCTCATCGCCCGTTCGTCGAAAAAGGAAAAATTCAGGTGTTTTTCGTCGGCGTCCACAAGGAGAAGCGGTCTGTCTTCCGGGAGAATTTTTTCCAGGGAGCAAAAAGCGACCGGAGAGAACGTTACTTGAGAGGGGTTCGCTCCGCAGGCGATTAAAGAATCAAGCCAGTTTGCGAAGGCTTCCTTTTTAAAAGCCGGGACTATCGCCTCGGTCTCCTCCGCGCCTTCGCCGCGGGTTACCTCGTGATAGTCGCTTAGCAGATCGTCTTCCAGGGCGAATCCGGTAGAGTTTTCAAGCTCAAACCGGTAAACCCTGTCTATCTTTCTTGGATCGCTGAAAGGAAAGCGCAAAACCCTGAGGAGAACCGGTGAAAAACTCACCCCGGCTATCAGCTTTCCGCCGAGAGGAATCAAATCCGCAAGCTTCCCGGCGACGCTTTCGTCCCCAAGGTGCCCGTCAAAAGAGGCCTTTTTGATTTCAGCCCCCTTGAACCCTTTTTTGACCGTTACGGTCCTGACTTTTCCCCCGGAAAAATCAATCCCGACGAAACCACCTAGCATTTATCAGGTATTCAGGCTAACTTTCAGCCTGCTTCTCTCCCGCCTTGGCGTCAATCTCCATAGGCATTACGACGTTAACGTATCCGTCCTGCTTCTTTCCTTCCTCGCACGGGACCAAATAGAGAGGGTTTTTGTGGCCGGAAAAGCCCACCAGAACTTCCGGAGATCCCACCACATCAAGAATGTCCTGAAAATATGTGTAGTTAAACCCCATTCTGACATCCTCGCCGTGGTAATCGACAGAAAGGCTTTCCTTCCCCTCTCCAATATGCATATGGGCGTCGAGGAACAGCTCTCCCTCTCTGAATATTATCTCCACGAATCTGCTGCCGCCTTTTGTGTTGTCGGCGGAAAAAAGAGAAACGCGCCGAAGAGCCTGAAGGAGAAGGCCGGTATCGATCTTTACCGTGTTTTTCGTCGAAACCGGCACCACTTGCATGTAATCGGGAAACTCCGCGTCTATTATTCTCGAACTGAAAACTATATTTTCTTCCGGCGCCTGGAAAACGAAAAAATTTCCGTTGCCGCCGATACTGACCTCTTCTGAGAAACGCAGCAGCTTTCTTATTTCCGCGACGGCCTTTTTGGGAACCAGCATGTCTTTTGGCAGCTTGAGCCCTTCCACCTCCTGCTCAACGTAACTTAACCTGTGTCCGTCGGTTGCGACGAATCTGAGCAGCTGTTCCCCTCTTTTTTCTATGAACAGGCCCGAGAGGCTCTTTCTCATTTCATCGTCGGAGATGGAAAACACCGTCTTTGATATCATTTCCTCAAGAGTGACGGAAGGAATTTGAAAAAGATCTTCAGAAGAGATCTCAGGAAGACTCGGAAAATCTTCAGGAGAGAGCCCGCCTATCTTAAAAGCTCCTGAACTTGTGACCACCTCCACCCAATTGTTTTGCGATGCGGTTACCGAAATTTCCTCGTCCTGCGGTATTTGGCTTATCAGATCGAAACTTTTTCCTGCCGGAATAAGCATTTTGAATTCGCCTTCTGTCTGCGCTTCGCACGAAACGCTCACCGCATTTTCAAGATCAGTAGCCTCGATGGTTATACCGTTTTCCGAAGAGCTGATTAAAACATGGGAAAGCATGGGCATAGTGGTTCTTTTTTCCACGACTCCCTGAATCATCCCGAGTTTCTTTGAAAAATCGCCGCTTCGAATTTTAAATTTCATCTATGGAAATTACCTCCGGTTAAGTAAAACCGCCTGTCGCGCGCTTTGTCTCGCGACAGATGCTCGGAATATAGTAACCTGTTTTCCCTGACAAAGCCAAAACCCGAAAGAACCTGATTGCCCGGAAAAAAAACGGGAAGCAAAATACTACCGCTACTTAAGAATCTTTAAAACTTATTTCTTTTAGTAGTAGCAGTAGTAGTGTGTGTGAAATTGTTGAAAACCGATAAAGACATCTGGAATTGTTTAGATTTCTCGTTTGATAAGTTTGTTGAAAACATCTTCGTTTTTCGACATCTGTTCACAGGCTGACTCGTTTTTTCGGAATTTCCGGCGGAAAATCAGGTTTTTTCAACAGCTTTTTCAGATCTTTTCAACAGGCGGCTTTTTTTCTTTGGGGATCTAGGAAGCGATAACTTCTTCCAGCATTGCGGATATGGTTTCCACCGACTTCGCCACCGGACTGTCCTTGGCTATCTTTCTTTCTATGTTTTTTACCGCGTGAACGACTGTCGAGTGGTTTTTTCCTCCGAATTTGCTTCCGATTTCGGGAAAGGAGGCGGTGGTGTATTTTCTTGAGAGAAACATGGCGATTTGTCTCGGCTCGGAAATTTTTTTCTGCTTCAGATTGGATTTAAGTTCCTTAATCGTAATGTCGAAGAACGAACTTACCTCTTTTTGAATCATTTCGATGGACATTACTCTGGGAGCCTCTTTTCTCGAGAGGTTCTTTAATATCTGCCTCGCTATTTCCAGAGTTATTTTCGTTTGGAATATTCTTGAATGGGCGAACAGCTTGTTTAGCGACCCTTCCACTTCCCTTATGTTCGAGACGGCGTTTTGCGCGATAAATGTCGCCACGTCCCCGGGAATTTCTATGTTTTCCTCTTCCGCTTTTTTTTCTATAATCGCTATTTTGGTTTCGACTTCCGGAGGCTGTATATCGGTGGTTAGCCCCCACTCAAAGCGTGACTTAAGCCTCTCCTCAAAATTTTTCATCACTTTGGGAGATTTGTCGCTTGTTATGACTATCTGTTTTTTCGCCGCGTAGAGGGAGTTAAACAAATGGAAAAACTCTTCCTGAGTGCTGTCCTTGCCGGCGATAAACTGTATATCGTCTATCAGCAAAACGTCGCAGTTGAATCTGTAGAGATTTCTGAACTTTTCCATGGACCCTTTTTTTATGCTCTGCACCACTCCGTTTATGAAATGTTCGGCGGGAATGCAGAGGACTTTCAGCCGGGTGCCGTTTTTTTTAAGTATGTGATTCCCTATGGAGTGGAGAAGGTGGGTTTTTCCAAGACCCACGCCGCTATGTATGAACAGGGGATTGTATGTCTTGCCGGGATTCTCCGCGACCGCGTAAGCCGCCGCGTGGGCGAACTGGTTACTTTTTCCCACCGCGAAATTCTCAAACGTGTTGGTCGAATTTGAGAGAACTCCCGCCGCTTCCGAATCGCGCGCCGGGGTTGGTTCCAACCGTTCTTCGGGCTGTTTTTCGGCGCCGTTTTGTTCCACGGCCTCTATGGCTACGGAGAAGGCGTTTTCTCCGTAAATTCTTCCGGCGGCTTCGTTTATCATCTTCAGATAGTGGTTTTTCACCCAAAGCGCCTGAAAATGAGTTTTCGCCCGAAGAGTAACCGTTCCGTTTTGGATCTTCGCGATTTTTATTGAAAACAACCAGGAGGGAGGGGAATAAAGGTCTTTTTTGACGCTTTCTAAGACCGTGTCCCAGTTGAAAAACTTGGAATCTCCTTCATTTTCCGGGACGCCGGTTTCGTGTAGACCGCGTTCTGAGAGCGCACTCCGGTCTGTTTTTTTCAAGAAAATTCCCCCTTAAAAACGAAAAAGCGATATTGAAGAACACCGCTTAGGAAAAAACCAAACCACCCTCTGCAAAGCGAGGGATAAATATAATTGAGGGAAAAAGAGTGTCAAGAAATTCTTTGTCCCGAAGGAACTTTGAAGTCTTGTGAAAAAGACCGAAAAGCCGCGGCCGCGGCTGCCTGGTCGCTTGGGAAAACATAGAAAAAATTCCTCCGAAAAGACGGAAAACAAGTCCGAGTCGAAATCGCCGGCGCGAAAGCCTAAAATCCTGGCGCGCTTACTGCTTATACTGGCATTTGCAGAGATTTTCTCTTATGTGGGCGACCACGTTTTCTATGTCCTGCGGGCTAACCACCCCCGCCCAAGGAGGCATCGCCGCGGATTTGCCAACCGCCATTCCGCCGCCTTCTATGACTTTTGTCAGGTATTCGTCGGTGTAGGTCTCGAGAATCTCGGCGCTTGAGAGATCTCTGGGTTTGGGGTCAAGCGCCGCGGCGCCCACACCGTCTCCCGCCCCGCCGGGTCCGTGGCAAAGAGCGCAGTAAGTGTCGTAAACTTCCTTTCCTTTAGCGCTGTCGGCCGCCATTGAAGCCTGGCAGAGAAAAACCGAAGCGCACGCGAAAACGAATATCCAGACGGCGATCGAAAAAAAACTCTCGTTCTTCATAATTTCTTATCCTTAAAAACGATTTTTGAGAAAAAACGTTTGATTTGAGAACTAAATCCTCTTAAAGTTTAAAAGATATCCCTTTTGCTTTTCATAATCAAATAAAATCTGCGGGTTATGGTTTGTGGGATAAGGCGATATGATAAAAATAAAGTATTGCTCGCTTTGCGGCTGGCTTACGCGTTCGGCGTGGATGGCGCAGGAGCTGCTTTTAACTTTCGGGGAAGACATAGGCGGCGTGACTTTGATTCCCTCAAAAGGCGGAGTCTTTGAAGTTTGGCTTGACGAAACGCTGATTTGGTCAAGGGAAGAGGCGGGAAGATTTCCGGAAATAAGCGAACTCAAGCGAGCGGTGCGCGATGTCGCGTGCCCGCAAAGAGATCTTGGACATGTTGAGTCGTAGAGGGGAACGTTGTTTTGCGCCTTGTTTTTGACAAGAGCTTTCGGCATGTGTAGATATACCGGTTCGGGCGTTTGTTTGAACCCTTTGTGAGAGAATTTTTCTAATGTCTGAAAACTACATATACATATTTGACACGACGCTTCGCGACGGCGAACAGGCTCCGGGATGCAGCATGACATCGGAGGAAAAGCTCCGCGTCGCCTATCAGCTTGAGAAACTCGGCGTTGACATAATAGAGGCTGGGTTTCCCATATCTTCGGAAGAGGATTTCCAGTCCGTCAAGAAAATAGCGCAGAAGGTAAAAAACTGTCAGATCGCCGGTCTTTGTCGAGCCAACAAAAACGACATAGACAGGGGATGGGAAGCCGTGCGTCACTCGGAGAGCCCGAGAATACACACTTTTATCGCCACTTCGGAAATACACCTGAAGCATAAACTGAGAAAGACCCGGGAACAGGTTCTCGAGATGATAAGCGGGGCGGTGAAACATGCGAGAAATTACACGCGAAACGTCGAGTTTTCCTGCGAGGACGCAACCCGAACAGATATCGACTATCTTTGCCAGGCGGTGGATGTGGCGATACGCAGCGGAGCCGCCACGATCAATATTCCCGATACCGTCGGGTACACGATTCCCGAAGAGTTCGCCGAGATAATCCGCACTCTCGTGAAGCGAGTTCCCAACCTGGACAGCGCGGTGCTGAGCGTTCACTGCCACAACGACCTGGGTTTAGCGGTCGCCAATTCCCACGCCGCGATAAGCGAGGGAGCGAGGCAGGTCGAGTGCACGGTAAACGGTCTTGGAGAAAGAGCCGGCAACGCCTCTCTTGAAGAAATAGTCATGGGCCTAAGAGTGAGAAGCGACAAAAAACCCTACAGCTTCGGAGTCAATACCGCCCAGATATATTCCGCAAGCAGGCTTGTTTGCCAAGTCACGGGAGTAAACGTTCAGCCGAACAAGGCCATAGTCGGCGCCAACGCCTTCGCCCACGAGGCCGGAATTCATCAGGACGGAGTGTTGAAAGAGAGCATCACCTACGAAATAATGACTCCCCAGGAGGTCGGGATTCCCGAGAACCGCATAGTGCTCGGAAAACATTCCGGAAGGCACGCCTTTCGCGACCGGCTTGAGGAATACGGGTACTTTCTCGAAAAGGAAGCTTTTGAAAGCGCCTTTGCGAAGTTCAAGACTTTGGCCGACAAAAAGAAATATGTTTTCGACGAAGATATAGAAGCTCTTATAAATCAGGAATTTCTCAGATCCTCCGATTATTACGTGCTCGACTCGGCCGGCTATTCGGGCGGTACGGACGTTCCTCCCAAGGCGAGCGTTACGGTTATCGCGGGAGGCGGGAAGATTTCCGTTTCGGAGACCGGGTCGGGACCCGTGGACGCCATCTTCAAGGCGGTGAAAAAGGCGACCGGGCTTGATCCCAGACTTGAAAATTTCTCCGTTTCCTCCATAACCGGCGGAACCGACGCTCAAGGGGAAGTTACGGTCAGAATTTCCGAAGGGGAAGTGATATCGCAGGGCCAGGGGGTGGATACGGATATTTCCGTTGCGAGCGCCAAGGCTTTCATAAGCGCCCTTAACAGACTTCGGTGGAGAAAGGAGCATCCGCGTCGTCGCTCCGCGTTTAAGGGAATCTGATCCGGATTTGCGTTGCTTTGTCTTTCGGGCGAATACGTTTTTCCGTAGTTCCTCTCCGTGACCCCCTCAAAGTCCGTTGCGCTCAGCGAAAACGCGATTTTCCCTTCGTCTCTTCCAAGTTGCCGCGAGATTCGCCCTCAGAAGAGTTATTTCGCGCTTATCTTCGGGAATTTTCGAATTGAATCAAAAGGCTTGGCTTTAGCTGTTTTTGCCCTTTTTCCAATTTGGTATAATTTTTTTCATGAGTTCAAACACTCCGCTTATGGACCAGTACCTCGGCATAAAAAAAAAGTATCCGGACGCCATACTTTTTTTCAGGCTTGGGGATTTTTACGAAATGTTTTACGAAGACGCGAAAATCGCGTCTGAAATACTTGGAATAGTATTAACTTCAAGAGATCGTACGAAAAAAAACCCGGTGCCTCTTTGCGGAGTTCCCTTCCACAGCGCCGAACCCCACATATCGAAACTTCTTAAAAGCGGAAAGAAAGTGGCGGTTTGCGAACAGGTGGGAAATCCCAGGGAAACGAAGGGAATCGCCGAGAGGCGGGTTGTGAGAGTGTTAACTCCCGGAACCGTTTTGGATTCGGAGAATCTGGAGTCCAAAAGCAACAACTTCCTTGCGTGCGTAGCCGAAGAGGATTGCGTTTACGGGCTTTCTTTCTGCGACATATCGACCGGAGAATTCAAGGTGTCTTCTTTTTCCTCGCCCAAGGAAATCCTCTCGGAACTGTCCAATCTCGATCCGAAAGAGATTCTGGTTCCGGACTCACCGGATCAAACCTCCTGGATAGATCCTCTGTTTGATTTAAACCCGAAGACGCTTGTGACGAAAGTCGACTCTTGGAAATGGGAACGCGGCAGATGCGAAGACGTACTTAGAGACGGCTTCGGAGTTATGACGCTTGAATCGGCCGAGCTTGACCCCGGATGCGTTTTGGCCTGCGGGGTTCTTTTCGATTACATCTGCGAAACTCAGAAAGATTTTATGCCTCAAATTGAATTTCCGGCCTACTACGGCGCGGCCGACTACATGAAAATAGACGAGTGGACCTCCAAAAATCTCGAGCTTCGCCGTTCGGCCGAAGGATCGGAACTTCATTCCCTGCTCTGGGTTATGGACAGAACCCGCTCTCCCATGGGGGGCAGGCTTCTTAGAAGCTGGATGAGTTATCCGCTTCTGGACCCGGAAGAAATAGCTAAAAGACACGCCTCCGTCGGGGAACTTTTGCGCGATTCCTCCGGAAGAGAAAAGCTTTCGGGGATTATGGCCGAACTTGGCGACATGGAAAGACTTATCCACAGAATCGGCACTCCTTCCGCCAAGCCCAGGGACCTGGGCGCGCTTCGAGACTCCCTTTTTCGCATCCAAACGCTTCGCGAAGCGATGGCGTCGCTTAAATCGGAGGGACTTCGCCATCTTTACCAAACAATGGACTGTCTTCAGGATCTTCGCGATTTTCTCTCGGAAGCTCTGTCCGACGAACCGCCTTTGCACGCGCGGGAAGGCGGGGTGGTGAGAGACGGTTTTAACCGGGAACTTGACGCGCTTCGGGAAATTCAAAGAGACGGAAAGAAATGGATATCTAATCTCGAGGCCGAGGAGAGGGAGAAAACTGGAATAAACAGCCTCAAAATCGGCTACAACAGAGTATTCGGCTATTACCTGGAGGTGCCCAAGTCAAAACTCTCGCTAGTTCCCGAAGAATACTCAAGAAGGCAGACGCTCACCGGGGGAGAGCGCTTTGTTTCTCCCAAACTTGCCGAATACGAGGAAAAAATACTCACCTCCGCGGAAAGAATAACGGAACTTGAGACAGAGCTTTTCGAAAGCGTAAGGAAACGGGCCGCTGCCGAAGCTTCCAGAGTGAAGACCACGGCCGCCACGGTTGCGCAGACCGATGTTTTTTGCTCCCTGGCCGAGATCGCGGAACGCTACGACTACTCGATGCCCGAATTCGTCTCCCGCCCGGTAGTAGAGCTTGAAAACTGCCGTCACCCGGTGGTTGAAAGAATGAGTCTTGAATCCGGATTCGTCCCCAACGACATAACCCTGGACTCCGGCAAAACCCGTCTCATGATAATTACCGGGCCTAACATGTCGGGTAAATCGACTCTTATAAGACAAGTGGCGCTGATTTCTCTTATGGCCCAGATGGGAAGTTTCGTTCCGGCTTCGCGGGCGCGGCTCGGGGTGGTGGATCGAATATTTTCAAGAGTGGGCGCCTCGGACAAACTCGCCGCCGGACAGTCCACTTTTATGGTCGAGATGGTGGAAACGGCGCATATTCTGAGAAACGCGACGAAAAAAAGCCTTGTTATACTGGATGAAATCGGAAGAGGCACGAGCACGTTTGACGGTATGAGCATAGCGTGGGCGGTTTCGGAGTATCTCTACGATTTGGGTCCTCTTACTCTTTTCGCTACTCACTACCACGAACTTGCCAAACTCGCCGATATAAAATCCGGGGTTGAGAATTCAAACGTTCTCGTGCGCGAACGGGGCGGAAAAATAGCGTTTCTGAGAAAGCTCGTTCCCGGCGCGACGAACCACAGTTACGGAATACAAGTCGCTCGCCTGGCGGGGGTTCCCGCCAAGGTTCTGATTTCCGCGCGCAAGATACTTCTCTCCCTCGAAAAACTGCAGGAAAGCCTCTCCCGGTCCATGACGGGCGGACAACTTCTTCTTTTCGACGCTGCCTCCGAGCGGGAATCGGAGGAGGAGTTTCAGGCGGAGGATCTTATAACGAAGGATTTGGCCTCGCTTGATCCCGTGAACATGACTCCCATGGAGGCGCTTTCGAAGCTTCTGGAATTAAAGGAAAAGGCTGAAAAACAGAACCGTTCCTAATTGGCGCGACAAGTTCGAATTTAAAGTTTTTTCTTAAAAATCCGACTGCCGGAAATCTCGGGAAAGGATTTTCACCGAGGAAATTTTTCGCTCAAGCGCAAGCGATTCTCCGCACGCGGGCTTTTTTCGAACTCTCCCTTGACACCGCACAAAACGTGCTTACTTTATAACTGGCACTTCTCGGGTGGAAGTGCCAAATTGTTTTTAAACGCTCAAAAGGAGGTATTAGAGATGGAAATAAGACCTTTACACGACAAGGTCCTAATCAAACGTCTGGACGTGTCGGAGACGACTGAGGGGGGAATAATAATTCCCGATACGGTGGCCGAAAAACCTCAGCAGGCCGAGGTTGTGGCCGTTGGAAGAGGAAAGATTCTCGACACCGGAGACGTTATACCGCTTGACGTGAAGCCCGGAGACAAAGTCATATTCGGGAAGTACAGCGGAAGCGAGGTTTCCCTCGGCAGCGAGGATTACCTGATTCTAAGCGAAAGCGAGATACTCGCTGTAATAGACGATTAACTCAAGGAGGAAAAAATAAAATGGCAAAAGATCTGTTATTTGATACAGAAGCGAGAGAAAAGATTCTCGACGGCGTCAACAAACTGGCGGCCGCCGTGAAGGCCACGCTGGGTCCCAGGGGACGCAACGTGCTGATAGAAAAATCGTTCGGAGCTCCAGTTGTCACAAAAGACGGGGTTTCCGTCGCGAAGGAAGTGGAGCTTGAAGACAAGTTTGAGAACATGGGAGCTCAGATGGTTAAGGAAGTCGCCTCGAAAACAAGCGACGTGGCCGGAGACGGCACGACCACCGCGACCATCCTGGCTCAGGCGATATACAGGGAAGGAATAAAGCTGGTCGCCGCCGGACACGATCCCATGAAGCTTAAAAGAGGCATAGACAAATCCGTGGAGGTGGTCACCTCCGACATAAGGAAGCTCAGCAAGCAGGTTAAAGGCCGCATGGAAATAGCGCAGGTGGCTACGGTTTCCGCAAACGGAGACGAAAACGTTGGAAACATCATAGCCGACGCTATGGAAAAGGTCGGAAAAGACGGCGTTATCACCGTCGAAGAGGGAAGAAGTCTTGAAACCGAGCTTGACGTGGTGGAGGGAATGCAGTTTGACAGGGGTTATCTAAGCCCTTATTTCGTTACGGAGCCGGAAAAAATGACGGTGGAGCTTGAAGATCCGCTTATACTGCTTTTCGATAAGAAAATCGCCAATATGAAAGATCTTCTTCCGCTGCTTGAAGAAGTGGCGAGAAGCACCAAGCCCCTTCTCATAATCGCCGAAGACGTCGAGGGAGAGGCGCTTGCCACTTTGGTTGTCAACAAAATCAGAGGAACTCTTAAGGTTGCGGCCATCAAAGCTCCGGGATTCGGCGACAGAAGAAAGGCGATGATAGAGGACATAGCGGTTCTGACCGGAGGGCAGGTAATATCCGAGGAAGCCGGCATGAAGCTTGAAAACGCCAAGATCGGAGATCTCGGAAAGGCCAAAAGAGTGGTTATAGACCGCGACGACACCACGGTTGTCGGAGGTTCCGGAACGAAAGCTTCCATAGAAGGCCGTATAAACCAGATAAAAAGTCAGATAGAGGCGGCAAGCGGCGAGTACGACAGGGAAAAACTCCAGGAAAGGCTTGCGAAACTTGCCGGCGGAGTTGCGGTGATCAGAGTGGGAGCCGCGACGGAAACGGAGATGAAAGAGAAAAAAGACAGGGTTGAAGACGCTCTTAACGCCACCAGGGCCGCGGTTGAAGAAGGTATAGTCGCCGGCGGCGGCGTCGCTTTCATAAGAGCGATCAACGCGGTTGAAAAATTCGACGGAGCGGATCAAGAGGAGCAGGCGGGAGTAAATATCGTTAAAAGAGCGCTTGAGGAGCCTCTTCGCGGAATAGCTTCCAACGCCGGCTGGGACGGTTCCATAGTTGTCGAGAATGTAAGGAACGAGAAAGGTTCCAAGGGCTTCGACGCCGCCACCCTCGGGTACAGAGACCTTATAAAGGCGGGGATTTTGGATCCGGCGAAAGTTACGAGAACGGCTATTCAAAACGCCGCGAGCGTGGCGGGTCTTTTGCTTACCACCGAAGCGCTTGTGGTCGATCTGCCGAAAGAGGAACCCGGCGCCGCGATGCCTCCGGGCGGACCTATGGGGGGAATGGGCGGTATGATGTAAAAGCGAATTCCCCGGGAATTTTAAACTTATCGTTAAAAGCGGTCGCGGTGCTTTTGTATCGCGACCGCTTTTTTTTCATATTAAAAAAAAAATTAAATTTTTCCTTGACAGTTTAAGTAAATTACTTATATTTTATATCGACGATCAGAAAAAACGATCGATACTCATCCTTCATCCTCCTTTTTATTGAAGAGAGCGCCTTGGTCCCCCCTGAGGCGCTCTCTTTTTTAATTGTCCGAATTTATGTATATTCCTGCCTTGTGACTTTGGGTTTTGAATGATGAAAATACATTATCGGCTTTTAATATTTCTCGTCGCGCTTTCGATCGTGTGGATTGGCGCGTTTATGTTCTTGCGTTCGGGAGAAGGCAAGTTCCACGGAGACGAATTTAGTCGTCCCGATTTCGATTTCTCTCTTACCGACCAAAACAACGAAAAATTCACGCTCTCTGACCAAAAAGGCAAAGTCCTGTTGCTTAACTTCGGCTTTACCAACTGTCCCGACGTATGTCCCGCGACTTTGGGGGTGCTGACCGAGGTGCTGAACGTTTTAGAGGAGGAGGACCGCGTCGCTGCGCTTTTTATAACCGTGGATCCGGAGAGAGACACGGTGGCGAGACTTGCCGGCTACATACCTTTTTTTCATAATCGCATAATCGGACTTACCGGTACGCACGAAGCGATAAAGAAAATAAGTTCTGCCTACGGAGTTTTTTATTTAAAAGAGGAAAATACGGCGAAGGGAGCGGAAGATGATTACGAAGTCGCTCACTCGCCCGCGGTTTACCTTATAAATACTCGGGGGAAAATGGTTTTGAGATATCCCGCCGACAAACTCAATCCTGAAAAAATTGCCGAAGACATAGAACGTCTTCTCTGAGGTGAGACATGAATTTCCGGAAAGCTTTTTTTTGCGTATGCGTTTTTTTTCTGTTCGCGCCTTCGGCTTTCGGCAAGGGCGAAATTTCGGTTTCGGACGCCTGGGTAAGACTTCCCCCTCCGGGTGTGAATATTACGGCCGCTTATATGGTTATTAGAAACGGCGGCGCGCGGGACGATGCGCTTGAGAGCGTGCGGTGCGATTGCTCCCTTGAAGCCTCGCTTCACTTAACCAGAACCTTGGAAGGGTCGGATTCCGTGTCTATGGAAAAAACACCGTTTATTGAAATCCCTTCGGGAAAAACCGTCTCTCTAAAACCCCGCGGCTATCACGTTATGCTTGAAGGGCTTGCCGAAGACATAGGCGATAGAGTTCTCTTAAAGCTCAAGTTTCGGGAATTCGGAGAACTTGAAATAAGCTCTCCGGTAAAAAAGACGGCCGCCAGCGCTAAGCCCCACACTCAAGATCACCATCACTGAACCGTGCGCGCGGCGAGAGGTAAACAGCTTGAAAGTCGAAACGGGGAATCTCGATTCAGAATCGCTTTTAGCTTGATTTTATCTTTATAGGTTTGCCCTGATCGTCTTCGGTTGCGGCGGTTTTAGGAGGTTTTTCGGCCTGCTGCCGGGAACTCTCCGCGGTTTTCATTTCGCAGGTGCCGCTTATCACGCCTCCTGATTCCGTTACCAGGTCTTCGGTGTAAACTTCTCCCAGAACTTTGCCGGTACTTTTGATCATAAGGGTTTTCGCGTTTATTTTTCCGTTCGCCTCGCCGAAGACGACGATCGTATCACCGCTTATCTCTCCGTTTATTCTGCCCGTGGGACCTATGGCGAGCGTGTTGGCGACTTTTATTTTGCCCCGCTCTATCACTCCCTCGACTTTCATCGAGCCCTCGCAGAACATATCTCCTTCAAAGCGCACTCCTTCCGCTAAGATGCTTTCTATTTTATTATTGGAGGAGGTTTGTTCGATTTTTTCTTTCTTTTTGTACACGGCGGTTTCTCCGTTATCCGGGGAACACGTATCTTCTCGGGTTGATTCTTTTTCCGTACTTTATTATTTCGTAATGAAGATGAGGACCGGTGGAACGGCCGGTGGAGCCGATTTCTCCTATGGTCTCTCCCCAGGAGACTTTCTGCCCTTTTTTAACCGTTATTTTCGAAAGATGGGCGTATAAAGTCTTGTAACCCGTTTTGTGCCTTATGACGACGCGCTTTCCATATCCTTTTACCCAGCCGGCAAGCTCAACTGTACCGTCCGCGGTGGCCACGACATCATCTCCCACGTCTCCTCTGAAATCAACTCCGCCGTGAAATTCCCTGGTGGCCGGGGAAAAAGGGGATTTTCTATAGCCGTAACTGGATGAGAGCGATCCCGAGGCGGGTCTTCCGAGAGGGGTGTTCGAAAGAGCGAAACTCAGCCTGTCCATATCTTTCTCCACCGCCCTGAAATAATCCGGCGTTATGTCTCCGACTCCCAACCCTCTTCCGCCCATCGCTCTTTTTTTCGGGGATTTTTTTCTCGAGAGAACTTTTTCCAGGGAAGCGAGTTTTTTCTCGATTCCGGCAACCTTTTCTATGAACCTTTCTTCAAGCTTGTTGTCGATTATTATGTCTTGCGACATTCCTTCGACAATCGCCATAAGTTCGCTTACCTCGGCTTCTTTTTCCGCCCGCAGCGTTTCCGTCTTTTGATAGAAGCTGTAGGAGAGGTAAAAGGACGCTACAATCGCCAAAACCGCAACTCCCGCTACCACCGCCGCGAGGTCCAGCGACTTTCTGCTTATCCAGAAAGATTTCGTCCAGCCGAACTTATCGCAACAAACTATAAAGGATATACCGTCGTCTTTTTCTCTTCCCATTTAACGAAACATCTCCTCGGTTTCTAAACGTATAACCACCCATTATAATGCAAACATAATACAAAAGCTAATCACAAAAAGCTTGCGCTGTCAACAACGAGGCGGATTCTGTCAAACAATTCCGTTTTTTTTCACTTTCCCGCATAACCCGAGAGACCCTCCATCTGCTCGAGAGTTTTAAGTCCCTGGTGAAGTTTCCCTTTTATTTCCCAGGTTGGATAGCTTTTTATTTTTTTCGCTTTACAGAGCTCGGGTCTCGCGTTCGGCCCTCGCTTGTCGCACTCGACATAGTTAACGTAAACGAAAGCGCTTCCGAAAAGCTCTTTTTGCTTCTCGCAATAAACGCAGCGAAAAGAACCGTACATAGTCGCCTCTACTTTTGAAAGATGGCGAGCCAAACGAGTCTGGTAGAGACTTGAGCTTCCTTTAAAAGCAAACTCGTTTGACGAAGGGCGTTGTATCGCGTACGCCGCGGCGAACACGGCGGCGAAAACCACCACCATGACTATAGCAGTCCGGCCGCCGATTCCTCCGCCCGTCATTTTTTTCCTTTGCGCGATTACGGCCGCCAGCAAAAGCGCCGCCACGGCGGCCGATATGACGCACCAGGAGCAAATCGCCTTTATTACGAAAAGTTCAACGTAGGTCAGATAGGCGGAAAAACCCACGGCGCACGAGGAGAGGAGGAAAAGCAAATTCCATCTCCTTTTTCTCTCAAGACGCGAAACGGCGAGTGCCGCCACAATCGAGTATCCGGCGAGACCTAGAAGAGAAACCGGAATTCCTCCAAGACGCGAGTAGCGGCTTTCCCTAACGAAGTCGCATTCCGTGTCCGTAAGACACAACTTGGTTTCGGCGTCGAAAAAATCGGTCGCCGCAAGGTACAGGGAAACAAATATTCCGGCGGCGCAGAGAAGCAATATCCACTTCCGATTATATAAAAAGCTGGTTTTGCCGAGTTTTGCCATCTTAAAACCTTCCGCATATTATACTACATCCCGAGTGCGGGTTTTTGAAGCGATTCTCAAGCGGACGGAAATCGCGACCGGGCCGCCGGGTCGAGATTTCGACTCCCGGATTTAAGACGGCGTTAAGATTTTTTGAAAGCAATGTTAATAAAGGCTCTTAAGAGCAGAAATTCCACGATTTTTCTACCACTTTTCGCTTTTGGCGTGTTATGATAATAATTGTTTTTCGCTTAGCGTAAACACGTATCGAATTTTGAACGGAAAATGATTAATAACGACAACATCGCTCAGAAAGTTTCTTTCCCCAAGCATTCAAGTTCCGCCAAAAGCACAACGACGGCCAACCTGATCTCCACGGTTTTCTCGCCCGCTCTCACGATTTTTTATTCGGTGATTCTCTGCAGCTATTCAATCGAGCATCCTTCCAAGCTTCTTTGGGTATCGTTTTTCGTGTTTCTTTTCGTGCTGGTTCCGACCGCCTACATCTTCTATCTTATAGGAAGGGGCAAGGTGACGGATTTTCATATAAGCGTGAGGGAGGAGAGGATAAGACCTCTTTCCGTGCTTTTCACATACGCTCTTTTGTCCGTTTTTCTCTACGCCACACTCGGAGGGCCGGAGATGCTTGTGAAACTTGGTTTCTCAAGTTTGGCGCTTACGGCTTTCTGGATACTGATCTCGCTTCGGTGGAAAATAAGCGGTCACTGCGCCGCCCTGGGAGCGCTTGCGGTAATTGGGAAGTCGCTTGGCTACTCTGCCGAAGTCCTGGTTTTTCTTCTCCCCGTGATTTTGGCCGTGGCGTGGTCGAGAATAAGGCTTGAATGCCACAATTTTCCGCAGACGGTTGCGGGATTCGCTCTCGGAGCTTTGGTTTTCGGACTTTTTCTTTTCTGATACTTAAAGAGCAACCCCCCGGACCTGGTTCAGTTAAGAAAATCTATTACTCCCTTCTGCTCGGCGTCCGTGATTGGAGAGCCGCCGGGGTGTCGAAATTCTTTTTTGCCCCCGTAGCGGTCGGCGTACTCAAGTATTGTCTGCGATATTTCTGGAACGACGTCCTCATAATTCTCCCGCTCGATCGGAGGAAGATTGATCCAGGTTTCAACCGTTTTTCCGAAATCCTCGTTTATCCGATAGATCACGTCGAAACCCATATGTTCAAGCGCCGCGGCGTTGCATTCCTGTTCGTACTGCCCTTTCATCGGTACGGCCAATACTTTTTTGCCCAGAAAAAGAGCCTCGGAAGGAGTCTCGAACCCGGCGTTTGTGATTATGCCCTCGCTTCCCGCGAAACTTTCTATGAACTTCTCGCGGCTTACCGGATATACCGTGACGTTCGAATCGGTGTAACGCGGGCCTTTGTAGTGCTTTGAAAAAAGTTCCCAGCGGACGTCGATTTTTTTCAGGTGTTCAAGCAGGTTTTGCTCGTCGAAACTCGGCAGGTAGACGGCGTAGTGGCCCTTGTTTTTCGTTTCGTATTCCCGAAGCTCCTTTCTTATTATCGGAGTTTTTATGAAACTGTCGTATTCTCTGAAATGAAGTCCCAGCGGTATGCACACCGGCGCGTACCACTTTATTATGAATTCCATGAGTTTGTTCTTTTTTTGAGGTCTCGGAGTTTTGGGAGAAGCAAACGAAGTCTGGTGAGAGAGAGACACGCAGGCTTTTCTTTTAAACCGGCAAGCCCATGACGATATAGGTTCGAAATCGCTCACGACAATATCGTAGTCGCCCACCGGCAGTTCGTGCACGTCGGTTAGCAGTCTGTCGAATCTCGCCTTTTTAATAGAGGCCAGGTAGTCGATTCCGCCACTTTTTCCGAAAATGAATCCAAGACCCCGCAAGTTGTACTTAACCTCGAGGCCAAGATCGATTTCATGCTGACTTTCGCTTACCAGAATATCGATTTCGGCGTTTTTGCGAAGTTCTTTTATCACATCCTTCGAGCGGCTTATGTGGCCGTTTCCGGTTCCCTGTATGGCGTAAAGTATCTTCATTATGTTTTCCGTTCTCCCCGGCTGCGGGGGATATTAAAATATATTTTAATCTTTTTTGGCCGCGTTGTTAAACGCCATGCGCGGTCTTGCGGAAAAATCGGGAGCGAACTTCAACTATATAGAAATTCGGTCAAAGAAAAATAAACGCCTCGTTAAGGCGAAGTTAATTTTTTACGTTTTCTATAGCTTCGCCGCCTTCCAGGTTTTAAAACTTCGCGAATCGCAAAAAAGCGCCGCAACTCCCGAAATTTGCCCATTAATTACCGTTAAGTTAAAATGAGACCTGCCTTGAGACGGCTTTTCTCAAGACGGGAGGGATTGGATGAAGATCAAATGGGCCAGCAGAATCGAGGAGCTTCCCCCTTATCTTTTCGCCGAAATTGACAGAAAAAAAAGCGAACTGATCGAAAAAGGGGTCGACGTGATCGATCTCGGAGTCGGAGACCCGGACATCCCAACGCCGGAGCACATAATAGAGGCTCTTAGGGTGGCGGCCGGAGATTCTGAAAATCATCGCTACCCGTCTTACGTGGGGATGCCGGCTTTCAGAAAAGCCGCGGCCGATTGGTACTCAAGCAGATTCGGAGTTGATCTCGACCCGCAAACGCAGGTGGTCGCGCTTATAGGTTCCAAAGAAGGAATCGCGCACGCTCCGCTCGCGTTTCTCGATCCGGGCGACATCGCCCTTGTTCCCGACCCCGGCTACCCGGTGTATCCGGTTTCGGTAACTTTCGCCGGCGGAACTCCTTACGCAATGCCTCTTTTAAAGAAAAACGGATTTTTTCCCGACTTGGATTCGATTCCGGAAGACGTATGCGAAAAAGCCGTTATGATGTTTCTCAACTATCCCAACAACCCCACCACCGTTTTGGCGAACGAAAGCTTTTTCGGGGAAGTTGTGGATTTCGCCCGAAAAAACAACGTTTTGATTTGTCACGACGCCGCCTACACGGAAATAGCTTTTTACAACCGCAATCCCCTGAGCTTTCTGGAGATACCCGGGGCTATGGACGTCGGTATAGAATTTCATTCCCTTTCCAAAACTTTCAGTATGACCGGATGGAGGGTGGCATTCGCGGCGGGAAACGAAAAAGCCGTCGCGGGTCTCGGAAAAGTAAAGACGAATATAGATTCCGGGATTTTCCAGGCCGTCCAGGTCGCCGGCATAAAGGCTCTTGAGAACAGTTCGCTCGGGCTTTCGGAAAGAAAGGAGATTTACAGGGAACGTCTTGAGATTTTCTGCCGCGGGCTTTCCGAGGCGGGAATAAAGTACACTAAGCCCGAGGCCACTTTCTACGTGTGGTTTGAGGTTCCGGAAGGAATGACTTCTTCCGAATTTTCTTCGAGAATGCTTTCCGAAGCCGGGGTGGTGGTTACTCCGGGAAACGGTTTCGGGGAGTACGGAGAAGGCTACGCGCGAGCCTCGGTTACTTTCGATACGCAAAGAGTCGCCCAGGCGGCGGAGAGAATAGCTAAATTCAGATCATAAGGTTCCATACCCTTGTTTGATTTCTTCAAGTACTTCTGCACGTTTTTATATGTGATTTCATCTCTTTTTCTCTGCGTGTTCGGTCTTCACAGGTACTATCTGGTACACCTTTACAAAAAGAGCAAAAAACGCAAAAGCCTCACTCCGCAAACCCCCGCGCAACTTCCGCGCGTCACCGTGCAGCTTCCCATTTACAACGAAATGTACGTAACCGAAAGGCTCGTCCAGGCGGTCTGCGGGATCGATTATCCCCGCGATCTTCTCGAAGTGCAGATATTGGACGATTCAACCGACGATACGAAAATTATCGCCGATCGCTGCGCCTCCAGGCTTCGCTCCCAGGGTTTCGATATAAAACACGTAAGGAGAGAAAACAGGGAGGGATACAAGGCCGGCGCCCTGGCCGCGGGACTGTCCTCAGCGAGCGGGGAACTGCTTGCGATTTTCGACGCGGATTTCATTCCTCCTTCAAACTTCCTCAAAAAAACCGTACCCTGGTTTTCGGACCCGCAAGTGGGGATAGTGCAGACAAGGTGGGGGCATCTTAACCGCGACTACTCACTTCTTACCAAGGCGCAGTCCGTGCTTCTTGACGGTCATTTCGTCGTGGAGCAGACGGCGCGTTTCTCAAACGGGCTTTTTCTTAACTTTAACGGTACCGCGGGAATAATCAGGAAAAAGTGCGTTGAACTCTCGGGAGGCTGGCAGCACGACACTCTTACCGAGGATCTTGATCTAAGCTATAGAGCGCAGGTTGAGGGTTGGAAGACGATCTATCTTCCCGACGTCGTATCCGACGCCGAGCTTCCCGTCGACATGAACGCTTTTAAAATACAGCAGCACAGGTGGGTAAAAGGAGGGATTCAGACCGCGAGAAAATTACTTCCGTCGATTCTGGGCAACGCGGCGCTTCCCTTCAAGATAAAGGCCGAAAGCTTGTTTCACCTTCTTGGAAACTTCAGCTATTTGTTTTTGCTCGCTACGGTCGTGCTGATTATACCGATGAGTTTTCTATGGGAAGAAATCTGGTATAACAAACTTTTCATCGCCAGCGTTACCGCGGTTGCGATCGGCACCTTCGCCATAATAAGATTTTATGTTCTTGCCGTGAACGAGGTTTACGGTAAAGAAGCGTGGGGATTTTACAAGCATATTCCCCTGGCTCTCGCTGTCGGAGCCGGAATCGCGGTTAATAACGCCAAGGCCGTTTTGGAGGCGGTTGTTGGACAAAAATCCGGTTTTGCCAGAACGCCAAAGTACGCGGTTGTTACGAGAAAAGACAGTTGGATGTCTTCGTCTTACGTTTCTTCAAAGGGGATGACTACTTTTTTCGAGATCATTCTGGCTTTGTTTTTCACTTTCCAAGTCGTGTATGTCACGTACGCGGGTTTTTTCATCTGGCTTCCTTTTTTGCTGCTGATGCAGTTCGGTTTCACCTACACCGCTTTTCTTTCGATATATCATGGTTCGAGATACGGTAAATAGTTTTGTTGGCAGACGAGGAAAGCAAAAACACAGGGAACTTCCCCGGTGGCTTCAGCTTGAATTCTCGCATAGTGATTTCAAGTGAGGAACTCAACAGAATTGCTCTGCCGTCTAATATACTCCACACTTTATGGGTTTTGGAAAACTAAGGAAGTTATACCCTTTATCTAAAAACTTCCGCTCTGGTTTTATTAAAAGGTCTTGAGAATTGGGAGCACAAAATGCGGAATGCCAGAATAACCGATTATTTGGAAATCGCTACCGCCCTTTACCGGCATCGGGATAAACTGCGACCGAAATATAGATGTATCCTCATTGACGAGTGCTAGGATTTCGGGACGATTGAGCTTGAACTAGTCGTGGCGCTTGCGGAAGACGGGTCGGACAACCTATTTTTTGCGGAGATGGGGCTAACTTCTTGAGAATTGCCTCTTGTTCGGTAATTGTCATAGCAACTTATTGAGTTCTTGAAAAATGCGTTCAAATGTATCTTTCGTTTCACTGGGGATTTCCCCCCACAAATCAGTCATATATTCGGTAAGGTATCGTGCTGGACGATAATGACTAAAAGAACCTGACTTGAAGGTAGAGGGGTTTTCTGAAAGATGGTCTTCTATGGCTTTAAGTATTCTCGGCACTTTTTCGTTTAGTTCCGATAGGTCTATAGGTTTTTCCAACTGCTTCTCAAACTCGGCATTTAGAAGTCCAACATAGAACTCACGGTCAAATAAGTCCTCTACATCAGCCTCTTTGTTCTTTGTGAAATCGGCGTAGGTCAAAACTTGTTTCTTTTTAAGCAGTTTCTTTTTATACAAATCCTCAATGACTTGCCTGTCTTTGTTCTTAATATCTAACAAGGTGGCGATATTCATACCACTTTGATGAGCAAGAAGTGAAACGAAAGCAGGGACTTTCCCACTGCCTCCCACCGGTGTGATAACCCATTTCTCGGACAAGCCTTCTCGACTCTCACGTTCAAGTTCACAGGAAATCGCTTGAATGTATAACATGTCCGAGGCCCCTTCCACTATCAGGCAATTAGGTCCAATAAAAAGCGTTTGCTGTATTTCATATCCAAGAGCTCCCTGTAAAGGGAAAAGGCTATCCTCTGCCGCGTCAAGAACGTTAGCTAAGACTTTTGTGCCATCTTCTTCTCTTGGCAATTCTTGGTCGGCGTCAATGCTTGAATCTTGAACAATGCGAACACGGTCAAAATGGTCCGAGTCAACCATAAAGGGAGAATGCGTTGAATAGATAAGTTGGTAGTCGGAAAGTTCCTCTTCAAAGTATTTAAGCAAGTCAGCCTGTGCACGTCCATGCAAGGAAAGTCCTGGTTCATCAAGCAATAAGATTACATTTCGTCCTTCCGTTTTGATGCTCTCATACCAAGCTAAGAAGGAGAAAAACCAGACAAAACCTCGTGACCTCAAACCTAGTGGTGTGTGTGCTAAATGCATAGTGTCATAGATCTCACCCCATATATTAACGCCACTTCGCATGCCTTCTGGGTCTCCATCTTTTGCGTCACGGACATCAAACCTTATCCTGATATGTTTATTTTGAGACCAGTATCTCATTATGCGTTTAGTGAGACGATTGCTTGCACCTTCCAGTTTGGTTTTGAGTTCTTCGGTGCTGGAGATTTCAACAAGTTCATCTACGTTAAGCCGTGCAATGGTTATAAGCCCAAGAAGGGGGTGGTCAGGATTCTCCAGTTGTTTTTCTCTTTTTCGTTGAATTAAGGCATTAAGGTTTGCACAACCCTGCATTTGATAGTACTCGTTAAAATATAAGAACTTAGGCATACGAGCATGAAGCAAGTAGTTGTAAATGTAAGATTCCAACCCCTCTTCTTGAACTTTCTCGGCTAATCTCAATAGGCTAGAAATAATGGGTTCTGTTTGTTCCGCATCTCGTAGCACTTGTACGAACCCCTCCCAGTCCTTCGTTTCTTTTAGATCTTGCGATAATTGAGTCGGTAAATCAGAGTTTTTAGACAAGTGCTTGATTACTGCTTTGTCATCAACTTTTAGGGAAAATTGTCCCTTTCGTTCGCCATAATACGTGCTAAGGGTAAAAGAATTTTCCTTTAAAGCTTTTGGACCAAATTTTTCGGAAACGACATCTATATCATCCTCTTCGAGATCGTATATGCTTTCAACAATTACAGCTTCTTTGCGTTCCTCGTTTTTAACGCTTTCTAGGTAATCTTCAACTTCACGCCTTGGATAATCGTAGATTTCGTCAAAAAGAGCCTCCTCTTCAACAATCGGATTAGTCCTGTACAATGCAGTAAGCAAGGCTGTTTTCCCAGACTCGTTTTTACCAACTAGACAGGTCACCTTGTCGTCAACTTCAATGGCATTTGAATCCCAAATGCTTTTAAATTCTTTTACTCTAAATTTTCTAAGTTTCATCTCTTTTCTATGTGGTCGGAAGTCCCAACCAAGCCAAAGGCAGACTGTTGAATTTATAATGGCAGTTCACACTATGGATATAATCCAGCACATCCCTATACCGTTTATCCTTGAACCAATCACTCAACACATAGACATATTCAACTTTCAGATTGAGAGAAGATACCAATTTCAGATACTGCTTTCGTTTAAAATCACAGGTTTGTAGCTTCTCATCTACCGAGCCTTCGACTTTCTGAAATTTGACTTCGATAATAAACAAGGTTTCTCTCAAGATTACATGTAAGGCCTCATCTGGAACCAGTCTCTTAGCGAGGTAATTTTGCCACCGGATACCTTGCTGTTCCAGAAACCTGTAAAATTCATATTTTCTGTAACATTGGGCCACGAATTTACCATTAAACAAAATCTTCGTCCCCGTTCTTGCCGGTGCTGGTTGTATGGTATATCCTGGAATCTCCTGAATCAGCGTGAGAAAATCTACCTTGTTCTCAAAGTCCAACCCTGTCTTGGTATTGCCACCACCAGTACCTCCTTCTTTCATCGGCTACAAAACTCCAGATGGGATGTTGCTTCATCCAACGCCTCTTCCACTCTGGCTTGAGATATCTCCACAAATTCCAAATTGAGTTCACAACCAACAAACTTTCGACCGAGCCGAATAGCTGAGACTCCAGTGGTTGTGCTTCCTGCAAACGGGTCGAAAATTACATCGCCGGGATTGGTGCTTGCCAGAATAATCCGGTCCAGCAATGCCAAAGGTTTTTGGGTAGGATGCCTTCCAAATTGCTTTTCCCGCTTTGGAGGAGCAGGAATTGTCCAGACAGTTTTCATCTGTTTTCCGCCATTCATCTCCCGCATATCGTGATAGTTGAAAAGATGTTTGGACTTCTGATGTTTCGCAGCCCACACAACAAACTCGGTAGAATGCGTGAAATATCGACACGATAGATTCGGTGGTGGATTGGGCTTTTCCCACACGATCACATTGAGTAGCTTCATGTCGAATTGTTGCATCGCATATCCAACTGAGTGAATGACATGATGAGTGCCTGAAACCCACAGAGTACCGTTGGGCTTGAGCAGTTGTTGGCATCGTTGAATCCATGCACAATTAAACTCATGATTTTGTTCAACACCATTCGACTTATCCCAATCTCCCTTATTCACGCTGACCCGCTTGCCAGAATGACACGACATACCACCATTTGATAAGAAGTAGGGAGGGTCGGCGAAAATCATATCAAAGAGTCCATCTGAAGACTCCTCGCAGAGTGTGTCCATAAACTCCAGACAATCTATATGATATAGATGGATGCCAGCATTGTTATTAGAGAATGTTGGTAACGGCACCTTGGGAATGGTATCAAAAACAATCTCACTCATTTATATGCTTCAATTTTTTTATTACGACTGGGATTTCACTTTCACGGTATCAATTATTCTACCAGAAATTATATATAGCACCATTTGTTTCTCAAGATTACGGAACTCTACAGTATAACTTCTGTTTAGACCTTGAGTTTCTTGTTAAGTACGGTGTTCTTTACTCGTTCTGAAAATTCAAGGGGTGATTATGAACATTCGATACACTATCTACTTCAAAGGCGGTAAACAGGTTGAAGGGGTTCTAGGGTATCGTCCCGACAGAGACTATTTATACGAGATAGAGAAAACTGCTTTTAGAGAAATGATAGAGTCGGGAAGCATCCCCAAAGTGCTTAACTGGAGACGTGAACATGCCGAATGAATCAGAGAAGCGGGACATAGAGATATTGCCGAGCGATTATCAGCCTACGCAGGCGGAGAAGAACGAATGGGAAGATATGGACAAGACAATTGATCTCCTGCTTGGCATGAAGGCGGTGAAGCACGAGCGTCCGAAAAAGCCGAGGAAGGAGGATTTAGCACGCAGGTTTTTCCTCCGAAAAGACAAGAAAGGCGACCCGAAAATCATTGAAGTCAAATGAGCGACTTACAAAGCCTTGCAAACTTTTCTTGATAATTCCCTAAAAAAGAGGATATGAGACACATAAGTGCTTGATATTAATCACTTATGTTTTTTCTCGTTTTTTAGTGTTTGGTTACACGGGAAACTCTTCTTCTTCTGTCACAATCCTCGGCAATGGCTAAGATCTTATCGACAGTTCCTATATCTCAGTTAAGTTAGTTTCGGATTTGTGTAATATTGAATAGCCTAAAGATGACGGATCAATAGGCGGAGTCCTCTCAAAAGGGGCGGTTAACGATTAAGTGGATAAACGAACAACCGGGCGGGAGAATCAAGGTAGTTTGTGACTTAGCGAAGTTCATAAAGTTGGCAAATAACGAATTTATTTAACCAGCGGTGCTTTGTTGAAGGAACGTCTTATACAAAAAATTGATAAAGACACTTCCGTTGTTTTCGATAAAGGGAATTTTGATAATTGGTGTGTCTATATCAAAACTCCTGATGGCAAGCGTGCACCACGTGATAAAGAGTATTTTCAGTTTTTCGTCAAGTTGGGGGCGGAATTCTCAAATATTAGAGTTTATAAAGACTTCGTGTCAATCTATAAAAGGGTAAGCGAAAAGGTTGAAAAGGATGTGCTCCAACATATTATTAGATTGGCAAAGACCTACCCCTCTCCTATAAACCGAGACGTAGCTCTTTACTTTGTTGTTATCTACGCAAGCATGATAGCAGAAAGAAATAAGAAAAACGCTATATTAAAGGAGCGGATAAAGCGACTGGCGATGCACCAAATCTTAGTTGAGGAAATGTCCGTTCCAGAAGCGGCGAACTTCAGCAAGGGTAAAGCCGCCGAGTTGTTAAAAGAAATTTGCAACTCAAAAGGATTTTAGTGCAAATATATCACTCCCCTTATTTTTTTTGGTCGAAACTGTTTTTGGTTTTCTTTCTGTATGATGTCTTGAATAAATCCTTCTAGATATTTTTTATGGATTCCTCACTTTTAATTAGAGTGTACAATGGAATTATAGCCAATCCAGGTTTTAAGTCCTCCTTATTCTAGAGGGACAAACCTCGTGTTCGGGATCCCACCAAAGCACATGGAAAATCAATTTTTGCCTCCATCCCCATATACGTTTTCTGCTCCCTATTCGTAGGGAGAACAGCTGTTCCAAACTGACCAGTTCGATTTCTTTCAGTCTCTCCTGAGCGTCTTTGCTGCAGTTATCCAAATCAACGAAATGACTTTCCTTTCCCTCAATTTCTTCCCAGGTCATGGTTCCGTAATTCTGAAGTTTGGGGATAATTTCTCGAAACAAACTTCCCATTTCAACCCGACTCCATCCGTACTTGCCATCAAGATCGGCACTTTTCATATTCCAAGAGAACCGCTTGTTATTGGGGTTTACGGGAGACAAATCAAGATGCTTTAAGCACTTTTCCGGATTTTGATCTTGCGCGGGTTTTCTATTCTTTCGTTTGTTGTTTTTCTGCATTGATCAAACCGCCATAATAATCGAGCATATCGTTGAGTTGGATCACAACGCCTCCGCGTTCGCCGGGGAGCAAATCGGAGCGAGCCGCGATCCATGGTCTCTCAAGGTGTGTGAGGTCGCTTAGATATCGACCGGTTCTATGGCCGTAGTATTTCAAAACCGCCTCGACGGTTTCCTGCTGATCCGAAGATAAATTCCCCGGGTTTCCTTTGACATCATCGGGACCGACTCTGAATTTGTTTCTATGCTTCCGGTAGAGTTCGGGGCATACGGGTCCGTCGGCCCAGGCTTGTATTTCTTCCGGGAAAAGCGGGTTTTCATCCCAGACCAGCGACCATGCCTGGCAGTAATAAACCAGTTTTTGAAGCTTCCAGGAGCTGATGCTCTTTTCCTCTTTGTATAAAGCGAACCATTCCAGAATATATTTCGCGATATCGAAAACGGTATTTTCGGTTTGCGCCACCGTACTGGGCCTCCTTCGAATTATTTCGGTTCTTCGGGACTGTCTTGCGTTTTAGTTCTTTCCATGCGTTTTCGTACTCCCTCAGTCATTCTTTGAAGATATTCTTTTCCTTTTTCTATCTCTTCTTTTCCAAACCGCGGGTCTTCGGGCATCTCCGAATGCTCCGTTTCAATTTGCCTTCGCGACCGCTCCCGCATTTCATTCGCCCGTTGCGTTAACGTTCCGTGGCTTCCGTCCAGAAGACGTTCGGTTTCGCCGATTCCGGAAGTGCTTTCACTTCCCGCCGATTTGGTGTATTCCTCGAAGCTTGTTTTGGCGTCAACCGAAAACATGTTTACGTCGCGAAGTCCGTAGCCTTCTTCCGGCAGGGAGGAAACGGATTCCCTGGTCGCTCCGCCCGTTTCCACAAGATTCGAAAGTCCCGTCACTCTGTGTATCGATTCCGAGACCGCTTCCGCCGCCTTCGTATCACCTCTTCCGTCGCGAAGGTCGGCAAAGCCTTTGGCCGTATGAGTGTCTGGATATCCAAGTCCTCTCATATCATCGAATACCGTCTGGGTGTATTCCCTTTCAAGTCCGGAAGCAAAAGAACTTTCTCCCGAAAGCACTTCCGAGTACGTTTTGGCTTTTTCTCTTTGCGAGGAATAATCCCGAAGAGAACCTTTTGCGGAAACAAGCTCGGCTCTCGCTTCTTCGGTGTCTTGAGCGGAAAGCCGTAAATTCTCTTGTATCTGCTTTGAACTTAAAACACTTTCAAGTTCGGAGAAGGCGTTGCTGAAATTCACCTGCGAATTTGAACTCGACGCAAACTCTCTGGCTTCCTCGTATCTCTCCGCCACTCCCCTGTCCGTTTCACTCACTCCCCTCGCTTTTATTCCTCCCCCGATGGAAAAACCCTTGAACATTCCGTTTAACCCGCCACCCGAAGCGTTTCCGCGAGAACCGATTTTTCCGCCGAGATCGTAGACCATGGCCGTGTCCCATGACATCCTGAGCGATTCCTCCTGGGAAAGTCCGAATTTTTTCTGGAGATTTTCGGCAGTTTGAAGCACCGTGGAAAGATCTTTTTTATGCCCGCTTTCCGAGGAAAGTCCCAGGATTTCCGAATAGCCTCTGTCGTCGGTCGCGACCCGGGAAGTTCCGAATATCCTGCCCGAAGCGGCGGCCGTCGAATCGGAAACCGCGTCTCTGCTGGCTTCCATGTTTTTCATAGTGTCCGAGAGTTCCTCTCTCGCCGCGAAAGCCACCCCTTCGCGACCCGTTATTCTTATCCCGCCGACATTAGAAGCTTCCTGCGCGTAAATGTTTTCATAGCGGCGGGTAAGGTTCCCGGTGACGGATTCTCTCGCCACATTCCATTTGTTCGCCGTAAGAGTGTCGTATCTGCCGGAGTTAACCGACACGTTGCCGAGAGATATATTTCCCGCGGCGTGCGCTCCGGCGGTCTGCGTCGATATCGACTGAGTGGGCCCCATGAACTGCTGCACCGCTCCGACAACCGCATGCTGACTCGCGGAAACCACATAGTAGGCGATCATGGGAACTATCGTCGCCGCGAGCCCCGCAACCGCCATCGCCATGTCGGATTCGTATGCGATCGATCCTTTGGAGATTATGGTTAACGCGCCGTCAGTGTAAGGGGCGAGGGCTCTTTCGAGCTTCAGATTGGAAAACAGATTCACTATGGCGTATATGGGATTCCAGAGTTCCGTCCAGAGCATCGCGATCATGTAAGCCGGAATTATGCGCGACGCAAGCGGCGTCATTGCGAGAAAAATCACCGCGGGGAATATTCCGTAAAGCATTCCTTGGAGAAGTCCCCTTATGTAAGGAAGGGTGTGTCTCGCCATTTCTCCGTAGACCAGAAAGGAATTTTTCTGTCTGGCCCGCGCTTCGGCGATCGACATGCTGAGAAGCGAGACTTCCGAGCCGGACGCTACGGCCAAGGACTTAACCGATCTCGAGTAGCTGTTTATCATGGCGTTTTGAATGATTATTTCTTTCGCCGACATCGAGATTCCCGCGAGCCTCGAGTATGATTCCCGAAGCGCTTTGGTGAATCCCGCCGTGTTTACCACGTTTGTCTTCCGGTTTACGAAGCCCGATTCCTCGGCAAGTTCCCTCGCCCATCCGGGATAGTGGGAATTTATGCAGGCGTTTATTCCGGCGTGAGCTTCCCCGCAATACGCCAGTACGGGTCTTTGCGCGGCCGAGCAGTCCCCGGCGCTTGCCGGAGAGGCGTACGCGCCCGAAGGAAGAGCCACGTTTGTCTGCAGTTCGACGAACCGGTAATTGCGCATGTTCATCGAGGAGAGAAGATCGGACGACTTCTGAAATCCTCCAGGTTCTATAAGTCCGGAAGTCAGGCCTTTTAGCCCGCACTCTCTGATAAAAGCGTTCAGGGTGTTTGCCAGATGAGGTTCGGCGACCGTGAACGCGGTCGAACGCTTTATAAGTTCCGCGCCGCGCAAAAGCCCGTTTTTCGAGTAGCGAAGAGTGTCGGGAAGAGAAAACGCTTTTTCCATAAGTCGCGTGAGGCCGCTTCCGACGCTCGAGGTTCCCCAGGCGAAAATTCCCACTCCCGCCGGCACTCCGGACACCACTCTCGTATAAGATGTGACCCTGTCGTAGACGGATACGTCGACTTTTACTCCGAAAAGTGTCATGTATACGAGAAGGGATACGGCAAAGTGGTGCCCCGCCGCCATTTTCGCTCCGAAAAGAGAAGCCAGAACGGCAAGCAGAATTCCCGCCACAAGTCCGAGGCGAACCAGTCCCAAAAGTCCGGAACCGGAGAGAATCGCCACCGAGTTGAAAACTTCGGCTATGAACCGTCCGTTTCCGTAAGTGTCTATTTGCAGAACCGATTTGGAACTCGCAAGTTCTGGGAAAAGAAAAATTCCACAGACCGAAACCGCTCCGAACATCCACAGCGAAGGAATTTCGCGGCGTTTCGTTTTTCCGTACATGGTTTCTCAGTCGGCTCCTTCCGTAACGTCGTCGGTTGTTTTTTCCCGACTTCTTCTCTCAAACACCACCGCCGAGCGGGAGTCGAGGTGGTCTATTATCGAAAGCGCGTAGACCAGCTGCTCTATCTTTGCGCTTTCCCTCTCCATCATCAGGGAAATTTCTTCTCTCAACATTCGAGTCCGCTCCGCTATCTTTTTTCTGTCCATAGCCGAAAGCTTTCCTTTTCTCTCGGAACTTCCCGTTCCTCCCCAGAGGTGGCGCATGGCCCGCTCAAGCCATGCCGCGGTGGAAAACACCGCTATGGGTCTCGCCAGGGAAAAAACGTAAGTTCTTCCTATCTCGGGATCCACCGCGCCCGCGGAAGAGAGGAGTTTCCATGCGGGAAACGGAAGGGAGTCGAGAAACATTACCGTGTTCTCCGCCGGACGGCGGTTGTCCGTTATCGCGGTGTGTGCCTCTATAAGCCGCTCGGACACAAGTTCGGTAAAAGGCTTGAAATCCGCGGAAACGGCGACAATTGTCGGAGATATGCAGTCGGTGCCGGTTCCGCAACGGTAAACCTGGGCGGAACCTCCTCCTCCGGCCAGGTATTCAAGTGTTATCGTGGGAGGTCTGTATTCCGACGAGTCCTGGGTAATTATGAAAGTCCCGGTTACGCTCATTATCTGTTCCTTCCGCTCTTTTGAGAGGGTTGCGGACGGAATTTCGCGAAGAGCTTCCCAGACCGTGTTTCTCGCGGGTTTCACTAGCTCTTTATCTCTTTCGCTTCCACCCGCTTTAATATCCGCCGTCGCGCGGTTTATTCCGCTTTGAGTTCGGCACTCGGAAAGACCTTCCGCGGGATCGGTGAAAACGGACCGTTCGACTCCCACAAACGCGCATCTTCCCGCCTGCTCTCCTCTTATTATTCCGCCTTCTCCGAATATTCCCTCGGCGAGACTTTCTCCCGCTCTGCAGGTGTCCACGCTCAGGGAGTTCGCGGCGCGCGATGCGGCCTCGAGTTTTTCCATTATGTTTTCGCAGGGAGAGCAAAGAGTTTTGAGAGCCATCATGAAAGCGTAGCTAGCAAAAGACGTTCCTATGGTTTTCATTTTCCGTATAAGATCGTCCGCGCTTATGTAGGAAACGGCGCCCAGGAAGAGATCAATCCCGCCGCATCCGGAGCGCAGATGAGGAAGACTCACCGAAAGCGGCTGAACGGTTTCGTTCGGAAGCCTGACGGAAATCGATCCTCCCGTGATAAATCCTCTGGACTGCCCTTCGTAAACCCCGGCGGAGGTCGCGCTTCCCGAAAGCCCGAGTCTATTGAACATTTGCTGTACCTCGGAGTTAAGATCGGCTTCGCAGACCCGGGGAAGAGTCGTACCGACGGTGAAAAATACTAAGAGAAACAGAACTTTTCTCATCTAGGCCATCCTCGGAGAAAAGAAAACTTTCCGGTTTCTTCCGGAGGGTCCGCCCGGTCCAGAATTTCCTTCCCCACCACGTGAAGTCTCCGCCTGATTTCTCCCAGAGTCAGGTAGCCGGTGCCTATTCTCGCGATTTTCGCTCGCGACGGAACGAAGAGAAAGATCGCCGGGACTCTGTGAACCCCGAGACGTCTCGCCTGCGTCTCGCCGTCGGTGAAATCGGGATAAAGCGGAAACAGGCCTTTCCCGTCGAGAGACGCCGCGACGACTCCGATACCGTGTTTTTTCTCGAGAGTTTTTACGATTTCCGCCTGCCCGCGGCAAAAAGGACAGTCCGAGCGAAAGAAGAAAACGAGACTGCCGACCCGGGAGATTCGCTCGATCATCCCGTCTTCGGCTTTTTCGCGGAGTCTTTTCGAGATTTCCGCTCCCGCGGCGTTTACCGGGTTGTCCACCGTGGAATCAAGCTCCGGGGTTTCCCATAAAACTCTCTTCCACACCCGGGCGAACTCCTCGCTTCTTTCGAAAAGAAGCTTCTGGTGCTCCATGTAAGCTTTTACGTTCTCCCTGCTAGGAAACAAAAGGGCGGTCTCGAAAAGTTTTTCTCCCCGCTTTCTTATATCTTTTACCGTCACGGGTCTTTGCGGAGTTTTACGTCCGTCCCGGTCTTTTGAAATCTCGTACCAGAACCAGCCCCTTTCTCTGTCCTCGAAATAAGTTTCGGCGCACAGCGTCTCTGCCGTTGAGAAAACCAGAAACGCCGCGCAGAATATCGTCCCCAGGGAAATTTCGTTCATCGGGAATCCGCTCCTTTTTCTTCGCCGCCGCACCCGGCGGATTCGCCCCGCGTTTCTTCGGGGCAAAGTTCCTTCAGTTTTTCCCGCGCGGTGCTTTTCATATCCTCCGGATTTCGGGTTTGCGAGGCATCCATGATTTCTTCGTAAATCTCCGAGAAATTCACGGCGTCGAAATCTATTTTCTGCAGCTGTTCCGCGGTCAGACCGCCGCAGTGCGGATTTTTCGGCTTTCCCCAGCCTCCGCCTTCCGTTATGGTCCACAACCCCTTTTCAATCAACTGCCCTCTGGCCTGTTCATGTACCACTCTCGCCATTTTCGAGTTGAAGCAGCAGTAGACTTTGCGTTTTTTTACGGTCACTCCCAGCGCTTTTTTCTTGTGTATTCCGACGTAATGACACGCTCCGGCATCGTCCCTTCTGGTGCGAAGTTCCTTTGTGTTTTCGGGGCAGGAACCGCGTAAGAGACCTTTTCCGCGACAGCAGTTCTGAACAAATCCCGCGAGGTTGAGATCGCAGCGATAACGTTTTCCCTTGAATATCGTTATCCCGTCTGTGAAACTGTCCGCGCAGTCGATCGGCTTCGCGGTCGCTCCCGTAATTTTGTCCGTGACAACCGGTTCGTATCCTTCGGGAGAGCTTTTTCCGTCTTCCGGCGTCGCAAGGCACCTATCCATATCGGAGAGCATTGCCATGCGGGAGGCTACTTCTGGCAAATCCGCGCTCTGTTCCGTCGCGGTGTCGAAACAGTCCTCTCCCGAAACGCAGCGAATCTCCCCGTCGCATTCAAACGAGACGCTTTTCTTTTTGCAGGATCTTATGTTTTTCGGACAGTCGTAGAGATTCTCGTATACGAGACAGGTTCCGAGGTCGGTTCCCGGCGGGTCGGCAAACTCGGGGTGTTCCCGAGACCAGAGGTCGCATCTGGCTCCCGTCTGATGACATCCTTTTTCCCGAAGCGCGGCGCAGTCGGGCTCCTCGACCGGCGATCCGGAACAGCGGTAGATTTTTCTTCGGTTTCCGCAGACGGCTTCTCCGTCGGGAGTTTCGATTGTTTCGATACACACGCTTGAGACCGGTTCGCAGTTTCTTTGCGCCTCGAAGTCTTCGCATCCGTCTTCGGTTTCGATCTCCGTTTCGTGAGATGTCCAGGTCGCCGTGTACGAGACTCGCCGGCCGTTTCCGTCACCGTCTCCCTCTTTGCATCTTCTGGCTTTTCCCCACTCGCTTTCGACCGTCGCTTCGACAAGGGATCCCTCAGGCGGAGGAAATTTCTCCATAATAGCCGAAGCCAAAGCGCTTTGCAGTTTCGCGTTGTCGCTTCGACTGTCTCCGAGCGGGAGTTTTCCCACCGACGCCATGTTTCCGAAAACCGATACGCATTTCGATTTGGGACTGGTAACGAAGTTCCCAGAATCGTCCAGCGTAAAACACGCTTTCCAGTAAGGACCTCCCAGAGTGAAGCCCGCGTAATCGCCCCACAAGTCGCCGCTCCGTCTGTCCGCGCATGCGGGGGAAGTCAGGCTTATGTCCGCCGCTCCGTCGCCGTCAGTGTCTATTTGCGCAGAAAATCCAGCGCCGGAGTCGTTTCTGTCGATTTCGAGCGTCATGTATTTCCAGATCTCGGTCGTTTCTTCGATCATGACGGTTTTTGTTACGTCGCATGTGACGTTTTCCAGGGGAGTTTCTTCGTAACACGATTTTCGCTCGTTCCAGGAAATATCGTGATACTCGAGGCACGATTCTTTCTTTTCGCAGTCGGAAAACTGTTTTTCGACGGCTTTTTTGGAATTTAGGATCACGGGATCCGTTTCGGGGTCGATTATGAACACCGGTCTTTGCTCGGAGCTTTTTTCGAGAAATCCGGAAGCGTTCGAGGTTTCCGGATCGCCGGAGCGAATCAAATTTTCTCCTTCCGTTCTCATTCCTTCAGTATCGGAAATCCAGCCATCAGCCTTGCGTTCGATTTCCTCGCGTTTTTCGACCGGATAACCGGGAAGCGCGTCCGGCGGGATGTCCGAAGGTTTTAAAATATCGGAATGGCGGGTCAGCATTTCTTCTCCATGGCGCTTTCCTTCTTCAAGAGCCGAATCGAAAACTTCTTCCGCCTGAGCGAAAAGAGCCTGGAAAAGCAGAAGGCTAATTGTCATAAAAGCCGTTTTTTTCGATACGTTTGTAGAAAACTTCCGCATTTTTATCTTCCTTTTTCATCACTTCCAGCACTCGGGAAATCGGTATATCTCCTGAAACCTTGAGATATTTTTGCGCTTCGCAGCCTGTTTCCTCCGAGAACTCCGAAACCAGTACAAGCTGCGGCACCGCTTCCACCGCGAAGCATTCGAAAAGAAAAGGCTCTATCCATACCTCGGTCGTGTTTTGATCAATGATTTTTTTGATGGAAAACACGGTTTCCCTCAGGTTCTCTCCCGAGAGTCCGCGAAGAACCATTATTCCTCGCGTCGGGGCGATCTCCTGGGAGACTTCCTTTAACGTGGCCGTCGGCATCGAGAAAGAGAAAAAGTAAAAAAGCTTTGCCCTCTCGTTTTTTGAAACGGGCGCGTGTTCCAG
The DNA here is from genome assembly GCA_965220925.1 of Thermodesulfobacteriota bacterium. Taxonomy (GTDB): domain Bacteria; phylum Desulfobacterota_D; class UBA1144; order Nemesobacterales; family Nemesobacteraceae; genus Nemesobacter. The sequence goes on along the minus strand of OZ244851.1, from coordinate 1,023,005 downwards.
GGAGAAGTACCGAGAGGAATTTCCTCTCGAGAAAAAATCCCGGGCGTTTTCAATTTCTTTTTTCGACAAAGGATTTCTTTTTGTTTCCCGCAAAATCTTTTCCGCTTGAAAAAGATCGGGTTTTTTGAGGTTTCGAATAAGAGTTTCCGCCGAGCGGATACTTTTTTCGTCCGGTTTCGTTTTTACCTCTTCTTCTTGCGATATTCGGGAAGGTTTCCCGAACGAAACCGCCGCGAGCGTGGAAAAGAGGAAGATGCTCGCTATAACAAACAGCAGTCTTTTTTTCTCCATAGAACCCATACCCAATCTTCTCCTTCGGCCGGATACCATTTCCCGGCGGCCCATTTGGCCGTGGTTCTGCCGATGGGAAACGCCGGCGTGTTTTTCGGAAACGCCAGTTGAAGTTTGTACTGATCTTTTACTATGACTCTGTGGGGGCGAGCGGAACAAAGGGATTTATCTCCCGTGGTTTTAAACGCCAAAAACTCGTTGTGCAGTTTCGCAAGCAGTTTTACCGCCGAAAGCGCGTAAACGGCGGGCAGGTCGCCGGTGGCTCCGTTGTTTCCGGTAAGCGGGTACACGCTTCCCCAGGATCCCGCGCACCAGAAAAGCTTGTTTATCGGAAACCCTTCGGTTGTTTTCACGGCATCCGCGGCGCAGGCGGCCTGCGCGACCGGATTCGCCACAAGCGCTATTTCGGGGTGGAGCACAAACGCGAGTTCGTCATCGTTCCAGAGAGGGTCGAAAGCGGTCATGTAAGCAAGGTCGAAACCGCCTTGGTCCATGCATCCGAAATTCGAAAACAGGCCGAGTATCGAGAAAACCGGATAAAGGAAATGATGAATGTGAAGAAAGGAAGTTCTGTCTCCTTCCGTGCCGCCTCCTTCGCCGTAATTTCCCGTCATTGAGAAAGACGGAAGTGAAAGCTTCAGTCCTCCCAGCGAAGGAAAACATCCGGGATGCCTTACCGTTTCCACCAGTTTTACCGGTTCCCAAAACGAAATTTTTATACCGATTCGAGGAATCGGGGAACCGCAAAAGCAGAGGGGGAATTTCGATACCGTGTCCGTTCCGGAACCGGGGGTTATCTTCACGCCGCCTATTTTTATCGGAAACATCGCTTTCCAGTCCACATCGAGGATCGGGTTGAAAAACCTGCCGCCGCATTTTGCCCCCGTAGCGTGGCTTTTTGGAACGGTTAGAAAAAGAATTATTGCGATAGAAAAAACGAGCGATTTTCTGCAAAACATAATACATTATTGTATTACATAATTCAAAAATAGGCAACAAAATTATCGACAAACTTACTCTTTCGATTGTGAAAAGGATTTTTTCTTCGTTAGGAACAGCCGAAGCGAAAAGTCGGATTGGCTTAAATTTTCCAATGCGTGGATAAACCGCCGTATGATAAGATAACTCCCAAATGGATACGGTTTCGAAAGAGAAACGGAGTGAAATAATGTCTCGGGTGAAAAGTCGAGACAGCAAAATGGAAGTCGTTTTTCGGAAAGAGCTTTGGAAACGCGGTTTTCGTTATCTCAAAAATTCCGGTAGATATTTCGGAAGGCCGGATGTGGTTCTGCCGAAATATAAAACGGCGATTTTTATAGATTCGTGTTTTTGGCACGGATGTGAGAAGCATTATAGACCACCGACGACAAGAGCAGAATTTTGGAAAGATAAAATAGAAAGAAACAAGCGACGCGACGAAGAGGTGAACAGATATTATGAAGAGAAGGGTTGGAGAGTGATAAGAATTTGGGAACATAATTTGAAAAGAAAAGATTTCGAATTCGATTTTGAAACGATAAAACGATAGGACGATATTGTAAATCGATATAAGTCCCCCCTGTCGTATTCGAGACGCGATGAGGAAGAAGAGCGAATTGAAAGCCATTGATTTTTTTTCTGGAGCCGGAGGGTTGACGTACGGCTTGAGAATTGCCGGGATCGATGTTTTGGCCGGAATCGACAACGATGTTTCGTGCAAAGAGACTTTCGAAAAAAACAATAAAGGCGCCGTTTTTCTCGAAAAAGATATCTCGAAGTATTCGCCTGAGGAACTGGAACGAGACCTGAAAATCGAAAAGAAAGACGATTGTATGATTTTTGCCGGTTGCGCGCCGTGTCAGTTTTGGAGCATCATCCAGACGAATAAAGAAAAATCCGAGGAAACAAAAAATCTTGTTCTGGATTTTCAAAGATTTATAGAATATTTCGAACCGGGTTTTGTGGTTGTCGAAAATGTACCTGGGATTTCTTCAAGACCCGGAAGTCCGATGGGAAAGTTTATAGACACTCTTAAGTCTATGGGATACGAAGTAGCATGCGGTATAACGGATATGTCTTTGTACGGTATTCCGCAAAAGAGAAAACGTTTCACTTTAATGGCTTCCCGGATTTCGAAAATTTCTCTTCCCGAGCCTACCGGGGAAACCAAGACGGTGAGAGACGCGATCGGTGTGCAAAACGGCTTTCCGAAGATCGGGGCCGGTGTAAAAGACAAAACGAGCTTTATGCATACTTCGGCGAAATTGAGCGGAAAAAATCTGGAGCGATTGCGAATGACCAGGAAAAACGGCGGGGACAGGTCCGCTTGGCAAGGCAAAAAAACACATCGACTTCCTTGTTACGATTCCGACGAGAAAAAGTTCCACGATACTTACGGACGTATATGGTGGGATAGACCGGCTCCGACAATCACCACGAAATTTTTCAGCGTGAGTAACGGTCGTTTCGCTCATCCAGATGAAGACAGAGGACTTTCCTTGCGAGAGGGAGCAACTTTACAGACTTTCCCGAAGAATTACGAATTTGTTTCTACCGCAAACACTTCCGTGGGGAAAATGATAGGGAACGCGGTTCCGCCGTATTTCGCCGAATTGATCGGCAGGGAAATTATTTCCTCTTTCCAAAATATTTGATTCCCAGAATGTCCGAAAAGAAACTAAAAATGACATTTGACCCGAACACCATAGAACATTTGGGTGTTCGAATGTATTCAACCTTGCCTCCCGTGCTTGCGGAGCTTGTAGCCAATGCGTACGATGCGGATGCGAACCGTGTGTCGTTAATCTTGAATGACTCGACAGAAGACAAAGAAATTATTGTCGAAGACGATGGCGAGGGGATGTCTTTTGACGAGATAAACGACAAGTTTTTAAGAATCGGGAGAAATCGCCGAGAGCGCGACGAAATAGAACTTACTCAAAAATACGGAAGGAAAGTCATCGGAAAAAAAGGATTGGGCAAATTGTCGTTTTTCGGTATCGCTCATGAGATACGGATTTCCACAAAAAAAGACGGAAAAGAAAACATCTTCCAGATGAACTGGGAAGATATCAAAAAAGAGCAAAAAGAGTATGAACCAAAAGTTATAGAACGTGATAAAAGTTGTAAATCGACTAAGCAGGGAACGACAATAACCTTGAAGAGAATACAGAGAAAAAGCGATTTTTCTCCAGAAGACTTGGCGGACAGCCTTTCTAAAATGTTTATTGTCGACCGCAACTTTAAAATCGAGATAAGACACAATAAGGATAATCCGATACCCGTTACCAATGAAAGAAGACATGCCTCTTTGGAAAAGGAAATCGAATGGAAAATCCCAGATGATCTCCCAGATGATTACGAAGACCGCGACTACTACAGGACAAAAGAAATCAAAGGATGTTTGATTGCGGCGAAAAAACCCGTACCGCTCGGTACCAATATGAGAGGTATAACTTTGTTTTCTAGGAAAAAAATGGTAAATCAGCCGGAATCTTTCTCGGACGGAAGCGCGTCGAGCTTTTTTTTCAACTATTTAACCGGGTGGCTCGAGGTTGATTTTATTGACGATCTGAAAGACGATGTAATAACGACGAACAGGCAATCTCTGAATTGGGAACATGGAGAAATCCAAGAACTTCGAAAGCACTTGCGAGGTCTAGTCAACTGGCTGGAAAGAAATTGGCGGAAAAAGAGAACAAAAATTGTTGAAGATAATACGGGAATAAATATTCCCACATGGTTCGAAAAATTACCGGACGATACGCGAAAGCGAACAAAGATAATAGTCAAAAGTTTGGAGAATTCGGAGTTGCCATCGGACAAAAAAACTGAGGCCATTGTCCAGCTCCATGAAATTGTGCCCGAGTATCCAGAATATCATTGGAGACATTTGCACCCTCAAATAAGAGAAGCTTCGAGAGAAGATTACGAGAAAAAGGATTATTACAGAGCATTTCAAGAAGCTATGAAGAGATATGTTGGTGAGGTAAGAGAAAAATCTGGCAGTAAAACTACCAGTGAATATGACATGATGGGAAAAGTTTTTGGAAAAAGAGATAATAATCATAAAGTATTACAAGTAGCAAAAGGATTCAAAAAAATTAATGGGGAAGATTTCTCCGAAAATACTACAAACAACATAGAGGAAGGACAAAAGTTTTTGTCAATGGGAGTGGTTTCCGGTTGCAGAAATCCTTTGGCTCACGAAGAGATAAAGGATTTGAGAGGTTCCCGTTTATTTACGGAGAAGGATTGTCTCGATGCATTGAGTTTGCTTTCGCATTTATTTTCGCGACTTGACAGGGCAGAGAAACTTGAAACCACGACTCAAAACAAATCCCAGCAGAATGTTAAACTTTAGGGCTTCAGATTTCATAACTTGCGGTTTTCTTATACAATTTTATCATTCCCAAATTTTCTAAACCCTAGAAAATAACTATCCTACCTAACACAGGGTTTTTATCCCTTGCTTTGAATACTGAAATGACTTTCTAAAAAAGACCGTATAGTTTCTTGAGACGTTGTCTCGCATTCCCAAATAACTAAAACTTTCCAGCCTTTTTCTTCAAGTTTTTTTTTGTTTTCGTTGTCGCGTTTCACATTCCGCCCGAATTTTTTGTTCCAGTAACCGTTATTGGTTTTCGGCATTGTTGTTTTTGGACATCCTTCATGCCTGTGCCAAAAACATCCGTGAACAAAGAGGGCGATTTTTCTACTGGGGAAAAGCAGATCCGGAACTCCTGGCAAGTCTCTTCTATGGAGACGAAAGCGTAACCCTAGTCGATGAGCAACCGCACGAACTTTTTTCTCTGGAACCGTATCTCGAGACCTAATTAATCGCATATTTTCACTGCGCTTTTCGGGTGAAAAACAGTCAGTCATTTTTCGAAACTTGCCCTAAAATCCATATAATAGGTTTCATCATCTATTTTTAAGAAGGTAACGTCCGTACGCCCGTAGCTCAGCAAATGCTCTTTTTTAACGAACTCACCAGATTTAATCTTTAGCCGGTTGCGAAAATATTTTCCAAGAATGCTATTGTCTTGTGTTGTATGCAATGCTTTATCTCCATCTTGCGCAACAACGAAAATGAAACTTTCACCGTCATCTGTCAATACAGTGAATGGTTCACTTTTTTTTGGGAAAAAATTCCGCTTTCTGATGGGACTAGGTACCGCAATGTAGGCTTGATTGGGATTACGACCGGGTCGTTTTCCCCAGTTCAATCCACTTCTTGTAGGTGTGTTGCCCGTTTGGCTATTTAGTAAAGACAAAGTGACGAAATCTGCATCGATGTCTTTATTCTCACGGTGCAATTTTTTTTCGGTTTTTCGCCGAGGAATTTTTATACTAACTTTAGTTTCTATTTTTTGATCAAGGCAATCTACTGTCCGTTCGATTGTTTTATTATAAAAATCCAGAGCTTCGCCTGGGTTCACACGAGTTACAGCTTCGTTCTGATTCTCACTGAATCCTGTAATTGTATAATTTGCTGAACCAGCAAATGCAACTACAGGTTTCTCATTCCGCATCCATATAAAAACCTTAGCGTGGACAGGATTATCACTAACCACATATTTACATGAGAACTTAGAACCAAAAATTCCTTCTTGCGAGAGTTTGACAAATTGTTTGTGGTGTGCTTTGTCTATACCTTGCCTTGGCACCATGCCTGCAATTACGGTTATCGAAGACTGGCCATCGACCTGTCTGAGATAGTCAGTGTGCTTGTGAACCATGCTTGACGTCGCATAACCACTTACAGCAAGCATCTTATTTGCTCTGCATTGCTTTACAGGTTCTATTAATACTTGCTGAAAAAGGTTTTCTGTTAACAACTGCATGGAGAGATATTGTTATTCAGAAGTGTGCGTAAAACAGCCCGAAAAATAATTTTTCCTCCTTTCGGAGGTACGGCCATTCCGATCTGTTTGCGCACTGACTCCTTTCCCCCAACAAATACAAAGGAATCGGGGAATGTTTGAAGTCTGGCTCTTTCTCTGTTTGTAAGTGCACGATGTTCCTTCCAATGATAAACATGAGTTCCACCTCCGCCAGAACCTGTTACCGTGTAGGCCGGGGCATCTGGTTTAAGTCGCTTATATATTTGGCTTATAGTGGCGCCGCTTCTAAGTTTAAGCTTCAGCCGCTCGGGCAAATCTGCAGTGAAAGCATTTTCTCCGGGCTTGATGTGTTTTAGGCGTTCCACCACTTTCTCCGATTGTTTGGTGAGTCTATGATTAGGAGCATCCGCCGGTATTTTTGCCAACGATTCTGAACAGGTTACCGGCCTGCCTCTATACTTTGGATGAACAAAGGTCAAATTAAGGTCTTTACGGAAACCTACAATAATTAACCTGTGCCGTGTTTGGGGAATTCCGTATTCCTCAAAACGATACATTTTTGGGAAAATATCATATCCTTCTTCTTCAAATGCGGAGAGAATTAACTTGAGGTCGCGCTTTCCCCCACTTGATGCTAATCCGCTAACATTTTCGGCTACGAAAAAAGACGGACGTAATGTTTTCAGACCTTTCACTCCCCAACGATACAATCCACCATACCGTCCAGATATGCCGTCTCTGTCACCTACAACACTAAAATCATTACATGGAAAGCCAAAAATCAGACCATCAATATGGGACAACTTATTAAAATTCAGCTTTTCTACAGGAGAACAAATTACTTTGTCGTTGTCTATGGATAAATTGTTTTTGAAAGTTTGGCAAGCGTCTTTATCCTTGTCGGTTGCCCATACGTGAACAAAACCGTTTCTTTTTATCCTAGCCCTCTCTGCACCCAAGGCCATACCTCCTGCTCCAGCAAACAGTTCTCCTATTTTGTAAGTTTTCGTTGCGGGAGAAATTGTTGCAACAGTGTTTATTGAGGCTTTTTCGGATTCAGGGAACTGTAACTGTCTCGTCATAGGTTGTTTTCTTGTACGGTAGTTACTTTCCAGCAGATGCATTAACAATTTCCGTAATTTTGTTCATAGTGTCAATTTTTTGCTTTGCACACGGTGTTAGTGACAGTAACGCAAACCTAGTTCTCTACCAGACAAATTAACACAATATAACAAAAAAAACTTCCACTAAGCTATTTAATGACTATTTCTTTCACTTCGAGTTTGCGGTCTTTTTGATTTACAAGCGACGGTACTTTTTCAACCCCAAGCCTCCTTAGGATTAGCGGGCTTGCCTTGTATGCCGTCCAGCCCACAAGTGTGGAAACTCTTTGAACATTGCCGTCTGTCAGTATCAGAATCAGCTTTCCCTCAACATTTCCGCTTATTTTCTCAAGTGCTTTTTCCACCTGGTCTTCTCTGAGTACCAGTATGCTTTTCGAAAGCGATACGTAATCGAAAGGATTTACGACACCGGCCAAAGAAATGATTTCCCCGGTATGGTCGTATATTGGGTTCGCCACCTTTACCGATGAATCTATGTAACGCACGCGTTCTTTCTGTGCCGTAGGTACTTCAAGAGAAACCGAAGAAAGCTCGAGAAGCGACTTTTTTACGCTTCTATTTGTTTTTTCTCGAAGCGCTTGCATATCGATTTTCTTCGCTTTTCCCTTTATGTACGAAACAATATCTTCTTCCTCTATTTTGTAGAGCTTTCCGTAGACCCCGAGATCCTTTCCATTAAGTTCCGAATTCCCAGGCGAGGTATGCGTAACAAAAAACAGCACTAAAAAAGCGGCAAAGCACGTCCGATTATCCATGACTTGTTCACAAAACCCCAGTACCTTGAATCGTAGCTTCTTTCTCCGTCCCCCAGAACGAAATAACTGTTTGCGGGAATTTCTCCGTTGAACTTAAAATTCCCGACATCGACTCCCTTGGAATCTTTTCCGGCGGCGGTCGCGATTTTTTCGCCGTTCAGATAAAATTCGTTTCCTTCCGTTTTCAGCATGTCTCCCGGACAGCCGACAAACCTCTTCGCGAAAACCGCTCCGTAGTCCCAGTAGGAATTTCTCACGTTGAGCCGAAAAAGCCCTATGCTTTCCCTGCCGCAGGAAATATCCGCTCCGCGAAGAGTGAGAAAAACCCGAAAAGGGAGAGATCCCGAGGTATTGACGGAAATCCGAAGTCCCGAAAAATAAGCTCCCGAAAGCGCCAGGCAAAGGCAGAAAACTAAAACCGCTCCCGAAAATCTCCCGAGGCCAACCGGAAATTCACTCATCTTTCTCTTGTCGTGACGAAAGCCTGTTTAGTATTTCTTCCGTCGCGTCCCGCCCGCCGCCCAGAACCGCTTTCGAGTCGAGAACCAGATAGCCTTTCTCCACGTAATCGCTCAAAACGTCTCCGAAGCGGACGAAAAACCGGCCGACCCGATTCTCCGCCTCCTCGCGGGAGATTTCCCCGCGGAGCACCAAAGAGAATATTCTTTTTTTCTCTTCGGCGATAACGGTCTCAAGGTCTATGAAAACCACTTTTTCCCGCGGCTTTTCCTCTACGCGACAAGCTCCCGTGAAAACGGGAAGGAGCGCGCAAATAAATAAAACAGTCAGAACGCCGGTTTTTTTCATCTTTCCTCCGAAACCTCGACGCATCGTTCTATGGCTTCGCCAATCTCCATTCCCTGCGATATAAAACCGTTTAGAAGAGATACCTCGTCGGGGTTCGTTGTGTACGCCCAGTAGGAAAAAGAATCTACTATCAGTCTTCCAAGTCCCATTCCGCGCTCTCCGTTTCGGATGAACACCTCGGAAAACTCTCCGGGACGCGTGGAAAGAGTGGAAACCAGGGAAGAGAAATAGTCTCCGAGAAGCAGCTTTCCTCCCTTGCGTATCTCTTCCACGCTTTCTCCTCTCTGGCGCAGCATGAACATCCACGCGGAGTTTTCAAGCACCGACTCTCCCAAGTCGCCGGCTCTGTAAAAATCAAGCAGACTCTGCGTTACGGAAACGAAGGCTCCGTTGTACTTCCGCGCCCTGCGGTATCCGTGCGCTATAAATTCTCCGGAAAACCCGCCGCCCAGAAGATCCCACGCTTCGTCTATTATCGCGAGTTTTCGCCTCTCTCTGTTTCCTCGATACATTTCTTTTTCTATGTGCCATATGATCATCAGGACCACCACCGTCTGAAGATCCGGCTTGGCGTTTAATTCCTCGAGTTCAAGCACGTTCAGATCGCTTTTGAAAGACAGACCCGAACGTCCCTCGAAAAATCTGCTGTACTGTCCCTTGGAGGAATATGCGTACAGCATGTGAGCGAGGTCTTCTCCTCTCCCGCGGGTATCCGGAATTTCCGAAAGCGCACGGACGACATCGTCTATACCCGCCTCCCGCCCGTTTTCCCCCCAGGCTTTTTTGATCGCTTCTTCCAGAAGGGATTTTTTCAGGTCACCCATTTTTTGCGTCGGAGAGCACATCTGAGCGAAAAGCGGTTTCAGGAGTTCCATATCTTCGTTTATGTCCGTTATTTTCGGGAACGGGTTGAGGGAAATTTCGCTTTTTTCGTCGAATACGATGAATTTCCCGCCCGCAAGACCGCAAAGCTTCTCGTAGGACCGTCCGACATCTATTACGAACACCTGAGCTCCGAGCGACAGGTATCCGGTGATAATGTCCGAGGTCAGAAAGGATTTTCCCGAACCCGATTGAGCGAAAACGGTGCAGTTGTAATTCGAGGGCGAGCTGAAAAGATCGATTTTCATTACCTGCCCCCGTCTGGATATAAAGGTAAGCGGACCGTCTCCGGTTCCCTTCCAGTCAGACATCACGGGAACCAGGGAAGATCCGGCGGAAATTTGCATGGTAGAGCTTCGGCGAAGCAGTTTGGCAAGCGAGGATTCGCCTCCAAGCGGCAGACTTTCGAGAAAAAAGGGCAGGAGTATGTATTTTTCCTCCCTCAAGTCGAAGTTTCTGGCTCTCCATATTCCCGTAACCATCTCTTTTGCCGTTTCCGCCTCTTCCTCGGTTCGGGTTTTCAGGAAAAGACTCAAAAACCCCGAGACGAGGTCCTCATCCTCCAGAGCGCTTGTCAGAAAATCGAAATTCTCGGCTTTTTTTCTGAGCCTTGGTATGAATCTGGTCACGAGTCCGAAACTCTGCTGCTTTACAATCACCGCTTTTGCACGCACCTCGGAGACTTTCTTCCTTTCGGGAATCATGAATCCCGCCTGGAGGAAAAAGTAGGCGGGCACCTGCGAGAGTCCGCGAAGCGGGTCTCCCAGAAGTTCGTGAAACTCGTCGAGGGAGAAATATTCGGGCATGAAAGCGGGGGAGTATCCCCGAATCCGGGCGTCGCCGACGGATATTTCGCCCGCAAGCACCTCTATCCGGGTTTCTCTGTCTATTATCTGGTCTTTTATTTCGCGGTTTTGGTTGTAGGGACCCGTGGGACGCTCAAGATAGTGCGGGTCGTCGTACCAGCGACCGTCGGGATTTAAGATTTCCCGCAGAATGAGAATCAGCTGCGCGGGAGTGAAAACGCGGGGATGGAGTTGCGCGGAACTTAAAACCCCGTTTACGTTTCCCGCAAGCTTGCGGGCGGTTTCCGAGTATTTTCCCCAGATTTTCTCCGACACGTTCTTCTTTCCGAATCCGTGCGGTATTTTCACCGAGACCAGAAACCGGAAATCTCTTGCCGGAACGCCAGTTCTCGCCCGCATGTCCCGCGTGTAAAGACGTTTTCTCTCGATCGCGATTTCGCGAAAGATACCGCTTTTAAGATTCTCCGAGTCCGCAAAAAACGGAGACACGAGCTCGGAGGCGAACACATGGAACTTGACCGAGGTTCCCGGCGGAAGGGTTCTTCCGCCAAGCACTCCCCCGAGAATTCTTTTCGTGTCCTCGCCCGCGAAAAGAAGCGGATTTATTTCCCAGATAAAACCCAGAGAGGCGTCCGACAGCAGATACGCTCCGTCCTCGTAAGCCACATAGGGAAGATAATCCGAAAGGGAATTTCTCTCCGCAAGTTCCCGAAGCTTTCTTATCGCGACACTCATCGGGGCGTCCTCGCGGCTCCCTTTAGTTTTATGTCGCCGAAATTCTTCCGGCTCCGAGGGAAAAGAGGGACGGCTTCCCCGTCGATTGTCCATCCGCCGTTTTCGATAATCATGTACACGTGTTTTTCGGAGTGAAAAACCCCGAAGGAATCCTGCCAGGGTGCTATCCACAGGCGAATCACTTCGGGAGGCCTGTAAACGGGTGCGGAAGTTTTTTCTTTCGCGGTTCCGTATTCGCGCTTTTTCGCCCCCGTCCGATTTCTGAAACTTTCTTTTCGCGAAAAAACGGTCATTGCCGAAGATCCGCTTTGGTCGACTTTCCGTTCGATTTTCTCAGACGGTTTCGGAGAGGAGAGAGGGAGGCGTTGCGTTTTCGGGATTTCCTCGCGGTAAATTTCCGAAACGCTTTTGCATAAACTTCCCTCAATTGCCGGGCATCCGTAGCGCGCCGGTCCGCCGGCGCATGAAGCTGCGAAAAAAACCGAAAGCGCGAGAATTGCGGAAAGTTTTCTCATTTTTCCTCCCGAAACTCCGAATAAGAGGTTTTTCTCGACGCAAGCTCCGCTCCTTCGGTAACGATCACGTCCACTTTCCTCCCGGCATCTATTTCTATTACCGGAAATACCTCCTCCGCGAGTTTCAGATAGTATTCGGCCAGAAGTCTTCCGGCTTCTCCCGCACCTCCTCCGATTCCCGTTTTCGCAATATCTCCCGAGCTTCGGGAACTGAAGGTGAATGTTCCGCCCGTAACGACGCCGGATGCGGAATTCGCGGTTTCCACGGCTTCGCCAAAACCCGAAGCGAACCCGGCGAGGATACCGCGAGACAGTATCTTTCCCTGCTTAGACACAACCCTTCCCCTTATTCCGGTCTTTCCGTCTTCCCCGGCCACGTATCCTTTTATTTCCACATCCACGATGTCGCCTGAGCGCAAAACGCAGGCGAGCCTCTCAAGTCTGACGTAGGCGCGTTCGCTTGAAAGTTGCCCGTAGGCGGCTCCCGTGACCCGGCAGCGGGCAATGTCCATGCGCCTTGAGTTCGCAAGTCTCGAGGTATCGCTCAAGTGTATCAGCACGGGATGAGGGTTTCTGGAAGCCGAAGTTCCGGTCGGCGCGTCGAGACCGCTTAGAAGCACTCCGGGAACGAAACTTCCCGAAGGAATCCAGTTTAGAAGCGTCCCGCCGTCCGCGTCGGGCTCCTCCCCGCCTCCGAGAGGGGTGAAAACTCTGATAGAGCTTTTTTTCTCCGGAGACGGGGGTAAGGAGGCATCCGTTGTGTCTGGAGAGGTTTCCGAAAATTCAGGGGAAAAATCTTCCACCTCGGGGATTTCCCGCAGGGACTCGTAAGGCGGATACGGATATTCTTCCGTTTTATCGTTTTCTCCCAGGATTTCGATGGCATCGGATATGGATTCAATCTCTTTTTTTATCTCTTTTTGCTCGATCTCTATTCTGGCAAGGCGTTTTTCCCCTTCGATTCGCCATTTTTCCCGGGCGAGATCCACTCCTCTCAGTATCTTTATGTTTCCCCTGGTTTCTTTTTCTCCGACAAGGTTTTTTCTTTCTCCGCCGAAAAACACGAGCAGAACCGCAATCGTCGCGAATCCGAGAATAATGAGCGCGATCGCTCTAATCTGCCTTTTTCTTTCGGCGTAAATTTTTATAAAGCTTCCGATCACGGTTCCGCATCCTCCCCGGTCACGATGAATATCCGGCAAGTCTCCCCCGGCGAAAGTTCGATTTTTTCTATCCCGACGGCCACGGTTTCGGGATTTTTAAAAAACATGTTTTCCGATACGCGCACGGTCTTTTTCCCCCTGTTTTCCAAAACGTATTCCGAGGCGGAAAACCCTCCGTACTCTTCGGTCGCTCCGGACGAAAGAAAAAGAGAACCCGAAAATCTTTCCCCCGAAACTTTGTCGGGCGGATTCTCTTGAGACGCGAGAGAAGCTGTCAGGTCGATCAGAGTTTTTTCATAGGAGCTCGGAAGCAGTTTTGACGCTTTTTCCCCGGGCGAGTCGTGCGGTTTCGGATCGTCCGTTTTAACTATGATTGTCCGGGAAGGCAGTTCCCCGGGAACCAGCAGTAAAGTCACTCTTCTTTTTTCGGTCAGAATTATGAGTTCTGCGGGTTCCCGGGTTCTCAAAAGCACCGAGCGTCCGACTATTTTCACATCCAGAGCTTCTTTCGAACTGAAGGCGTTTATCACCGTTTCCGGAAACTCTATTCGGTTCGTGTCGGTCGCGGATATTTCTACGGAGACCGGTTCCGTCTCCCCGGTTTTTCCTAGGTCCAGCGTGAACGCTCCCGCGGAGACCGTAAACAGGAAAAAAATCAGAAACGGGATTGCGCGCCGCGTCGGGAAATCAGCTTTCATTTCCTTCCTCCGTAATTTCGATTACGAGCGGACGGTTTTTCGCACCCAGTTCGAAACCGAGCCGATAGCTTATCTCTCTGTCTTCCGTGACGACGTTTCCCACCACTCTCGTTTGTCTCCCCGTCACAAAAACGGTTCGGCCGTCTGCGGAAACGGTCACGGTTTTCGGGAAAAACGCCTGCGCCGCTCCGCCTGACTTTATCTCCTTTGATTTTTCGAGCAGAAACCCCGAGATTTCGTGATAGCTCTCCGGGTGAACGTAGAGCAGGAACTGTCTCACGTTAAAATCGACGGTATCGGGCGTGAAAGCGGCCACGAACGGAAGAAGACTGAGCGCCCACTGCTCCGTATAGGAAAGCGACGGTGCGCCTCCGCCGAGCGAAAAATCTTCCCGCACGTACTCGGGCGCGTGGACGTGAACGGTGGTGCGTTCGGAAAGTTTTTTCATGTGACAGCTTTGAATCACCACGGTAACGCAAAGCGCTCCCACGGCAAATTTCAAAATACCGTTTTCACGGGCGAGATTAAGCCATCTTTCCCTGAATTTGCTTATAAGCATCACTCGAAGAACCTCTGCCTGTGGCTTTCGGGGCGCACTCCGGAAATTCCGTGCCAGTAGGCAAGATGTGCCAGAAACGCGCTTCCCCGTCCCGATTTGAGGCGCTCCAGAAGCCAAGAGAGAAAAAAGCCCGCTCCGAGTCCCGCGAGACTGTGGCCCGAGAGCGCTCCCATCACAAAGGCCGCGCTGAAAACCGCCACCTCGTCAATCTCCCACCAGAATATCTGCGGAGGGTCGTCTATATATCTCGGTATTCTCGTTTTCATTTAAAATGTCCCCGTGGCTATTCCCTCTATTAGCGACGGCCCCAGCGACACCACGAGCGCCACGCCTATTCCGGTAAGAGCGGGGAAAAGCGTCTGGCGCATGATGGACGCTCCCAGTCCTATTATGAAAGTGCAGAGCGCCAGCAGTCTTCCCAGGTATCCGGTCGACCATCCTTTCACCTTTGTATATATGCTCTGAAACTCCGTTCCGGTCGTTCCTCCAAAAGCCGCGTCGGAGAAAAGCAGCACCAGGAGAAAAACCATCCCGATAGCAAGCGCCCCGCCCGGGGAAAAATTCATCGTGGATTTTTTCATCTGAGATAACCTCCTTGTCATCTATCCGTTTTACCGACCGCGGGCTAAAACCCCCGCTCGTCAGGAAATGCGGTATATGTCCGTTTTCTTGTTGTTTTATTTACTTTTTATTCCGAATAAGTTCTCCGGGAGAAAAGAAAAACTTTTCCCGCCTTTCCATTTTCTTTTTTTACCGACAGGACGTTTTTCCCCGACGAAAATTCGCAGGGAACTTCCGTTCCGTTTGCCTTCGTCGTCGGTATCCCGCTTTTTGGAGAAACGTCCGTTTTCACCGAAGAAGGCTTTTTCCTCAAGCAGGAATTTTTTCGGAAATTCGTCGGCTTCGAATTCTATTATCAATCCGGCGTTCTGTCCGACCGTCAGATCTTTGTTCCTGGCGTCTTTGCGGAGAAGATCGTAGTGGTCTTTCGAGATTGAAATTTCTTTCTTTCTGATTTCTCTCCAGTTCCTGCGTCCGTATTCAGTTTCCACAAGTATTTCCAGGTACTCTTCCGGTTCGAGATTTCTCTTGCGCGCGCCGGATTCAAGCTGTCTGTATTCGTCTTCGTCTATAATCACCGTAACGGTTTTCTTTTCGTCGTATTTTTCGTTCATCAGATTTTTATCTCCTTTAAAGTTTGTACGTTACGGACATCTACCGCGCGGGTGAGTCTAGTTCATTTCTTTCTTCCTCGCATCACGCAGGGTTTGATCGAAGTGATCTGGCGCATGTCTTGATTTTTTCTTTTTTCAAACTCCGCGAGACCGGTGCCGAAAGCTTCCGCCAGGACGGGTATCCAGAACCCTCCTTTTTTTGCCTTCTTGCCTTTATACGTGTAGTTCCAGAAAGCGGCGTAATAGCCGTCTTTCACGACTTCTTCCACCCAGCCCCGCGCCTTGAGAGCGTTTGTTACGGTAAGCTTGGCTTCAAGTTCCGCGGAACGGGAGGGATCGAAGAACAGAAGATCCGCTATCCGCTCGGTCTCCATATGCTCTCTTACCCGCTCGAGGAGATAGTGAGGATCGAGGTAGACAATCCCGTTTGTCGCGGATAAAGCGACCACGAAGGGTTCCTTCTCCAGGACGGGAATATTGATTGCGGGCTCGATGCGGTCGTTCAGTATTCGCCCGATGCTCTGGCAAAGCCACTCGGGAGCCTTGCCCCGTTCCGAAGTTTTCTCAGCAGAAATACTTCTCGCCGCCCGCGATTTTTTATTCTCTCCCGAAAATTCCTCTTCTCTCGCCGCCACATCGGCCTTTTTGAGGTTGCGCGATATTCCCTCATTTTCATCCGCTCTTCTGTGGTGGTTTCTCACGGCGTCCAGGGCATGGCGAAATTCATCCGCTCTTTTTTCTCCCGCGCACTCGATTATCCATCCCCGAAGCGCTCTGGCGGAAGCCGCGGCGTGATCGTCTTTAACGTAGTCGCTTCGGGAGCGAAACCTTTCTATTTTTCCTATGTCGTGGGCCAGTGCGGCGATTAAGTGCTTTCCGTAGAGAATTTTCTCGGTGTATGCGGAGTCGTGTATTTCCTTTATTCGCAACGCGACGCGAAGCGAATGATCGAGCAAAGTGACTTTGGAAAATCGTCGCGCCGTGGGGTTGAAAACGCTTTTTCCGTCTCCGGCGACCACGCTTGAACAGAGTCCTTCGCGATCAAGGACGAGCAGAACTTTTTCAATTACCGCAAGTTCGTTCAGATGTGTGAAAAGACGTCGATGCGGAAGAATTTCCTCCTTCCAGAAGGATTCGGTTTTCGCGTTTGTGAAGCCGGGTGTGTCGGACGGTCGCGAATCCGAAAGCAGGGGACCGGGAGTTTCGAGCTTTTTTCTAAGCCAAAGTTCCTCGGCGAGTTCTCCTATAGTCGGTGGAGGCGTGTTCTTTTCTTCGCCCGGGAGCAGTCGCGCCTTTGCGCTTTCGCCCTCTCCCGCGGCGCTTTTAAATTCTATGGTGACACATCCTTCGTCCGAATCTTTTTTCTCTTTCACATACCTTAACGCAAAAGCGCAGGCTCCGGCTCCCAGAGTGAAGCAGCAAAGCGTGAAGGTGAAAAAAGCCTCCCAGCTGATCGCCATTTGGGGCAGGTATTTCATTTCTTCGGGTTTTCTCCTTTTCATCGGTTTTTTATCTCGGGAAAGCCGATCTCGGCCAGGGTCTCGACATCGGCGGTTCTTCCCCTGTATACACCGTCGAAAGTGAAGGCGTAAAATTCCCTTCTCTTAAGCCTCATGAACCGCTCGGGAGGAATTCGATCCTCTTGCGTTTCTCTTACGCTTAAAGTTCCACCGATACTCATGACGGGAGAGAATCTTTTTCTGGTTCCCCCCATGCGGGAGACGTAGCCCGCCGTCTGCGGATCGTTTACGCGGAAAACTATTTTCGTGTTGGAGTTGTCGAGAATTTTTCCGGAATAAGCGGGACCGAGCTCCGCGACGAGATCCTGTTTGCTTTGGGTCAGCATGTGAAGCCATACCCCAGCTCCGCCCGCCTTGTTGAAAAGATCGTCTATTCCGAAATAAAGAACGTTAGAGGCTTCGTCAACATGGACCGCCAGCGGCGGATATATCTTTTTGTTTGAGCTCAGAACCCTGCCGACGAAGCTTTGCACCATCGACAGCAGAACCCGGGCCATTATATGCGATGTCCTTCTGGTGAGAAGTGAGCCGGTCTGCACGACCATTATCACGCTCTTTTTCGCTTCGAGTCTGTCTATAAAACGATTGACCGGTTCTTTTCCCATGATTTCTCCCACGGAACCAGAACTGAGCGAGGTTATAACCGTGCGGAGACTTGAAGAGACTTTGGAAAAATAGTCTTGCGGAGAAGAAAGTATCTGGTCAAGGTTTAAAAGCGCTTCCCCGGCTTCCGGTCTTTCTATGTCGGCTATCTGCGCGCGGAGATTCTCAAGCTCTTTGTATCCTATGTTTTCCTTTATTCTCCGAAACGTGAAAACCGGGCGCTCGCCGAGAGATTTCGATATGAGAATGAGACTTTGCACAACGGCCAGCGTAACTTCGTAGGCTATGTTGAAATAAAACTCCTCTTTTACTCTGATTCCCGAAACGACGTGATTTACCACTTCTTCCGGCATAAAGTAGTGGGAGAGCGGATCTATTTTGATTGAGTATTCGGGGAAAACCGGAGAGAAAAACAGAAGCTCGTCTTCTCTTTCAGTTTCTCTAGCCGTGCGAACTATCTTCGAGAAAATTTCGTTGTCCCCTTTGGGGTCTATCCAAAGCACGCTCCGTCCGGCTTTTATGTCCTGCTCTATCATAAACTCGGCGAGGCGGGTTTTTCCGCTTCGCGTCGCCCCCATGGTGAATATGTGCCCCTCTCTGTCTTCATCGGGAATCAGTATCGTCTCCGCCGCGGTTTCTCCGTCTCCGTCAAGCGAGGTCCCGGAACCTATCTCGACTCCCGCACGCCGTTGAACCTCCCGAACTTTTTTCCGCGCGATTCCTATCACGAAGCTCGCCTCCCCGGGATTCTCCATATTTCTGGCTTGTCCATTTTTTGCATTATGTATTGCATTTTATAGAGAATGTATTACTTTTTTGTAAAAATGTCCACTAGTTTTTTCGAAAAATTTTCCCGGGCTGAAAAAATCCGGGATTCTTCTCGGGATTTTTTCCGGTCGAAGACATAAATAAATGAGCCGAGACGCAAAAAATTCCCGTCCGGCGTCGTCTTCGCCCGGAAATTTGATAGACGCTATATCTGAGATACAGAGGTATTACGTGGTTGAGAGCACCGGCCAGGAAATACCTTCCGACTTTCTGACTCTTCGGGGAACGCTCGGATTTTTTCTCGCCGGATTCCGAAGCGGTTTTCTCGAAGGGATTCTGTTGGCTTTACTTCTTCCCCTGGCTTTTGGGGTATGGTACGAGATCATTCCGGCTTTCGGAACCGCTTCTAGTGACTTTTTCGGAAAATGTCTGGTTTTTCTTTTCAGTTTCGGAATAAGTCTTGCGGCGACCCTGATGTTTATAGTTGTTCTACCCGGGTATTGCGGCGGCGCTTTAGCGAAAAAGGCCGCGTTTTCTCTTGTCTGGGGAAGGGTGGCGAGCTTGACCGTGGCGGGAATTGCGATTTTCTTTTTGGTTTCCGCGTTTTTGTTTTTCTTCGGACCCGAAAACGTTTTCCGCTTCTCAATGTTTTTGGAGAATTTTCTCGGAGATCCGGCTTCTCTTTACTTTTTTATAATGGAGATGAGGGAACCTTTTCGCAAAAGCGCGGTTTTCCAGCTGGTTTTTTCTCCGGTGCTCGGTCTTGTTCCTTTCGCCGCGCTTCGGTTTTGCAGACGCAAAAGACATTAAGGAAGCGAAAAACTGAAATATGCGATATGCCGGCTCCTTTTTCTCATTTTGGATTGTTTGTTATGGCGGCTACGTAAAAATTCCCCTTGACATGTTGTCTGGTCTGCTTTATTGTTAAGGGCGTATAAAGAAAGAAGAGGTTTTTTAAAAGGTAAAAAACGCTTGATATTCGGGCGTGCTTTGTAGTAAAGTTATAACGTAGATATACAAAAAGATTTGATTGCGTTTTATTTTTCGGCTTTTCGGAGAATGGATGCGGTCGTTTATTTTAGAAATACAATTTTACAGGAGGTAAGGAGAGATGATTTTAGCCAGATGGCTTATTATGTTTTTTGCCGTTCTCGGTATGTCGATACCGGCTTTCGCGATAGATTTATCGCTTGGCGGGTTCCCGAGCTACATGAGAACGAGAGCTCGCTACATCAACAATGCGACTTTTGTTAACACATTGACTGATGCGCAGGCTCAGGCGTTGGGTACTGACGATGCCGATGACGAGATTTTTCTTGTGGACACCACCTTGAGGCTGACCCCTCAGCTCGCTCTTAGCGACTTGGTTACGGTAAGGGCTCAGGTTGACGTCGCGAGCAATATGGTATGGGGCGGTGCTACCAGCGGATTTTTCGGAGATTATGACAGTGTCGTGCTGTCCGACCTTCGTCCGAGCGACCGCTTCAGGGGCGCGATTCTTCAGGGGGCTAAAACTTTCGACGATGATTTCGGATATTTTAACGTGCGTATGCTTCATGCGGACATAGTACTTCCCAATAACCTCGGTTTCGTGAGAGTCGGGCGTCAGCCTTTCGACTGGGGTCTCGGAATCCTGGCGAATGGTGGACACGATCCGCATTCCGACCTCGGTTTCGTGGTTGACAGGCTTCTTTGGCTGAAGTCCTTCCCCGCGGGAGAGGGAACTTTTACGCTGGTTCTCGTATCCGATGTATTTACTGAGGGTACGAACCTGTTTTCCGGAAGCGGTAACGGTTACGACATACTCGCCGCGGCTGGTATCTATAACCAGCAGGTGGGAGACGTAAACGTTACTGTAGGGGGGTACGCATTCCCTTATCTGCATCAGAACAACATTTTCAGTCCTGGGATTAATAATGACCTTTACGACTGGGATGTCGACCGCACTTCGCTGTATGCCGGTTTGCTTGTCCTGAAAACCGATATGTGGAGCCTGACCTACGAAGTTCAGATGTTTGGAGGCGGCGAGCTGAATGCTCCTGGAGGCGGCGAGCTTGACCTTGAGTACGCTTTCGACATGGCGGCCCGACTTGAGCTTTATCCTTCAATGATGGCTCAGGTAAGCAGCATAGGTATTGAAGGCGGATGGGCGCAGGGTGACGACGGTTCCACAGGCACAGAAATTGAAGGTAACGCTCTTCCATTCAGTGCGGCTTACAACGTTGACAACCTTCTCTTTAAACACGTCATTCCGACTATTTACAACATAGAAGGAAGCGTTATAAACGCCATATATGCAAAGGCGTATGCGAACATGACGCTTTCCGACAACTTGGCGTTTACTCCGCAGGTTCTGTTTGCTTGGAACGACCAGACGAACGCGGTTTCGGCTTTTGATAGTGGAACTTTTGGTTCGGGTATTGGTGCTACCGAGGTTGAGAAATATCTCGGAACCGAGATTGAAGGAACCCTTAGCTGGACTCTTCATCCGGGAGCCAACCTTGACTTCATAGGTAGCGTTGTGATTGCCGGAGACGGTCTTACTGATCTTATAGAAGCGCATGGAGCCGCCAATGGAGGTACAGCTGGTTCAGAGGCCGATGATACCATTTGGGCTCTTCAGACAAGACTGATGCTTTACATTGATCAGTTTGTGAAATAAAAACAAAATTAAAGCTCACAAAGCTTGAATGAAGCGGGCTTCCTAACAAAGGTAGCCCGCTTTTTTTTTGCTTTTTTAATCGGGACGGAGGGCAACTTTCCGGATTCCGATTAGTTTTTTGCCTGTTTTCCAGTAAATTTCTATCGGGCGATTCGAGGAAATCTATTAAGAGCGCAGGTTGAAACTCAAAGAGCGGTTATCCGTTTTTCCGCGACGGGAAAATTAAAATGTTAAAGCTGTTTAAAATTTCTCCGGTTTTTCTTCTGATATTTCTTTTTGCCTGTCAAAGCTGGGGGGTCCAGCTTACCTTGGCGCAAGCAAAGATAATTGTGCTTGAGAAAAATCACGATGTGCGTGTCTGGATGCTGGGAGTCGATGCGGCTCGCGGGGAACTTAAAAGCAAAAAGGGCGTTTACGATCCGGAGTTAAGTTTCGGAACTTCTTACATCGACGCGAAGACTCCCACCGCTAGCGCTTTTATAGAAACCGGGATAATAACCGCGAACAAATTTTCTTTTGGGAGCGAACTTTCGGGAAGACTTCCCACCGGAACCTTTTACAGACTTTACGATCTCGAGGTGTCTAAAACTGAAACCAGCAGTCCTGTCGAGTCCCTGAATCCGTTGTGGGAAGCGAGCCTCGGGTTCAGCGTGGGTCAGGAACTTCTGCGCGGCTTCGATATTTCTTCAAACAGAGTGTCGGTTGTGATTTCGAAAAAAAATCGGGACATATCCGTGCATGAATTCAGACGCATGGTTTCAAAGACGCTTTTTTCACTTGAGAGAGATTACTGGAGTGTCATCGCGGCCACGCATAACCACGAGCTTGAAAAAAAAGCTTACGAACTGGCCCGAGATCTTGAAGAAAGAACCGGCATAAAAGTCGAGGCGGGCGTTCTTCCCAGAGTCGCCCTGACCCAGGCGAAAGCCGAGACCGCGGCGAGAAAAGTTAGACTGATAAATTCGGAAAACGCTCTCAATATGTCAAAAGACATTCTTAAAAATAATCTTTCCCTTCCCCTTGAAGAACCTCTTGAACTGCTTGAGACGGCGACTTCAATGTCGGAAATACAGGAAGAAGATTTCAAAGAGTCAGATGCGGTGGCCACGGCTTTTGAGAAAAGGCCGGAGCTTCTTCGCGCGCGAAGCGAAATTGAAAAAACCAAGGCCTTAAGCGGATTTTACTCCCGTCAGAGACTTCCCAGGTTGTCGGTGGAAGCGAGTCTTGAATACATTGGCGTTGGAGGGTCCGAAAATCCCGACAGAATCATTTTCGGAAATTCCGACCCTTCTCAGGGAATTTCTCCGCCGTTTTCCGGTTCGTCCAACGCCTATGACAGCATCCGCGACCGTGATTTTCCGAGCTGGAGCGTAACCGGAGTGCTGAGCGTTCCGATTTTCGGAAGAACTTCAAGCGGAGCTTACGCCAAAGCTCGCGCGGAACACAATCGAAGCATTGTGAACTACCGGAAGCAAAAGGATATGATTCGCCTCGAAGTGAGAAACTCTATAAGAGAGATTGAAAGCAGTCTTAAGAGAATGCAAGCCGCCTATCTTTCCGTGGAGCTTGCGAGGGAAGTGCTGTTAAACGAAGAAGAAAAGTTCAAGGCGGGACTTTCCACCACAAGAGAAATTCTCGAAGCGCAAAGAGATCTTATCAGCGCCGAATCGGCCGGCATAAGCGCATTTGCGGGCTACAGAATCGCTCTTTCCGATTTTGAACGCGCCAAAGGGACCATGATCGAGAGCAATTCCTTTATTATAGATAATCATTCGGATATCGCTTCTTATCTTCAAATCGACTGATCTCCACTAGTGTTTCTAACCCAATTTTCATCTGTCTTTCCGCTCGCCACTCCCGCTTTCAGATTGACAGTTAAAGAGGTTTACAATACACTTTCAAGTGGAAATGGGTGAAACAGAAGCCTTGAAATTCTTGGCTGACAAATTCAAGACCACTTGCGGCGGAGTTCTGATCGGGATAGGGGATGATTCGGCCGTTATGGAGCTATCGCGGCGCAGTTGTCTTGTCGCTTCCACGGATACTCTGGTTGAAGACGTTCACTTCCGCATGCGAAACTCAACCCCGCGACAGATCGGCAGCAAAGCCGTCTGCGTTTCCGCAAGCGACATAGGGGCTATGGGGGCGGTACCCAGATATCTTCTTTGTTCCGTCGGTTGCCGAGGCGGAATTTCCAGGGAATTCATAGAAAATCTGTCGGAAGGAGTGGCGGATGCCTGCGCGAAGTTTGAAATTTCCGTCGTGGGAGGAAATCTCTCTGGATCCGAGACGATTTTTATAAATATGACGGTACTCGGAGAGGTCGAAAGAGAAAGCATCGTGCTTCGAAATGGAGCGGCGTGCGGAGACGATATATACGTTACCGGAACGCTGGGAGATTCTTCTTTGGGGCTTGCGGCTCTATCCGGCGGCGGCGAAAGCGGAGAATATGAGAAGATGATTTCAAGACATCTCGACCCGACTCCCCGGCTTGCCGCGGGCAGGATGCTCGGGCAAAGGCGTCTTGCCTCTTCAATGATAGACGTAAGCGACGGTCTTTTCCGCGATCTTGAAAAACTTACCTCGGATCAGGGACTGGGAGCCGAGGTAGGGCTTGCGCATATTCCTCTTTCTGAAGATTTTCTCTCTCTTTCCGGACGGTTCTGCGAAGATCCTTATATTTTCGCCGTTTCGGGAGGGGAAGACTACGAGCTTCTTTTCACTTCCGCGGCCGAGAACTTCTCGGCCGTAGAAGAAGTTTCCCGCCTTTGCGGAGTCGCTATTTCTAAAATCGGTTCTGTTACCTCGCGGCGTGGAATCAGATTTATAAACTCCGAGAGGGAAGAAGTTTTTTACCGCAACGGCGGGTTTGAACATTTCGGCTGATTAAGCCGCGTGGAGATGTTTTCTTGGGCGAAAATTTTATTCTAATTCTTTTACTTCTTTTTTGCTCCGCTTTTTTCTGCTTCAGCGAAGGGGCGCTTTTTTCCCTAAGCCGTCCCCAAAAGGAGAGCATATCGAAGCGACGCGGCGGCGTTTCCCTGGCGATAGAGAAACTTCTTTCGGATTCTCACAAGCTTATAGCGACTATTTTGCTGGCGGATGAAGTTTTCAATATAGCTTACTCAAGCGTTATAGGTCTCACGGTGGCTCGACATCTTGAAGGTTCTTCGGAGCAGTCCGTCGCGCTTATCTCTCTTGCAATAGCGTCTCCGACGCTTCTTGTGTTCGGGGAAATAGTTCCGAAAACCGCCGGCGTTAAATTCCCGAGAACCATCTCGAAGATAGTCGCGTTGCCTCTTTATTTTTTTCATGTCGCCGTAACCCCTCTAAGGTGGGCGATCATGATTGTTTCCGGCGTTTTCACAAAGGCGTTCGGGGTAAATGCCACATCTTTACTCGGCAAGGAGAGAAGCATCTCGTCCGAGGAACTTGAAATTCTCGTGGATATGGGGAGGGACGAGGGGGTGGTTAACGAGGTTGAAAAATATCTGGCCGATGGTTTTTTTAAGCTTGAAGATCTTCCGGCGCAAAAAATAATGACTCCTGCGGTCGATTGCTTTACCCTGTCGAGCGATATTGAAATCGAAACCGCCATCGGACAAGTTCAAAAGATGGGGCACTCGCGCATACCCGTTTACGAAAATGAGAAGAATAATATAGTCGGAGTTCTCTACGGCAAAGATCTTCTTAAGTGGGAGTTCGTCGGCAAAAGTCCCTCCGCTTGCGTGCGAGAATGCCTGAGGACTCCGTATTTCATTCCGCGCTCAAAACCCGCCGGGGCACTTCTTCGGGAATTTCAGAGAAATCGAATACATATAGCGATAGTTGTGGAGGAATACGGCAGGTTCGACGGGCTTGTCACCATGGAGGATATACTGGAGGAGCTATTCGGCGATATAGAAGACGAAAGATCCGTGCTTAAAAAAAACGTTCCCGCTCCTCTCCGGGGTGGCGCGGTTACGATTCCCGGCGCGATGAGAATAGAGGAATTTAATGATAACTACCTTTCCTCAATCGCTAACTCAGGAGAAATCGCCGATCCCAAACAGCTGCCTGAAAAAGCGGAGATACCGATTGTAAAAGAAAACGAGACCATGGGCGGCTTTGTTTTCGATCTTTTCGGAAGATTGCCCGAAGAAGGAGAAAAAATCGGATACGGAGGATTGTCTTTCACCGTGGAGAAAAAAGAGGGGAAAAGAATTTCGGAGATAAAGATAGAGGCTGATCCGAAGGAGCGGGAAAATGGCGGTTGAATTCGTCGTACTTTCGGTTCTTTTGCTTTTGGCGATGCAGGCGTTTTTCGCCGGGTCGGAAATAGCTCTTATATCTTGCGACAAAATAAAGATGAGAGCTTTCGCCGAGGACGGTTCGGCTTCGGCGGCTGCGGTTCTGCGCGCTTACGATAGAATCGAGACTTTTATCGGAACCACTTTGATAGGGGTTAACCTTTCTCTTATAATAAACACGCTTCTGCTTACTTTTTACTTCGAAGAAATTTTCGGGGAAAGAAGCGGCCTCTACACTGTAGCGATTCTGTCTCCGCTTATAGTCATTTTCGGTCAGGTGGTTCCCAAGGCGGTCTTTGAAAGCCGCCGCGACTCGGTGATTCTCTGGGCTATCTATCCGCTTTGGTTTTTCTCAAGGCTTTTCTATCCGGTGCTTTTCTTCGTAAATCTTTTCACAAACGAGATTTTGAACCGCTCGGGCAAAAAGGGAAGGTCCATAACCCGTGAAGAACTCGAAGGCGTGATGGAAGAGGATGAGGGAAAACCGAGCGAGGATTACAAAAGACGGGTTCTTCGCAGAATCTTCGGATATTCCGAAACTACCGTCGGGGAAATAATGATTCCGCTTGTGAAGGTTGACGCTCTTGAAAGAAAATCCACTCTTCGAGACATAAAAAGGCTGATAACGGAAAAAGGTCATTCCAGAATCCCGATTTTCAGCGACAGAGTCGACAATATCACCGGCATATTAAATTCCTTTTACGTCCTCGGGCAACGCGATCTCGATCAAAGCGTCGAACGATACGCCGTCGCTCCTTTTTACGTTCCGGAGTCAAAACCCGTAAACGAACTTATGAACGAAATGAAAGGAGGACCCGCGGAGATGGCCGTGGTGGTTGACGAGTACGGAGGGTCGGTCGGAATTGTGACTTTGGAAGATATAATCGAAGAAGTGGTGGGAGAGATAGAGGATGAATACGACACTGGAAAAACACCCTGGAGAAAGCTTGGCGACGGACAGTATCTGATAGACCCGACGGTTGAAATAGGACGTATAAACGATGGTTTGGGACTCGCCATTCCCGAGGGGGAAGATTACGAAACCCTGGGAGGATTTCTTCTTTATAGATGCGGTTCAATTCCGAATGCGGGAACCGTGATCGTTTTCGGAAAGAAAACGTTTACCGTGGTCTCTTCAACCGCGAAGACGATAAGCGAAGTCCGTTTGCGGGTGGAAAAATGATTTGCGGACTCCCCTTTTATCGTTAAGTTCGGGAGGCTCAGTGCGTCGTCCGTTTGCGCGCAAGCTGCTTTGTTATCAGTTTACGGTACGATTCGGCCGACTGAATTCCGTGTATTCTTAGAGTTCCGAGGTAAAGGGTCGGGACTCCGAAGACCATGTTTTTCGCGGCGCTTTCCATGTTTTTTTCTATTTTCGGCGAAAAAGTTTTTTTCTCTAAAGCTTCGCGAAGTTCGCTCGGGCAAAGACCAGATTCACAAGCTATCTCGATTACGGTTTCTAAAAGCCCTATGTTTTTTCCTTTCCCGAAGTAGGCTTCGTAGCAGGCTTTGTGAAACTCGAGAAACCTGTTTTTTTCCTTCGCAAATTCAGCGGCTTCAAGACAAAGCCTTGAATTCGTTACGAAGCCCGGAAGCTTTGTTTCCGAACCGGTGTCGGCGGCCAGGTTTTGAAGAATTTCCGTTACGCGGACGGTTTTTTCCGTTTTCCGCCGCTTTTTTCCCTCCGCCGGGTAGCGGGGGTGAATTTCCACACCCGTCCATTGGATTTCCAGACTGAATTCTTCCGCCAGGTTTAAAATTCTGTCCGTGGCCAAAGAACAGAAGGGACAGATGTAGTCGTAGTAGAAAACAAGCTTCATTTCGCTTAAAGATACATGAAGACCGTTCTTTCGAAAAGACCGGATTTTTAGGGTCAGGTCTTGTTTTAGTCCCCCAATAGCTCTTTTTCCGATTCCAGTTTAACAGGCGGCTTGACTTAAGCCTCTGCGATTCAATATATTTATAAAGCTTTTCCCCTTTACTTTCGGAGGAACGTTATGACTGCCAAATCCGCGATAATGCTTTTGCTTCTTGTGGGCGCCTTCGGGTTTTTCGCCTACAACATTCGTCTTCTTTTCAGACTCGTGACCTTGGGTAAAAAGGAAGACAACAGATTTGACCAAATTCCCTTGAGAATAAAGAAGGTTCTAGTCTACGTGTTCGGGCAGAAGAGGCTTTTCAAGTACCGTTTCGCCGGGGTGGAGCACGCGATGATTTTTTGGGGTTTTTTGATAATAACGCTGGGAACGGTCGAGATACTGATAAGCGGCGTAATTCCCGGGTTTCATTTTTTCCCCGGTATCGCGGGGGAAATCTACGAGCTTGTTCTCGACATAGTGCAGGCCCTGGTTTTGGTCGCAATAGCCATGGGCATAATAAACAGACTCACCATCGGCAGAAAAAGAGAAGTTAACGGACCGGACGCGGTGGTGATACTGGGGCTTATCTTCGGACTTATGATAACCGCTTTTCTCACCATGGGAGCGAGGATAGCTCTTGCCGAAGCCAATCCGGCGATGCTTCCCGTTTCGGACGCCTTTTCCTCGCTTTACGAAGGCATGAGTTCGGAAAGCGCTTTCTTTTGGAAAGAATTTTTCTGGTGGTTTCACGTTCTTATCGTCCTTGCGTTTTTGAATTACCTACCCTACTCCAAACACAGCCATGTTCTGACCGCGGTTCTGAATGTTTTTTTTCAAAATTTAAATCCTCGCGGACAGCTCCCGAAACTGGATTTCGAAGAAATCCCCGAGGACCTGGATCATTTCGGCTCTTCGAAGATAGGGGATTTCAGCTGGAAGGACATACTTGATTCCTATACCTGCACGGAGTGCGGCAGATGTACCGACAACTGCCCCGCCTGGAACACGGAGAAAGTTCTCTCTCCGAGAGACGTGGTGGTGAAGCTTCGCCATTACGTTTCAAGCGAGGGAAAGGAAATACTGAACGGAAAACCGCCGGAGGAGCAGCCGGACCTGCCGGATACGGAGTGGGTTACTCCCGAAGAGCTTTGGGCATGTACGACATGCAACGCCTGCGTGGAGCAGTGCCCTCTTTTCATCGATCAGATGGGCAAGATAATGGATATGAGAAGATTTCTAACCCTGGAAGGCAAACTTAGCGGGACGGCCACCAGAACCCTGCAGAAGCTTCAAAACAACGGAAACCCCTGGGGTTTTCCGGAGGCGGACCGCGGAAGCTGGCTTCGCGATATGGATATTCCCATATTGGGCGATACCGCGACGGACGCAAGCGAATTCGACGTGATTTACTGGACGGGCTGTTTCGGAGGCTACGATCCCAGAGGGCAGGAAGTCTCAAAAGCCATAGTCACTCTTTTGAAAATCGCCGGGGTTAATTTCGCCGTAATGGGTCCTTCGGAAACCTGCACAGGAGATCCGGCGAGAAGACTTGGGGAAGAGGCCTTGTACCAGATGCTCGCCGCGGCGAACATTGAAACCATGAACGAAATGAAAGTGAAGAAAATTCTCGCCAATTGTCCTCACTGCTTTAACACTATTAAAAACGAATACCCTCAGTTCGGAGGACGGTACGAAGTTGTTCACCACAGCGATTTTCTCCTCGAACTTATAAATCAGGGGAAGCTTAACCCCGACGCGAGTATTGACGAAAAAATAACTTACCACGATTCCTGCTATATAGGTCGTTACAACAATGTTTACGATTCCCCGAGAGAGATACTGAAAAACATTCCGGGAATAGATCTTGTGGAGATGAAAAGAACGAGAACGAAGAGTTTCTGCTGCGGCGCGGGAGGAGGAAAGATATGGATGGAGGAAGAGTCTCCCAGGGTTAACTGGAACAGGTTTGAAGAAGCCGCGGACCTAAACCCCGATACGCTTGCGACCGCGTGTTATTTCTGCAACACGATGTTTGACGACGCCGCACGATTCAAAGGGAAAGAGGAAGATATAGAAATTCAGGATATCGCGGAAATACTTCGCCGGTCGGTAGAATCGGGCAGCTCTTCGGACTCGGAAGCCGAATCTCGCACGTAAACCGCTCCCCGCGGGCGACTTAGAGTTTCTCCGGAAAAAAGCCGATGAAGTCTCAAAAGCCAAAATCTCTCCTAATAGATTCGGGCGGAGGGTGGTTTGATTCGACCGGAACTCCGACGGCGGCGATTTTCGGCGATCCTAAGTTCACCCTTTGCTTTGACGACGATGGACTTAGAATATTTTCAGATTCCGGCGAGAAAAGCTGCGAAGAAGACCCTCTGAGTTTCGTTGAAAAGTCCGTGGCCCGGGGATACGCGGCGCTTGGATACATAAGTTACGAATATCTCGTATACACGGTCCCCGAGGTTTCCATACTTGGCGAAAAGCGGAAAAGTCGGTTGCCTTTCCTCTTCTTTCATTTTTACGAAACGGAGGATTTCCGCATCGTTTCCTATGAAGAGGACACGCAAATTCCCGAGCCTTCCGAGCAAAGCCGCTCCCTGGCCGTTCCGCTTTCCAACATGCTAAAAGACGAATACGTCCGGAAAATTTCGACGATAAAAAAACGCATAGCGGCGGGGGATGTATACCAGGTTAACCTGTCGCGAAAATTCCGCTTTCATTCCCTTCGGGAGCCGCTTCGCTGGTTTACGGATTTTTACAGAACGCAACCCGTTCCCTACGCGGCGTTTATAAGCTTCCCGGATTTTCAGGTGATGAGCGGCTCGATGGAACTTTTTCTGAAAAAAAGAGGGAGCAAAATTACAACAAAACCGATAAAGGGAACCATTCGGAGAGATTTTGATCCTAGCCGCGACAGAAAACTTGCCGACAAGCTCGGAAAAAGTTCCAAGGAAAGGGCTGAGAATCTGATGATAGTCGATCTGATGAGAAACGACTTGGGAAGAATATGCGAATACGGCTCCGTGGGAGCGAGAGAGCTTTTCGCCGTCTGTAAGTACCAAACTCTATTTCAGATGGAATCCGAAATAGAAGGACGGCTTCTGCCGGAAGTCGGGTTCTCGGAAATAATCGACGCTACTTTTCCGCCCGGGTCGGTTACCGGAGCTCCGAAAATCCAAGCTCTTAAAATAATCGATTCTCTTGAACCTCATTTTCGAGGTCCGTACTGCGGAGCGATTTGTTTTTTTCCTCCAAATGGAGATTTCACGATGAGCGTCGCGATTCGAACCGGAATAAATCGTCCGGACGGAGCGGATTTCTGGTTCGGAGGCGGAATCGTGTGGGACTCCGAAGCTGAGGAGGAATACGGGGAAACGGAGCTTAAGGCCAAAGCGGCAACTTCGGTCGGAGTCGCCTGAGTGCCGTAACAATCGAATATGAACGAGTCTTTCTTTTTAAACGGAAAGGAGCTTGACGGATTTCAGCCGCTTCGGGCTCTTCTTTACGGAGAAGGGGTTTTTGAAACCTTCAGATGGAAAAATTCACCTCCGGTTTTTCTGTCAAGGCATCTTGAGAGAATGCGTCGCGGAGCGGAATTTCTCGATATTCCGGTCCCCGACGAAACGCAAACGCGGGTTCTCATAGAAAAAGCCGTTTCCGCGGTCCCAGGCGACGACTTGCACGTAAAAGTTTGTCTTTTGGGGGAGGGAGATGCGCTTTTTTACGCTACCCCCGGCGCGTCTTCCCTTCTGCTGTCGATAAAACCTCGAGCCGAGGCCCCGAAGACGGTTTCTCTCGATGTGTTCGGGGAAAGAAGAGCTGCCGGCAACGCTATTTTCTCGTTTAAGACACTTAACTATCTCCAAAACATAGTGGCTAAAAGAAAGGCGCGGGCGGGCGGATTCGACGAAGTTCTTTTTCTAAACACCGATGGTTGCATGACCGAGACTTCTTCCCATAACATTTTCTGGGTTAAGGGCAAGCGGCTGTTCACTCCGTCTGAGAGTTGCGGTCTTCTTCCGGGAGTTATAAGAAAAGTATTGCTTGAGTTGTGTCCACAGCTGGGTTACGAGGTTGTCTGCGGTGGTTTTGAGCTTGAGAAGCTTCTACAAAGCGATTACGCTTTTATTACCAATTCGATTGCGGGTATTGTTTATGTTCGCGAAGTCGGAGGCGATTCCATGCCTTCGCCTCCGCCGAGTTACGAGATCATTAGAAAATCGCTTCTTATGAAGCTTGGGTGGTAGAATTTCGCGACAACCGCGTACCGTTTTTTTGAGATATCTCGCGAGTTTGGCGGCGACGCGAAGTTCGCTTGGGATTCGTTTGGAAAATATGGCGGACGGCGCGGGGGATTTTATGTTGACTGAGACGACGGTGAGAGAGTATCAGAGAGAGGTGGACAAATGGATAAAGGAAGTGGGAGTCAGGTATTTCTCCGAACTTACGAATCTTGCGCAGCTTATGGAAGAGGTGGGCGAGGTGGCGAGAATTATGTCCAGAACATATGGGGAGCAAAGCTTTAAGGATTCGGAGACCCGAGGGGATCTTGCCGACGAACTTGCCGACGTTTTTTTTGTTCTTACATGCATAGCGAATCAGACCGGAGTCGACCTTTCGGACGCTTTGAAAAAAAATCTTGAGAAAAAAACGCGCCGGGACGGGCGAAGGCATGCGAAAAATCCCAAGCTTCGCTGAAAAAGCCGGGTTTCGCGGATGAAACAATCTCCGCCGTTTTTTTTGCAAAGGTCTCTCCTTGTGGTATTATTGCCGTTTCTTGGAAAAATGCGCTTCAAAAGCGAGACGGTTACTTTACCGTAGAAGAGGGAAAATATTTTGGAAATGAAAATCGAAGAACGTTTTATTGAAGATATACAGGCCAGAAAGGACTACAGGAATATAGCCATAGATAAAGTCGGTATCTGCGATCTGATGATTCCGCTTAATATCAAAGGCTGCGAAGTTGATCCTGAAAAAACACAGAACGTCCAAGTTTCTCTAAGCCTGAGCGTTAACCTTCGCCCCGACCAGAAAGGAATTCACATGAGTCGTTTGATTGAGACCGCTCTTGACTACAGCGAGTCTTTCTCTCTTCGAAAAATGGGTTCTTTTCTCACGGATCTTTGCGAAAGACAAGACGCGAAAAACTCCTACGTTAAAATGGAATTTGATTATTTTTTCTATCGTCAGGCTCCTGTAAGCGGCAAGATATCTCCCCAGCCATATAAGTGCATATACCATGGCGAAGCGACTTCCGAAGGAATTATTCTATCTCAAGGCGTCCACGTTCCGGTAAAAACTCTATGTCCCTGCAGCAAGGAAATAAGCGATTATGGAGCCCACAACCAGCGTTCCAAGGTGTGCGTGAAGGTCACGCATGAAAAAACCAAAGAAAACGAACCGGTAAACGTATGTCTTGAGGAAATTATAGGAATCGCCGAGAGAGGAGCTTCTTCCCCGCTCTATCCGCTTTTAAAAAGGGAAGACGAACGCCACGTCACGATGAGCGCTTACAACAAACCCTGCTTTGTCGAAGACGTTGTGAGAAATATAGCCTCGGAACTCCAAGACAATCCGAATTTCGATTCTTACGAACTCAAAGTTTTAAACTACGAAAGCATCCACAGCCATAACGCGTTCGCCAGCGTCGATAAAAGATTATTGGAAGAGTGAGAATTACCGCCGGAAAGCTTCATATCAGCACCTGGCAATCTTGAAAAATCCGGTGTTATGTTGCGCGTGAATCGTTTTTTATTCTTTATCGGGAAAGCCCGCCGCGTTTTTACAAAAACTTGCGTTTCGTAAGAGGACGTTTACGCGAATAAATGCTTGATGAGTATGCGAAAAACGTAAAGTCCGGTTGTTTTCGCCACAGCCGAATATTCTTGCGAGCTCGATTGACTTAGGCCCTTGAATTGACCGGACTTGCCAAAAACACGTAGAAAATTCATGTTTCGCAATTCACTGATATTAAATAACTTTTTGCTGTTAATAGATTGTGAAAAGAATTGCCCTGAAACGACGATTCCTTTCTAACTGCCTGAAATCACTTGAAAAATATTTTTCTCCAATTTCCCTCATTTTTTGCCGTCTGTGAAATAAACAAGATAAAACCGGCCCGCATTTTGTCTCATATGAAGTTTTTCTCTTCGATTTGCTTATGTTTTTCAAGCAGTTACGAAAAACGCGGATTCGTTTCGAGAGCCGTAAAATTCTGTGGGTTTTATCCGGCCCGCTTGTTGTTTTTGTTCTAGTAAAAAAGATGCGTCCACTCTCCGCAATTATAGAGGAAGAAATACGAAAATCCGGCCGGATTTCTTTTCGGAGGTTTGTGGATCTTTGCCTGTTTCATCCGAAACATGGTTATTACAGCTCCGGAAAAGCTGGAATTGGGAAAAAAGGCGATTTTTATACCGCTCCGTCGGTTCATCGCTCTTTCGGCCAGACGATTTCGCGTTTCATCACAAAAGCATCTTCCCTTCTCGATGGTGAGAAGATTGGAATTTTCGAGTTCGGAGCGTCCGGAGGCCGGCTTGCTTTCGATATACTCGAGGATCTGCGCGAAAGACGCCCCGACGTATACGCCAGGGTCGAATATCTTATAAGCGAGATAAGCCCAAGTGCGAACAGGGAGGCGAAAGAGACTCTCAAGAGCCACGGAGATAAAGTTCGATGGATAAAAAGTCCTCAGGAGATTGTCGGGGAAAACTTTCAGGGAATCGTAATCGCCAATGAATTTCTGGACTCCTTACCCTTTCACAGACTTAAATTTCAAAACGGAAAGGTAAAGGAAGTATTTCTTTCCCTGCGTGACGGAAAAATCGAGGAACTTCTCGTGGAGCCCGAAACGGAGGAAATAAAGCGATTTTCAAACCGTTATCTGGGCGATTACCAGGAAGGCGAAGAAACCGAAGCTTGTCCCCTCGCCGTTTCATGGCTTTGCGAAGTGGAAAAGATTCTTTCCCGGGGGTTTATTCTCACGATTGATTACGGTTTTCTTTCCCCCGAACTTTATTCGCCCAAAAGAAGAAAGGGCACCTGGCGGTGTTTTTACCGTCATGAACTCAGTTCCGATCCTTATTCCAGGGTCGGGGAGCAGGACATAACGGCGGACGTTAATTTTTCCGAGCTGATTACAGCAGGGGATTCCCTGGGACTTGTTCTCGTTAAATATGCGACCCAGGGACAGTTTCTCGTGGATTGGGGAATTCTCGAAATTTTTCAAAAATACGAAGACCCGAAGTACGGAGAAGACCGCCTCGCTATTAAAACTCTCTTTATGCCCGAATTTATGGGAAACAGATTCAAGGTACTGCTCCAATCAAAGGGTCTGTCTTCAAAGAAGCTTTCGGATTTTTACCAAGACGGACCGTTTCGAATAACTCCTCCCGCTATTTAGGGACGATTGACAATAAAAAGGAGGAATTCTAGACTATAGGAGGGTTTCGTTCTTATATAGTGCTTGGAACGGATATAACGCGCGTTGCGCTATGCTTATGCGGGATAGATACGCTTGAGAATTTAAAAAACTAAAATATTTACCGGGTACGCGGTTTCTTTTTCCCTGAATGTTTCACGTGAAACATTCAGATTTTTCCGCTCTTATCCGGTGAACTGAAACGGTTTTCAATGAGATGGATTTTCTTTTATGTTATCTGAAGATTCGGGACGGGAAACTACTATAGCGGCCATTTCGACGCCTCCCGGAGAGGGCGGCGTCGCCGTAATTCGTATAAGCGGCGAGAGATCTCACGCCGTTTTACGGAAAATCTTCATTCCCGCGGGAAGTTCGGTTTTTTCCGAAAGAAAGCTTTGCTTCGGGAAAATAGTTGATCCGGAGACAAAAGAAACGGTGGACGAAGTTCTCTCCGTCGTTATGAGCTCCCCGAACACCTATACCGGGGAGGATATTGCCGAAATACATTCCCACGGCGGATATATAGTTCCAAAAAAAATACTGGAACTCCTGATGAAGTTAGGAATTAAGCCCGCCGCTCCCGGCGAATTCACTCGGAGGGCTTTTCTAAACGGAAAAATGGACCTGGTCCAGGCCGAGGCGGTTTCCGATATTATAAGCGCTCAAACGGAACTTAGTCTGCGTTGCGCGGAAGCGCAACTCGAGGGAGCTCTTTCGGACAAGGTGAACGGGCTTAAGGACGGAATGCTCGATATTCTTGCGGAAATAGAGGCGAATCTCGATTTTCCCGAAGAAGATATCGCTCCCGTTGTTAAAGAAAGAATAAAAACCGCGGCGGAAGCCTTGGAAAAACAACTCTTCGAATTAGCCGAAAGCTACGATACGGGCAAAATGCTCCGAGACGGGGTCTCGATGGTTATACTCGGCAAACCCAACGTCGGGAAATCAAGCATCCTCAACTGTTTGGTTAAAACGCAAAGAGCTATAGTGAGCCCGATCGCCGGAACTACTCGAGATTTCATCGAAGAGAAAATAAACGTCGGCGGTATTCCCGTTACCATAACGGATACGGCGGGCGTTAGGGACGCGCGGGATCAGGTGGAAAAGCTCGGAGTTAAGCTTTCGATTAAAAAAGCCGCCGAATCCGATTTTGTCCTGGCCGTTTTGGATCAAAGCGCCGAATTTGACGCTTGGGACGAAAAAATACTCGAAATCGCCGCGAAGAAGAAACATCTGGTGGTGCTTAACAAAGCCGACCTTGGGGAAAAACTTCCGGAATCTCGGCGCGACTTGATTCCCGGGGAGAGGAAGCCGGTCGAAACCTCGGCTAAGACGGGATTGGGTATAGACAAACTCAGACAAAGCATATTTGAAACTCTCGTGGATTCACCGCACAAGGTGGATGCTTCAGAACCGGTTCTTACGAATCTCAGGCATAAAAATTCCATCCAGAAAGCTTTAAAAGAACTCAGGTCTTTTCTGAAACTTCTCAAACGGGACGAGTATCTTGAAATTCTGTCGGTAGATCTGAGAGATTCCGTAAATTCTCTGGGAGAAATTACCGGAGAGGTAACCACGGAAGATCTTCTCGGTAGAATTTTCAGCAGATTTTGCATAGGAAAATAAAATATATAGAAGAAATGTTTCATGTGAAACATTTCACAAACTATATCTCGCATGGAAATGAACCGAACGGGCTGTTTTGAAGATTATTCAATTATTTCAGAGAGTTACGCCGGAGCCTGAAAATCGTGGAAATTTTATTCACAATCTATCAACATAAAAAAAGTGTTTCGTAGCAGTTAATTAGAACGTTTTGCCGTCTGAATATTAATCATTTATTAACAATTCGGACGGGCAAGACGCGACCTCCTCGGTCTTTCTCTTTTCATACTTGCGAAATCGGGAGAAATTCCGCCTTTTATCGAAGTTTTTTAAGCTTCTCGTCCAGGTTTTACCGCCGTTTTAGCCTATAGTTTCGCGCCGATTTCGATGAAGCTAGACTAAGTTAAATAATCTTTTGTTTCCAGCGGGTTAAACTGTTGACCGGTTTTTAATAGCGTGTAGCCTAATTGGCGGGTGATTTTATGATTTTTCCTCTTGGATGGCTTGCCGATTACTTGGAAATCGAGGTTTCTCCCGAAGAACTCGGAGAAATGCTCACTATGGCCGGTTTTGAACTGGAAGTCCTTGAAGACAGAGGCAAAAACCTCGCGGATGTCTCCGTCGTGCGGATAACCGGTATCCGACCGCATCCAAACGCCGACAGGCTAAAGCTTTGCGAGGTTACAGACGG
Source organism: Thermodesulfobacteriota bacterium (assembly GCA_965220925.1). GTDB lineage: Bacteria > Desulfobacterota_D > UBA1144 > Nemesobacterales > Nemesobacteraceae > Nemesobacter. The sequence goes on along the minus strand of OZ244851.1, from coordinate 986,256 downwards.
CGAGACCAGCTACGAGGTAGTTTGCGGAGCGGATAACATAAAGGAAGGGGACAGAGTGCCTTTCGCCGCGGCCGGTACCGTTCTTCCTCCAACTTCGATTTTTCCAAACGGCATTAAGATAAAGCGCTCCAAAATACGCGGTGAGCAGTCCGACGGAATGCTCTGCTCCCCGGAAGAGATGGGCCTTCCCGGCCAGGAAGACGGAATAATGATTCTGTCTTCCAAAACCGAGCTTGGAATAAGCATGGCCGACTCGCTTGGTTACGACGGCGTTATTTTTGAACTTGGAATTACTCCCAATCGCCCCGACTGCCTCAGCCTTTTCGGCATTGCCAGGGAAGTGGCGGCGATATTTGGCCAGAAACTTGAAAAACCCGTTTTTTCTCTGAAGGAGCGGGGAGAAAGTATCTTGGAAAAAGTCGAGGTTAACGTTCTAGACGCCGAGAGTTGCCCGAGATACTGCTGTCGACTCATTGAAGGAGTTTCCATAGGCCCTTCCCCCGCATGGCTTAGGGAAAGGCTTGAGAACTGCGGGATTCGCTCCGTAAACAACGTGGTGGACATAACGAACTTCGTTATGCTTGAACAGGGTCAGCCTCTTCACGCTTTTGACTACGAAAGACTCGACGGAGGAAACGTTAGCGTGAGAAAAGCCTTCGAAGGAGAAACGATAAAGACGCTCGACGGAGAGCAAAGGAAGCTCATAAGCGAGGATCTTCTTATCTGCAGCGGGAACAAGCCTGTCGCGCTTGCGGGCGTAATGGGAGGTTCCGAGACCGAAATAAGCGAGCGAACAAGCAAAGTGCTGCTTGAAGCCGCTTACTTTTCTCCCGTCGGGATAAGGAAAACGTCCCGCAGATGCGGGCTTAAGAGCGAAGCGTCAAGCAGGTTTGAAAAAGGTATTGATATAAACAACGTTTCGTTTTCGCTTGATCGCGCGGCGGAACTTATCAGTCGTGTCGCCGGCGGGACGGTAGCCCGGGGGATAATCGATTTTTACCCGGAACCGGTAAATCCCAAAGAAATTTCTCTTTCGGTTGACAAAGTTCGCGCCCTGTTGGGCATATCCACCGACTCTCAGGAAATAGCCGAGCTTCTCGAGAGCCTTGAATTCGAGGTTCTAAATTTTTCGGAAGAAAAGCTTCTGCTTAAGATTCCGACTTTCAGAGTTGATATAGAGCGCGAGATAGACATAGTGGAGGAAGTGGCGCGTCTTTTGGGTTACGATAATATCCCCTGCGTTTTGCCGGAAGTTCCCATGGTCGCCAAACCCCCAAACGTAATCACCGTTATGGAGAAAAGACTAAGGGATATTTTCGTTTCCTACGGATTTCTTGAGGCCATAAACTACAGCTTCGAGTCCCCGGAAATTCTCAGAATGTTCGATTTTGAAGAATCGATACGCGTAATGAATCCCATATCGCGTGATCTTTCGGAAATGAGAACCAGTCTTCTTCCGAGTTTGGTGAAAAACATAAAACTCAACCTCTCAAAACAAAACCAGAACATAAAACTTTTCGAGTCCGCCAAGGTTTTCTACCCGAAAAACGGAGATCAGCTTCCGAACGAAGTTAAGAAATTCGCCGCGATGGCTACGGGCAAGAGGGTGCCCGACGTCTGGGACGGAGAAAAATTCGATTTTTTCGATATGAAAAACGTGTTTGAAAGAAGCGTTGAAGTTCTTTCCGTGGATTCAAAGGTGGAATTCGAGCCTTTTCCCGGCGAAGGGGGATTTCTGTGGCCGGGCAGATCTTGCGAAGTTCTGGTTGACGGAGCCGTTTTGGGGCTGGTGGGCGAGCTTCATCCCCGTCTTCTCGAAAAGATGGAAATAAGCGAGAGAGTCTACGTGCTTGAGCTTGATCTAACCTTTCTCTCCGCCGTATATAAAAACTCGAAGAGAAAATTCGCCCCGCTTCCCAAATTCCCGTCGCTTCGTCGAGACATGGCGCTCGTTGTAGATGATCCTACCCCCGTGCGGAAAATTCTCTCGATTATAAAAAACGAAAATTCCGGTATAATAGAAGACGCTTGGGTGTTTGACGTTTACAAAGGAGATTCCCTTGAAAAAGGGAAAAAAAGCGTTGCTCTTTCCCTCGTTCTTCGGGACGGGGAAAAAACCCTTACAGACGAGGATGCCAACAGGGTTCAGCAAAACGTTTTGAAAAAACTGCAAAAAACAATCGGAGCCGAGTTGCGCTCGGTTTAAAGAGGGGATTCTCATGACAAAAAAAGATCTGGCCGGCGTTCTTTACGAAGAAGTGGGATTTTCAAGAAGGGAAACCGCCGAAATGGTGGACTTTTTTTTCACCTTGATGAAGGAGCGGCTCATGGCCGGAGAAGAAGTTAAGCTTCCGGGTTTTGGAACTTTCCGGGTTAAAAAAAGAAAACCGCGAACGGGAAGAAATCCTTCCACCGGGGACACGGTAAGCATTCCTTCACGGCTTACGGTCGTCTTTAAGCCCAGCAGATTTCTGAGAAAAAAAGTCGACGCAAAACAGGGAGACTAAAATACCGAATTCCAAGCCCCAGTCTTCTTTTTTTAAACAAAGCTTTCTTGCGGGCCTCCTGATCATAGCGCCCTTCGGGCTGACTATTTTCGTTCTGTACAAGCTGGTCAAGTGGATGCTTTACCTTTTCAGCACGGGACCGGCGAAGGTTATCCCCTATTTGGTAGACGTGCCTCCGTACGTCTCTCAATGGGTATCTTTTGTAGTGGGGGTAGTGGCGAGTTTCCTTCTCATAGTTTTGCTCGGGGCGGTGACCAGAAATTTTTTCGGAAGAAGGATGGTTCAGTTCGGCGAATCAGCTATTTCGAAGATTCCGTTTGCAAGAACTTTCTACTTGAGCGTTAAGCAGATCGTGCAGGCTTTTTTCTTCTCCGCCAATATGAAGAACATGAAAAGGGTCGTGCTGGTTGAATATCCGAGAAAGGGGATTCACGCCATAGGTTTTGTGACCGCCGTTAGCGAGCCTCGCAGAAACCACAATGTTACCGACCGAAAACTGGTCAATCTGTTTATTCCCACCACGCCGAATCCGACAAGCGGTATTTACGTCATGGTAGCCGAGGATGACCTGCTGGAACTCAACATTTCCGTGGAGGACGCGTTTCGGCTCATAGTCTCCGCGGGGATTTCTCAGATCGATTCGGATGTTTTTGAGGAAGATAAAAAAAACGATTGATTCTTTCGCTATGCTGGCCCCCGGAGAGAAGGTTGTCGCGGGAGCTTCCGGCGGGTCGGATTCAATGGCCTTGCTTATCGCTTTGGACGAGCTTCGAGAATGGTATCCGGATATTAATGTAATCGTTTCTCACGTGAATCACGGTCTTAGGGGACGGGAATCAGATACCGACGCCGAGTTTGTGCGGGAAGCGGCCGAGAATCTCGGCTTTGCGTTTGAGTGCGTGCGAGTCGATACCGAAGCTTTTAGAAAAAGCCGCGGACTTTCCCTCGAAGACGCCGCGAGACGACTTCGTTACGACTTTTTCAAAGATATAGCGGCGAAACGCTCGGCCCAAAAAATCGCTACCGCGCACACGTTAAACGATCAGGCCGAAACGGTAATTATGAGACTCATCAGAGGAAGCGCCTCCCAGGGTCTCTCCGGCATAAGACCTTTAAGCGGAAACCTGATACGTCCGCTTATAAACGTGACCAAAGACGAAGCCAGATCCTATCTCCACTCAAAAGGCGTGTCCTGGAGGGAAGATTCAAGCAACAGTTCCGAAAGGTTTCTTCGAAACAGGGTGAGAAAAGAACTTATTCCCATGCTTGAAAAATTCAATCCGTCCGTTCAGCGGGTTCTCTCAAGAGCGGCGGCCGTTTACGCCGAAGAAGCCGACTTTATTTCCGATCAGGCGGAAAGAAAATTCAAAATCCTCTTTCACAAAGTCGCCGGGGGAGTTTTCGGAAGAGCGAAAAATCTTCTCGATGAACCGCCCGCAATCAGATTTTCGTTAATGAGAAAATCGATTCTGGCTCTCAAGCTGGATCTGGATTCGATTTCCTCCAAACATCTTTTCTCAATCGACGAAGCCTTGAAATCGAAAAAATCCTCTTTAGAACTCGATCTTCCCGGAGGAATTATTTTCTACTCCGGGTACGGGAATTTCTTTTTCGCCCGCAAAGACGAATTTCAAAACTCCCTGCACGGTCTGATAGAAGGTTGCGGCAGCAGCAGAATTTCAGAAGATTTGGAGATTACCGCCGAGCTTACAAGCGATCTTTCGCTTTGGGAAAAACCGAACGTCGGATATTTTTCGCCCGAAAAAGTCGATTTTCCCATAAAAATAAGAAGTTTTATCGAAGGAGACAGATTCGTTCCGCTTGGAATGAATGGAACGAAAAAACTCAAGAATTTCTTCATCGACGAGAAAATCCCGAAGTTCATCAGAAAAAAAGTGCCCGTTTTCGAAACCCGAAACGGTATAATTTGGCTTGGGGGCCTAAGGACGGACGAAAGATTCAAGGCGGATCAAAAAAAAGCTCCGTGGCTAAGGATAGATATTCGCGGTTCTTTAACCGATCTGCTTGATCTCGGGACACGTCGGACACGCGCGCTCTAGGAAGTTTCACTTAGCTTTTCCCGCGCCAGATAGCACGCTCCAAAGACTCCGGAATCGTCTCCCAAGGCGGATTTTTTTATTTCAAGTCCTCCTATGTGTCCGCCAAGCGTTCTTTTCACGGCTTCATCCCGGGCTTTGCCGGAAAACAGATCCCAGGCGTTTGAAAGTCCGCCGCCGACAACCACGGTTTTTATGTTTAACGCGTTTACCAGAATCGATATCGAAACTCCCAAATAGGCTCCCAAGTCGTTCCATATGGCGATTGCGTCTTCATCTTTTTCGCGAGCCAGTTTCGCCAAACGCTCCGGTATGGCCGATTCTTCGGCAACGGCAAGTCTTTCAAAAAGCCCGAGGCGGTTTCGGACGATTCTTCTCAACGCGGTCTGAGATACGTAGGTTTCAACGCATCCGTTGCTTCCGCACGCGCACTCGGGTCCAGAGACATTAATTGTAATGTGTCCGAATTCTCCGGCGAATCCGTCTTCTCCGGACCATAATTCGCCGTCGAGTATTACTCCGCCGCCGAATCCCGTGCCGAGAGTTATCATTATCATTGAACGCGAACCCTTTCCCGCTCCGCTTCGGTACTCTCCCAGGGCGGCGCAGGAAGCGTCGTTTTCAACGAAAATCGGCGAGGGTTTTTTTATTTTTTGCGAAAGCGTCTCGATGAACGGAAAATCCTTCGCGTTCGAAATATTGGGAGCCTGAACCAGAATGCCGTTTTTGCGATCGACTATTCCGGGTATCCCAACTCCTATCGCGGAGATATTCTCACGAGAGAATTCTTGTATAAGTCCGGCGAGACTTTCGATAAGGCGGTCAATTCCCAGGTGAGCGTAAGAGCGCGTTTTTTTCTCCGCGATCATTTCTCCTTCGTAAGAGATGATTTTCGCCCTTAGATTCGTTCCTCCTACGTCTATGCCAAGAAATTTTCGTCTCATTTTTCAAAACGCCGCGGCGACTGGGTTTATTCTTTTAAGATGGAAAATTATATACGATGTTAAAAAACTTTTATTTTACGTAAAGAAGAGGATACTTTTTTCAAATGGGTTTCTTGTGGCGCGGATGAAAAAAAGAAAATTAAAATCCGGTTGATCTTGAGCTCCGGGCGATTTTGGAGAGGCGTAAAGAGGATGTTCGAATGAAATACAAAGTAGCGATCGCGCTTTCTTTTCTCCCTCTGCTTTTTTTCTCCTCCTGCGCAAAACATGTCGACATTCAGAAAATCTCCGAAATGAGCCCGGTTTCCGTTATTCCGGAAATAGACGACGATATTTTCCCCTCGGGACTTTCGGAGTCGATAAGCGCGAGTGTCGAGAAACTTTCTCGGAAGAAAAACTCCTCTCTTGTTTTTGGCGGAAAAGTCATATCCGCCGCGGACTACGCGCTTGCCCTCGAATATCTTCTCGAGAAGCTTCGGGCGGGTGCGAATAAAGAAGAGTTCATACGGGAGGTTCGGGGAAACTTCGATTTTTACGGGTTTCCCGGGGAGACCTGGGGCGAAGTTTTCGTGACTTCCTACTTTTCTCCGGTACTTTCCGCTTCAAAAAAGCAAACGCCGAAACACACTCAACCTCTTTATCGAGTTCCAAACGATCTGGTGAAGGTGAGAATAGACAACTTCATCGAAACCTTTGAAAGATTTTCATTTCTTGAGGACAATCGCCAAGCTCGACAAAAACTTGAGTCGCTCTACGGAAGGGTGGTTTTCGGAAGGCACGGTCAAATGTCCGAACTTATTCCTTACTATTCGCGAAGAGAAATCGATTCCCGAAGGAAGCTCAAAGGCAAGAACCTTGAAATCGCCTGGGTTGATCCGCTGGACGCCTTCTTCCTTCAGATACAGGGTTCGGGTAAGATAAGATTTCCCGACGGAGAGGAACGAGTCATAGGCTACGCCGCCCAAAACGGTCATGAATACGTCGCCATCGGAAAGTTTCTTCTCGACAGTATCGAGAAGGAAAAAATGAGCCTGTGGTCGATAGAAACTCATCTAAGATCCCTTTCCTACGCAAAGAGAATGGAAATTCTTTACAAAAATCCAAGCTATATTTTCTTCCGCGAACTATCCGGCAAACCGCAAACGTCTTTCGGAAGCGAAGTCGTGGACGGTCGAACCATAGCTACCGACGAGCTTTTCTCGCCCAAAGGCGCTTTGGCTTTTATGGAGTTTGAGCATCCGGTCTTCGAGACTTCATCCTCGGTCGAGCCTTCGCTCTGGAAGCCTGTTTCCCGTTTTGTCCTGAATCACGACAGCGGGGGAGCCATAAAAGGGCCTAAGCGCGTGGACCTTTTCTGGGGAGAGGGAAAGGACGCTTCCCGACACGCCGGAGTTATGAAAAAACGGGGAAAACTTTTTTATCTTGTTCCGAAGTGGGAATTTCTTATGACGCTTCGGGAAAAATCGGAGGAAAAAACACGGGAGAAAATCAAATGACGAATAAAGATGCGCATACGTGTTTCCAGATGTCCCTTCTCTCCGGCGAACATCTCTACGGAACCGCCCCTTTGGTCAAAAACTGGTTCCTGCTCGAATACCGCGGAGCGTGGAGGAAAGATGCTTTTCCGCAAAGCGATTTGCCCGAAGAAGTAAAGCAACATGTCGAAAACCTGCTTTCGCGTTTTGAGGAGTCCAGGATTCAATTTATAGGAAGCAGACGCCCGAGCGACGAAAAACTTGCTTTTTACTACGCCTGTTCTTCGGAATTTTCTCCGAAACTCTATAAATTCGAAATTGACCGATACGAAGATATTCTCTCAATCGATATTCCCGGTCTGATTGAGACGGAAGAGATCGAAAAATTTCGCTCCGACGAAAAGCTCGCCTTGGTCTGCACCCACGGAGCTCGGGACGCGTGCTGCGCGGCCGCCGGTCCTTCGGTTTTCAGAGAACTTTCCGAAAAAAAGGGAATTAAGGCCTGGAGAACCACTCACGTCGGAGCTCACAGGTTCGCCGCCAACCTCGTAATGCTTCCCGAGGGAATATATTACGGAAGAGTCGACGAAGAGAATCTCAAGCGGATCGCTTCGAGTCATCTGCGCGAGGAGATTTTTCTTGACTGCTACAGAGGAAGATCGTGCTTTTCCCAGACTTCGCAAGTCTCGGATTACTTTCTTAGAAAACAGACGGGGAAGCTCGGAATTTACGATATCAGATGGGAATTTGAAAAGGACGACTCCGACCATACGGCGGTTGAGTTCGGAATCAAGGGAGAAACCACGGTTTACAGCGTAAATACGGTGGTGATAAACCAGGTCGTGAAGATTAAAACCAGCTGCGACGATACGGAAACGAAAGAACTGCCGCAGTTTTATTTCTATAGCTTAATACCTTACGAACCTCTTTCTAGAGAGGAAAAGACCTGACCTCTAAAGTGATTTCGCTTCCACCGAAGGGCGTTTTTTTTGTTCCTCGGACGCGGCAAAGTCTAAAATGGCCCGGGACAATCTCTTCGAGCTTTGCTCGTCCGGAATTACCGTATCGGTAACAAGCACGCTTATTCCCAAATTCTCTATTTCGGATGCCTCCGTCGAGTCGGAATCGTTAATCACAAGCGCGTCCAGAAAGTCCGCGTACAGTCTCGCGACCTGGGTCGAAGAGACCTCCATTCCGAGTCCTCTCATCAATTTGTCCGCGGGGCCTTTAAAGGGCTTTCCTCCGATAAGCGGACTTACGGCGATTTTAAGTCCCGCGGCTTCGGCAAGCTTTTTCCTTATCCCCTCGATCTCAAGTATGGGACCGATGCTGATTATGGGGTTGCTCGGGCATATTATTATAAGGTCGGCTTCCTCTATGGATTTCAGAACGAAAGGGGCGGCCGAGGCTTCTTTCGCTCCCTTTATGTCGACTCCGACGACTTCAGGTTTCATCGCGTGCTTGATGTAGTATTCCTGAAAGTGCATTTCGCCGTCTTCGGTTTTTATCCATGTTTCGACTCTGTCGTCGCTCATGGGCAGCACGCGTACTTTTTCAAGCGAGAATTTTCTTGCGATCTCGGCGGTCGATTCGCTGAGCGTTGAGCCGGAGTCGTGCAGATTCTTCCTGAAAACCTGAGTCGCGATGTCCCTGTCGCCGAGTCCGAACCAGTCCGGAAAACCGAATCTTCCGGCGGCGGCGAGAAATTCAAAAGTGTCGTCTCGCAGTCCCCAGCCTTTTTTTTCGTTTATATTCCCCGAAAGTCTGTAGATTATGGTATCTATGTCCGGGGAGACCCTCATGCCGTAGATATCCATGTCGTCCGCCGTGTTCACTACGACGGTAAGTTCGCCCGGGGGGATTATTTCTACGAGTCCCTTGAGAAATTTCGCGGCTCCGCTTCCGCCGCCCAAGGCCGTTATCATTTGAGTCCTGCGCTTCTTTCGGGCATTTCATCTCTAACCCTATTTAAGCCCCCTGTCCGTGTCAAGCGCCTCCCCGCCCGCGCAACCGTACGTTTCGAATTGAAAGCCGAAGACGTTTCGTGTAAAATTAAAATTCCCGTTTATAAGGAATACCGTATTGGCTTTCGATATCGTAAAAAACAGCCAGAGTCTTGTTACCAAGGCGATACTTCTGCTGCTCGCTTTAACCTTCGTTATAGGTTTTGGATACGTCGGGGGAATAAGTATAGGCGGTCGGGGTCCTAGCGGAGGCGCCGCGGTGGAAGTAAACGGCGAGAAGGTTTCGCTCGCGCGGTTTTACAACACGAGAGATTCGATGCTTCAAAACTATCGCGAAGCCGGTCGGGAAATTTCCGCCGAACTTACGGATATGGTGAATTTCTCCGCGATCGACCTGCTGGTCAGCCGCAAACTTCTCGCGCAAAAGGCCAGCGAACTCGGAATCAGGGTAAGCGAACAGGAAATTTCCGATACCATAAAAAACAATCCCGGCTTTCAGATTGACGGCGTTTTCGTGGGAGCCGAACGTTACAGGGAATTTATTTCAAGGGGACTTAACCTTACGGTGAGCGAATTCGAGAACGCGACCAGAGAGGATATTCTTATACAGAAACTTCTTCCGATCATCGAGAGTTCGGCGACTGCGAGCGACGAGGAGCTTTTCAGTATTTACAGAACGCGAAACGAAAAAATCAATCTTAATTATGTCGGGTTTTCCGCCGAGAATTACGAAGACGACGTTTCGGCGAGCGAAGAGGAAATCCTCAAGTATTATCGAGAGAACACCGATCTTTTCTGGAACTCTGAAAAAAGAAAGGCGCGCTATGTGTTGCTCTCTCCCGAAAATTTCGTCGAAGACGCTTCGGCGAGCGAAGAGGAAATTCAGGCTTATTACGAAGCTTATCCCGAGGAATTCACCTCCGCGGAGGGCATAAAGACTCTCGCCGAGGCGACGATGTACATAGAGCAAAAGCTTGCCGAGGCGAAATCTTCGGTTCTTTACGAGAAATTCATTGAGAGGTTTCTTCGAAAAAAAGCCAGTTTTTCCGAACTTCTTGAAGAAAAAAGTTCGCTTGAGGTAAAGATGACCGGGGAATTCGGGCTTCAGGACGAAGGGGAGGATATTCCCGCGGCGATAAGGGAACCTGCTTTCGATATCGAACCGAACGAACTCGGAACCGTTGTGCTTAGCGACTCCATATGGTTTTTTGAAGTTACGGAAGTGACGCCGGCGAAACGCAAGGAACTTGAATCGGTGAGAGGTTTGGTTGAATCCGCCGTGAAAAAAGCCGAAGCGATTGAAAAAGCGCGCGCGGCGGCCGAGGAATTTCTCGGAAAAACAAAAACTTCCGGGAAAAGTTTCGAAAAATCCGCTACCGTTTTTAATCTTTCCGTTTCGAGTACCGGTTTTTTCACGAGAATGGAAAATCCCCTTGAAGCGGAATCGGAGAAATTCGCCGCCGGCGTCTTCAAACTTGACCCATCCAACTCCATTTCCGAAGAAGTTTACAAATCCGGCGAGACTTTCTACGTGGTGTCTCTAAGAGAAATCGAATCCGTGTCAAGCGAAGAGTTCGAGGCGGAAAAAGCTTCTTTCAAACAGCAAAACATAGAGACTCTCAAAGCTCAACTGCTTGAGAGTCTTCTCGACAAACTGAGAGAAAGTTCGAAAATCGTGCCCAACGAAAATCTTCTCTCCCGCGACGGTTGAAATTCGAAACCGGACAAAATAGAAATATTCGGCGATTTGAGGTATAATTAACTCCGACCGGAGGGCCATGATCACTAAGCCTTTTTCTTTTTTGCGACTGAAGCGGAATTTGCGCGGCTATCTTCGGAATTCCCGCTCGGCGTGGACTTCTAAGCGAACTCGGAAGCTTTATATTTATCCGGCGACGGTTTTTCGCAAAACCGGGCCTTCGCTCTCTAATGAAGATTAAGGAACTTGAAATAGCGGGGTTTAAGTCCTTTTACCAAAGGACGAAGATAAGCTTCAGCGAAGGCATTACCGCCATAGTCGGTCCCAACGGCTGTGGAAAATCCAATATTCTCGATGCGGTTAGATGGGTGATTGGAGAACATAACCCGAGACAGCTTCGCGCCGGAGGTATGGAGGACGTTATTTCCAACGGAAGCGCCAAACTCAAACCTCTGGGGATGGCGGATGTGTTAATGGTGCTTGAAGGCGTCCAGGGCTTGGGATTTGAAGAGGTTGCGATCCGAAGAAAGCTTTACCGTTCGGGAGAAAGCGAATACAGCATAAACGGGGTCAAGTGCAGGCTCAAGGATATAACGGAGATGCTTCTTGACACGGGAATGGGGGCCAGAGCGTATTCAATCGTCGAACAGGGGCAGATCGATTCTTTCATAATGTCCAGGCCCGAAGAAAAGAGAAAATTCATAGAAGAGGTGGCGGGCATTGAAAAATACAAGCTTAGAAGAAAGGAGACTCGAAGCAGAATAGAGTCCACCAAGGAGAACCTCGCGCGCGTTTTGGATATGAAGCGGGAAGTATCGGACCGCATCGAGCATCTGGCCCTGCAGGCGCAGCGCGCAAAGAATTATCAGGAGCTTGCCGAACGGGCAAAATCGCTTGAATTTGAAATTCTCTCCACAAAACTCACCGACTTGCGGCGGCGAAAAGACGAACTTCTGGAGAAAAAACTTGAAGCCGAAAGACTCGCCGATTCCGCAGACGCACTCAAAGAGGAAAAAACCCGGCTTCTTAAAAGCTGCGAAGAGCAGAACTTGAACTCGACTTCCAGGCTTTCTTCGCTTGAAGGAGAAGTATACGAACTTTCCATCCGAAAAAAGGAAAACGAATATTACAGAACTTCCGTCGAGCGGGAAATCGCGACGGTTCAAAACTACGCGGAGAATATTGAAGGCGAGGTGGCGAGCCTTAGTGGCGAAGTGGAGCAAATGGAGAAAAGACGCCGGGATGTCGAGAGTCGTTTCGAGAAGCTTGAAATTGCGCGGACGGAAGCTTCCGAGAGAATTTCGCGCGAGGAGGAACGTCTTCTCGTTTTGAGACACGATCGCGATTCCGGCAAAAAGGAACTGGAAAAAGCGGCCAGAGAACTTTCAGACGTAATGACGAGGCGAAGTTCTCTCGTCAGCACAACGGGCGCTTTTTCAGAAGAAATAGAGGAGCTTTGCGAGAAAAAAGCCGCGCTTTCTGAGGAAATCTCAAATCTCCGGATGGTAAAAAAACAGCAAGAGGAGCAACTTAGCTCGTGCGTCAGTCGCCAGGACGAAATAAAAGAACAGTTCAGCTCCGCGGCGAAGGAAAAGGAGAAAATCGATTCGCGTCTCTACGATCTGCGCGTCGAGCATGAAAAAAAGCTCGGAGAACTAAAAGGTCTTGAGAACAGAAAAAAAGACTGCGTCTCCAGAATGGAAGCCCTAAACAAAATACAGGACAGTTACGAATGGCTCCCCGAAGCCGCCAGGAAGTTCGTTTTGGAGAAAAAGCAAAGAGGCGTCCTGGGAGTGGTCTCCGATTTCGTCTCGGTTCCCAGAAACTACGAAAAAGCCGTGGAAGCCGCTTTCGGCGAAAAGCTCGGCTGGATAGTTGTGGAGGGAAGCACGGAGGCCGTAGCCGCCGTTGAGCTTCTTCGGGAATTTTCCGCGGGAAGGGGGACGTTCATACCGGCCACCGACAGGCTGTGCGCGGCAAACGCCGAGGTAAACGGCCATGGCGCAGTGGAAGCGCGATTGTTAAACAATCTCATCGACGTTCGGGTGATAGAGAAAGATCTTGTGGATTCCATGCTTCGGGAAGTATACGTCGCTTCGAATCTGGAGGAAGCCGTCCGGCTTAAAAAACAAACGGAAAACGGAGCGTGCTTCGCCACACTCGAAGGAGACTACGTGGACTCAAACGGAGCGATAACCGGAGGAAATTCATCGGCCGGAGTGTTTGAACGAAAAAGAGAAATTGAAGATCTGGGCAAACAGGTCGAGACTCTTTCCGCCCGTATCGCGGACTCAAGCGCCGCCTGCCATAAGCTTCGCTCGGAAATGGACTTGCTTGAGAGTCGCCAGGAGGAAGTCGAGAAACTCCTTCGACGCTTTGAAATCAGTTCCGTTGAAAACATAAAAGATCGCTCCAACATCGAAGCCAAAATAGAAGATACTTCTTTTAGAATGGAAAATTTGGTTGAGCAGATGAATTCCGCCGAGAAAAAACTTGACGGCAAAAGCCGTACGATGGATCAAATGGAGTCGCTTATAAAGCAGCTTGACGAGCGTCGAAACGCTCTTGACTCAAAGTACGACGAGATAGAGAGCAAGGTACTTCGACTGGCCGAGGAGGAGAGCTCTCTTCAGGAAAAAATAACGAATCTCAGAATAGATAACGCTTCCGCGCTTGAAAGGGAGAAGGCGCTTAGGCACGAAATTTCCGAAGTCGAGAGAATAAAAACCGTGATAAACGAAAAACTCTCGCTTCGGGAAAAAGATATGGAACTTAAGGAACGGGACAAGGAAAAACTCCGTCTCTCGCTTCTTGAAGCGCAAGAAAAGTTCCAAAAGATCGAGAAAGAATTTGGTTTTAAGCGCACGTCTTTGGAAAAGCTTAAAGAGGAAGTTTCGCTTAAAGGTCAAAGGCTTGTTCAAAGCCGCGAGCAATTCGAAAGCGCTTTGCAAACGCTTGAAGCGCGCAAGGAGAAGCTTGCGGCCGCTCGGGCGCGGCTTGAACGCGCCGAGGATGAGCTTAGATACGTAAACGAACGCTACCAGTCGCTATTCGGCGATGAAGAACTCGACTTTAACCCCAAGTCTTCCGGACTTTCGGTTTCCGAAGCCGAGAGGGAACTTAAGCTTGCCCGAAGGAAAGTCGAGAATTTCGGAGCGGTGAATTTAATGGCGCCAGAGGAATATAAACAACTTGAGGAAAGAAGCGATTTTCTTCAAAAACAGACAGACGATCTGATCGACGCGCTTGAATCCCTTGAACGCGCGATAAAGAAGCTTGACGGCGAATCCGTGGCGAGATTCAAAGAGGCGTTTGACACTGTAAACAAAAAATTCGGTGAAACTTTCAGAAAGCTTTTTGAAAACGGAGAAGCGAGGCTTGAACTTATTGATCCGGGAAACCTGCTTGAGACCGGGGTTGAGGTTATGATCAGGCCCGGGGGAAAGAAATTTCAGCCCATAAATCTGCTCTCGGGTGGAGAAAAAGCGCTGTCGGCAATATCGGTCATAATCTCCGCGTGTCTGGTCAAGCCGGTCCCCTTCGTTTTTCTCGACGAAATAGACGCCGCGCTCGATGAAATCAATACCGAGAGGTTCAACAAGATACTGAACGAAATCTCGGTTTCCTCCCAGGTGGCGGTCATCACCCACAACAAAAGAACCATGCGGCACGCAAACGCCCTTATCGGTATAACTTCCGATTCAACCGCGACGTCTAGAGTCGTGGGCGTAAAGCTTGACGCATAAACCCGTTTGAAGAAATCGCTTGTCTATTCCCCGCGGATTATTAGACTGTTTCGATAGATCCTATGGCGGATTTTAAAATGTCCGAAAACCGAGGAGTTTGCTTCGGCGAATGATTTCTTATCTGCTAAAAAAAATAGTCGGTTCGCAAAATGAAAGGGAAGTAAGGAAACTTGGCCTCGTGGTTGAGCGCGTAAATTCTCTTGAAAGCGAGCTTGCCCGTATCCCCTCTTCCGAACTGCGTTTGAAGACGTCTGAGTTTCGCGAAAAGATTCGCTCGCGCGTCGGCCGAAACGGCGAACTTATGGATGAGGGGCATTTCGCGGAAATGGAGAAAGTCCTTGAGGAAATTCTTCCCGAGGCTTTCGCCGTGGTGAGGGAGGCCTCCAGAAGAACTCTCGCCATGAGGCATTTCGACGTTCAGATAATAGGCGGAATGGTTCTTCACAAGGGAAGAATAGCCGAAATGAGAACCGGCGAGGGGAAGACGCTAGTAGCCGTTTTGCCTCTCTACTTAAACGCGCTTGCGAGTTTCGGTTCGCATCTGGTTACCGTGAACGACTACCTCGCCGGTCGCGACGCCGCCTGGATGTCTCCGGTTTTTATGCTTCTGGATATGAAAGTCGGGGTCATAAATAACGACGCTTCCTACTTGCTTGACTGGGAAGATTCCTCTCGCGCGCAGGACTCCATAGAAAAAAGCCTTACCGCCTGGCCCAACGAATATATCGGAAGCGACTTGCTTCCCGAGAAAAATCTGGAGGTGCTAAACTCATTTAAAACCATCCTCCAACCCTCTTCGAGGCAGCAGGCCTACGGAGCGGATGTCACATACGGCACAAACAACGAGTTCGGCTTTGATTATCTGAGAGACAACATGAGGTTCTCTCTCAGCGATTACGTTCAACGCGGCCATAATTTCGCCATAGTGGACGAGGTTGACAGCATACTTGTGGACGAGGCGAGAACGCCTCTTATAATTTCCGGTCCTTCCGAAGGTTCTACGGATCTTTATTACGATGTGGATAAAGTGGTGAAAAGCCTTTCGAAAAAAAACGATTTTACCGTGGACGAAAAAGCAAGACAGGTGGATTTAAACGAGGAAGGAGCATCGAAGGTGGAAGCCGCCCTGGGCATCTCCAACGTGTACGATCCCGTAAATCTCAAAATTCTCCATCACGTAAACCAGTCTCTTAAGGCTAACACTCTTTTCAAAAAAGATGTCGACTATATGATGCAGGACGGTAAGGTGGTGATAGTCGATGAATTCACCGGAAGACTTATGCCCGGGCGCAGATGGAGCGACGGACTTCACCAGGCGGTCGAAGCCAAAGAAGGAGTCGCAATAGAGAGCGAAAACCAGACTATGGCGACTATCACGATCCAGAACTATTTCCGAATGTACAGAAAACTCTCCGGTATGACGGGTACGGCGGACACCGAAGCGTTTGAGTTCAAGCACATATACGATCTTGACGTCACGGTTATCCCCACGCACAAGCCGCTTGTGAGAAAGGATCACGACGACGTGATCTACCGAACTCAGCGGGAAAAATTCGCCGCGGCGTGCGAAGAGATAAAGGAAATGAATTCGGAGGGAAGACCGGTGCTTGTGGGCACTTCGTCCATCGAACAATCGGAAAAACTAAGCGATTATTTGAACAAAATGAACCTAGACCATAAAGTTTTAAACGCCAGAAAACACGGTAAAGAAGCCGAAATAGTCGCCCAGGCGGGTCGGGCGGGAGCCATAACGATAGCAACCAACATGGCCGGTAGAGGTACGGATATACTGCTTGGCGGAAATCCCGAGTTTTTGGCCAGAGACATTTTGCGCGGAAAGTTCAGAATCGACCCGGACGAAGCGACCGCCAATCAGTACGAGGAAGCGCTTTTCGAGGCCAAATCGATTTGCGATTCCGAGAAGGAAAAAGTGAAGGCGCTTGGAGGTCTTCACATCCTCTCGGTTGAAAGACACGAAGCCAGAAGAATAGATAATCAGTTTAGGGGAAGAGCCGGGCGCCAGGGAGATCATGGATCCTCGAGGTTTTACGTTTCCCTGGAAGATGATCTGATGCGTATTTTCGCTTCGGAAAGAATCACGGGAATTATGGACAAGCTCGGCTGGCAGGAAGGGGAGCCGATTGAGCACTCAATGATAACCAAGTCCATAGAGAACGCGCAGAAAAAGGTCGAAGGTAGAAATTTCGACATAAGAAAACATCTCCTAAGATATGACGACGTTCTCAACACGCAAAGGGACGTGGTCTACAAGCAGCGGCGCGAAATTCTTGAAGGTGGAGAAGCCTTGAGAGAAATGCTCTTTTTGTTTTCAGAAGATGTCGCGCGCGACGCCGTGGAGAGCTATTTCGCCAATGTGAAGGAAGTCTCCGAATCCGGTTTGTCCGATCTCTCGGATTCTCTGGGGAGAATTTTCGGGATTCCGATACGCGTAACGGTTTCTCGTAAGCCCGACAAGGATTTTGTGGCGAATGAGGTGGTAGAGCAGGTAGTAGGCGTTTACCGGGAAAAAGTGGAACAGATAGGCTCCGAGGCTCTTGAGCAGGTCGAGCGCTACGTAATGCTTCAGACCATTGATTACCTCTGGAAAGATCATCTTCTAAACATGGACCACTTAAGGGAGGGTGTGGGGCTTAGAGGGTATGCGCAGAAAGATCCCCTTCGGGAATACACCAAAGAGGGTTTTGAAATGTTTGCCTTCATGATGGACAGGTTTAAAACCGACGTGTGCTCCAATCTTTTCAGAGTACGCCCGGCAAGCGACGAGCAGATACAGAAACTTGAAGAGGAAAGAAAGCTTGAGGAGAAAAAAATGATTCTCGGGCGCGGTGAAAGTTCCGCGGAGAAGCCGAAAGAACCGATTAGGAGAACTCGGGAAAAAATCGGAAGAAACAGCCCATGTCCCTGCGGAAGCGGAAAAAAGTACAAAAAATGCTGCGGTCGGTAATAATATCAAGCGAGGTGTTTCGATGTCGGGAAAATTCTACGTTCGTAAGCGGAAAATATCCGTCTTCTCCCTTCCATTTATAGCGCTGTTTCTTGCTCTTGCCGTGGGTGTTTCTCTGTTTTTCGGGGCCGTGGCGCTGGCGGTGCTTGCCGTGTTTGGAGTCGGGACCTCGATTTTTAGAAAACTCTTTTCCAGAAAAGGTGAACGACCGCGCCCGCATGTAGGCGGGACCGGGCAAGATACCATTACCCTTGGAAAAGACGATTACGAGATCAAAGATATCGACGAGCGCCGTTAGCTGCGAAAAGCTCGCGGTTTCGGTTTCAAAGCGCCTGTTCTATTTCCCTTGCGAGGTTAATATCCTTTTCCGTGATTCCTCTTACAATTACAAAATAAAATCCCTGCGGAGAGGTAGATGGCATGTTTAACAATATTGAAAACACATCCTCTGAAGAAGATGTTCGCTATCTTGCTTCCTATAGCTTGGTGGAAGCCGCTTTTTATCTGAGACTCTCCCAATCAACACTGCGTGCCTGGGTCGGAAAACAAGATAAATCTGAAGCTTTAATTACGCCTGTGCAAGAAAGACCCTTGGCCCTATCTTTCATCAATTTAGTTGAGGCTTACGTCTTGGCTTCAATGCGCCGAGGATACGGAATCTCCACGAATAAGATTAGACGGGCTATGAAACGGGCATCTAAAAATCATCCTAATTACAAGAATCTTTTAGCCGGGATAAATTTTGAAACTGATGGAGTATTTTTATATTTAAGAGAAGAGGATTTCTTCAGCATTTCTACCGGGAAAAAGCAAGGGGTCTTTGAAGAAATGGTTAAACAATACATGCGAAGAATAGAAAGAGACCCAGAGGGTCTTCCAGTAAGGCTTTACCCGTTTTCGGGTGCGGGAGAACCGGACGAACCTAAATCAATCCTAATAGATCCCCGAATTTCGTTCGGTCGTCCGGTATTGCACTGTATAAACATTCCGGTGGATACCATAGCCGAGCGTTTCCAGGCCGGAGAACCCATCGAAGAATTAGCAAAAGACTATGACTGCGAAAAAAAAGAGATTGAGGAGGCGATCAGATGTCAGTTATGGGGAAAAGCCGCTTAATTCTATTACCTTTTTGATAGACCGAGCACCGGGAAAAAATAAAGTCGCCAAAAAACTGCTTTAAAGAAAGAATTTAGAAAGAACCGATTTCCTCCAATGATTAAACGGAACTTTCAAAAGAAAATGCGGTTAAAAATCCAAAAGCGAAAAAGACAAACCTGCCAATCGGTTAATGGGGAACTTTTTTCCAGAAAGGACGGTTACGAGATCAAAGATATCGACGAGCGCCGTTAGCTTCGAAAAGCGCGCGGTTTCGGTTTCAAAGCGCCTGTTCTATTTCCCTCGCGAGGTTAATATCCTTTTCCGTGATTCCTCCCTCGCTGTGGGTTGAGAGAGTGATAGAGACTTTGTTCCAGCGGATGAGAATGTCGGGATGATGATCGGCTTTTTCCGAAAGAATAGCGATTTTGTTAACAAACCCGATGGAATCGATAAAATCGCGCAGAACGAAAGTCTTCTCTATCTGCTCTCCATTCTTTGCCCACCCGTCAAGATTCGTTAGTTCCGAAGAAATTTCTTTTTCCGTTAAAAGTGTCATATATTTTCTCCTTGCGGGCGTCATCACGCCCCGCGGAGTTATATACTAGCCGAGATGGGTGTTAGATTGAATAGGTTTGAAGATTCCGCCTGTACGGTTTTCATAGGTATCGGCGCCAATATTGGAGACGTGCGTGAAAATTTCGCCCGCGCGCTGAGGTGTATAGCGGAGAGCGCTTCGATACTGGATATATCTTCTCTTTACGAATCCGATCCCGTTGGATTTGTCGATCAGCCAAAATTTACAAACGCCGTGGTGAAAGTGAAAACCGAGCTTTCCCCTTTTGAATTGCTTAAAAGCTTAAAGGCGATCGAAAAGAAACTTGGGAGAAAAAAGACCGTTGCCTGGGGACCGAGAATAATCGATCTGGACATCATTTTCTACGGAGACCGTGTAATCGCCTCCGATTCTCTTGTTGTTCCCCATCCCAGAAGCCACGAAAGAAGATTTGTTTTGGAACCTTTGCTGGAAATCGAGCCGGGCGCCTGGCATCCGTCAAAAAACATGTCCGTAAGGGAACTTTGTTCCAGGCTCGGGAATTTGCAGAGAATTTCGATAAAAGAAGAATCTTTGAAGTTTTAAATGTTCCGGTTTTGTCGGTCGCAGTTATTTTCCGTCCGCGAAACTTCGCGCCGCTTCAAGCGCGTTCCAAAGCAGCATGGCTATGGTCATCGGTCCGACTCCTCCCGGTACGGGAGTTATATAGGAGGCTTTTTTCTTCACGTCTTCAAAGTCCACGTCTCCCACGATTTTTCCGCTTTCATCTCTGTTGATTCCGACGTCGATTATTACCGCGCCGTCCTTTATCATCTCTTTTTTTATAAACCTCGGATTTCCTATGGCCACTACAAGTATATCGGCCATGGTTGTCAGGGTTTCGAGATTTTTCGTTTCGATATGCGCCACGGTAACCGTGGCGTCGCGATTTAGCATTACCGCAGCGGTGGGTTTTCCCACTATGTTGCTTTTTCCCACCACGACTACGTGTTTGGCAAAAACCTCTATTCCGTAGTAATCAAGAAGCTTTTCTATTCCATAAGGCGTACAGGAAACCAAGCTCGGTTCTCCCTGAAGCAGTTTCCCTATGTTTTGCGGGTGGAATCCGTCGACATCTTTTTCCGGAGACACCGCCCTGATGGCTTTTGTGGAATCTATCTGGGGAGGCAGTGGAAGCTGTACGAGTATGCCGTGAATGTTTTCGTCAAGATTCAATTTCCCGATCAGCGAAAGAAGTTCACCCTCGGTGGTTTCTTCGGGAAGGTTGTATTCTTCGGAATGCATTCCGCATCTTTCGCATTCTCTTCTCTTGTTCCTAACGTATATTTCCGACGCGGGATCCCTACCTACCAGAACGGAAGCAAGACCCGGAATCACTCCGGTGCGGTTTTTTAACTCCTTGGTCTCTCTGGTTATTTCTTCCAGGGTTTCTTGAGCGACTTTTCTGCCGTCTATAAGTTTGGACATCTCTTTTTCTTTCCTTGGAAAATTTTCCGGATGGAAAAACGAATAGTGTAATCAATTCCGCCGGTTTCGGCTAATGATTATGAGCATTGGTTTCGCTTTGCAGTGCGCGAGGGCATTAAAAGTGGGGATAGAACCGCTTCCGGAATGCCCGTTTAGAGAGAGTTGCGTTTCATACTTGAGCCCACGGAGGTCCTTAACCTTTTATTTTCCAGAAGTGATTTAAAGGTCCGTGCCCTTCTCCTATCTCAAAAGAGTTTCTGATCGCTTCCGTGATGAAAGTTTTCGAGTTTTCCACAGAACCCCGAAGAGACATTCCCTTTGCCAGAAAAGCGCAGATAGCGGCCGAAAAAGTACAACCGGTTCCGTGAGTGTTTTTCGTATCGACCCTTTCGCAGTCAAACTCTTCAAATTTCTCTCCGTCAAAGAAAACATCCGTGGCGCGACAGTTTTTTGGAAGATGTCCTCCTTTCACGAGGACGGTCTTCGCGCCGAGCGAATGAATTTTTTCGGCGGCTACCCTCATATCGCTTATATGGTTTATCTCTACCGAACTCAATATTTCCGCCTCGGGTATGTTGGGAGTTACTATTAGAGCTTTTGGAAGAATTTCTTTTCTTAGAAGGTCGGCAGCGGAATCTTTTAAAAGAGCGGCTCCGCCTTTTGACCGCATAACCGGGTCGACAACGAGTTTTTCAATTTCGTACGAGTTTATTTTTTCCGCTATCGTCTCGACGATTTTTTCGTTGGAGAGCATTCCGATTTTCGCCGCGTTGCAGCCTATATCGTTCATTACCGAGTCGAACTGGAGACCTACCAGTCGTTTTGGAAGGTCATGTACGGCACTTACCTCAACTGTGTTTTGAGCCGTAACGGAAGTAATAACCGAGAGACCGTATACGCTAAGCGCGGTAAAAGTTTTTAAATCCGCCTGGATTCCGGCCCCTCCGCCCGAATCGGACCCGGCGACGGTTAAAGCTCTGGGGGGTTTTTCCGGCACGTAAGGAGTCTACAAATTCGACCGTCATTTTACAAACTCCGGCGAGAGTTTGTCCTAATGCGGTTGTTTTAAGGAAATTGAAAACTCTTTTCCGTTATATATAATTTCCCTTTGCGGTAAACGATTGTTTAAGGAGAAAATTTTATGAGCGAGAATATTTTCAGACAAGATCTGTTTTCAACAGACGACCAGGGCAGAGTTAGGCTGATTGCCGGGTACTGTAAAGAATCCGATAACTGGACCTTCCCGAAGTATCTTGCCGATCCCGAGAGTTTTTCAGATGAAGTGGAAGAGAGGTTTTTAAGTGCGACTGGTATTCTCCACTCCTTTACGGTTGTGAGAAGAAGTATGCCGGAGTTTACGGTTCCGTATGTTCTGGCTTTAGTCGATTTTCCGGAAGGAGTTAGGGTAATGGCGCAGGTTGAAACGGACGATCCGGACTCTCTTAAGTTCGGTGAGGAAATGACCGTTACGGTCGGAGTGATAAAAAAGGCGCCTGACGGCACGGATATAAGTTCCTATAAGTTTATTCCGGTAAGGGAGTGTTCCTGAAAGACGAAGTTGTTTGGCTTCTGATATTCTCCGGCTGAAAAAAACAGGGTGGTTTCAAGTATGAAACCACGGACATAAAGAGTTCCTTGGGAGGATGATTAAGATGAAAATCGTTAAGCTTTTATTAGTGCTTATTATAGGAGTTGGAGTAATCGGTCTTTCCGGTTGCAGCACGGGAGATGTGGGACCCGCGGGACCGCAGGGGCCGCAAGGGCCACAAGGACCGCAGGGACCTGGGTCGGGTGACGGTGATGGTGGTGACGGGTCAGAACCGGTTGATCCCGATTGCGAAGTTGAGCTTGCGGACAGAGCAAGCAAAGACTTTAACGGCGGAGACAAAGACGATGTTATATGCGGAGACGAAAGAGACAACGTGATTAACACGAATCTGGGGGATGACTTTGTTTCCGGAGGAGCGGGTGACGACACTATAAATGGAGGAGAGGGAGACGATACGTTAAAGGGAGATGAAGGAGACGACGCGCTTACCGGAGAAGCAGGAGACGACACGTTAAGAGGTGGAGCGGGAGACGATACGCTTACCGGAGGGCCTGGAGACGACACTCTAGACGGAGGAGAGGGAAACGACACGGTGATATTTCCTCTAACCACGGTTGCGGGAGCGGGGCTGCGGATAGATTTAACGGGTAGCGGGGAGCAAAGTGACGGCAGTTTCGGAAGAGACACTTTTATAAGTATAGAGAACGTTAAGGGTTCAAACGAAGCTGACACCATTACGGGAGACGACGCTGACAACACGCTTGAAGGACTTGGCGGAGCGGACACGCTAGAAGGCGGAGCGGGTACGGACACGCTAATAGGCGGAGCGGGTACGGACACGTTAAGGGGAGGAGCGGGAGATGATATTCTTGAGACAGACTCCGGTGGTAACGACACACTTGAAGGCGGAGCCGGCGACGATACTTTCAGACTTCCCGTCTTTAGTAGCAACAACACTTACGACGGTGGAGAAGGTATAGATACGGTTGATTTCTCAGCTTTTGCTACCGGCACCAACGTAGCAATAGCTCTGAATGATGCTAGCACCTATAAAAGCGTTGAAAATGTTATTGCTGGAAGTGGTAACGATGATATCGGCGGAGACGGTGCCGACAACGTGCTTGAAGGTGGTGGAGGGAATGACTCGATTCGAGGCGGGGACGGTAACGACACGATAAACGGAGGAGAGGGCGATGACAATCCTCTAACAGGGGGAAATGGTGACGATACGGTAAACGGAGACGCCGGAGTGGACACGCTAGAAGGCGGAGATGGAGACGATACGCTGAACGGTGGAGATGGAAACGATGTCGTGTCGGGTGCCAATGGAGATGACATGTTAAATGGCGGAGATGGAGACGATATCGTAGGTGGTGGACCCGGAGCGGACACAATAGATGGCGGAGCCGGAGCGGACGCGGTAGGTGGTGGACCCGGAGCGGACATCGTTTACCTTGATACTGACGATACTTCTCCGGACGGAGGTGCGGGCATTGATACCGCAAGCTTTGAGAGATACGAACTTGCGGACGCAAACGCAACCGAAGCCACGATTACCGTAGCAAGTAGCGGCAATTTTGAGAATTTTATCGGCAGCAAATACAACGACACTATGAGTGTCGCCGGACCAAGCGGTGCCGCGACAACGGTAAACGGAGGTCCCGGGGACGATGACATAACTATTTCATCAGGGGGTAGTACCGACATTACGTTTATTGTTAAGGACGGAGAAGGCGACGATACTATAAAGTCCGAATATGCGGCGGGGTACAAGCTTAAGTTTGAAGGATTTCCCGAGGGTACGACGGCTTCGGTTGAGCATGTGAGCAACTCCTCCATAGTGCGGGTTGGAGGTCAGACCGTTAGGGTTGAATCCAGGAACTCGACGGTTACTCCAAGCGTATTTGAAGCCACTATCACGGTTAATTAAGCAGAAGAAGTAGAGACAGTTAAAAGACGCCGGTTCGGTTATTTCGCAAGAGTAATCGAATCGGCGTTTTGTATTTAAACTTAAACCTAAAATATCATTATCGTAATCAAGCGCTGCGTACACGCCTTATTTAAAAGCCGCTACGGCTGAAATCGGTTCAAAGTTTCAGCAAATTCTCTCGATGGTTTCTTTTAAGGTTTTCTCAACCATTTCTCTTATTTCTTCAAGCCTTGATTCCGTTTGCGCTTCAAATCGTAGTACCAAAGCCGGTTGAGTGTTGGAAGCTCTGAGGAGTCCCCAGCCGTCCGGGTACTCAACCCTCACTCCGTCTATATCGACCACTTTGTTGTTTTTGCCCAGTTCGCTTTTCGCGATTTCCGTTACCCGAAACTTAATCTCATCGGGACAATCTATTCTTATTTCCGGAGTCGCGAAGGTTTCAGGTATTCCCAAAGTCAGTTCCGAGGCTTTCTTCCCGGTTTTCGAGAGAATTTCGAGAAATCGCAGCCCGGCGTAAAGCGCGTCGTCATATCCGAAAAACCTGTTTTTGAAGAATATATGTCCGCTCATCTCTCCGCCAAGCTCCGCGTTTTCCTTTCTCATTTTGTCTTTAATCAAGGAGTGGCCGGTTTTCCACATTACGGGATTTCCGCCCGCTTCACGTATTTTGGCGAAAAGATTTCTGGAGCATTTAACATCTCCTATTATTGTCGCTCCGGGATTTGTCTTAAGTATTTCAAGCGAATAGATTAAAAGCAGCATGTCTCCGCTTATGGAATTTCCTTTTTCGTCTACAACGCCTATCCTGTCGGCGTCTCCGTCAAACGCAAGACCCGCAGCGCATCCATTTTCCCTAACCGCTTTTTTTATATCCCGGAGGTTTTCTTCCACCGTGGGGTCCGGGTGGTGATTCGGGAAACTTCCGTCGGGATCCATATACAGTTCAAAAACTTCGCATCCGAATTTTTGCAGTATCTGCGGACAGGCGACTCCCGCGGTTCCGTTGCCGCCGTCTGCTGCGACCTTTATTCCGGGCTCTATCTCCAGGTTTTTCTCGAAAAATTCCAGATACTCTTCAAGTATGTCCGCTTGTCTTATCCTGCCTTCGCCCGTTTTAAAATCTTCCTTTTCTATCGTTTTTCTTATTTTCTGAATGCCTTCGCCGAAAAGAGAGTCTTTACCGACGCACATTTTAAGTCCGTTATATTGAGAGGGATTGTGGCTCGCGGTCACCATCACGCCGCCGTCAATTCCGGCGGTGTGCGTGGAAAAATAGAGCATTGGAGTCGATACCATCCCGATATCGACGATATTCACTCCCGTTGACGTTATTCCTTCCGAAAGAGCGTCGCGAAGCGCGGGAGAGGATTTTCTGCAATCGTATCCGACCGCGACCTCTTGTCCGCCGCTTTGCGCCAGCATGCTTCCGTATGCCCTTCCTATTAGTTCTACCGCTTCTTCCGTGAGATCTTCGCCCGCTATGCCTCTTATGTCATATTCTCTGAATATCGATTTATTCGGGATCAATTCTTTGACGCTCTACAAGTTTTTGGCTCTTAATTATAATGTGTGGAAGGATTTATAAAAGCCGCCCTGCTTGACTTTAACTTTTCGAGTTTTATTCTTCCTCCCATGGTTTTTCCTTCCTACGAACAGTTCCTTGAAAACCTTAAGCGCGGCAACCTTGTTCCGGTATGGGAAGAGGTTTTGGCCGATTACGATACGCCGGTTTCCGTTTTCAGGAAAACCGGTTCCTCCGAATATTCCTTTCTTCTGGAAAGCGTCGAGGGAGGCGATCAATGGGCGCGTTACAGTTTTTTGGGCTCGGAACCATCGATTATCTTTCGCTCAAAAGGCAGAAGCGTCGAAATAATACGCTCGGGAGAGGATCCGGAAACGTTCACGGCCGACCCGATCGAGGCGTTAAGAGAGCTGCTTTCGCGCTATAGACCCGTTTTCTCTCCGCAACTTCCTAGATTTCACGGCGGCGCGGTCGGGTATTTCGGCTACGACATGGTGAGGTTTATAGAAAACATTCCCGATACGTCTCCCGACGAACTTAACTTGTGGGACTCCATATACATGATAGCGGATACGGTTTTAGCTTTCGATAACGTTACAAACAGGATAAAAATCATTTCAAACGCTTATGTGCCCGACATGAAATTCGCCAAGCGGGAGTATGAAAAATCCCTCGCCAAAATAACCGAACTCAAAAACAAACTTGAAAATTCCGCCGCCAAAGCCTTTTCAAACGGCTTTCCCAAAGACAGCTCCGTGGAAGAATTCAGGCTTGAGTCCAATTTCAAACCCGCGCAGTTTGAAGAAGCGGTCCTAAAAACGAAGGAATACATAAAATCGGGAGATATAATACAGGCGGTTATATCCCAGAGATGGAAGACCGACTTGAAAGTGGACCCTTTCGATCTCTACAGAGCGCTTAGAGTGCTGAATCCCTCTCCGTATATGTTTTATCTGAAGATGGGCGATGAAATTCTTACCGGATCTTCTCCCGAAGTAATGGTAAGGGTCGAGGGGGAAAGAATCGCGAGTCGACCGATAGCGGGAACGAGGCCCAGAGGCGAAAGCGTTTCGGAGGACGAGCGTCTGGCAAGCGAACTTATCGAAGATCCCAAGGAAAGAGCGGAGCATATAATGCTTGTGGACCTTGCGCGAAACGATTTGGGAAGAGTCTCAGACACGGGTTCGGTGAGAGTTGACGAATTCATGGTGGTCGAGAGATATTCCCACGTGATGCATATAGTGTCGAACGTGACGGGCAGGCTTTGCGAAGGAGCCGACGCTTTTGACGTTATAAAGGCGACGTTTCCCGCGGGAACTCTGTCGGGAGCGCCCAAGGTAAGAGCGATGGAGATAATCGAAGAGACGGAACCCGCCACCAGAGGAGCGTACGGAGGCTGCGTTTGCTACTTCGGTTTTTCCGGCAACATGGACAGCTGCATAACAATAAGAACTTTCGTAATAAAAAACGGTAAAATCTATATACAGGCCGGAGCCGGAATAGTCGCCGATTCAAACCCGGAGACGGAGTATCAGGAAACTGTCAACAAGGTAAAGGCTTTGGTTAAATCCGTTGAGCTGGCGGAGGCCGGACTTAAATGACCGAAAGAGGAAAGAAAAAAATCTTAATGATAGATAATTACGATTCTTTCACCTATAATCTGGTCCATTATCTCGGGGAACTCGGGCAGCGGATTGAAGTGAAGAGAAACGACTGTCTCGATTTTGACTTCATAGACGGCCTCGGTCCCGATATGATAGTGATTTCTCCCGGTCCCTGCACTCCCAGGGAGGCGGGGCTTTCGGTAGATATAATAAAACGATACGCCGGGAAAAAGCCTATTCTGGGCGTTTGCCTCGGACACCAGTCGTTGGGTTATGCGTACGGGGCCAACATAGTTCGGGCGAAAAGACTTCTACACGGTAAAACTTCTCCCGTAATTCACGACGGAAAAACTATTTTCGCGGATTTGCCAAACCCTTTCGAGGCCACAAGATATCATTCTCTTCTTGTGGAAAAAAAATCTCTTCCGAAGGAATTCGAGATTTCCGCCTGGACGAAGGAAGGAGAGATTATGGGTATAAGGCACAGGGAATTCGCTCTTGAAGGAGTGCAATTTCACCCCGAGTCGATTCTTACCGAATGCGGTAAGGAACTGCTCGGGAATTTTATTCGCCGCTACGGGTGAGTTTCAAGACCGACGATCCGAAGACGGCGAATGGATATGTTTTATTCAAGGTGTAAAAAAACTGTAGTAATAAGGAAGGAAAAATGAAACTGATTTCACGTCCGAGAGACGAAAAATATATAGGTAAGGGAACTCTTCCAAACGGTCCCTTAAACGATACGCGGAAATGGCTTCCCGTAACGAGATATCTTGAAGCCGGAGCTTTGTCCTATCCGGAAAAAACGATGTTCAGCATGGGAGACGCCGACGGTGAAATAACCGAAAGCTACGGCTATGGAGAAACAAACGCCTGGGCCAACAGAGTCGCAAACGGTCTCCTGGGGGAATTCGGTATAAAAAAAGGCGATAAAGTCGGCATGTACATGCTCAATTGCTCCGAATACGTAATATCGATTCTGGCCGCGCATAAAGCCGGAGCCGTTCAAGTTCCGATAAACAAGGATGAAAAAGGGGAAAGACTTGCTTATGTGATCAACTATTCCGAAATGCGCGCGCTCGTCGTCGACGCTCAAAGTTTTCCCTATATAAAAGAAATAGCGGAAAAACTGGAAAATCTTGAGGTCATTTTCCTTGTTTCAAATGAAGTCTCCGAAGAAACGGAAGGAATAAATACGCTTCCTTTCTCCGTTTTTGAACAATATTCGTCCGAAAATCCCGAAGTCGAAGTTACAATCGCCGACAAGGAGAGATGCATGTTCACCTCCGGCACCACGGGAATGCCGAAAGGAGTTATTCGCGATCACGGAGGAGTTATAATGACGGTACGTTCCTTCATACAGCAGCAGGGTTTGAGAAGCGAGGATGTCCTGATGACGGTTCTTTCCCTGGGACACGCAAACGCGCAGGTAATGTGCCTTTTCGTTTCCATAGCGGTTGGCGGGTCGGCGGTTTTTTTTCCTCGGTTCTCCGCTTCCAATTTTTGGAAATGGGCGGCGAACTGCAAAGCTACCGGAGCGAATATGTTGGGAGCCGTGCCGGAGTATATCTGGGCTTCCCCGCCCTCGGAGTGGGACGCGAAGCATGGAATAAGAATGATGCTTTCGGGACCCGCTCCCAAAAAACTTCGAGAATTCGAGCGAAGATTCAACACCAAAATAGTGGAAGGTTACGGTTCCACGGAGATGGGGATGGTGCTATGGAAAGACCCGGAGGATGATATCCCCGGCTCCTGCGGATTTCCCGTGGAGGGATATCATCTTGAAGTCAGAGATCCGCAAAATACCGATATAGTGATAACGAAGCGATGGGATGTGGACAATACCTCCGCTCCCGCGGAAGAGGAAAAGGGGCTTCTATTCATAAAACCCCTGGTTCCCCACACCACTCTCGACGAATATTTCAAGGACGAGCTTCGAACGAAGAACGTTTTCGACGATCAGGGCTTTTTTAATTCGGACGATCTTTTCGCTGTGGGAACCGACGGGAGATACTATTTCATGGGGCGTTACAGCAGGATAAGAGTCTCGGGAGAAAACGTGGATCCCGTGGCGGTGGCCGACGTGGCGGGCGAGTATCCCTCCGTGCGCGAGGCGGTGGCGGTCGGCGTAAGATTGCCCGATATATCGGACGACGAAATAAAGCTTAACCTTTTACTCAAAGACGATTCGGATTTTGACCCGATCGAATTTTGCCAGTGGATGGCCCAGAAGGTCATGGTGGCCATGGTTCCCCGATTCATAGAGGTTTACGAAGAATTCCCGCTCACCTCGACGCAAAAAATCGCGGTTTCGGAACTGAAAGAGATATCCGCCTCCACTTGGGATCGAAATTCTTCGGGGCTTAAGCTTAAATCAAGAAAGTGAGCCGAAGATAAAGTATAGAAACGCTGCGTAGACCGCGAGCAGAAAGGCACCTTTTTCCCTGCCGATACTGCTTTTTCCGCGGGCTTGGGTTTTCAGTATAAAAACCGCGAAAATTCCGGTAAGCAGCAGTACAAAAGTGAATTCGGAGAATTTTCCGAACATCTGCTTATTCACCTCCACGGGGTGAATAGCCGCGACGAGCCCCAAAAAAGCCAGGTTAAAAAAATTACTCCCTATTATGTTGCCCACAACTATGTTCTGTTCTTTTTTAAACGCCGCTACGATAGAAGCGGCAAGTTCGGGAAGCGAGGTTCCGATCGCGACGGCGACTACTCCTATAAACAGTTCGCTTATCCCGAACTGTTTTGCAATTTGTATCGCGCTTCCTACCAGAAAATGCGCCCCGGCTGCTAAAAGAACGGAACCCGAAACTACGAAAAAAAGAAGTTTCGCCCACTTTCTTCCCGTAGTCGCGGGGGTATTTTCTTTTTCTTCTTTTGATTTTTTATAGGTTAAAAAGAAGAATACGGCAAGCATGGAAAACAGGAAGACCCCCTCTTTTGTTTTCAGGAAAAAACCCGTTCGGCTAAGCAGGTAAGCGGCGGAGGTCATAAGCACGAGAAAGAGAAGCGGAAGTCGCAGCTCCTTCCACGCTTGTTTGGATATCGCCACGGGGCTTGCAAGCGCCGTCAGGCCGAAAATAAGTCCTATATTAGCGATATTGCTCCCGACCATGTTTCCGATCGCTATGTCGCTTGAATTCCTAAGGGCGGCGATAAGACAGACCAGAAATTCGGGAGCCGAAGTCGCAAGCGCAACCAGTGTAAACCCTATGAAAAAAGAACCAAGTCCGCTGGCCTCGGCAACGCCCACCGCCCCTTTTACTAGAAGGTGCCCTCCTTTCCAGAGAATTACCAGGCTCAGAACGAAAATCGGCAGATTCGCATTTTCCATCGGGTCAGAAAAGGAGTTCGGTTCGCATTTTGCGGATTTTGGGATTTTTCAGCGACCGGGAAAGAAGAAGGTTTGCAATGAAGCGTCAATTACCCTATAATTACCGTGCTGTTTTCATTCCCAAGTAATACTGATTGTTTAGGAGGGTACAATAAATGCAATTATTATTCAAACCGCGGGAAGCCGCGTATCTTGGAAGCGGAGAGCTTCCTTTCGGAAAATTCGAGGATACTTCCCAATGGGAACCCGTAACGAAGAATCTTGAAAAAGGCGCCGAGCGCTTCCCGAAAAAACCTATGTTCAGAGTCGGGGACAGAGACGGAAACGTCGTGGAAAGCTACACTTATGCGGAAACCAATTCCTGGGCCAACAGGCTCGCAAACGGCCTTCTTGCCGATTTCGCCATAAGCAAAGGCGATAAAGTCGGCATGTACATGCTCAACTGTTCCGAATATGTGGTATCGATTATCGCGATACACAAATGCGGAGCCGTTCAGGTGCCGATAAACAAGGACGAGAAAGGGGAAAGGCTCGCCTATGTGATCAACTATTCGGATATGAAGGCGCTTGTTATTGACGAGGGCAGCGTTCCGTTTATAGAAGAAATCGCGGACAGCCTTGAAAATCTGGAGGTGATTTTCGTAACCGTGGAAAATCCTCCGGAGCAAATCGGAGGAATAAAAGTTCTTCCTTTCTCTGTTTTCGATAAATATGACGACTCCAATCCCCCGGTGCAGGTTTCAATTGAGGACATGGAAAGATGCATGTTTACCTCCGGGACCACCGGTATGCCAAAAGGCGTCGCCCGCGACCACGGCGGAGTCGTTATGACCGTGCGTTCTTATATACAGCAGCAGGGAATAAGAAGCGACGACACGCTGATGAGCATTCTTTCCCTGGGACACGCAAACGCGCAGGTAATGTGTCTTTTCAGCGCTATGGGAGCCGGAGCGACCGCGGTTTTCTTCCCTCGGTTTTCTGCTTCCAATTTCTGGAAATGGGCGGCCGACTGCGGCGCCACTTGCGTAAACATGCTCGGGGCGGTTGCCGAGTATCTTTGGGCGGCCCCGGAGAGCGAATGGGACTCAAAGCACAACATAAGGATAATGCTCGGTTCCCCGGCTCCGAGAAACCTAAAGGAATTTCAGGAGAGGTTCGGAGTCAGGGTGATAGACGGATACGGGTCCACGGAGATGGGTATGGTGCTTTGGAAGGATCCCGAGGATCACAGACCCGGTTCGTCGGGCTTTTCGATGGAAGGCTATCATGTGGAACTCAGAGACCCCGAAGATACCGACCAGATGATAAAAGCTTTTTGGGACCCCACCGACGATATCACTCCTCCGGACGAAGCCAAAGGACTTCTTTTCATAAAACCGCTCGTTCCCAATACCACTCTTAACGAATATTTTAAAGATCCCAGGAGAACCAGAGAGGCTTTTGACGACGAAGGATTTTTTAATTCGGACGATCTTTTCGCCAAAGGTATTGACGGCAGGTTCTATTTCGTCGGCAGATTCAGCCGAATAAGAGTTTCGGGAGAAAACGTTGATCCGGTAGCGGTCGGAGACGAAGCTATGCAGTATCCGGCGATTCAGGAAGCCATAGCGGTCGGAATAAGACTTCCGAACGTTTCGGATGACGAGATCAAACTCTGCGTTACGCTTAAGTCCGGCGAAGAATTTGATCCGATAGAGTTTTGCCAATGGATGGCCGAAAGAGTTATAGTGGCAATGGTTCCGCGTTTCATAGAGGTTTACGAGGAAGGATTTCCGGTAACCGCGACTCAGAAGGTTAAAGTCGCGGAAATAAAGGAAATTACCGACCGAACTTGGGACAGAAGCAAATCCGGCCTTAAGTTCAGCGCGAGAAAGTAAACTTTCGCTTATTTTGTGCGACCCGGCGCGGTACGATGACAGTATGATGGCCCTTGCTATCGCGGAAGCCGAAAAGGCCGCTTCCGCGGGAGAAGTGCCCGTGGGAGCCGTTATCGCCGGGCGGGACAAAACGGTAATCTCGACCGCTTACAACCTGCGCGAAACCATGTCGGATGCAACCGCGCACGCGGAGATTCTCGCCATAAGACGCGCGTGCCGGGTTGTTGGAAACTGGAGACTTTCGGACACCACCATTTACGTTACTCTCGAGCCTTGCGCCATGTGTATGGGAGCTATCGTGAACGCTAGAATAAGCAGGGTGGTGTTCGGAGCCACCGACCCCAAAGGCGGAGCTCTCGTTAGTCACTTCGGCATTGGAGTCGGAGAGCGGCTTAATCACCAAGTGGAATTTACCGCCGGAGTACGTCAAAAGGAATGTGCCGGGATGCTTGAGAGTTTTTTTAAAAATCTCAGGGGAGTTTGAATCGGAGTCCGGATCCACCTACCTCCCCCGGTTTCGCGCTAAAAAATTCTTTGAGGTTTTGGGTTTCACCCATTTGAAGGTTTGGGCTGCGTTTCGCTTCGGCGGCTTTTTTGCGGGCGGCGAGTTTCTTTTTGCCGATCTTTGTTGTCGGTGATATTTACGGCGACTCTTTTTCCTCTTCCTTCCTCACTGTTTTTCGAAGCTATTTTACCAACCATGTATTCAATAGCTTTCACCAGCTCCCCGTTTTTTCCTACCAGATATTTCTTGTCTCTGACGGTCCATACTTCCAATGTTATTCTACTGTCGCTTTCTTCAATCTTTACTCCTTGAGGAGTTGAAAACAAGAAACTCAAGATAGCTTCGAAAGTTTTTTTCGCCCGAAAAGCTTTTTCGCTCAAACCGTCCGTTTTTATCTCCGCCCTTACTATGGCGCTTTTGCTTCCTATACCCAGGACGCCTTTGGAATCTTCTCTTACAACTTCGACTTCCACCTCGTTTTTTGAAACTCCAAGCGCTTCGCAGGCGTTCATCACCGCTTCGGAAATCGTTTTTCCTTCTTTTTCTATCGCGGTAGCCATCTTATCCTCCTTCTGCCGGGACCTGACGGTTGATATACAGCTGCTGACCTATGGAAAGAATATTGCTTACTGTCCAATAAAGTATAAGACCGGATGGCAGACCCCAGAACATCACGGTAAAAATTATGGGCATAAACTGCATAAGCTTCATCTGCAGTTGCATCGTTTCGCTTCCGGGGGTAGTCATCGGGGTGAGTTTCTGCGAGATGAACCACGATACGCCCATTAAAATCGGCAATATGCGAAACGGTATTCCCGCCACGTCGAACAGATACTCGGGCTGGGAAAGATCACTTACCCAGAGAAACGAACTGTGTCTTAAATCTATCGAATACAGAAGCGCGAAATAAAGAGCTATGAAAACCGGAAATTGTATCAGCAGGGGAAGACATCCGCCGAGACTGCTTAGAGGATTTATGTTGTTGCTTGTGTAAAGCTTCATCATTTCCGCCTGCTGGGTCGATTTGTCGTCCTTGTATTTTTCTTTCAACGCGTCGATCTCGGGCTTGAGCTTCTGCATCTTGTTCTGCACGGCTTTCATCGATTTCATGCTTTTTACCGTAAGGGGTAAAAACGCCAGTCGCAGCAAAATCGTAAGCACTATTATCGAAATGCCGTAATTGCTGAAAAAATTGTTTACAAACTTAAGCAGCGCAACCGCGATTTTGGTAAGCGCTCCCACGTATCCGTAATCGATTGATTCTTCGAGGCCGTACCCGGCTTCCCCGAGGGCCGCTTCGGTTTTAGGGCCGAAATAGGATTTCCATCCGACTTTGTAACTTCTCCCGCCGGATATTCTCTGCTCGGGATAGGAGAAACCGGCAAGGGCGACGCCCTTTGGTTCGGAGGGTTCCAGATAAAGTTGCTGACTTCCTCCTATTTCCGGAAGAAAGGCGCTTAGAAAATATTTGTCGGAAAACCCGAACCAGTTAACTTCCCCGCTGAACACCTTCGGTTCCTTTAGCGGTTTTTTGGTTCGTTTTACCTCCCCTTCCACCATGGAGACGAATTCGTAAAGGTTGCTTGAGGCGTTTTCGTACACGGCGTTTTCCCAGTTGACGTAAACTTTCTGCGTTATCTGTTCCCGCGTTCCGTTAAAAACTTCAAGATTTTCCTTTATAAAATATTTATCCGGGTAAAAAGATATGGTTTTTTTTACTCGAAGCCCTTCCGGGCTTTTCCACGCGAGTTTTACGTCTAGTCCTTCGGAACCCACGATCAATTCCCTGTCGCCGTCGTAGGCGAAGGGAATAAGTTCGGGCATTTTTTCGCCTTTTACTCTCAAGACGGTATCGAAGGATTTCTTTCCTTCCTCAACCACTGTTACAAGCGCGGAATCCGACTCGACGGTGTTTTTGTACTTTACAAGATCCCAGCCAACGACTTTTCCCCCGAAAGTGTCTATTCGCGCGATGAAAAGATCCGATTTTACTTCTATGATTTCAGACGAGTAGGAAGGATCCGGGGTTTTGAATTCTTCCCGCGGCGCTTTTTGCGAAAAGTCTTGTTCTTCGGAGAATTTCCCCGCGGCGGGAACGGAATTCGGCTCGGCTTTTTCCCGAAGCTGCTTTTCGCCTTCGCTCTTTCCGAAAAACGCCGAGTACCCCACTATCACGAATACTGAAAGTACCAAAAATAAAATATAGTTTTTCTTAAGATCGCTGTTCATTTGTTAAATCTTTCGGATTTTACGGGGATTTTGGATGTTAATGCGATTTCCGCAAAGCACTTGCTAAACAGCCCCCGTTTCCCCCGCTTCTTACGCGCGCGCAGCGGAAAATTAAATTGCAAAAACGATAAATCATTCAAACAATAATACACGATAAATTTCGATATTGGTAGCCAGTTTTTTTATCTTCGTGACGGGAGTGAAGAGGTTTTGTCTTTCGATTCGCCCCTTTACCCTTCCGGTTGTCGTCGTTGCCCGTCGTTTTTCTTTACCGGGTCGTATCCGCCCGCGTTTAACGGATGACATCTCGATATTCTTTTGATCGTCATCCATATTCCCGCCGCCGCGCCGTGCTTTTCTAACGCCTCGATCGAATACGCAGAACAGCTGGGATAAAATCTGCAGGTATTGGGAAGCAGCGGAGAAATAGCCCTCCGATAGAACCTGACCAGGGAAACGAGAAGTCCGACGACCGGTTTCCCTTTCATCTCCCGCCGCCCGTGAGTTTTTTTATCTCCGAGAGAAGTTCGGCAAGCTTTTTACTCGATATATCGTTTTTTATTACGAACACCACGTCGTCTGAACGAAAATCGGTTTTATTCTTTCTGAAAAACTCTCTTAGCAGTCTTTTCATTCTGTTTCTCTTCGGTGAGTTTGACGAAGCTTTTTTTGCGACGGAGAGACCCAGGCGCGGAAATCCGAGAGAATTGGGCTTTCTGTAAAAAACGAAGTTTCGAGAATGGGATTTAAAACCTTCGGAGAGTATGTTTCGGAATTCTTTCGATTTTTTAATTCTGAATTTTGCCGAGAACGAGTTATCGGAACCAGCCGCTACTTTTTCCATCTCCCGACCGTGAGAACATATCTGCCTTTGGCCGTTCTTCTCTTGAGCACGTTTCTTCCCCCTTTGGTGCTAAGCCTGGCGCGGAATCCGTGCGTCCTCAGTCTTTTTTTGACGTGCGGTTGATAAGTTCTCTTCATAGCAGGGCGTGAGGATAACATGTAAGGATTTTAAGGTCAAGAAGAAATCGAGGATTTTCGCAATTTCCCGGGCCTTCTCGCGTCGCGGAAGAAAATCTAAATTGACAATAAGCGGGTTTTAGTAAATAATTCATACGCAAATTCAAACTGTTTTAGAGGTTGCTGGTTCGTTATGATCCTTGAAGGCGTAAAGTTGATGATCATAGGAATGGTCATCGTGTATGTTTTTCTCCTTGTTTTGATGCTGAGCGTGAATTTATCCGCCATGCTGTTCAAAGACGGGGACGTTCGTTCCTCCGGCGGTTCCGCGAAGCCCGGCAAGGCTCGTAAAAACATCGTCCCGATCATAGCAGCGGCGGTTTTGGCCTACAGGGCGAAACGCGCTAGCGAGGACTAAATCTCAAAACTCAACGGTTCTACTATGAAGAAAATTTTGTTTCAGGATACATCTTTTCGCGACGGTTTTCAGTCCGTGTTCGGAGCCAGAGTGCTTACCGAAGACTTCATACCGGCGGTGGAAGCCGCCAGGGAAGCGGGGATAACTCATTTCGAGGCGGGAGGAGGAGCCAGGTTTCAAAGTCTGTTTCTCTACTGCGGCGAATCGGCTTTCGATATGATGGACCGCTTCCGCGAAGCGGCTGGTCCGGACGCCAATCTGCAGACTCTTGCCAGGGGTATAAACGTCGTCGCGCTCTCCCAGCAGCCCAAGGACATGATAGATCTTCACGCGAGAATGTTCAAAAAACACGGGATAACGCATATAAGAAACTTCGACGCCTTAAACGATGTGAGGAATTTGGAGTATTCGGGGCAGTGCATAAAAAACGCGGGACTGCATCATCAGGCCGTCGTTACCCTTATGGAACTTCCTCCGGGATGCGAGGGAGCCCATGACGTGGATTTTTACGTGGACAGGCTGAAGAAAATACTTGATTCGGGACTTCCCTTCGATTCCATATGTTTTAAAGACGCTTCGGGAACTTCCAATCCAAAAAAGATTTATGAAACTCTAAAGGCGGCAAGGAAGCTTGTAGGAGACAACGTTATTCTCTGGGTTCACACGCATGAAACCGCGGCTCAGGGAGTAAATCAGTACATGGCGGCGATAAACGGCGGGTGCGACGGAATATGCGTTGCCAGAGCTCCCGTTTCCGGAGGAACGTCCCAGCCCGATCTTATAGCCATGTGGAACGCGCTTAAGGGGACGGAATACACTCTGGACATCGACATAAGCAAGATCCTCGAAGCCAATTCCGTGTTTAAGGAACGCATGTCGGAATACTATTTTCCTCCCGAAGCTCTTCGCGTCTCGTCCGAAGTGCTGCTTTCACCGATGCCCGGCGGAGCTCTTACGGCGAATACTATGATGATGAGAGATACGGGCACTCTCGATCTCTACCCGAAGGTGATAGAGGCGATGAGCGAATGCGTTGCCAAGGGAGGATTCGGAACTTCCGTAACTCCCGTTTCTCAGTTTTATTTCCAGCAGGCCTACGCTAACGTAACTCAGGGAGCGTGGAAGAAAATTGCCGACGGTTACGGAAACATGGTGCTTGGCTACTTCGGCCGCACTCCCGTGGCTCCCGACCCGGAGGTCGTTGCGATAGCGGAAGAGCAGCTCGGCAAGCCTCGCTTCGAAGGCAATCCTCTTGACATACTTGAACCCGGAATTCCCAAGGCCACCGAAACGCTTGAAAAAGAAGGT
Organism: Thermodesulfobacteriota bacterium; assembly: GCA_965220925.1. GTDB lineage: Bacteria > Desulfobacterota_D > UBA1144 > Nemesobacterales > Nemesobacteraceae > Nemesobacter. The sequence continues at coordinate 948,539 of OZ244851.1, read as the reverse complement.
CTTCCGGTTACCGAAGAGAACATATTCATAGTCGGGGCTCTTCAAACCCAGGGGGGTAACAAAGGATTAGAGTTTCTTAAAGGAGATTTCACCGTAAACGTCAGAAAAGAGTCTCCCGAGGAAAAACCCGCTCAGCCGGGTGTCGCCACGAGCGTCTCGTCGAAAATTTCCTCTACCGGAGACAATTTCGTGATTACGGTTGACGGAAGAAACTATAACGTGACCGTAAAGGAAGGGACTTCCGAGCCAAGTTCCGTAAAAGAGGTTCCCGCCGCGAAAACGTCCGATCGTACGGACGAAGCTTCTTCGGATGTCGTGGCCATAACGGCCAGCGTCCCGGGCAACATCTACAGGGTGTTAGTCGCGGTCGGAGACAAAGTGCGGGAAAACGACACGCTAATTATGCTTGAAGCCATGAAGATGGAAACTCCGGTGGCTTCCCCGTGTGACGGGGAGATCGTCTCCGTAGAGGTGGAACAGGGGCAGGTGGTGGAAACCGGACAGCTAATCCTCACCATTCTTCCTTCTTGATCGGATGAAGAGAATTTTACTCACTTTAGTGGCCGCTACGCTTCTCTGGGGATTTTTTACCGCGGATCCCGTCTGTTTTGCGGAAACGGCGAACGAAAAGACCGCGCTTGCGGCGGATGAAATTGAAAGTCTTCCCTCTTTTTCCGCGCTTTTTAAAAATGTTGCCACCAGCACGGGTATTTACGGGTTTATAGAGGGTAACGCTGTTTCCTGGGTTTCCGGGTTCGGAATGTTTCTTATGATTCTGGTGGGGTTTTTACTTCTCTACCTGGGAATCGCTAAAAAATTCGAACCGCTGCTTCTGGTCACCATAGCCTTCGGATGTATATTGTCCAATATTCCGCTTGCGGGAATAAGCGATCCCGGAGGAGTGCTCTTCTACGTTTACGAAATCGGTATAAAAACGGGAATTTTCCCCCTTTTGATATTCATGGGAGTCGGCGCGCTTACCGATTTCGGACCGCTTCTCGCGAATCCGAAGACGGTTCTTCTCGGAGGAGCGGCGCAGTTTGGCATCTTCTCAACTCTTATCGGCGCTCTTATTTTGACCAACTACGTCCCGGGAATAGATTTTTCCTTAAGCGACGCGGCGTCAATAGGAATTATAGGAGGAGCCGACGGACCCACCGCTATCTATCTTTCTTCTCAACTTTCCCCGAGGCTTCTTGGAGCTATTTCGGTCGCCGCTTATTCCTACATGGCGCTTGTACCAATAATTCAGCCGCCGATAATAAAAGCTCTTACTTCTTCTGAGGAAAGAAAGATAAAAATGAAGCAGCTTCGCCCCGTGGCGAAAAGGGAAAGAATAATGTTCCCTCTGATAGCCCTCACCCTTTGCTTTTTGCTTCTGCCTTCCGCGGCGCCGCTTATAGGGTTTTTCATGTTCGGCAACTTAATGAGAGAATGCGGCGTGGTCGACCGATTGTCGGATACCACGAGAAACGCGCTTATAAACATAGTTACCATATTTCTCGGACTGGGAGTGGGATCTCAGCTTTCGGCGTCGGGATTTTTATCGTTAGAAACCCTGGGCATTCTGCTTCTGGGTATAGTCGCTTTTTGCATAGGTACCGCTTCCGGAGTTCTGATGGCCAAACTGATGAATCTTTTTTCCAAAACGAAAATAAATCCTCTTATAGGTTCCGCCGGAGTTTCGGCCGTTCCGATGGCGGCCAGAGTCTCGCAGGACATGGGAGCCAAGGAAGATCCTCAAAACGTGCTTCTTATGCACGCGATGGGTCCCAACGTGGCGGGCGTTGTTGGTTCCGCGGTCGCGGCCGGAATGCTGCTCGCGGTATTTCAATAAAGCTTAAAAAATTAAACTTTAGTGCGAATTTCTTTTGATTTCTAAACGGCTTGCGCTTGCGGCGCGTCCGAACTTTTGATTTCGGATATATCGCGAGACGGAGGATACTTTTATGACGTTTAAGGGACGCTCGGCAATCGTTACCGGAGGAGGGACCGGAATGGGAGCGGCGACGGCGCTTCTTCTGGCGAGAAACGGAGCCGAAGTTCTGATTACTGGAAGGAGAGAAGAGAAGCTTAGCGAGGTGTGTGAAGCCGCGCGAAAAGAAGGAATTTCGGTCAAATACCTGGTTTCCGACGTATCGGTTGAAAGCGATTGCGCGGCGGCCGTGGAGACCGCGCTTAACGCACACGGGCAAATCGACATACTTTTTAATAACGCCGGCATTATTTTCTCGTCACCGCTTCATCAGGTTGAAACGAAAAAATTTCAGGAAATATTTGACATAAACGTTAAGGGCGCCTTCATGATGTGCAAGTACGCTATTCCTCATATGATAAGCGCCGGCAGGGGTTTTATCGTTAACAACGCCTCGATTCTCGGTCTTAAAGGATTTGCCGGTCTTTCCGTTTACGCGGCTTCCAAAGGAGCGATGGTGCAGCTTACAAGAAGCATGGCTCTTGAGTACGCGGATAAAGGACTTAGAATAAACGTAATATGTCCGGGCGGGGTCTGGACTCCCATGGTCGACAATTTTATCGAGAGGGCGGAAGACTCGGGAGAGGCCCAAAAATTCATGGAGTCGCTTCACCCGATGGGACGTCTTGCGGAATCTTCCGAAGTGGCCGAAGCCGTGTTGTTTCTTTGCAGCGAAAAAGTCATGTTCAATACGGGTTCCGCGCTTTCCATCGACGGAGGCATGATAGCCAAGTGATTAAGCTTCGCGGGCGGCGCTTCAAACGGCTTTTTTTTGAAATATTATCTTCGCCGCGTTTTTGAATTTTTTCCGGTTCTAACTTGGAAACATATCGCGGGTTGTTATAATAATATTTTCAAGTGATAAATATTCTCATTTAGATACCGACATGTCCAAAGATTTTAATTGTTTTCAGGAGTCATACGCTAAGGAGGTTTTGCGGAAAAAGGGGCTTAAGTCCACCTCGCAGCGTCTGGCGGTGATTCATGTTCTCCATACCAGCGGAAAATCGCTTTCGGTTGGCGAGATACACGACGCGGTGAAGAATCTTCTCGGAGTCGCCGGACTCGCCACTATATACAGAACGCTTGAGATGTTCGAGGATCTGGGAGTTGTCAGGCGCCTTCATTTCCCCGACGGCGGTCATGGTTACGCGTTCTCCCGCGGCGAGCATATTCACTATATTATATGCGTGGATTGCAAGGGTGTTTTTGATTTTACCGAATGCCCGGTGGAGAATTTCGATTACTCTTCTTTGGAAAAACGGGGATTTCGCATAAGAGATCATTTCGTACAGCTTTTCGGTCAGTGTGAAAATTGCAGGGAGCAGATGGCTTGCTAATAAATTTCACCGCGCAAGCGGCTTTTCGGAAAAGAACCTGAACAATGATAAATCAAATAACCCTTCGCAAATTCACCGACTGCGCCTCCATATCCATTGCCGGTATTTGCGCTTTTCACTGTCTTGTGACTCCCGCTCTTCTCATATTGTTTCCGGTTATGGGTTCGACGTTTTTCTTTGAGGAAGTTTTTCACAAATTCCTGCTCCTTATGGTTATTCCCTCAAGCGCCGTCGCTATATTCTTAGGCTGTAAATGTCACAAGGACTCAATGGTAATTATGCTGGGGACCGCGGGATTATCTTTTCTTCTAATCGGAGCTTTCGCAGTGCGGGAAGCGAGTTTTCAGGAATTATTTTTTACCATTGTCGGATCTTTTATGATGATCTTCGGGCATTTTCGTAACTTCAGGCTTTGCAGAAAAGACAGTTGCGAGTATTAAGACCCGTAACCTGGGAATCGTCTCTTACTCGCTTTCGCCTGGGGGACGAGGGTAAAAGAATTTTCAAAAATTTCTTGCAAACGATTTTTTTTTGAGGATAATATCCATTCACTTTTTCTGGGGGTTGCAATGGGAAAATCGTTAAACAGAGTGCTTGTGAAGATGAAAAGCAGCGAAAGTCCTTATATTTACTATACGAAAAAGAACAAAATGAACTCCCCGGACCGTCTCGAGCTCAGAAAATACGATCCAGTGTTGAGAAAGCACGTTGTCTTTAAGGAAACGAAGTAGTCGAAGGAGACCTGACAAATGTCGCGCAGATGCGCTATAACGGGAAAAAAGCCGCTTTTTGGAAATAACGTCTCTCATGCGAACAATCATGTGAGGAGACGTCAGAATCCGAATTTGCACTGGAAGAAGATATACGTTCCGGAAATAGACAGGTACGTGAAGATCAGGATTTCGGCGCGCGCGCTTCGAACGATCGCCAAAAAAGGTCTTATGCCTTATCTGAGAGACGAAGGACTTACCTTGAGGGACGTAACTTAAGGTAACCGTTCCCATCCACCCTCTTAACGTTAATCAGCTTACAAGATAGGAAATAACCAGGGGAAGAGCTAGCAGGGAAACCGCGGTGCCCGCCAGTATTATCGATGCGACGGTTTCAGAATCTCTTCCGTATTTTTCCGCCAGAACGAAGTTAAAAACCGCAGGCGGCATGGAGCATTCGAGAATAACCACTTTCGCTTCGATCCCCTCCATACCGAAAACGTTTACGAACAACGCTCCGAAAGCCGCTCCGAGAAATATCCTCGCCGAGCCGAAGAGGAAAGAAAGCCACAGTTTCGAAATTTTCATTTCGCAGAGTCTGTAGCCGAGCGCAAACAGCATCGCGGGTATGGTGATCTGTCCGAGGAGCGTTACCGGTCTTTCGATGACCGTGGGAATTTCGTAACCGACTGCGCTTATGATTATTCCGCCCACCGCCGCGTATATCAGGGGAAGTTTGAAAATCTCGCGCAGCCTGTTTCCGGAACCGACGATAAAAATCCCCACCGTGTAGTGAAGCAGCGTGGTCGAAACCACGCAGAGTATGGCTATGTTGAATCCTTCCTGCCCGAAGGCGAAAAGGCAGAGAGGAAGACCGATGTTTCCGGTATTGGCGAAAACCACGGGCGGAAGGTATACCCTGGAATCGAGCTTAAGAGTTTTTACAAGCGCGCCGCCGATAATTATGCAGACGAAAGCGACCGCCGAGATGGAGAGGAAAAGCTTCGCCGTTACCGACGGGTTAATCGCGAAATCGGAAAGGGAGGAGACTATAAGACACGGAGTGGTGACGTAAATCACCAGATCGTTTATAGAGGAAATATCTATTTGTTTCGTCTTTCTGAAGAAAAACCCCGCGGCGATTACGAGGAATGCGGGAAGAACGATATTCGCGATTTGCGGCAGTGATGAAGCGGTCATGTCTTAAGTTTTCCGCAAACCCGAACGGCCTTTGGCCACTTGCGGTAAAAAGGGTAAAAAGTCAAAAACTCTTCAGAATTTTACAACCGAAGCTCCCCAGGTAAAACCGGCTCCGAAAGCCGCAAACAGCACTAAATTTCCTTCCTTGACCCTTCCGTTGCGAACCGCTTCGTCAAGGGCAAGGGGAACGGAAGCGGCGGAGGTGTTTCCGTACTTGTCAAGGTTTACGAACACTTTTTCTTTCGGGAGTTGGAGCCGTTTCCTCACGGCTTCCAGTATTCTGTAGTTTGCCTGATGCGGGACGAAGAGGTCTATTTCCGCCGGGTCGACTTCTGCTTTTTCGATCGCGTTTATCGTAGCCGATTCCATGCTTTTAACGGCGACTTTAAACACGTCGTTTCCCTTCATCTTTATGTATTGCTCCCTTGTTTTAAGCACCTGCTCGCCTATGGGCTTTCTAGAGCCTCCGGCCGGAACGTAGAGCAAATCCCAGTCGTCTCCGTCGGAACTTAAAATAGACGAGAGAATCCCCGGTTCGTCGGACGCGGCCAAAACCGCCGCTCCGGCTCCGTCGCCGAAAAGTATGCAGGTCGAGCGATCCTCAAAATCGGTGATTTTCGAGAGAGTCTCCGCTCCGATAACGAGAATTTTGTTCGCCCCTCCGGACTTTATTATTTTCTCGGCGACGTGAAGAGTGTAGAGAAATCCCGAGCAGCCCGCCATTAAATCGAACGCGTAAGCCTTTTTCGCTCCCAGGCGACTTTGCAGAACGCAGGCGGTCGAAGGAAAAATGAAATCGGGGGTGATTGTTCCGACTATAATGGCGTCAAGTTCCCCGGAGGTTATGCCCGCGGCCGTAAGAGCTTTTTCGGCGGCTTCGTAAGCGATGTCCGAGGATGCGGTGTCATCGTCCGCTATCCTTCGTTCCCGTATCCCGGTTCTGGATGTAATCCACTCGTCAGAGGTTTCCACCATCTTTTCCAGGTCGGAATTGGAAAGTACGGCTTTGGGAACCGAAGAACCGGTCCCTATGATTTTTACGTACTTCAAGCTGGAATCTGTCTCCAAAGAAATTCTTCGGCAATGATAGTTTAAAGGCCGTACTTTGTCAAACGCCCTCTATAAAACAAACGACGTCCGTTAGGGATTTAAGTTCTTCGTCGTCCATCTCCGCGGTTACCGAGCAAACCGTCGCTCCGCAGAGAAAAAGAAGAGAAAAAGTTCGCAGTTTCGACAAAGTTTTAAGAAAAAAGATTTCCTCATAAGACTCGGTAAGGAAAAAGTATTCGTATTTCAGTTTTAAATTTTTGTCCGTGGTTATTCTCACTTCCATCGCTACCGAGGGAAATTCCTCCTTCTCCACGGTGAAAAACCTCGTCGATATATTCGTTACGTTTTCAAGGGCTCCGGCTTTTGCCTCCTCTTCCTTAAAGATCATCGCGCAGAGGTCGTCGGTTGCGTGAGGCAGACAACCGCGGTGAATTTGGGATAGCGCCATTACAAGTTCCGAATCCTTCGAAAGCACTTCGTATACCGTTTCGGGCGTTGAAAATATCCTTGACATGATGCTCGGTCAGTCAGTATCATTAAAGCGTTAGGTTTGTTGTCGAACTTCAGGTTCGCTATGTTAAAACGGTAGTATAAAGAGTATTTAGGAGGATAGATAGATTTTATGAGCATACAAGGTAACGAGATAGTATTGGTAGCTGTCGTAATACTTGTCATAGGAATATTTCTTATGCTAGCCCAAGGTGGAGAAGGTCAGCAGGCAGCCGAATCCGCTCCGCCCGAGCCGCCTCCTCCGGCGCCTTCAGGTGCTCAGGATCCTTTTCAGTCCGCGGCGGCGGCTGAAGGGAGTGCCGAGGCTTCTTCCGGTGCCGCGGCGGGAGATGGGCAGAGCCCGTTTCAGGCTCCTGGGTCCTAACCGAGGAAAGTCTGCAGATAGAAATGGTTCTTAAGATTAAGAACCGGGTTGTTTCTCAAGCGGTTTGCGAAGATATCGGGATGAAGTATGCCGGCGAGCGTCTCTATGCCGTCGACTATTCTGGGTGACGGACTGCTGAAATAAGAATTGGCGTCTACTATATAGCAGTGCCCCTTTCTTACCGCCGGCAGTTTGTTCCATTGAGGTACGGAGGAAATTGTCTGCTCTATTTCGTCAAGCGTTCTCTCGATATTAAAACCGCAGGGCATTAAAATCATGTAATCCGGGGACGATTTCAGTATTTCGTCCCAGTTAGTGCGAAAGGAAGGCTCGCCCGCTTTTCCCAAAAGCGCTTCTCCCCCGGCGATACTGACCATCTCCGGCACCCAGTGACCCGCCGCGTACGGAGGTTCGAGCCATTCGAGGCAGAAAACTCCCGGACGATATCTTTCCCTTAGGAGTTTTTCGCGAACGCTTTCTATTCTTCCGGAAAGACTTTCCACCAGTGTTTCCGCCTTTTTTACTGTTCGCGTGGCCTTGCCCACTTCCAGTATGGAGTCCATTATTTCCTCTACCGTGGCTGGACCGAGCGACAGTATCTCGGGTGTATGTCCGAGAACTTTGGAGGCTTCAAGCACCTGATCTTCGGATACGGCGCAGACATCGCAAAGTTTTTGCGTGATTATGATATCCGGATTTATTTCTTTTAAGCGCCTCTCGTCGATCAGGTAAACGCTTTTCCCCTCCGCGCGCCTTCGGCTTATAATTTCCTCGGTTTGCGCGCTTGAAAGCGTTTTTGTTTCCGGCAGAGCGGTTTTCACCACCGCGGTTTTTTCTTGCGCGCGCGCAGGGTAATCGCATTCGTGAGTTACGCCGAACAGATTTTTCTCAAGCCCGAGGGCGAAAACGATTTCGGTCGCGCTTGGAAGAAGCGAGCATATTCTCATCAGGGATTATTATACACTTGAGTGAAAGGATAGCGGAATCGGCAACGCGGCATTTCTTTGTTTATCTTCCGAGTGTGTAAAATAAGCCTTATGAAAATCGTAACCAGATTCGCTCCCAGCCCGACCGGTGGTCTTCACGTGGGCGCCGCCCGTACCGCAATTTTCAACTGGCTTTTCTCGAAAAGTCTTCAGGGAGATTTTCTGCTTAGAATCGAGGACACCGATCGCGCTCGCTCGAAAAAGGAATTCGAAGAAGAAATAATCGAATCGCTTAAATGGCTCGGACTTGACTGGAGTGGCGAAGCGGTTCGCCAGTCCGAGCGTCTTTCGGTTTACAAAAAGTTCGCCGAACGGCTTCTTGACGAGAAAAAGGCGTACAGATGCTACGTGACGGCCGAGGAGCTTGAGCGAAAAAGGGAAGAGGCCTCAAGCAAAGGAGAAGTTTTCAGATATAAAAGACAGTGGTCGCAAGTATCAGCCGCCCCCGGCAAGCCTTACGCCGTAAGGCTCGCGGTGCGTCCCGGAGAAAAGATTTCCGTTGAAGACACGGTCCGCGGCTCTATAATCTTCGATTCCTCGGAAATCGAGGATTTCGTGATACTCAAAGCCGACGGTTTCCCAACTTACAATTTCGCTGCGGCGATTGACGACGCGCAAATGGAGATATCTCACGTGATAAGGGGCGACGACCACATAATAAACGCTCCCAGGCAGATACTGATAGCCGACGCGCTCGGACTTAAAAAACCCCGGCTGGTTCATGTTCCGATGATACTCGGCGCCGACAGAAAAAAACTCTCCAAACGTCACGGCGCGGAATCCGTGGCGGATTACCGAACGCGCGGATACCTTCCCGAGGCGGCGCTTAACTACCTTGTGAGACTGGGCTGGTCGTATGGAGATCAGGAAATTTTCACCGGAGAACAGCTTTTTGAAAAATTTACTCTGGAGGGTTTGGGAAAATCTCCTTCCGTGTTCGACCCCACGAAATTCCTTTGGTTAAACGGAGAATACGTGAGAAAAATCCCCACAAGCCGAATAATCGAGATGATAGTTCCTCTTATAGTGAAAAAGGGGTTTGAATCGCCGTCTCGTTCCCGGCTCGAAAAAATAATCGAGCAAATGCGGGAAAGATCCGAAACGGTAAACGATATCGTGGACAGGGCGGTTTATTTTTTCACCGACGATTTCGGGTATGAAGAAAAAGCGTCGGACAAATTTCTCGTTTCGCAAAACGGGGAAGTTTTGAAAAATCTCGAGAGGGAACTTTTCCCAATAGAGGATTTTTCCCGGGAAAACATTAAAGAGGGGTTCGATAGAGTTATTGAAAACACGGGACTTAAGCTTGGGAAAATAGCTCAACCCGCGAGAGTCGCGCTTACCGGGTCGACCAAAAGCCCGGGTATTTTCGAAGTTATGGAAATACTGGGCAAAGATACGGTCTTGTCGCGTCTCGAAAAAGCGATTTCCTTCATAAACTCCCGCGATACAAGAGAATGAAGACGTACGGACTTACGGGCAATATGGGTTCGGGCAAATCTACCGTGGCGCGCATGTTGCGCGAACTGGGGGCGGGTACGGTGGACGCCGACCAAGTGGCAAGAGAGATCGTAAGGCCCGGAGAGCCCGCGCTTGAGGAAATTGTCGCCCGCTTCGGTCCCGGGATTCTTCGTCCGGACAAAACGCTTGATCGCCCCGCGCTTTCAAACATTGTGTTTGCAGACAGAGAGAATTTAAGACGGTTAAACGAAATAACCCATCCCAGGATTCTTCGGAGGATAAAAGAAAAAATATCGGCAAGCGGCGAAAAAAGTATAATTTTTGTGGAAGCGTCTCTTATAGTTAGAAAAAGCGGCGGTATTAACGAAATTCTGGACGGTATCGTCACGGTTACGTGTCCCAGGGAGTTGAGAGAAAAAAGAGTGACGGCTCGCGACGGGTCGTCGCCCGAAGAAATTCGCCGCCGTATGGATTCCCAGATGTTTGAGGAGGAAAAGGCGTCTTACGCGGATTTTCTGATAGAAAATTCTTCGGATATCGAAAGTCTTAGAGGCCAGGTTCTTAAACTTTGGGAAAAGCTTTCCGAACGGAAGTCTTGAAACCGAGTTTCCGCGTGTTATGATTGACTGATCCGTTTATAAGACAAAAACGGTCTGGAGTGCTTACAATGAAAGAAAAAATCGGTATTCTCGAAGATAAGGAACAGGAAGCGCTTTCGGGCGGCGGCGAAGCCAGAGTAAAGAAGCAGCACGATTCCGGCAAGCTAACCGCGCGCGAACGCATAGCGGAACTTCTGGATTCGGATACCTTCGTCGAACTTGACAAGTTCGTTCTTCACCATTGCACCGATTTCGGCATGGAGAAAAAAAGAATTCTCGGCGACGGGGTGGTTACGGGATACGGAAAGGTCGAGGGGCGTCAGGTATTTGTTTACGCGCAGGATTTCACCGTTTTCGGTGGATCTCTGGGACTTGAGCAGGGAAAGAAGATATGCAAAATAATGGACCTGGCTCTCAGTACCGGAGCGCCGCTTATAGGACTTAACGATTCCGGCGGCGCCAGAATTCAGGAAGGAGTGAAAAGTCTCGGAGCTTACGGAGAGATATTTCTTCGAAACGTTATATCTTCGGGAGTCATACCTCAGATATCGGCGGTTATGGGTCCTTGCGCCGGGGGAGCGGTCTACTCTCCCGTTATGAACGATTTCACCATAATGTCGAAAAACACAAGCTATATGTTCGTTACCGGTCCGGATGTGATAAAAACCGTTACTCACGAAGAAGTATCCTCAGAAGAACTCGGCGGAGCCATGGTGCATAACTCCGTAAGCGGCGTCGCACACTTCGCCTCGGAGGATGATCGGGACTCGATAGCCATAATAAAGGAACTTATCGGTTTTCTTCCTTCTAATAATATGGAGGATCCGCCGAGAATTCCCTGCGAAGATCCAAGAGACAGAAAAGAGACTGGACTTCGCGAACTTATTCCCGACAATCCGAACAAACCTTACGATATAATTGACGTGATAAGACCGATTGTCGACAATTCCTATTTTTTCGAGGTTCAGGAACATTACGCCAAGAATCTGGTGATAGGGTTTGCCAGGATGAACGGACAGCCCGTCGGTATTGTCGGAAATCAGCCGAAAGTGCTTGCCGGATGTCTTGATATCGACGCGTCGATTAAAGGAGCCAGATTCGTTAGATTCTGCGATTCTTTCAATATTCCCCTTATCACTTTTGTCGACGTGCCGGGATTTCTTCCCGGGACCGCGCAGGAATGGGGCGGAATAATCCGACATGGCGCCAAACTTCTTTACGCGTACTGCGAGGCTACCGTGCCCAGAGTTACCGTGATAACGAGAAAGGCTTACGGAGGCGCTTACGACGTTATGTCTTCAAAGCATATAAGAGGGGATATCAACTTCGCGTATCCTACGGCGGAAATTGCGGTCATGGGTCCCGACGGAGCGGTAAACATCATTTCCCGCGGGGAGATCGCCGCCGCGGACGACCCGGATACCGAAAGGCTGAGACTGATTGAAGAATACAAAAAGAATTTCGCAAATCCCTATCGCGCCGCCAGTCTCGGATATGTGGACGAAGTCATAAAACCGGAGGACACGAGACCCAGGGTGATAGCGGCTCTGGAAATGCTGGCCGGAAAAAGACGGACGCTTCCGCCGAAAAAGCACGGGAATATTCCTCTATAATCAAAAACATGTTCAAAAAAGTACTGATAGCCAACAGGGGAGAAATAGCGGTAAGGATAATAAGGGCGTGCCGCGAGCTCGGAATCGAAACCGTGGCCGTTTATTCCGACGCCGACAGAAACGGGCTTCACGTTATGCTCGCCGACGAAGCTTATCATATAGGATCGTCGAAACCTTCGGAGAGCTACCTGGCGGGGGAAAAAGTGGTTGAAGCCGCCAAAAAATCGGGGGCGGAAGCTATACATCCCGGATTCGGATTTCTTTCCGAAAACGATTCCTTCGCGGAGCTTTGTCAGAACGAGGGAATAGTTTTCATAGGGCCTTCTCCCGAAGCGATAAGGCTTATGGGAGATAAAGTCACCGCAAGAAAAATAGCCAGAGAGGCCGATGTGCCTCTTGTTCCCGGCTCGGAAGGAGCGGTCTCGGACGTTGAGGCTTCGAGAGTTGCTAAAAAAATCGGTTATCCGGTGATGATCAAAGCCTCGGCCGGTGGAGGAGGAAAGGGAATGAGGGTGGTTAATTCCAAAGAGGAATTCAGTTCATCTCTTCGCATGGCGAGAAGCGAGGCGTTTTCCTCTTTCGGCGACGATTCGGTATTCATAGAGAAATTCATTCAAAAACCCAGACACATTGAAATTCAGGTGCTTGGAGACAGGCACGGAAAACTTCTGCATCTCTTCGAGAGAGAGTGTTCCATACAGCGTCGTCATCAGAAAGTGATAGAAGAGGCGCCTTCGGGATTCATAAGCCCGGGGACGAGAAAAAAAATGTGCGAAGTCGCGCTTCGCATAGCCAAAGCGGTTGATTATTACGGCGCGGGCACAGTCGAATTCATAATGGACCAGGACGAAAATTTCTACTTCCTGGAAATGAACACTAGAGTGCAGGTGGAACATCCGGTTACGGAAATGATTACCGGAATAGATATTGTGAAGTGGATGATAAGGGTTGCGGACGGAGAGAAACTGCCTTTTAAGCAGTCGGAAATAAAAATGCGCGGACATGCGCTTGAGTGCAGGGTTTATGCCGAGGATCCCGAGACTAATTTTCTCCCTTCTCCGGGAGTTCTTCGGTACGTGCGCGCGCCGGGAGGTCCGGGGGTTCGGGACGATTCGGCGGTTTACAGCGGCTGCGAGGTAACCTCTTTTTACGATCCCATGCTTTCGAAACTTGTCGCGTGGGGAGACTCAAGAGAGGACGCGGTAAACAAAATGTTTTCCGCCTTAAGCGAATATGTGGTTTTGGGAGTTAGGACCAACCTCGGATTTTTGATCAGAACGATGAAAGACTCGGAATTTCGCGAGGCGAAAATCGATACCGAGTTTATAGAGAGACATCCGGAACTTCTCGTGCCCGAAGAGTCTTATCCCGAGATTGTACTCGCGGCGGCCGCGATTTCCATGAAAGACGGTTTGACGGGAGTTGCCGCGCAGGGAACAAAAGATACTTCTTCGGCCTGGAAGCTCTTTGCCAGAAGAATCGGCGTATCGGGGAATTCACTCTTATGACATATACTTTTAAGCTGGGGGACAAAACCTACAAAGTAGGCTTTGAAGAGAAAGAAGGACTTGCCGAGGTCAGTATCGACGGCGAGTCTAAAGAGATTGAATTTCTGCGCATAGAAGAAAATATCTATTCGATTCTTGCCGACAACACAAGCGTTACCGTAGGTGTATTCAGGGAAGGAAAAAAAATACAGGTTTTTCACGAGGGCAACCTTTACGAGATGGAAGCCGTTTCGGGAAGGAATGTTTCCAAAACCGACGGCGGCGGAAGTCTCAACATAGTCGTCCCCATGCATAGCAGGGTGGTGAAAATCCTGAAAAAAGAAGGAGACGAAGTTCAGGCTGGCGAAAGCGTAGTGGTGGTCGAGGCGATGAAGATGGAAAGCGAACTTAAGGCTTCCGTTTCAGGCATCGTGAAGGAAGTAAAGGTTAAGGAAGGAGATACGGTTGAAAAAGACTCGATCCTGGTCGCTCTTTCGCAAAGTGAGTAATAACTTCGGAAATCCGAAACTCGCAGTAAGGAAAAAAAGACAGCTTTTTTGACCGATACGGGGACCGCGGCAAAGAAAGAGGTTCCGTATACGCGATCTTTCCCAGATTTTTCGACCGACGGAGAGTCCGGTTCAATCAAACGGGCGGGTTTTTGTTTTTACCGCGGACCTAAGATAAAAACCTCCTCCGCGAGACGCCTTGGAATTTTTTCTTATGAATATCTTTAAAAAATTACTTCTGGTTTTGTTTGTTTCGTTTCCGCTTTCCTGCGTTTCGGACTCGAAAGTTTCAAGTGAACCGGATATTTCCGGAAAAGACACTCTTAATATAAACATCGGTACCGAACCTCCCACGCTTGACTGGTCGCTTGCCACCGACAGTACTTCTTTTACCGTTATAAACAACATTATGGACGGTCTCGCGAAATTTGACGAACGATACGAACCGGTGCCCGCGCTCGCGCGAAGCTGGCAGGTAAGCGAAGACGGCAGAACTTACACTTTCGTTATAAGAGAGAAAGTTTTCTGGACGGACGGAAAGCCTCTTGCCGCGAAAGATTTTCTTTATTCCTGGGAGAGAATCCTGCGCCCCGAAACCGCCGGAAGTTACGCTTATTTTCTTTTCGATATAGAAAACGCTAGGGAATTCAACGCGGGCAAAATAACGGATTTCGCAAAAGTCGGAGTAAAAGCCCCAAACGACGGAACTCTCGTCGTTACCCTGAGCAGACCCAGAGCGTATTTCTTAAGCCTGCTCACGTTCATGTCCACTTTTCCGATGAGAAAGGATATTGTGGAAAAGCACGGTTCAAGATGGACCGAAGCGGACAATATAGCGACCCTGGGACCTTACACGCTTAAACGATGGAAGCATCACGAGGAGATTCTTATCGAGTGGTACCGAAACTACTGGGGAGAAAAGCCGAAAAGCGCGAAGAAAGTAAAGATGATAATGAACGAAAATCCCGTATCAACTCTCGCGCTCTATGAAAGCGGGGAACTGGATTTTCTCGACAGCAGGGGTATTCCCCTGCTCGAAGTTCCGAGATTGAGAAAGCTTCCGGATTTTACCGAAAGCCTGGTTTTCAGAAACAATTATATCGGCTTTAACACCGAAATCCCTCCGTTTGACAATCCTTTGGTGAGAAAGGCTTTCGCAAGTTCGGTGGACAGGGCAAGTCTTGCGGAACTTCTCCAGGGGGCCGGAGTTCCCGCAACTTCGTGGATACCCGTGGATATGCTGGCTCACAATCCTCGAATCGGACTTTCTTTCAATGTGAAAAAAGCGAGAGACTTTCTCGCAAAAGCCGGTTACCCGAACGGAAAAAACTTTCCCGAGACTGCTTTTCTTTACCCCGATACCGGAAACAACAGACTTCTAGCCGAGGCGTTTCAAAGCATGTGGAAACAGCATTTAGGGATTGAAGTGAAGCTTGTGAACCAGGAGTGGGCGGTCTATTTGAGCACTCTTAGAACCGCTCCGCCGCCTATATACAGAGCCGGATGGTCAGCCGATTTTCCCGATCCTCACAATTTTATGAACCTGTTTGAGTGCAAAAGCGGAAATAACCGCACCAAGTGGTGCAACCCGAAGTACGACCGGCTGGTTGAACAAGCCGCCCGGGTTCGAAATCGAAAAGAAAGAGTGACTTTCTACGACCAAGCCCAAAAAATTCTTCTGGAAACGGATGTTCCCATGTTTCCCTATCTGAATTCGGTTCAGCAGAACATGATCAAGCCTTACGTTCGCGGCCTTGAACCCGACCGGTTGAATTTCATCTATATGGACAAAGTCGAGTTTGTGAATCCCGCGGGGTCTTGAGACCGGGAAGTTCTTCGGTTTCGCGCGGCTGTTTTTTTCACAAAGCGATTTGTTACTTGAAGTAGGGGATTATTTCCTTCGCGTATGTTTCAAGCGCGAGGTCGGGATCGGGACTGAATCTGTAGAACAAAACGAAATTCCTCACCCCGGCGTCTATGAACTTTTCGATTTTCTCTATACAGTCTTTTTTCGCGCCCGTGATTGTGAAATCGAGTATCGCCTCTCTCGGGAAAAGCTGCCCGAGATCTCTAAACAACTGCCTTCCCTCTTCATCCGTCGGCACTATGTTGAAGTAATTAAGGCCGTGATATTTTTCGGGAATCTCCACATCGTACCCGGCCTTAAGCAGCTGATCCTGCATAACAAGCACGTATTTAAAAGGTTCAAGGCTTTTATAGGCTTCGTCCACGTTTTTCCCAAGCGAAGTAAACACCCAGAGAGCGGGGTCGAAATTCTCGTCAAGGTTTCTTCCGACATTTTCCGCGGCTTTCTCTATCTGCGCGAGATAGTGCGAGTAAAGAGCGGGATTCAAATCTAACGGAAGCCAGCCGTCTCCCCTTTCTCCGGTAAGCTTGAGTCCCTTCGGAGTGTGCGTCGCGATGTAGAAAGGTATTTTGTTTCTTTCATAAGGTTTAATCTGCAAAAACGCGTTTTCAAGATTGTAGAATTGTCCGTCGAATTTCACGGGATCATCCGATTCCCAAAGCAGTTCCATTACCTGCATCGACTCTCTGAGCTTGGAAAGAGGCTTCCTCCATTCGATTCCGAACGCGTCGAGGTTCATTGATTCGCCAACTCCCAGGCAAAGCACCACTCTGCCTTTTGAAAGTTGATCGACGGTGGCGAGTCTTTGCGCGAAAACCGCAGGATGCATTCTGTGAGGGTCGGAAACGGTTCCCAAAGCTATATGTTCCGTTTTCATCGCCGCCGCCGAAGCCACCGTCCACGCCTCGGGGGCGATAGCTCCCGGCGCCACGAAAAGAAGGTGATCGGGATACCAAATCGTGTCAAAACCCAGTTTGTCGGCTTTAATCGAAAAATTTATAAGTCCGTCGACGTCGGCTCCCGGCATCGGGGCTGAAAGTCCGAATTTTATTTCTTTTCCCATAATGGCGCGTACCTCGAGAGTAATTATTTTGGAAACAGATGGTAATAAACGGTAAAATTATGGATTATTTGCGATTTAAAAGCAAATAATCGTTCAGTCGGCGCCATACGCGCGCATACATACCGCGGGAGGTTATCGAATGAAATTCGGAGTCGGGCTTTTCAGCATGCAGACCCACAAGGATCTTGATTACGAGCATGTTGATCTTTACAGAAATTCACTTGAGCAGGTAAAACTGGCCGAGGCGGTGGGTTTTGATTCCGTGTGGCTTTCCGAACACCATTTTCTAGAAGACGGCTACTGCTCTTCGCCTCTTGTCATGGCCGCCGCGATGGCGGCGGTTACCGAAAGGGTGAGGATAGGCACGGGAGCATTCATACTTCCCCTTCACAATCCCGTGAGAATCGCGGAAGACGCCGCCACGGTCGATCTGATTTCAAACGGAAGATTCGATCTGGGCGTCGCCATAGGATACAGAAAAGAGGAGTTTGAAGGTTTCGGTCTCGATATCGGGCAAAGACCTTCGAGAATCGAAGAAGGTTTGGAGATAATTCAAAAGTGCTGGTCCGAAGGTCCCTTCGTCTACGAAGGCAAGAGGTTTAGTTTTTCGGAAATAAACGTTACGCCCAAGCCGGTGCAAAGACCCATACCCATATACGTGGGGGCATTTGAAGAACCGGCTATCAGACGAGCCGCGAGGCTTGGATATCCTCTTCTCGTAGGGCCGGGAAGGACGGTACCCATGATTATCGACACTCTTAAGTGGTACGACGACGAGGCTCAAAAATTCGGTCACGATCCATCTTCTGTGCAACACATACTGCTTCGCGAAACTTACGTGGGAGAAAATTCAAAAGAAGCCGCGGCGGGCGGAACCGAATACATAATAAACATGTACAGATTTTATCTTTCACTCGGGGTGAAGATAGTTATAAGAGGCAAGAAAATAAGCAGTCCCGACGATCCGCTTTTTGACCATATGGCCGAGGACCGTTTCATAATCGGCACTCCCGAGCGTTGCGTCGAGGAGGTCGGCAAATATGCCCGGGAAACCGGAATACGCAATATAATGTGTAGAATGGTATTCCCTCAGGCGCCAAGCGAAGTGATATCCCGATCGATTGAACTTTTCGGAAAAAAGGTAATTCCGGAATTTAAATCCTGATTTAAGTTCCGCGCCGGAACTTCCACTCAGATTTTCGCCGCGATTCCCGATACTAAGCTGAAACCCGGAGAAGAGAATCCGAAAGTTTGCTCGTAATCCTTGTCAAGCAGGTTTTCCGCTCTCACAAAAAGTCTGATTTTTCGCGCGTGGGGGACTTCAACGGGAATTTCATAGGATGCGGCTATATCCACTATGAAAAAAGAATCGTTTCGAGTTCTTGCGAATTCGTTCCAGTTCATGTCGTCGCGTTTGCCGACGTAATTGCCCGAGAGGTTGAGATTGAAGCCGTTTTTCAAGTAGTTCGCCTCGCCGAAAAACAAGTGGGAAGGATTTCGTATGAGTTTTTTCCCTTTGGAAAACGCCTCGGAACTCAAATTTCCGTCGTCGGTAACTTCAGTGTCGAGATATGTGTATCCGGCCGTAAGGGACAGGCGTTTTGCGGGTCTTAAGAGAAGGTCGATTTCAACGCCTTTCGCCCTCGCCTTGTTTATGTTTTCGTAATTGGTTTCGTTTGGGAACTTAGAAAAGCTGTAGGCGATCAAATTTTTGAAGCTGTTCTGAAAGAAGGTGATTCCAAGCTTCGCGCGTTCGTCCCAAAGCTTCTGATCGATCCCTATTTCTCTATTGATCGTTTCCTCCGGCTTTAAATCGGGGTTGGGCACGGTTTGGAAGCTGGTGTCGAAGTTTTCAAAAAAATCGGGTTCTTTTATTCCCTTCCCTATGCCGGCTCTGAGTCTGGTTCCGGTTTCGGCGATGTTTAAGGCCGCGAAGACGCTTGGACTCCAGGCTCTTTTGAAGTTTTCGTTGTTATCGGACCGAATTCCCGCGGTTACGAAAAATTTCTCGAAAATTCCTATATGCTCCTGTATGTAGAAAGCGTAATTGTTTCTTGATTCGCTGAGTCCTTCCGTCTTGAAATCTTCCTTTTCATATTCGAAACCCGCCGAAGAAGCGCTTGAGATAGAATCGAGTTCGAAAAACAGTTTAGTTCCGTATTCGACGGATATTCTTTTATCGAGCGTTTTAAACTCCGAAGCGAATCCGTCGTGCTCAAGGGGTTCGGGACCGTCGTAGCTGTTTCGATCGAGTTTCGCGTAACCGAATTTAAAAGAATTTCCCCACCACTCGACTGGGGAAAACCCGATATCGAAACCCGCGACCAGCGCTTTTTCCTCCGTCCCTTTGTCCGGATCGGAGAACTGATCGAACTTATCTCCGGCGCCGCCGGTCGGATAGCGAAACTCCGAATCTCTATACATGGAGAAAAAATTCATATTTAACTTCTTCGCGGGTTTAAAATCCAAATTGGCGGAGAAATTGTTATTAGTGTAGTCGTTGTTAACCTTGAGTATTCCTCCGTCGTCGATTCTTCCGTATGAAAAGAAATAACCGTAATTTTCCCCACCACCCTGCGCGCTTGAGGAATATTCCTGTATAAGCGCGTCCTCCGCTCGGATTCCTAAGGCAGCGGAAAGATCAAAAGAAGGGGCTTTTGTCCCTTTCCTGGTTATGATGTTGATCACCGACGCTGCGGCGTCGGAACCGTAAACCGAAGAATGCGCTCCTTTTATAATTTCTATTCTTTCTATGTTTTCCGTTGAAAGCGACGACAGGTCTATCGCTCCTCCCGCCTGATTAATCTGTACGCCGTTTATCATGACCAGATTGTAATCGCTTTGTCCTCCTCTTGAGAAAAGAGCGGTCACACCTCCGCGCCCTCCGCTTTGCGAAATTCCGAACCCCGTTACATCGGCGAGTATCTTCGCGACATCTTTTTTACCGCTTCTCTCTATTTCCTCTCGCGTGATGATTCTGACCGAAGCTCCAAGCTCGTTTGCGGGAACGGGAATTTTAGCGGCGGATACTATGATTTTTTCCATTGTGACGCTCTCCGCACGAACTTCCGCTGAAAATAGAAGCGGGAAAAACGACGCCACGCAGATAAAAAATATTTTAAAGCTTCTCACTACCGATTCCTCCGGAAGTATGTGGATTTTGCTTCCTGGAAAAAGCTTCGCAACTCGGCGTCGGGGAATTAAATTCTTTGCGAAATAAGGTTCGGAAAGATGTTCGTTGTTAAACCCACCAGCCTAACTCCCGAGGCTTTTACCGGGATAGAATCAGGCAGGTTTTCCGACTTAAGGATTAGCTTTCTTCAAAGCGATTTTTTCGACAAGGCCTTCCCGACCCAAGTGTGGTCAGTGACCTCCGAGATGTTGGTAATTTCTCGGATACGTGCGAAAAAAACCTATAACGGCTGCGGGAACAGTTCGGGATTTCCACCCGATTCCCTTAACCTGAATTCCGGGGTCCATTCTAACATTTCATAAATTTAGCGTCAAGAAAAATGAGAGAGGTGTTGTCTCTATTTCTCCGCTTAATTAACCGTGATAGTGGCTTCAAAAACACTTGGAGTAACCGCCGAGTTCCTGTTGTCTACTCTGACGATCTGCCCCCCAACCCGCACTATGGAGGAATTGCTTACATGCTCAACCGAAGCCGTCGTCCCCGAGGGAAATCCTTCAAACTTAAGCTTGTATCCAGCTCCATATTCAGACTCTATAGTGTCGTCGCCTTCTCCAGCCTTAACGATAAACGTAACGTCGCTACCCGCTGAAATAGTTATTTTATCGTCCCCGGGACCGCCGGTTACCGTTATAGAAGCGCCCGAAGCATTGTTCCCGACATTCATAGTATCGTTGTATTTGCTGCCGACAAAATTCTCAAAATTGCCGCTGTTTGCTACGGTAATCGTGGCGTCGGGCGCGGCTGCGTCCGCAAGCTCATATTTCTCAAAGCTTGCGGTGTCAACGTCTTCACCTCCGTTCGGAGAGGTATCGTCAGCATCCAGGTAAATCATGTCATCTCCGGCTCCGCCGAATATCGTGTCGTTTCCGTCTCCGCCATTAAGCGTATCGTCTCCGTCGCCACCCTCTACGGTATCGTTCCCGGCTCCGCCGAATATCGTATCGTCTCCGTCGCCACCCTCTACGGTATCGTTCCCGGCTCCGCCGAATATCGTGTCGTCTCCGTCGCCACCCTCTACGGTATCGTTCCCGGCTCCGCCGAATATCGTGTCGTCTCCGTCACCACCCTCTACGGTATCGTCCCCGGCTTCGCCACGAAGCGTGTCGTTTCCGCCTCTGCCGCGAAGCCTGTCATCCCCTTCACGACCTTCAAGCACATTGTCGCCATCGTTGCCGGCGAAACTATCGTTACCAGATCCACCAATAATATTTTCAAAGTTTTTATAGGTTGTTCGATAGGTTGAGCCAGGACTCGTAGGACTCGTAGTCTCCCTATTCAAATCTACTGCTAAGTTGATAACAGGAGTGAAATCCGAGAAATCCATCGTATCTATACCTTCTCCACCGTTAAAATGACGGTTGGCATTTGGTTGGACGGGGTTGATAAATCTCAAAGTATCGTTCCCGGGACCACCTTCAATCCTGTCGTTATCCGAGGCTATTAACGGAAAAATATCATCTCCTTCTCCGCCTCTTAACGTATCGCTACCCTCTCCGCCTTCCAATGTGTCGTTGCCCGCTCCGCCATCTATCGTGTCCGCTCCGCCACGTCCTTCTATGAAATTGTCAGCGTCATTGCCAATGAGAATATCGTCTTCGTTAGAACCTTTAATATTCTCTATATTCCTTAGAATGTCTCTCCCGTAACCACCGTCGCTTTGCTCCTCGCACTTTGACAAATCTACTCGCACCCCGCCTCCTATAACCGTGGTTAGGGGGTAAACTATCGTATCGATTCCCTCTCCGCCGCAGAAAATGTCGTCTCCGCCTCCCGACCGTATCGTGTCGTCTCCATCTCCCGCGAAGACAAAGTCATCGCCCAACCCCGCGTCAATCACGTTGTCTCTTCCGTCTCCGCATACCACATCGTCACCGTCTCCACCGTTATAGTCTTTGCTTGCTCTTTGGGATATTTCAACTTCGCAGGAGAAATCGGCTCTGCAGTAGTCGATACTCTCACAAGGTGTATCACCCGGTTCGGATCCGTCACCTCCACTCCCGCCGCCACTACCAGATCCCGGATCAGTCCCCGGTCCCTGCGGTCCTTGTGGCCCTTGCGGTCCCTTCGGTCCCGCGGGTCCCACGTCTCCCGTGCTGCAACCGTAAAGACCCGCTACTGCGACGCTTATAACAAAGACCAATAAAAGCTTAACGATTTTCATTTAACTCACCCTCCCGAAGAACTCTTTACGTTAAACCTATAAACCCTAGCTTACCGAAATCATAGCATTTTTGAGAACAGTGGGTCAAGCGAGCATTCGATCAAGCTCGCCCGAATCGTTAAGCGCGGAGAGTTCGGAGTAGCCTCCTATGAACTGTCCGTTTACGAAGATAATGGGCACTGTTTTCCAGTTGAGTTTTTCGGCGAGTTCTTTTCTCTTCTCATCGTCTTCGTCAAGTCTTATCTCTTCGTAATTTATTCCTTTTGTCTCAAGAAGTCTTTTCGCCCTTTTGCAATACGTGCAATAGGCGCTTGTGTAAACCGCTACGGTACTCAATGCTTCGCTCCTCAGTCTATGATCTGTTAATGTTAGAATGCTTGGTTTTTGAAACTCATTCAAGTATTTTAGCCTTTGTATGTCTGCAAAGAGGAGCGACGATATTCTATATATATTATGCGTTATGCGGCGCAAAGCCTTTTTTTTCATTCCCGCCGCGCTTGTTTTTCTTCTAAGTTCCTGTTCGGCGGCGAAATTTGCGCTTACTTACGCATCTTCGGGCGAGAGAACCGGAAAAATGAAAGACTGGGTATATACGACGAAAAGCAACAGTTATCGTTTGGGCGAACTTTCCGACGGTTGGCAAAGAGTGCGGGTGGAAGGCGGCGACGTAGCTTTTTACCGCCCAGAAGACAATATTATCCTTACGGTCAGTTCAGCTTGCAAAAATCGCGATTACAATCTTGAAACTCTCTCCGATTCTCTTGCTCTCGGTATCGGAGAGAAGCGAATCAGGCTTCGAAAGAATATAGAAATTGACGTTTCCACCGGGCTGTACACTGAATACGAAACTCTGATTGACGGAGAGAGTTTCTCTTTGGCGACCGTTGTCTACAAGTCGGATAAATGCTCTTACGATTTTAGTTATTTTTCCCCGTCGGCTGATTTTAACGAGAATCTTTCGCAATTCACGGAGTTTCTCTCGGGTTTTAAGGAGCTTCGCGCCAAGTGAAAAGATTTGTATCCGAGTTTATTGACGGTTGTTTAAATTTCATTCTCGGTGTCGGGGAAGTCTCTTTTTTCTTCTGGAACTCCGTGGTGGCCACCGTTACTCCTCCGTACGATTACCGTCTTTTAATGGTGCAGATATACGATATAGGGTTTCGGTCCGTTTCAATAGTGGTGATTTCCGCCATGGCGATCGGCATGGTGATGGTAGTGCAGATGGCGTGGGGGTTCGCATGGTTCGGAGCGACGGGGCTTGTGGGTCCCGTTGTCACTCTTTCTTTCGTGAGAGAACTGGGACCGATAATAACCTCTCTTCTCGTGGGCGGAAGAGTCGGTTCGGGAATTACCGCCGAAATCAGCTCGATGAAAGTTACCGAGCAGATAGACGCGATGAAAACTCTCGGAGCCGACCCGATAAGAAAACTCGTCTCTCCGAGACTTATGGCGTGCGTCATATCTTTTCCCCTGCTCGCCGTTATATCGAATCTCGCGGGTATAGGCGGAGCGATGATAATCTCTCAAATGGAACTTAACGTGAAACCTACTCTTTTTATTGAGAGCATAAGGGGCTGGGTTTTTCTCGAGGATTTGATGACCGGTATCTCCAAGACGCTTTTTTTCGGAATAATAGTGGCGATCACGGGTTGCTACGTGGGAATGAAAGCGGAGGGAGGAACGAGGGGAGTCGGCAACGCGACTACCAAAACGGTCGTGATTTCGCTTTTTCTCATAATTCTTTTCGATTTTATCCTCTCGAAAATATTCGTCGTGGCTTTTTACGATTTTTAGCATTCACTTACGTCCCGCGAAGTTTTTAGTGGAGAGCAAGTTGTACGTCCGGATTTTGTAAAATTCGCCGAAACCTTCGGGGTTGAAGATTTTCAAGCGGAAAAACCCGAAGACACGGAACCCGTCCCCGGGAAGGATCTTGCGATTCCCCGCGTTTTGCCGATGGAAATAGATTCTCATGAAACGGAGGTTGTCTACCCTTTAATAGCTCCCGGAAGCGCGACGGAAGATATGACGGCGATTTCCGATTTGGCGTAATGCGAATCGGGGAGTACCCGTTTCGGGAGACTTAACTCGTCTTGTAATACGCGTTTTCGCGTGAACGTTTTTAATTCCCGCATCCCGATTTTCCGCAAGATTTATACGGACTTTCTGATACAAAATTAAAATTCAGGTGGAAAAAAGCGATTGTTTTACATTATAATATATTCGTCGAGTTACCTTTTATCGGCATATTAACGGAGCTCCCGCCGTTTTTTTGAGGGGAGGAGAGTAAAAATTTATAAGAGAATCCATCTTTTTATCCTGCCATTGATTCAGGCGTTTTCGCTTTTCGTTTCCAGGTCGCTCCGGTCATTGACTTGGCAAGCGCGACCTGCAGGCGCCTTTGACCGTTTGAGGTTGAAAAGAGAGCCGGGGTCGTATTCCCGCGGTTTGGCAGTGGCGGTTCTTGCCGTCTTGATGGCGGGGATAGCGCAGGTGGATATCGCGCGGGCGCAGACCCAGATGCCGGCGAAGCCGACGCGCTTGTGGGCCGAGGCGACCGCGGCCGGCACGGTTGAGTTGCGGTGGGTCGGCGTCAACCCGAACGCCGCGAGCTGGCAATATCGGTCTCGGTTAGAGGTTCGCGCCGAAAACGGGACCTTGATTAGCCAGGACGACTACGGCTCCTGGACGGCGGTTGCGAACAGCACGGGACTCACTCGGTCGGTTTCGGTGAGCGGGCTTGAGGACGACAATGATCTCGGTGCCGGGGAGCAAAGCTGGTACCGTTTTCAGGTACGGGCGCTAAACGCGCAAAGTACGGCGGGTCCCGCGTCGGATGAGGCCGAGGCGCGGCCTGTGATCACCACGGATCTTCTGGGACCGGGAGCGAATCGGACCATCCGCATTACGATCGTAAGCGGGCAGTACACCACCTACAGACTGCCGTCCGTAATCAATCCGCAAACAACGGTATCCGACGGCGGCATGGAGATTGCGGCGGAGCCGGCAACCCACGATCACGATTACGAGCCGGAGGCAAGCGGCTGGGACGTGGGGCAGACGGCGGAGACGCACCGTCAAGCGCACACCTTGTGCTGCACGCACGACGGAAGCACGACGAATCCGCTGGTGGTGAAAGCTACGGTCAGCGAGGGTGAAGAAACCAGCGCGACCACTACCTTGAATATTCACTGGCTCGAGGCGCCCGGGGCGCCCGCGACGCTGAGCGCCGCGGCATCGGGCGCCGGAAGCGTTCTGCTGAACTGGGGAGATTCCACTTCGTCGCACCAGACGATACGCGACGCTATAAGCCACTGGGAATATCGTCGGAAGGAGTCAACGGCTACGGACTACGCCGCAAACGCCTGGACACGAGTGCCCGGCAGTTCCGGCGACACTCGCAGTCACGTTGTCGGCGGGCTTGAAGACGGCAAGTCATATGATTTCGAAGTACGCGCGGTGATCGACGCAGCTTTGGTGAACGATCTGGTGCGTCCAGACGATCCGGGCGCGGATATAAAACTGGAGGGCGCGGCCGCGGCAACCAGCATGTCGTTTACGCCGGTTGCGACGGTTTCAGTGACGGCGACTCCCGTTGTGCTTACGGTTGCGGAAGGAAGCACGGGTAGCTACTCGCTGTCTCTCGGCAAGCAACCGACTGCGGACGTTACGCTTACGGTCGCGAGCAGCGCGGCGGCCGTGGCGAGCGTATCGCCGGTCACGGTGACTTTCACGACGCAGAACTGGAATACGGCGCAGACGGTGACTGTGAACGGCACTCAGGACGACGACGGCGCATTGGGAACCGCGACTATTTCGCACACGCTGAGTAGCGACGACGGCGACTACGCAGCTTTGACCGCGCTACCGAGCGTCGAGGTTTCGGTGACGGACGACGACACGCCCGGGCTCATATTGTCCGCGACCCGGCTTACGGGTCTTAACGAGAGCGGCACGCAGTCACGGACATATACGCTTCGACCCGCGACGGCGCCGACGGCAACGCTTACGGTAACGCCGACTGTGGGAGTGACGTCGGTAACTCTTTGGCCCGCGAGTCTGAGTTTCGATTCCACCAATTGGCAAGTCGCTAAGACGGTAACGGTGACCGGCGCTCAGGATGACGATTTAGTGGAAAACGAAGTATTGATCACGCACGCGTTTGACGGCGCGGGGGAATACGCCGCGCTTGACGGGGCGAGTTACCGAGTGACGGCGGTTGTGAGCGACGACGACGTTTCCGGCGTGACCGCGCTTCCCGCCAGTATCAATATAGTGGAAGGCGGAAGTTACGAGTACGCGGTTGCGTTAACGGCGCAGCCGACGACCGCGACCACGCTTTCGCTTAGCAGCGCCAATACCGCCGCGGTTACGATATCCCCGGCTTCCGTTACCTTCACGCCTCAGAACTGGGCTGTGGCGCAGACTTTCACCCTGAGCGCGGTGAAAGACGCGCCGGCGAGTTCGTCCGTGGTCACGCGCAGTCTTAGCGGAGCAAGCGAATACGCGACTCTTACTCTTCCGTCTACCACGGTTAACGTGGTGGATGACGGCGGGGTGGCTGGGCTGGTGACGCTTATTAGCAGCCTGTCGCTTGACGAAGGGGGCGCCGACGGCAACTACGCGATATCTCTCGCGACGGAACCGACTGCGGATGTTACGGTCACGATTACAAGCGGCGACGTGGCTCTGGCGACGGTCTCGACAGATAGCGGAGCCGACAAAACTTTCGCCGGCAGCGCGACGCTTACGTTCACGGCCAGCGACTGGGATACGTCTCAGACGGTGTGGGTGCGCGCTCCCATCGACGCAAATATCGCCGATGACCAGGTGACGCTTAGTCACACCGCGGTGTCGACGGATAGCGATTACGACCAACCCGATCTGAGCGGCGCGGACATAACGGTGAGCATTGCCGACGTGCCGGTACCGGCGAAGCCGAGCAATCTGGTCGCGCAGGCAAGCGACGGTCAGGTGATCTTGACCTGGAACAATCCTGATGACGGCGGCATAATCAAGTATCAGTACCAGCAGAGCGCCGACGGCGGCGGCTACGGCGCCTGGCAGGATATTGCGGACAGCGGGGCGAGCACTACCAGCCACACTATCACCGGACTCAGCAACGGCGGCAGCTACGGTTTCAGGATACGCGCGGTGAACAAGATCGGCAATGGAGTCGTTTCGGACGATGTGTCGGTACTGATGCCGCCCGTGCGGCCGACGGGACTTGAAGCCAGCGTTGCGGGCTCGGGGCGGGTAACCCTGAGCTGGACCTACCCCGGGGCCAACAACATTTTGTTCTATCAGGTGCGACGCAAGGCGGGCGCGGGCGACTACGGCTCCTGGACGAGCGTCGTAGGCAGTTATTCGGGAACAATAAGCCATACGGTAACGGAGCTGGTAAACGCGGTCACCTACAGCTTCCAGATCCGAGCGGTGACTGCGGGCGGCGCGGGCCCGGCGTCCGCGGAAGCGACAGCGACACCGATGAAGGCTCCGGACAAGCCGGGCGGACTGACGGCGGCGGCGGGAAATGGCGAAGTGACGCTGAGTTGGACGAACCCGTATGACGACACCATCACGAAATATCAGTCGCGACGCAAGGCGGGCTCAAGCTTCGCGACCGATGACGACACTCTGTGGGCGGATATCGCGAGCAGCGACAAGGACACCACCAGTCATAAGATAGACGGTCTTACAAACGGCACGGAGTACGTGTTCCAGATCCGAGCGCTGAACGCTGGCGGCGGCGACGGCGATGTGTCGGACGCGATTACCGCTACGCCCGTGCCGGGCAAGCCCGCCGATTTCCGCGCAATTAAAGGCAATACCGAGGTGGAGCTCAGATGGACGGACCCGGATGACGACACCATCACGAAATATCAGTCGCGACACAAGGCGGGCTCAAGCTTCGTGGCTGATGACGACACTCTGTGGGCTGATATCGCGAGTAGCGACAAGGACACCACCAGTCATAAAGTAGACGGGCTTACAAACGGCACGGAGTACGTGTTCCAGGTGCGCGCGCTCGCCGGCACGGCCGAGGGTGTGGAGTCGGAAGCGAAGACGGCCAAGCCCGGAGAGCTTCTGAACAAGCCTGTGATCGGGAACTTGAGGGTTTCAGAATATAGTAACTCGGAGTTTTCCGTGGACGGCCACTTCACTCACTCTCCCATGTCCGGGTGCACAGTCACGGGATACTACGTGGCGCTTGAACTTCACCGCGGTTCAAGCGAGCTTGACGGCGGAGTGCCCAATTACACGATCACGAATTTCGGTAGCGGCAATATATCGTTTGAGTTTGAAGATCTTGACGTCGGCAACACGCCCTCGGGCGTGTCGGCGACGGTGACCGTCGAAGCGCAAAGCGACAATTGCACCGACAGAACGTCGGACTTCGCGCGGGTTTCGACGCCCGCGAGAGGTTTCACTGTGCAGTCCACCTTTGTCCGTTCCGCTGATTTGTTATGGGATGACATCGCCGACGATCGCGTGAGGGTGTGGCAGTATCGCAAGAGGGTTTCCGGCGATAACAACTGGGGTTCTTGGATCGACATGGTTTCCACGAATTACTTTCCCCCGGGGCATCCGTTTTCTGACAGCAACAAGAATGAATACCAAGTCCAAGCTCCCCAAGACCCATTGACAGGAGGAGAAACATACGATTTTCAGATTCGTTCTGCGGTCGGCGGGTTCCACGGGGAGCCGTCGGCCATCCGTAGTGTGACGGTGATAACCCAACCGCTTCCGGAGAAGAAGCCGACGGACGTGACGGCGACTCCCGGCAACGGAGCGGTACTGCTTAAGTGGAAGCATACCAGTCCTTATGTAACAGGGTGGCAGTACAAGCAGAAGGCGGGCTCGGGCAACTACGGCGATTGGATCGATATAAGCGGCCCTTCCGGCCAGAGGAGCCACCCGGTAACCGGGCTTACAAACGGCACCGAGTATACCTTCAAGATGCGGGTGGAGGATAGCGAAGAGTCTAACGAAGCGACCGCGACGCCGCGTTCGGTACTTCGTAACGGCCCGGTTATCACCAAGTTCCAAATCACCAATCACTTTGGCGGCCAGATCAGTGTGGACGGCGAATTCGGCTTCAGCGAGACGTTGAGGTGCGACAATGACGGCTTCAATGCGACGCTTTACTCAAACAGAAGCCAAGCTTTTCATGCGTCGCAGACCCTCACCAACAGACAGAGTAATTTTCATCTCCAGTTTGATCCCGGCGGGGACCCCGGTGGTTATGTTCTGCACGTGGAGATTGAGGCCAAAAGTACCAACTGCTCGAATAAGAGATCGACGAATGAGCCGAGGATTACGACCGCGCCGAAGAACTTCCGCGTGGTTGGAGGTACAAATCAGGCCAGGCTGAGTTGGACTGCGCTAAGCGGAATCAACGCTTGGCAGTACCGGCAGCGAAAGAGCGGGGTCGGTTGGGGTTCGTGGAACGACATTCCGGGTGGAGCGACCAATTCCCACACGGTAACCGGCCTTGATGCGGGCGCGGAGTACGTCTTCCAGGTGCGTTCGGCGATGTCCTACGGAGAGGGGGATGACAGGAAGACGTTCTACGGGTGGAATTCCCCCGAAGCGAAAAACTTCACGCAACCGGCGAAGCCGACGGGATTGACGGCGCGGCCGGAGACCGGCGAAGTTGTGCTCGAGTGGAGGAACCCGAACAACAGCTCGATCACAAAATACCAGGCGCAGCGCAGGGTGGGCTCGGGAAGTTGGGGCGTCTGGGAGGATATCGCGGGTAGCGGCAGGAACACCATCAGCCATACGGTTGTGAATTTGAGCAACGAGGTGACTTACGGCTTTAGAATCCGCGCGGTGAACTCTACCGGTTCAGGCGATGTGTCGGAAGAAGTAACCGCGGTCCCGCTTTTGTTTCCGCCGCCGGAGAAACCCGTTGGTTTAAGCGCGACGGCGGGAGACACTCAGGCGACGCTTATCTGGCGCGCCCCTTCGCCCGATACGCAGATCACCAACTACCAGTACCGGCAGAAGGCGGGTTCGGGCGGCTACGGCGACTGGCTTGATATAATGAACAGCGACGACGACACCACAGACCATACGGTTTTGGGATTGACCAACGGGGTGACTTACGGTTTCAGAATCCGCGCGGTGAACAACGACGTTAACGGAGTGGAGTCGGACGAGGTGACGGTTACGCCGATGGTATTGCCGGCGCCGGCCAAGCCGGTCGGATTAAGCGCGAAGGCGAGCAATCAACAGATAACGCTCAGCTGGGTGAATCCGTTGAATACGAGCATCACAAAGTACCAGGTGCGTTCAAAGCAGGGTTCAAGCTTCGCGGCCGGCGACGATCTGTGGGAGGATATCGCGGGCAGCGGCAAGGACACCACCAGTCATACGGTGACCGGGCTTACGAACGATACGGAGTACGTGTTCCAGGTGCGGGCTTTCGCCGGCAAGACCGAGGGAGCGGCGTCGGATGAAGTGACGGGGACGCCGGACCAGGTGCTGGCTGTGCCGGTGATCAAAACCTACTACGTCTCGGCCTATGATGACATTCGGTTTTCCCTGAGAGGCAAGTTCTCGCACAGCGCGGTGGAGGGGTGCACGGTCACGGGATACCGCGTGTCGTTGGATTTACGTCGCTTTTCGAGGAAGCTGGACGGCAGAGTGTCCGATTACACCATTACCAATTTTGGCACCGGCGATATCTCCTTTAGGTTTGATCGCATTTTCGTCTTCTATGGTTCCAGACGTCTGGCCGCCACCGTCACCATTGAAGCGCAGAGCGACGATTGCACCAACACGTCGGTCTACGCGCGAGTTGCGACGCCCCCGGAACTCGTCAGAACTTATACCGATTCCAGACAGCCGGAGTCGGTGCGGCTGGCATGGGAGGATGTTGGCAACGGTCGCGTTAGGGAGTGGCAGGTTCAGCAGCGGCCGGCCGGCACCAGCAACTGGACTGAATGGACCGACATGGTTGCCAGTGAATACCGTGGCGGCTCGACGAATACCTACAAGATCTACGGCCTGACGCATGGGAGGAGATGGGAGTTTCGAATTCGTTCCTCGGTCGGGGGTTTTTACGGTCACCCGTCCTTCGTCGCCGGAAGGCATATCGTGGAGACGGTGCCGTTACAGCCGGAGGGGTTTGCTGCTACGCCCGGCAGCGGAGCGGTACGGCTGAGCTGGGATGAATTGCTTACTTCGACCTCCGGCTACGAGTACCGGCAGCGCACCACCTCCGGCCAATGGGGCAGTTGGACCGCGATAACCGGAAGTGACGAGAAAACCACAAGTTACACGGTTGGGGCGCTTACAAACGGCACCGAATATACCTTCCAGATTCGCGGGGTAAACGGAGGCGGCAAGGGTTTCGAGTCGGTCGAGGCGAGCGCAACGCCGATGTCGTCTCTGATCACTCCCGTGATTACCGCCTACGCGATCAGCCAATACAGCGAGACCGGTTCGATCCGGGTGGCGGGGACGTACAGTTACACCGCGGCGCCGGGCTGCACTCTCACGGGATTCTCCGCCGTGCTCACCGGGCGATCGGGCTCCGTCGAGCAAACGGCTTCAAGCGCTCTCGACGCGTCGGACACAAGCTTCTCGATAGATTTCACACCGACCGGCGGAAGTGCCGACGGCTATGAGCTGTCCACGCAAGTCACGGCGCAAAGCAGCAATTGCGTCGATGCGACGTCCACTGCCGCGCGCGTCGCGACCCGTCCGCTGAACTTCATCGCGTTTCCGGATGCCGCCGGCCAGGCCAGTTTGAGTTGGACCGCCGTTAACAATGTAGACGCCTGGCAATACCGGCAGCGCAAAGACGGGGGCGGTTGGGGTTCGTGGACCGCCATTCCGGGTTCGGTGAGCAACGCCTACACCGTTACCGGTCTCGAAGCGGGTTCGGTGTACAGTTTCCAGATTCGCTCGGCGATATCCCATGGCGAAAATCTTGTGTTTTACGGTTGGCCGTCTTCGGAAGCCGCCGCCATCGCGAAATTGATACTAACGGGCACGCCGGTAGAGGTAACGGAGGGAGAAACTGCGATGTTCACGGTGGCGTTGACCACGGAGCCGACGGCGAATGTTACGGTAACGGTAACTAGCGGCGACACTCAAGTGGCGACGGTATCGCCCGGGACGTTGACGTTCACGTCCTCTGACTACACAACGGCGCAGACTGTAACGGTAACGCCCGTGGATGACGACGATTTTTCAAACGAAAGCGTAACGGTAACCCTGGACGCTTCGGGAGTAGGATATAACGACTCGGACGAGACGGTATCGGTAACGGTAACGGATGACGAAAAACCGACATTAACACTGACAGGCGCGCCGGTAGAGGTAACGGAGGGAGGAGCTGCGGGTACGTTCACGGTGGCGTTGAGCGAAGAACCGACGGCTAATGTTACGGTAACGATAATGAGCAGCGACGTGGGAGCGGCGACGGTTTTGCCCGCGAGTTTGACTTTCACTGCCGCAAACTACTCAACGGCGCAGACTGTAACGGTAACGCCGGTTGATGATGACGACGCGACGGACGAAAGCGTGGCGGTAAGCCTTGACGCCACGGGAGGCGGGTATGACGACTCAGACGTGGACGTGACGGTAGCGGTGGATGACGACGAGAAAGTGAGATTAACACTGACAGGCATACCGGTAACGGTAACGGAGGGAGGCGATGCCGGGACGTTCACGGTTAAGTTGAACATAGAGCCGACGGCGGATGTGACGGTAGCGGTAATGAGCAATGACACTGAAGCGGCGACGGTATCGCCCGACACTTTGACGTTTACCGCGGGGAATTATTCTTTGGCGCAGGATGTAACGGTAACGCCGGTGGATGATAACGACGCGGCGGACGAGACAGTAACGGTAAATCTTAACGCTTCGGGAGGGGGATATGACGCCGCCGACACGGAAAATATAACGGTAACGGTGAATGACGACGAGAGCGCCACATTGACTCTTGCGGGCACGCCCGTGGCGTTAACGGAGGGAAGCGCCGCCCGTACGTTCACGGTGAAGTTGAGCGCGGAACCGACAGCGAATGTTACGGTATCGGTAAGTAGCGGGGACGCTGAAGCCGCGACGGTATCGCCGGCCAGTATTACGTTCACGAAGGATAATTATTCGGATACGCGGACTGTAACGGTAACGCCGGTTGATGATGACGACGCGACGGACGAGAGCGTAACGATAAGTCTGGACGCGACCGGAGCAGAGTACGACGACTCTGACGCTACGGTAACGGTAACGGTAACGGATGACGAAAACGCGATTTTGAGGCTGACAGACGCTCCCGTAACGTTAACGGAGGGAGGGGATGCCGGGACGTTCACGGTGGCGTTGAGCATAGAGCCTACGGAGGATGTGACGGTAACGGTAACGAGCGGGGACACCGACGTGGCGACGGTTTTGCCCGCGAGTTTGACTTTCACGTCCGCAAACTACTTGACGGCGCAGACGGTAACGGTAACGCCGGTAGACGATGCCGACGGAGCGGATGAGAGCGTAACGGTAAGTCTTGACGCTTCCGGGGGCGGGTATAACGACTCGGACGAGGATGTAACGGTAACGGTAACGGATGACGACGATACGACATTGTTGTTAACCGGGACGCCGGTAACGGTAACGGAAGGAGGGACTGCCAAAACGTTCGGTGTGGCGTTGAGCGTGATACCCACGCAGACTGTAACTGTAACGGTAACAAGCGGTGATACGGGAGCCGCGACGGTATCCCCCGGGACGTTGACGTTTACAGCGGCAGACTACGCGACGGCGCAGGATGTAACGGTAACGCCGATAGACGATGCCGACGGAGCGAACGAGAGCGTAACGGTAAGTTTGGACGCTTCCGGAGCAGAGTACGAAGATGCGGACACAACCCTAACGGTAACGGTGAATGACGACGAGAACCCCACATTGACTTTAACGGGCGCTCCCCTAACTGTAACGGAGGGAGGAGATGGCAGGACGTTCACGGTGGCGTTGAGCGTGGTACCCACGGAGGATGTGACGGTAACGGTAAGTAGCGGAGACACTGGAGCTGCGGCGGTATCGCCCGATACGTTGACGTTCACCGTGGCAAACTACGCGACAGCGCAGGACGTAACGGTAACGCCGGTTAACGATAACGACGAAACGAACGAGAGCGTAACTGTAAGTTTAGACGCTACGGGAGGAGGGTACGATAATTCTGACACAACGGTAACGGTAACGGTGACGGATGACGATACGCCTCGCACGCTTACGTACACCTTCTACGATGACGGAACCACCTTGACCATTGCGGCCTCGGGCAGTCTGAATGTCTCGCGCTTCAGTCTTCAAAATACTCTTAGATACGCAGCCGGCAATCAAATCAGTATAGGCCGTTTGGATGATCTCTACACGATTAGTTCGTCCAGCCAGACCGATGTCAGTCGCTATACGCTGCCGGCCTTCGTGACCACCGGCAAAAATACCTACGGAGGCCATGATGCTCTCTTCAGGCTGAGTAACTACAGTTCCAATTACTACTTTGGGTTAAGTACCTTTAACATTGACAGGTATGTGGATTTGGACAGAGCCCATTTCACAGGAGACATTTACCAGATCTCGAACGAGAAGGCGAGTTTTACGGGCACTTTGTCCGGTAGCCTGGGAGACGATGACTTCCACATTGAGCACACGATCGGCAATCAGACGATCATTTACACGACGAATGTGTCAGCCCCCGGGAAGCCGACAGGTTTCAGCGCAACGGCTGGAGATGCGGAAGTAAGTTTGAGCTGGAGTAATCCTAATGACACAAGCATAACGAAGTATCAGGTGAGGCATAAGGCGGATTCAAGCTTTGCCGACGATGATGATCTTTGGGAAGACATAACGGGAAGCGGTTCTGGCACGACTAGTCACACGGTAACGGGACTAACGAACGGAACGGAGTACGTGTTCCAGATACGAGCGGTTAACACTGGAGGAAACGGAGAGGCATCAGACGAGAAGACCGCGACACCGAAGGAAAGTCCCAAATTGACGTTAACCGGCACACCCGTAACGGTAACGGAGGGCGGAGATGACGAGACGTTCAGTGTGGTGTTGAACATAGCGCCTACTGAGAATGTAACTGTAACGGTAACGAGCGATGATACCGGAGCGGCGACGGTAACGCCCGCGAGTTTGACGTTCACGCCGACAAACTACGCGACTGCGCAGGATGTAACTGTAAGCGCAGTAGACGATGCTGATTTTTCGGATGAGACGGTAACTGTAAGTCTGGACGCAACGGGAGGGGGATACGACGAAGCGGACGCAGACGTAACGGTAACGGTGGATGACGACGAGAGCGCGACGTTAACGCTTACTGGAACTCCGGTAACGGTAACGGAGGGCGGAGCGGCCGGGACGTTCAGTGTGGCGTTAAACATAGCGCCCACGGAGGATGTAACGGTAACTGTAACGAGTGATGATACGGGGGCGGCGACGGTAACGCCCGCGAGTTTGACGTTCACGCCTACAAACTACGCAACGGCGCAGGATGTAACGGTAACGCCCGCAGACGATGCCGACGGAGCGGACGAGAGCGTAACGGTAAGTTTGGACGCGACGGGAGGAGGATACGACGACTCGGACACAACGGTAACGGTAACGGTAACGGACGACGAGGATACGACGTTAACACTAACGGGGACGCCGGTAGCGGTAACGGAGGGCGGAGCGGCCGGGACGTTCAGTGTGAAGTTAAGCGCGGAGCCGACAGCAACGGTAACGGTAACAATAACGAGTGATGACACTGGAGCGGCGACGGTAACGCCCGCGAGTTTGACGTTCACGCCGACAAACTACGCAACTGCGCAGGATGTAACTGTGACGCCGGTAGACGATACGGATTTTGCGGATGAGACGGTAACGGTAAGTTTGGACGCGACGGGAGGAGGATACGACGACTCGGACACAACGGTAACGGTAACGGTGACGGATGACGAGAGTCCCATATTGACGATAACGGGGTTAGAGAACGGGACGGTAGCGGAGAACAGCGATTACACGGACATTGCTACGTTAAGCGAAGCTGTAGGAGATGTAACGTGGGAGTTGGGTGGAGAGGACAAAGAGGATTTTAAATTGGAGAATTCTACATCCACGGGAGTGACGGTAAAGCTTTATAGTCCCGATTACGAGAATCCCCAGGACACGGGAACCGACAACACGTACAAGTACACGTTAAAGGCTACGGATTCCGAAGGCAACACTGTAACGAGTCCGGAGTACACGGTAACGGTAACGGACGTATCTGACCCCGGGCCCGCCAAGCCTAGTCACTTCACCGTGGGAGTGTCTAGGAGCAGTGTTAATGGTCAAGCCCAATTAAACTGGAAAGATCCGGACGACTCCACCATAACGAAGTATCAGGTACGGCATAAGGCTGGAACAAGCTTCACATCCTTGGATAGTTGGGTGGATATTCCAGGCAGCGGTGCCAGCACAAGGAATCATATTATAACGAATCTGACATTCGGAACGACCTATGTGTTCCAGGTACGGGCCGTAAATAGTAACGGAAACGGAGCGGCGAGTTATGCGCTGACGGCGGCACCGACGCCATTGCCAGCCCCCAATGCTGCTGGCAGATATGTTCATCCACCAACAAATGTAACGTTGGGACTTTCCGGGTTTGACAAGATCAGTGTCAGTTGGGATTGGGATGATCCCATATGTTCCACGGTTTCCGGTGAGCCCTACATATATGAAGTTGTATACAGGAAGACTACGGGGGGAATAGCTTGGGATACGAACGATAAAGCTGCCGACGCAGGTTCTTACGAAATTTACGGCGGAGCAAGAACACTAGTGTTTCCTCTGGATGGATTTTTTGGAGAACCAGTACTGGATCCAGGGGAGTACGAAATCAGCGTTACCTACGCTGGTGGTAATGCCCCATGCAGCGGAGGACAGGGTGAGGCCGCATATGGTTCTTGGACCTCTCCGATCAGAATCACGGTACCGCCTTTGAAGCCGGTCAATTTCAGCGAGACGGCCGGAGACACGGAAGTGAGTTTGAGCTGGAGTAATCCGAAGGACGACAGCATAACGAAGTATCAGGTGAGGCATAAGGCGGATTCAAGCTTTGCCGACGGTGATGATCTTTGGGAAGATATACCGGGAAGCGGTTCTGGTACGACTAGTCACACTGTGACGGGACTAACGAACGGAACGGAGTACGTGTTCCAGGTACGGGCGGTTAACGCAGGAGGCAACGGACCGGAGTCAAATGAGGGGACCGCGACACCGCAGGAGAGCGCGACGTTAACACTGACGGGCACACCCGTAACGGTAACGGAGGGAGGGGATGACGAGACGTTCAGTGTGGCGTTGAACAGAGTACCTACTGAGAACGTAACTGTAACGGTAACAAGCGGAGACACGGGAGCGGCGACGGTATCGCCCGGAACATTGACGTTCACAACAGCAGACTACGCGACAGCGCAGGACGTAACGGTAAGCGCGGTAGACGATGCTGATTTTTCGGATGAGACGGTGACGGTAAGTTTGGACGCAACGGGAGGAGGGTACGACGAAGCGGACACAGACGTAACGGTAACGGTAACGGACGACGATGATACGACATTGGAGTTAACCGGCACTCCCGTAACGGTAACGGAGGGAGGGACTGCAGGAACGTTCAGCGTGTCGTTGAGCGCGGAGCCGACGGGGAATGTAACTGTAACGGTAACAAGCGGAGACACTGGAGCTGTGACGGTAAGCGGGCCTTTGACATTCACGCCCACTAACTACGCAACGGCGCAGGATGTAACGGTAACGCCGGTAGACGATGTGGATTTTTCAGATGAGACGGTAACGATAAGTTTGGACGCAACCGGGGGCGGATACGACGAGGCTGACACAACGGTAACTGTAACGGTAACTGACGACGAGAGCGCGACGTTAACACTGACTGGCACGCCCGTAACGGTAACGGAGGGCGGAAATGCTGGAACGTTCAGTGTGTCGTTGAACCTTGAGCCTACGGAAAATGTGACAGTAACTGTAACGAGCGAGGACACGGGGGCGGTAACGGTAAGCGGGCCTTTGACGTTCACGCCCACTAACTACGCGACGGCGCAGGATGTAACGGTAACGCCGGTGAACGATGCCGACGGAGCGGACGAGAGTGTAACTGTAAGTTTGGACGCGACGGGAGGAGGATACGACGAGGCGGACACAACGGTAACTGTAACGGTAACTGACGACGAGGATCCGACGTTAACACTGACGGGTGCGCCCGTAACGGTAACGGAGGGAGGTAATGTTGGAACGTTCAGCGTGTCGTTGAGCGTGATACCTACGGAAAATGTGACGGTAACGGTAACAAGCGGAGACACAGGAGCCGTGACGGTAAGCGGGCCTTTGACGTTCACGCCCACTAACTACGCGACGGCGCAGGACGTAACGGTAACGCCTATAGACGATGCCGACGGAGCGGACGAGAGCGTAACGCTGAGTCTAACCGCTTCGGGAGGTGGGTATGACGACTCCACCGCTTCCGTAACGGTGACGGTGAATGACGACGAGAATCCCACATTGACGATAACCGGGGTGCCCGTAACGGTAACGGAAGGCGGAAATGCTGGAACGTTCAGTGTGTCGTTGAGCGTGATACCTACGGAAAATGTGACGGTAACGGTAACAAGCGGAGACGCAGGGGCGGTGACGGTAAGCGGGCCTTTGACGTTCACGCCGACAAACTACTCGACGGCGCAGAATGTAACGGTAACGCCGGTGAACGATGCCGACGGAGCAGACGAGAGCGTAACGGTAAGTCTGGACGCGACGGGAGGAGAATACGACGACTCGGACACAACGGTAACGGTAACGGTGAATGACGACGAGAATCCCACATTGACGATAACAGGTGCGCCCGTAACGGTAACGGAAGGCGGGAATGCTGGAAAGTTCAGTGTGTCGTTGAGCGTGATACCGACGGAAGATGTGACGGTAACGGTAACAAGCGGAGACGCAGGGGCTGTGACAGTAAGCGGGCCTTTGACGTTCACGCCGACAAACTACTCGACGGCGCAGGATGTAACGGTAACGCCAGTGGACGATGCTGACGGAGCGGACGAGAGTGTAACGGTAAGTTTGGACGCGACTGGAGGCGGATACGACGAAGCGGACACAACGATAACGGTAACGGTAACTGACGACGAGGATCCCACATTGACGGTAACCGGGGCGCCCGTAGCGGTAACGGAGGGCGGAGCGGCGGGGACATTCGCGGTGGCGTTGAACATAGCGCCTACTGAGAACGTAACGGTAACGGTAACAAGCGGAGACACGGGAGCGGCGACGGTAACGCCCGCGAGTTTTACGTTCACGCCGACAAACTACGCGACGGCGCAGGATGTAACGGTAACGCCTGTAGACGATAACGACGCGTTGGACGAGACGGTAACGGTAAGTCTGGACGCAACGGGAGGAGGATACGACGAAGCGGACACAACGGTAACGGTAACGGTAACGGACGACGATACGCCTCGCACGCTTAAGTTCACTTTCTCCGACGACGGAAGCACGGTAACCATTGCGGCCTCGGGCAGTCTGAATGTCTCAAGCTTCAATTTTGTCCGTGATACGCGAGCGGAAGACATCGAGTTTCTCAAGATAGACGATACCGAAAGCTGGGCGATTCATCCGCCGTCGCTGACCATCAACGTTCCGTCGAAGCGTTACGAATCGCTGCCGGACTTCATCACAACCGGCAGGAGTTCCTACACGGGTGAAACCTCCGTTGAAGACCTGAGCAACTACAGCAACGACTTCAGCATCCGGTTCAGCACCTTCCACAAGTTTTTGATCGTGGACCAGGCCAATCTCACCGGGGACATCTATGACCTCACGGGCAAGAATGTAACGTTCTCGGGCACTCTGCTCAGCACCTTGGGAGACAATAACTTCCACATCGAGCACACTATCGGCAATCAGAAGATCATTTTCACGGCTAAGGCGCCGCAGAAGCCTACAGGTTTCAGCGCAACGGGTGGAAACGCGGAAGTAAGTTTGAGTTGGAGTAATCCTAATGACACAAGCATAACGAAGTATCAGGTGAGGCATAAGGCGGCTTCAAGCTTTGCCGACGGTGATGATCTCTGGGAAGACATACCGGGAAGCGGTTCCGGTGCGACTAGTCACACGGTAACGGGACTAACAAACGGTACGGAGTACGTGTTCCAGATACGAGCGGTGAGCGCGGGAGGAACCGGAGAGGCTTCAGATGAGAAGACGGCGACACCGCAGGAGAGCGCGGCGTTAACACTGACGGGCACACCGGTAACGGTAACGGAGGGAGGAACGGCGGGGACATTCAGCGTGGCGTTGAACATAGCGCCTACTGAGAATGTAACGGTAACGGTAACAAGCGGAGACACTGGAGCGGCGACGGTATCACCTGGGAGTCTTACGTTCACTCCGACAAACTACGCGACGGCGCAGGATGTAACGGTAACGCCGGTAGACGATACGGATTTTTCGGATGAGAGTGTAACGGTAAGTTTGGACGCAACTGGAGGAGGATACGACGAAGCGGACACAGACGTAACTGTAACGGTGAATGACGACGAGGATCCGACGTTAACGCTGACGGGCACGCCCGTAACGGTAACGGAGGGAGGGACTGCGGGAACTTTCAGTGTGTCGTTGAGCGCTGAGCCGACAGGGAATGTAACGGTAACGGTAACAAGCGGAGACACTGGAGCGGCGACGGTATCACCGGGGAGTCTTACGTTCACCCCGACAAACTACGCAACGGCGCAGGATGTAACTGTAAGTCCGGTAGACGATAACGACGCATTGGATGAGACGGTAACGATAAGTTTGGACGCAACGGGAGGAGGATACGACGAGGCTGACACAACGGTAACGGTAACGGTAACTGACGACGAGAGTCCCACATTGATGATAACCGGCGCGCCCGTAGCGGTAACGGAGGGCGGGAATGCTGGAACGTTCAGTGTGGCGTTGAGCGTGGTACCTACGGAGGATGTAACGGTAACAGTAACAAGCGGAGACACGGGAGCGGCGACGGTAAGCGGGCCTTTGACATTCACGCCCACTAACTACGCAACGGCGCAGGATGTAACGGTAACGCCTGTAGACGATGCCGACGGAGCGGACGAGAGTGTAACGGTAAGTCTGGACGCGACGGGAGGAGGATACGACGAGGCTGACACAACGGTAACGGTAACGGTGAATGACGACGAGAATCCTACATTGACGATAACCGGCGCGCCTGTAACGGTAACGGAGGGCGGAGCGGCCGGAACGTTCAGTGTGGAGTTGAGCGTGGTACCTACGGAGGATGTGACGGTAACGGTAACAAGCGGAGACACGGGAGCGGCGACGGTAACGCCCGCGAGTCTTACGTTCACTACTACAAACTACGCGACGGCGCAGGATGTGACGGTAACGCCTGTAGAAGATAACGACTCATTGGATGAGAGCGTAACGGTAAGTTTGGATGCAACGGGAGGAGGATACGACGAAGCGGACACAACGGTAACGGTAACGGTAACGGATGACGATACGCCGCGCACGCTTAAATACACCTTCTCCGATGACGGAAGCAAGGTAACCATTGCGGCCTCGGGCAGTCTGAATGTCTCGGGCTTCATTTTCGATAAAGATGATGTACCGTCAGACATCACGAACATAAGGATAGACGATACGCAGATATGGGGGATTCACCCGCCCACCCGCATACCGATCAAGCGCTATCACTCGCTGCCGGACTTCGTGACCACCGGCAGAAATTCCTACGGCGGCACTTCTGAACTGGACGGCATGAGTAACTACAGTTCCAACTTCCACATCCGGTTCAGTACTCATTTCAAGCTACTGCAGTTGGACAGCGCTAATCTGACTGGAAACATTTACCAGATCTCAAACGGGGAGGCGAGTTTCACGGGCACTCTGCTCAATACCCTGGGAGACAATAACTTCCACATTGAACACACTATCGGCAATCAGAAGATCATTTTCACGGCGGAGGCGCCGCAGAAGCCGACAGGTTTCAGCGCAACGGGAGGAAACGCGGAAGTGAGTTTGAGTTGGAGTAATCCCAATGACACAAGCATAACGAAGTATCAGGTGAGGCATAAGGCAGATTCAAGCTTTGCCGAGGGTGATGATCTTTGGGAAGACATAACAGGAAGCGGATCTGGCACGACTAGTCACACAGTAACGGGACTAACAAACGGAACGGAGTATGTGTTCCAGATACGAGCGGTGAGTGCGGGAGGAACCGGAGAGGGGTCAGACGAGAAGACGGCGACACCGCAGGAGAGCGCGGCGTTAACACTTACGGGCACACCCGTAACGGTGACGGAGGGAGGAACGGCGGGGACATTCAGTGTGTCGTTGAACAGAGTACCTACTGAGAATGTAACGGTAACGGTAACAAGCGGAGACACTGGAGCTGTGACGGTATCGCCCGCGAGTTTGACGTTCACGCCTACAAACTACGCGACAGCGCAGGATGTAACGGTAACGCCGGTAGAC
Source organism: Thermodesulfobacteriota bacterium (assembly GCA_965220925.1). Taxonomy (GTDB): domain Bacteria; phylum Desulfobacterota_D; class UBA1144; order Nemesobacterales; family Nemesobacteraceae; genus Nemesobacter. Next base: position 905,922 of record OZ244851.1, on the reverse strand, counting down.
GATGCGGATTTTTCGGATGAGACGGTAACTGTAAGTCTTGACGCAACGGGAGGGGGATACGACGAAGCTGACACAGATGTAGCTGTAACGGTAACGGACGACGATGATACGACATTGGAGTTAACCGGCACGCCTGTAACGGTAACGGAGGGAGGGACTTCAGGAACTTTCAGCGTGTCGTTGAGCGCGGAGCCGACGGGGAATGTAACGGTAACGGTAACAAGCGGAGACACTGGAGCGGCGACGGTATCTCCTGCGAGTCTTACGTTCACTACTACAAACTACGCGACGGCGCAGGATGTAACGGTAACGCCGGTAGACGATGCGGATTTTGCCAACGAGACGGTAACGATAAGTTTGGACGCAACTGGAGGGGGATACGACGAAGCTGACACAACGGTAACGGTAACGGTAACTGACGACGAGAGCGCGACGTTAACACTAACGGGCACCCCCGTAACGGTAACGGAGGGGGGAGCGGATGGAACGTTCAGTGTGTCGTTGAGCGTGATACCGACGGAAAATGTGACAGTAACGGTAATGAGTGATGACACAGGAGCGGCGACGGTATCTCCCGCAAGTCTTACGTTCACTACTACAAACTACGCGACGGCGCAGGATGTAACTGTAACGCCCGTGGACGATGCCGACGGAGCGGACGAGAGTGTAACGGTAAGTTTGGACGCTTCGGGAGGCGGGTACGACGACTCGGACACAACGGTAACTGTAACGGTAACTGACGACGAGGATCCGACGTTAACACTGACGGGCACGCCCGTAACGGTAACGGAGGGTGGTACAGCGGGAACGTTCAGTGTGTCGTTGAGCGTGGTACCTACGGAAAATGTGACGGTAACGGTAACAAGCGGAGACACAGGAGCCGTGACGGTAAGCGGGCCTTTGACGTTCACGCCCACTAACTACGCGACGGCGCAGGACGTAACGGTAACGCCTATAGACGATGCCGACGGAGCGGACGAGAGCGTAACGCTAAGTCTAACCGCTGCGGGAGGAGGGTATGACGACTCCACCGCTTCCGTAACGGTGACGGTGAATGACGACGAGAATCCCACATTGACGATAACCGGCGCGCCCGTAACGGTAACGGAAGGCGGAAATGCTGGAACGTTCAGTGTGTCGTTGAGCGTGATACCTACGGAAAATGTGACGGTAACGGTAACAAGCGGAGACGCAGGGGCGGTGACGGTAAGCGGGCCTTTGACGTTCACGCCGACAAACTACTCGACGGCGCAGAATGTAACGGTAACGCCGGTGAACGATGCCGACGGAGCAGACGAGAGCGTAACGGTAAGTCTGGACGCGACGGGAGGAGAATACGACGACTCGGACACAACGGTAACGGTAACGGTGAATGACGACGAGAATCCTACATTGACGATAACCGGGGCGCCCGTAACGGTAACGGAGGGCGGTACAGCGGGTACGTTCAGTGTGTCGTTGAGCGTGGTACCTACGGAAAATGTGACGGTAACGGTAACAAGCGGAGACACAGGGGCTGTAACGGTAAGCGGGCCTTTGACGTTCACTCCCACTAACTACTCGACGGCGCAGAATGTAACGGTAACGCCGGTAGACGATGCGGATTTTGCTGATGAGAGTGTAACGGTAAGTTTGGACGCGACGGGAGGCGGGTACGACGACTCGGACACAACGGTAACGGTAACGGTGAATGACAAAGACAGCGCGACATTAACGTTAAGCGCGACCGAGGTGTCTATAACGGAGGGCGGGACTGCAGGAACATTCAGTGTGAAGTTAAGCGCTGAGCCAACGGGAACGGTAACGGTAACGGTAACAAGCGACGACACGGGAGCGGCGACGGTATCACCCGGAACATTAACGTTCACAACTACAGATTACGCGACGACGCAGGACGTAACGGTAACGCCGGTAGAGGATAACGACGCATCGGATGAGAGTGTAACGGTAAGTCTTGACGCTACGGGAGGGGGGTATAACGACTCGGATGAGGATGTAGCTGTAACGGTAACGGACGATGAAAACTCGATTTTGAGGCTAACGGGTACTCCCGTAACGGTAACGGAGGGAGGAAACGCGGGAACGTTCAGTGTGTCGTTGAGCGTAGTGCCAACGGCAACGGTAACGGTAACGGTAACAAGCGACGACACTGGAGCGGCGACGGTATCACCCGGAACATTGACGTTCACTGTGGCAAACTACGCGACGACGCAGGACGTAACTGTAACGCCAGTAGACGATAACGACGCGTTGGATGAGAGTGTAACGGTAAGCCTTGACGCAAGTGGAGGCGGATATAACGACTCGGATGAGGATGTAGCTGTAACGGTAACGGACGATGAGGATGCGACGTTAGAACTTACGGGTACGCCAGTAACAGTAACGGAGGGAGGAGCGGCCGGGACGTTCAGTGTGAAGTTAAGCGCGGAGCCAACGGCAACAGTAACGGTAACGGTAACAAGCGACGACACAGGAGCGGCGACGGTATCGCCCGGAACATTGACGTTCACTGTGGCAAACTACGCGACGACGCAGGATGTAACGGTAACGCCGGTAGACGATAACGACGCGTTGGATGAGAATGTAACGGTAAGTCTAGACGCAAGTGGAGGAGGATATAACGACTCGGATGAGGATGTAGCTGTAACGGTAACGGATGACGAGGATACGACATTGACGCTAAGCGTCGCTACTGTGTCTGTAACGGAGGGAGGAGCGGCCGGGACGTTCAGTGTGAGTTTAAGCGCTGAGCCTACGGCAACAGTAACTGTAACGGTAACAAGTGACGACACAGGGGCGGTGACTGTATCACCCGGGACATTGACGTTCACTGTGGCAAACTACGCGACAGCGCAGGACGTAACGGTAACGCCAGTAGACGATAACGACGCGTTGGACGAGAGCGTAACGGTAAGCCTTGACGCAAGTGGAGGAGGCTATAACGACTCGGATGAGGATGTAGCTGTAACGGTAACGGATGACGAGGATACGACGTTAGAACTTGCGGGTACGCCTGTAAGCGTAACGGAGGGAGGAAACGCGGGTACGTTCAGCGTGAAGTTAAGCGCCGAGCCGACGGCAACGGTAACTGTAACAGTAACAAGCGACGACACGGGAGCGGCGACAGTATCACCCGGGACATTGACGTTCACTGTGGCAAACTACGCGACGACGCAAGATGTAACGGTAACGCCTGTAGACGATAACGACGCGTTGGATGAGAGCGTAACGGTAAGTCTAGACGCAAGTGGAGGGGGGTATAACGACTCGGATGAGGATGTAGCTGTAACGGTAACGGATGACGAGGATACGACATTGACGCTAAGCGTCGCTACTGTGTCTGTAACGGAGGGAGGAGCGGCCGGGACGTTCAGTGTGAAGTTAAGCGCGGAGCCAACGGCAACGGTAACTGTAACAGTAACAAGTGACGATACGGGAGCGGCGACTGTATCACCCGGTAGTTTAACGTTCACAACTACAAACTACGCGACGACGCAGGACGTAACGGTAACGCCAGTAGATGATAACGACGCGTTGGATGAGAGCGTAACGGTAAGCCTTGACGCAAGTGGAGGGGGGTATAACGACTCGGATGAGGATGTAGCTGTAACGGTAACGGATGATGAGGATACGACGTTAGAACTTACGGGAACGCCCGTAACCATAACGGAGGGAGGAGCGGCCGGGACGTTCAGTGTGAAGTTAAGCGCGGAGCCAACGGCAACGGTAACGGTAACGGTAACAAGTGACGATACAGGAGCGGCGACGGTATCACCCGGGACATTAACGTTCACAACTACAAACTACGCGACGACGCAGGACGTAACAGTAACGCCAGTGGATGATAACGACGCGTTGGATGAGAATGTAACGGTAAGCCTAGACGCAAGTGGAGGCGGGTATAACGACTCGGATGAGGATGTAGCTGTAACGGTAACGGATGATGAGGATACGACGTTAGAACTTGCGGGTACGCCTGTAAACATAACGGAGGGAGGAGCGGCTGGGACGTTCAGTGTGAGGTTAAGCGCGGAGCCAACCGCGACAGTAACGGTAACGGTAACAAGTGACGACACGGGAGCGGCGACTGTATCGCCCGGGACATTAACGTTCACAACTACAAACTACGCGACGACGCAGGACCTAACTGTAACGCCTGTAGACGATAACGACGCGTTGGATGAGAGCGTAACTGTAAGTCTTGACGCAAGTGGAGGAGGCTATAACGACTCGGATGAAGATGTAGCTGTAACGGTAACGGATGATGAGGATACGACGTTAGAACTTACGGGAACGCCTGTAAGCGTAACGGAGGGAGGAGCGGCCGGGACATTCAGTGTGAGGTTAAGCGCGGAGCCTACCGCAACGGTAACGGTAACGGTAACAAGCGACGACACGGGAGCGGCGACTGTATCACCCGGGACATTGACGTTCACTGTGGCAAACTACGCGACCACTCAGGATGTAACAGTAACGCCTGTAGACGATAACGACGCGTTGGATGAGAGCGTAACGGTAAGTCTAGACGCAAGTGGAGGCGGGTATAACGACTCGGATGAGGATGTAGCTGTAACGGTAACGGACGATGAGGATACGACGTTAGAACTTACGGGAACGCCAGTAAACATAACGGAGGGAGGAGCGGTCGGAACGTTCAGTGTGAAGTTAAGCGCTGAGCCAACGGCAACAGTAACTGTAACAGTAACAAGCGACGACACAGGAGCGGCGACTGTATCACCCGGGACATTAACGTTCACAACTACAAACTACGCGACGACGCAGGACGTAACTGTAACGCCAGTGGATGATAACGACGCGTTGGATGAGAGCGTAACGGTAAGCCTGGACGCAAGTGGAGGAGGCTATAACAACTCGGATGAGGATGTAGCTGTAACGGTAACGGATGATGAGGATACGACATTATCGTTAAGTGGAACTCCGGTAACTGTAACGGAGGGGGGTAGAGCTGATACGTTCAGTGTGAGTTTAAGCGCAGAGCCTACAGCAACGGTAACGGTAACGGTAACAAGCACTAACACAGGAGCGGCGACGGTATCACCCGGAACGTTAACGTTCACTGTGGCAAACTACGCGACGCCGCAGGACGTAACTGTAAGGCCGGTAGAGGATAACGACGCGTTGGATGAGAGCGTAACGGTAAAGCTAGACGCAAGTGGAGGCGGGTATAACGATGCGGATGAAGATGTAGCTGTAACGGTAACGGATGATGAGGATACGACCTTAGAACTTACTGGTACGCCTGTAAGCGTAACGGAGGGAGGAGCGGTCGGAACGTTCAGTGTGAGGTTAAGCGCTGAGCCAACGGCAACGGTAACGGTAACGGTAACAAGCGACGACACAGGGGCGGCGACGGTATCACCCGGGACATTAACGTTCACAACTACAAACTACGCGACCACTCAGGATGTAACTGTAAGGCCGGTAGAGGATAACGACGCGTTGGATGAGAGTGTAACGGTAAGTCTAGACGCAAGTGGAGGGGGGTATAACGATGTGGATGAAGATGTAGCTGTAACGGTAACGGACGACGACGATACAACGTTAGAACTTACGGGAACGCCAGTAACAGTAACGGAGGGAGGAGCGGCCGGGACATTCAGCGTGAAGTTAAGCGCGGAGCCAACGGCAACGGTAACTGTAACGGTAACAAGCGACGACACTGGAGCGGCGACGGTATCACCCGGAACATTGACGTTCACTGTGGCAAACTACGCGACCACTCAGGATGTAACAGTAACGCCTGTAGACGATAACGACGCGTTGGATGAGAGCGTAACGGTAAGTCTAGACGCAAGTGGAGGCGGGTATAACGACTCGGATGAGGATGTAGCTGTAACGGTAACGGACGATGAGGATACGACGTTAGAACTTACGGGAACGCCAGTAAACATAACGGAGGGAGGAGCGGTCGGAACGTTCAGTGTGAAGTTAAGCGCTGAGCCAACGGCAACAGTAACTGTAACAGTAACAAGCGACGACACAGGAGCGGTGACGGTATCACCCGGAACATTGACGTTCACAACAAGAAACTACGCGACGACGCAGGACGTAACTGTAACGCCTGTAGAGGATAACGACGCGTTGGATGAGAGCGTAACGGTAAGCCTGGACGCAAGTGGAGGAGGCTATAACAACTCGGATGAGGATGTAGCTGTAACGGTAACGGATGATGAGGATACGAAATTAACACTTACGGGAACTCCGGTAACTGTAACGGAGGGGGGTAGAGCTGATACGTTCAGTGTGAGTTTAAGCGCAGAGCCTACAGCAACGGTAACGGTAACGGTAACAAGCACTAACACAGGAGCGGCGACGGTATCACCCGGAACGTTAACGTTCACTGTGGCAAACTACGCGACGACGCAGGACGTAACTGTAAGGCCGGTAGAGGATAACGACGCGTTGGATGAGAGCGTAACGGTAAAGCTAGACGCAAGTGGAGGCGGGTATAACGATGCGGATGAAGATGTAGCTGTAACGGTAACGGACGATGAGGATACGACCTTAGAACTTACTGGTACGCCTGTAAGCGTAACGGAGGGAGGAGCGGCTGGGACGTTCAGTGTGAGGTTAAGCGCTGAGCCCACCGCAACGGTAACGGTAACGGTAACAAGCGAAGATACGGGAGCGGCGACGGTCTCACCCGGGACATTAACGTTCACAACTACAAACTACGCGACCACTCAGGACGTAACTGTAACGCCGGTAGATGATAACGACGCGTTGGATGAGAGTGTAACGGTAAGTCTAGACGCAAGTGGAGGGGGGTATAACGATGCGGATGAAGATGTAGCTGTAACGGTAACGGACGACGACGATACAACGTTAGAACTTACGGGAACGCCAGTAACAGTAACGGAGGGAGGAGCGGCCGGGACGTTCAGTGTGAAGTTAAGCGCGGAGCCAACGGCAACGGTAACGGTAACGGTAACAAGCGACGACACAGGGGCGGCGACGGTATCACCCGGAACATTAACGTTCACAACTACAAACTACGCGACCACTCAGGACGTAACGGTAACGCCGGTAGACGATAACGACGCGTTGGATGAGAATGTAACGGTAAGCCTAGACGCAAGTGGAGGGGGGTATAACGACTCGGATGAAGATGTAGCTGTAACGGTAACGGACGATGAGGATACGACGTTAGAACTTACGGGAACGCCAGTAAACATAACGGAGGGAGGAGCGGCCGGGACGTTCAGTGTGAGTTTAAGCGCGGAGCCAACGGCAACAGTAACTGTAACAGTAACAAGTGACGACACGGGAGCGGCGACTGTATCACCCGGAACATTGACGTTCACAACAAGAAACTACGCGACGACGCAGGACGTAACTGTAACGCCGGTAGATGATAACGACGCGTTGGATGAGAGCGTAACGGTAAGTCTAGACGCAAGTGGAGGAGGCTATAACAACTCGGATGAGGATGTAGCTGTAACGGTAACGGATGATGAGGATACGAAATTAACACTTACGGGAACCCCGGTAACTGTAACGGAGGGGGGTAGAGCTGATACGTTCAGTGTGAGTTTAAGCGCAGAGCCTACAGCAACGGTAACGGTAACGGTAACAAGCACTAACACAGGAGCGGCGACGGTATCACCCGGAACGTTAACGTTCACTGTGGCAAACTACGCGACGCCGCAGGACGTAACTGTAAGGCCGGTAGAGGATAACGACGCGTTGGATGAGAGCGTAACGGTAAAGCTAGACGCAAGTGGAGGCGGGTATAACGATGCGGATGAAGATGTAGCTGTAACGGTAACGGATGATGAGGATACGACCTTAGAACTTACTGGTACGCCTGTAAGCGTAACGGAGGGAGGAGCGGTCGGAACGTTCAGTGTGAGGTTAAGCGCTGAGCCAACGGCAACAGTAACGGTAACGGTAACAAGCGACGACACAGGGGCGGCGACGGTATCACCCGGGACATTAACGTTCACAACTACAAACTACGCGACCACTCAGGATGTAACTGTAAGGCCGGTAGAGGATAACGACGCATTGAACGAGAGTGTAACGGTAAGTCTAGACGCAAGTGGAGGGGGGTATAACGATGTGGATGAAGATGTAGCTGTAACGGTAACGGACGACGACGATACAACGTTAGAACTTATGGGAACGCCAGTAACAGTAACGGAGGGAGGAGCGGCCGGGACGTTCAGTGTGAAGTTAAGCGCTGAGCCGACAGCGACGGTAACTGTAACAGTAACAAGTGACGACACGGGAGCGGCGACGGTATCGCCCGGGACATTAACGTTCACTGTGGCAAACTACGCGACGCCGCAGGACGTAACTGTAACGCCAGTAGACGATAACGACGCGTTGGACGAGAATGTGACGGTAAGTCTAGACGCAAGTGGAGGGGGGTATAACGACTCGGATGAAGATGTAGCTGTAACGGTAACGGACGATGAGGATACGACGTTAGAACTTACGGGAACGCCTGTAAACATAACGGAGGGAGGAGCGGCCGGGACGTTCAGTGTGAGGTTAAGCGCGGAGCCCACAGGGACAGTAACTGTAACAGTAACAAGCGACGACACAGGAGCGGCGACGGTATCGCCCGGAACGTTGACGTTCACAACAAGAAACTACGCGACCACGCAGGACGTAACTGTAACGCCGGTAGACGATAACGACGGAGCGGACGAGAGTGTAACGGTAAGTCTAGACGCAAGTGGAGGCGGATATAACGACTCGGATGAGGATGTATCGGTAACGGTGAATGACGACGAGAATCCCACATTGACGATAACAGGTGCGCCTGTAAGCGTAACGGAGGGTGGTAACGCCGGGACGTTCAGTGTGTCGTTGAGCGTGGTACCGACGGAAGATGTAACGGTAACGGTAACTAGCGGAGACACTGGGGCTGTGACGGTAAGCGGGCCTTTGACGTTCACGCCGAGAAACTACGCGACAGCACAGGACGTAACGGTAACGCCGGTAGATGATAACGACGGGGCGGATGAGAGTGTAACGGTAAGTCTAGCCGCTTCAGGAGGTGGGTATGACGACTCCACCGCTTCCGTAACGGTAACGGTAACTGACGACGAGGATCCCACATTGACGATAACAGGTGCGCCCGTAACAGTAACGGAGGGGGGAGCGGCGGGAACGTTCAGTGTGAGGTTGAGCGCGGAGCCGACAGGGACTGTAACGGTGACGTTAAGCAGCGCGGACGAAGGAGCTGTAACGGTATCTCCGAGCAGTCTTACGTTCACTTCATCTAACTACACAGCGACGCAGGATGTAACTGTAACGCCAGTGGAAGATGCCGACGCGGAGGACGAGAGAGTAACGGTAAGTCTTGACGCTTCTGGAGGAGGGTACGACGGGGCGGACACAACGGTAACTGTAACGGTGGATGACGATGATACGCCGGAGAAACCGACGGGCTTTAGTGCCGTGGCGGGCGAGGGACAAGTAGAGTTGAGTTGGAGTGATCCGAATGACTCAACCATAACGAAGTATCAGGTACGGCATAAGGCGGGGACGAGTTTCTCCGCGAGCGATGATTTGTGGGTAGATATTGGTGGTAGCGGAGCGACGACTACTAGTCACACTGTAACGGGACTTACAAACGGGACGGAGTACGTGTTCCAGATACGAGCGGTGAATGCTGGAGGGGAAGGAGAGGTGTCGGATGAGGTGAGAGCGATACCCGTGGCGGATCTTAAACCGACGTTTGAAGCTGCTACGATAGAGGATCAGAGTTACATGCGGTACACGGAGATTGCGACGCTACAGTTGCCTTCGGCCACAAGTGGAGACGGAACGCTTACGTACTCTCTGAGTCCTGGATTGCCGGAAGGACTGACATTCGATGTGACTGCTCTACGGATTTCCGGTACACCGACCGCGATGCAGGCGGCGACGGAATACACGTACACGGCAACGGACGAAGACGGAGACTCTGTGGCGTTGAAGTTCACAATAACAGTGGAACTGGGAGTCCCGCGGGCACCGACGGGATTGAGAGCGACTTCTGGGGATGCAAGTGTTGTATTAGGATGGACAGACCCGATGGATGCTAGCATAAGTAAGTATCAGTATCAGCGGAAGGAAGGCATGGGCAGTTACGGGAATTGGACCGATATACCGGGAAGTGATGGGAGTACGACTAGCTACACTGTAGCGGGACTTACAAACGGGACGGAGTACGGATTCAGGATTAGAGCGGTGAATGTTATAGGAGAAGGAGCTGCGTCGGAAGAAGTAACGGCAGTACCGGTGGGATCAAACAGAGCGGAGAAGCGAATGCTGAAGGAGACGTTGGCTGGAGTATCGCGAGCTACATTATCTGGAGCAAGCGCAATGATAGGCGGGCGTTTTGAGTCCGGGGGTGTGGCTTCGAACAGGTTTAGATTGGGAAGGAACGCGGAGTTGCTGCTTGTGGGAGGTGTTGAAAAGAGTAAAAGAGGAGTTGAGGCAGGCAGGTTCCCCGAAGATGTAGAGGAGTTAGAGGATCCCAGGCTGGAGAATATAGAAATAGACATAGGGGAGATATTGAAAGGCAGTGAGTTTGAGCTTTCGTACGGAGGGGAGATGAGCAGAGTACCGTCGTGGACATTGTGGGGTAGGGGAGACTTTATGTGGTTTAAGGGTAGTCCGGAGAGTAGCAGATATGAAGGTGATCTGCAGAGCGGATGGATAGGTATGGATAAGCGCATAAGCGGAGGGTTGCTGGCAGGGTTGGCGGTATCGCGTAGTTGGAGTGAATCGGACTACAGTTTTGGGGGAAGTGAGGGGGAACTAGAGACGGAGCTAACTACGGTATGGCCGTACGCGCAGTATAGGACGGAGGGAGGAGGAAAGATAGAGGTAATGGTGGGAGTAGGGCGTGGAGAGGCGAGGAACGTAAGGGAAGGGGGGGAGAGAGAGAAAGAGGATTTGGAGATGGGAGCTATATGGGGAGGAACGAGTTGGCCGGTTTTACGGATAGGAAACATAGATTTGTCTCTGAAAGGCGACGCTGCGATGGCGCGGATGGAGACAGGAGGAGAGGAAGTTGTGGGGATAGGCGGGATTAACGTGGATATATGGCGAGTTAGAGGAGGGTTGGAAGTAGCGCGCAGTGTTGGGCAATTAAAGCCGTTTGGATCCGTGACGATGCGATATGAGGGAGGGGATGGAGTCTCCGGTACGGGAATGGAATTGGAAGGAGGGATGACGGTAACGGGAATGGGGGGACGATTTGGTTTGGAGGGTAGAGGCAGGTGGCTTACGTTGCATAGTGAGCAAGGGTATCGTGAGTGGGGAATGAGCGTGGCGGCGAGTTTATCGTCTAGAGAGAATGGGCGAGGGTTGTCAATGTCTTTGGGTCCGAGTTGGGGTAGCAGTGCGGAGAGTACGGATATGCTGTTTGGAGAGGATGTATTTGATAGAGGTTTGACGGGAAGCGGAGTGAGTGAGGCGTCTGTTTCCGCGCGGGCTGGTTATGGGATAGGAGTTCTGTCATCGGAGGGGCTTTTAACACCGTATGTGGAGGGAGAAGGTGCTTCGTCTAGGCGTAGATACGAGGCTGGGCTAAAGTTGGGAGTGGTGGAGAGTTCCGGCAGCAAAGTGGACGCGAGGCTTTCGGCCGAGCGTTTGGAGAGTGAATATGGGATTCCTGAGAATCGTTTGGGAGTTGACTTCCGTTTTGACTTCTGATAAAACCGGTGTTTTTAAATTCTCCGTACATCCAGATCTATAGTTACTTCGCTTGACGGCGAGTTTTTGCCTCTTTTGTCTGTGGATCTGAAAGACATACTGTGCTTTGAACGTCGCGGGGTGATAGGCAACGACGACTGTGTTAGTTGCAAATGGAGGAATTAGAGGTCCCAGGGATATCTGACCGTGCTCATTTTGTGAGGGCTGGGAATGAGTACGAGGACGGGAGGATGGCGGTGGGACACTAGAGGAACCGTAAGCTAGAAGTATATGGCGGAGAGGGGAGGAGAAAAAAAGCAAGAAACCGGACAACTAATTAACTCAAAAACCGGTCAGTTTAATTTGCTTCCGATATGTCCAAAATACAGGTTGGACTCTCGCTTGCTCCTCCGTTACTGTAGAAACCTCTACTAAAAAATCACTACGGCGCAAACGTTTCCTCGCAAAGTTCTTTTGACTTTAAAGTTGCATTCAGTATAATCTCCCGTTTTATTTTATCCGAGAGGAATTACAATGAAGTCATATATGGCCAGAAGCTGCGATTTCGACAAGAAGTGGTATCTTATAGACGCGCGAGGAAAACCGGTTGGAAGACTTGCGAGCAAAGTAGTTTCCATTCTGAGAGGAAAGGGAAAGCCTCAGTTCACTCCTCATTCCGACATCGGGGATTTTGTCGTGATAGTAAACGCCGATAAAACCACTTTCACCGGAAAGAAACTAGAGCATAAAACTTACTACAGACACTCCCATTATCCCGGAGGTCTCAAATCCGTGACTGCCGGAAAACTCGTCGAAAAGAAACCCGAAGAAATTATCCGTAAAGCCGTCTGGGGAATGCTTCCGAAAAACAGATGGCAGAAAAAACTTATACAGCGAATAAAAATCTATGTCGGAGACAAACATCCGCACACGGCTCAAAAACCCGAGGTTTTGGAGGTCTGATTCAATATGTCCGAATCCATTGTTTACAACGGTACCGGTAGAAGGAAAACGTCAATAGCCAGAGTATGGCTCAGAAAGGGAAACGGTGCGCTTACCGTTAACAAAAAATCCCTGGAGGAGTATTTTCCGAGAGAAGTATGGCGAATAACGGCCAGCGAACCTCTTCATGTTACCCAGACTTCCGCGGAATACGATGTAATGGCCAGAGTTGAGGGAGGGGGCCTTACAGGCCAGGCCGCGGCGGTGAGTCACGGGCTTGCCAGAGCTCTTCTCAAGGCCAACGAGTCTCTCCGCAAGAAGTTGAAAACTTCGGGATTGCTTAAGCGCGACCCGAGGATGGTTGAAACCAAGAAATACGGAAGGCACAAGGCGAGAAGGGGACAGCAGTTCTCTAAAAGGTAATTTATACTTGTCCGATAAACCCGAGAAGTTTCAGAGAAAATTCAATATACCTCCCGCAACGGGGAAGTTGGGAGTTCTTATTCCCGGAATGAGCGGGGCGGTAAGCACGACGTTCATAGCGGGCGTAAAGGCCGTGATGAAAGGCGTCGGAAGGCCTATCGGTTCTCTTACGCAGATGGGCAAGATAAGAATCGGCCTTAGAACCGAGAAAAATTTCCCTTTAATAAAAGATTTCGTGCCTTTGGCGAAAATAGAGGATTTGGTGTTTGCCGGATGGGATATATATGACGAAGATTGCTGCACATCGGCGCTTCGCGCCGGAGTTTTGAATCCGGAGCTTATAAAGAAAATAGAATCCGATCTTCGAAAAGAGTCCCCGATGCGCGCCGTTTTCGACAACGATTACGTGCGGAATCTCAAAGGGTCTCACGTAAAAAGAGGCAAGACTAAAATGCATCTTGCCGAACAGCTGATAAAAGACATACGAAGATTCAAGAAAGAAAACGATATCGAAAGGATTGTGATGCTCTGGTGCGCAAGCACGGAGGTATATCTCAAGCCTTCGAAGGTACATGAAACCATAGAGAGTTTCGAAAAGGGGCTTAAGGAAAACCACGAAGCTATTTCTCCCAGCATGATATACGCCTATGCGGCGATAAAATGCGGAGCTTCCTACGGAAACGGCGCCCCTAATCTTTCCGTGGACATTCCGGCGTTGCAGGAGCTTGCGGCACGAAACAAAGTCCCCATAGCGGGCAAGGATTTTAAAACCGGGCAGACTCTGATGAAGACTATACTCGCTCCGGGTCTTAAGAGCAGACTGCTTGGGCTAAACGGGTGGTTTTCAACCAATATCCTGGGCAATAGAGACGGAGAAGTCCTCGACGACCCCGGATCCTTTAAGACTAAGGAAGAAAGCAAGCTGGGAGCGCTTGAATACATATTTCAGCCTCAAATAAATCCGGAACTCTACTCAAACTACTACCACAAAGTTAGAATAAATTACTATCCGCCAAGAGGGGATGAGAAAGAGGCGTGGGACAATATAGACGTTTTCGGGTGGCTGGATTACCCAATGCAGATAAAGGTTAATTTCCTTTGCCGCGACAGCATACTCGCCGCTCCGGTGGTTTTAGATCTTGTGCTTTTCCTCGACTTGGCTCACAGAGCCGGGATCTACGGAGTGCAGGAATGGCTCTCGTTTTATTTTAAAAGTCCCATGGTCGACAAAAAACTCTATCCGGAACACGATCTTTTCGTTCAGTTAACCAAGCTTCAGAACACTCTTCGATATTTCAAGGGCGAAGAGCTTATAAACCATCTCGGGATTGATTACTACGGTTTTGGGTAGATGGATCTTTCGAAATACTACTGCTTTAAAAAGCTTTCCAGGTCTTTTCTCACTCCCGAACTTGCGAGTTTTCCCAACGCGGCTTTCTCGATCTGCCGTATCCTTTCCCTGGTTAGATTGAATCTCTTTCCGATTTCGTCAAGCGTGTAAGTGCTCTGACGTCCTATTCCGAAGCGGAGCCTGATGATTTCCTCCTCTCTCGAATTGAGAAGAGTGAGCGCTTCTTTTAACTTTTCCGCAAGAGACATCTTCGCTATTATCGTGTCGGGAATTTTAGCTTCCTTGTCGGCGACCGAGTCTAGGAGAGTAGTTTTTTCTCCGTCCAGAACCGGTGTGTCGAGGCTGATCGCGTCGTTGGTCGAATTAAGAATCCTGTTTATAACTTCCGCGGAGATTCCCGAGGCTTCGGATATTTCCTTGGGAGTGGGCTTTCTGCCCATTTCCTTGCTCAGTTTCGCGCTTGTTTTGTAGACCCTGTTTGCCTGCTCCAGAAGATAGACGGGAACTTTTATGGTCCTCGTTTGTCCCTGAAGCGCTCTCAGTATCGCCTGGTGTATCCACCAGGAAGCGTAAGTCGAAAACTTGTATCCCTTGGTGTAATCAAATCTCTCAACCGCGCGCATCAGGCCGAGATTCCCTTCCTGAATGAGATCGGGAAGCGGAAGTCCCCTGCTCATGTATCTTCGCGAAATAGTTATAACAAGTCTCAAATTGGCCTTTACGAATTTCTGCTTGAATTTAAGCGCCCAGTCGACGTACACTTTTTCCATAGTGCGCAAGACTTCTATTTTTCGCGCTATCGCCAAAGCTCTGACCGAATTTTTTCTCGTCCGTATCTTCTGGAATTTTTGGATTGTTTTCGGCACTTTGGCCATTCTGATTTCGCACATTTTGATTCTTGCGGATATCTCCACTTCCTGTTTGGCGGCGAAAAGAGGTTCGACGGCCATATCCTTGAAATATACGTAAAGAAGGCGTAGCTGCTCGTCAGGAATCCATTTGTCTTTTTCCTTAACCTTCTCCTTTGGTTTCAGATCCTCTTCGTCGGAGCTGTCGAAGTCCTTCTCCGAATCCTCGCGCTCCATGCTTTCGTCAACCCCGAAGGATTCGAATCCGTCCCCGTGTTCGCCGTCGTCTTGATAATTTTTGTATTTTAAGCTCATTTTATTTCCACCGGTTTTTCGATTGAAAAACAGAGAGCGCGGGCGATGGGAAAATCTTTTAACGCCCAGGAAGGGCGATAAAAGATTTTCGCCTTCCGTCCTTAAAGGCAATTATAAGATTTTTCGTGCTAAAATGTAAGCGTTTTTTCCGAATCAGTCTCCGCCAGAGTTATTTCGCCTCTGCGAAGTTTTCGGAAACCCGGTCCCAATTGACTACGCTCCACCATGCTTTCACATAGTCCGGCCTTCTGTTCTGGTAATTTAAATAATACGCGTGTTCCCAGACGTCAAGCCCCAGAATCGGTTTCAGTCCCTCGGAAACGGGATTGTCCTGATTCGCGGTGGATGTAACGATCAGGTTGCCGTTACCGTCCACGCAAAGCCATGCCCAGCCGCTTCCGAATCTCGTAACAGCGGCTTTGGAGAAAGCTTCGCCGAAAGCCTCAAAACTTCCAAATGCGGAATTTATAGCTTCGGCAAGTTCTCCCGACGGCTTTCCGGAGGAGTTGGGAGTCATGCACCGCCAGAAAAGGCTGTGATTCGCGTGTCCTCCGCCGTTGTTTCTTACCGCGGTTTTTATGTCTTCGGGAACGGAGTCAAGATCTCTTAACAGATCCTCTACCGATTTTCCCTCAAGCTCCGGATGCTTCTCGAGCGCGGCGTTTAGGTTGTTTACATATCCCTGATGATGTTTCGAATGATGTATACTCATTGTTTTCGCATCTATGTGCGGTTCCAATGCGTCATGATCGTAAGGAAGATCAGGTAGTTCGTGCGCCATGTTCTTCTCCTGTAATTCTTTTAATAAAAACCCTTCGTGTCGCGGCAGCTCGCAAGCGACACCTCAAGATGAAAAATATACCCGAAACTGAAATTGTATCAATCTAAATTTGAGGAAATGCCGCTTGCGTCAAAATACTCTTTCCGTTTTTACATATATCGACTATGGATGTACATTTAAGTCCAGGTGAGGCTATGTCGGAAAACATCATTGAAATGACGCAAGTGCGCAAATTCTTCGACGGAAGAGCCGTTCACGACGGAATAAACCTTTTCGTCAGAAAAGGAGAGATTCTTTCTGTTATGGGGGAAAGCGGAGTGGGCAAAAGCGTCTTACTGAAGGAAATAATCGGTCTTGTGAAACCCGACGGGGGCAGGATTCTGGTCCTTGGCGAAGATACGACGGCGATGAGTGAGAGGGAGCTTGTGGGAGTAAGAAAAAAAATAGGAATGCTGTTTCAGGGGTCGGCTCTTTTCGATTCCCTGACGGTTGAGGAAAATATCGCTTACCCCATGGTTGAAAATACTGATCTTTCCACGGAGGAAATAAAAAAAGCCGTCGCCGCGGATCTGGAACTGGTGGATCTTCCCGGTATTGAAAACAAATATCCCAAGGAACTTAGCGGAGGAATGAAGAAAAGAGTCGCTTTGGCAAGAGCGATAGCTACGCGCCCGGAAATTCTTCTCTACGACGAACCCACAACGGGTCTCGATCCTCCCAACGTAAAAAGAATCGCGAAGCTCGTAAGAGACATGAGGGATCGTCTCAACATAACCGGAGTCGTTATTACCCACGATATAAAAATGGCCTACCAGGTTTCGGACAGAGTGGCTTTTCTTGCGGAAGGGAAAATTGTCTTTACCGGAACCGCCGAGCAGGCCGAAGCGAGTGACCTTCGCGTTTTAAGGAATTTTCTCGACAGCGGGATGTAGTCTGACCGCGTCGCGAAATTTTTCCTCAGAGTTTGCTCAAACATGCCGAAGCCATTGCCGCGATACCTTCTTTTCTTCCCGTAAAACCAAGCCCGTCGGTCGAAGTTGCCTTGACCGTTACCGAATCCGCGGGTGTTTCAAGCGCTTCGGCGATCTTTTTTTCCATAACGCGCGCGTGAGGAGATATTTTCGGTTCTTCGCATATAACCGTACAGTCGATATTCTCTATCTTATATCCTTTCTCTTTCATCATTCGCGCCACGTGAGAGAGGATTAGAAGACTGGAGATCTCCAGGTATTGCGGATTGTCCGAGGGAAAATGTCTTCCTATGTCTCCTTCTCCAATAGCTCCCAAAACCGCGTCGGCAACCGCGTGGGATAGTACGTCGGCGTCCGAGTGACCGTCTAGACCTCTCACACTCGGGATAGATACTCCGCCCAGTACAAGCTTTCTCCCTTCGCAAAACGCATGCGCGTCAAATCCGGTTCCTATTCTGTACATATTGTCTCGGTTTCCGCGGTTACCATAAGTTCCGCGATCTTGAAATCGGTCGGGGTGGTTATTTTCATGTTGAATTCACTTCCTTGCACTATGCTTACCCGTATTCCCATCGTTTCGGCAAGTTGAGATTCGTCGGTTGCGGAAACACTCTCTATATCGATTGCGGAATAGATTTTTTTAAGTGTTTCGACGCGAAAAACCTGAGGTGTTTGCGCTCTCATCAGATTTTCTCTCTCAATGGTTTTCGAAACTACCCCCTCGGGTTCTTCAACGAATTTTAAAGTGTCGGTAACGGGAACGGCGCATATGCAAACTCCCGTA
Source organism: Thermodesulfobacteriota bacterium (assembly GCA_965220925.1). Taxonomy (GTDB): domain Bacteria; phylum Desulfobacterota_D; class UBA1144; order Nemesobacterales; family Nemesobacteraceae; genus Nemesobacter. The sequence goes on along the minus strand of OZ244851.1, from coordinate 887,849 downwards.
TCCGCACATCCTCGCACGACTCTTTTTATAATATCTTCGTTAAGGAAAGGTCTTGCGGCGTCGTGAATGAGCACCATGTCGGTTCCTTCGGGAACGGCGCGGACGCCGTTTCTTACGGAGATTTGTCTTTTTTCTCCGCCGGCTACCACGGAGACGATTTTTTTAAAACCGAAGTTTTCAATCAACTCTACTGAGCGTCGCATTTCCCGCTCGGGCGAAACGAGGACTACGGTTTCTATGAGTTCGCTGGATTCCATGGCGGAAAGACAGTAAGAAAGAAGAGGTTTGCCTCCAAGTTGAACAAACTGTTTTTTTCCGAGCGGGGAGAATCTTTCCGAGAGACCGGATGCGGCGATTACGGCAGAGACTTTGGGTGAGCTCACGGAAATCAGCCTTCTTTCTTCAGTTTCGCGAAAACCATTCTTCCCGTCGGGGTCTGCATTACGCTTCTTACGGAAGCATCCACATCTTTTCCCAGGTACTTCATCGCGTTATCGATAATTACCATTGTTCCGTCATCCAGATAACCGATCGCCTGGTTCTGTTCCTTACCGGGTTTCACCAAGTTTATTCTTATCGTTTCCCCTTGTTCCACAACGGGTTTGAGAGCGTGGTTGAGCTGGTTTATGTTAAGCACCTTGACTTTGTCCAGCCGGGCTATTTTAATCAGGTTGTAATCGTTTGTAACTAGCATCCCGTTTAGCTTCTTCGAAAGTTCGATGAGCTTTATGTCCACATCTTTTATCTGCTCGAAATCCTGGTCGGTAATCGTGACTTTTACCGAGGGAATTTCTTTTTGCATCCTGGTTATTATGTCCAGCCCTCTTCTGCCGCGCGTTTTCCTGGCCGGGTCGGAGGAGTCGGCTATATACTGAAGTTCCTGTATAACGAACTTGGGCACGACGATTTCTCCCTGCAGAAATCCCACTTCGGCTATGTCGGCGATTCGACCGTCTATTATCACGCTTGTGTCGAGTATCTTAGGAGCAATGGCTTCGGGTTCCATAAAGAACGATCCCGAAACTGTTCCCGCGAGGGCGGTTTTATCAAGACCGATAATCGCTCCCAGGAACACAAAGAAAAGAAACGTTCCCGCTTTTACTTGCACAAGCAGGTTCTCCGGTATTAAAAGGCTGTTTAAAATCGTGAGAACTCCCATATACAGAAAAAGGCCCGTTAGAATGCCGATTGCCAATCCTTGAGCCCGGCGAACGGAGATTTTGCGAAACAGCATTCGGAAGCCGGCGATCGCGAGAAAAACCAATACTCCGCATCCCGAAGCCGCAATCGCGGACAGGGGAAACGAAAGATTCTCGCGGCCTAGCGCAAAGGCCGTAAGCGTAAAAACTATGGAAAGAGTTATAAGGAGCTTCATTAACTGTCCGGCTCTTTTAAAAGAGCGAACTCTAGAATATATGACTATCGCGGTTATAACAAGTTTTGCGTTTTAGATATTCTAAGGTGATCCCCGCTATCAGGTATAATTGTGAGAAGTGGGGGATGCGGACCGATTTTAATTTCCCAAAGTCGCTTTCTCTGCGATGACGGAAGGCTTATGAAGATCTGCACTCTTGCCAGCGGTAGTTCCGGCAATTCTCTTTACATTGAATCGGAACGGTCGAAAATACTGATTGACGCGGGGATAAGTTTTCGTAGAATATCGCGAAGCTTAAAGAGCATAGGAGTTGAGGTAGGCGATCTTGACGCCGTGGTGCTATCGCACGAGCATGAAGACCATTCGAGAGCCGTTACCAAAATGTCGGAGGTGCCGGTGTACGTATCCGGACGCACGATAGAATTCTGGATGAACAAAAAAAACGGCGAAATTCGTAAAAACAACCACGGCAAAGTCTCTATGGGAAAACTTGAGGAATTTGATTCGGAGACACCGTTTTACGTTAACGATCTTCTGATAACTCCTTTTTCCGTGGCGCACGACGCGATTGATCCGGTTGGTTTCGTAGTCTGCGACGGTCGCAGCAATGTAGGCGTGGTGACCGATATAGGAGAACCGACCGCGCTTGTGGTTGAAAGTCTTAAAAACTGCGATATGCTTGTCCTTGAGTCGAACCATGACACGGAAATGCTTTTCTCCGGCTCCTACCCATGGCATCTGAAGCGGAGAATAAGCGGAGGGTTAGGGCATCTGTCAAACGATCAAGCCGCCTTGCTTCTCGGGAATGTTCTGCACGACGGGCTAAAACGCGTGCTGCTCGCCCACCTGAGCGTTTACAACAACACCGCCGATCTCGCGCGACGTTGCTCGCTTGAAGTTCTCCGTCAAAACGGCGCCGAAGACCACGTTACCATGGAAGTCGCTCCAAGAAACACGATCGGGGAGGTCGTAGTGATTTGATCTCGAGATATTCAAGAAAAGAAATGTCGCGTATCTGGTCCGATGAGAACAGATATCGCATTTGGCTCGATGTGGAACTCGCGGTCTGCGAAGCGTGGGCGCATTACGGAGAAATTCCAGACGAATCGCTTCGGAGTATAAAAGAAAAGGCGACTTTCGACATAGCGAGAATAAACTATTTGGAAAAGGAGCTTAAACACGACGTTTTGGCTTTTCTGACATGCGTTTCCGAATATGTCGGAGAGAATTCGAGATTCATTCATCTCGGAATGACCTCTTCCGATGTTCTTGACACCGCCTTTTCGATACAGCTTCGCCACGCGGGCGAACTGATAGTAGAGGGTCTTGAGAAATTACTCGGAATTCTTCGCCGTCAGGCGTTTGCCTACAGGGATACGCCGATGATCGGGCGCTCTCACGGAATTCACGCCGAACCGAAAACCCTGGGTTTGGTGTTCGCGCTCTGGTATGACGAAATGAAAAGAAACTTGGAAAGAATGAATTCCGCTTGCGAGGCGGTAAGCGTCGGGATGATGTCCGGAGCCGTGGGAACTTACGCCGGTATTCCCCCGAAAATCGAAAGATACGCATGCGAATTACTCAAACTTCGTCCCGCCGGAATATCGACGCAGGTGATACAGAGAGACGTATACGCCCAGTATTTTCTATCCCTTTCTCTGGTCGCGGCCTCAATAGAGAAAATCGCGACGGATATAAGGCATTTTCAAAGAACCGAAGTACGGGAGATGGAAGAACCATTCTCTCAGGGGCAAAAAGGATCTTCCGCGATGCCTCATAAAAAAAACCCCGTCCTCTCGGAAAATCTTTGCGGTCTGTCGAGAATCGTTAGATCCCATTCGGTCGCCGCGCTTGAAAACATAGCGCTTTGGCACGAAAGAGATATAAGCCATTCATCTGTGGAAAGAATAATAGGACCTGACGGAACTATACTGGTTGATTTCATGCTCGAGAGGCTTTGCGGTCTTGTTGGGGGACTTAGAATATATCCGGAGAATCTGGAGAAAAATATATGGCTTACCGGCGGGCTGGTTTTTTCCCAAAAAGTTCTGCTCGCACTTGTAAAAAAAGGTGTTTCAAGAGAAACTGCCTATTCTATCGTCCAGCGAAACGCTATGCGTTGCTGGGAGACTGGAAAAGATTTTCGCGAAACGCTGAAAGCCGACGAAGAGATCGCGGCTACTCTCTCCAAACGAGAGATTGAATCGTGTTTTGAACTTAAAGAGTATTTTGAAAACGTAAATCATATTTTCGCCGGAGTGTTCGGAGAGTCTTAATCCACGTTAAGGAGTTTTATTCATGATCGAGAAAACGTTAAATTCGAAAACAAGAAAATTATTGCCGCTTGCGTTGATTGTTTTGCTTTTGGCGGCGGCGCTTCTTTTCTTTCGCGAGAGTCTTTTTTCCAAACAGAATGTCGACGCCGCGGAACTTGAGCGGTTTTTCAGGGTTCGCTACGGGGTTTATCTTCCCGACGGATTCACGGTAAAGGCGGTTTTGGGAGAGAATTCCGAAATAAAAGGATTTGGAGAAGGTAGTTACGAAGTGGGATTCCCCGGAGGCGCGAGTCAATCCGTGCCTTTTCTCGCAAGCCTGGACGGAAAACACCTGATACTCGGGGAAGTTTCCGCCGTGGACATAAACGAAATGGAGAAAACGAGTGTGCGGGGCATGAGAAAAGGGTTTCTTCCGGTGGACGGCTCGCGAATTCCGATTCTGATCTCCAAAAACCGCGAGAAAATAATAGTTGGCAAGCTTGAGAATGTTACCGAAGATCCCGCGCTTTCCGCTTCCAGGAAAATATCTCTTGAGAAAGTTCCTTCAAAAGGCTCTCCCGAGGCGGTGGTAAACGTGGTTGAATACTCGGATTTTCAATGTCCTTACTGCGCGAAAGTGGCAAAAAACCTTCCACCTCTTTTAAAGGACTACGAGGATAAAGTAAGATTTTTTTACAAGCAGTTCCCTCTAACCAGTATCCACCCGTGGGCCGAAGAGGCGTCGATCGCCTCTATTTGCGTTTACGATCAGTCAAATGAAAAGTTCTGGCAGTTTCACGATGCCATTTTCAAAAAACAGGCAAAGATAACTCGCGACAACGCAACCGATATGTTCTCCAAGTTTGCGCGCGATCTTTCGGTCGATATGGAAGACTACACCAAATGCACGCTGTCGGAAGACGCGGCTCTTCGGGTCGCTTCGGATTTGAAAGAGGGAAGATCGCTTGGGGTTAACGCCACTCCCACGTTCGCCGTGGATGGTTTTGTTATCCCGGGCGCCGATATGACTTCTCTTAGAAAGGCTATAGATTATCGTCTTTCCAGTCTCTCCGGGGAATCCGCCGAATAGTTTTTTTCTGAACCACGAATCATGAAATGTCCCGATTGCGGTTACAACAGCTTCGATTATCTTGAGAAATGCAAGAAATGCGGTCGGCAGTTGTCTCCCGTCCCCATATACAAATATCTCTACGAAGAAGGACTTGGCGCAGAAATGCCGGCCGATTCCGAAGCGAATGAGAAATTCGACCTTGCGACCGCAACCGAGATAATCGGCGAATTCAGAAACATAGCGGAGTTTGAAGACGAAGCTTCCGCCGAGCTTGAGGATTCTTCGGAGTTTCGAAGACAGCTGGAAGAAGCGGGGGATGGCGGGGGAGAAGAGAGAAAAGATTTTTTGCCGGAAGGGATGGTCGCCGCCGGATTGCCGGCGAGGTTTCTGGCTTTTTCAATCGATTTTGTCTTTACGCTTCTCACCGCGACGGTTTCGCTTTTCATCGCGGCCAATATTATGAGGGAACCATTTCTCCCGGGCGTAGACGAGATTGTTTCTATTTGGGGATTGATATGTATTTATGCTTACGTTCTCGCGACCACATACTTTATTTTTCTTCCTTCTTGGTGCGGAACTACTTTCGGAAACGCCGTGGCGGGCATCAAAGTGGTCGAATCGGACGGTTCGCAGGTACGGTTTTCGAAGATTTTACTTAGGTGGATATGCTGGCTTTTTTCGCTCGCGATAGTCTTTACGGGCTTCGCTCCGGCACTGTTTGACCGATATCGTCGAACTTTAAGCGACAGGGTTTGCGGCACTTTCGTTATAAAAGCCTGAAGTAATTAGTGATGCTGATAAAGGAACTTGAAAGAAAAATCGCCGCTAATCGAGAGGGAATTTCCGCCTGGATACAACACCATTGCGAAAAAGTGATGGTGCCTCTTTACAGTTCCGTGGATCTACGTTTCTGCGAGCACAAAATCGCCCCTATAGACACGAATGTTTTCCCCGCGGGTTTCAATAATCTTTCGGAGGAATTTCGCAAGAAATCTTCCAGACTTTTCGGGGAATATTTTCTTTCCAGATACCCAAGCGCGAAAAAAATTCTTCTTGTTCCGGAACTCAATACCAAAAACCCTTATTACTGGGAAAACGTCTTGTCGATAAAATCTATTCTCGAGGACGTGAAATACGAGGTGGTGGTGGGAATTGCGAACGAAGAATTCCAAAGAGAAAGCTTTTCGTTCAGTTCCGCAAGCGGTCGGATAATTGAAGCGAGGAAGATTTTTCAAGAGGAAGGCGTGGCGATGACGGAAGACTTCGTTCCCGATATTGTGATGATAAACAACGATTTCTCGGAAAAATGCCCGAAGACTCTTAAAAACCTGCGGCAGCCCGTTCTTCCTCCGATTGAAATAGGCTGGCATGCGAGAAAAAAGGATGTGCACTTCGAGTTCTACAACCGTCTCTCAGCCGAAGCTGCCGAGATATTGGAAGTGGATCCCTGGTCGATAAGCGTTAAAACCGTTTTGGAAACCGGAGTGGATTTCGATTTGCCGGAGGACAGACAAAGGGTTTGCGCAAAAGCGGAAGAGCTTGCGGCCGCCGTTAAAAACGAGTATTCGGAAAGAGATATTAATTATAAGCCTTCGCTCTTTGTAAAGAGCAATTCAGGTACTTACGGGATGGCGGTAACGAGTTTTACCGACCCGGAGGAAATTGCTCAAATGAACTCCCGCGACAGAAAAAGAATGCGGGTTTCGAAAGGAGGGGTTCCGGTTCGCGATATAGTGCTACAGGAAGGAATACCGACATCCGTTCGCGTTGGAGACGGTATTGTCGGGGAGCCGGTTCTTTATCTCGTCGAAGCTTGCGTTGCCGGGATGTTCTACAGGGTCAACTCTCTTCGGGGAGAGTTTGAAAACCTAAACTCGAAGGGAATGAAATTCCTGCCTTACGAATCTTCTTCGGCCGGCGAGATTTCAGAAGCGTTTGGCCTAGTCTCCAAAATCGCAAGCATAGCCGCCGGATATGAAATAGAAAAAGTGTTAAGAGAAGTGGACTGCTAAACGGTTTGCGATATCAGATCGGATCCCGCCCACTTCCCCGCGGAAGCGTTTTTTAAACGCATTGCGGGGAAGCGGGCGAAAAACTTATGACAGGCTTGGCTTGAAAGCTTTTCGCAGCCCGTGGGAAATCTTAAAAAGCGTACTTGATAATTCCCGCGACCACGTGGGAATTATTGTCTTTTCCTTCAACGTAAGTTCTGTAAAAATGCCATCCCAAATCGATATCCAGCGCATTGAAAGGTATATTAACGCCTGCGCGCAGACTCAATTGATAATCGGTTTCTTCGGCATCTATTTTTTCGGTAACCACTCCTGAGGCTCCGAGACCGTCCAAAGCCTGAATAATTCCTTGCGTCGCGGCGTCTTTCACAAGATCCATTTCCGTATCGGATCTCACGATACCCGCTCCACCTCCGATATAAGGCTCTATGGAGCTACTCGGAAGGGGATAGAGCAAAAGATCGATTTTCGACTGAAGGGACATTATTCTTCCGTCATAGGCGAAATTCACATTTTCGAGAGGGACGCCGGTCAGTACCTGACCTAGCGCGGCTGCGGGAGCGGGAGCGGTCAGATCGGAAGACTGTCTTGACCAACTGCCCGAAAGCTCGACCCCGAAATAGTCGGATATCCTTTTCCCCAAAACCGCCGCCACTCCTATTCCGTAATCAAGTTCCAGTTCCCCCGAAGTGGAAAACGTGTTACCCATGAACTCAAAGGAGGCTTGCCGGGAGAGATCCTGCGCTAGCGGAACTCCCGCCATTATACCGAAATAAGTTTCTTTCTTTGAATCCGCCGGTTGTGTTAAGCCGCTTGCGGGACTAATCACGCAGAGTGCGAAAGCAATCAGAAAAATAGTTGAAAGTCTTGCAGTCAAGTTCTTCATTTATTCCCTCCTTTAAAAACGCATATAGTTTTAAAAACGAAGAAAGATCAAAAAATGTCTTGCTTTATAAGTATAACATATTTCTAAATAAAGTTCAGAATGAGATCGGAAGATAGACTGCGGGAAGTGGGTGGATACGGCAATATAAAAACACCGGGTTTCGGATTCGGCCGCGGCGCAATCGCAAGACCGCTTTTAAGTAACAGGAGACAAAGAAATAAGCGGAATCGAGCGTTCTATCAACAAAATCGGTATACCGTCTTGCACGGGGTAGAGATATTTTCCGCCGCCCGAGGGGATGAGTCCGCTTTGGATTTCGGATAAAATCGGTTCCCCCGATCTGTCAAAGAGGTTGCTCCGTTTAATGAGCTTGTTTAGTTGATTAACCGTATTGCGGTCGGCCTCTTCAAGAGGTTTTCCAGTCTCCGGACACACCAGGATTTCAAGCAATTCTCTGTCAATCATTTACTTGCGGGCTTTATTTTAAACAGGGCGTTTATATTGCGTGCGGGACTAGAGTTTCGGTTTCGTAAATTTTTTACGTTCCAAGGAGCTTGTGCTTCTCCTCGGATTTTTCAAAATAGAGCTTAGGTTCGTTTTCTCCCTCTATAACGCTTTTATCGATAACGCAGCGAACCACTCCTTCAAGCGAAGGCACTTTGTAGAAAACCTCAAGCATAATCGACTCTATAATAGCTCGAAGTCCCCTGGCGCCGGTATTTTTCGATACGGCTTTTCTCGCAATCGCCTTTATCGCTCCTTCGGTTATGTCCAGATCGACTTTCTCGATTTCCATCATTCGGCGAAACTGTTTTACAATCGCGTTCTTTGGTTTGGTCAGTATTTCCACCAGCTGTTCCTCGCTGAGCTCGTTTAGGGTGGCGATAATCGGGATCCTTCCCACGAATTCGGGAATCAGTCCGAACTGCACAAGATCCTCCGGCTGTATCCTGCTTAAAAGATTGTGCTCGTTTTCCTCCGCGCGATTTGATATCTTCGCTCCGAACCCGATTGATTTCTCTCCTATTCTTTCCCCTATAATATCTTCAAGACCGCAGAAAGCGCCGCCGCATATGAAAAGAATATTCGTCGTATCCACTTGAGTGAATTCCTGCTGGGGGTGTTTCCGTCCGCCCTTTGGAGGAACGTTCGCGACGGTTCCTTCCATTATTTTGAGAAGAGCCTGCTGCACACCTTCCCCTGAGACGTCTCTTGTGATTGAGGGACTATCGCTGGATTTACGGGTGAGCTTGTCTATTTCGTCTATATAAATAATGCCACCCCTCGAGGCTTTCTCGACATCGTAGTTTGCCACCTGAAGCAGACTGACGATCATATTTTCCACGTCTTCTCCAACGTAACCGGCTTCCGTGTAACATGTCGCGTCCACTATGGTGAAAGGAACGTCGAGAATCTTTGCCAATGTCTGAGCTAAAAGAGTTTTCCCCGAACCGCTGGGGCCTATTAGCAGTATATTGCTTTTCTGCATCTCGACTCTGTCGTTTCTTTTTCCGCCGGATTCATTAAACTGCATTCTCCTGTAGTGATTGTAGACGGCGACGGAAAGTACTTTTTTGGCGTTTTCCTGCCCTATTATGTATCCGTCGAGGAAAGATTTGATCTCCTGTGGAGTGGGGAAGGATTCTCTGAAATTGGGAAAAGCGTCGTCTTTGGTTCTCTCTTCCGCTATTATCTGGTTACACAGGTCTATACATTCGTCGCATATATAAACACCGTGGCCGGCTATGAGTTTGTTAATCTCTTCCTGGCTTTTTCCGCAAAAGGAGCAGTAATGCTTCGTTTCTTCTCTGTTTTTCTTCCTGCTCATCCCGTAGCTTCCTCTCTCTCGGTAATTATGGAATCTACAATTCCGTAATCAAGCGAGTTTTCGGCCGTCAAGAAATAATCTCTATCCGTATCGTTTGTTATTTTCTCAAGGGTTTGCCCGGTGTGTTTTTCAAGTATGTAATTCAGTTGTTTTTTTACCCTGACAATTTCCTTAGCGTGTATTTCTATGTCGCTTGCCTGTCCGGAAACTCCTCCCAGCACCTGATGAATCATCACTCTCGAGTGAGGCAGCGCGTACCTTTTACCCGCCGCGCCGCTTGCAAGAAGAACCGCGGCCATACTGACCGCCTGCCCGATGCATATGGTCGACACTTCGGGCTTTACGTACTGCATCGTGTCGTAAATGGCAAGTCCGGAGGTTACGTGCCCTCCCGGAGAATTTATATAAAGGTAAATGGGAGTTTCGGGATTTTCGGATTCAAGAAAAAGAAGCTGAGCGATAACCACGTTAGCCACCGAATCGTTTATTTCCGAACCGATAAAAACTATCCTGTCTTTAAGGAGCCTGGAGAAAATATCATATCCCTGGCTTCCTCTGCCGGTATGCTCGATAACGTAGGGTATAAAATCGGTTATCATCAAACCGATTATACTAAGAGGGTTGTTTATTGTCAATTGGCGACGATTCGTGCGCCACTTCTTCAATCTGCGCTTTTTCAAGCAGGAAATCTAAAACGTTTTGCGTTTTGATCCGGGATTCAAGATGTTCCATCGCTCCTTTTTGCTCGTAAGCTTTGTATACGGCGTCGCGTGGAAGGTTGTATGAAGCGGCCATACTTTCTATTTGGTCGCTTAACTGCTTGGGAGTGACTTTTATATCTTCTTTTTTTGCTATATGTTCCAGAATTATAGACGTTCTTACGCTTTCAGTTGCTTTTTCGGTGAATTTCGGCATCGCTTTCTCTCCGACTTCGGTGTATTGAAATCCTTTTGCCTGCATATCGGAGATAAATCCCCTCTTCAGATTCTCCCGCTCTTTTTCCACCAGCGAAGGCGGAGCGTCGAATTGATTGTTTTGAAGAAGACCGTCGACTATCTGATCTCTCATGGAAGAAAGTTGCTCGGCGTCGTGGCGGAACTGAAGCTGCTCTTTTATCTTTTTTCTGAGCTCGGAGAGATTTTCCGCGCCTAAATCTTTTGCGAAATCATCGTTTAGTTCGGGAAGAATTCTGTCATGGATTTCTTTTAATTTGACTTTGAACTCTATTGTTTTTCCCGCGGTTTCGGGAATCAAAAAATCTTCGGGATAAGAAACCGAAACTTCAACTTCCTCTCCGGCTTTCTTCCCGAGCAGATTTTCTTCAAATTCCGGAAAAAAATGCTTTTCTCCCAGAATAAAACCGACGTTTTGCTTGTTAAGGTCGTCTATCGTATCTCCGTTTTCGAAGGCGCCCGCATAGTCGACCACCAGGTAGTCGCCCTTTTCCGCTGCGCGATCAGTCTCTAAAAGACGTAATTGAGCGCTTCTCTGTGTTAGTCCCTGAAGCTCTTCGTCAATATCTTCTTCGGTTATTTGACGGACGGTTTTTTTCACGGCGATAGAGCTGTAGTCGGAGAGTTCGAATTCCGGCACCGTCTCAAATTCCGCCGAGTAACTGAAATCCTTTCCAAGTTCAATTTCGTCCATTTTTATGATATCCGGCCTGGTTACCGGGGAAAGCGACTGATCAATCAGCACTTCTTGCAGCGTTTCGGAGACGAGGCTTGACGCCGTCTCCTGATTGATTTCTTTTCCGTACATGGATTCAATCACGCGGTGCGGAGCTTTGCCTTTTCTAAAACCTTTGACTTTGACTTCCGTCATTAACTCTTGGAAGACGGAATTTCTTTTTTCCGCGACTTTCCCGGAAGGAATGCGGACACTGATTGTTTTCTTCGTGCTGTCAACGTTTTCGACGGTTATTTCCATTTTTCTAAAAATTTCCGGTAAGCGATTCGGATAAAAGTATGAGTGAATATAGAATTAAAAAGATGCTTAAGACTTAAGGTGACGCCTGCTTCTCGGAGTTGTCGTTTCTCCGATCGGATAAGCGCCGCATACGGAAAAACGCCGGGTCGGATATCCTTTAGAATATCCGACCCGGCGGTATGAATTTAACCTTGGGTCAATAGCAAATCAATTTCCCCGCCATATCTTCAATTAACCGTAACGGAAGCTTCGAAGACGCTTGGGGTAACCGCCGCGTTCCTGGTGTCTACCCTGACGGTCTGATCTCCAACCCGAACTATGGAGGAGTTGCTCACATGCTCAACCGTAGCGGTCGTCCCATCGGCAAATCCTTCAAAATTAAGTTTATACCCAGTTTTATATTCGGACTTTATGCTGTCGTCCCCTTCTCCGGCTTTAACGACAAACGTAACGCTGTCACCAGAAGAAATAGTTATGTCATCGTCTCCGGGACCTCCGTCTACCGTTATAGCGGTGCTGGCTGTCGGCGCGGCGACACTCATAGTATCGTTGTATCGGCTACCGATAAAATTCTCAAAATTGCCGGTGCCTGCTACGGTAATCGTGGCTTCGGTCGCGGTTTCGTCCGCAAGTACGTATCTCTCATAACTTGCGGTGTCAACATCGGCTCCTCCGTCCGGAGAGGCATCGTCAGCATCAAGGTAAACTATGTCGTTTCCGGCTTGGCCGTCTACATCGTCCGCTCCGGCTCCGCCATCTATCGTGTCCGCTCCGGCTCCGCCGTTTATCACGTCCGCTCCGGCGTCCCCGTTTAGCGTGTCGTCTCCTTCATTACCGCTTAGCATGTCAACTCCCTCTCCGCCGTTTACCGTGTCATTCCCCTCATTACCGGTTATCGTGTCCGCTCCCTCTCCGCCGCTTAGCGTGTCATCTCCCTCTCCGCCGTTTATCGTATCGTCTCCGGCGTCTCCGTTTACCGTGTCGTTACCAGCTCCGCCAGTTAGAGGATCGTTTCCCTCTCCGCCGTTTATCGTGTCGTCCCCGGCTCCTCCGTCTATCGTGTCCACTCCCTTGTCCCCGCTTAGCGTGTTGGCAGAGTCGTCTCCGGTTATCGTATCGTCTCCCTCAGAACCCTCTACGTTCTCTATGCTTGTGTAGCCCGTACCTGAAAGATCCACAGTCACGCCGGTAGTGGTTCCTTTATAACTTATGGTGTCGTTACCCTCTCCGCCGTCTAACGTGTTGGTCCCGGCTCCGCCGTCTAACGTGTCGTCTCCGGCTCCGCCGTCTAGAGTGTCGTTTCCAGCTCCGCCCATAAGCAGGTCATTGCCTCCGCCTCCGTTTAACGTGTCGTTTCCTTCAAGCCCTTCAAGCTTGTTGTCAGCGTCATTACCCGTTATCGTATCCGCGTCGTTTGAACCCTTCACATTCTCTATGTTTGTTAGAGTGTCTCTTCCGTAATTACCGTCGCTTTGCTCCTCGCTACTCGATAAATCCACTCGTATTCCACTCGATCCAACTGTGGTTAAAGGAAATACCGCAGTATCTACTCCTTCCCCACCGTCTAGAGCGTCATCTCCCAATCCGCCTTCCAAAGTGTCGTCCCCGGCTCCGCCGTCTAGAGTGTCGTCTCCCGCTTCTCCAGAAAGAGTGTCATCTCCATCTCCTCCGGAAAGAGTGTCGTCTCCATCTCCCCCTTTTATCGAATCGTTGCCGCCTTCGCCTTTAACTATGTCGTCTCCGGCGTTTGCGTCTATCACGTTATCTCTTGCGTCTCCGCATATAACGTAATCGGCGTCTCCGTCGGTAAAGTCTTTGCTCGATCTATCCGCTATCTCAACATCGCAATCGGCATCAACCGGTCCGGGTGCCGGTGGCCCCGTCGGTCCCACTGGTCCCGTTGGTCCAGCCGGTCCCGCCGGCCCTTGATCTCCTTCGCAACCCATAAGACCAAATACTCCTACGCTAAACGCCAAAACTAAGATTATCTTTACAACTCTCATCTTAATCCTCCTTAAAACTTCTCAATTATTTAAGTTTCAGAAATCAGCTCTTCGCAACTGTCTATGAATCCACCTAATCTGATGAATACAATATAAGAATTACTTACAAACATACTGTTGCGAATTATATACCAAAAGAAGATATATTTCAAGATATGAAAATGGAAGGCGAATTTTTTGCGGATTAATTTCGAGAGGAAGGTCTATCTCGTCGCCCAAAGGGCTATGCGGTTGCCGGCTTATCGAGTTCCGTAACGTCGCGTTAACATAAAAGCGGCGAGGATGAGCAGGATGAATTGAGGAATTGCGGTTTCATAAGTGGGGTATATGCCGAGAACGTTTGAATAGGGAATAAAATCCGCGGAAGTCGACGAAATAATTCCGGCTTCCTGAAGTTCCAGCGTGCCCTTTCCGAGGAGTATGAAGCAGAGCGTGTAAAGAAAAACACTCGCGAAGGAAAAAAAGTATTTCAGAGGAATTCTGAGCGTAAGTTTGTACATTAGAAAAGCTATTGCGAGTACGGCCGCGATACCCGCGATGAGTCCGTAGATCACATGAGGAGTGGAAGAATTAGCCTGATAGAAAAGCGCTTGATAAAAAAGCAGTGTTTCAAAAGCCTCTCTGTACACCGCCAGAAACGAAACGAAGGCGAGCGTAACGGCACTTTTTCTTCCGGCGCCGACGTTTTGAGTCTTGGACCTCACATACTCCTTCCACTTCTTCACCTCGGCTTTCGAGGCGAGCCAGTAGCTTACGTAAAAAAGAACCGCGGCCGCGAGAAGAGAGGTAACTCCTTCAACGACTTCTCTTCTCAACCCCGAAATTTCTATGGCGGTTTTCGCCACCGCCCATGTCGCAACTCCCGCCACAATCGCCAGAATCCATCCGTAGTGAACGTACTTGATCATATTTTTTCTGCCTGAATAAATTAAAGAGGTTATAATCGCGGCGATTATCAGAAGTGCTTCGAGCGCCTCTCTCAGAATTATGGAAAAAGAATTTAAAAAACTGAGATATTTGCCGAGAGACGTTCCTCCGCGCAGAACATTCTCCGCTTCGCGCAGGTCTTTTTCTATACTTTTCTTCAAATTACGAAGCTCCGCGGAGTCCCGCTCGGACATTATCCATGATCTGAAAAACCCCATTTTCTTTTCAACTTCGTAAACAAGCGATCTTTTTTTCGAGACGAGTACGGGTTCTATTTTTTGAAATCCCTCCAGATATCCGTTGATTACCTCTTCTAGCGCCTCGTCTTTTCTTCCGGCCTCGTGAAGTTCTATGGCTGCCTCGAGTTTGGATACAGTGTGTGAGAGCGCGGTTGAAAAAGTCCTTTCGGCAATCTCTTCTCTCAAATATACCGTCCTCAGATAAGAAAGAATCGAAGCCTTGTCCACACCTTCCCCGCCCGCGGTCGCCAGAAGTTCTTCGTTGCTCAAAAGAGCCAAATTATCGAGTCTCTTAGCTTCGGAGGAGATCATGTCGGAGGCGGAACTTGGGAAATTATCTTCCGCCGGACCATCGGGATATCCTAGCGAGAGAACGTAAAACGCCACGTTCCATTTCTCGTCTTTATCAAGCGATTTTTCGAATGAAGTCATGGAGGTGCCTTCAATTCCGAAAGTAACGGTATTGTAAACTTTGAAGGGAGAGAGGGTTAAATTTAATTCACTGTCCGTAAAATCGCTTGCGGGCGGATTTAAATCTTTCGATAAATAACCGTCTCCGCTTCCCGAAACTCCGTGGCACGCGGAACAGTGTGTTGCGTAAACGGCTTTTCCGTTTTCATAATCCGGAACGCTTGAAGGGTAAGGTTTTATATCGTAAGCGGAAATAATTCTCCGCTTAAGCTCGTCGGCGAGTTCTTTCACCTCGAAGACCGGTTCTTTGGATATTATCATGGAACGGAGCAGCGCGAATTTTTCTGAAAAATCCGCCGTTTCCTCTTTTTTCTCTGTGGTCTTTTTCCAAAGGTCAACTATCGTGGAAGAGAAAAACAGCATTTCGTCGTATTCAAATTCGTTTACCACCTCTCCTTCGCTTACCGCGTTTGAGTAATCTCCGCCGATGTAGTCGACCATTGACAGAATTCTGTCTATCTCCCCGCAGTAAGATGAATGAGGAAAAAGAAATGAAATGAGAAACAGCAAAGGGAAAAGACTTTTATTCAACATGGTTTGCTAACGCTTTTCGTGCGGTCGATTTGAAAAGCCATGTTTCTACCATTCTAGACCTTTGTTGTCAATAATTAAGTTGATAATCTTGGCGGATATATTCATCAGATTCGTTAAATTGCGAAAAACCGCTGGTTTTTAGAAAATCGGAATTTAAATGGTGTCCCCGTTGAGAGTAGAGTCGAAGCTCTATTTTGGAACCCGTTGCGTGAAACGCTCTCCGATAGAGTGTTTTCGCAGTTTTGGGAGAACAGGGTGAGAAAAAAAGTAAGGCCGGCGACACAAAGAGACGCATATTTTGAAAATCGCCAAAGTCGTGTTTCTGCGAGAGGAGGGAGTCGAACCCTCACACCCTAAGGTACTAGATCCTAAATCTAGCGCGTCTGCCTGTTCCGCCACTCTCGCTCGATAGATTTAAAACCGGCAAGTATCCCGCGCGCGGCATCTGTTTTCAAATAATTTCTCCCGATAGCTTTAGACCGCGACGAAGAAGTGGGCTGCGAGGGATTCGAACCCACGACCGACTGATTAAGAGTCAGCTGCTCTACCAGACTGAGCTAGCAGCCCAGAAAAAGGATAGCAGAACAGACGGAAAATGAAAAGGAGAACTGTGCAATCACCGCCTAAAAAAAAGGTTTTTGAACTCTTTTCCAAGGCAGTATAATTTTCCAGATAATGGAAGGGATACTCGCTTACTTAAGAGGTTATCACGGCAACTACGGCACGCATATAGATAATCTGCTGCTTTCCGTCTTTATAGTGGTGGTTCTTCTGCTGCTTAAAAAAGCGCTTAACTCCGTTATAAGCAGAAACGTAAAGGATCCGAAGACCGTTTACTACTCGAAACGCTTCGTCGGGTACGGATACGGTTTTCTTATAATACTGCTTCTTGGAAGCGTTTGGATAAAAGGGTTTAGTTCCATAGGAACTTATCTCGGTATCGCTAGCGCCGGTATCGCGATAGCGCTTCATGATAGCATTGCCAATATCGCCGGCTGGTTCTTTATAATGTGGAGAAAGCCTTTTACCATAGGCGACCGCATACAGATAGGTGAAACCAAAGGAGACGTGGTGGACCTGAGGCTGTTTCAGTTCAGTTTGGCCGAGATTGGGAACTGGGTGGATGCCGAGCAGAGTACTGGAAGAGTCGTACATATTCCCAACAGCCATGTTCTAAAGGAAAAAACGGCGAATTACAATGGCGGATTTCAGTACATATGGAATGAAATACAAGTGCTCGTAACGTTTGAGAGCGACTGGAGAAAAACCCGCAAGATTCTTGAAATTATAGCGAAAGAGAAAGTGGAGAATTTTTCGCAGGGAGCGGAACAGGAAATCCGACGCGCCGCCGAGAAATATCTTATATACTTTAAAAATCTGATGCCGGCAGTTTATATGTCCACAAAAAACAGCGGAGTACTGTTCACGATCAGATATATAATAAATCCCAAGCGGAGAAGGGGATCTGAGCAAATTCTATGGGAGTCGATACTGAGCGAGTTTGAAAAACATCCGGACATTGAATTTGCGTATCCGACGACGCGTTTTTATACGCTCCCGCACCCGACAGACGACGACGCGTGACTCTTTTTGGATTGCCCGGCTTTTACCGACCGCTAGTTCTCCGCGATAGTTTCTTCGGGCTTTAAAACGGCGACTACTGCAATTTCCGGATTTATATACTCTCTTGCGACTCTCACTACGTCATCCGCCGTCACGGTCAGTATTTTTTCCGGAAATTTTTTGTATTCGTAGGTTCCAATTCCGTAAAGTTCGTCGAATGCGACCGTCGAGGCTTGAGAGGAATTTCTCTGAAGACCTATTTCGAAACTACCCACTATGTAGTTTTTCGCCCTTTCGATCTCATCTTCTTCCACGCCTTTAGAGATAAGTTCAAGCTGCTTTTTTATCGCCCGAAGCGCTTCATTTTCCTTTTCGGGAGCGGTTCCTATATAAACGCCGAAATAGCCGCTTTCCATTCCCGGAGAGTAAAAAGAGGTGACGGAGTACGCGAGGCTTTTTTTGTCTCTGAGCTCTAAAAACAGTCTTCCCCCTTGACCGGAGAGCACGGAATTTAACACCTCAAAGGCGTATCGGTCCTCGTTTTTGAAGCTTGGGGCGTGAAAGCCGGCGATTATATGGGTCTGCTCCTTTCCTTTTTCCAACTCAACGCTTCTCTTAGCCGACGAAACGGCGGCTACGGAGTGCTCGGGTATTTCTTTAAAACCGCCTTTTTCCATAGAGCCGAACAGCTTTTCAAGACGCGCAAGCGCTTTGTCTTTATTAATGGCGCCCGCAATCGAGATAACCATGTTTTCGGGCTTTACGACTTTTTTGTAGAACCGGGAGATATCGGCGGAAGAAAAACCTCTCACATTGCTTTCGCTGCCTAAAACATTCATTCTGTAGGGGTGTTTGGCGAAAAGGGTCTTGAGGAAGTTTCGCACCGTTTTTCCCGTAAGATTATCTTTTTGTTTCTCAAGCGCCGCGAGAATCTCTTTTCTCGCAAGTTCCATTTCCTCGTCGGAGAAAGAGGGATTCAGTATTACGTCGGAAAAAATATCCATCGCGTCGTCGAAGTTTTCGCTGAGAGCGGAGAGACTTACACCGAAGCTGTTTTTTCCCGAAAATCCTTCCACGGTTCCCGCAAGTCCTTCTATCTGTCTTGCTATGTCTTCGGCGGAACGACTCGAAGTGCCCCGGGTAAACATTTCCGCCATAAAGTTTGAAACTCCGTTGGTGTTTTCGTCTTCGTATCTGAGACCTCCGAGAAATATAGCGTGAGCGGCAAAAAGCGGAACGGAGGGATTTTCTTTCAGAAGAACCCTGATTCCGTTTGAAAGTTCGTGTTTTTCAAATTCCGAAGGAGAGGACGAAACGGTACTTTTTTCTTTTCTATCCACTTTTCCCGGAAACGACAGAGAATTTTTGAAGCCGCTTTCGACTTTTTCCGTTTCATCTCTCGGAAGCAGAACTCCCGCGGTGAGATTGTTCTGCGTGAAGTACTTTTTCGACACCCGAACTATATCTTGCGGAGTCACGTTCTTAACGCTTTCAAGGTAGCTGCGCTCGTAGCCGTAGTCGCCCGCTTCAATCTCGAAAAATCCGAGTTTTCTCGCCTGACCCTGCATAGTCTCCTTGGCGCGGATGAAATCTTTTTCTATGTTTATCTTCGCGCGCTTGAGTTCTTCCGGACTTACCGGGGAGTTTTTCAAAAGTTCCACCTCGGCGATTATTTCCCCCGATGCCTTGTGCGCCTTGTCCGGGTCGAAAATTCCGCCTATCATGAAAAGACCGCTTTCCTTCAGGCTGTAAGCGTAAGCGTATATGTCGTTTACCGTGGATCTTTGTTCTTTTAGCTTCCTGTAAAGTCTTGAGCTTTTTCCGGTTCCCAGTATTCCGCTTATGACGTCTAGAACCGGGGTGTCCGGGTGACTTGCCGAAGGAGTGTGAAAAACGAAACTGAAGTATCCGGTATTTACGTCGCGACCGATAACGAAGCTTCTCGTTTCGTTTTGCGCGGGCTCGGGCGCAAGTTCGCAGGGCGGAGTGGTTCTCTTCTTTATTTTGCCGAAAGTTTTCGCCACCGACTCTTTTATCTCTTCAGGATCGAAATCTCCCACTATAACCAGGACCATGTTGTCGGGTGAGTACCACTTTCTGTAAAAATTCAGAATTTTCTCTCTGGTGAAACTCGCAACGCTCTGCTTCGTCCCTATTATCGGTCTTCCGTACGGATGAACCTTGTATGCGGTTGAGAACAGTTTCTGACTAAGCACTCTTGACGGAGAATCCTCGGACCTTCTTATCTCCTCGGCGACGACCTCGAGTTCCTTCTCAAGTTCCCGGGGGTCGAAGGTCGAGTTTTCCATAACGTCGGACAGCACATCGAGTGCCGTGGGCAGAAATCTTCGCGCGCTCACGATGTAGTAAACGGTTTCGTCAAAGGAGGTAAAAGCGTTTATGTCTCCTCCTCCCGATTCCACCGTCGCCGCTATCTCTCCGACTTCTCTTCTTTGCGTTCCCTTGAAAAGCATGTGCTCGTGCACATGCGCGAGACCGTATTCTCCCTCCGTTTCGCACGCGCTGCCGGTCTTTACCCATACGTTTACCGCTACTACGGGAGAGGCGTCGTTTCTCTCAAGCAAGACGGTCATGCCGTTTTCAAGAGCGTACTTGATTACTCCCCGCGCATCCTTTCGCTGATCGGCCATGGAATTAATTGAGTTAGCTTGCATAATCAAAATAAACAAAAAAAAGATTTCTATAATTCTTTTCATAAAATCCGGCCATTATGAAGTAAGGTTTCTACGACCTGTCATCGGCAAGATCCTCCGGTTTTTCCCGCCTGAGAATCACTTTCGAACCCCGCTTCCATACGCAGGTGCCCAACTCGAAGAAGAAATAGCCGTAAGTTACCGATATAGCGACTATTCCGGGATTTGTGACGAGAGCCGTAATGACTATGGCGCCGGCTACAAGGGTGCTGAAAGGTCCGAACCCCGCGAGTCGAGGAAATTTTCTGAAAGGAATCTCGCTTACCATCACAAGTCCCGCGATCGGTATGAAGAAAAGATAAAACAAATTTACCGCGGCAGGTTCGAATGCGGTCTTTAATTCACAGATAAGAAGTATCGGGGAGAGAATAAGTCCGGCGGCGATCGGACTCGGAAGGCCCATAAACACTCTCTTTTCCTTGTCGGAGAACTGCACGTTAAAGCGCGCGAGGCGAAGAGCCGCGCACACAACGTAGAAAAGCATCGCCATCAGCGCGGGCTTTCCGTAATCGGAAAGTCCCCAAGCGTAAAGAAGCACCACGGGAGCGACTCCGAAAGATACAAGATCGCAAAGAGAGTCGTAAGATGCGCCGAAACGGCTTTCCGAATTTAGCGCCCTGGCTATTCTTCCGTCGAGCATATCTAGAAGGCTCGCCATTCCTATAAAGGCCGCCGCCCACCAGAACCGCTCCAGCAAAAAGGCGTCGCCGGCCGATCCGTGATCAAGTATGGAGATCGAGGTCGCAAGAGACGCAAGCCCGAACGTGAGTCCCAGAGTCGTCAGCAGATTCGGCAGTATGGGAACAAGTCTCCCGCGACGAGAGTAATTTCTTTTTCTCTTCTTTCTCATCTCAATTCAATCGCGCTATAACCGTTTCGCCGCCCGTAACTTTCTGACCTACTTGAGTGTCCACTTCCGCGCTTTCCGGCAGATACAGATCCACTCTCGAACCGAACTTTATCATTCCGAATTTTTCCCCGATTCTCGTCTCGTCTCCGAATTTCGCGCGCGAAACGATTCTTCTGGCTAGAAAACCCGCAACTTGAATCATGACGACGCGGGTACCGTCGGGAAGCTCAATCAGAGTCACCAGCCGTTCGTTTGCGTCTCGGGAATCCGGCTTGAAAGCCATTTTGAATTCTCCAGGACAGTACGTGATTCCCACTACCTTTCCGGATACCGGATATCTGTTTATATGGCAGTCGAAGATGGATAAAAAAATGCTTATTCTCCTCGCGTCTCGCTTCAGGTAGTTTTCCTCGAATGTTTTGGATATCTCTATCACTTTTCCGTCCGCGGGCGAAATAACCGCACCCGAAGTCGTTTCCGGAGTATTTCTTTCCGGATCCCGAAAGAAATACACCACAAAAGCGGTAGTTGCCAGAAAAACGAAGAAAAGAAACGAGAAACCCAAGAAGGCGCAGACGACGCATAGAGCGCCGGAGGCGAAAATTACGCCGAGTCCCTCCCTTGCGACTCCCGGAATTTTAAAATCCATCAGTTTTTGTCTTTATCGACTAACTTTTTTTGGAAAAGCGAACTCATCATTTCCCGAAGTTTGCCGCCGACGCTTTCAATCGGGTGCTCCTCGCCTTTTCGCAGAAGCGCGTTGTAGGAAGGTCTTCCAGCCTTGTTCTCAAGTATCCATTCCCTTGCGAATTCCCCGGACTGAATCTCTTCGATTATTTTTTTCATTTCTAGCTTGACGGACTCGTTTACCACCCTGGGGCCTCTGGTGATGTCTCCGTACTTGGCGGTATCGCTTACCGAGTAGCGCATGTTCGCTATTCCGCCTTCGTATATGAGATCCACTATCAATTTGACTTCGTGACAGCATTCGAAATAAGCCATTTCGGGAGGATACCCTGCCTCCACAAGCGTTTCGAAACCTGCCATTATAAGAGCCGAAAGGCCTCCGCAGAGAACGGACTGTTCG
Organism: Thermodesulfobacteriota bacterium; assembly: GCA_965220925.1. Taxonomy (GTDB): domain Bacteria; phylum Desulfobacterota_D; class UBA1144; order Nemesobacterales; family Nemesobacteraceae; genus Nemesobacter. The sequence continues at coordinate 866,104 of OZ244851.1, read as the reverse complement.
CCGAAAAGATCGGTCTCAGTCTCGTCTTTAAAGGTAGTTTCTATGACTCCGGCTCTTGAACAGCCGATGGCCTGGGAATAGGCGAGAGCGAGATCTTTCGCCTCTCCGGTGGCGTCTTGATGAACGGCGACGAGTCCCGGAACTCCCGAACCCGCAAGATACTGATCTCTTACCGTATGTCCCGGAGCCTTCGGAGCGACCATGAAAACGTCCACGTCTGAGGGCGCCACTATCTGTCCGTAGTGAATATTAAACCCGTGGCTGAACATAACGGCGTTTCCCGAACTCAGATTTTTTTCAATATTCTCGTAATATATCGCCGGTTGACTTGTGTCGGGAGCAAGCATAACAACTATGTCGGCGGCTTTTGCCGCCTCGGAAGCCGATTTAACTTCAAAACCCGCTTCGACCGCTTTTTTCCAGTTGGCTCCTCCTTCAATGTCGGCCACGGTGACGGAAATCCCGCTTTCTCTCAGGTTCTGAGCATGCGCGTGTCCTTGGCTCCCGTAACCCACAATCGCCACTTTTTTCCGTTCAAGTTTCGATGAATCTATATCTTTGTCGTAGTAAACTTTCACTTTTTTTTCTCCTTTATTTTACTTTTTTGCTAGTTCTGGACATGGCGACCGTTCCCGTTCTCGCAATTTCCTTTATGCCGAAAGGTCTTTGAAGATCGATAAAGGCCGAGATTTTCTGTTCGTCTCCGGTCAGTTCAAAAGTATAAGACCTGGGCGACACGTCAACCACCTTGGCTCTGAATATATCCGCGACCCGCAGAATCTCCGCTTTGAACTCCGCCTTGGCGTCGATCTTTACCAGAATCATTTCTCTTTCCACTCGATCCATTTCGGTCATGTCCACTACTTTGATCACATTTACCATATTGTTGAATCTTTTGATTATCTGCTGAATTATCGCTTCGTCGCCCGTTGTGACCAACGTTATCCTTGAAGTTCCAGATTCTTGCGTTTCCGCAACGTTAAGGCTCTCTATATTGAAATCCCTGGCGCTGAACAGTCCCGCGATTCTTGAAAGTACACCGGCTTCGTTGTCTACCGTTATGGATATTGTGTGCCTCAATGTTATGAAACCTCCAAGATTTGATCAAAAGATCTTAAGGAAAGGAAAACTATACCGAATTCCGGGGGAATGTTAATATTCCAAAGCATCTAGTTTCGGATTCCGCGATTGCCTTTTAATTCCCTCGGTTTCCGGAAAGAAGTTCCGCAAGTTCCCCGTTTGCGTGCATTTCGGTGCATATGTCGCATCCGCCGACGAAATTGCCGTTTACGTAAAGTTGCGGAAGCGTCGGCCACTCGGAGTAGTCTTTTATGCCTTGGCGAATTTCCGGATCTAAGAGAACGTCTACGGTTTCGTATTCGACTCCGTAAAGGTTAAGTATGTTAACCACTTGAGCGGAGAAACCGCATTTCGGTTCTCCCTTCGAACCCTTCATGTAGAGAATGACGGAATTTTCCGTAATTTGGCTTTCTATTTTCTCTTTGATATTCGACATTTTCTCGCTCCTTACCCGTTGAGTTTCTTCCACTGATCTTCCGTGTAGGTTTTTATCGAAATGGCGTGAATCTCGGCCTCCATCGAGTTTCCCAAAGCACCGTAGACAAGCTTGTGGCGTTCAAGAGTCGTTTTGCCTCTAAACTCTTCGGAAACCACAATCGCTTGGAAGTGCGTTCCGTCTCCCTCTACTTCGACAAACGAAGTTGAAAGTCCCCGTTCTATGATTTCTTGAACCCTTCGAGTTTCCATTTCAGCCGGGAATTATATACGTATATCGCGGGGTTTCCAAGAACCGAACAAGCGTCAACTTGCGAAAATCTTTCCCCGCTTTATTCTTACGTGAAGAACAAAGAGGTTTAAGAGTCCGAAACAATGAAAGTCAGACACATAATGAGCACCCCGGCGGTCACGGCGCGGGAAGACGACTCGCTTGAGCTGTGCGCGAGTAAAATGCTTGAGCTCAGAATCGACGAACTCCCGGTGGTGGACGACAATGGAGAACTTAGCGGGTTTCTCTCCGTAACCGATTTAGTTGCCAAGAAAGTTACAATCTCTTTCTCCACGACTGAAACCCTCGAGCTTTTCGGTCAGTGGTTCGACAAACTGGGCATAGAAAAGATATACGAAAACGCCGGTCGCATCGCCGCCAAGGAAATAATGAGCAAACCGGCCATATCTATCGGAGCCGACGAACCGATAAAATCCGTATTCGAGAAAATCACTCGAGCCGGAGTACACAGTCTCGTCGTGGTCGAAGGGAAAAAACCGGTGGGAGTGGTTTCCTCAACCGATTTTTTAAAGCTGCTCGTAAAATAAATCTTTTCTCGGGAATGACGTTGCCGTTTATGGGAAGATTCTGGGGATTATATCTAACCCGGATTTCTCACAAAAGAGGTAGAAATTTTATTCTCGCTGGCTTTGAAGTATAACCAAATCATCGACGAGGCGGAGCGCCTCCGTTTAAATGCTAATGGTATGTGTTTATTATATATATCATGGGCGCTTTTATTGAAAACAATCCCACTATTGTTGTCCTTGTTCTGTTTGCAATTACTGGAATTGCTTACTGGGCAGGTTCTAAAAATAGAAGTGTACGTACGCTTGAAAAGCTCATGGATGAAATTCGTACGGATATTAAAAAGATTTTTAGAAAACTTCCAGCTTCTACCGTTGTCGGGGAGAACTCCCTGCAATTAACAGATTTAGGCAATAAACCAAAAAAAAGAGAAGAAAAAGTTGCCAAAATAGAGGAAACGCCTTGGCCTCTATAAATCGCAATTGATTGAAACCTGGAAAACGAGGCGAGGTGAAAGAGGTGTCGGTATGATGAGAAGTATCCGAATAACCGCGGGGTTAGTACTGCTGGCAGTATTCTGCGGAGGCGTGACCGAAGCGGCTACGCTGATCGGCAAAGCTTACGTAACGGACGGCGATACGGTAAGAATTTCCGGAAAGAGCATCAGGCTTTCTGGAATCGATGCGCCCGAGACTAAGCAGATGTGCAGAGACTTTAAAAACGCAAGTTATCCGTGCGGTCTTTTGGCCTCGCAAAAGCTAAGTGAAAAAACCGGGAAATCCGCCGTAAAGTGCGAGACGGAAGGTAAAGATCGTTACGGCCGGCTGCTTGCGATCTGCTATCTTGGGGAACTTGATCTAAACGGCTGGTTGGTTCGAAGCGGATACGCGCTTGCCTACGTCCGCTATTCCGACCGCTATGTTTCCGAGCAGCGGGAAGCCCGGGAAGCCGGGCGCGGCATATGGTCGGGCAAGTTCGTACCTCCGTGGCGCTGGAGAAAAGGAGAGAGACTTGCGGATGAAAATATCTAGAAGAAAAGCAACACGCATGTTTGAAACCAGACTATAGAGAAAAAACTGTTTCGGGAGTCGCTTGCGGATAAATGCGAAATTTTCTTACGATTCTTCGTTACATTGCCAAAAACGTAAAGCCAAGTACCTTAGACTTCCGTGAATATTACAAGGAGGTGCAGTGAAAATGAAAGCAGTTATCTATCACGAATTCGGAGAGACCGATGTTCTTAAATACGAGGACATAAGCGAACCTGAGCTTGGCGAGGGGGAAGTTATGGTGGAGGTGAAATCCTCTTCGATAAACTTCATTGATCTTAGATTGAGAAGCGGAAAATCTCCCCGACCCGTTCCCCTGCCTCATGTGGGAGGCGTGGATATCGCGGGTGTCGTTTGCGACAAAAGCGACGATGTGACTGGAGTGGAAACCGGACAGAGAGTCATGGTAATGCCGGCTGTGCGGTCGGATAAAGGTCTTGAGATAGTCGGAGTAAATCTCTACGGAGGATTCGCGGAGTACGTAAAGGTGCCCTCGTCGAATATAGTCCCCATTCCCAAAGAACTTTCCTTCGACGACGCCTCGACGCTACCCACTTGCTATGTTACCGCCTGGTACGCTTTTTGCGAAAGGGCGAACATAGGACGAGGGGAAACCGTACTGGTGCATGCGGCCGGAAGCGGAACCGGAAGCGCGGCGATTCAAGTGGCGAAACTTTTCGATTCTTTCGTGATAGCGACCGCGGGAAGCGACGAGAAGCTTCAAAAAGCGAAAGCTATTGGAGCCGATCTTACAATAAACTATAACTCCTCGGATCTTGGCGAGGAACTTAAGGAAATTACGCGTACACGGAAAATAAACATAATTTTCGATCCTGTGGGAGCTTCGCTATGGAAGGAAAATATTCAGTACCTGGCGCCCAAGGGTAAACTTCTGCTGATAGGCGTCGCCGGAGGCGGAGCCACGGAAGCGGGCATCGGTCCGCTTATAATGAAGGATCTTTCGATACTGGGAGTAACGGTTTTTAACGCGAAAGCCGAACATTTTGAAAAAGTGGCGGAGCTGACCGCTCAAGGAAAGCTTAAGCCTTCTATACACAGCGCGTTTCCACTGAGCGAGGCGGCGGCGGCTCAAAAAGTGCTTGAAGACCGTCTGCAATTCGGGAAAGTCATTCTGAATCCGTAGGTGCAACCCCGATTTCGACATTCTTCAATCATTGATTTGACAAAAAAAACCGATTAACTATATTCTGTTGCCTAGTTTAAATAGGGCCCATAGCTCAGTTGGTTAGAGCAGCGGACTCATAATCCGTCGGTCCCTGGTTCGAGTCCGGGTGGGCCCAGAATTAAGAAGCCGAGCCATGAAGGTCGATAGAGAAAAAACGAAAAGCGGACCTTCCAAACAAACAAAAAAAGTTCTTCTTTCATTGACGGAGCCCTTACGGATAGTTCCGCCCAAATAAATGGTTACGCAAGAGCATATTGAAAGCCTGCAGAAGCTTCAGAAAGTCGATATAGAAATCAGACAATTACTGGCGGATCTTAGGAGATATCCTGGGGAGATACGCGATCTAAGACAACACCTTGTCGAAAAAGAAGAATCCGTGCGATTCAAGGAATCCAGACTCGGCGAACTAAAAACGGAGAGGAGCACTCTTGAGGCCTCGCTTGAAAGAAACAACGAATCCGTAAAGAATTCCGAAGCCAGGCTCTTTTCCATAAAAACCCACAGGGAGTACGAGGCTCTTCAGAAGGAAATAACGGAAACGAAAAAACAAAACTTGGAAATAGAGGGCAATATACTCTCGTTAATGGAGGAAATTGAAGAAACCGAAAAACAGCTTCACAAGGAACGGGAAGATTATCTCGCAACCGAAGAACTTTACGTAAAGGAAATCGAGGAGAAAGAGAAGAAGATTGAGCAGCTTGAAACTTCCCGCCGGCCCGCGGAGCAGGAAAAAAACGAACTGGTATCTAAAATAGACCCGAAGATACTGCCTATTTACGAGCGCGTTTTCGAAAGAAACGGCGAGGCGCTCGCGCTTGCAGAAAACGAGAAATGCACCAGTTGCAACATAAATATCCCTCCTCAGCTTTTCAACGAGATACTGAAACGGATAAAGCTGATACAATGTCCGAGTTGCAAGAAAATTCTGTATACCGAATCTTAAAACCGACCGAGCGATTGGTATCGCTATAATTTATGTGTTCTGGAAAAACAGTCGAAGTCTATACTGACGGAGCGTCGAGGGGAAACCCCGGAGAATCGGGAATCGGGGTACTGATTGTCCGCGAAGATTTCACAAAAGAAGAGATAAAAGAATATATAGGGAAGGGGACTAATAACGAGGCCGAGTACAAAGCCTTAATAAGAGCTCTTCGTTATCTTTTGGACCATGGAATCCGCGCGGTGAGAGTTCATACAGATTCGAAACTTGTCGCAAACCAAATCAACGGACTTTGGAAGGTGAAAGATTCCAAGCTTAAGATATTGCACGAGGAAGTAAAAAACCTTATTCCAAACCTGGAAGAATTTAAAATAGGATACGTCCCCCGGAATCGTAATGTGGAAGCCGACAGGCTTGCGAACGAAGCTATAGACGGATATTTTAAGGATTAGCGAGTTGGTCGCGCGATCGCCCGCGGGTTTGTCCGCGGGAGGAAAGTCCGAGCTTCGCAGGGCAGGGCGCTGGTTAACGGCCAGGTGTCGCGAGACAACGGAAAGTGCAACAGAAAGAATACCGCCCGAATGTCGTCGCTCGACGGCGTCCGGGTAAGGGTGAAAAGGTGGTGTAAGAGACCACCGCTCCGAAAGTGATGGAGGAGGCTTGGCAAACCCCGCCCGAAGAAAGACAAATAGGAAAACGTCCGGACCCTAGTCCGGTCGGGATTGCCCGTCCCGGTTTTCGGGTAGTCGCTTAAGGTGTCTGGTAACGGGCATCTCAGATGAATGATCGCGCTTGACAGAACTCGGCTTATAGACCGACTCGCTTCATTAGACTCGGGCTTGGCTAGGTAGTTTCGGATGTTTCTCGTTCGTTAGCCCGTGTTTCTCATGTAAAAGGTAGAAATCCTGATTAGAGATTTTAACTTTGGCGATATGGAGCTTTTTGAATTAAGACTGGTTTTCTTCTCTTGTATCTATATGGATTCTTAAAAACTCTTTTTTCCCCACCTTGACCTCAAAAGCGTCGCCTTCGGGCAAAAGCGAGTTCGGATCGGTATATTTCTCCCCGTCTATAACCAGTCCCCCTTGGGATATTAGTCTTTTCGCTTCCCCTCTCGTACTGACGGAATCCGATACCTCGACGACCAGATCAATTATTTTGCGAGACCTTGCGGCGTATGTTTTTTCCACGGCGGTTTCCGGGAAGAATCTTTTAGAGAATCTAGTTTCGAAATCCAAGGCGGTTTCCTCGGCGGCTTTCGCGTCGTAAAGCCAGGAGACGATCTCCGAAGCGAGTGCTTTTTTCGCTTCCATCGGGTGTCCGGTTTTAAGTTCTTGTATTTCTTCTTCGCTTCTCGTGCTCAAAAGAAGATAGTATCTCCACATTAGCTCGTCGGAAATCGACATCAGTTTTCCGAATATATCTCTCGGGGGTTCTCCAAGACCTATGTAATTATCAAGCGATTTGGACATTTTTCTTTTTCCGTCCGTGCCCTCAAGTATGGGAAGAAAGATTCCTACCTGTGGAACCTGTCCGTAGTGTTTCTGAAAGTCTCGACCGAGCAGTATGTTGAACATCTGATCGGTACCTCCAAGTTCAATGTCGCATTCCATCCGCACGGAATCGTACGCTTGAACCAGTGGATAGATAAATTCCCTTAAGGAAATTGGTATTCCCTGCTTGTACCTTTTTGAGAAATCTTCCCGATCAAGTATGCGCGAAACGTTCACCAGCGAAGTGAGTCCGAGCAGCTCTTCGGAACTTAAATTGCCCAGCCACTCGGAATTTGAAAGAACTCGGGTTTTTTTTTCGTCGAGAACCTTGAACACCTGACGTTCGTAAGTTGCCGAGTTTTCTATTATTTCTTCTTTCGAGATGGAAGGGCGGGTTTCGTTTCTTCCCGAAGGGTCTCCTATGCCTGCGGTATAATCCCCTATTAGAAAAAGCACTTCGTGACCGAGGGTTTGAAAATCCCGAAGCTTTTTAAGAATTAATCCGTGACCCAAGTGAAGGTCGGGAGAAGTAGGATCGAATCCGGCTTTTACTTTGAGAGGACGGTTGAGTTTTTTAGACTCTTCAAGCTTTAAAAGAAGCTCCTGCTCGGGAATTATCGCCTCGGTTCCCTTTTTTATGACTTTTAACTGTTCTTGCGGATCGGGAAAAATCAACTGAAAACCCCTCCTTTCATCCGTCCGGCGTTATTCAGGGAAGGTCCGTCGACCCCATGAGATATCTGTCGCATTCTCTTGCGGCTTCTCTTCCTTCGTTTATCGCCCATACCACAAGACTCTGCCCTCTTCTGGAATCCCCGGCGGCGAAAACTCCTTCGATATTCGTCGTATATTCGCCGTATTGCGCGCGGGCGTTTGAGCGTGAATCAGTTTCGATTTTCATCTGTTTCAGGAGTTCTTGCTCGGGTCCCAGGAATCCGAGCGCCAGAAGAACAAGTCCGCAAGGCCATCTTTGCTGCGAACCTTCGATTTCCCGAAAAGACATTCTTCCGTCATCTCCCCTGTACCACTCGATACGCACGGTCTCAAGTTCCGTCACTTTTCCTTCGGCGTTGCCGATAAATTTTTTGGTGAGAACCTGGTATTTTCTCGGATCCTCTCCGAAAATCGCCATGGCCTCCTGCTGACCGTAATCAAGTCTGTAAATTCTGGGCCACTGAGGCCACGGATTGTCCGCCGCCCTTTCGGTCGGGGGTTTCGGAAGTATTTCGAACTGAAGAAGGCTTCGACACCCGTGTCTCATCGAAGTGGCGACGCAGTCGGTTCCCGTGTCGCCTCCTCCGAGAACTATAACGTCCGTATTCTCGGCGCTTATATAATTGCCGTCGGAAAGTTCGCTGTCGAGAAGGCTTTGGGTGTTGGCCTTTAAAAATTCCATGGCGAAGTGAATTCCTTCAAGATCTCTGCCTTCGATCGGAAGGTCTCGAGGTTTCGTGGCTCCGGTGCATATAACCACGGCGTCGAAATCTTTTAGAAGTTCGTTTCCGTCAATATCCTTTCCGACTTCCGTTCCGGTAACGAACTCAATTCCTTCTTCCGCCAGAATATCGACGCGTCGCTGAACGATTTGTTTGTCAAGATGCGGATTGGGTATTCCGTACATTAAAAGACCGCCGATTCGATCGTCTCTTTCGAAGACGGTTACGACATGCCCCGCTTTGTTAAGCTGCGCCGCGCATGAAAGCCCGGCCGGCCCGGAACCTATAACGGCCACGCGCTTTCCGGTTCTCTTCGCGGGGGGTTGTGGAACAATCCATCCTTCTTCAAATCCCTTGTCGACTATGGCGCACTCTATGCTTTTGATCGTGACCGGCGGTTCGTTTATTCCCAAAACGCAAGAACCTTCGCAGGGGGCGGGACATATTCTCCCGGTAAATTCGGGGAAATTGTTCGTCTTGTGGAGTCTCTCCAAGGCTTCTTTCCAAAGCCCGGAGTAAATCAAGTCGTTCCACTCCGGTATAAGATTGTTTATCGGACATCCGGAGGTCATTCCTCCTACTATCTCTCCGGTTTGACAGAAAGGAACTCCGCAGTCCATGCATCTCGCTCCTTGAATAGCGAGATCCTTTTCCGGAAGGTGTCCGTGAAACTCGCTCCAATCGCCGATTCTCAAAGCGGGATCTCTGTCGGTTCCGAGCTTTCTTTTATGGTTCATAAAGCCTGCGGGATCACCCATGAAAAACAGTCCTCCAGTCAAGTTTCGGCATCAGTTTCCGCTTACGCGCGCCAAGTCTCTTTTATTCTCTTCAAAAGCCGCCATGAGGGCTTCGTCGCCCGAAAGACCGCTTTTTTCCGCGCGGTTTATGTGCTCAAGCATTCTCTTGTAGTCTTTCGGTATTACTTTTACGAATTTCAAAACGCTGCCGGGCCAGTCTTCAAGAATTCCGCGGGCTACATCGCTTCCCGTATATTCAAGATGTTTTTCTATCATTTCGCGAAGTTCCGTTTCGTCTTCCGCGGAAACGGACTCGAGAAAAACGGAGTCGGTGTTGCATCTCCGCTCGAAATCCCCCTGCTCGTCGTACACGTACGCTATTCCGCCAGACATTCCGGCGGCGAAATTCCTTCCCGTCGGACCTATCACCACGACGCGACCTCCGGTCATATATTCGCAGCAGTGGTCTCCCACGGCTTCCACCACGGCCCGAACTCCGCTGTTTCGAACGCAGAATCTCTCGCCGGCGATACCCCTAACGTAAGCCTCTCCTCCCGTGGCTCCGTAAAACGAGACGTTTCCGATTATTATGTTTTCTTCCGCGACGAAAGTGGACTCGGGGGGCGGATAAATGATTATCTTCCCTCCGGAAAGCCCCTTTCCCGTATAGTCGTTTGAGTCCCCTTCTAAAACGAGCGTCATGCTTTTCGGAACGAAAGCTCCGAAGCTTTGCCCCGCGGATCCCGAAAAATGAAGTTTTATCGTGTCTTCCTCAAGTCCCTCGGGACCGTATCTTCTAGTAAGTTCGCTTCCGACTATAGTTCCTACCGTTCTGTTGGTGTTTTTAATCGGAATAGACGCTTCGACCCTTTGTCCCTTCTCGATTGTCGGGCGGCATATTTCCGTCAATACGGTTTCGTCAAGAGAATCTTTTATTCCGTGATCCTGTTCAATCTGACAGTAAGTTCCCCAGTCTTCGGGAACTTCGGGACGAAACAGTATTTTGTTTAAATCTATGCCTTTGGCTTTCCAGTGATCAACCGATTTTCTCATTTCCAGACGATCGGTTCTGCCTATCATCTCGTTTACGGTTCGAAAGCCGAGCTTTGCCATTATCTCCCGAAATTCGGTGGCCACAAAACGCATGAAGTTAACCACGTGCGCGGGGTCTCCGACGAATTTTTCTCTAAGTTCCGGATTCTGCGTCGCGACCCCCACGGGACAGGTATCCAGGTGGCACACTCTCATCATTATGCATCCCAGCACTATTAAAGGAGCGGTAGAAAAACCGTATTCTTCGGCTCCCAGCAAAGCCGCTATAGCCAAATCCCTCCCGGTTTTCATCTGCCCGTCGGTTTCGAGGACAACTCTGCTTCGAAGGTTATTGAGAAGCAGGGTTTGATGCGTTTCCGCTATTCCCAGTTCCCAGGGAAGTCCCGCGTGCTGTATGCTGCTTTGCGGAGAAGCTCCGGTTCCTCCCGAAGTTCCGCTTATGAGTATCACGTCCGCATGTCCCTTCGCCACTCCCGCCGCTATGGTTCCGACTCCCACTTCGGAAACCAGTTTCACGTTTATTTTAGCGTGCTTGTTCGAGTTTTTAAGGTCGTAAATCAGTTGCGCAAGGTCTTCAATCGAATATATGTCGTGATGAGGAGGAGGCGATATAAGTCCCACTCCCGGAGTCGAAAGTCTTACCTTCGCGATCCATGGGTAAACTTTTCTTCCCGGAAGCTGCCCCCCTTCTCCCGGCTTGGCTCCCTGGGCTATTTTTATCTGTATTTCGTCCGAATTCACAAGATACTCGCTCGTTACGCCGAAGCGACCCGAAGCGACTTGCTTTATCGCGCTTCGCCGCAGGTCTCCGTTAGGATCGGGAGTGAACCTGTCGGTGTCTTCTCCCCCTTCGCCGGTATTGCTTTTGGCGCCTATGCGGTTCATAGCGATAGCGAGACTTTCGTGAGCTTCCTTGCTTATCGCGCCGTAGGACATGGCGCCGGTTTTGAACCGTTTACATATACTCTCGACGGATTCCACCTCTTCTATGGGAACGGGATTTTCCGGGAACTTAAAATCAATAAGACCGCGAAGCGTGAAGTGATGTTTTTCCTCGTCGTTTGCGAGTTTCGAATATTCCTTGAATTTTTCGTAACTTCCCGTGGTGCAGGAGTCTTGGAGCTTGTGCACGGTGCGCGGGTGATACATGTGAAGCTCTCCGTCGGGTCTCCATCTGTAAACGCCGCCGGTTTCAAGCGTCGCGGTTTCCACTTCTCTTTCCATATAGGCCTTTGAGTGTCTTTGTATCGTTTCCCGCGCTATCGCGTCGATCCCGACTCCCTGTATTCGCGAAGCCGTCCAGGTGAAATATTCTTCAATAAATTCTGAGCTGAGTCCCAAAGCCTCGAATATCTGAGCTCCATGATAGCTCTGAACGGTGGAGATGCCTATTTTGGACATTATCTTGACTATGCCTTTCACAAGACTTTTTACGTATCCGGAGACCGCTTCCTCGTAAGACACGTCCACGAGCAGGTTCTGATGAATCATGCCGTTTATGGTTTCGTAGGCCATGTAGGGGTTCACCGCGCTTGCTCCGTACCCTATTAGAAGAGCCATGTGGTGCACTTCTCTGGGCTCTCCGGATTCGACGACGATCGCGGCGCGCATCCTGTTTCCATTTCTTATCAGGTGATGATGAAGACCCGATGTGGCCAAAAGCGCGGGAACGGGAGCGTTTGTCGCGTCAAAACCCCTGTCGGAGAGAACGATTATGTTCGCGCCTTTTTCTATAAATTCGTCGGCTTGGGAAAAAATCTTCGAAAGAGCGTCCTCTAAACCTTTTTGTCCTTTTCTAGGATCGAAAAGCATCGGAATGACTTCGCAGACGAATTTTCCCTCGCCAAGCGCTTTTAGTTTCTCGATTTCCGCATTGGTTAGAAACGGGGACTCAAGCTCTATTTTTTCGCAGCTTTCCTCTCGCGGGGCGAGAATATTTCTCGTGGTTCCAAGCGTAACCTTGGTTCCGGTTATCAGTTCCTCGCGTATCGCGTCAATCGCCGGGTTGGTAACCTGAGCGAACATTTGCTTGAAGTAATTGTATAGGAGCTTCGATTTGTCGGAGAGCGCGGCAAGCGGAGTGTCCACTCCCATCGCTCCCACCGGTTCTACGGCGTTTTTCGCCATGGGGCCTATTAAAACGCGCAGATCTTCAAACGTGTACCCGAAAACACGCTGTCTTTTAAGCAGAACAGAGGGATCGTATTTCGGTTCGGCTTCGGGAGGTTCTCCTTTCATCATATCCGCGAAGCTCGCCATATTTTCTTTTAACCATTTACCGTAAGGCTTCTCGGCGGAAAGCTTTTCTTTAAGTTCCGCGTCCCCGACTATTTCGCCTCGCTTGGTGTCTATGAGAAGCATTCTTCCGGGAAGCAGGCGTCCCTTGTGACTGACTCTGTCGGGCGGCACGTCAAGCACTCCCACCTCCGAACCCAGCACCACCGTGTCGTCCTTGGTGACGTAGTATCTGGTGGGACGCAGACCGTTTCTGTCTAGCACCGCGCCGACTTTCTCTCCGTCGGTAAAGGCTATGGACGCGGGTCCGTCCCAGGGCTCAAGGAGGCAGCTATGAAACCTGTAAAAATCCTTTTTCTCCGCGGGCATGCTTTCATGCTTGGACCAAGGTTCGGGAATCATCATCATAACCGCGTGTTCTATCGAGTAACCGGAGAGGCAGAGGAATTCCAAGGCGTTGTCAAACGCCGCGGAATCGCTTCCTTCCGCCGCTATCACGGGGAATATTTTTCGGATTTCGTCTCCGTAGAGCGGCGATTCCAAAACCGCCTGCCTTGAATGCATCCAGTTTATGTTTCCGCGAAGAGTGTTTATCTCTCCGTTGTGTATCACGTATCTGTAGGGGTGAGCTCTGTCCCAGCTGGGAAACGTGTTGGTGCTGAAACGAGAGTGCACAAGAGCTATCGCGCTTTCCATAAGCTTGTTCGTCAAATCTGGAAAGTAGAGTTCAAGCTGCCAGGTCGTGAGCATTCCCTTGTAGACTATCGTTTTGCTCGAAAGGCTGGATACGTAGAAATAATCGTCTTTTCCGGAAACTTTTATCTCGTTTTCCGCGCGCTTTCTTATAATGTAAAGCTTTCTTTCAAAATCGTTTACCGAAGCGATTTTTTCGCCGCGAGCGATAAACACCTGCCTTGTGGCCGGCGCGCATCCCACCGCCGTCGCTCCGAGAGAGGAGTCGTCGGTTGGAACCTCTCGCCAGCCCAAAACTTCCTGCCCCTCTTCGGAAACTATTCTTTCGAAGTTCTCTCTGGAGGTTTTTTCAATCGCCGGATCGGGAGAAAGAAATATCATTCCGACCCCGTAGCGCTCTTCCGAAGGAAGCGAAATTCCGAGATTCTTTAGTTCTTCGGTAAAAAACGCGTGAGGCTTTTGGAAAAGCACTCCGGCTCCGTCTCCCGTGTTCGCCTCGCATCCGCAGGCTCCCCGATGCTCAAGATTTCGCAGCACAGTAAGAGCTTGCGTGATTATGGAATTGGATTTTACTCCCTTTACGTTAACCACGAATCCTATTCCGCAGGAATCATGTTCAAACGCAGGGTCGTAAAGCCCGTTTTTCGCGGGATGTTTTTTTAAATTCATAATAGTTGTCCGTTCGGCTGTGTTGTTAAGAAAAAAGCAATGCGAGAATAAAAAACCGTAAGAAAAAAAACCACACTCAACCGTATCCGCTAAATTATAACATAAATGGAAAACTCCGCACGCGCCGCAGCTTCCGGTTAAAGTAACGGGGATATACATGGAGTCATGGATTTGTTGAGAAACGAAGAGGGAGAAAAGCGCGAACGAATAGTTCTTTCTTTCCATATGGAGTCAAGTGCCACTTTATGGAACAGAATATTCGAGGGTTTTTCCTCCGAGATGATTCTTGTCAGCAGATTCGAGGGAAAAACCCGAAAAGCGCTCCAGACGCTTTACGAATTCGGTTCGAAGGTGGAGGAAAAATGCGGCCTTTGTACGGTGGAAGCCAGAAGTTACGGTATAGTGATAAAGAAAGACGTGAGCGACGAGGAGGACGAAACGGTAACCGAGTGGATGGATCTTATGAAAAAGCTGCGCTGCGAAATAAGCCGGTTTCTCTAAAAAACCGTATCTCCGGCAATCACGCGCCGAACGTCTCCCTCTTCCGTTTTGATGTAAAGAAAACCGTTTCGGTCCACGCGTTCCACAACTCCACTTAACACTTCTCCCGAGACGTTCACGGACGTTTCCCTTCCGACGAGTCCCCACCTCTCGGTCCAATTTCTCACAATGGCTTCCGGGCCCGATCTTATAAACTCGAGATAGAATCGATCAAGCGAGTTGATCAGTTCGGCGCAAAATTTCTCTCTTTCAATCTCTTCCCCCAAAATTATCGAAAGAGAAGTCGTTTTTTCGAAAATATCGCTCATCTCGCGCCGGATAAAATCCTCGGAGAGATTGAGGTTAACGCCGATGCCTATCACGAGGTAGCTTACCTCTCCGTTCGATGTGCCGAGTTCCGTGAGCACTCCGGAGATTTTCTTCCCTCCGACGGTGATGTCGTTCGGCCATTTTATAGAGGCTTGAATCCCGTATCCGAAAAAAGTGTCGATAAGGGCGCAGGACGCGAGAAAAGTGAATACCGGAGATTCTTCCACCGATATTTCGGGGCGAAAAAGAGCGGACAGGTAGAGGTTTTTGCCCGGGGGAGATATCCATTTTCTTCCGAGTCTTCCCCTGCCTTCGCTTTGCGAATCGGAAACCAGTACCGTTCCGTCTCCGGCGATTCCCTCTTGAACCAGTTCAATCAGCACGTCATTGGTGGAATTTACCTTTTCGTAAGCGAAAAGAGATTCTCCCACCGTTTTTGCCGTAAGGTATTTCCGTATTTCTGGAATTTTCACGCAACAGTTCTCGCTTCGTTTTTTGAAGATGCTTGAATATTATATTCGCAAGTCGGATTCAGAGGCAAAGATTCCTATCGAAACGGAACGATTTTTTTCAAAACGACTGATCCCGCCGCTTGTCGCTTACGCGGCGCTGGTGCTGGGAGTGATTGTTTTTAAGTTTTCACTCGGTCAAAGTTACGCGCCGATATTTTCGGCGGCGCTTATGCTGCTCATTCCGTTTCTTCTGGGTTGCGAGACGAAAAAAATTCTCCGGTTTAATCCGCGCGGATTCTCAACGGGAGTTTCAATCTCCGCGTTGGTGC
The DNA here is from genome assembly GCA_965220925.1 of Thermodesulfobacteriota bacterium. Classification (GTDB taxonomy): domain Bacteria; phylum Desulfobacterota_D; class UBA1144; order Nemesobacterales; family Nemesobacteraceae; genus Nemesobacter. The sequence goes on along the minus strand of OZ244851.1, from coordinate 850,708 downwards.
TTTTTCTTTATCTGATCTTTTTTTATATCTTTTCCGAATATTCGGGCAAAGCGGTTAAGTTTGAGGCGCCGCCGCACTTTTGGATATTCGCGCATCTTGTGATTATCGCGTTTCCCGAGGAATTTTTCTTTAGAGGTTATCTTCAAAGCAAGTTTGGAGGCGGCTTTTACGCGATTGTTCTGGCAAGTGTGCTGTTTTCCCTGGCGCATTTTTTCGCGACCTGCGTATTCTCCGAAGATTCCTGCACGCAGAATATCCTTACTTTCTTTCCCTCTCTGGTGATGGGATATCTCTACATGAAAACCGGAAGCATATGGTCGAGCGTTTTTTTCCATTTCTCGGCGAATATAGTTTATTTGTCCTTAAGCTCTGTTTAGCCGTAATCGCTTTTGCGGGATTTTCAAATACTTCTCCGCTTGCGATAGGCGATATCTTGGACGGCTGAATATTGGATTTTCGCGGCGGAGGATTATGATTCGCAGTCGCGCAAAGTTTTCAAAAAATATAATCGCGCGGTTCTTAACGCTCGAAATATCTCAAGTCTGACAGTATAATTTCCAAATGAAACAATTGCGGGCCGGGCTCTCTCAGCTGAATCCCAGCGTCGGAGACATAGCCGGAAACACAAAGAAAATAATCAAAGCGATCGAGGCGGCGCGCGACCTCGATGTGGATATATTGTGTTTTCCAGAACTGTCGGTGACTGGTTACCCTCCCGAAGATCTTCTTCTCAAAACCGAGTTCATAGACGACAACATAAAAGCGCTTGAAGAAATAAAAAAGCACTGCCTCGATTTGGTGGTAATAGTCGGATTCGTCGACAAAAAAGACGATATATTCAATTCGGCCGCGATAATACGCGACGGGAATTTGATTGACATATACCACAAGCTTCGTCTGCCAAACTACGGAGTGTTTGACGAAAACCGCTATTTTCAGTCCGACAGGAAGCTTTCCGTATATAAAATGGAAAAGATGACCTTCGGGGTTACTATCTGCGAAGACATATGGTATCCGGGAGAGCCTATAAGAAGTCAGGTTTTGCTCGGCAACGCTCAGATAATATTCAATCTGTCGGCTTCTCCTTACTATATGGGAAAACCCGTTGCCAGGGAGAGAATGCTTGCCACCAGGGCGGTCGATTACAACGTAATAATCGCTTACTGCAACATGGTCGGAGGACAGGACGAACTTGTGTTCGACGGAGGCAGCATGTTTATAAGCGAAGAGGGGAAAATAACGGCGAGTGCGAAAAATTTCGAGGAAGACATGCTGGTTTGCGACGTGAATACCGAGAAAGTGTATAGATCTAGGCTTAACACTCCGACTATCAGAAAGACCAGATACGAACTTTCTTTCGAAGAAAACAGATTGGAAACGTTTGTTCTCGAACCATTTACTCCAAAACGCAAGGCGAGACTTCCCGAGAAAGAAACCGTCCGTTTGGAAGATTCCACGCAAGGCGCTTTTTCGGCTCTCGTACTGGGTACGGGGGACTATATAAGGAAAAACGGCTTTAAAAAAGTAGTGCTCGGTCTAAGCGGAGGAATAGATTCCTCTCTCACGGCCGCAATCGCGGTGGAGGCGGTGGGAGCCGCAAAAGTGGTGGGAGTCTCGATGCCCTCCATGTACAGCTCCGAGGGAAGCGTGAGCGATGCTCAAAAACTTGCCGAGAATCTCGGAATTGAGCTTCTCAGCATTCCCATAGAAGAAGCTTTTAGATGTTATGAAAAAATGTTCGGCGAACTTTTTTCCGGTATGGAAGTCGATGTGACCGAGGAGAACATTCAGGCTAGAATAAGAGGGAATATACTTATGGCCTTATCCAACAAGTTCGGATGGCTCGTGCTCGCCACTTCGAACAAAAGCGAGCTCGCCGTCGGTTATTCGACGCTTTACGGAGATATGTCGGGCGGCTTCGCGGTTATAAAAGACGTTCCGAAAGCGATGGTTTACCGGCTTTCAAGTTATTACAATCAAGTTTGCGGAAAAGAAATAATACCGAAATCGGTAATTGAAAAGCCTCCCTCGGCGGAACTTCGTCCCGATCAGAGGGATACCGATTCTCTCCCCGAGTACGATACGCTGGACAAAATACTGAAAGCGTATGTGGAAGACGGTCTTTCCGTAGAAGACATAGTGGACCTCGGAGAGGAAAAAAACACCGTGCGTAAGATAGTCTCCATGGTCAACAGAAGCGAATACAAAAGAAGACAAAGCGCCCCGGGGGTTAAAATCACTTCTCTCGCCTTCGGAAAAGACCGGCGTTTTCCGATAACGAATCTTTACAAGGAGTAAAACTTGGAGTTGAGACGGTGTACCGGTTGAGATTGGAGATGATTTTTTTGCGTGCGCGTTTACCTTTTTCTAATTTCTTCTGACATAAACTCGCCTGTGCTCGGAACTCCTGTCGTATTCTTCCATATTCAGATCATCAGCTTCAAGATCATCGGACACAAAAACAATTCTCGGTCTGTGTTCTTCTATAAGGTCGACCGGATTATACTTGTACCCGCGAAAACTCTGATAGGTTTCAAGGCATTTTTTCGATTCGGTGCAAAACCAGAAAAAATCTATATCCTTTCTGAAAAGATTAACCTCTATATCTTTATTCCCCATGAAAAAAAAGGCTTCCCCCGGTTTTGAAACGGATAGCACATACTCCATATCAGATACCAGGTCTTTTTTCTTTTGCCCGTATTCCGTATGTTTAATCAGATAGCCTGTACAAAACAGAACAAAGATCGTAAGACAGATGCTCGCTGTTCTTAAATCTTTAAAAAGCTTCAGCAAGGAGCGGGCGGCAACCATGGAAACAAACGGAACCGCCGGCAGAAACCATTGGGTGTAGGGCATTTTGGCTAGAAATATCGAGACAGTCAGTCCAATCCCCAAAAACACCACCACTCTGTGAAAACCTCCAGACTTCAGGAAGCAACCATGGATAAACAGTAAAAAAAGTCCCGCTCCCAGAGAAAAATACTTCAGAGGAGAAAAACTTTTCATATATTTCATGTTTAAAAGCCAGTTAAAGTCAAAATAGTGGCCGAGGGTGCCGGAGACAAACAGGTAACTCAGGTAAGCCGCGGGCAGAATTAGAAAAACCGCCCAGTAAAGAAGAAAATCCTTTTTCGTCATCTCTCCTTTCCAAAGCCAGTACAACTGGACGGCCCCTATCAGGAAAACGAAAAAAATCGCTTTCTGAAGGGCAAGAAAAGACAGGGACAACAGAAAAGCGCTTGCGACAAAATGTTTTCTCTTTTCTCTCTCCATCATATGGATAGTGAGCAGATAAAACGAGGCGAGCCCGAGGAGAGTCTGCAAGACGTCCGGCCTGATTTCCGTCCCTTTTTTGATGAAAAATGGGAACGAAAGCAGAAGAATTGTTGATACGAGTGCCGTCTTTACGTCGTATATCCTTCGGGCGAGGAGAAACGCCATAACCGTCGTAGCTGCGAAAACCGCGAACGCAAGCGCTTCCGCCGCGTAAAGGGTCGGAAGGGACTCTCCTCCGAGTTTTATGACGGGGAGAAGCAGATAGTATAGCAAGGGGTGGTGATGCTGGAAGAAATCTTCGTAAATTCTCTCGCCGACACTTATTTTCCAAGCGGTGTGAAAAGCCTCGATTTCATCGACGTCGTATTTCCCGAGCACCGCGTAATAGATTGCGACGCAAAAGAGAAAAGCGATTGAAAAATAAAGATATAAAAGGGAATCAGATCTTCTCGGGGACAAATCTTCCTTCTTGGTTGGAATCTCTTTGCTCTTCATGGTACTCGGCATCTTGGTTTACTCTCCAGACATCGTAAATTTTCTCTCCGGCGACAATGTTTTCAACCGTAAGCATCGCCGTCATCATGGCGTGGTCCTGATTATTGTATTTGTGCATACCGTTTCGACCAACGAGGCAAAGCCCGGGGTAGTCCTTCTCGATTGAGCGACGTACGATATCCGTGTTTTCCGCATAATTGTCGTCGTAAACCGGATACGCTTTTTTTTGCCGGATAACAAATCCGTCGGTTATGTCTTCCGACCGGGCAAGTTCAAGGCGAATCAGTTCGTCGCTCGCAAGTTTTACCAGGTCCTCATCCGAACTGGTCCAAAGTCCGTCCCCTTCAAAACAAAAATACTCCATCCCGTAGCAGTTTTTCGCGGGTTCGGGGACCATCTCCGGAGACCATGACTTAAAGTTCTGTATCCTGCCTACCTTCACTTCAGGGTCGTGAATATAAATCCAGTTGTCATCAAAAATATTTCTGTCTCTTACAACAAGACCTACCACGAGAAAATCTCTGTAACTAAGTGCCGCGGCCGCAGTCGCGACATCCCGAGGCACGGCGGGCTCGATAATTGAGACGAGTTCTTTTATAGGTGCGGAAGATATTACGAAATCCGCTTCATGGAGCGTCTCGACTCCGTCTTGTGACCGCACTACGACGTTCCACCCGTTTTTGTTGCGGCGAAGGCCCGTAACTCTGTGCCCCATCAGTATCTTTCCTCCCCGCCGCCTTATCTCCCCGCCGGCTTTCTCCCACATCATTCCAGGACCCTTGCGAGGGTAGTAAAAGGAATTGATTAAAGTTTTTATAACCTCTCCGCCGGAAGTCTTTTGGAGAAAAGCATTTTTAATCGCTGACAGAAGAGAAAGTCCTTTTATTCGTTGCGCCGCCCAGTCGGCGGAAATCTCGGAGCACTTCATTCCCCACACTTTCTCCGTATAAGACTTGAAGAAAATGGAAAACAGCCTGCGACCGAACCTGTTGCTTACCCACTGCTCAAAATTGATCGGGTCTTTCACCGGAAACAAAGACGCCTTCGCGTAAGAGAGCACGCAAAGGGCGGATTCGACAAAACCGAGATTTAAAAGCGCGTTTGCCGGTTTGAGCGGATAGTCGAAAAACTTTTTCTTGTAGTAGATGCGAGACTTTCTGGGTCTTCTGATAAAGTCTTCGCCAATAAGTTCCCTCCATAGTTCGTTTACCTCTTCCGACTTCGAAAAAAAACGATGCCCGCCTATATCGCAGAGAAATCCGTTGTGCGAAACGGTCTTGGATATACCGCCCAGATATTCCGGATCGGCTTCAAAAACCGTTACCGGAATCTTTTTTTTGGAAAGCAGATACGCTGCGGTAAGCCCCGCGGGACCCCCGCCTATACACACGACTTTTTTGCTTGAAGAGGACATGTGATTTCCAACCTGAAAAATGTTCCCGATTATTGAGTTATACCTTTATCATCTCTTCCACTTCGCTCAAAGGAGTTTTGTTCCCAACGCGTGCGCGATGGGTATGCGGACAAGCGAAAAGATTCCTTCCCAAAAAGATAATTCGCCATACCCACAAACATTGCCAGAGAGTCCAGTTTCATTACGGGATTAAAACCTCTTCATCATCGTTAATTGTCATAATCCCCAAAAGCGTAGTATTTCGTCAGAGCAAAATTAAGAAAAAAGGCGGCCCCTATGGCAAAACCCCTTGCGAGAAGCAGTCCGTCAAACAAAGGAAGGATGTAAAAGCTTATCTGGTCAAATCTGAGAAGATCCACAAGAACGAACATAATAAGGATATTCAAGCCGAGTGAAGCGACGCTTGCGATCAGTTTCCGCCATGACGCCACGACCCAGGAATGGTTTCTTAGACTGAACACAAACTTAAGACATATCAAAAAATTCACCGCGGTTCCGACAAGAAAAGATATGAGAGTGGAAATCAAATAGTTTATTTGCAGATGCTGCGCCAGAAAAGCGAAAACCCCAAGGTCGCAGAGTGCCGCTATTCCTCCGACTATGAAGTACTGAAAGAGCTGATAGAACCAGAGTCGGTTACGTTTGAACGGATTAGTGGGAACCCATGCGGTATTCATTTCGGGCAGAGAATAAGTGAATCCGGAATATATTGCAAATCTAGCGTATGGGAAACTCTCTATGTTTTAGAAATGAGCCCCAAAATTTGGAATAATCTTTAATGATTCCCTGCTTTGCTCCGACTATCCTCAAAAACACCGGCGGACTTTTAAGAGTTTTGGAAGATTGTCGCGCCACAAAAGCGGGTTGTTTTATGTTACGGTGTGTATACATGAGGCTGTTGTATCCTCATTCTTTTTCTAGCTCTTTTGTGAGAAATCCGGGTTAGCCATCTCTACAGATTCTTTTGAATAGTTCTTCGTATGCTAAGATCATCTTGTCTCTAGAAAAAGTTTCAGACCTCCTGATTGCCTCTTCTGTCAATCTTTTCCGCAGTTCGTCATCATTCAAGATTTCCAGAATTCCTTTTGCCATGTTCTCAGGGTCTTCCACCGGAACCAATATACCGTTTTTCTGATTCTCTATAATTTCATTTGCTCCGTGTTTGTGGTCGGTGGATATTATCGGTTTGCCAAGAACCAGTGCCTCAAGGATAACGTTTGACAACCCTTCGTATAACGAAGAACATACGAAAATGTCAGCCTTTGAAATATATGGAAATGGATTCGACACCGCACCAATAAAGTCAATCTTGTCATTTAGCGAAAGTTTTTCGGAAAGATTCAAAAGCTCTTTTTTCTCGCCGCCACCGATAACTATCAGCCGTACGGTTTTAGTCCGGTTTACGATTTCAAGGGCATTTAGAAGATGGTGGAACCCTTTTTGAACTTTAAGCGATCCCACCGCGATTATCACGGGAATTTCAGAATCCAACCACTTGTGAGGCTGTTCTTCCTGTGATTTTTTTCTTATGGTTTCGATATCAACTCCGTTGTAAACAGTTTTGACCTCGGATTTCAGATTAAAGACTTGTTTTACTTCTCGTCCGAGACTTTGAGAGTTCGCTACAACTTCGTCCGATAATCGCGCGCATATTCGTCTTAAGTGAAAAAGCAAAGATTTTTTTTTCAACAAAAGTGTATGTTCCAAGTTGTTTCCCTCTCCTGAAACCGTTTTAACTTTCAGGATTTGACCTATTATGGCTATGGGCATTTTAGGCCAATGTCTGCTGTATAGAATCTCGGGTTTTCTGACTAGTATTGTTTTAAAAAGACAGATTATTCCATAGGCAATCCATAAGACCTTGAGTTTTCTTATAAGCGGAATTCTTAGAGGGGAAAATATTTTTATGTTTTCATGAAGAGAATCCAACAATTCCCCTTCATTATAAAACAAGAAAACGGACACATCGTATCCTTTTTGATGGAATCCGTTAGCAATGTTAATAAGTTGTCTCTGAGCGCCGCCAGCGCTGAGATTTGGGGAAACAAAAAAAAACTTCTTGGGACATGCCAGGTCTTTGTTCGACATTTTGGTCGGCAATTTTACGTGTTCTTCTGCATTCTCAGAGTAAAGCCTTCGGCAACTTCAAAGCTAATAGCGAAACAACAATCTGTCTTGAAGTATTACCAGCAAATCTGTGTCATCAATATATCGTCAAGACCAAGTATATCTATCTTTTTATCCGAAAGACTTGAATTGGCAATGCTCCTCCTGGCATCCGGGGTCTTGGGGTCGCTCTTGTCGCCCGCAACCACTTCAACCGAGATAGGACATCTATCGCTTGTGCAAGGTAATCCTAAAACAATCTGTTTCTTCCCACGCCGCCGTCGCCGTTCTCCTTTTATTACTGACTAATATCTATTTTTTTCCATGTGAAGTTTCGCCTGAGAGACGTTCACGTTGGCGAATGTACAAAAACACGAAAGCACCCATAAGAATTTCAATAAGCATTGTGACGAAACTTGCGTAGGCCGCCCCCATATACGAATATTGTTGGACGAGCATGAGCATGGCGACGGATGTAACGCATCCCGAAAATATCACATATATTGTTCTTATTCCGGGCCTCCCGAGAGCCAGCAGCGCCACCGGGGTCCAGAATGCGGGTCTAGCCAATGTAAAAGCGATTACCAAAACTCTCAAAGCGTCGGAAGCCGGGAGATATTCATCGCCAAAAGCGATTTTTATTATCAGATCCGCGAAAATGAAGAAAGCGATAGAGACCGGCAGCAGAAATTTCATCAGTTCTTTTAATGAATAGATTATTAGCTTTCTGATCTCTTTATATGCTTCGTTGCTGCCAAGCCTGGCTAAAGCCGGATAGACCACGGAATAAACCGGGCCGCTGATCTTGTCCAAAACCCTCGCGACGCTCCGTGCGACTTTATAAAGACCCGAAGCTTCAGTCCCGGAAAAATAACCGAGAAGAAGAATGGGAAGATGTGCCGAGAAGGAGAAATAAGCGGAACTGGAAATAGCCGTGTTCATAATAAACCAGGCCGCTTCTTTCATCTTGTTTCTGATTTTCCCTAGATTAGCCGATACCCAACCGTCCATCTGCTCATCCCGGAGGGTTCTATGTACGGAAATCTGAAGAACGGCAAAATTAATAAACGCCGTAGCGAGATACGCCACAAAAAAACCTTTCAATCCGAATCCTAAAAAAAACGCCACCGAGATAAGCGTAATTCTGAGAAAATTCTGAAAAACTCTAAAAAGAGCGGATTCTCTGAATTTTTTTAGCGACTGAAGTATCGCATGCGAGTTTTGGTTGACAGTCGATATAAGGAGAGTTGAGGACAGTATCAGCACGTACTGAAAAGATTCTCCGGATTTAATGAATAGGCTGTTGGCAACTCCCGCCAAAGCAATGCATAAAACAAAAGCGACAACTCCGCTTAAAAAATCTATAAGGTAGAAAAACTTTATAAAGCACCTGACTCTTTCCTTATCGTTTTTCTCCCTGTATTCGGATATATACTTGATAGACGCTTCCGATATTTTGAGATCGACAAAATTGTTTATGAACCGGACATAGGATATTACAAGACTGAACAGTCCGAATTGATCAAGCCCTAGAAAACGCGCGAGAAGAACTACCTCGACTGCGGCGAATACGGACGCTCCCATACCGCCGCCGAAAAGCCATAAGAAATCTTTTCTCAAGCCCTTTCTTTCGTCTTTAGAATCTGGAGGCATTGGAATAAGTCACGACGGTCAAACTTTGATGAAACCCTCTGCAAACCAAAGGATTGATCTGCGATTTAGAACAAGCGTATCCCAAAGTTAAGGCAGACTTTTTGTTTTCTTAAGTGTATTGCCGCATTGTAATTAAGCAACTTTTCTCAGGTGTCCCGCCACAGTCAATCTTCTTGGCGTTTGTAAGGTATGCGGGACTTATCGGAACTTCCAAGAGGTGCAAAGTGGAATTGTTTTACGATACGGCACGAGTTTGGAAGGTGGGTGTTTCTTGTTGCGTAACGCTCTGCTATACTTGTATTATAATATGGACGGGGTGACTTTTTCCCGCGGTTACGTAAGAAGCCCCGGCTAAATACAAGTGTCTGAGGCGACAAAAAAATGACCGGGTTGCGACTTGATTAAATCTTCGCACCCGCAAGATTCGCATATATCTTGTCTATGATTCCTAAATTTTTGATAATTTCATTGCTTGTTGTGCAGGGGCTTTACGTTGTGTTTCCCCTTCCCGATATCTGGCCTATTTCAAATTATTCAATGTTCAGCAGAGCGAAAGTGAATACGGTGGCGTCGAAGTTGGAAATAAGAGGAGTGACCGAATATGGCGAAGAGTTGCCGTTGGATTCCAATCATTTCTATCCTGTTGACGGTTCAAGGATTAACAAAGGAATCAGTCGTATTTTGGATTCCGAGAAATACAGCGATAAAAACGAAAAAAGAATTGACCGCATTATCGAGTATTTGAATTTTCTTCCCGTAAACAAGGCGGAACTGAAACAGATAATCCAAGGCAATCTTCTCTACAGCAACAAAATTAGAGATAAGGAAGATAAAGCGGAGGCGATGAGCAAGCTTTTCGAATATCTGCTTGAACAGTACCGTTACAACAAGGAAGAAAGGCCGGTTAACGATTATGGATTTAGGGATGTATATGAACTTAGGCTTTACAGAATTAAATGGGACTGGACGGAAACTCCAATTCAAAGAGTGCGTCCGGAGGAATATCTGATATATTCGACTAAAACCGGAATTAATCCGTAACTGTTTCAGTATGAGCGGTCTTTATAAAAAAAGCGAGAAGAAGATTGAGAAATTCTTTTTCTATCCCACCACTTCGGTCAATCTTGGGGTATCCAGATTTTTATATTACGGGGCGATCTTTTTCCTCTATTTGGGAGAAGATTTTTCACAATGGGGGAAAATTCCCGATGTCCTGTGGCACCCTATATTTTTATTTGATCTTTTTTCGGTACCCGTTTTAAGTTCGGACGTACTCGGGGTTCTCGGCAAAGTCTGGATAGTCTCGATTCTCTTAAGTTCAATAGGTCTTTTTACCCGCTTGAATACAATTCTGGCTTTTCTGATCGGTTTTTATTTGCTCGGACTTGTAAACAGCGTTGCCAAGACTCATCACACCGAGACGTTAATGCTTCTGATTTTTGGAATTATGTCTTTTTCAAGATGCGGCGACGGTTTCTCCCTCGACAGTTTGTATAAAAATCAGAAAAAGAGAGAACGTTATAGCGTCGACTATTCCTGGCCCGTAATTTTAATCCGGGTTATGTTCACTTTCATGTTCTGCGCAGCGGGGCTTTCAAAGCTCAGGAATTCGGGATTTGGATGGTTTACTTCGGATTTTCTGTCTTCATTATTTATAAATCGCGGATTTACGGACGGCGGGTCGAATATATATATTGAGTGGCTTCCGTTTTGGTTTGGGAGCAACAAGTGGTTGAGTCATTTTTTCGCCGGTTCGGCGTTTTTTCTTGAGATATTTACACCCCTTGCGTTGTTTAACAAATATCTGAAGATCATTATTATACCGTCTCTGTTTTTGATGTTGTTGGGTTTTTCAATTGTGCTGGGGATCCATTTTACGCAGGTTATGGCGAGTTTTGTTTTCTGGTTGCCTTGGGACAGATTGATTAAATCGAAAAGGAATGCCGAGTGTAGACCGGCGCGGTAAAAATTCGCAAATAAATCTCCGCGTTAAGTTTTAATTTCGGGCGAGTCAAGTGGGACATGTAAATTCAATAAAACGCAAACGACGGAATTGAAAAACCGGTCATTGACCGGCCGTTTTCTCCAAGGTGCTAACATACATGAGAATTCTGATTGTTCTTCCCCATCTTCGAACCGGAGGGACGGGAAGACAGACAATTTGTCTTGCAAACGGTCTTGCCAAGCTTGAGCGTGTGGAAGTTTGCCTTTTTATTCTAAGTAAGGAAGGGGCTTTATCGGAAATATTGCCTCCCGAAACACAAAATCAAATCGTGTATTCCGAACTTGCCGGACAGCCACGGTACTCCAAGTGGCGAATCAAGCCTGTATCGCGAATCGTTTCCATAGTTAAAGCGGCGAAAAAATTCAAACCGGACGTCATATACGTCAGATCCAAACCTTTTTCGTCTATTGTGGCGGGGAAAATGCTCGGAATACCCGTGGTAATTGGGGAAATCAACAACCCGGCGGAAGGTCTTAAAGGAAAGAAGACAGCTGTATCCAGATGGCTAACGTTTTTTTTGCGAAGAACAAACAGAAAATTCGCGTCGAAAATTGTGGCGAATTCAGTCGGGTTGGCCAACGAATCGAAAAAATTCTGGAAACTTGGAAAAAAACCTTCCGTAATCCACAACGGCTTGGATATGGAATTTATAGATCAAAAGAGCAGAGAGAAAATAAAACACCCGTGGTTAGACAACAAGGATCTGCCGCTTATCGTATCAGTTGGCAGGATAGTTCCGCAAAAAGGATTTGATCATCTTGTGGAAGCCGTCTCGATCGTCAATCGGGAAAGAAAAATCAGGCTTATCATAGTCGGAAGAATAGATGAACGGGGAATAAGAGACAGACTTTGGAATCAGATTGAAAGGTTGAAGCTTGAAGACAGCGTAGCGCTGGTTGGAGATCAGTCAAACCCGTATCCGTTTATGAAGGCGGCGGATGTTTATGTTTCTTCTTCGTTTTACGAAGGCTTTTCAAATTCCCTGCTCGAAGCTTTGGCTTTAAGGCTTCCGATTGTCAGTACGAATCATGATTTTGGCGCGGATGAAATAATTGAAAATGAGCAAAGCGGACTTCTTGTTCCTGTCGCCGACCCCGAAGCTATGGCGGAAGCAGTCTTGAGGATTTTGAGGGATGGGGAATTGAGTGAAAAACTGGCCCAAAATGCGTATAAGAGGGCTTGGACCTTTACACTTGAAAAAACGGTCTCGGAATACGAAAAGATTTTTCGGGAAGTCACGGTCCTCTAGGTTCATAATGACAAGTAGTCTAGAGATATCCTCAACTCATAATTTCTTCCTTTCCTAAAAAAGCGTTCAAGCGGTCAGTTAAAATTAGTTCCATGGGCTTACTGTTCTCAATCGGCATTTCCTACAGAGCTATTAAAAGCAACAAAGTACGGTCGTTTCTTACCGCTTTGGGAGTAATCATAGGAGTCGCGGCGGTAATCTCCCTTGTTTCCATAACTGGTGGTGCAAAAAACATGATAGAAGGACAACTATCATCCCTGGGCGCTAATTCCTTGGTGGTAAGAAGCGGGAAAATCACCAAAAGCGGAAAGACTATCCTTGCAAGCAGATTGAAACCGCTTACCGAGAAGGATGTGGAAGCGATAGAGAAAGTTGAGGCGGTAAAATACGTCTCCGCCATATCGAACACGACCGCGAACATAGTTTCCGGAAACAGAAACGTGTTTACCGCGGTAATCGGAACCGGAGAGGACTTCGTCTTTATAAACGGCTGGTTTCCCGAAAGAGGAACTTTCTTTAACGCCTTTGACGTGAAGAAAACCGCTTTTGTCTGTGTTCTGGGAAGCACGGTAAAGAAAAACTTGTTCGGAAGCCAGAACCCCATAGGACAAAGCGTTAAAATCGGCAGATACGCCTACAGAGTTATAGGTGTTATGTCTCCAATTGGGCCCACCCCCAGCGGAAAAGACCAGGATGATATTGTGCTTATTCCGTACACCTCTGTGCAAAAGAGACTTATCGGAAAGAAATCGCTCAATACTATTACGATATTCGTAGACCCCGAGTACGATCTTCAATACGCCAGGGCGAAAATAGAGAAGACTTTGCGAGCGCAGCGTGGAATCAAGGATGAAGAAGACGATGATTTTTCCATAAAAACTCAGGAAACGCAGATAAAAACCATTAAAAGCGTCTCGAAGATCCTGACAGTTCTTCTAAGCAGTATAGCTTCAATATCTCTTATAGTGGGAGGGATCGGCATAATGAACATAATGCTTGTTTCGGTCGGGGAAAGAACGAGGGAGATAGGCATCAGGCTTGCCGTCGGAGCTAAAGAAAGCAACATTCTGGTTCAGTTTCTTATCGAGTCCGTTATGCTTTCGCTCGTTGGAGGAGCTATCGGAACGGCGGCTGGAATACTGATTTCGAAAACCGCTTCGGTTCTTACTGGTTGGCCGACTCAGATATCCCTTTGGTCAATACTCGTGGCATTCTTCTTCTCGGCGCTTGTGGGAACGGTTTTTGGTATATATCCGGCGAAACAAGCCGCGCGGTTAAATCCCATAGAAGCATTAAGATATGAGTGAATCAATCCTGATTTCCACTCGCTACGTGATGGCTACTGGCTAAAGCCATTGCTCTTTCCACATCTGAAAAACCAGAAGATTCCAGATTTTCCTGCCGGGAATCTCGTTATTGTAAAACTTCTTTGTCCATGACAGAACCGCATCCGCATTGAACAGTCCGTCACGTTTTATCGAGCTTTCGCTTAAATAATCGTGAACAAGGGGGCGGAGTTCTTTGCCGAGCCATGAGTTTACGGGTGATCCAAAGCCTCTTTTTTTTCTGTCAAACAGTTTTCTTGGCAAGTGTCTGCTTAGTATCTTTTTGAGAATATACTTCGGTTCACCATTTCTATATTTATATTCGGTTGGAATTCTTGCCGTAAATTCTATTATTCTGTGATCGAGGAGAGGCTCTCTGGATTCAAGCCCCACGCTCATCGACGCTCTGTCCACTTTCGTCAATATATCGTCCGGAAGCCAAACCCCGAAATCGGCGGCAAGCATCTTGGTCAGCAAATTATCGCTTTTAACCGCTTCGACTTGTTCCTCGAAAGAGCTGTCTTCAAATTCCGGCTTTGCATTTAAAATCCCGGCAATTTCTTCCGGTAACCATGACCCGTTTGAAAACTTGTGCATCGCCGAGATGTTATTTGAGCTTATTGAGAGAAAGATTTCCCGCCTCCTCGCATAACTTTGTCCCAATCTCTTCAATCGATTACTGCCCAGCGGCTTTGCGATTCTTTCAAATTGTTCGGGAGTGAGAAGAGATAGTCCTTTGGATACGGCTTTTTGCGCGGCGGCGGGCATCCTTTCATACGTGGCGCGTCTGCCGAGGTTTTTTTTATAATGCTTGTATCCGCAAAAAAGCTCATCTCCCCCATCTCCGGAGAGCGCCACTTTAACCTGTCGCCGCGCTATTTGCGAGACAAGATAAGTGGGTATCGTCGAGTTGTCTGAGAAAGGTTCGTCGTAGATCAAGGGAAGTTTCGGAACTATATCCAACATTTCTTTTTGCGATATATAGTGTTCGGTGTGGTCCGTTCCCAGGTAGTCGGCAACTTCTTTTGCGTAGTGCGCTTCATTATATTTTTTCTCGGAAAAACCTATGGTGAATGTTTTTAAGGGTGTTGAAACGTTTTTTTGCAGAAGGGCGGCGACCGTGCTTGAATCTATTCCGCCGGAGAGAAACAGTCCAACGGGCACGTCGGAAACAAGTCTGTACTTAAAAGAGTCAACAAGAATTTTTTCAAGTTCTTCGGTTAATTCTTCTTCCGAACCTTTATGCCGAGACATATTGTAGTAATCGGCTATGTTCCAGTATCTGTGTTTGCTTATTTCTCCATTTTTGATGCGCAGGTAATGTCCGGGCTCAAGCTTGAAGGTGTTTTCGAATATTGTGTGCGGACTTCTTATATAGTTGTATCGCAGAAAGAGAAAAAGGCCGTGTCGGTCTATTCGCTCATTGAATCGGGGATGCTTCATTATCGATTTTAGCTCTGAAGCAAAAAGGAAAAGTCCGTCTTTCTTATGGTAATAAAGCGGCTTAACCCCGACCCTGTCTCGCGCCAGAAAAAGAGTTTCCTTGCGCGCATCCCATATCGCCATGGAGAACATTCCGATGAATTTATGCAGGCAATCCATCCCCCACTGCTCGTAAGCTTTGATGACAACCTCAGTGTCCGAATCGCTCACAAAAGAATGTCCTTTGTGTCTCAATTCTTCTCTTATTTCGACATAGTTGTAAATTTCCCCGTTGTAGCTTGCCGTTATATCTCCGCTTCCGTTTGACATGGGCTGTCTGCCTTTCTGGGAAAGGTCTATTATGGCCAGTCTCGTATGTCCTAATCCAACATCGTTTTTCGCGTCAACGTAAGTGCCTAGACCGTCGGGGCCCCTGTGGGAAAGCGCTTCGGTCATAGAGGACAGAATGGATTGTTCTATCTTTGATCCGGGACTGTAAATTCCTGTTATGCCGCACATAAGCTTTTTATGACCTGGATGAAAATCCGATTCGCGGTTTAGATTCGACGGACTTCTTGTTTAAGAATGTAACACGGACATTAATGCGGAACAACGCTACAACTTATGAATCGTACGGTCTATCCACCCGGATTTTTTAAAGTAAGAAAGTTCTTTTTACCGCGCATGTCACCTCTTCGTGAATAATGCCGTTTGTAGCCAAGATCCCGGTATTGTTCCGAAGCTTTTCCCCCGATGAGAAATCAAGCGGATTGCCGAGGTAATCCGTAACGTTTCCTCCCGCTTCCTTCACCAGTATGTATCCCGCCGCGTGATCCCATATGTTTTCCTTGTAATTCTTTTGCGGGGGCAACCGGAGATAGATCGAAGTATCTCCTCTGGCCAAAACGGCGTATTTGCATTGACTGTCCATTCTTACGGGTTTTGCGCTTATATTGAGATCTCGGGCGATTTTCCTTGAAGATTCGTAGGACGCGTCCGAAGCTTCCGCCGATTCACACATAACGGCATCCGAAGCTTTTTTTGTGCCGGATACCGAAATGCGCGTTTTCCGATCTTCCCAAAGCTTGATTTGAAAAGCCCCTCTTCCACGTTCGGCGAAAAACACATCGCCTTTTTTGTCTCCCGGTTTATGGTTTTCGGAAGGTGGAAGCCGCGGACAACCCAGAATTCCGAGAACCACTTCCCCGTTTTCGATAAGGGCCAAAGCGATTGCGTACTGACGTTTCGCTAAAAATCCTCTCGTACCGTCGATCGGATCAAGCGTCCAGAATTTTTCGTAACTTCCGGCCTTGTGATTTTTTCCGTCGATTGTGCGCGCTATTTCTTCGGCGGTTTTTTGCGGCAGAAGAGTTTTGAGTCGGTTTAGAAGTTCCCTCCCGCCGTCGTTTTCAAAAAATAGCGAAGATTCCTCGGCCACTATAGGAATTTCGGGAAAAGCGGCCGAAAGCTCCGAATTCACTAAAAACTGTACGAAAAAGTCTGCTAAGGTAACCGGAGAACCGTCCATTTTGTAAAACGCTTTTGTCTCGTCGATCGTTTCGCTCATTCGCGCGCAAGCCCTCGACGCCTTCATTACCGCGTTTAGCCCCACTTCTCTTTCCGATTCGAAACCCATTTTGTCGAAATTCCGCGGTTGCCCGCCATGCGGAGGAAATCTTCTCAAATTTTTGTCGCGAATGCCGGATTGTCAGGAGAAATATTGAAGTCCGCTCCCGCGAAGCTAAGTGAGATTCCATCTCCTTGCTTAAGTTCGCATTTTGCTTCCGAGTGATTTACTTCAATCTCTATCAAATTACCGCGTATCGTGACGAAAAAACCTATACTCTCAATTTCCCGAGGAAGCACTGGAGAAAACTCCGGTTTTTTCTCCGCGAAGGAAAGCCCGGCGAACCCCAAAACAAAAAGCATCCAGGTTCCTCCCATGGACGCTATGTGGCAACCGTCCTTCGTGTTATCTCCCATGTCTCCAAGATCCATGAAAACCGCGGTTTCCGCGTAATCCATAGCCTTTTTCATATTTCCTATCTTCGCGGCCATTATTCCCTGTATGCATGCGGAGAGCGAGGAGTCTCCGGTCGTAATGGGATCGTAGTAGTTGAAGTTACGTTTTTTCTCCTCTTGCGAAAACTCTTTTCCCAGAAGAAACATCGCAAGCACCAGATCCGACTGTTTTATCACCCTGTGTCGATAGATAACCAGCGGGTGGTGGTGAAGCAGTATCGGGTATTTATTTTTCGGCGTATTTTCAAAATCCCATTTTTTCTTTTCCAAAAAGTGATTATCCTGCGGATGAATCCCAAGTTCCTCGTCATAAGGTATGTAAATGTCCCGGGCGGCTTTCTCCCATACCTCGACTTCGTGAATATCGAAGCCGGTTTTATGAGCCAGGTTGTTGAAAAGCTCGTAATCCGTTTCCATCAGACGCCGCACCGTTTCGGCGGCGAGTCTCAGGTTTTCCCGAGCCATAAGATTGGTATAGATGTTGTTGTTCACCACGGTGTTGTATTCATCGGGCCCCGTAACGCCGTGTATTTCGAATTTCTCGCCTTCCCTGTCGGAATAAAATCCCAGATCGCTCCATAGCCTTGCGGTTTCAATCAGAATTTCCGCTCCGTACTTGGAGATGAAGTCACTGTCTCCCGTGGCGGTTACGTATTTTCTTAAAGCGTATACTATGTCCGCGTTTATATGGTACTGCGCGGTCCCGGCGGCGTAATAAGCAGACGCTTCTTCCCCGTTTATCGTTCTCCAGGGGAACATCGCCCCTTTCTGGTTAAGTCTTCTGGCGTACTCTCTCGCTTTGTCCAGAGTTCCGTACCGAAACTTTAGGAGTTTCTCTGCGATATGCGGAGAGGTATAGATCAGAAACGGCATAAGATATATCTCCATGTCCCAGAAGTAATGTCCGTCATACCCGGTTCCGGTAAGTCCTTTAGACGGTACGCCCACTCCTTCGACTCTCACCGACGACTGATACATCTGAAAAAGTCCGAATCGTATAGCCTGCTGAATCGCCGCGGTTTGCTTCTTGCTTTTCATCTCAACTCGAACGTCGCTTCTTTTCCAGAATTCGTCCAGATATTTTCTTTGACCTTCAAGCAAATCGGAAAAACCGAATTTTTTGGCCCTTTCCAGACTCCTTTTCGCTCTCTCGCAAAGTTCTTCGTCTGTGTGCGGAGCGCTTCTAGTCGTATGGTAGGTCATGTATTTTGTAAGATTTATAGGTTCTTCGGAGCGGGCGTCGAACATGAAAACCACTTTTCCCCGGTCCTCGGAAGCTTCGCTTGAGTAAGAGAAATCGCAATTCGTCTTAACCGCGTGCTCAATTCCCGTAGTGATGGTCATCTTGCTGTTCGGCGTCGAATGACAGAGAATCACTCTTGTGTCCTGAACCTCGCTTACGCGAGGTTCGAGAACTTTGTGTTCAAGTATGCTCGCTCTGCGAGGATCTCCTCCGTTGCTTTTTACCCGGTTTCGTTCCTCTTCCCCGTTGTTTACGATTTCCGAGGATATGGTTACCGGCGCTCTGCCGTTTAGAACGGTAACCTCGTACGATATCGCGGCCAGATGACGATGTTCCATGGAGACGAGCCTTTGCGATCTTATGGATATTCGTTTTCCAGAGAACATCTCCCATACCAAATTTCTCTCAACCACTCCGTTTCGCATATCCAACGACCGTTCGAAATGAAGCAGAGTCGCGGTGGGAAGATAAAAAGGCTCGTCGTCCACGTAAAGCTTGATTATTTTGGAATCGGGAGTATTGACCGCCGTTTGTCCCATTTTCGTGAATCCGAAAGCCTCCTCCCCGTATATAATCGGCCAGGTTTCGTAAAAGCCGTTGACCATCGTGAAATTATGGTGATTCGGTTTGCCCTCTTCGAAAGTTCCGCGCATTCCTATGTAGCCGTTTGAGGTGCAGAAAATAGTTTCCGTAAGACCGATCAGTTTAGGGTAAAACTGTTTTTCAATTATTTTCCACGGATCGTGAGGATATATGTGCGGTGCCGCGTATATGCCCTTTTTCTCCCTTTTTACCATCTTCGCTTCCCTCTTTCTTTATTCTCCTAACCGAAGTTCGCCAAGGTCCGACACCACGATATCCGCTCCGTTTGAAATAAGCTCGGTTTCGTTGTTTTTCCTCGCCACGCCGATTACAAGCGCGAATCGTCCTTTCGCTCCCGCGGCCACTCCGACCGAGGCGTCCTCAATGACAACGCTTCTTTCGGGTTTCGCTCCAAGCGCTCGGGCGGCCTCAAGAAACATGTCCGGTTCGGGTTTTCCTCGAAGTCCTTTTTCCATGGCCGAAACTCCGTCGACTATTACACTGAAAAGGCCCTCTATACCGGCGGTAGTCATGACCGCTTTGCAGTTTCTGCTTGAAGACACTATTGCGAGACGAAAACCGGCTTCTTTTAGAAATCGCGCGAGTGAGATCGAAGTTTCATATATTTCCACCGATCTATTTTCAAGCGTTTTTACAAACAGTTCGTTTTTTCTGTTGCCGATTCCGAAAATCGACGATTCCCCGGGCGGAGAACCGCTTTGGCCTCCCGGAAGTTCTATTCCGCGCGAAAGCAGAAAAGAACGTACGCCGTCGTGGCGCGGCTTTCCGTCCACATAGCGAAGATAGTCTTCGGTTTCGTCGAAGGGGGAGAAAATTTCACCGGTTTCTCTTTCTCGAGCGAGAAAAAATTCGTCAAACGTTTTTTTCCAGCAGGCGCAGTGAATTTTTTCCGTAGAGGTGATTACTCCGTCAAGGTCGAAGAGAACCGCGTCGTATATTTTTCTCGAAAAGATGCTTTTGCCGTTTTGACGGTTTGCTTCGGCCGCGCGCGCTTTCATGACAGTCTTTACCGGTTAGAGATTTCGCCGAAGCAAGTTTCGGCAATATTCATAATTATACAACATATTTACGATGAAAAACCAGACGAAACGCATTTGTTTTGTTTTTGAAATGCTCCGTTTTTTATGATAGCTTCATACTTTGTTTCCAGCGGCCCCATCGTCTAGCGGTTTAGGACGTAGCCCTCTCAAGGCTGAAACACGGGTTCGAATCCCGTTGGGGCTGCCAGTTCGCTTTTCTGAACTTTCCCGCTGACCGGGGTTCTTTGTTGTTGTCCGCATCGTTTTACGAGGGGCGTTTTGGAAAATTGACGCGTCCGCTTGAGATGTTTAAACTAATTGTGGTTAGCGGTCAACAGCGAAACGCCGCTTGCGTAAAAACATTTCGAGGAGGAGAACTATGAAGCTTAATGGCAAAGTCGCCATAATTACTGGCGGAAGTTTGGGAATAGGACAGGTTACCGCGCATCTTTTCGCAAACGAGGGAGCGCAAGTTCTTATAACCGGAAGAACCGAGAGTACTCTTGTGGAGGCGGCCGAAGCGGGAAAAGACGCTCCCGGCACAATAGAGTATTTGGTAAGCGACGTATCGAAAGAAGAGGACTGTAAAGCCGCGGTCGATCATGCCAAGGAGCGCTTCGGCAGAATCGACATACTTTTTAACAACGCCGGCGTGCTTCCTCTCGCGGTTACTCACGAAACTTCCGTGGAGGACTGGGATCGGGTGTTTGACATAAACGTAAAAGGCACTTTTTTAATGAGTAAATTCACGATTCCGCACATGATCGAACAAGGGGGAGGAACAATAATCAACAACTCTTCCATACTTGGACTGAAAGCCATTCCCGGCACGTCCGCGTATAACTCGACCAAGGGAGCCGTATCGCAGCTCACCAGAAGTATGGCTCTTGAGTACGGCGCGCACGGAATAAGAGTAAACGCGATCTGTCCCGGCACCACGGTGACTCCAATGGTGGAAAGTTTTCTTAGCAGTTCCCCCGCGGAAGTGGAGGAATTTCTAAAAGGTCTTCAGCCCATAACCGGACACCTGGGTCGTTTCGCGACTCCCGAGGAAATCGCGCACGCGGTGCTTTTCCTCTGCGACAGTGAAAATGTGGCTTACATGACCGGCGCCATGCTTTCGGTGGACGGCGGATGGGTAGCCAACTGAGGCACCACGTTTTTTTCTCGAATATCAGTCGGTATCGGTTTCGCTAAGAGTTATGTCCGCCTCGGGTCCGTAGGCTGAGGCGAGAGTATTGACTATAAAGGTCTTCGGGTCTTTTGCTTCGGTTTGAACCAGGAATTCGCCGCGAGTCTCAAGGCGATCTCTTAGGCTTCCCGCTTGCTTATCCCGACTTCGGTCGCAAGTGGAGCGGTTTAAAATGAAGAGAACTTCGGTTTTTTCTCCGATTCTGACTTCGCAGTCTATCGACGCCACTCCCTCCGGGACTTCTATGTCGCCCACGTATCTTAAGATTCTCCGATTCATTTCCGAACGACTTTAAGCGGTTGAAAATTCAAGTGAATGGGGGAAGGGGAATTTAGTCGACTCTTCCTTCAAATTCAGTTCTTCAAACGTCGTGGCTCCCAGTTCTTTTAGCCTAGAAATTACCTCGTTTACTATAATTTCCGGGGTGGAAGCTCCGGAACTTAGGCCCACCGTCATGTTTTTTTCAAACATTCGCTTATCCACAAGAGCCTCGGGGCCTTCAATCAGATGCGAGTTTTCGACTCCGTAAGCTTTCGCGACTTCAACCAGCCTGTTTGAATTCGAACTTTCGGGCGAGCCCATGATAAGGATCATGTCCGATATCTCGGCGAGCTTCTTTACCGCATCCTGACGGTTCTGCGTCGCGTAGCAGATATCGAGTCTGGACGGTTTTTGGATTTTCGGAAAGCGCTTTTCAAGCGATTTCACTATGTCTTTCGTATCGTCGACGCTTAAGGTGGTTTGAGTCACGTAAGCCACTTTTTCAGGATCTTCCACCTCGACGGACAGAGCCTCGTCCACGGATTCCACCACTTTTACCGCTTCCGGCGCCTCGCCCTTCGTCCCTATAACCTCGACATGGCCTCTGTGCCCCACGAGTATTATCGTATAGCCCTTCTCGGAATAGTGTTTTACTTCGTTGTGAACTTTAGTTACGAGCGGGCAGACCGCGTCGACTACCTGAAAACCTCTTTCCCCGGCCTCTTTTATCACCTCGGGACTTACGCCGTGGGCGCTGAAAATCACGCGCGCGGCCGGTTCTTTGATCTCGTCGAGCCGTTCGACGAAAACGGCCCCTTTATTCCTTAGGGAGTCTACCACTCTTTTATTGTGCACTATGGCGTGGCGCACGTAGATTGGAGGACCGTACACCTCAAGCGCTCTTTCGACTATCTCTATAGCCCTGTCGACTCCGGCGCAAAATCCCCTGGGTTTGGCGACTACTACTCGCATGTCACCGTAGATGATAACGCCGTGGCGCGGCAGGTCAAGCGGGACGAATCGGAGCGTGAGAATACGTGACGACTTGCGGATAAATCTCGAAAGATTAGCTTTCTTGACGCTTTTCGTTTCGCTCAAGGGGTGAATTATCAAGCGCGACTTGCGTCTACCGGGTATGATTTACGCCTGCTTCAATCTGACGATTGCTCCAAATTGCGTCGAGACTGAAAATATTTGAGGAGGACATATAACCGAGTGGCGAGCAGGGAAAACGAGCAAGGCGTTTTTCAAAGTTGCGAGAGACTGATAATCGCCCTTGATTTCGATTCAAGGGACGAGGCGCTTGCTCTCGTAAATCTTCTAGGCGAGAGAATCGATATTTACAAAGTCGGGTATCAGCTGTTTATGCGCGAAGGGATGAGTTTTGTCAAAGAGCTTGTCGGGTTTGGGAAAAAGGTCTTTCTCGATCTTAAAATGGGAGATATAGATCGCACTATCTCCGCCGCGCTTAAAGCCGTGCCCGAGGGAGTGGAATTCGTAACTCTAAACGGCGGAAAGGCTACAGTCGCCGCCGCCAGAGAAGGCAGGGGGGAAAGAGACCGCCCGCTTATTCTTTCGCTTATTTTTCTCTCCAGTCTCGATCGGGAGGATCTTCGAGCTCTTATGATGAACGAACGTCTTGAACTTGACCAGTACGTCCGGGCGTTTACCAAAAGAGCGATTCAGGCGGGTTGCGACGGCGTTGTCGCTTCGGGAGAATCTATACGGGAGATCAGGCGTGAATTCGGAGAAAATCTCGTAATAGTCGCTCCGGGAATACGGCCCGAAGGGGCGAAAAAAAATGATCACAAAAGAGCGCTCACCCCGGCGCGCGCGATTGAGTACGGAGCGGATTACCTTGTGGTCGGACGTCCCGTAACCGAAGCCGAAGACGCCGTTTACGTTACGCAAAGCATAATTGAAGAAGCAAACGAAGCGTTTTCCGAAAAAGAGAATCGAAGCGCCGGTTGACGCCGCTACGCCACTATTTCCATCAAATCCTCGGCGACTATAATTCGTGTTTTTTCGTTTCCCGAAAGCGTTTTTATTTCTTCCGGCAGATTTTTTCCGTCCATTGAAGCGTAAAGATGCGAAAGAACGATTTTCAAAGGATCGCTTCCGCTTAAAATTTTCGCAATATCGGAAGGAGTCATGTGGGCGCTTATTTTTTCCGAATCCAAAAGCGCGCATTCCGTAAGGAATATATCGGCTTGCTTTGCCGCTTTTTTAAGCCCGGGGAAATATCCCGTATCTCCGGTATAGACGACTTTTTTCCCTTCGCCGCGTATTATGTAGCCGATGCTGTTTTCCGTATGCGCGGTTTTAAACGTTTCCACTTGAAAACCGCCGGTTTCAAATTTTTTATTCTCTATCTCGCGGATTTTCACAAACTCCGGCTCTACCCAGTTGCCGTAGGGAGCTTTAAGCTTCCGGATAAATTCGGAAAATCCCTCGGGTCCCCATATTTGAAGCGATTTTCGACGTTTTTTTCCGTAAGGATGTCTTGTGGCGAAAAGAAGCGGGATCAGGTCCGAAGTGTGATCGGGATGAAAGTGCGTTATGAAGACATGGTCGATTTCGAGATAATCGACCCCTATTTTTTCAAGCTTCCAGACCGTTCCGTTTCCGCAGTCGAGAAGCGCAGCGCACCTATCCGAACTCAAAAGATATCCGGAAGATCCTCTTTTTTTATGCGGTACGCAAGTACCCGACCCCAAAACGGTGAGTTTCATCATCTGACTTGATATAATGCAAGCTGCGTTCCATAATCTTACCTCCAGGGCGGCTTTTATGAAAAACGTTATAACGCTGACGACCGATTTCGGATTAAGCGATCATTACGTGGGAGCGATGAAAGGGGTGATTCTATCGATAAATCCAGACGCTTTTCCGATAGACGTGACGCACTCGATCGATTCTCACGATATTCGCGCCGCGTCTTTCGCGATTGCGAATTCATACAGCTATTTTCCTCCCGGAACCGTGCATATGGTAGTAGTCGACCCCGGAGTCGGAGGCAGGCGAAGGCCCATTGCGGTTTGCGCCGACGGTCATTTTTTCGTGGGGCCCGATAACGGCGTTTTCAGTTCCGTTTTTCATCGCCGCGGCGAATTTTGTGTTCGAGAAATAACCAATCGCGATTATTTGCTAAAAGAAATAAGCTCCACTTTTCACGGGAGGGATATATTTTCTCCGGTCGCGGCGCACCTGTCTTTGGGGATTTCGTTAGAGGAATTGGGACCTAAAATCCTGGATCCCGAAATTTTTCCCCGGGAGGAATATTCGATAGACGGAAACGAAATTCGCGGAACCGTCGTATACGCGGACAAATTCGGAAATTTAGTGACCAGCATCCCGACGAAAATCGTTAAAAACCGACTCAAAGCTTCGGTAAGAATCGGAGAGAGACTTCTAAAAGGAATTTACAAATCTTACTGTTTTGCCGCCGAGGGAGAAATTCTGGCCGTCGAAGGAAGTTCAGGATACGTGGAAATATCTGTTAACCGGGGCAGCGCGCGCGATATTTTCGGTAAAAATCCCCGGGTATTTATAATTGACGAAACTAATTGAAGGAAAACAGATGAATATGCGGCGGGAAAATACAGCGACGAAAATCCCTCGCGAATTCGCGGGTAAAAGAGCGGACGTCTTTCTCCGCGAATTCCTTAAAGAACTTAGCCGTTCAAGCGTAAAAAAACATATAGAGCTTGGAAACATACTTATAGACAGCGAAACGTTTAAACCCTCCAGGATTATAAACGGCGGGGAAAGCCTGAGCGTTAATATTCCTCCTCCCGAACCTTGCGAAATAGAAGGAGAGGAGGTTGATATTGAAGTCGTTTACGAAGATCGGGACGTGGTGGTTGTAGACAAACCCGCCGCAATGGTCGTGCATCCCGGAGCCGGAGTAACCAAAGGCACTCTCGTAAACGCTCTTGTGCACATGTGCGCGGATCTTTCCGGAATAGGAGGCAAGCTTCGCCCCGGCATAGTTCACCGTCTTGACAAGGAGACATCCGGAATTATGGTCGTGGCGAAAAACGACTTCGCGCACTCGAGTCTTTCCGAACAGTTTAAAAACCGGCTGATAGAAAAAGAATATATAGCCGTTGTGTGCGGAGAGATTAAAAGGGATTCGGGGGTTTTCCGCTCCCGGATAGGGAGAAATCCTTCAAACAGAGTGAAAATGACTTCTCTTTCGAGAGCCGGAAGAGACGCGGAAACCCGCTGGGAAGTTGTTAGCAGGCTGCGCGGTGCGACTGTGGTAAAAGTATGGCCCAGAACCGGAAGGACCCATCAGATAAGGGTGCATTTTTCGGAAAACGGATTTCCCGTTCTGGCCGACAAGGTTTACGGCGCGAAGAAAAGCCGCCTGCGGAATTTAACAAACGTAAGCACTATAATAACGAGACACGCTCTTCACGCGAGAAATCTGAAATTTACACATCCGAAAACGCTTAAACGAATTGAATTTTCCGCGGAAATTCCAAAAGATATGGTTTCCGCGATCGATTTTTTAAGGAAAGAAAATGAAAATTCTCCACTCGCCTCTTCTTGAACAGTGCGACGGTGTGGTTCACGGTTTCGCGCATGATCCGAAAGGTTTCGATCTTTCGGAAATAGCTTCCGACCACGCGCTTAAGAGCATTGTAACGGTTAAGCAAGTTCACGGAAATTCTGTTTTTTTCGCCGACCGGGCCGCGGCGAACGAACTTCCGCAGGCCGATTCCGTCGTTTCCACACAAGCGGCCGTGGGCGTGGGGGTCGTTACCGCCGACTGCGTTCCGGTGCTTATCTGCTTTCCCGACTTCGGATGCGTTTGCGCGGTTCACGCGGGATGGCGCGGAACTTTGCTGCGCGTGGTAAGAAAATGTCTTGACGCCGTCTGCGAAAGATTCTCCCTAAAACCCCAAGACGCCGTCGCGGCGGTGGGTCCCGCAATAGGAAAATGCTGTTACGAAGTGAGAGATGACGTGGCCTCCCGGTTTATCTCGAAATTCGGTCGAAACCACGGCGAATGGCTTTTAGAAAAAGATGACGGAAAATTTCTTCTCGACATAGTGCGACTAAACGCTCTTGAACTTCTAAACTCGGGAGTTTCAAAAATCGATACGATTGAAGTGTGTACCTGCTGTCGGGGATTGCCTTCCTACAGAAGGGAAGGTTCAAGCGCTCAAAGAATGATCAGTTTTATAGGGATTTCACGCTGAGGGTAATCGTTTCGAAAAATTCTCCGCACCGGCTTGTGGTAAGGGTTTTTGCGGCTTAATTCCCAAACAGTTTCCTAAGGCGGGAGCTTCGAAAATCGAATATGTAGTCAAGCTTTCTTCTTATAAAAAGAAAGTTCGCCGCTTTTCCGAGCACCCAGCCCGGCAAAGCGTAATGAACAAGGTCTCTTACCTCCGTTTTTTCTCCCAGATCGGTAAAGAAATGTTTGTGATGCCAGAACTTGTAAGGTCCGAATCGCTGCTCGTCGACAAAATACCCGGGCGCGTCCACATAAGTTATTTCCGTCGTCCAGCCGCTTTTTACAAACGGCAGCAAGTTTACCGAATAGGTGATTATCATTCCCGGATATATTTTTTCCTCCGCTTCGCTGGTTATGGTCAGCCCAAGGTCCGGGGGAGTGATAATTCGAAGATTGTTGGGATTGGAGAAAAACTTCCACGCCTCGTCGATTGAGATGGGAATAACCTCCTTTCTTTCAAAACCGTATATCTTCATTCTTGTTTCTCCGGTCTTTTTGGGTCTGATTCGCAAGTCCCGGATTTTTTTGGGACAGAGTCAAATTATCGTAAATGCGAATAATGACGGCCGTAAAATAAAAATACCCGAAGACCTTTCGTTCACGCAATAAAAATCCGCTCAAATTCACCGCTTGAGACCGGCATTTTGTCTCGTGGAAACTTTAATCGGTGTGTTTGACCCCCACTTTACGTTATTCGTTAATATGAAAGCATGGAACTCAGCATAGTTTGATATAAAATACGGGTGTATATTTCGATGTCCGGGAGCGCTTTTCGAATTAGAATGACGGTTGATATAGATGATGAGTTGCTGGCTCGGGCGGAGACCGCCACGAATATCACTTCGAAATCCAAGCTGATAAACGAAGCTTTAAAAGCTCTGGGGGAAAGGCAAAACGCGCGCAAGCTCGTCAAGCCGGGCGGAAGTCAACCGGGACTTAAACCCATCGCGCGCCGCCGCCTGGAAAAATGATTTTGATTGACGCTTCTGTGTGAATTAATCATTCGCTCCACATGCGAGACGGAGTTTTCGGAAATACCCGCGGATATAAATTCGCGCTGCTTTATCGGGAAGCGTTTTTACCAAAAGGTCTTATTCGTATATAATTGCACGGAAAACCAAAGGAGCCTCGGAGGCGGAAAGAACAATGAAGATAATGTGCTGGCTTGATTCGGAAGATTACTGGTATATGAACTCCTTAAGCGAGGAGAACAAGCAGATCGATTATTACGGTTACGTGATGGAAGTTGGAAACAAGGAAGATTCAAGCAGGATAAAAATCATGGTGATCGAACTTCAAAACGTAAAGCTCGTGGTGGGATTCGTAGTTTCTCTGAGTATGGATTTAAGCGGCCGGATCGATATGGGTTTTATCTGCCAGGAAAGACCGGACAAAGATATACCTTTTTCATGCAAGCTTTCTACCGAGGTGAAAGAACTTGACTACACCGGAGACGATATCCAGAAAATAGAGTACGCGGGTCTTTCTCTTGAAAAGTTCTACCAGAACAAAGGAGTGAAGTTTTCGCTTCTGGACCTTCGCCCGATCTCCGAGCAGAACAAAGACAAGGCCTGATCGCGCTTTTCGCCGAAGCGAAGCCGTATTGAAACAACCGTAAAATGTCCGAAAAAAACAAAATAGTACTCGCCTATTCCGGGGGGCTCGACACCTCGGTGATACTCAAGTGGCTCGTAAACGAATACGATTCCGAAGTTATCGCGTACGTCGCGGACGTGGGGCAGAAGGAGGATCTTGAAGAGGTTGAGCGAAAAGCCTGGGACACGGGAGCAAGCGCCGTGTTTATCGAAGACCTGAGGGAGGAATTCGTCGGGGATTACGTTTTTCCTTCCATAAGCGCGAACGCGGTTTATGAAGGGGGATATCTTCTCGGCACCTCGATTGCGAGACCGATTATCGCGAAAAGGCAGATTGAAATCGCCGAACGCGAAGGAGCATTCGCGGTCTCCCACGGAGCTACGGGAAAAGGTAACGATCAAGTCCGCTTCGAACTTACTTTCAAAGCGCTTCGCCCGGATATAAAGATTATAGCTCCATGGCGAGAGTGGAACTTCAAATCCAGAACCGATCTTATAAATTACGCGAGGGAAAACGGGATAGACACACCGGTAACCGCGGAAAAACCCTACAGCTGCGACCGAAACGTTCTGCACGTAAGTTACGAAGGCGGAATACTTGAAGATACCTGGGCGGAACCTCCGGAGTATATGTTCGAAATGACGGTCTCTCCAGAAGCGGCTCCCGACCGGCCCGTTTATCTGGAGATAGGATTTGAAAGCGGATTCGCGGTCTCGATTGACGGGAAACGACTCTCTCCTTTCAAGCTTCTTGAAAGCCTGAACCAAATCGCCGGCTCACACGGCGTCGGAAGGGCGGATATAGTCGAGAACAGATTTGTCGGAATGAAATCAAGAGGCGTTTACGAAACTCCGGGAGGCACCGTTCTTCACGCCGCTCATCGAGCTTTAGAGTCGATCACCATGGATAGGGAAGTAATGCGTCTTAGAGATTCTCTTATTCCCAAAATATCCGAACTTATCTATTACGGCTTCTGGTTTTCTCCCGAAATGGAAATGGTTTCCGCCGCCGTCGAGGAAAGTCAGAAAAACGTAAGCGGTACGGTAAAACTCAAGCTTTACAAAGGGAACGTGGTCGTTTGCGGAAGAAAATCCCCGAATTCTCTTTACAGCGCGAGTCTTGCGACTTTTGAAGAGGACTCAATTTACGACCAGTCGGACGCTACGGGATTTATAAAACTTAACTCTCTCAGGCTCTCCGTAAGAAAGCTTCTTGAGAAAAAATAACTGCTTTGGCGGATGAGAACCGACGAATTCGATTACGATCTTCCACCGAATCTTATCGCCCGTTATCCGCTTCCCGAGCGAAGCTCCTCGCGTCTTTTGGTGGTCGAGCGAAATTCGGGACGTTTCCGGCATAAAAAATTCTCCGATCTTTCGCACCTGCTTCGCCGCGGAGATCTTATGGTTTTAAACAACACCCGCGTTATTCCCGCAAGAATCGCGGGGCATGCGGAGCGAAGAGGGCGGGTGGAATTCCTTCTTACCGAAAAACAGGATGAAACCAGGTGGAAAGTGCTTATCAGAAATCCCGTTCGAGGTCTTCGAATAACCGTTGAAGACGGAATATCTGGTACGCTTGAGCGGGAGCGGGACAAAAGCTGGTCTATAAAATTCACAAACCCCGTCGAACCGGTAATGGAGCGCGCGGGACGTATGCCTCTTCCCCCTTATATATCAAGAGAGCCCGAAGCTTCGGACAAAAATACCTACCAGACCGTATACGCGACCGAAGACGGAGCGGTGGCGGCTCCGACGGCGGGTCTTCACTTCGACCTTGAGCTTCTCTCGAACCTGCGCGAGATAGGCGTTTCGATTAAATACGTGACTCTTCACGTGGGAGAGGGGACGTTTCGGCCGGTAAAGGAAGAATTCGCAAGCGACCATGTCATGCATTCCGAACGCGTTTTGGTTCCTTCGGAAACCGCCGAAGCGGTAAACGAGACCAAGGCGCGAAAACAAAGAGTGATTTCGGTCGGAACCACGGTTATGAGAGCCCTTGAGTCTGCGAAGGGAGCGGACGGAAACATACGGGCTTTCTCCGAAAAAACCGATCTTTTTATAAAACCTCCTTACGAATTCGCTTTCGTCGACGTTTTGATAACCAATTTTCATATGCCGCGCTCGACTCTTCTTATGCTGGTTTCGGCTTTCTGCGGCTCTACGAAACTCGCCCTCGCGGCCTACGAGGAGGCGAAATCGCGCAACTACAGGTTTTTAAGCTACGGAGACGCCATGATTGTGCTGTGAGGTTTTTTAATTTGCTTTTTTGTACATTGGGCGTCTGAATTGTTATACTTTTAATCCAAAATTCTTACGGGAGAAAGTCTATGGCGACAGTGGTTACAGGGGCGACGGGATTTATAGGATCTCACATAACGAAGAAACTGGTCGAGAGAGGAGAAAGAGTCAAGGTTCTCATAAGAAGAACCAGCAACACTAAAAACATCGACTCGCTCGACGTCGAGAAAGTTTACGGAGACGTTGGAGACCCGGACTCTCTTCGCGCCGCGTTTTCCGGATGCGACACGCTTTACCATACCGCCGGATTCGTATCGTTTAAAAAATCCGATTATCAGAAAATGCTCGATATAAACGTAAAAGGCGCGGCCAACGTTCTGTCGGCGGCTATGGATACGGGAATATCCAAGGTTCTTTTTACAAGCAGCGTCGCCGCAATCGGCGTCGAACGCGACGGTTCGATGATAACCGAAGCCACGCAGTACGATCTTTACTCGGAGGGATTAGGGTATATGAACTGCAAGTACCTGGCGGAGAAGGAAGCTCGAAGCTTCGCCGAAAAAGGCCTTCCGGTAATAATACTCAACCCTTCGGTGGTTTTGGGTCCCGGAGATATTTATCTTTCTAGTTCCGGACTGGTTCTTTGGTTCTGCAAGAAAAAATTCCCGGGTTACATGGACGGCACTTTTAACCTTGTGGACGTCGAGGACGTCGCCGAAGGACATTTGCTGGCGGCGGAGAAGGGAAAAGCCGGGGAACGTTACATACTGGCGAATGAAAATGTCAGCGTGCAAAGTTGCTTCGCTCTTCTTGAAAAAGTAACCGGAATTCGCGCTCCGAAGATGAAAATTCCTTACGTGTTCGCTTACACGACCGCGTTTATGCTCGAGAGAGTCTTCGGATTCGGATTTCCCAATTATTCCACGCTCGATCTAGATTCCATAAAGCTCTCGAAATACAATTGGCAGGCCGACTGTTCGAAAGCCGTAAACGAGCTTGGGTTCACCAGAACTCCCATTGAGCAAACTATACAAAAAACCGTTGCCTGGTTCAGGGAAAACGGTTATCTGGACTAGAAAAAGAGAACGAAAGTGGCGGCAAACAGTTTCGGAAGATTTTTCAGAATTACCACTTGGGGCGAGTCTCACGGTCCGGCGATGGGGGTTGTGATCGACGGCTGTCCCGCGGGGCTTGATATCTGCGCCTCGGAAATACAGTACGAGCTTGACAGACGGCGCCCCGGGCAAAGCAGAATCACCACTCAGAGAAAAGAACCCGACGCGGTGGAGATACTATCCGGGGTTTTCGAAGGAAAAACCCTCGGAACTCCCATATCCATGATTGTCAGAAATACGGACGCCATATCGAAATCGTACGAAGATATAAAAGACGTTTATCGTCCGGGGCACGCCGATTTCACCTACCAAGAGAAGTACGGACGCAGGGATTACCGCGGAGGCGGAAGATCTTCCGCCAGGGAGACGGTCGGTAGAGTCGCCGCGGCGGCTTTGGCGAAAAAAATCCTGAATTCACACGGAATAACCACGGTGGGATACGTAAAGCAGGTGGGAAACATAGTCGCCCGAGATATCGATTTTGACTATGTGGAGAAAAATCCGGCTCGCTGCCCGGACGCCGAAGCGGCGAAAAAGATGATCGATCTTATAGAGTCGACGAGAAAAGAGGGAGATTCCGTCGGAGGTACCGTGGAAGTCGTGTCAAGAGGACTGCCTTCGGGGCTCGGAGAACCGGTTTTCTCCAAACTCGACGCCGATTTGGCGCGCGCGCTTATGAGCATAGGGGGAATAAGGGGATTTGAAGTCGGAATGGGATTCGCCGTTGCCGAGAGCAAAGGTTCCGAGGTAAACGATTTAATGTACAAAAAAGAAGACGGAACTCTCGGCTTCAAAACGAACAACGCGGGCGGTTTGCTGGGCGGGATAACCAACGGAGAGGATCTTGTGGTGAGAATCGCCATAAAACCCACTTCTTCCATATCTAAAACTCAGGATACCGTCGATCAAAAAGGAGAAAGAAAGGAGCTTCGAGTAAAGGGAAGACACGATCCCTGTCTTTGCCCGAGAGCGGTACCCATAGCGGAAGCCATGGTCAATCTTGTGCTTGTCGATCACTTCCTCGTTTCGAAACTCTCGAAAATCTGACTTTACCAACCGTTATGCCGGAACTTTTCAGAATCTATGTGGGAGAGCGGGAAATATATTCGGGACATTTGGACGATGTGCCCGACTATTATAGAAAAACTTTGGTCGAAGCGATTTCCGAGTGGGGAGAATGTCTCAGCAAAAGCGGGTTCAGGGAACTTATTTATTCCTCTTTACATTGGTACAACCTGAAGACATACTTCTGCGCGGAGTGTGAAAGGGAGTCGGAAGACGCCGGGTCTTGCGGGGATTGCGGCGGGAGTTTTTCCGAGAAATTCATCCATAAAAGAAATCCGGATATAGACAAGATAATGATGTGCATTAATTTAATAGACCGCGTCGAGATGGAGATTTCGTAGTTTTTCGGAGACGGCGATGAAATTTCTCGTAAAAGGACATGTTTATCCCAAAGCGTGGGAAATAGCCAAGAGCGTGAAAAAGCTTCGCGAAGAACGCAAGAAGGTTAATATAGGCTCCGGAACGATAGGTTATGCGGTGTACGAGGTTGATCTTCCCGAACAAACCGTAAGGACGGGGAATTATCTCACTACCCCGCAGGGAGTTAGGCTCTATTATAATTCCGGCGATTATTACGGAACCGGCTATTTAATCTCCGAAATAGATAAGGAACCGCTGGCTTCAAAGCATTTTCCCTGATTTTTCAACATACGGTTCTGAAAGAAAATTCGCCTCGCGGGCGCATTCCAGCTCCTATACGGCTCGGGCTTGGATCGTTGCTTTTTCGGTTTATCCTTTCGCGAAGAGAAGAAGCTTTTACGCTTCTCCGAGCAGTTGCGAGATTCTGGATACTCCCGCTCCGCTTTCAAAATCATGTCCCAAAGAATCCAAAATACTCTCAAGAGCGGAGACAAACGCCACCATATCGTTTCGATCCACGTCCCCTATGTGAGACACTCTGAAGATTTTTCCTTTCGCGTGGTCTTGCCCGCCGGCGACCGTCATGCCGAATTTATTCTGAAGCTCGGAGATGATTTTTTTCGCACCAATCTCCTCGGGAGCCACGCCCACGGTGAGAGCCGGGCTGGCTTCGTCTATCGTGAAAAGGTCTAAGTTAATCGCTTTTAAAGCTTCGCGCGTCGCAAGCGACATAGCTTCTCGTTTTCTGTAAATGTTCTCCACTCCTTCCTGCATGAACCCTTCTATAACTTTTCCAAGACCTATTATTAGAGTTACCGCGGGGGTCCAGGGAGTTGTGTTTTTCTCGGCGTTTTTCAGATAATCGGAGAAATTCAGATAGAATTTAGGGAGATTTGAAGTTTTTTCAAATTCTCGGGCTTTTTCGCTCATCGTGGCGAACGAAAGACCCGGAGGAAGCATAAAAGCCTTCTGCGATCCGCCCACCAGAACATCTATCCCAAGTTCGTCAAACGGAAGAGAAAACACTCCCACCGCGGTTATACCGTCCACTATGAGCAGCACATCGTCCCTTTTCGAGGTGATAGCCGCGATTTTGTCGGTGGGATGCTTAATTCCGGTCGAAGTTTCGCTCGCTTGCATTAAAACCGCTTTTATCGAAGGATCGTCTTTAAGTTTTTTCTCTATGATTCCGGGCTCCACGGCTTTTCCCCACTCGACTTTTATTTCATCCACTTCAAGTCCGTACGCCCTTGCTATTTTTCCCCACCTTTCTCCGAACTTTCCGCCGTTTACCGTAATTACTTTATCACCCGCGCAAAGAGTGTTGACAACGGCTCCTTCCATCGCTCCCGTTCCCGAAGCCGCCAGTATGAAGACTTCGTTTTCGGTTTGGAATATACGTCTGAGTCCTTCCCTGATCCTTTCAAAAACCGCTTCGAATTCGGCGGTTCTGTGGTGAATAAGCGGTTTTGCCATCTCAACCATTATTTCGCTTGGAACCGCGACCGGACCGGGGGTCAGAAGTAATTTTTTCATTTCTAGTTTCTCCTTGCTTCGTTAGGGAATTTAAATCAAAACGCATAAAATACCCACAAACATATGCTGTTTCAATTGGCTTTGTCGGAAGTTGTCGGAAGTAAATTAAATTGACCGGTTTTTGAATTAACGAGTCGTTCATTATGTATAATTATGTATAGATTTCTTTTTCAAGGAGAGATATTTAAATGAAAGAAGAACTTCAAAGCGTTATAAATGATTTGAGAAGCAGAATTCACAGGACAGGAGGCTGTCTTTGACCTGCCTTTTAAATTAAAGAGGCTTGAAGAACTTGAGAAAGCGACTGCGGCCTCGGATTTCTGGGATAATTCCGAATTTGCGCGCGATACGCTTCGCGAGCAGTCCGAAATAAAGGATTCCATCGCCGGCTTTGAGAAACTTCGCTCAGAATTGGAAGACGCCGAATGTCTTTTCGAACTTGCGGTTCTTGAAGAAGACGCGAGTTCTATTCCGGAAGTTCGCTCCATGCTCGATTCCGTGGAGAAAAAACTGAGCGGCTTTGAGTTTCTTCAAATACTGGGAGACGCTGACGACCCGCGGGACGCCATAGTTTCCATAAACGCCGGAGCGGGCGGCACCGAGGCTCAGGACTGGGCGCAAATGCTCCTTCGCATGTACCTTCGCTACGCCGAGCGCAAGGGCTTTTCGGTAGAAACGGTCGAAATTCAGGACGGAGACGAAGCCGGATTGAAAAGCGCCACGATTCTCGCTCGCGGGAAATACGCTTTCGGCTACCTGAAAGCGGAAACCGGAGTTCACAGACTGGTCAGAATATCTCCTTTCGATTCCAACAGAAGAAGACATACGTCTTTCGCCTCGGTTTTCGTATCTCCCGATATTGACGACTCCATAGAAGTCAACATAGAGGAAAAGGATTTGAGAGTCGACACTTATCGCGCAAGCGGGGCCGGAGGGCAGCATGTAAACAAAACGGATTCCGCCGTGCGGATCACTCATATTCCGACCGGGGTTATGGTTAGCTGTCAAAATGAACGTTCTCAGAGACAGAACAAGGAAAGCGCCATGAAGATGCTGAGAGCCAGACTTTACGAAATCGAGAGAATGAAGGAGAGAGAGAAAGAGCAGCAGCTAAATTCATCGAAAAAAGAAATTGGCTGGGGAAGTCAGATAAGATCGTATGTTTTGCATCCTTATCGTATGGTTAAGGACCATCGCACCGATTTCGAGTCATCCGGCGTGGATTCGGTGCTTGACGGAGAGATACAAGACTTTATAGAAACGTATCTTTCGCAAAGCGCGGGAGCGTAAGGAGAATATACTTTGGGAGAATGCAGTTTAAAATTCGCGATAACCGGAAAGAAAAAAAGCAAGCAAGTGTATGAAGTCTCCGCCCGATTAATCGAGTGGTTTCGTGAAAGAGAGATAGAGTTTTTCGTTGAAGAAGAACTAGGCGCCGCTTTGGGCGGCGTGGATTTACTCGCCGAGCGGGACCTGCCCTCCGCAGCCGACATAATAGTGGTTTTCGGAGGGGACGGATCTTTTCTCTGGGTTTCCCGAATGGCTCTCGGACACAACGTCTCTATACTCGGCTGCAATCTTGGCGGACTCGGGTTTCTCACGGAATTCACGATAGATGAATTTTTCCCCATGATGGAGAGGGTGGTCGCCGGAGATTACGAGGTTGAAAGAAGGGATATGATCTCGGGCCGCGTAATCGGAAAAGACGGAAGGTCCGAGGAGTTCACCGTGCTAAACGACCTCGTGATAAACCACGGACCCATTTCCAAAGTTGTGGACCTGTCCATATACGTGGATGAGAAATATATAACGACTTTTAAGGCGGACGGAATAATTTTCGCCACCCCGACCGGCTCGACCGCATACTCTCTTTCCGCGGGCGGACCTATAATCTACCCCACGCTTCCCGTAATAACCGTCACGCCGATATGTCCGCATATTCTCACCAACCGCCCTATCGTGGTGCCGAACACCAAAAAAATAAGAACCAGAGTGCTCGCAGACACGCAGGACACTTACCTTACGCTTGACGGACAGATAGGAATCCCCATTTACATGAATGACGATATACTGCTTGAAAATTCCGACAGTTCCGTAAGCATCATAAAATCCCCCTTCAGGGACTACTTCAATATTTTGAAAACAAAACTCATGTGGAGCGGAAGATATGGAAATCCCGAGTGAAGAGAAAATTTTACACGATTGGATAATAGCACAGGTAAAGCGCAAGTACTCGGGACTGTACAAGGAGATTCGCGTCAATACCGAAGGGGAGCGAACCTCGGAATTCGAGGGAGTTTCGCCGGATGTGATCCTCGGTTCCTACGGACAGGTGGTTCAGATAATCGAGGTGGAAACAGAATCCACTATAGACGAGAGAAGAATCGATTACTGGAAGAAACTCTCGGGGCTCTCCGCACAGTTCGTTCTTCTGGTCCCGGCGGGATTGAAGACCCGAGTTACCGATCTTTGCTGGAAATCCGGACTCGCGGGCAAGGTAAAGATAGGAACTTTCGAACTTTCAATCAAAACCTAGGGTTCTCACCCTTTTTCAAGCTTTGCCCAGAAACTGACCTTTTTTAATGTTTTTTCTGCCTCTTAGAAACTCCGCGGCCGTCATTTTTCTCGATCCTTCGATTTGAACGGAGAGAATTCTGACGATTCCCTTTCCCGCCGCGACGTCTAAACTTTCCGCGCCGACTGAAACTATCTCGCCCGGCTCTCCGTTGCCGACTGCGGATTTGGCTTGGAGTATTTTTAGATTTTTTCCCTCAAGAGTCGTGTGGGCGCCCGGCCACGGAGTCATGGCTCTTGCGAGATTTTTTATTTCTTCGGCGTTCCTTCGCCAGTCCACTTCTCCGGATTTTCTTGAAAGAAGAGGCGCGTAAGTGGCTTCGCGGTCGTCCTGCTTTACGGGCGATATTTCTTTTATACGATTTATCGTTTCCAAAAGAAGTTCGGCTCCTTCGACTGAAAGTCTGCTTGAGAGTTCTTCTGCGGTTTCTTCCTCTCCTATTAAAATTTTTCTTTGAGCCAGAACGTCTCCGGTGTCCATCCCCTCGTTCATCAGCATGATGCTAACTCCGGTCTCTTTTTCTCCCGACGCTATAGCCCAGTTGATCGGGGCGGCTCCTCTGTAACGGGGAAGAAGGGAAGCATGGACGTTTATGCAGCCCAGGGGAGGGATTTTCAGCATTGAGAGGGGGAATATTTCTCCGTATGCCGTAACGGCGATAAGGTCGGGAGAGAGGTTTTTTATAGCTCGCTCAAATTCGCTCGTCTTTAGTTTGTGAGGCTGGAAAACCGGTATTTCCCTTGAGACGGCGACTTTTTTCGTTTCCGTCCAAACGGGTTTCCCGCTTCTTCCTTTTGGTCTGTCGGGTCTTGAAAGAAGTCCCACCACTTGGTGTGGGGAGTCGCAAAGAGCGAGAAGGGAAGGTACTGCGAATTGCGGAGTTCCGGCGAAAAGGATTCTCATTTTTTGTGCTTCCAAGAGGCAAGACCGCGATTGTCTTTCTGTTCGTTTCTCAACAACGTGCGTGAATTTCGATTTAACGATTCTTTCGGTGCACGCAATGCGCGTTTTTTAAGCATGGCGCGCGGAATCTAAGTCTACTTGAAAATCAAAAGAGTTCGGAAATTTATTTTTTTGCAAGTCATTTCAGATAATTAACGGACATATTCTGATTTTCGGGCTCTTATGGCCTCTTAATTGCAGAATGTATTGACGAAGAAATTGTCCAAACACGGAGGAGTTGGTTATGAATATCGCAGATTTTTTGAG
Organism: Thermodesulfobacteriota bacterium; assembly: GCA_965220925.1. Classification (GTDB taxonomy): domain Bacteria; phylum Desulfobacterota_D; class UBA1144; order Nemesobacterales; family Nemesobacteraceae; genus Nemesobacter. The sequence continues at coordinate 812,479 of OZ244851.1, read as the reverse complement.
AAAGACCTTCGGTAACAGCCGCATGTTGTTTTTCTCGGTTTTCGCTTTTACCGTTCTCGCGGGCTATTCGGCTTTCGCGTCGGAAGGTTCCGCGCATGCTGTTTTTGTTGCGAACAACGTGTGGATGCTGCTTGCGGCTTTCCTCGTTTTTATAATGCACCTTGGTTTCGCGAGTCTTGAGACGGGACTTACAAGGTCGAAAAACACCGTAAACATACTGTTTAAAAATACGTTCATTATTTCGGCGGGTATTCTCACCTACGCTTTAATGGGTTTTAATCTTATGTATCCGGGAGATTTCAACCTTATAGGAAACGGCGTTTTCGGATTCGCGGGTTTCGGTATTTCCTCTCCCGAGGGAGCCGACGGACTTATGGCGTACGCCGACGGAGGATACACGTACCATACGGATTTCATATTCCAGGCGATGTTCGCCGCGACGGCGGCCACCATAGTCTCGGGAGCCGTGGCGGAAAGAATAAAGCTTTCAAGTTTCCTTATCTTCGCCACAGTGTTCGTGGCCGTGGTCTATCCGATAGCCGGTTCGTGGAAATGGGGAGGAGGATGGCTCGATCAAATGGGTTTTTATGATTTCGCCGGTTCCACTCTTGTTCACAGCGTGGGCGGATGGGGCGGATTGGTCGGAGCGTATCTGCTCGGCCCGCGTATCGGAAAATATCTTTCCTCGGGAGCCATGAGGCCGATACCCGGTCACTCTCTTCCGCTTCTTGCGATAGGCGTATTTTTGCTCTGGCTCGGGTGGTTCGGTTTTAACGGCGGCTCGGTTCTTAGCGCCGATCCGGAATTGATTTCGCTGGTGATAGTTACGACATCTCTGGCCGCCGCCGCTGGCGCCCTGGGAGCGGCTTTCACGTCGTGGGGAACTTTCAAGTACCCCGATCTCACTATGGCTCTAAACGGCGTGCTTGCCGGGCTTGTGGGAATTACGGCCGGAGCCGATGTGGTAACTCCCGGAGAAGCGGTAATAATCGGACTTGTTTCGGGAATAATAGTTGTTTTCGCCGTGAGTTTCTTTGACAAGATAAGAATAGACGACCCCGTGGGAGCTATTTCGGTCCACCTGGTATGCGGTATTTGGGGAACGCTTGCGGTGGGAATTTTCGGAGGACCCGATTTCAGCGTCCTTACCCAGTTTATCGGAGTATTGGCCTACGGTGTCTTCACGATAATTTGCAGTTTCTTGATCTTCTATTCGATAAAGCTGATTATGGGAATAAGGGTAAGCGAAGAAGAGGAGAGAAGAGGACTGGACATAACCGAGCATGGAATGGAATCTTATCCGGATTTCCAAGCCGTATCGGAGTCTTAGAAACATGAAAACGAAAGAAAAAATGAGAAATGGAGATAATTACTCTAAAGGAGGAGAAAAAATGAGAAATACAGTTTTTAAACTTTCATCGATGATGCTGGCGGCGGCTTTCCTGCTCGCCGCCCAGTTCGCCGCGCCGAAGGCGCAGGCGGTTAAATTGGGAGATACGGGGTCAATCGGGCTCGGCATCTCTATCGATACCACGTATCAGTATGTTTCCGACGGCGAAGTCGGCGATGCCGTAGGAGAGAGAGGGCTTTATCCGGAGCACAATGACTTTTCGATAGACGCCTTTACTCTTTCGCTTGAAAAGGCTCCCAACGCGGACGGAGAAGCGATGGATTTTCTCGGCTTCCGCGCGGACATTCTTTTCGGCGAGCAGGCCGAACGGCTCGGATTCGGTTTTAACAGCGACGGCGACGGAGCGGTAAGTCCTTACCAGGCGTATATAAACGTTATGCTCCCCGCGGCCGAAGGCGGCCTTAATATTTACGCCGGTCAGTTCACCACGCTTGCCGGATGGGAGCTTATAGAAGCCAAAGACAATACAAACATAACGAGATCTTTGCTCTTCTATAGAATACCGTTTGCGCACAGTGGTATTCGGGCCTCTTTCAGCGCCGGGTCGCTTGATTTCACTTTCGGACTCAGCAACGATTGGGACGCTGTTGACGATGTGGATGACGGAAAGACCTTTGAATCTCAGGTCGCGTTGAATTTCGCAAACGACGGCTGGCTGGGCGTCACCGGATATTTCGGTGAGACAGACGGAGAGAACAGAACTCTCGTTACGGTCGTCGGTTCCATGACTTTTATGGAGAAACTCACTTTGATTGGCGATTTCGAGTACACCTCGCATGACGCCGGAGGAGACCGCTGGGGTTTTGCCGGTTACGCGATAATGAGCCTTTCAGACGCAATGTCTTTGGCTCTTAGGGGTGAATATGTTGACGAAGAGGAGAGACTTGATTCAGCAGGCGCGGAACTCGGCCTAAAGCTGTATGAAGTCACTTCCACTTTGATCTTTACTCCTTTCGCCGATTCGACGGGTAACTTCGAGACTAGACTTGAGTACAGATACGACAAAGCCGACGGCGACGACGCGTATTTCGCCGGCAAGGAAGATCAGCACGGATTCGCCGTACAGCTTCTTTACTGGCTTGATGTGTAAAGCATAGTGAAAAAACCAAACTACGACGCAGAATAAAAACCATCTCTCCATACCTCTTTTTTCTGTGTTCGAGGGGCTTCGGTTCTTAAAAAGGACCGAAGCCTTTTTTATTGCCAGCCTACAAGTTTTTCTTCGCTTGAAAGAAAATATTTTCTTCGGGTAGAATTAGAACCCGTTTGTTTCTGCCCGGATAGCTCAGTTGGTAGAGCAGAGGACTGAAAATCCTCGTGTCGGTGGTTCGATTCCGCCTCCGGGCACCTTTTCTCGCTTTTAATTATTGTGGAGAGTGAGATGATATCTTCTCGATTTTATGATCGCGCCGCCGTCTTTATGTTGGAAACGTCAAGCCGCGCAACTCCTGTTCTTCTGACCGCGATTGTTTTTGCGGCATGCGCTTTTATCCTTTCATGTTCTTTACAGGCTGAAACAAATCCTTGCCCGGATGAAACCGAACCGTATGTTGAATACAGGCTTTTCTTCGGCCTTGGCGACGGGGAAAACCCTCAAGCCGTTTCGCAAGAACAGTGGAATGAGTTTCTGACGGATGTCGTAACTCCCGAATTCCCGGACGGTCTTACCGTTTTGGACGCACGTGGACAGTATAGCGATTCTTCGGGAGTCGTCGTGGGAGAAAATACGAAATTGCTAATACTGCTGGTCGCGCGAAACGACGGATCGACCGGGTCCGTAGACAGGATTATCGAAGACTATAAGAAAAAATTCGATCAGACTTCCGTACTGCGTGTAGTCGAAACTTCCTGCGCTTCATTCTAATTTGATTTCCCCTGGAAAAGATCAATTGTTTTTCCGCTATTTTCAGGTTAACCTTTACACAGGATTTTTATAATTTACCGATACTCAATGGAGGAGTTGTACATGAAGTTTGGAGATTATCTGAAGAAGATAAGGAAAAAGAAGAAGATCACTCAAGAAAGCCTCGCCAAATACCTGGAAGTCTCAAGCGTATACATACACCAGCTTGAAACAGGCAAGGTCGATGCTCCTTCTTTCGACAGATGCCGGCAGATTTCTTCTATTCTCGGGGTCAAGACCGAGGAGATATGGAGCGTTTCAAGAGCCGAGAGGTTAAAAAGATTCATTGAAAAAGAAGAAATATCGGAACAGGAACTAGAAGTTCTTACTTTGGAAGAGAAAAAACTGGTCAAGCTCTACAGGAGTCTTGATGGAGAAACCAGAAAAGATTTCGCGGGAATGGTCTTTATGCTTCTCAGGCGTTCCCAGGACAAAAAACTGCAAAAAATACTGGAAGAATTCGTAAGATGCGCTTAAACCAGAAGCTTGGACTGCTGTTTAAAATATCTATGGTGGAGCTTGCTATCATAGCTCTTATAGGAGTGGTGTTTTATTTTCAGTTCGACAACGCGAAGAAAGAATTCGTTACCAAAACCCGCGCAATCGCCGAAACCATAGGCGGTCAGGCGACCAGTTTCTACCAAAACAATGGAGAGAACTCCACAAGCGACGATTTTTATCTGTTTCTTGACGAAAGACTTGGAAGGAAGAAGCTTTTCGATACTTTCGGAGTTTCGCCGAAATTTTTCAGCGTAACTTTCCCTAAACATCAGCAAGAGGATATAGCTTCCGGGCATTTCATGAACAGTTCTTATCCGCCCGAAGGATATTCGGTTGAAAAGTACGCCGGTAAAATCTCCGTCTCCGTTCCTTTCTTAACCGCTCAGACCGAAGGTCCGCTCGGCATAGTTAAAATCGACTCGGATATGAAAACGTTGATGAAAAAGGTTTTCGCCGACAATTTTCTTCTATACGTGGCTATTTTGGTGGTGCTTAACAACCAGGCTTTTATTCTCCATCTTTTCTTCAGAAGGAGAAAAGACGAAATACAGTTCGGAAGCGAAGGATATTTGAGGGAGCATTCCATCGGAGCGCTCAAGTTAATGTACAAAGTGCTCGGGGACATAATCGAAGATCACGAAGGTTCCGAAGACAAAAAAACGGCCGAGAAAAGAATTTCGGAGGAAGGCAACGTCATTTCGATTTCAAACGTGGAACCCAAGGTGAAGAAATGAAAACAAAACTTCTCGCAATATGCCTCGCCGCTTTTTTTCTCACCGCCTGCGGAACCGCGGAAGAATCGGTCGTCGTGCTTGACGGACCGATTCTCCAGACCGAAGGCACCGGGGGCAGCGTGAATTTTAACGGCGCCGTCTTAAACACGGCCGATTTTCCCGTTCACTATGTTTACGTGATTATTTTCATAAAAGACGCGAACGAAAATGTCATCGCGGTGAACTCCACCCAGGTTGAAGACGGAGACATTATAGAACCGTCGGAAAGTTCTTTTTTCACCGTCGGTTTTGACGGTCTTCCCCAAGAATCTCATTCCAAGGAAGTGCAGATATACTACGATCTCGCGCAAGATCAACTCAATTGATTTCTGGTTCGTTCGTTTTTCCATTCAGCTATCTGGTTTCGATGAGTTTTAGCCGCATACGAAATCGTCGTTTACGGAGAGAAGCTTCATGATCGGAATTGATATAGGTTCAAATTCCATTAAGGTCGTGGAGTTGCGAAAAGATGACGGAGCGTATCAGTTGCGAAACATGGGAGAAGCCATTCTTCCAAGCGGTTCTGTGGAGCGTAAATCGGTTTTAAGACGGGATGTGGTTTCGTCGGTACTGTCTAATCTCCTCTTCGGTCTCGGAATAAAGGATCGAGACGCCGCGATAGGAGTTTCCGGCAAAGCCGCCGTTTCAAAAATAATCGCCGTTTCTGAAAGCTCCTTTAAAAAAAATATGAAAAAACTCATGCCCGATCTTGTGAGCGCCCATTTTTCGGAAAATCCGCAAGAGAGCGTCTATAGCTATGTCGCGCTTTCCGAACATCCGGGAGAAGACGGTGAAATTCCGGTGTTAATCGCGGGAATTTTCGAAGAAACGCTAATGGAGTATAAAGAAACTCTCTCCTCGGTCGGTCTTCGCGCGCGGGTAGTCGATATTGATTCCATGGCGCTTTCAAGCGCATGGATGGCCAGCTCCGCGGGCGTGAATGAAAAAGTCGCGCTTGTAAACGTCGGGGCCTCCGTAATCAACATAAGTGTTTTGAACGGAAATCTTCCCGTACTGCTGAAAGACATAAATTATGGAGGCGGCTGGATTACGCTTCGTCTCATGGAAGAATTTGATATTACCTATGAAGAGGCGGAAAGAATAAAGTACAGCGTTAAGAGTTACGCGAGATACGAACAGGTGGAAAGTATTTTTGAAAATTTCGTAACCTTCGCCGCAAGAGAAATAAAGACTGTCCTAGATGAAAGCTCTCAGGAATTCGAACGTATAATTTTTCGGGAGGATCTTGCGGAATCGCGAATTTTTCAAATTCTCTTCAAAACGCCGCGGGCGTTCCGGTCGAAATATCAAATCCTTTTCGCAACGTCGCTTTTTCCGATTCTATGTTTGATCCCGAGTATGTAAAACACCTGGCTCCCAAAATGGCGGTCGCCGTGGGGCTTTCGTTAAGGGAGTTGTGAACAAGTAAAAAAACTGGTAAGAAATTCCGCGTACCGGATTAGTTTCTTGATGGGATAAGGTGTATCACCAAAGAAACCAGAAGTGCTACCGTACCCACCACCGAGAGAGTCTTGAAGTAAAAAGACCAGTCAAGTGAAAATTTGAGAGATATTCCAAAACCTATTATAAAAAGAACAAGTGCGGTTATGAAAATTCCTCCGAGAATGTTTGTTCTCAGCATATTAAACTCCAGCAATCAGAATTAATAAAAAGCGACGTTATTTTATACGAAACCGCGGAAATTTCAATTTTGAAAATGACTGACTCGGGGCGAGGAGAAAAGTAATTTAGATTATGACGAGTGGAAAAGAACAACGAATTTTAAAATTACTGGGCAAAAAAGCGGGAAAAGAATTCTCCGAGAGTAAAATCCTCAGGGAACTTCGAATGTCGGAGAGAAAAAGAAGTTCGCTTAACGCGGTTCTTTCACGATTGATTCTAAAGGGATTAATCAAAAAAACCTCCAGGGGAAAGTATCGTCTCGGAAAAAACGCGAGGAACGCCTCGGGCAAGCCGAATTCCTCCAACGGGTTTATGAACGGCGAATCTCTCGGGGTTTTGGCTGAGCTTAGAAAAACGACGGAAGGTTTCGTCGCGTGTCCGAGAAAAACCGAAGTTTCCGAACTTCGGATTGAGAACTTGGGGAAAAAGAAAGTTTCCGAAGGAGAACTCGTGGTCGTGGACATAAACCGCAAGACTTCTTCCGCCAGAATAATCGAGCGGCTGGGAATGTCGGGAGAGCTTGAAACGGAAAAAAGGGGAATAATTTCCGAATACCGCCTGCCGAAAAGTTTTTCCCGAGAAATTACAAAAGAAGTGGGAGTTTTCAACGGACAGTTCTCAAACGGAGCTCTTTTAAAAAGGGTGAATTTGGAGAAAGAGACCATTTTTACGATAGATGGAGACGACGCGAAGGATTTTGACGATGCCGTGGGCATAAAAAAGGTTCGACGCGGGTACAGACTTTGGGTGAACATAGCCGACGTCTCATATTATGTCCCCTGCGGAGGAGCCTGCGACGAGGAGGCAAGCCGCAGAGCCACCAGCACTTATCTCTCCGACAGAGTGGTTCCGATGCTTCCGAAAAAGCTCTCAAACGATCTTTGCAGCCTGCGTCCCAAAAGAAAACGTCTAACAAAAACGGTTGAGATGGACTTCGATTCTTCCGGCAGTCTTAAGAATTTCAAGATATACAACAGCATGATAAAAAGCGTTGCGAGACTCACTTACTCGCAGGTGGCGGCCGTTTTGGAGAAAAAATCTCCAACCCCCCTCTCCGGACGCGAAGATATAACCGCCTCCCTGTTTCTTATGAGAGAGCTTTATGAAAAGCTTAAAAAGTCGAGAATAAGCAATGGGGGCCTCGATTTCAACTTCCCGGAAGCCGTGCTGCTCCGAAATTCCGCCGGCGAGATAGAAGATGTGGGAAGATTTAAGCGCAACGAGGCTCACGAGATAATAGAGGAATTTATGATAATGGCCAATTCCGCGGTCGCCGCGTTTATTTTCAAAAACGGTTTCGAGTCGATATACAGAATTCACGAACCGCCGGATCAGGATTCCATAAAGGAGTTGCGGGAGAGTCTTAGAAAATTAGGACTGAAGACTAAGGTTGCCGCGCGAGCGAAGCAGTCGGATATTCAGGCGATAATGAAGGCCGCTTCCGAAAGAAGGGATAGGGAACAGGTGCATGTAATGATTCTAAGAGCTCTTAAAAAAGCCGTTTACTCAACGAAACACGTTCCGCATTTCGGTCTCGCGATAGACGATTACACTCATTTCACTTCACCGATAAGAAGGTATCCCGATCTGGTGGTTCACAGAATTCTGGACGATATACTGAACAAAAAAGACCCCTCGTATAACTTCGCGTCGCTGAATCGTATCGCCGATCATTGTTCGGCAACCGAGCGTAGGGCGGAAGATGCGGAACGCCAGTTTATGAACCTTGAGACCGCCAATTTCATGAAATCCCGAGTGGGAGAGGTTTTTCACGGTAAAATCGTGAGCATACATCCGTTCGGCGTTTTTATAGAGTTAAAGGAACATTTTGTCGAAGGACTTATCCCGGAACACTGCTACAAGCAAAAAGGCGGGAAGAGGAAGTGGTTTGAACTTGGTGACGAAGTCCGAGTAAAACTGATTTCCGCGGACACGGAAAGAAGAAGGCTTACATTCGATTTATCCTCTTAAGGCTTCTCTCTACGTCCGGTAACGAACTCCGAGACGACACCGAAGCCAAATCCCCGGAAGCGCGGGATCCAGATAAAAAACCATCCCGTTCGGTTTTTTTTGTAGTGAAACCGAATAAACTCACAAAGATCGACCCGGACGGGTTTGTTCATTTGATTTTGCGTTGAGTTACGCTAAGATCATCCCGAAAGGGTTGATTTATGAATGGAAACAGAATTGAAAAGCTGGGCGCGGTTGTTAAGCGAGTTCGTAAAGAGCAGGGTTTAACGCAAAAACAGCTGGCGGCAACCGCGGGCGTTGGCGTGCGGTTTATTCGTGAACTTGAGCAAGGCAAACAATCTTGTCATATCGGCAAGGCGCTCGCCGTTGTTGCGATGCTGGGGATTGATATTCAAGTGAATGATATAAAATTATGAGTTTCGGATTGGATGCTACGGCAAACCTTAAGGCCGATCTAGAAGCCGAAAGTCCGAACTCCAAAGTGTTTGAAGGCATTGTCAAAGTTACTCAAGAGCGATCAAAGCGCTTACAAAAATAAGATCGCGTTTTGATGCCGGAACAAAAAAACAGGCTGTAACGGACCTTTTTTATTTCTGCGTACCGCCCGCCGCCGTGGCGTCGTTCGGGCGATATGCGCAACCACGATACTTACTGCATTTTTGCGCATCGGCTGAGAAAGATAGTTTTAAATCAATGGCGGAGGGAGTGGGATTCGAACCCACGAGAGCCAAAAAGACCCCACTGGTTTTCGAGACCAGCGCCTTAAACCGCTCGGCCATCCCTCCCCCGATCCGCAAAACAGGCTACCGAAGCCTTGCGATCAAGGCAATATCATAAGCGGGAGTTTTGTTATCAAGTCCAATGTGTAAAATAAGCCACGATGATTGAAGATTATTTTACTTCCGAGGCCGCGGGTTACGTAAAACAAGCGATAAAAGACGCTTATGGAAACGAAGTCTTTTTCGTCGGGAAAATAAACGACCGCTCCCTGGTTTACGATGTTAGAGTTATCGCCAGGGGAAATAGAACATCGGTGCCCGCGATATTGAGCGCGGCGAAAGCCGGCAACGTGGTAATTCATAATCATCCCTCGGGCGACATTCATCCTTCGCCCCAGGATGTGTCTATCGCCTCGACTTTCGGAAACAAAGGAGTCGGTTTCTACATAGTGGACGGGGAAGTTGAGAAAATTTACGTGGTAGTTGAACCTTTCGTTCCCGGAGAACCGGTAAAGCTCGATAAAGAAGCTTTAAGAGAATATCTTTTGCCGGAAGGACCGGTGGCGGCGGTTCTCGGCGAAAGATACGAATGCAGAGAAGAGCAACTTGACGTTCTCTCAAACGTGGTGGAGGCGTTTAACGACGAACGCCTCTCGATGATAGAGGCCGGAACCGGTACCGGAAAAACTTTTTCCTATCTGATACCTTCGATACTCTGGTCGCTTGACAACAGCGAGAGGGTGGTGATCTCCACAAACACCATAAACCTGCAGGAACAGTTGATAAATAAAGATCTACCGCTTCTTCGGGATGTTTTCCCAAAAAAGTTCGATTACGCGCTGGTAAAGGGGATGAGAAACTATTTCTGCCTTCTGCGGGGCGAGTCGGTGGGACAGAATCTGTTTGATTTTATAGACGACGGAGAAAAACAGGTGGTTGAAGATATACTCAATTGGGCGAAGAAGACTACCGACGGTTCTCTTTCCGACCTTCACTTCTCTCCGCAAGAAGATTTGTGGGACAGGGTTTCCGCGGAAAGCGATAGCTGTCCCGCGACGAAATGTCCGCATTATTCAAGTTGTTTTTTCTTCAAATCGCGAAGGGAACTTTCACGAGCTTCGATACTGGTTTCAAATCATCACATGCTGTTTGCCGATATGGCGATAAAGGGCGCGGCGGGACCGGATTCGGATTACGGCATCATCCCTCGCTACGCGAAGGTTGTTTTTGACGAGGCTCACAACGTGGCGGAAGCCGCCACATCTCATTTCAGCTTTAAGCTCAGCAAGCACGGGCTTCGGAAAATGCTTTCAAGACTCCGGTCCCGAAAAAGCAAGGGCGGGGGAAAAGGACTCTTGTCTTACGTCGCCCGATCGGCGGAGAAGGAAAAAGACTCTTCTCTTAAAGAAATTCTAAACCGTTCGGCAAGCGCGCTTCTCGGAGCCGTCGAGCAGATTGAAAAAAGAAACGAAGAGGCTTTCGATACGCTTTACCTGCTTTTGACGGAACTTTCCGGCGGCCCTTCGGCAAGTCTCAGGCTTACCGAGCGGATTGAGCGAAACGAAAAATGGAACGAGATAAAAGAGAAATTCACGACGCTTGAAAAATCTCTTTTTTCTCTCGGAACCGAAATTTCTCATCTGCTTAATGTTGTGGAAAACGCTTCGCAGGGAGATTCTCACTTAAAGCTCACGTCCGAACTTCGAGGTGTGGGAGCCAGATGTCTCGCTTCCCGGGAGGTTGTGGGAAGATTCTTCGGCGAAGAGGACGAAAGTTACATCAGGTGGTTTGAGGGAAATCGCCGACATGCGGCGATTTTCTGCTCCATTAACCTTTCCCCGCTCGATGTGGCTTCGCAGCTTGAAGAAAAACTTTACGCGAAGACGAAAACCGTCGTTATGACCTCGGCGTCACTCGCGGTGGAGAAGAATTTCGATTTTCAAAGAAAAAACACCGGACTTTTGGACAACGAAAGATTCAGAGGATTTATCATAAGTTCACCGTTTGATTTCCGTACGCAATCCCTGCTACTCGTCCCGGACGATATTCCGGAACCGATGGGGAAAAATTACGAGGAGCGCGCCGCTTCGCTGCTCTCCGACGCGCTGTCCGTGACGAAAGGAAACGCCCTTGTGCTGTTTACGTCTTACTCCTCGCTTAACGCGATTTACAAACGAGTGGAAAACATTCTCGGGCGGGACGACAAGTCTTGCGCTATCTCTCTTTTCAAACAGGGAGACATGCCGAGAAGTTTATTGCTTGAGAAGTTTCGGGCGCTTGGAAATTCCGTGCTTTTCGCCACCGACAGTTTTTGGGAAGGAGTGGATATTCCCGGAGATTCTCTTAAGATGGTGGTCATATGCAGACTTCCCTTCAAAGTTCCGACGGATCCGATTACGGAGGCGAAAATCGAGTATATGAAAAAGCAAAATATCGATTCGTTTCGGGAATACGTACTTCCCCACGCAGTGCTCAAATTCAAGCAGGGATTCGGAAGACTCATACGCACCAAGGCGGACAGGGGAGTTGTTATGGTTCTTGACAGACGTATAGTGTCAAAATTCTATGGAAGATTTTTTATCAATTCCGTGCCGCCCACCGGTTTTTTCTCCGGAAAATCGGAGCAGGTGCTGCGCAGGATGAACGAATTTTTTCTTGAAGCGCGAAAGCACTGAATTCCGTTTTCATGAAGCGAGAAGAAAACAGCGCGGAAGACGCGATTCAAAACCGACTGGAAAGAGTTTTTAAACAACTCGCCGCCTCGGAATTTCGCTCGAATTTCAAGTTAAATCCCAAAGAGTCGCTTTATCTTAGTCGAAAAGGGTTACCGACCATACTTGAGCACGGAAGGGATTTCTTCGAAAAAAGACTGGCTCCCCCGGAGCCTTCAAACGACGGCAGGCAAACTCCATGGGGAGGACATCCCGTGTTTAGAGCCCAGCACGCGACCGCCACCTGCTGCAGAAGCTGTCTTCTCAAATGGCATGGAATACCGAAGAAAAAAAGGCTCGGCGATCGGGAGCTCGATTACATGCTGCGCGTGATTGAGAAGTGGCTTCTCAATCAGAGTCGCTTATGAGCCGGAGTTTCTTTGAGAATCGTATTTTGTGTTATATTTGTGTTATATTTGATGCTTTGGCGGAAACGCGAAGCGGGATTGTATTGATCGGGAAGACAAAAATAAAAAAGCGCGGGGTATTTATCGCCGCGCGAAAAATTGCGCTAAGCGGAAATATCGGCCCGGCGCCGAAGCTCTGTGTTTTTATAAACTAACGGGGTTAATAGTTCGCAGCATGGAATGGAGAAAATGAACAAATCCGAAAACCCAATCTCCAAGCTTGTGAGAGACGAGATCGACGAGTTTGAACGTCAGGTTTCTCAATACCGAAACGGAGAAATAAGCGAGGTAAAGTTTCAAAAGATAAGACTCCAGCTCGGGGTGTACGCCCAGAGACAGGAAGGAGTCCAGATGCAGAGAATAAAAATTCCCTACGGAAAACTTACCTCCGCGCAACTGAGAAAACTCGCCGATGTTTCGGATAAGTACGCAAGCGGTTTCTTTCACCTTACGACCCGGCAAGACGTTCAGCTTTATTATGTCTCCCTTGAAACCGTCCCCGACATGATGAGAGAACTTGCAAGTGCCGGAATCACCACGCGCGAAGCTTGCGGCAACACGGTAAGAAACGTTACGGCTTCTCCCATAACCGGCGCTTCGCCGACTGAAACCTTCGACGTTACTCCATACGCCGAAGCGTTTAAGGAATTTATGCTCAGAAACCCGATATGCCAGAACATGGGAAGAAAGTTCAAGGTGTGTTTCGAAAGCAATCCCGATATTGACAACGCCGGAGTGCGCATCCACGATCTGGGGTTTAGAGCCCGGGTAAGTAAAAGCGACGGCAAAAGAGGTTTTCAGGTTTACGTGGGAGGAGGACTTGGAGCGTCTCCGTCGCTTGGACACCTTTGGACCGAATTCATGCCCGTCGAAGAGATGATACCTTTTTCCGCCGCGGTTGTGAGAGTTTTTGACAGATACGGGGAAAGAAAGGTGCGTATGAAGGCCAGGATGAAGTTTCTGGTCAGAAAACTGGGCTTTGAAAAATTCAGAGAAATCGTCGAGCTTGAGAGGGCTTCGCTTGAAGTCGATCCTTCCTGGAACGACTATCTTTCGAAAATAGAGCGGGAACACGAAGTTCCCGAGCGAAATCGCCTCGACTTTCCCGACGCTCCGAACCGGATTGAGGACGACTCCGATTTTTCGCGGTGGAGAGATAAAAACGTTTCTCCCGCCGGGGTTTCCGGATACTCCATAGTTAACGTAAGAGTGCTTCTCGGAGACGTGCCGTCCGATACCGCAAGAGCGCTTTCGGACATGATAGACACTTTTGCCGACGGTTCTCTAAGAGTAACGATTCAGCAGAACTTGGTAATAAGATGGGTTCCCGACGAAGCTTTGGCGTCGCTTTACGCGGAGCTTAAAAAAGCCGGTCTTTCTTCCCCGGGAGCGGACACGTTTGAAGATATAACGGCGTGCCCGGGCGCCGATACCTGCCGTTTGGGTATTACCTCCGCCAAAGGCCTCGCCACGAAACTTACCGGAATGATGAATAACGGTCTTGCCGGATACAAAGAAACTCTCGGCGGTCTCAGGATTAAAATATCCGGCTGCCCCAACTCTTGCGCCCAGCACGTATCGGCAAGCATAGGATTTCAGGGAGCTTCGATAACTAAAGAAGGAAGAAGCGTTCCGGCGGAGATGCTATATCTGGGAGGAGGACTGTACGGAGATGATTCGCGTCTGGCGATGCCGGTTACCAAAGTGCCCACCAGAAACGCTCCGAAAGTTGTCGAGAGGCTGCTTGAGATATATGAAGAGGAAAAGGAAGACGGCGAGCATTTTGATCTGACGATGAAAAGGCTTGGTTCCAAATTCATAAAGCAGGCCATTTCGGAATTCAATACGATACCTTCTTATGAAGAAGATCCGGATTTTTACAAAGACTGGGGACACGAAGAAGAACAATTCGCCGTTCAGCAGGGAATAAAAGGAGAGTGCGCCGGGGTTACAGTGGAAGAAAAGGTCCCCGTGTTCTCAAATGTCGACAGACGTCTCGAGCAGGCGCAAGCGCTGTTTCTTCACGGCGACTACGAAGCGTGCATAAACGAACTTTACCTGGCGTGTTCCGACAGCGCGCACGTGCCTCTCTACACAAAACTTGTCGACCCGTTTACGCCCGATCAGACCATGTGGGAGTTTGAAAACCTTCTCGTGAGAACCGGGGAAACGGACGAGAAGTGGCTTGATGTTTACCGCAGGTTTATCGAATATAAAGACGGAGAAGCCTCGGCGTTAAAAGCCATAGAATTTTTGGAACTCGCAAAAAGTTTTTACGCCGATTGCCAAGAAATTCAGGAACGACTCGTTTCACCGAGTACCGCTTAAGTTAAAAGTTTCGCAATATCCGTAAAGCGGGGCGGGCGTATGATTGAGTTTTCTAAGTGGCAAGGTGTCCCAGGCGGCGTGTGTCGCGGAACTTCATTTCCGAGATCAGTAACCCCCGGTTATATATTTTTTAAGTTCCTTGATCTCAAATTCCTGACAGGAAATTATGTGATTTATTATATCGCCGGTTGTAACCATTCCGCATAGTTTCCCGTCTTCTATTACCGGAAGATGCCTTATTTTGTTTTTCGTCATAACGGACATGCTTTCCTGAATCGAGTCGTCGGGAGACGCGTAGATCACCTCTTTAATCATAAGCTCACTTACGGTCGTGTTGGCCGAGGATCTTCCCTGCAGTATAACTTTTCTTGCGTAGTCGCGTTCGGAGAATATTCCCACGATCTTCTCTCCTTCAACCACCAGCAGAGCCCCTATTTCTTTTTCCGCAAGGAGCTGAAGCGCTCTGTAGACTGTTTCGCCCGGTCGTATCGACCACACATTCGGGCCTTTCTTTTTAAGCAGGTGTCTTAGATTTTCCAATTGACCGATTCCGTCCCTAAATAAAAAGCACTAAAGTTAATTATATAAAATTCTCCGGTAAAATAAACTCTTCTTCGATTTTTTCGAGAGCGGTACGCTTTCTGCGCTAAGTTAAACTCGAAAGATTTTCCGATTGAAGCTTTTTAATAATGGAGCGAAAAAAACTTAAAAAAGCCGCGGGCGTAAAAGCCGTTGACTTTGTGCGGTCCGGGATGCTAGTCGGTCTTGGCACCGGATCCACGGCCGAATTTGCCATAGAAGAGCTTTCAAAACGTGTAAAACACGGTCTACTCTCTCAAATAACCTGCGTCCCGAGTTCCGAGAGAACGAGAAAGTTCTCCGAGGCTCTCGGTCTTAATCTGGTTAAACTCGATTCGGCGAGAGAAATCGACCTGACTATTGACGGAGCGGACGAAATCGATTCTGAATTTAATCTGATAAAAGGCGGCGGCGGCGCTCTTTTAATGGAAAAAATCCTCGCTCAGAACAGCAAAAAAAATATAATCGTCGCCGATGAATCAAAACTCTCAAAACGCCTCGGAAGCCTTTTCCCCGTTCCGGTGGAAGTTTTAAAGCTCGCGGTCGAAGTCGAGAGACGCTACCTTGAAAGATTGGGGGCAAAGGCGCGCTTGCGGCGAAGCGATAACAGTTCCGCGTTTGTTACGGATCAGGGAAACTTTATTATAGACTGCGGTTTTCCCGGAATTGACGATCCCTCCCTCCTTGCCGACCGGTTATCCAAAAGAGCCGGAATAGTTGAACACGGTATTTTCATAAATACCGTTAACGACTTGGTGATAGGGTCTGTGGATGGAGTTAAGCATTTTGTGGCGAGAGACGCTACTGATTGAATCCTCGTCGCGACTTATGAGTTTTTTCGGTTCGCTTCAGATGAAGAGATTGGTGATTGTCTGTATATTTTTCGAAACATTCGACGAAATGCCGATTCTTATCACTTCTCTTCCTTTCTCGTCGAGAGACTTGAAATCACCTATAGCCTGCGCCGTCTTTAACGTGGCGAAAGAGAACACGGATTCAGACGATCCCGTCGCGGTCGGTATCCTCAAATCGTTTTCATTGTCGCTCACAATCTGAATAAAAATCCCCTCTCCCGAATCTCCTTTGTGAAGTTGACCGGTTGAATGAAGGAATCTCGGTCCGAAACCCAGGGTGACGGGTACGGAGGATATTTTTTCAATCCGCGCTCGGAGGCGAAGGAGTTCGTTTAGATTTTCTTCTCCGGGGTCCACGTACGCGTGAATCGATATATAGCCATTGTTTTTTGAAGATGCGAGATTTTTCAGATCTTCCGGGGATTTTATCGCCCCATTGCTTGAGAAAACCAATCCCCTCCAGGAGAAATCGCTATCGACAAGGTCGAATTTCCCCGTTTCCTGATAAAATTTAAGAAAGTTTCTGGAAAAAGCCTTGGAAGATTCCACATCCGGTTGATCGAAAGGGTTTATCTTCATAATGCTTCCGGCAAGCGCGACGGCGAACTCAAAGCGAAAAAACTGCTCCGCGATTTCGTAAGGATCGTCGATAACCATACTTACAAAAGGCGCTTTGGTTTCTGAAAGTCCCCGGGCGACCGTATCGATCGTTTCATCTCCTCTGAGTGAAAAGAGGAGAAACGCCCTGTCCTTTTTTTGCAGGTGAGCGCTTGTTTTTTCTTCGTCGAGCAGCGGAAGAATTCCGACTCCGTCTTTGCCCAAACTCTCCGCTATAAGCTGTTCCGCCCAGTAGCCGAAAGACGAGAGTTTTTCCGAAAAAAAGAAGCAAAGCTTGTCTCTTCCTTCGTTGGCCATTAACCCGAGAAAAACTCCTAAACGGAAAGAAGTACTTTGACCGTATTTTCCTCCGACAGCGTTTTTCAGTTCAGCCGTTACCGAAGCGGCCGATTGCAGTACTTTACGTATATCGATACCGGCAAGTGAAGCCGGAACCAATCCGAAATAGGAAAGCACGCTAAACCTCCCTCCCACATTCGGATCGTTTATAAACACCTTGGCGAAACGATGTTCACGGGCGATTTCGAGCAGTTTGGATCCCGGGTCCGTGATACAGACGAAATGCTCTCCGGGCGAGTCGGTTCGTTTGCTTACCCGTTCGTAAAAATAATTCATCAGAGAAACGGTCTCCACGGTGGAACCCGACTTCGACGAGACTACAAACAGGGTCTTTGACAGATCGAGACTCTTTTCCGTTTTACAAATGAAATCGGCATCGGTCGTATCGACGAGAGTTAGTCGCAAAAAGTCGTCGCGAGCGGGAAAAATGTTTCTGAATACTTCGGAGGAAAGACTTGAACCTCCCATTCCCAAAACCACGACGTCGGTGAATCTCTTCTTTTTTATCGATTCTGTAAAATCGTCTATTTCTTCCACGGTCAAAAGCATCTTTTCGGGAAGATATACCCAGCCAAGGCGGTTTGAGATCTCGGAAGAATCGTTGTTCCAGAGAGTGTTGTCGTGCTTAAAGAATCTTTCGGCAAAACGGTTTTTCTCAAGCCTCGAAAGCTCCGATTCAACTCCGCTTGCGTAACTTCCGAGATATTCGCGGTAATTCGATGACTCGAACCGGGTTTTGGCCTTGGAGCACATGGATTACTTACCCAGTAACTTAAGACATTCCTTATGTACGTTTTCCGCGTTGAAACCGAAGGTGTTCATAAGATCGTCGCACGGGGCGGATTCTCCGAAACGGTCTATACCGTAATTTTTAGCGGCACTCCCCGCTCCCGTAAACCTCTCCCATCCGAAAGTCGCTCCGGCCTCGACGCTTATCCTTACGTTTGAAGACGGAGGGAGAACTCCGTTTCGATACTTTTCCGACTGTCTTTCGAAAAGGCTCCAGCAGGGCAGGCTGACGACTCTCGGGTTTATTCCTCTCTCTTTCAGCTTTTCATACGCTTCAATGCATATATGAACCTCTGAACCGGTGGAGATAATTATTATATCCGGCGCTTTCGAGGAATCGGCTATCACGTAACCGCCTCTTTGCGCTCCTTCCGCCGAGGCGAAACGCTCTCTGTCTATTACCGGAACTTTCTGTCTCGTGAGAACAAACGCCGCGGGACGATCGCGAAGTTCCATCGCGTGTTTCCATAAAACCGCGAGTTCGTTGGCGTCGCAGGGACGAATCACGTCGATGTTTGGAGTCGCTCTCAGAGCCGCGAGATGCTCGATTGGCTGGTGTGTGGGTCCGTCTTCGCCCACTCCTATGCTGTCGTGCGTAAAAATATAAGTAACGGGAAGTTGCATCAAAGACGCAAGCCTTATCGAGGGTTTCATGTAATCGGCAAAGACAAAGTAAGTGGAAGCGTACGGTCTCAGACCGCTTAAGCACATTCCGCTCGCTATCGAAGCCATTGAATGCTCTCTTATGCCGAAGTGAAAGTTTCTTCCCTCGCGGTCGGTTGCGGAAAAACTCGTCGCGCACTTAAGATAAGTCTTTGTGGAAGAACCCACGTCCGCGGCTCCACCCATAAACCACGGTATCTGTTTTCCTATGGCGTTGATTATATCCGAGTTCGCCGAGCGCGTGGCGATCGGTTCGGTGGCGGGAAAAACCGGAATGTTTTTGTCCCACCCTTCGGGAAGGGCTCTTTTTTCAAGCATTTCAAATTCTTTTGCGAGTTCCGGATATTCCTTTGAGTATTTTTCGAAGCCCTCCTTCCATCGAGCTTCCGCCTCGCTTCCCTTTTTCGCCGCCGCCTCGCCGTAGGCGCTAATCTCGTTGGGAACGTGAAAATCGTCGTCGGCGTTCCATCCGTAAAATTCTTTGGTAAGCCTGATTTCCTCTTTTCCAAGCGGAGCTCCGTGGGCTTCGCATGTGTTCTGTTTGTTGGGACTTCCGTAAGCTATCTGGCTTTTGAGTATAACGAGAGAGGGTTTTCGGGTTTCGGCTTCGGCTCGCGACAGCGCTTTCTCTATTTCTTTAAGATCGTTTGAGTCGGAAACTCTTTCCACATGCCAGTTACAGGAACCGAATCGCATCGCCGTATCTTCGGAATAGGCGAGATCCGTGCCGCCTTCAATAGTTATGTTGTTACTGTCGTATATCCATACAAGGTTCCCAAGCTCGAGATGTCCCGCTATGGAAGCGGCTTCGGAGGAAATACCTTCCATAAGATCGCCGTCGCTGCAAATCGAGTAAACGCGGTAATCTATTATATTATGGCCGGGGCGATTGAAATGCCCGGAAAGCCACTTGCCGGCCACAGCCATCCCCACCGAATTTGACAACCCTTGTCCAAGCGGTCCGGTAGTGGTCTCGACTCCCTCGGTAATTCCGAACTCCGGATGCCCGGGACAGCGACTGTGAAGAGTGCGGAATTTCTTTATATCTTCAATCGAGATGTCATATCCGTTTACAAACAGAGAGGAGTAAAGAAGCATGGAAGCGTGTCCGGCCGAAAGAACGAAACGGTCGCGGTTGGGCCAGCGCGGATTTTTCGGATTATGTTTTAAAAACTTGTCGAAAATCACAAACGCCGCGGGAGCCAAACTCATCGGAGTTCCCGGATGACCCGACTTGGCTTTCTCCACGGCATCCATGGCGAGCGTTCTTATGCAGTTGATTACAACGTTTTTCAAATCTTCATCCTCTGGGAAAAATCCGCATAGAAAAATCAAAAATCATTGTAACGCGAAGCGGATTTACATGAAACGACGGTCGGGATTTCGCCTGCGCGAACCATTCTTAAGTTTACTTATATTAAACAATGGGAATAATATATCAATATATTCCTAAAGGCGGTCCTCGGAAGTATTTCGCGATATCGCAACCGCCACTTTTCAAGCAAAATGAAGAAGGCGGCTTTGGTTACAGGAGCAGCGGTGAGAATAGGAAAAGCCATCTGCTTAAACCTCGCGCAAAGAGGCTACGATATCGCGCTTCATTACAATCGTTCGGAACAAGACGCTTTGGAAACTCGGGATATTATCGTTCGCACCGGAGCCAGATGCGAACTTTTCAGATGCGACTTCTCGTCTCCTGAAACCGTGGTAAAGCTTATTCCCGAAGTTTTAAAAAGCTTCGACGGGCTTTGCGTTCTGGTTAACAACGCGTCGATTTTCGAGGATGTCAGTTTTTCCGACGTTACGCCGGAATTTCTGGAAACGGATCTTTCGATAAATCTCAAGGCGCCGTTTTTCCTCTCGCAATCTTTTTCCAGAGAGACAGAAGGAGGATTGATCGTGAATTTTCTCGATACGAGGATTAAAAAAACTCCGACGCGACACTTCGCCTACAATCTGAGTAAAAAAAGCCTTTACCATTTGACCAGGATGCTCGCAAAAGAACTCGCTCCCGACTTCAGAGTTAACGCGGTGTGTCCGGGGGTTATTCTACCTCCCCCGGGACATGGCGAGGATTATCTTGCGGGAATCGCGCTTCGCACCCCGATGGGGCGCGCGGGTTCGATTGAGAACATAATCGACGCCTTTAACTATCTTTTGGAAAATGATTACGTAACGGGAGAGTGTCTTTTCGTTGACGGGGGAGGGAGTCTTAACTAAGAAAACGCGATGATAATAAAAATAGAGAATCTAAGGCTTAGAACCGTAATAGGAATTTACGACTGGGAAAAAGAAGTCAAACAGGACCTGGTTATAAACGTAAGTATTTTTTTCGACGGCGAAAAATCTTCCGTAACCGACGACATAAAAGATACGGTCGACTATAAGTCCATAAACAAAAAAATTATCGGCTTCGTTGAGGGAAACGATTTTAATCTGCTTGAGAGAGTCGCGGGGGGGATATGCGACATAGTTTTTGAAAACGCCAAAGTTGAAGAAGTGTTGGTAAAAGTGGAAAAGCCGGCGGCGCTTCGCTTCGCCGACTCGGTTTCGGTGATTGAAACGAGGCAAAGGCGAGGGGATTAGGGATATGGCAAGGTAAAGTTTTCTTCTTTTGAGGCTGGGGTAAGGAATTCCGATAAAGTTTTAAAAAACCGCGTTAAGACGGGTTCTTGCGACTTGCGAGAGATTTTAATGTAATTCGTACGGATACAATCGCGGATTTTAATTTTTTGGTAAGGTGGCGAAGTTTGAATAAAGTGATAATAGGAGTTGGTTCCAATATATCTCCCGAAAAAAATATCGCCGCCGCGAAACAACTGCTAAAACAGGAACTGCGCATTCTCTCGGTGTCGAAATTCACGAGAACAAAACCCATAGGACCTCAAAAACAGCGGGATTTTCTAAACGGTTCCCTGCTGGCCGAAACTCGTTTTAGCGATAAACGACTCAAAGTCTTTCTTAAAAAAGTGGAAAAAACTCTCGGAAGGGTGGAGAATGGAAACCGGTACGGTCCCAGGGAAATAGATCTCGACATTCTTGTTTGGAACGGAAGGGTAGTCGATTCCGATGTTTACGAACGGGAATTTCTAAGAGATTCCGTGGTTGAACTTTGTCCGGAACTTGAGGAAAATCTGGAAATTGGAGAGGCTTTCGCCGGACGGACTGAAATCATTGAAGGGCTGTGTCTTAAAAAAGTTCTTTCGAAAAACGATATAGAGAAGGCTGTTTTCGAACTTGCCAAGAAAATCTCGAACGATTACGAGGGAAAGACTCCCGTTTTGATCTGCGTTCTTCTGGGAGCGCGTCGCTTTTTCGAAGATCTCGCCGCGCGAATTACCATCCCCGCGGAAAAGCGGTTTCTAAGGGTTTCAAGTTACCGGGACAAAACACGACCGGGGAGACTTGAGCTTCTAAGGGACATAGAATGCGAACTGTCCCGAAGGGACGTGATAATCGTCGAAGATTTAATCGACACTTCGAAAACGACCGAATTTCTGTTTCGGCACATAAAATCGAAAAATCCCGCTTCGCTTCGGGTATGCGCGCTTGTGGACAAAAGGGAAAAGCGAAGCAAAGGCGCATCTGTCGACTATTTGGGATTTCGTATGAACGCGGGATTTCTCGTGGGATACGGAATGGATTATATGGGCAGGGGAAGAACGCTTGAGAATATATATTCGCTTGAGGAGTAAATTCTTTTTAGTCCGAGGATAAATTTTGGAGAAACGTATGATGAAAACGGAAACGGCGAAATGGAATCTTGAAGATCTTTACCGGGGAATTTCCGACGTTCGCATAGAGAAGGATTTTGAGAGCATATCTTCGCGCGCCGAAGCGTTTGAAAAAAAATACCGCGGCGAGATCAAGTCTCCCTCGCTTACCCCGAGCAAACTCCTGCGGGCCGTCGGGGAGCTTGAAGGTTTGTCCGAGGAAATCGCCAAAGTGCTCTCTTTTGCTTATCTTCTTTTCGCCTCCGATACCCGCGACCGGAAAATCGGAGCTTTTAAAGCGGCGGCGCAGCAAAGGGCGACGGAGATTAATAAAAGATTTATTTTCTTTTACGTTGAATGGGTGGCAGTCCCGAAAAAACGGGCGAAAAAGCTTTTAGATCATCCGAAGCTCTCGAAATATCGGCATTTTCTAAAGCGGGAAAGACAGTATGTCGATCATACGCTTTCAGAACCCGAGGAAAAAATAGTTCAGGAAAAATCAAACACCGGAAACAAAGCCTTCTCAAGACTGTTTGACGAAGTCGTGAACAATATTGAATTCAGGGTGAGAATCTCGGGCAAAACCGAGAAATTAAGTCAAACTCGCACTCTATCGCTTCTATACGATCCGGACAGAAAGAAAAGAAAAGCGGCGTGGGCGGGTCTTACGGAGGGACTTAAAATCAATTCCCGCGTGCTTACCTATATTTTCAATACTCTTGTGAACGATCACTCGATAGACGACAGGCTGAGAAATTACGAACATCCCATGGCGGCGCGTCATATGAGCAACGAGATTTCCCACGGCGCCGTGGACGCGCTTCTTCAATCCTGCGAGCGGAACTTCGAACTGGTAAGAAGGTACTATCGGCTCAAGAGAAAGCTTCTCGGATACCGTAAATTTTACGACTATGATCGATATTGTCCTCTAAGTTCCGAAAAAAAACAGGTGCCGTGGAGCGAAGCGAGAAAAATCGTGCTTGAATCGTTCGGAGAATTTTCTTCCGAGATGAGGGAAACGGCGTCTTTGTTTTTTGAAAAAAACTGGATAGACGCCGAACTTAAAGACGGAAAAAGAGGCGGCGCGTTCAGTCACGGCACCGTGCCCGAAGTTCATCCTTACGTATTTATGAATTACACGGGCAAGCCGAGAGACGTGATGATTCTGGCCCATGAACTCGGTCACGGGGTGCATCAGTATCTCTCGAGACGACAGGGTTATTTTCAGGCTCACACTCCACTTACCACCGCGGAGACCGCAAGCGTTTTCGCCGAAATGCTGGTTTTTCACAAGCTTAAGGAGGCGGAGAAAAAAGAAGAAGGCAAACTCGTTTTAGTCGCCGAAAAACTGGAGGATATAATGGCCACGGTTTTCAGACAGGCCGTGCTTACAAGGTTTGAGCAGGCGCTTCATCGAGAAAGAAGAAAGGAGGGGGAACTTTCTACGGAAAGAGTAAATGAGTTGTGGATAGAGGCAAACGGGGAAATGTTTGCCGATTCGGTCACTCTCACGGACAATTACTCCTACTGGTGGCTTTACATACCGCATTTTATACATTCTCCTTTTTACTGCTACGCCTACTCGTTTGGAGAGTTGCTTACTCTTGCGCTCTACAAGATGTTTCTCGAGCGAGGGCGTAGTTTCGTTCCGGACTATATGAAACTTCTTCGCTCGGGCGGAAGCCGTTCGCCGGAGGAGCTACTCCGCGTTTTTGGAGTGGATATAAACGATCCGAATTTCTGGCAGTCGGGGTTTGATATTATAGAGGCGATGGTTGAGGAAGTGGAAAGTCTTTCGAAACGGGTTCTCGCCGCTTGAAGTTTTACCCGGATCGAGCGAGGTTTTTTTCATACTCGCTTACGATTTTGCTTACGACCGAATAGTGAGTGGAGACGCTCTCTGCGACTTCCCGCAACGTATAATCTCCGGTGAGGTAGGTTTTCGCTATGGCTTCGGTCCTTTCGCACCCGTCTTCGATGAAGCCGTTTAAGACGCTTGATACGGGTTTTGTGATCTGACGCTTCGGAATTTCCTTCGTCTGAGAGTTTTTAACGGATTTTTTCTGAACGTTTTCTATGAATTCATCGTCTCCGAGATATATCTGTTTTCTTGTTTCGGAAATTACGTCCTGCAGGCGGTTTTGCTCGAGAAATTCGTCGAATTTCTCGCTGTCCGCCGAAAAATCTCGCGAGAACCACTCAAGATCGATATGTCGCGGCGGATCGTCCTTTCCATAAATATATCTGCAGCTGCTCCACTTAAACTGGCTTGGATGCTTTACGAAGCCCGCGTGAAGGGGCAAAAGAAAAATGTACGCGATTAGAGGTAAAAGGTATTTTTCTCTCTGCACCGCGATGGCTTTGTATCTTCCGCGAAAAACATGACCTTCCGTGTTGTTAGCCCTGTTTGAACGTTGCGTGTATACGCCGTTTAGCTGTCTTATGGATTTTGAGAGATTAGCATGCCTTGTCTCGATAATAAGATGGTAACCGTCGGACATAAGGCAGTAACCAAGACAGCGACACTCAAACCTTTTGCATACCCCTTCAAGCACCTCTATCCAGACGGTGCCGTCGGTAGAGCTCTGAAACACGCTCTGTCCTCGGTTCCCAAAAGAGGAGACATAGTAAACGGCTCCCGGGTATTCGACTCTAAGAGGTCGCGCCATACGAACTATTATAATAAAAACCCGGTTTTATTTCAAGACCTGACCCTAAACGGGCGATCGCGTCTTCATTCCGAAAGCGCTTTCATGGAAAAAATTATTTGTTCCCGCGAGGCTCTGTAGGGAAACATCAGAATCGGGATATCGGAGTTTTTTAAAAATCTTTTGAGTTTTTCTCTTCCATTCTCCGGGGACCCGCTTACGGAAACGAGTTCGACCAGATCGTCGCTTATGGATTTTACGGCTTCCGCTTTGTTCTCCCGCCACAGTTTTCGGGCTTTTGCGGCTTCGTCCGCGAATCCGTAGCCGCTTACCACTTTTTGGTAATAATCCCCCATCGAGCATACGTACATAGCGATAAATTCCCTTACGATTTCTCTGGATTCATTTTCGTTTTCGGAGACCAGAGCGGGGAGAAACGGAGCCGCGGTTATAGTTTTTTCGGCGACCGCGAATCTTTCCCTGACTTCGTTTATGAAGCTTGCCGGACAGAGATACGGAATCCATCCGTCTGCGATTCGAGAGGTCATCTCAATATTTTTCGGTCCCATAGCCGCTATGTAAATAGGTATGTCGCTTCTTTGAGGGCTGAAAAGAAGCTTGAAGTTTTTAAGTTTGAAGATTTCCCCGTCATAGTTCACTCTCTTTCCGGAAAGTACCGTTCTTATTATCTCTGTGCACTCGAGAGTTCTTCTAAGGGGTCTTTCAAACTTAACGCCGTGCCAATTTTCGTTTAAGTAAGAGTTGCTCATTCCCAAGCCCAGAATAAGTCTTCCCTCGCTATACTCGTCTAAGGTGGCCGCCGTCTGGGCGATTATGGCCGGGCTTCTTCCGTATACGGATATAACGCCCGTGGCGAGCTTTATCCTTTTCGTCGCCGATACCATGAAGGATATTAAAGAAAACGCGTCTCGTCCCCACATTTCGGGAACCCAGACGGAGTGATACCCGAGATCCTCGGCCAGCTTGGAAAAATAAACTAGATCCTCTTTTTTTACATCCGACCAGTAAGGCAGAACAACCGCTTTTGAAGACAACTGTTACCTCCTTTCTCAAAGCTTACTCGAATTTCCGCATGTTTGGGTAAAAATTCGACGACACCTAAAGTTTCAAAAACTTCCCCTTTTTTTCTAAAAGTTTTGAGAGCGCGCTTTTAACATTTGTTTTCTCTCTGGTTACATTTTTTCACGGCGGCTTTAAATTTTTCTGGAAAAATTCATTATCGCCGGGAGTCAAACAAGATGAGAAAATTGCCCGAGAGAATGCAGGCAAAACTTTACAAAGAGCATTTTTTCCCCGAGGAAACAAGGGAGATAAGAAAAAGGGTAAGAGCTTTTGCCGAAAAGGAAGTCTTTCCCTTGGCCCGGGAGATTGGAGAGAGAAGCGAGAGAAACGAAAATTTTCCCGCGCGGCTATTTAAAAAAATGGCGGATGAAGGGTTTTTCGGAATTCCGTTTTCAAAAGAAGACGGGGGACTGGGTCTTTCCTACCCGGCTTGCGGAGCCGCGGTGATGGCGGAAGAACTCGCTTACATAAGCGCAAGCGTCGCGGGAACCGTAAACGCCCACTTTCTGCTCTCGGGAAAAACCCTCGCAATGGGTTCGCCACGCATAAAGGAAAAGTATCTGGCTCCGGCTCTTTCGGGAGAGTCCGTGGCGTCGTTTGCTATGACCGAACCTCAATCGGGTTCGGACGTAAGGACGGAATCTCTTGTCACCGAGGCGCGGAGGGAAGGAGGAAGGTACGTGATAAACGGCCAGAAGCGTTACATAACAAACGCCGGAGTGGCGGATTTCGTAACTCTTCTAGCGAAAGCGGACGGCAAATCCGTAATGATAGTGGTCGATCTCGATTCGCCGGGGTGTTCGGTTGGCGAGCCCGACAAAAAACTCGGAAACAGAGGGGAACTTACCTACGACATATATTTTGATAACGTTCAAGTTCCGCTTGAAAACCTTATAGGGGAAGAGGGGGAAGGTCTTCGAATAGCCGTCGGAGCGCTTCTTTACGGAAGGACGGGAATTGGAGCAAGCGGAGTTGGGATGGCGCAATCGGCTTTTGACGAGTGCGTCGATTTTATGAATAAAAGAGAGGCTTTCGGAAAGAAAATAAGCCAGTTTCAATACTGGCAGTTTCTTTTGGCCCAGAGGGCGGTGGAGATAGAAAACGCGAGAAACCTTTATCTTAAAAGCGCTCTTTGTCTCGACAACGGAGATTCTTTTCCGACCTTTGAGACCTCTGCCGCGAAATATTACGGTTCGGAAATAAGCGTTACGATGGCCCGGGATGCGGTTCAAATATTCGGAGGTCTGGGTCTTATGGTGGAACTTGCCCACGATTCTTCCACATACAAGGTTGAGGAGATATACAGAGATTCCAAAGTCGGCGAAATATACGAAGGCACAAACGAAATACACAAAATGATAATAGCCAGGTCTATTTTCGGAAAAAATTAGGTCTCGTCTTCTAAACCGCTACATTAGCGGTTTTTTTATCTCAACGCATCGTTATGGTTTCGCTTGGAGAATTCTCCCTGCGCATTTTTTGAAGTTTGCTTTTGAGTTCGCTAGCAAACCATTTTCTTGTAACTGGAATGAGAAGGGAAAAACCTAAAAGATCGGTAACAAATCCCGGAGTTAGAAGTACCATCCCGCCCGCCAGTATCAAAAAAGCGTTTATAAGGCTTTCCTTGGGCATTCTTCCCTCGGCAAGTTCTCTTCTGATTCTGGTTACGATTTGCGTTCCTTGACTTTTTGCCAACGCGGCTCCAAGAATTCCCGTACCAATCACTATCGACATTGTGGGCCAAAGCCCGATTACGTTCCCAGCCTTTATGAGTATCGCGAGTTCGACAATAGGAACCACGGTGAACAGAACTATGAGTCTTATGAACATTCAAAGTTACGGAAACAGGTTGTGTTTGCTTTTACGATTCTATAGAAGCATCTTTCCCGAAGGCATGTGGTTTTACAAAGCCATAAATTGGATGCCGACGGTAATTGAGAGTAAAATAGCATATAGATTCGTCATATCCCCCAACCCTCAAAAAAGACTAAGAGCAAATCCCTTGGTCAAGCGAGCGGTAGGATTTAAGGTGTTTTCGGGGCATAATAAATTATGAGTTCGTTAATTGCAATTTTGTTTAGTTCGGATAAGCATGCCCCCCCCCCCCCCCCCAGAAATTAGAACGTCCGGTCAAAGGCAATCTTCCGCCACGGCAATTTGCCTCGGCTAGTGATATTAATAACAATCGCATTGACCTGGTTTACTTAGAACCTTCCTTTAGCAACGTGCGGAATTTCCATGTTCCCATAGGTATGAGTGCCGAAGGGACTTCCTTTAACTATAATACGATTTCCAGACGAAGGTAAAAATGAGTGGCGCAACCAGATAAACGACCGATTTCCCGATCTCCGTATATATATATCTTGACACTGTTGAGAATATGGGGAGCATGTCCGAAAAGTATTGCTTGACTTACATGGCAGTAAGAGCAATAATAAAAATGGGACGAGTATTAAAGGAAGGTGGAAGGTTGTATTTGCATTACGAACCTGCCACATTGCACTATTTTAAACCGTTGCTGGATACAGTCTTCGGACATAAAATGTTCAGTTCTCAGATTTTATGGAGGCGAACAAGTGCTCATAATGACAATGTTCAGAAGTACGTTGGGTTATTTCACGGCTTCTTGTATATTAAATTGCGGTGTTTTCCGCCCGGTAAAAGTAAAAGGTTTTAGATAGAAAACCCACGGAAAACGAATTTCCAAGGGGATTTATATGACAAACCTTTTTAAGTTCAAAGAAAAGCCCAAAAAATTCAACCCCGGTACGCGTACCATGGCTGTAATCTATACGCAAGACATATTTGGGAGTACGGGAGTATTTCTGAAAAGTAAGGACTAACTAGGTTAGTTGTTAATAATATGATTGCCAAAACCAAAGCGATCCGGACGATTAGACGTGGTTTTAGATGTATAGTCGACTCGTTTGTCGTATTTTCCCTTGTGGCAGTATTTCTTTTGTTTTTGACCTCGGGGGCTCAATACGCGAAAGCGCAGTCCGTACCCGCCAAGCCTGATCATTTCACCGTGGGAGTGTCTGGACTCGGTTTTAACGGTCAAGCCCAATTAAACTGGAGAAACCCGAATAACCCCAACATAACGAAGTATCAGGTAAGGCATAAGGCTGGAACGAGCTTCACATCCTTAGATAGTTGGGTGGATATTCCAGGTAGCGGTTCCAGCACAAGGAATCATCTTATAACAAATCTGACATTTGGAACGACCTATGCGTTCCAGGTAAGGGCGGTGAATGGTAACGTAAGCGGAGCGGCGAGCGATGTGCTAACGGCGGCACCGACGCCATTGCCAGGCCCCAATGCTGCTGGCAGATTTGTTCATCCACCAACAAATGTAACGTTGGGACTTTCCGGGTTTGACAAGATCAGTGTAAGTTGGGATTGGGATGATCCCATATGTTCGACGGTTTCCGGAGAGCCCTACATATATGAAGTTGTCTACAGGAAGACTACGGGGGGAATAGCTTGGGATACGAACGATAAGGATGCCGACGCAGGTTCTTACGAAATTTACGGCGGAGCAAGAACACTAGTGTTTCCTCTGGATGGATTTTTTGGAGAACCAGTACTGGATCCAGGGGAGTACGAAATCAGCGTTACCTACGCTGGTGGTAATGCCCCATGCAGCGGAGGACCGGGTGTGGCCGCATATGGTTCTTGGACCTCTCCGATCAGGATCACGGTACCGGAGCCGTTAACACTAACAGGCACCCCAGTAACGTTAACGGAGGGCGGAGCGGCCGGGACGTTCAGTGTGGCGTTGAGTGAAGCGCCGACGGGGAATGTGACGATAACGGTAACGAGCAATGACACCGGAGCGGCGACAGTATCACCGAGCAGTCTTACGTTTACGCCCACAAACTATTCAACGGCACAGGACGTAACTGTAACGCCGGTAGATGATAACGACGCGTTGGATGAGAGCGTAACGGTAAGTTTGAACGCTTCTGGAGGCGGATACGACGGAGCGGACACAGATGTAGCTGTAGCAGTCAACGACGATGATACCGCGACATTAGCGCTGACGGGAACTCCGGTAACGGTAACGGAGGGAGGTGCAGTGGGGACCTTCAGTGTGAGTTTGAGCGCGGAGCCGACGGAGACGGTAACGGTAACGGTAACAAGCGACGACACGGGAGCGGCGACGGTATCACCCGGAACGTTGACGTTCACTGTGGCAAACTACGCGACGGCGCAGGACGTAACTGTAACGCCGGTAGACGATAACGACGCGTTGGATGAGAGCGTAACGGTAAGCCTGGACGCAACGGGAGGCGGATATAACGATGCGGATGAGGATGTAGCTGTAACGGTAACGGATGATGATAATGCGACATTAGCGCTGACGGGGACGCCCGTAACGTTAACGGAGGGAGGTGCAGCGGGAACGTTCAGGGTAGCGTTAAATGAAGTGCCCACAGGGACAGTAACGGTAACGGTAACAAGTGACGACACAGGAGCGGCGACGGTCTCACCCGGAACATTAACGTTCACTGTGGCAAACTACGCGACGACGCAGGATGTAACTGTAACGCCGGTAGACGATAACGACGCGTTGGATGAGAGCGTAACGGTAAGTCTTGACGCTACTGGAGGAGGATATAACGACTCGGATGAGGATGTAGCTGTAACGGTAACGGATGACGAGGATACGACGTTAGAACTTACGGGAACGCCCGTAAACATAACGGAGGGAGGAGCGGCCGGGACATTCAGTGTGAGGTTAAGCGCTGAGCCAACGGCAACGGTAACGGTAACAGTAACAAGTGACGACACGGGAGCGGCGACGGTCTCACCCGGAACATTAACGTTCACAACTACAAACTACGCGACCACTCAGGATGTAACTGTAACGCCAGTGGATGATAACGACGCGTTGGATGAGAGCGTAACTGTAAGTCTGGACGCAAGTGGAGGCGGGTATAACGACTCGGATGAGGATGTAGCTGTAACGGTAACGGATGATGAGGATACGACGTTAGAACTTACGGGTACGCCTGTAAGCGTAACGGAGGGAGGAGCGGCCGGGACGTTCAGTGTGAAGTTAAGCGCGGAGCCAACGGCAACAGTAACGGTAACGGTAACAAGCGACGACACGGGAGCGGCGACGGTATCACCCGGAACATTGACGTTCACTGTGGCAAACTACGCGACGACGCAGGATGTAACTGTAACGCCAGTAGACGATAACGACGCGTTGGATGAGAATGTAACGGTAAGTCTAGACGCAAGTGGAGGCGGGTATAACGACTCGGATGAGGATGTAGCTGTAACGGTAACGGATGATGAGGATACGACGTTATCGTTAAGTGGAACTCCGGTAACTGTAGTAGAGGGAGGAAACGCGGGAACGTTCAGCGTGAGGTTAAGCGCGGAGCCAACGGCAACAGTAACGGTAACAGTAACAAGTGACGATACAGGAGCGGCGACGGTATCACCCGGGACATTGACGTTCACAACTACAAACTACGCGACGACGCAGGATGTAACTGTAACGCCGGTAGATGATAACGACGCGTTGGATGAGAATGTAACGGTAAGCCTGGACGCAAGTGGAGGCGGGTATAACGACTCGGATGAGGATGTAGCTGTAACGGTAACGGATGACGAGGATACGACGTTAGAACTTACGGGAACGCCTGTAAACATAACGGAGGGAGGAAACGCGGGAACATTCAGTGTGAAGTTAAGCGCCGAGCCGACGGCAACAGTAACTGTAACGGTAACAAGTGACGACACAGGAGCGGCGACTGTATCACCCGGGACATTAACGTTCACTGTGGCAAACTACGCGACCACTCAGGACGTAACTGTAACGCCGGTAGACGATAACGACGCGTTGGATGAGAGTGTAACGGTAAGTCTGGACGCAAGTGGAGGAGGGTATAACGACTCGGATGAGGATGTAGCTGTAACGGTAACGGATGATGAGGATACGACGTTAGAACTTACGGGAACTCCTGTAAACATAACGGAGGGAGGAGCGGCCGGAACGTTCAGCGTGAGGTTAAGCGCGGAGCCAACGGCAACGGTAACTGTAACGGTAACAAGTGACGACACAGGAGCGGCGACGGTATCACCCGGGACATTAACGTTCACAACTACAAACTACGCGACCACTCAGGACGTAACGGTAACGCCAGTAGACGATAACGACGCGTTGGATGAGAGCGTAACGGTAAGTCTGGACGCAAGTGGAGGGGGGTATAACGACTCGGATGAGGATGTAGCTGTAACGGTAACGGATGATGAGGATACGACGTTAGAACTTACGGGTACGCCTGTAAACATAACGGAGGGAGGAGCGGCCGGGACATTCAGTGTGAAGTTAAGCGCCGAGCCAACGGCAACGGTAACTGTAACGGTAACAAGTGACGACACAGGGGCGGCGACGGTCTCACCCGGGACATTAACGTTCACTGTGGCAAACTACGCGACGACGCAGGACGTAACTGTAACGCCGGTAGACGATAACGACGCGTTGGATGAGAGTGTAACGGTAAGTCTTGACGCAAGTGGAGGGGGGTATAACGACTCGGATGAGGATGTAGCTGTAACGGTAACGGATGATGAGGATACGACGTTATCGTTAAGTGGAACTCCGGTAACTGTAGTAGAGGGAGGAAACGCGGGAACGTTCAGCGTGAGGTTAAGCGCGGAGCCAACGGCAACAGTAACTGTAACAGTAACAAGCGACGACACGGGAGCGGCGACGGTATCGCCCGGAACATTGACGTTCACTGTGGCAAACTACGCGACGACGCAGGACGTAACTGTAACGCCAGTGGATGATAACGACGCGTTGGATGAGAGCGTAACGGTAAGCCTTGACGCAAGTGGGGGAGGATATAACGACTCGGATGAGGATGTAGCTGTAACGGTAACGGATGATGAGGATACGACGTTAGAACTTGCGGGTACGCCCGTAAACATAACGGAGGGAGGAGCGGCCGGGACGTTCAGTGTGAAGTTAAGCGCTGAGCCAACGGCAACGGTAACGGTAACGGTAACAAGCGACGACACAGGAGCGGCGACGGTATCACCCGGTAGTTTGACGTTCACTGTGGCAAACTACGCGACGACGCAGGACGTAACTGTAACGCCAGTGGATGATAACGACGCGTTGGATGAGAGCGTAACTGTAAGTCTGGACGCAAGTGGAGGGGGCTATAACGACTCGGATGAGGATGTAGCTGTAACGGTAACGGATGATGAGGATACGACCTTAGAACTTGCGGGTACGCCCGTAAACATAACGGAGGGAGGAGCGGCCGGGACGTTCAGTGTGAAGTTAAGCGCTGAGCCAACGGCAACAGTAACTGTAACAGTAACAAGCGACGACACAGGAGCGGCGACTGTATCACCCGGGACATTAACGTTCACTGTGGCAAACTACGCGACCACTCAGGATGTAACGGTAACGCCGGTAGACGATAACGACGCGTTGGATGAGAATGTAACGGTAAGTCTAGACGCAAGTGGAGGAGGGTATAACGACTCGGATGAGGATGTAGCTGTAACGGTAACGGATGATGAGGATACGACCTTAGAACTTGCGGGTACGCCTGTAAGCGTAACGGAGGGAGGAGCGGCCGGGACGTTTAGTGTGAAGTTAAGCGCGGAGCCAACGGCAACGGTAACGGTAACGGTAACAAGTGACGATACAGGAGCGGCGACGGTATCACCCGGGACATTAACGTTCACAACTACAAACTACGCGACCACTCAGGACGTAACGGTAACGCCGGTAGATGATAACGACGCGTTGGATGAGAATGTAACGGTAAGCCTGGACGCAAGTGGAGGGGGCTATAACGATGCGGATGAGGATGTAGCTGTAACGGTAACGGATGATGAGGATACGACCTTAGAACTTGCGGGTACGCCTGTAAGCGTAACGGAGGGAGGAGCGGCCGGGACGTTTAGTGTGAAGTTAAGCGCTGAGCCAACGGCAACAGTAACTGTAACAGTAACAAGCGACGACACAGGGGCGGCGACGGTATCACCCGGAACATTAACGTTCACAACTACAAACTACGCGACCACTCAGGATGTAACGGTAACGCCGGTAGACGATAACGACGCGTTGGATGAGAATGTAACGGTAAGCCTTGACGCAAGTGGGGGAGGATATAACGACTCGGATGAGGATGTAGCTGTAACGGTAACGGATGATGAGGATACGACGTTAGAACTTGCGGGTACGCCTGTAAGCGTAACGGAGGGAGGAGCGGCCGGTACGTTTAGTGTGAGGTTAAGCGCTGAGCCAACGGCAACAGTAACGGTAACGGTAACAAGCGACGACACGGGAGCGGCGACGGTATCACCCGGGACATTAACGTTCACAACTACAAACTACGCGACCACTCAGGACGTAACGGTAACGCCAGTGGATGATAACGACGCGTTGGATGAGAGCGTAACGGTAAGCCTTGACGCAAGTGGGGGAGGATATAACGACTCGGATGAGGATGTAGCTGTAACGGTAACGGATGATGAGGATACGACGTTAGAACTTACGGGTACGCCTGTAAGCGTAACGGAGGGAGGAGCGGCCGGTACGTTTAGTGTGAAGTTAAGCGCTGAGCCTACGGCAACAGTAACGGTAACGGTAACAAGCGACGACACAGGAGCGGCGACGGTATCACCCGGTAGTTTGACGTTCACTGTGGCAAACTACGCGACGACGCAGGACGTAACTGTAACGCCAGTGGATGATAACGACGCGTTGGATGAGAGCGTAACTGTAAGTCTGGACGCAAGTGGAGGGGGCTATAACGACTCGGATGAGGATGTAGCTGTAACGGTAACGGATGATGAGGATACGACGTTAGAACTTGCGGGTACGCCCGTAAACATAACGGAGGGAGGAGCGGCCGGGACGTTCAGTGTGAGTTTAAGCGCTGAGCCAACGGCAACGGTAACTGTAACGGTAACAAGTGACGACACGGGAGCGGCGACGGTATCACCCGGAACATTAACGTTCACAACTACAAACTACGCGACCACTCAGGACGTAACTGTAACGCCGGTAGATGATAACGACGCGTTGGATGAGAATGTAACTGTAAGTCTGGACGCAAGTGGAGGCGGGTATAACGACTCGGATGAGGATGTAGCTGTAACGGTAACGGATGATGAGGATACGACGTTAGAACTTACGGGAACTCCTGTAAACATAACGGAGGGAGGAGCGGCCGGGACATTCAGTGTGAAGTTAAGCGCTGAGCCAACGGCAACAGTAACTGTAACGGTAACAAGCGACGACACGGGAGCGGTGACGGTATCACCCGGGACATTAACGTTCACAACTACAAACTACGCGACGACGCAGGACGTAACGGTAACGCCAGTGGATGATAACGACGCGTTGGATGAGAATGTAACGGTAAGCCTTGACGCAAGTGGAGGGGGCTATAACGACTCGGATGAGGATGTAGCTGTAACGGTAACGGATGATGAGGATACGACGTTAGAACTTGCGGGTACGCCTGTAAGCGTAACGGAGGGAGGAGCGGCTGGGACATTCAGTGTGAAGTTAAGCGCTGAGCCAACGGCAACAGTAACGGTAACGGTAACAAGCGACGACACAGGGGCGGCGACGGTATCGCCCGGAACATTGACGTTCACTGTGGCAAACTACGCGACCACTCAGGATGTAACGGTAACGCCAGTGGATGATAACGACGCGTTGGATGAGAGCGTAACGGTAAGCCTTGACGCAAGTGGAGGGGGGTATAACGACTCGGATGAGGATGTAGCTGTAACGGTAACGGATGATGAGGATACGACATTATCGTTAACAGGAACTCCGGTAACTGTAGTAGAGGGAGGAAACGCGGGTACGTTCAGCGTGAGGTTAAGCGCGGAGCCAACGGCAACGGTAACGGTAACGGTAACAAGTGACGATACAGGAGCGGCGACGGTATCACCCGGGACATTAACGTTCACAACTACAAACTACGCGACGACGCAGGACGTAACAGTAACGCCAGTGGATGATAACGACGCGTTGGATGAGAATGTAACGGTAAGCCTAGACGCAAGTGGAGGCGGGTATAACGACTCGGATGAGGATGTAGCTGTAACGGTAACGGATGATGAGGATACGACATTATCGTTAACAGGAACTCCGGTAACTGTAGTAGAGGGAGGAAACGCGGGTACGTTCAGCGTGAGGTTAAGCGCTGAGCCAACGGCAACGGTAACGGTAACGGTAACAAGTGACGATACAGGAGCGGCGACGGTATCACCCGGGACATTAACGTTCACAACTACAAACTACGCGACCACGCAGGACGTAACTGTAACGCCAGTGGATGATAACGACGCGTTGGATGAGAATGTAACGGTAAGTCTTGACGCAAGTGGAGGGGGCTATAACGACTCGGATGAGGATGTAGCTGTAACGGTAACGGATGATGAGGATACGACATTATCGTTAAGTGGAACTCCGGTAACTGTAGTAGAGGGAGGAAACGCGGGAACGTTCAGCGTGAAGTTAAGCGCGGAGCCAACGGCAACGGTAACTGTAACGGTAACAAGCGACGACACGGGAGCGGCGACGGTATCACCCGGGACATTAACGTTCACTGTGGCAAACTACGCGACGACGCAGGACGTAACGGTAACGCCGGTAGATGATAACGACGCGTTGGATGAGAATGTAACGGTAAGCCTAGACGCAAGTGGAGGGGGGTATAACGACTCGGATGAGGATGTAGCTGTAACGGTAACGGATGATGAGGATACGACGTTAGAACTTACGGGAACGCCCGTAAACATAACGGAGGGAGGAGCGGCCGGGACATTCAGTGTGAAGTTAAGCGCGGAGCCGACGGCAACGGTAACGGTAACAGTAACAAGCGACGACACAGGAGCGGCGACGGTATCACCCGGTAGTTTGACGTTCACTGTGGCAAACTACGCGACGACGCAGGACGTAACGGTAACGCCAGTAGACGATAACGACGCGTTGGATGAGAGCGTAACGGTAAGCCTAGACGCAAGTGGAGGAGGGTATAACGACTCGGATGAGGATGTAGCTGTAACGGTAACGGATGATGAGGATACGACGTTAGAACTTACGGGAACTCCTGTAAACATAACGGAGGGAGGAGCGGTCGGAACGTTCAGTGTGAAGTTAAGCGCGGAGCCTACGGCAACGGTAACGGTAACAGTAACAAGTGACGACACAGGGGCGGCGACGGTATCACCCGGAACATTAACGTTCACAACTACAAACTACGCGACGACGCAGGATGTAACGGTAACTCCGGTAGACGATGCCGACGGAGCGGATGAAAGCGTAACGGTAAGCCTTGACGCAAGTGGAGGGGGGTATAACGACTCGGATGAGGATGTAGCTGTAACGGTAACGGATGACGATACGCCTCGCACGCTGAAGTTCACCTTCTCCGATGACGGCACCACGGTAACCATTACGGCCTCGGGCAGTCTGGATGTCTCGGGCTTCAATTATGTTAGTGATACGACGCCGTTAAATGAGGGATACCGAGGAATACTGATAGACGATACGGAGATATGGCAAATTTTTCCAGATTTGACGGATACCACACCACTTAGCGAATATAGCTCGCTGCCGAACTTTGTGACCACCGGCAGAAACTCCTACACGGGTAATGTGAAAATCGAAACCCTGAGCAACTACAGCCACGATTTCGTCATCCGGTTCAGTACCCTCGTTAATAATTTGCAAATAGACAAGGCGAATCTCACCGGAACCATCTACGACCCGACGGGAGACGAGGTGACGTTCGCGGGCACTCTGCTCAATACCCTGGGAGACAATGACTTCCACATCGAACACACAATCGGCAGTCAGAAGATCATTTTCACAACGGAGGCGCCTCAGGTGCCATTACCTGGGAAGCCTACAGGTTTCAGCGCAACGGGTGGAGACGCGGAAGTAAGTTTGAGTTGGAGTAATCCTAATGACACAAGCATAACGAAGTATCAGGTGAGGCATAAGGCGGATTCAAGCTTTGCCGGCGGTGATGATCTTTGGGAAGACATACCGGGAAGCGGATCCGCTACGACTAGTCACACTGTAACGGGGCTAACGAACGGAACAGAGTACGTGTTCCAGATAAGGGCGGTGAACTCGGAAGGAAACGGAGCGGCGTCAGACGAGAAGACGGCGACACCGCAGGAGAGCGCGGCGTTAACACTTACGGGCACGCCGGTAACGGTAACGGAGGGAGGAGCGGCGGGGACGTTCAGTGTGGCGTTGAACATAGCGCCTACTGAGAACGTAACGGTAACGGTAACAAGCGGAGACACGGGGGCGGTGATGGTATCTCCCGCGAGTTTGACGTTCACGCCGACAAACTACGCGACGGCGCAGGATGTAACTGTAAGCGCAGTAGACGATGCTGATTTTTCGGATGAGACGGTAACTGTAAGTTTAGACGCGACTGGAGGTGGATACGACGAAGCGGACACAGACGTAACGGTAACGGTGAATGACGACGATAGCGCGGCGTTAACACTAACGGGGACGCCTGTAACGGTAACGGAGGGCGGAGCGGCGGAGACGTTCAGTGTGGCGTTGAACATAGCACCTACTGAGAATGTAACGGTAACGGTAACAAGCGGAGACACTGGAGCGGCGACGGTATCGCCCGCGAGTCTTACATTCACGCCGACAAACTACGCGACGGCGCAGGATGTAACGGTAAGCGCAGTAGACGACACTGATTTTTCGGATGAGACGGTAACTGTAAGTTTAGACGCGACTGGAGGGGGATACGACGAAGCGGACACAACGGTAACGATAACGGTAACGGACGACGATACGCCTCGCACGCTTAAGTTCACTTTCTCCGATGACGGAAGCACGGTAACTATCTCGGCCTCGGGCAGTTTGGATGTCTCGGGCTTCAATTTTGTCCAGGACACGACACCGCAAGCTGATGGGTACAAATCCATCAAAATTGATGAGGAAGGGGAGAAATGGCAAATTTTCCCACTGCCCATAGATAACACACCACTTAG
Source organism: Thermodesulfobacteriota bacterium (assembly GCA_965220925.1). Lineage (GTDB taxonomy): Bacteria > Desulfobacterota_D > UBA1144 > Nemesobacterales > Nemesobacteraceae > Nemesobacter. The sequence goes on along the minus strand of OZ244851.1, from coordinate 773,751 downwards.
CGAATATAACTCGCTCCCGAACTTTGTGACCACCGGTACCAGTTCCTACACGGGAAGTAGGTCAGAAATCGAAAACCTGAGCAACTACAGCAATGACTTCAGCATCCGGTTCAGCACCTACCATAGGACTCTGATTATAGACAAGGCCAATCTCACCGGAACTATCTACGACCCGACGGGAGACGAGACGACATTCTCCGGCACTCTGCTCAATACCCTGGGAGACAATGACTTCCACATCGAACACGTGATTGGCAATCAGAAGATCATTTTCACGGCGGAGGCGCCAGTACCTGGAAAGCCGACAGGTTTCAGCGCAACGGGTGGGGACGCGGAAGTGAGTTTGAGTTGGAGTAATCCTAATGACACAAGCATAACGAAGTATCAGGTGAGGCATAAGGCGGATTCAAGCTTTGCCGACGATGATGATCTTTGGGAAGACATAACGGGAAGCGGATCTGGCACGACTAGTCACACGGTAACGGGATTAACGAACGGAACGGAGTACGTGTTCCAGATACGAGCGGTGAACGACGTAGGGGAGGGAGAAGCATCGGACGAGGCTACGGTGACCTTGCCCCTTACCGGGACACCGAAAAAGCCGACGCGTCTTCGGGCTGAGGCAACGGCAAACGGCGTGGTAGAGTTGCTCTGGGTCAGCATCGATCCTAACGCCGCAAGCTGGCAATACCGCTCCCAATTCGAGGCGCGGACCAGCAACGGGACGCTCATACGTCAGGACGACTACAGCGCTTGGACGGCGGTGGCAAACAGCAATTCTCTCACTCGTTCGGTTGAGGTTAGCGGACTGAAAGTCGACACCGACCTGGCCGCGGGCGAGCAAAGCTGGTACCGCTTCCAGGTGCGCGCGGTGAACACGCAAGGCGCGGGACCGGCATCCGACGAGGCCGAGGCGCGGCCGGTCATCATTGGGCATGAGGGACCGGGTTGGGGTCGTAACGTCAACAGATTCACAATCATTTCCGGGCAGCACACAACTTACACGCATCCCTCAATTATCAACCTGAATGCGACCAGCCACTTACTGACAGCCAGAGTGGAACCAATTACTAAGGAACATGGCTTCAAACCGCAGACAAACGTCTGGACACCGAATGACACTGCGGAAGTTCATCGCAAGGTGCACACTTTCTGTTGCACGCATGACGGGGACACGACGAATCCGCTGGTGGGGACTGCAGCAGCCCGCACATTTCCTGATTACCGGGTCCAACAAAGTTATAATTTTTATTTCACCTGGCTTGCGCCTCCTGAGGCTCCAGCCTCACTGTCCGCGTCGGCGGCTGGCGACGGTCGTGCGTTGCTGAGCTGGGGCGATTCGGCTTCGGCGCATAAGCCGATACGCGATGCGATCAGTTACTGGGAGTACCGCTATAAGGAGTCGACAGCCACAGACTATTCAAATGGCTGGTCGCGAGTGCCCGGTAGTTCCGGGACAACCCGCAGTCATCTTGTCACGGGACTTGACAACAGCAAGTCCTATGATTTCTCCGTGCGGGCGGTGATCGACGCGACACAGATTGCGAACCTGATTCGACCGGACGACCCGGCGGCAGACATAGTTCTGGAAGGTTCGGCCGTAACCAGCAGTATGTCGTTCACACCGGGTGACGAGGCGACGGTGGTGGCTACACCCTTATCACTTACGGTGACAGAGGGAAGTTCTGCAACCTATACGGTGTCGATTGGCAAGCAACCGAGCGCGGATGTGACGCTCACACCTTCGAGCAGTGCCTCGGCTGTGGCAAGCGTGACTCCGACCAGCCTGACGTTCACTGCGGCCAACTGGGCAACATCACAGACAGTGACGGTCACCGCGGAGGCGGACGATGATGGAGTCTCCGGCACAGCGCTGGTGACGCACAGTATAAGCAGCGACGACACAGAGTATTCCGGACTGAACGCAACAGCGTTGCCAAGTGTCTCGGTGACAGTGACCGATGATGATACGCCCGACCTTACGCTTTCCACGAACCGGCTTACCGGTTTGGACGAGGCGGGTACTCAGTCAAAGACCTATACGATTCGACCGACAACCGAGCCGGCTTCGGCGTTGACAGTGACGCCGTTGGTAGGGGTCTCGTCCATAACACTGTCGCCGGCGAGTCTGCGATTTGATACTGATAACTGGCAGACTCCGCAAACCGTGACGGTGACCGGCGCGCAGGACGCCGATGCGGTTACCAATGAGGTTCTGATCACGCATGGGATCAGCGGACCTGCGGAATACACAGCGCTTGACGGTACGAGCTTCCGCGTCACCGCGGTGGTGAGCGACGATGACGCTGTGGGCGTAACTCCTCTGCCTGCCAGCATCAATATCCTCGAGGGTGGAAGCTATGACTATGCCGTGGAGCTTAAGGCGCAACCGACAGCCGCGACCACGCTGTCGCTGAGCAGTGCCACCCCCTCGGCAGTAACGGTGTCCCCGGCTTCCGTTACCTTCACGCCGAGCAACTGGTCAGTGGAGCAGACCTTCACCTTGAGCGCGGTGGAAGACGCGACTGCCACTTCGTCTGTGATCACGCGCAGTCTGAGCGGCGCAAGCGAGTATGCGGCGCTGTCGCTGCCTGCTACCACCGTGAACGTTGTGGACAACGACACCGCCGGGCTGGTGGTGCCGGTGACGAGCTTGGCGCTGGAAGAGGCGGGAGATGACGGCAGCTACAGTATCTCCCTTGCCAAACAGCCGAGCGGGGCTGTGACGCTCATGGTGACAAGCGACGACGCTGCGCTTGCGCAGGTATCGGCCGATACCGGTTCTAGCAAGACATTCGCCGTGGACGCCACGCTGACTTTCACCAGTGCGAACTGGTCAAGTGCACAGAAGGTGTGGGTGCGCGCGCCCGTCGACGGGAATAGCACCGATGACCAAACGACGCTACGGCACACAACGACATCGACAGACGCCGACTACAACAACCCCGATCTGAGTGCCGCCAACGTAACGGTAAGCATCGCCGACGGGGCGCCGGCCAAGCCGACAGGTTTCAGCGCAACGGGTGGAGATGCGGAAGTAAGTTTGAGTTGGAGTAATCCTAATGACACAAGCATAACGAAGTATCAGGTGAGGCATAAGGCGGATTCAAGCTTTGCCGACGGTGATGATCTTTGGGAAGACATACCGGGAAGCGGTTCCGGTACGACCAGTCACACGGTAACGGGACTAACGAACGGAACGGAGTACGTGTTCCAGATACGTGCGGTGAACGCCGAAGGCGAGGGCGACGCCTCGGACGAAGTGACTGCGACACCGCAGGAAAGCGCGGCGTTAACACTTACGGGCACACCAGTAACGGTAACGGAGGGAGGGGATGACGAGACATTCAGTGTGGCGTTGAACAGAGTACCTACTGAGAACGTAACGGTAACGGTAACAAGCGGAGACACTGGAGCTGTGACGGTATCTCCCGCGAGTCTTACATTCACTACTACAAACTACGCGACGGCGCAGGATGTGACGGTAACGCCTGTAGACGATGCTGATTTTTCGGATGAGACGGTAACGGTAAGTCTTGACGCAAGTGGAGGGGGATACGACGAAGCGGACACAGGCGTAACGGTAACGGTGAATGACGACGAGACCGCGACTTTAACACTAACGGGCACTCCGATAACGGTAACGGAGGGAGGCGCGGCGGGGACGTTCAGTGTGGCGTTGAACCTTGAACCTACGGAGAACGTAACTGTAACGGTAACGAGCGATGATACAGGAGCGGCGACGGTATCACCCGCGAGTCTTACATTCACGCCTACAAACTACGCAACGGCGCAGGACGTAACGGTAACGCCTGTAGATGATAACGACGCGTTGGACGAGAGTGTAACGGTAAGTCTTGACGCGACTGGAGGGGGGTACGACGACTCGGATGAGGATGTAGCTGTAACGGTAACGGATGACGAGGATACGCCTCGCACGCTTAAGTTCACCTTCTCCGATGACGGCACCACTGTAACCATTACGGCCTCGGGCAGTCTTGATGTCTCGGGCTTCAATTATCGTAGAGACGCAATTACGGAAAGTAGTGGTATAACGATAGATGATACGGATATATGGCAAATCTATCCACAGCCGGGTACCAGTACACCACTTAGCTGGTACGACTCGCTCCCGAACTTTGTGACCACCGGCAAAAGCTCCTACACGGGTTATTCGTCAATCGACACCCTGAGCAACTACAACTACGATTTCGCCATCCAGTTTGACACTCGCCTTAAGTGGTTGTTAATAGACAAGGCGAATCTCACCGGAACCATCTACGACCCGACGGGAGGCGAGGTGACATTCACGGGCACTCTGCTCAATACCCTGGGAGACAATGACTTCCACATTGAACACGCTATTGGCAGTCAGAAGATCATTTACACGACGGAGGCGCCTCAGGTGCCAGTACCCGGGAAGCCGACAGGTTTCAGCGCAACGGGTGGAGATGCGGAAGTAAGTTTGAGTTGGAGTAATCCTAATGACACAAGCATAACGAAGTATCAGGTTAGGCATAAGGCGGATTCAAGCTTTGCCGACGATGATGATCTTTGGGAAGACATAACGGGAAGCGGTTCCGGCACGACCAGTCACACGGTAACGGGACTAACGAACGGAACGGAGTACGTGTTCCAGATACGAGCGGTTAACACTGGAGGAAACGGAGAGGCATCAGACGAGAAGACTGCGACACCGTCTTCGGTGATTACTACGCCGACGAGTGCTGACTTTGAGCTTGAGGTATTCAAGCCGCACAAGAAGCTTGTGGCGTCGCGGATAAGCGACGATAGCGACTTTCCGTACACAGCGCCGACGGCGGAAACAAGGAGCGACGCGGAGTTCTACGCGGTGAAGGTAGTGACGCTGCCAGGAGTCGGGAAGTTGAAGACGGTGCCGTACAATTCGAAGTCGACGGCGCCAGAGCGTGATGTGATCGCCGGGCAGACGGTTGCGGTGGTAGATATTCAGTCATCGCGGAGCACTAAGGTGCTTGCGTACTTCCCACGGGAAGGCGACACGAGCTTCAATACGAGTTTCACGTTCAAAGTGATTGACGTGATAGGCACGAGCACGGACCGAAAGGAGTCGGCGGCTACCTACACGGCGACGCTTCGGTTTGAGGGGAAGGTGGTGAACAGCAAGCCGGTTTTCAGTACGTTTGACCCGGCGGACCAGGAGTTTACGGTAGGGGAGGTGGTGGATTCTAGATTTGCGTGGTCAAACAGTGGTGATGGGAAGCTGAAGTACACGCTGACGCCGGAGTTGCCGGAGGGTTTGACGTATGACGGCGACGGGCCGGACGATAGCGGAGTAGACCCCGGGGAGGCGAACGCGCCAAGCTTCGAGGGTACCCCGGTGCGTGTAACGGCCGCGAAGGAATACACGTTGACGGTGTCTGATACGGATAATGTGACGGGACCGTCAGACGAGGACACGGTGAGGTTTAACATTGAAGTGGTGGCCTCCGAGGAGGAGTTGAGCGCGCCGGAGAACCTGAGTGCTGAGCGTGGCGCGAACATGGGAGAAGTGGACTTATCCTGGGACGCGATAGCGACGGCGAGCAATTGGCAGGTTCGGTACAAGCAGGTTGGGGGAGATTACAATGATTGGGCTGACATTTCTGGTAGCGACGCCAGGACAACTAGCCACACGGTTACGGGTCTAGCGGGCGGAGTCAGTTACACGTTCGCGGTACGGGCGGTGAACGGAGGTGGAGCGGGTCCGTATAGCGAGGCTAGCGTAACGCTTGCGGGGCTGGTGGTATCGCCGACGAGTCTAAGGGTAACCGAAGGAGGCAGCAACACGTTCACTGTGGCGCTGGCTACCGAGCCGAGCGGCACGGTGACGGTAACGGTAACGAGCGACGACGGCGACGTAACGGTGAGTGCGGGCAGTCTTGAGTTCAGCACAACGAACTACAGCACGGAGCAGACTGTGACAGTGAACATGGCTGCTAACCCGAGTGACGGAGCGGCGACGCTGAGTCTGAGTGCCAGCGGCGGCGGCTACGACGGGCAGACGGCCTCGGTGGCGGTGAGTTTGAACGCGTTGCCGAGTTTCGGTACGGAGACGGTTGCCGACCAGGAATACAGGAAGGACGAGGCGATTAACACGCTAACATTGCCCGAGGCTGCCGGAGGCGACGGCACGCTTACGTACAGCTTGAGTCCTGTGGTTCCCGCGGGACTGAGCTTCGACGCCGATGCGCGGACGCTAAGCGGCACGCCGAGTGTGCCCCAGCCTGCTGGGGAGTATACCTACACTGCGACGGATGAGGACGGCGACACGGCGGAACTTAAGTTCAAGATCCGCGTTGCGTCGACACTTACTGTGGGCGGCGTAGTCGACATTGATCTTGAGGAGAATGCGGTCTACGTTGGTTCCGCGACGCTTACGGGCACGCCCGTGGGCATTGTGGATTGGGAGCTGTCTGGCGATGACGCGGCGCTGTTCAAGCTAGAAAACCCGAGCAACAGCGGTGTGACAGTGCGGCTGCGGAAGACTCTTGATTACGAGTTGCCGACGGATGCCGACACGAACAACGTTTACGAGTACAGGTTGAGTGCCAAAGACGATGACAATAATATAGGCAACGTAGAGGTATCCATAACCATCACCAACGTTCTCGAGAGCTCGACGCTGACCGTAAGCGGTCTGGAGGACGGAAGCGTGGACGAGAACTCTGACTTCACTGACACGGCGAGTCTGAGTGGCGCGCTGGGGACTGTGACCTGGAAGCTGGGTGGAGCGGACGAGGATGATTTCACGCTTACGGAGCCGAGTGCGACCGGGGTGACGGTGAAGCTGTTGGCGCGGGATTATGAGAACCCGACCGACAGCGACAAGAACAACACTTATGAGTACACGCTGACGGCGACTGACGAGAACGAAAACACTAAGACCACAAGCACCTACACGGTGACGGTGAATGACGTGGACGAGGCGCCTGCCAAGCCTTACAGATTCGTCGCTATTGCTGGGGACACGAGAGTGACCCTGACTTGGGGCGATCCCTCGGACAGCACTATAACCGGCTACCAGTTGCGCTACACTACGGGAGCTTCAGTACCTCCTGGGGGTACTTGGGAGGATATTGAAGGAAGCAACGCCAGGACTACGAGGCACACGGTGGAGAATCTTACCAACGAGACGACGTACACGTTCTGGATCCGAGCGGTGGTTGGCAAAGCCGTAGGCCCGGCCTCGGATCCACAACTCGCATTTCCTGAGCTGGCGGTACCGAATGCCCCGACAAATTTGAAGGCCACGGCGGGGGACAGGGAAGTAAGTCTGAGCTGGGATTTACCGACCAACGCTAGTGAGATTGACAACATGCAGGTGCGCTACCGGGCACCGGGGAATACCTGGGAGGCGTGGGTAGACCTGGCGGCGGACGCGACTACCTACACGGTAACGAACCTGAAGAACCGCCAGAGGCACATCTTCGCGGTGCGCGCGGTGAACGAGGCTGGAGAAGGCGAGGCGGCGAGTGTGGCCGCGACGCCCATGCTGTCGGCTCCCGACGCCCCGACCAACCTGAGCGCGACTGCGGGTAATAGCAAGGTGAGTTTGAGCTGGGATTTGCCGACCAACGCGAGTGAGATTGACAACGTGCAGGTGCGCTGGAAGGCTACCGACCGTCTGCCGTTTGATGACGCCACCGATAAGTGGACCAACCTTTCCGAAACGGCCACGACCTACACGGCGACGGGACTTACAAACGGCACGAGCTACACGTTTGAAGTGCGGGCGGTGAACAGTGCTTACAATGGCGCGGCTGCTAGTGTGGCAGCGACGCCTGAGCTGTCGGCTCCTTCCGCCCCGACCAATCTGAAGGCGACTGAGGGAGATACCGAGGTGAGTTTGAGTTGGGATTTACCGACCGATGGGGGCGTGTTGATCAAGGTTCAGGTGCGCTACCAGGAGAAGGACGCGGCGACCTGGGAGGCGTGGGTAGACCTGGCGGCGGATGCGACTACCTACACGGTAACGAACCTGGAGAACCGCAAGACGTACACGTTTGCGGTTCGCGCGGTGAACAGGATTGGAGACGGTGAGGTGGCGACGGTGGATGCTAGACCGAAGCTGTCGGCTCCCGAAGCCCCGACCAATCTGAGCGCGGAGGCGGGAGATACCGAGGTGAGTTTGAGCTGGGATTTACCGACCAATTCAAGTGAGATTAACAACGTGCAGGTGCGCTGGAAGGCTACCGACCGCCTGCCGTTTGATGACGCCACAGATAAGTGGAACAACCTTGCCCGCACGGCCACGAACTACACGGCGACGGGACTTACAAACGGCACGAGCTACACGTTTGAAGTGCGCGCGGTGAACAGCGCTCATAATGGCGCGGCTGCGAGTGTGGCCGCGACGCCTGTGGAGGCTTTGCCGGGGTTGCCGACCGATCTGGAAGCGGTGTCGGGTGACACGGAGGTGGTTTTACTGTGGAAGCTGCCGACGAACACGGACAAGATTTCCGGGGTAGAGGTGCGCTTCAAGGAGCAGAGGGTGACGCAGTGGGGCGATTGGAATTTGCTGTCGGGGACGGCTACCCGGTTCAGGGCGACGGGACTTACAAACGGAACTGTGTATGAATTTGAGGTTCGCGCGAGGAATGCCGCGGGTCCAGGCCCGTCGGCGAAAGTGGATGGCAAGCCGGAGCTAAAGGAGCCTTCTGCGCCGAGCAATCTGGAGGCGGAGGCGGGCAACACGCAGGTGATCCTGAGTTGGGACCTTCCGGGCAAAGGGGTTGTTGACAGCATTGACGTGCGTTACAAGAAGAAGACGGACCAGCAGTGGAGTGAGTGGAAGGAGCTTGCCGGGGATGTGAAAACGCACACGGTGACGGGTCTTACAAACGGCACGACGTATGAATTTGAGGTACGCGCAACGAACACTGCGGGACACAGCGACTCGGTGCAGGCGACGCAGATACCGAAGGCGACGGTTCCGTCCGCGCCCACCGGTCTGAGCGCAACGGGTGGAGACGCGGAAGTAAGTTTGAGTTGGACTAATCCTAATGACACAAGCATAACGAAGTATCGGGTGAGGCATAAGGCGGCTTCAAGCTTTGCCGACGGAGATGATGATCTTTGGGAAGACATAACGGGAAGCGGATCCGGCACGACCAGTCACACGGTAACGGGATTAACGAACGGAACGGAGTACGTGTTCCAGATACGAGCGGTGAACGCCGAAGGCGAGGGCGACGCCTCGGACGAAGTGACCGCGACACCGCAGGAGAGCGCGGCGTTAACACTTACGGGGACGCCGGTAACGGTAACGGAGGGAGGGGATGACGAGACGTTCAGTGTGGCGTTGAACAGAGCGCCCACGGAGAATGTAACGGTAACTGTAACAAGCGGAGACACTGGAGCGGCGACGGTAACGCCCGCGAGTCTTACGTTCACGCCGACAAACTACGCGACGGCGCAGGACGTAACGGTAACGCCTGTAGATGATAACGACGCTTTGGATGAGAGCGTAACGGTAAGCCTGGACGCTACTGGAGGCGGGTATAACGACTCGGATGAGGATGTAGCTGTAACGGTAACGGATGACGATACGCCTCGCACGCTTAAGTTCACTTTCTCCGATGACGGAACCACGGTAACCATTGCGGGCTCGGGCAGTCTGGATGTCTCAAGCTTCAATTTTGTCCGTGAAGTTCAGAGATCAAGCACTGAGGACATCAGGATGGGCGTTTCCCAGACCTGGGGGATTCATCAGCGCCAATACACAGCCAACCGCTACGACTCGCTGCCGGACTTCGTGACCACCGGCGAGAATTCCTACGGGGGCAATTCCCAGCTCACCGGATTGAGCAACTACAGTTCCGACTTCTACATATCGTTCGTTACTTCTTCCAAGATACTACAGGTGAGCACAGCCAATCTGACTGGAAGTATTTACGAACTATCAAACGCGGAGGCGACATTCACGGGCACTCTGCTCAGCACCCTGGGAGACAATAACTTCCACATTGAACACGCGATTGGCAATCAGAAGATTATTTTCACGGCGGAGGCACCGCAGAAGCCGACAGGTTTCAGCGCAACGGGCGGAGACGCGGAAGTAAGTTTGAGTTGGAGTAATCCTAATGACACAAGCATAACGAAGTATCAGGTGAGGCATAAGGCGGATTCAAGCTTTGCCGACGGAGATGATCTCTGGGAAGACATAACAGGAAGCGGATCCGGCACGACTAGTCACACGGTAACGGGATTAACGAACGGAACGGAGTACGTGTTCCAGATACGAGCGGTGAGCGCCGGAGGAACCGGAGAGGGGTCAGATGAGAAGACCGCGACACCGCAGGAGAGCGCGGCGTTAACACTTACGGGCACGCCCGTAACGGTAACGGAGGGAGGAACGACGGGGACATTCAGTGTGTCGTTGAACAGAGTACCTACTGAGAACGTAACGGTAACGGTAACAAGCGGAGACACTGGAGCTGTGACGGTATCGCCCGCGAGTCTTACATTCACACCTACAAACTACGCGACGGCGCAGGATGTAACGGTAAGCGCAGTAGACGATGCGGATTTTTCGGATGAGAGTGTAACGGTAAGTCTGGACGCAACGGGAGGCGGATACGACGAAGCGGACACAGACGTAACGGTAACGGTGAATGACGACGAAAGCGCGGCGTTAACACTAACGGGGACGCCTGTAACGGTAACGGAGGGCGGAGCGGCGGGGACATTTAGTGTGGCGTTGAACCTTGAACCTACTGAGAATGTAACGGTAACGGTAACAAGCGGAGACACTGGAGCGGCGACGGTATCACCCGCGAGTCTTACATTCACGCCGACAAACTACGCGACGGCGCAGGACGTAACGGTAACGCCGGTAGAAGATAACGACGCGTTGGACGAGAGTGTAACGGTAAGTCTTGACGCGACTGGAGGGGGGTACGACGACTCGGATGAGGATGTAGCTGTAACGGTAACGGATGACGAGGATACGCCTCGCACGCTTAAGTTCACCTTCTCCGATGACGGAAGCACTGTAACCATTACGGCCTCGGGCAGTCTTGATGTTTCGGGCTTCAATTTTGTCCGTGATACGACAACTCAAGGATTCCGAGGAATACAGATAGACGATACGCAGACATGGCAAATCTATCCACAAACGGGTACCAACAGACCAATGAGCCGGTACGACTCGCTGCCGAACTTTGTGACCACCGGTAGAAACTCCTACACGGGTAATGAGCAACTCGAATTCCCGAGCGACTACAGCCACGATTTTGCAATCCGGTTCAGCACCTACCACAAGTTTTTGCTTATAGACAAGGCGAATCTCACCGGAACCATCTACGACCCGACGGGAGGCAAGGTGACGTTCACGGGCACTCTGCTCAATACCCTGGGAGACAATAACTTCCACATCGAACACACAATCGGCAGTCAGAAGATCATTTTCACAACGGAGGCGCCTCAGGTTCCAGTACCCGGGAAGCCAACAGGTTTCAGCGCAACGGGCGGAGATGCGGAAGTAAGTTTGAGTTGGAGTAATCCTAATGACACAAGCATAACGAAGTATCAGGTTAGGCATAAGGCGGATTCAAGCTTTGCCGACGGTGATGATCTTTGGGAAGACATAACGGGAAGCGGATCCGGTACGACCAGTCACACGGTAACGGGACTAACGAACGGAACGGAGTACGTGTTCCAGATACGAGCGGTTAACGCCGGAGGAACCGGAGCGGCATCAGACGAGAAGACGGCGACACCGACTTCGGAGACTACTACGCCGACGAGTGCTGACTTTGAGCTTGAGGTATTCAAGCCGCACAAGAAGCTTGTGGCGTCGCGGATAAGCGACGATAGCGACTTTCCGTACACAGCGCCGACGGCGGAAACAAGGAGCGACGCGGAGTTCTACGCGGTGAAGGTAGTGACGCTGCCAGGAGTCGGGAAGTTGAAGACGGTGCCGTACAATTCGAAGTCGACGGCGCCAGAGCGTGATGTGATCGCCGGGCAGACGGTTGCGGTGGTAGATATTCAGTCATCGCGGAGCACTAAGGTGCTTGCGTACTTCCCACGGGAAGGCGACACGAGCTTCAATACGAGTTTCACGTTCAAAGTGATTGACGTGATAGGCACGAGCACGGACCGAAAGGAGTCGGCGGCTACCTACACGGCGACGCTTCGGTTTGAGGGGAAGGTGGTGAACAGCAAGCCGGTTTTCAGTACGTTTGACCCGGCGGACCAGGAGTTTACGGTAGGGGAGGTGGTGGATTCTAGATTTGCGTGGTCAAACAGTGGTGATGGGAAGCTGAAGTACACGCTGACGCCGGAGTTGCCGGAGGGTTTGACGTATGACGGCGACGGGCCGGACGATAGCGGAGTAGACCCCGGGGAGGCGAACGCGCCAAGCTTCGAGGGTACCCCGGTGCGTGTAACGGCCGCGAAGGAATACACGTTGACGGTGTCTGATACGGATAATGTGACGGGACCGTCAGACGAGGACACGGTGAGGTTTAACATTGAAGTGGTGGCCTCCGAGGAGGAGTTGAGCGCGCCGGAGAACCTGAGTGCTGAGCGTGGCGCGAACATGGGAGAAGTGGACTTATCCTGGGACGCGATAGCGACGGCGAGCAATTGGCAGGTTCGGTACAAGCAGGTTGGGGGAGATTACAATGATTGGGCTGACATTTCTGGTAGCGACGCCAGGACAACTAGCCACACGGTTACGGGTCTAGCGGGCGGAGTCAGTTACACGTTCGCGGTACGGGCGGTGAACGGAGGTGGAGCGGGTCCGTATAGCGAGGCTAGCGTAACGCTTGCGGGGCTGGTGGTATCGCCGACGAGTCTAAGGGTAACCGAAGGAGGCAGCAACACGTTCACTGTGGCGCTGGCTACCGAGCCGAGCGGCACGGTGACGGTAACGGTAACGAGCGACGACGGCGACGTAACGGTGAGTGCGGGCAGTCTTGAGTTCAGCACAACGAACTACAGCACGGAGCAGACTGTGACAGTGAACATGGCTGCTAACCCGAGTGACGGAGCGGCGACGCTGAGTCTGAGTGCCAGCGGCGGCGGCTACGACGGGCAGACGGCCTCGGTGGCGGTGAGTTTGAACGCGTTGCCGAGTTTCGGTACGGAGACGGTTGCCGACCAGGAATACAGGAAGGACGAGGCGATTAACACGCTAACATTGCCCGAGGCTGCCGGAGGCGACGGCACGCTTACGTACAGCTTGAGTCCTGTGGTTCCCGCGGGACTGAGCTTCGACGCCGATGCGCGGACGCTAAGCGGCACGCCGAGTGTGCCCCAGCCTGCTGGGGAGTATACCTACACTGCGACGGATGAGGACGGCGACACGGCGGAACTTAAGTTCAAGATCCGCGTTGCGTCGACACTTACTGTGGGCGGCGTAGTCGACATTGATCTTGAGGAGAATGCGGTCTACGTTGGTTCCGCGACGCTTACGGGCACGCCCGTGGGCATTGTGGATTGGGAGCTGTCTGGCGATGACGCGGCGCTGTTCAAGCTAGAAAACCCGAGCAACAGCGGTGTGACAGTGCGGCTGCGGAAGACTCTTGATTACGAGTTGCCGACGGATGCCGACACGAACAACGTTTACGAGTACAGGTTGAGTGCCAAAGACGATGACAATAATATAGGCAACGTAGAGGTATCCATAACCATCACCAACGTTCTCGAGAGCTCGACGCTGACCGTAAGCGGTCTGGAGGACGGAAGCGTGGACGAGAACTCCGACTTCACTGACACGGCGAGTTTGAGTGGCGCGCTGGGGACTGTGACCTGGAAGCTGGGTGGAGCGGACGAGGATGATTTCACGCTTACGGAGCCGAGTGCGACCGGGGTGACGGTGAAGCTGTTGGCGCGGGATTATGAGAACCCGACCGACAGCGACAAGAACAACACTTATGAGTACACGCTGACGGCGACTGACGAGAATGAAAACACTAAGACCACAAGCACCTACATGGTGACGGTGAATGACGTGGACGAGGCGCCTGCCAAGCCTTACAGATTCGTCGCTATTGCTGGGGACACGAGAGTGACCCTGACTTGGGGCGATCCCTCGGACAGCACTATAACCGGCTACCAGTTGCGCTACACTACGGGAGCTTCAGTACCTCCTGGGGGTACTTGGGAGGATATTGAAGGAAGCAACGCCAGGACTACGAGGCACACGGTGGAGAATCTTACCAACGAGACGACGTACACGTTCTGGATCCGAGCGGTGGTTGGCAAAGCCGTAGGCCCGGCCTCGGATCCACAACTCGCATTTCCTGAGCTGGCGGTACCGAATGCCCCGACAAATTTGAAGGCCACGGCGGGGGACAGGGAAGTAAGTCTGAGCTGGGATTTACCGACCAACGCTAGTGAGATTGACAACATGCAGGTGCGCTACCGGGCACCGGGGAATACCTGGGAGGCGTGGGTAGACCTGGCGGCGGACGCGACTACCTACACGGTAACGAACCTGAAGAACCGCCAGAGGCACATCTTCGCGGTGCGCGCGGTGAACGAGGCTGGAGAAGGCGAGGCGGCGAGTGTGGCCGCGACGCCCATGCTGTCGGCTCCCGACGCCCCGACCAACCTGAGCGCGACTGCGGGTAATAGCAAGGTGAGTTTGAGCTGGGATTTGCCGACCAACGCGAGTGAGATTGACAACGTGCAGGTGCGCTGGAAGGCTACCGACCGTCTGCCGTTTGATGACGCCACCGATAAGTGGACCAACCTTTCCGAAACGGCCACGACCTACACGGCGACGGGACTTACAAACGGCACGAGCTACACGTTTGAAGTGCGGGCGGTGAACAGTGCTTACAATGGCGCGGCTGCTAGTGTGGCAGCGACGCCTGAGCTGTCGGCTCCTTCCGCCCCGACCAATCTGAAGGCGACTGAGGGAGATACCGAGGTGAGTTTGAGTTGGGATTTACCGACCGATGGGGGCGTGTTGATCAAGGTTCAGGTGCGCTACCAGGAGAAGGACGCGGCGACCTGGGAGGCGTGGGTAGACCTGGCGGCGGATGCGACTACCTACACGGTAACGAACCTGGAGAACCGCAAGACGTACACGTTTGCGGTTCGCGCGGTGAACAGGATTGGAGACGGTGAGGTGGCGACGGTGGATGCTAGACCGAAGCTGTCGGCTCCCGAAGCCCCGACCAATCTGAGCGCGGAGGCGGGAGATACCGAGGTGAGTTTGAGCTGGGATTTACCGACCAATTCAAGTGAGATTAACAACGTGCAGGTGCGCTGGAAGGCTACCGACCGCCTGCCGTTTGATGACGCCACAGATAAGTGGAACAACCTTGCCCGCACGGCCACGAACTACACGGCGACGGGACTTACAAACGGCACGAGCTACACGTTTGAAGTGCGCGCGGTGAACAGCGCTCATAATGGCGCGGCTGCGAGTGTGGCCGCGACGCCTGTGGAGGCTTTGCCGGGGTTGCCGACCGATCTGGAAGCGGTGTCGGGTGACACGGAGGTGGTTTTACTGTGGAAGCTGCCGACGAACACGGACAAGATTTCCGGGGTAGAGGTGCGCTTCAAGGAGCAGAGGGTGACGCAGTGGGGCGATTGGAATTTGCTGTCGGGGACGGCTACCCGGTTCAGGGCGACGGGACTTACAAACGGAACTGTGTATGAATTTGAGGTTCGCGCGAGGAATGCCGCGGGTCCAGGCCCGTCGGCGAAAGTGGATGGCAAGCCGGAGCTAAAGGAGCCTTCTGCGCCGAGCAATCTGGAGGCGGAGGCGGGCAACACGCAGGTGATCCTGAGTTGGGACCTTCCGGGCAAAGGGGTTGTTGACAGCATTGACGTGCGTTACAAGAAGAAGACGGACCAGCAGTGGAGTGAGTGGAAGGAGCTTGCCGGGGATGTGAAAACGCACACGGTGACGGGTCTTACAAACGGCACGACGTATGAATTTGAGGTACGCGCAACGAACACTGCGGGACACAGCGACTCGGTGCAGGCGACGCAGATACCGAAGGCGACGGTTCCGTCCGCGCCCACCGGTCTGAGCGCAACGGGTGGAGACACGGAAGTAAGTTTGAGTTGGACTAATCCTAATGACACAAGCATAACGAAGTATCGGGTGAGGCATAAGGCGGCTTCAAGCTTTGCCGACGGAGATGATGATCTTTGGGAAGACATAACGGGAAGCGGATCTGGCACGACCAGTCACACTGTAACGGGACTAACGAACGCAACGGAGTACGTGTTCCAGATACGAGCGGTGAACGCCGAAGGCGAGGGCGACGCCTCGGACGAAGTGACCGCGACACCGCAGGAAAGCGCGGCGTTAACACTTACGGGCACGCCGGTAACGGTAACAGAGGGAGGGGATGACGAGACGTTCAGTGTGGCGTTGAACAGAGCGCCCACGGAGAATGTAACGGTAACTGTAACAAGCGGAGACACTGGAGCGGCGACGGTAACGCCCGCGAGTTTGACGTTCACGCCGACAAACTACGCGACTGCGCAGGATGTAACGGTAAGCGCAGTAGACGACACTGATTTTTCGGATGAGACGGTAACTGTAAGTCTTGACGCAACGGGAGGGGGATACGACGAAGCGGACACAACGGTAACGATAACGGTAACGGACGACGATACGCCTCGCACGCTTAAGTTCACTTTCTCCGACGACGGAAGCACGGTAACCATTGCGGCCTCGGGCAGTCTGAATGTCTCAAGCTTCAATTTTGTCCGTGATACGCGAGCGGAAGACATCGAGTTTCTCAAGATAGACGATACCGAAAGCTGGGCGATTCATCCGCCGTCGCTGACCATCAACGTTCCGTCGAAGCGTTACGAATCGCTGCCGGACTTCATCACAACCGGCAGGAGTTCCTACACGGGTGAAACCTCCGTTGAAGACCTGAGCAACTACAGCAACGACTTCAGCATCCGGTTCAGCACCTTCCACAAGTTTTTGATCGTGGACCAGGCCAATCTCACCGGGGACATCTATGACCTCACGGGCAAGAATGTAACGTTCTCGGGCACTCTGCTCAGCACCCTGGGAGACAATAACTTCCACATCGAGCACACTATCGGCAATCAGAAGATCATTTTCACGGCGGAGGCGCCGCAGAAGCCGACAGGTTTCAGCGCAACGGGCGGAAACGCGGAAGTGAGTTTGAGTTGGAGTAATCCTAATGACACAAGCATAACGAAGTATCAGGTGAGGCATAAGGCGGCTTCAAGCTTTGCCGAGGGTGATGATCTCTGGGAAGACATACCGGGAAGCGGTTCCGGTGCGACTAGTCACACGGTAACGGGACTAACAAACGGTACGGAGTACGTGTTCCAGATACGAGCGGTGAGCGCGGGAGGAACCGGAGAGGCTTCAGATGAGAAGACGGCGACACCGCAGGAGAGCGCGGCGTTAACACTGACGGGCACACCCGTAACGGTAACGGAGGGAGGAACGGCGGGGACATTCACGGTGGCGTTGAACATAGCGCCTACTGAGAATGTAACTGTAACGGTAACAAGCGGAGACACTGGAGCGGCGACGGTATCACCGGGGAGTCTTACGTTCACGCCGACAAACTACGCGACGGCGCAGGATGTAACGGTAACGCCGGTAGACGATACGGATTTTTCGGATGAGAGTGTAACGGTAAGTTTGGACGCTACGGGAGGGGGATACGACGAAGCGGACACAGACGTAACGGTAACGGTGAATGACGACGAAAGCGCGGCGTTAACACTAACGGGGACGCCTGTAACGGTAACGGAGGGCGGAGCGGCGGGGACATTTAGTGTGGCGTTGAACCTTGAACCTACGGAGAACGTAACTGTAACGGTAACGAGCGATGATACAGGAGCGGCGACGGTATCACCCGCGAGTCTTACATTCACGCCTACAAACTACGCGACCGCGCAGGACGTAACGGTAACGCCTGTAGACGATAACGACGCGTTGGACGAGACGGTAACGGTAAGTCTAGACGCAAGTGGAGGAGGATACGACGAAGCGGACACAGATGTAACGGTAACGGTAACGGACGACGATACACCTCGCACGCTGAAGTTCACCTTCTCCGATGACGGAAGCACGGTAACCATTACGGCCTCGGGCAGTCTGGATGTCTCGGGCTTCAATTATCGTAGTGACACAACGTCGTTAGCTTCGGGATACCGAGGAATAGCGATAGACAATACGGAGATATGGCAAATTATGCCGCAGTTGGATACCACACCACTTAGCTGGTACGACTCGCTCCCGAACTTTGTGACCACCGGTAGAAGCACCTATACAGGCCTTAACGAAGTCGAAACCCCGAGCAACTACAGCCACGATTTTGTAATCTGGTTCACCACTAACCATAAGTGGTTGTACATAGACAAGGCGAATCTCACCGGAACCATCTACGACCCGACGGGAGACGAGGTGACATTCACGGGCACTCTGCTCAATACCCTGGGGGACAATGACTTCCACATCGAACACACGATCGGCAATCAGAAGATCATTTTCACAACGGAGGCGCCTCAGGTGCCAGTACCCGGGAAGCCGACAGGTTTCAGCGCAACGGGCGGGGACGCGGAAGTAAGTTTGAGTTGGAGTAATCCTAATGACACAAGCATAACGAAGTATCAGGTTAGGCATAAGGCGGATTCAAGCTTTGCCGACGGTGATGATCTCTGGGAAGACATAACGGGAAGCGGATCCGGCACGACTAGTCACACAGTAACGGGACTAACGAACGGAACGGAGTACGTGTTCCAGATAAGGGCGGTGAACTCGGAAGGAACCGGAGAGGCGTCAGACGAGAAGACTGCGACACCGTCTTCGGTGATTACTACGCCGACGAGTGCTGACTTTGAGCTTGAGGTATTCAAGCCGCACAAGAAGCTTGTGGCGTCGCGGATAAGCGACGATAGCGACTTTCCGTACACAGCGCCGACGGCGGAAACAAGGAGCGACGCGGAGTTCTACGCGGTGAAGGTAGTGACGCTGCCAGGAGTCGGGAAGTTGAAGACGGTGCCGTACAATTCGAAGTCGACGGCGCCAGAGCGTGATGTGATCGCCGGGCAGACGGTTGCGGTGGTAGATATTCAGTCATCGCGGAGCACTAAGGTGCTTGCGTACTTCCCACGGGAAGGCGACACGAGCTTCAATACGAGTTTCACGTTCAAAGTGATTGACGTGATAGGCACGAGCACGGACCGAAAGGAGTCGGCGGCTACCTACACGGCGACGCTTCGGTTTGAGGGGAAGGTGGTGAACAGCAAGCCGGTTTTCAGTACGTTTGACCCGGCGGACCAGGAGTTTACGGTAGGGGAGGTGGTGGATTCTAGATTTGCGTGGTCAAACAGTGGTGATGGGAAGCTGAAGTACACGCTGACGCCGGAGTTGCCGGAGGGTTTGACGTATGACGGCGACGGGCCGGACGATAGCGGAGTAGACCCCGGGGAGGCGAACGCGCCAAGCTTCGAGGGTACCCCGGTGCGTGTAACGGCCGCGAAGGAATACACGTTGACGGTGTCTGATACGGATAATGTGACGGGACCGTCAGACGAGGACACGGTGAGGTTTAACATTGAAGTGGTGGCCTCCGAGGAGGAGTTGAGCGCGCCGGAGAACCTGAGTGCTGAGCGTGGCGCGAACATGGGAGAAGTGGACTTATCCTGGGACGCGATAGCGACGGCGAGCAATTGGCAGGTTCGGTACAAGCAGGTTGGGGGAGATTACAATGATTGGGCTGACATTTCTGGTAGCGACGCCAGGACAACTAGCCACACGGTTACGGGTCTAGCGGGCGGAGTCAGTTACACGTTCGCGGTACGGGCGGTGAACGGAGGTGGAGCGGGTCCGTATAGCGAGGCTAGCGTAACGCTTGCGGGGCTGGTGGTATCGCCGACGAGTCTAAGGGTAACCGAAGGAGGCAGCAACACGTTCACTGTGGCGCTGGCTACCGAGCCGAGCGGCACGGTGACGGTAACGGTAACGAGCGACGACGGCGACGTAACGGTGAGTGCGGGCAGTCTTGAGTTCAGCACAACGAACTACAGCACGGAGCAGACTGTGACAGTGAACATGGCTGCTAACCCGAGTGACGGAGCGGCGACGCTGAGTCTGAGTGCCAGCGGCGGCGGCTACGACGGGCAGACGGCCTCGGTGGCGGTGAGTTTGAACGCGTTGCCGAGTTTCGGTACGGAGACGGTTGCCGACCAGGAATACAGGAAGGACGAGGCGATTAACACGCTAACATTGCCCGAGGCTGCCGGAGGCGACGGCACGCTTACGTACAGCTTGAGTCCTGTGGTTCCCGCGGGACTGAGCTTCGACGCCGATGCGCGGACGCTAAGCGGCACGCCGAGTGTGCCCCAGCCTGCTGGGGAGTATACCTACACTGCGACGGATGAGGACGGCGACACGGCGGAACTTAAGTTCAAGATCCGCGTTGCGTCGACACTTACTGTGGGCGGCGTAGTCGACATTGATCTTGAGGAGAATGCGGTCTACGTTGGTTCCGCGACGCTTACGGGCACGCCCGTGGGCATTGTGGATTGGGAGCTGTCTGGCGATGACGCGGCGCTGTTCAAGCTAGAAAACCCGAGCAACAGCGGTGTGACGGTGCGGCTGCGGAAGACTCTTGATTACGAGTTGCCGACGGATGCCGACACGAACAACGTTTACGAGTACAGGTTGAGTGCCAAAGACGATGACAATAATATAGGCAACGTAGAGGTATCCATAACCATCACCAACGTTCTCGAGAGCTCGACGCTGACCGTAAGCGGTCTGGAGGACGGAAGCGTGGACGAGAACTCTGACTTCACTGACACGGCGAGTCTGAGTGGCGCGCTGGGGACTGTGACCTGGAAGCTGGGTGGAGCGGACGAGGATGATTTCACGCTTACGGAGCCGAGTGCGACCGGGGTGACGGTGAAGCTGTTGGCGCGGGATTATGAGAACCCGACCGACAGCGACAAGAACAACACTTATGAGTACACGCTGACGGCGACTGACGAGAACGAAAACACTAAGACCACAAGCACCTACACGGTGACGGTGAATGACGTGGACGAGGCGCCTGCCAAGCCTTACAGATTCGTCGCTATTGCTGGGGACACGAGAGTGACCCTGACTTGGGGCGATCCCTCGGACAGCACTATAACCGGCTACCAGTTGCGCTACACTACGGGAGCTTCAGTACCTCCTGGGGGTACTTGGGAGGATATTGAAGGAAGCAACGCCAGGACTACGAGGCACACGGTGGAGAATCTTACCAACGAGACGACGTACACGTTCTGGATCCGAGCGGTGGTTGGCAAAGCCGTAGGCCCGGCCTCGGATCCACAACTCGCATTTCCTGAGCTGGCGGTACCGAATGCCCCGACAAATTTGAAGGCCACGGCGGGGGACAGGGAAGTAAGTCTGAGCTGGGATTTACCGACCAACGCTAGTGAGATTGACAACATGCAGGTGCGCTACCGGGCACCGGGGAATACCTGGGAGGCGTGGGTAGACCTGGCGGCGGACGCGACTACCTACACGGTAACGAACCTGAAGAACCGCCAGAGGCACATCTTCGCGGTGCGCGCGGTGAACGAGGCTGGAGAAGGCGAGGCGGCGAGTGTGGCCGCGACGCCCATGCTGTCAGCTCCCGACGTCCCGACCAACCTGAGCGCGACTGCGGGCAATAGCAAGGTGAGTTTGAGCTGGGATTTGCCGACCAACGCGAGTGAGATTGACAACGTGCAGGTGCGCTGGAAGGCTACCGACCGTCTGCCGTTTGATGACGCCACCGATAAGTGGACCAACCTTTCCGAAACGGCCACGAACTACACGGCTACGGGACTTACAAACGGCACGAGCTACACGTTTGAAGTGCGGGCGGTGAACAGTGCTTACAATGGCGCGGCTGCTAGTGTGGCAGCGACGCCTGAGCTGTCGGCTCCTTCCGCCCCGACCAATCTGAAGGCGACTGAGGGAGATACCGAGGTGAGTTTGAGTTGGGATTTACCGACCGATGGGGGCGTGTTGATCAAGGTTCAGGTGCGCTACCAGGAGAAGGACGCGGCGACCTGGGAGGCGTGGGTAGACCTGGCGGCGAATGCGACTACCTACACGGTAACGAACCTGGAGAACCGCAAGACGTACACGTTTGCGGTTCGCGCGGTGAACAGGATTGGAGACGGTGAGGTGGCGACGGTGGATGCTAGACCGAAGCTGTCGGCTCCCGAAGCCCCGACCAATCTGAGCGCGGAGGCGGGAGATACCGAGGTGAGTTTGAGCTGGGATTTACCGACCAATTCAAGTGAGATTAACAACGTGCAGGTGCGCTGGAAGGCTACCGACCGTCTGCCGTTTGATGACGCCACAGATAAGTGGAACAACCTTGCCCGCACGGCCACGAACTACACGGCGACGGGACTTACAAACGGCACGAGCTACACGTTTGAAGTGCGCGCGGTGAACAGCGCTCATAATGGCGCGGCTGCGAGTGTGGCAGCGACGCCTGAGCTGGCGACTCCTGGCGCCCCGACCGATCTGGAAGCGGTGTCGGGTGACACGGAGGTGGTTTTACTGTGGAAGCTGCCGACGAACACGGACAAGATTTCCGGGGTAGAGGTGCGCTTCAAGGAGCAGAGGGTGACGCAGTGGGGCGATTGGAATTTGCTGTCGGGGACGGCTACCCGGTTCAGGGCGACGGGACTTACAAACGGAACTGTGTATGAATTTGAGGTTCGCGCGAGGAATGCCGCGGGTCCAGGCCCGTCGGCGAAAGTGGATGGCAAGCCGGAGCTAAAGGAGCCTTCTGCGCCGAGCAATCTGGAGGCGGAGGCGGGCAACACGCAGGTGATCCTGAGTTGGGACCTTCCGGACAAAGGGGTTGTTGACAGCATTGACGTGCGTTACAAGAAGAAGACGGACCAGCAGTGGAGTGAGTGGAAGGAGCTTGCCGGGGATGTAAAAACGCACACGGTGACGGGTCTTGTGAATGGCACGACGTATGAATTTGAGGTACGCGCAACGAACACTGCGGGACACAGCGTCTCGGTGCAGGCGACGCAGATACCGAAGGCGACGGTTCCGTCCGCGCCCACCGGTCTGAGCGCAACGGGTGGAGATGCGGAAGTAAGTTTGAGTTGGACTAATCCTAATGACACAAGCATAACGAAGTATCAGGTGAGGCATAAGGCGGATTCAAGCTTTGCCGACGGAGATGATGATCTTTGGGAAGACATAACGGGAAGCGGATCCGGTACGACCAGTCACACTGTAACGGGACTAACGAACGGAACGGAGTATGTGTTCCAGATACGTGCGGTGAACGCCGAAGGCGAGGGCGACGCCTCGGATGAAGTGACCGCGACACCGCAGGAGAGCGCGGCGTTAACACTTACGGGGACGCCGGTAACGGTAACGGAGGGAGGGGATGACGAGACGTTCAGTGTGGCGTTGAACATAGCGCCCACGGAGAATGTAACTGTAACGGTAACAAGCGGAGACACGGGAGCGGCGACGGTATCACCCGCGAGTTTGACGTTCACGCCTACAAACTACGCGACTGCGCAGGATGTAACGGTAAGCGCAGTAGACGATACTGATTTTTCGGATGAGACGGTAACGGTAAGTCTGGACGCAACGGGAGGAGGATACGACGAAGCGGACACAGACGTAACGGTAACGGTGAATGACGACGAAAGCGCAACGTTAACACTTACGGGCACTCCTGTAACGGTAACGGAGGGAGGAGCGGCGGGGACGTTCAGTGTGGTGTTGAACCTTGAACCTACGGAGAACGTAACGGTAACGGTAACAAGCGACGACACAGGAGCGGCGACGGTATCGCCCGGAACATTAACGTTCACTGTGGCAAACTACGCGACCACTCAGGACGTAACTGTAACGCCGGTAGATGATAACGACGCGTTGGACGAGAGCGTAACGGTAAGTCTTGACGCAAGTGGAGGAGGCTATAACGACTCGGATGAGGATGTAGCTGTAACGGTAACGGACGATGAGGATACGACATTAGAACTTGCGGGTACGCCTGTAAGCGTAACGGAGGGAGGAGCGGCCGGGACATTCAGTGTGAAGTTAAGCGCTGAGCCAACGGCAACGGTAACGGTAACGGTAACAAGCGACGACACTGGAGCGGCGACGGTATCACCCGGAACATTAACGTTCACAACTACAAACTACGCGACGACGCAGGACGTAACTGTAACGCCGGTAGACGATAACGACGCGTTGGATGAGAGTGTAACGGTAAGTCTTGACGCAAGTGGAGGGGGATATAACGACTCGGATGAGGATGTAGCTGTAACGGTAACGGATGATGAGGATACGACGTTATCGTTAAGTGGAACTCCGGTAACGATAGTAGAAGGAGGAAACGCGGGAACGTTCAGTGTGAGTTTAAGCGCGGAGCCGACAGCAACGGTAACTGTAACGGTAACAAGCGACGACACAGGGGCGGCGACGGTATCACCCGGGACATTAACGTTCACAACTACAAACTACGCGACGACGCAGGACGTAACGGTAACGCCAGTGGATGATAACGACGCGTTGGATGAGAGCGTAACGGTAAGCCTTGACGCAAGTGGAGGGGGGTATAACGACTCGGATGAGGATGTAGCTGTAACGGTAACGGATGACGAGGATACGACATTGACGCTAAGCGTCGCTACTGTGTCTGTAACGGAGGGAGGAGCGGCCGGGACATTCAGTGTGAAGTTAAGCGCGGAGCCAACGGCAACGGTAACGGTAACGGTAACAAGCGACGACACTGGAGCGGCGACGGTATCGCCCGGAACATTGACGTTCACTGTGGCAAACTACGCGACGACGCAGGACGTAACTGTGACGCCGGTAGATGATAACGACGCGTTGGATGAGAATGTAACTGTAAGTCTTGACGCAAGTGGAGGAGGATATAACGACTCGGATGAGGATGTAGCTGTAACGGTAACGGATGACGAGGATACGACATTGACGCTAAGCGTCGCTACTGTGTCTGTAACGGAGGGAGGAGCCGCCGGGACGTTCAGTGTGAGTTTAAGCGCGGAGCCGACGGCAACAGTAACGGTAACTGTAACAAGCGACGACACTGGAGCGGCGACGGTATCACCCGGAACATTAACGTTCACTGTGGCAAACTACGCGACGACGCAGGACGTAACTGTAACGCCGGTAGATGATAACGACGCGTTGGATGAGAATGTAACGGTAAGCCTAGACGCAAGTGGAGGGGGCTATAACGACTCGGATGAGGATGTAGCTGTAACGGTAACGGATGATGAGGATACGACATTAGAACTTGCGGGTACGCCTGTAAACATAACGGAGGGAGGAGCGGCCGGAACGTTCAGTGTGAAGTTAAGTGCTGAGCCAACGGCAACGGTAACGGTAACAGTAACAAGCGACGATACGGGAGCGGCGACGGTATCGCCCGGAACATTGACGTTCACTGTGGCAAACTACGCGACGGTGCAGGATGTAACTGTGACGCCGGTAGACGATACGGATTTTGCGGATGAGACGGTAACGGTAAGTTTGGACTCAAGTGGAGGCGGATACGACGACTCGGACACAACGGTAACGGTAACGGTGACGGATGACGAGAGTCCCATATTGACGATAACGGGGTTGGAGAACGGGACGGTAGCGGAGAACAGCGATTACACGGACATTGCTACGTTAAGCGAAGCGGTAGGAGATGTAACATGGGAGTTGGGGGGAGCGGACGCCGGGGATTTTGAATTGGAGAATCCTACATCTACGGGAGTGACGGTAAAGCTTCCTAGTCCCGATTACGAGAATCCCCAGGACACGGGAACCGACAACACGTACAAGTACAGGTTAAAGGCCACGGATTCTGAAGGCAACACTGTAACGAGCGATGAGTACACGGTAACGGTAACGGACGTATTTGACCCCACGCCCGCCAAGCCTAGTTACTTCACCGTGGGAGTGTCTAACAGCAGCTTTACTTCTAGTAGTGGTCAAGCCCAATTAAATTGGAAAGATCCGGACGACGACAGCATAACGAAATATCAGGTGCGGCATAAGGCTGGAACGAGCTTCACATCTTTAGATAGTTGGGTGGATATTCCAAGTAGCGACAACGAGACGAGGCATCATATTATAACGAATCTGACGCACGGAGTGACCTATGTGTTCCAGGTACGGGCGGTAAATAGTAATGGAAACGGAGTAGCGAGTGATGTGCTGACGGCGGCTACGACGCCATTGCCAGGCCCCAATGCTGCTGGCAGATATGTTCATACACCTACAAATGTGGTGGTGGGACTTTCCGGGTCTGACAAAATCAGTGTTAGTTGGGATTGGGATGATCCCATATGTTCGACGGTTTCTAATGAGCCCTACCTATATGAGGTTGTCTACAGGAAGACTACGGGGGGAATAGCTTGGGATACAAACGATAGGGATGCCGACGCAGGTTCTTACGAAATTTACGACGGAGCAAAAACACTAGTGTTTCCTCAGGATAATGTTTCTGGAGAACCAGTATTGGATTCTGCGGAGTACGAAATCAGCGTTAGCTACGCTGGTAGTAATGCCCCATGCAGCGGAGAACTTGATGAGGCCGCATTTGGTTCTTGGACCTCTCCGATCAGAATTACGGTACCGCAGGAGAGCGCGGCGTTAACACTTACGGGCACGCCCGTAACGGTAACGGAGGGAGGGGATGCCAAGACGTTCAGTGTGTCGTTGAACAGAGTACCTACGGAGAACGTAACGGTAACTGTAACAAGCGGAGACACTGGAGCGGCGACGGTATCTCCTGGAACATTGACGTTCACCGTGGCAAACTACGCGACGGCGCAGGATGTAACTGTAACGCCGGTAGACGATAACGACGCGTTGGATGAGAGTCTAACGGTAAGTCTAGACGCTTCCGGGGGCGGATATAACGATGCGGATGAGGATGTAGCTGTAACGGTAACGGATGATGAGGATACGACGTTGGAACTTACGGGTACGCCTGTAAGCATAACGGAGGGAGGAGCGGCCGGTACGTTTAGTGTGAAGTTAAGCGCTGAGCCAACGGCAACGGTAACGGTAACTGTAACAAGCGACGACACGGGAGCGGCGACGGTCTCACCCGGAACATTGACGTTCACGCCGACTAACTACGCAACGGCACAGGACGTAACGGTAACGCCGGTAGACGATTCGGATTCTTCGGATGAGACGGTAACTGTAAGTTTGGACGCAACTGGAGGAGGATACGACGAAGCGGACACAGATGTAACGGTAACGGTAACGGATGACGAGGATACGACGTTAGAACTTACGGGTACGCCAGTAAGCGTAACCGAGGGCGGAGCGGCCGGGACGTTTAGTGTGAAGTTAAGCGCTGAGCCAACGGCAACGGTAACTGTAACGGTAACAAGCGACGACACTGGAGCGGCGACGGTCTCACCTGGAACATTGACGTTCACTGTGGCAAACTACGCGACGACTCAGGACGTAACTGTAACGCCGGTAGACGATAACGACGCGTTGGATGAGAGCGTAACGGTAAGCCTTGATGCTACTGGAGGCGGCTATAACGACTCGGATGAGGATGTAGCTGTAACGGTAACGGACGATGAGGATACGACGTTAGAACTTACGGGTACGCCAGTAAGCGTAACGGAGGGCGGAGCGGCCGGGACGTTCAGTGTGAGATTAAGCGCTGAGCCTACGGCAACGGTAACGGTAACGGTAACAAGTGACGACACAGGAGCGGCGACGGTATCACCCGGAACATTAACGTTCACTGTGGCAAACTACGCGACGACTCAGGATGTAACTGTAACGCCGGTAGACGATAACGACGCGTTGGATGAGAGCGTAACGGTAAGTCTTGACGCTACAGGAGGCGGGTACGACGATGCGGACACAGACGTAACTGTAACGGTAACGGACGACGACACGCCGCAGAAGCCGACTGGTTTCAGCGCCACGGCGGGCGATGAAGAGGTTGAGTTGAGTTGGAGTGATCCGAACGACTCAACCATAACGAAGTATCAGGTACGGCATAAGGCGGGGACGAGTTTCTCCGCGAGCGATGATTTGTGGGTAGACATTGATGGTAGCGGGGCGACGACAACTAATCACACTGTAACGGGACTTACAAACGGAACGGAGTACGTGTTCCAGATACGAGCGGTGAACGTTGGAGGAGAAGGACCGGCGTCGGATGAGGTGAGAGCGATACCTGTGGGGAACCTTAAACCGAGGTTTGAAGTTGCTACGATCGCGGATCAGATCTACACGCGGTACACAGAGATTGCGCCGCTACAGTTGCCTTCGGCCACGAGTGGAGACGGAACGCTTACGTACGCTCTGAGTCCTGGATTGCCGGAAGGACTGACATTCGATGCGACTACTCTACGGATTTCTGGTACACCGACCGCGACTCAGGCGGCGACGGAATACACTTACACCGCAACGGACGAAGACGGAGACTCCGTGGCGTTGAAGTTCACAATAACGGTGGAACTGGGAGTACCTAGGGCACCGACGGGATTGAGAGCGACTTCTGGGGATGCGAGTGTTGTATTAGGATGGACAGACCCGATGGACGCTAGCATAAGTAAGTATCAGTATCAGCGGAAGGAAGGTATGGGAAGTTATGGGGATTGGACTGACATACCGGGAAGTGGAGAGAGTACGACTAGCTACACTGTTAGGGGACTTACAAACGGGACGGAGTACGGATTCAAGATACGGGCGGTGAACGCTATAGGGGAAGGAGCGGCGTCGGAAGAAGTAACGGCAGTGCCGGTGGGATCAAACAGAGCGGAGAAGCGAATGCTGAAGGAGACGTTGGCTGGAATATCGCGAGCTACGTTATCTGGAGCAAGCGGAATGATAGGAGAGCGTTTTGAGTCCGGGCTGGAGGTTTCTAGCAGATTTAGATTGGGAAGGAACGCGGAGTTACTGTTTGTGGGAGGTATTGAAAAGAGTAAAAGAGGAGTTGAGGAAGAGAAAGTCTTTGAATACTTTGAGGAATTGGAGGATACAGGACCGGAGGATATAGAAGTAGACATAGGGGAGATATTGAAAGGCAGTGAGTTTGAAATGTCGTACGGAGGGGAGATGAGCAGGGTACCCTCGTGGACATTATGGGGGAGAGGAGATTTTGTATGGTTTGAGGGTAGGCCGGAAGATAGCAGCTATAGAGGGGAGCTACAGAGCGGGTGGATAGGTATGGATAAGCGCATAAGCGGAGGGTTGCTGGCAGGGTTGGCGGTATCGCGTAGTTGGAGTGAATCGGACTACAGTTTTGGGGGAATTGAGGGGGAACTAGAGACGGAGCTAACTACGGTATGGCCGTACGCGCAGTATAGAACGGAGGGAGGAGGAAAGATAGAGGTAATTGTGGGAGTAGGCCGTGGAGAGGCGAGAAACGCAAGGGAAGGGGAAGAAAGAGAGGAAGAGGATTTGGAAATGGGAGCTATATGGGGAGGAACGAGTTGGCCGGTTTTGAGATTGGGAAGTATAGATTTGTCTCTGAAAGGCGACGTTGCGATGGCGCGGATGGAGACAGGAGGAGAGGAAGTTGTGGGAATAGGGGGTATTACCGTGGACGTGTGGCGAGTTAGAGGAGGGTTGGAAGCTGCGCGCATTGTTGGACAAGTAAGGCCGTTTGGATCCGTGGCGATGCGGTATGAGGGAGGGGATGGAGTATCTGGTAGAGGGATGGAATTGGAAGGAGGAATGCGGATAACTGGAATGGGGGGACGATTTGGTTTGGAGGGTAGAGGCAGGTGGCTTACGTTGCATAGTGAGCAAGGGTATCGCGAGTGGGGAATGAGCGTGGCGGCGAGTTTATCGTCTAGAGAGGATGGACGAGGATTGTCAATGTCTTTGGGACCGAGTTGGGGTAGTAGCGCGGAGAGTACGGATGTACTGTTTGGAGAGGATGTATTTGATAGAGGGCGGGGATATAATGTAGCTGGAGAGGCGTCTGTTTCCGGGCGAGCTGGATATGGGATAGGGATTTTGTCATCGAAAGGTCTTTTAACGCCGTATGTGGAGGGAGAAGGAGCTTCGGCCAGGCGTAGATACGAGGCTGGGCTAGAATTGGGAGTGGGAGAGAGTTCCGGTGGCAAGATAGACGCGAGGCTTGCGGCTGAGCGTTTTGAGAGTGAATATGGACTTCCAGAGAATCGTTTGGGAGTTGACTTGCGTCTTGGCTTCTGAGTATGTGCCGTAACACAAAACAACTCGATTTTTACTTTTTCTAATTATATCTAGTCCGGGATTCCGCTCAGTTTTTTTAATGGGAAAACCAAAAACTTGAGAAATAGGTTTTCCCACTGAGAAGCGTAAAGTTCACGATACACTTTAAAGCGCGGGAGGGGGCAAATGAGTTTTCTGAGAATACTTTCTCCTTCCAAGGTGAACTTGTTTCTAAAAGTACTCTTTAGGCGTCCTGACGGGTATCACGAACTGCAGTCAGTGATTCAGCCGGTAAGCGTGTTTGACGAACTAACTCTTTTCGTGGAACGAGGGGAAGGAATAACTCTTTCCGGTTCCGGCAGAAACATGCCTTCGGACAGTGAAAATCTGGCTGTCTCCGCATGTTCTCTTTACATTGAGGCGGCTTCGCTCAAAACAAAAATTTCCATAAGCATTAAAAAAAATATTCCACTTGGAAGCGGGCTTGGTGGAGGAAGCGCAAACGCCGCGGCTGTTTTGGTGGGTCTTAACAGAATTTTCGGAAAATTCGCCGATCGGGACCTTTTTCGCATGGCCGCATCGCTTGGAGCCGACGTATCCTTTTTCATAAGGTCCACGACTTCATTGGTGGAAGGCGTTGGAGAACGCGTAACCCCACTTCTGGATTTCCCGCTTTTTCACTACGTAATCGTTTTTCCGAAGATAAACGTTTCCACAGCGGACGTTTACCGCAAGTGGAAACCTTTGGGTGATCCACCTTCGGAGGTCAACCCGGGGGAAATAATTGAGAAATTCAGACGAGGAGAATTTCCCTTGCTAAACGATCTTGAAGATACGGTCTGCGGGATTTTCCCCGAAGTACTCTCCGTCAAGGAAACTCTTTGCTCTCTTGGCGCGCGAGCCGTTTTGCTTTCGGGAAGCGGCTCCTGTGTTTTCTCCGTTTTCAAAGATACTAAGGAAGCGGAAAGAATTTACGAATATTTGAGGACCTCTCCGGATTTCGATGTTTTCCTGGCTCGAGGAATAAGCGGTTGGAATTTTCTCGCGGATTGAGACTTGCTAGGCGCACGCACCTGCGATAGCATGATGAATATGGTAAAGTAAATCTCTTCCAAGTGGGGCGTCGTCTAATGGCAGGACCCCGGGTTTTGGTCCCGGTAGTGGAGGTTCGAATCCTTCCGCCCCAGCCATTTCGGTTTTGATATTCGTGGAACAAAATTCTCTTAAAGAACTCAATCCCTCTCAGCTTGAAGCTGTAACGAATGCCGAAGGTCCCTTGCTTGTCTTGGCGGGTCCCGGTTCCGGCAAAACCAGAGTTATTTCGCATCGGATTGCCTACCTGATAAACAATCTTTCGATTCCTCCCGAAAAAATACTTGCCGTAACTTTTACTAACAAAGCCGCGAAGGAAATGAAAAAAAGGGTGGAGAAGCTGGCCGGCGAGCCCGCAAGAAGAATGTGGATCGGAACTTTTCACTCCATCTGTCTTAGGATTCTTAAAACGGAAGCCGATTTCCTTGAAGGCCACACTCGGGATTTCGTAGTGTACGATCAGGATGATCAACTGAAACTTTTAAAAACCTGTCTTAAGGAACTTGACTATGGAGAACGACTCTTTTCGCCCCGGGGAGTTTTAAGCGAGTTTGATCGCCTTGAAAATCGTGGAGAGATATCCTTTCGGGATGATTTTTACGGTCGCGCTCAAGGCGAGCTCTACAATTTTTTCAAAAAAAAGCTCGTAGAGTTAAACGCCATGACGTTTAACGATCTTCTGCTGAAGACCAACGGACTTCTTGTTGAAAACGAAGAGGTTCGACTTCGCTACCAGAATAAATTTTCTTACGTGCTCGTAGATGAGTATCAGGATACCAACACTTCCCAGTACCTTTTCGTTCAAACTCTTTCCAGACTGCATCAAAACATTTTCGTCGTGGGTGACGACAGTCAGTCGATTTATTGCTGGAGAGGTGCCGACATAGACAATATCCTAAGTTTCGAAAGAGATTTTCCAAGCGCGAAGGTAATAAAACTCGAACGCAACTATCGCTCCACGGCCACTATACTCTCCATTGCCAACGAGGTAGTGAGAAAGAATTTCAGGAGAAAGAAAAAAACACTTTGGACGGAAAATCCGCCGGGAGAAAAACCCGTGATTTTCATGGCTCGGGATCAGCGTGAGGAAGCGCGTTTCGTTGCGGAGAAAATTTCCCGGATAGTCGCCTCGGGGGATTTTTCTTTCGGAGACATTGCGATTTTTTATAGAGCCAACTTTCAGTCTAGAATTGTCGAGGAGGTTCTAAGAGCGGCTAGAATCGGCTACAGAATCGTATCCGGCGTCGGTTTTTTTCAAAGAGCTGAGATAAAGGACTTAATCGCTTACCTGCGTCTTGTTCAAAATCCCAGAGACGACGTAAGTTTTGAGAGAATAGTGAATGTTCCTCCCAGAAAGATAGGGCAAGTCGCTGTTGCGAAGCTTCGTGAGGTTTCAACCCGCGAGAATGTGGGATTTTTCGACGCGATTAAATTGTGCGAAGATCAAAAACTTCTAGCGCCAACCACGCTTTCCGCACTCTCTAAGTTTGAAGTTCTGATAAAAGAGCTTTGCCGGATTGCGGAAAATTGTTCGGCCGGGGAAGTGATGGAGAAATTGCTTGAACGTGTCGGTTATCTGGATTATATCGAAAAGGAAGAGACGAGGATTGAAAACGTAAAAGAGCTTCTAACTGCGGTGCGGGAACTCGGAGATATACCGCTTTGCGATTTTCTTGATTCCATATCTCTTGCAACGGATGAGGACAGGTCGGATAATGAGGAGAAAAGAGTTTCCCTCATGACGATTCACGCGGCCAAAGGACTTGAGTTTCCCGCAGTCTTTCTAATCGGGTTAAGCGATGGACTGCTTCCGCATCACAGATCTACCTCGATTGAGGAAATCGAAGAAGAAAGAAGACTTTTCTATGTAGCGATTACCAGAGCCAAAAAGTTTCTTAACTTGAGCCATTCTTATTGGAACGGGCAGCGCAGGGTATCTAGCTCGCCCTTTTTGGATGATATTCCTCGCGAATACTTGGTTTTCGAATCTGCCAGGCGCGATCTACCCGGTGATAATTCCGAAAGCTCCTCCGAACTTGATGAACACGGGCGTTCTGAGATCAGGAAGGGGGCTTCGGTAAGCCACAAGACTTTTGGACCCGGAGTCGTTAGAAAAGTTGAGGAGAAAGGGGGCGGGGCGGTGGTTACGGTGGATTTTTCCGGCTCGGGAACAAAGAAGGTGCTTTCGAGTTTTCTCGAAATTTCTTAGGAGGAGCAGCTTACGCCCAGATTCCTTGCCCAATCGGGACTCGGTTTCGCATAGTTTTCGCTTTCGGGCTGAATTGAAAACGGGTTTTCAAAAATCTTTCTAATTTTCTCAATCTCCGAAAAATCTTCATTCTCTTTCGCCTTCAGTATGGCGGTTTCCGTTATATGGTTTCTGAGAATGTACATTGGATTGGTTGAATCCATAAGGATTTTCCTTTCTTTTTCGCTAGGGGGATTTTTCCGGAGTTCGCTTGCGTATTCGGAAAACCACTCTTTCCATGACCGAGAGGTTTCGAAGAGGTTTTTCAGATAAACGTTTTCGCCGAAAGAGCCGTGGTTCCCTATATCTGAAATATTTCGAAAAAAGATATGGTAGTCCATTTCATGCTCTTTTAGCATGCCAAGTGTTTTTTCGACAAATTTTAGCGACTGTCTTCGTTTCTTTTCAAAACCGAATTTTCGAAGCATGAGCTCTCTATAGGTCGTGGCGAAGGTTTCGTTGTACGTTTCGATTGCCGCTCGGGAATTTTTTTCGTCCACAAGCCCTTTCAGGCATTTGGCGAGTTTCTCCAAGTTCCATCGCGCAATCGCGGGCTGGTTTCGGTAGCTGTACCTTCCGAAATGATCCGACTGGTTGGAAATGTGGTCGTTTTCAAACGTTTCCAAAAAACCGTACGGTCCATAATCGAGAGTAAGTCCCTTAATCGACATATTGTCGGTATTCATTACTCCGTGGGTAAATCCGAACGCCTGCCAGAGAGCCGTGGTGACCGCGGTTTTTTCCGAAACGGAGCGAAGAAAAAGTCCATAGCTTTCCTTCGTTTCTCGATCGATTTCCGGATAGTGGTGGGCGATTACGTAATCTGCCATCACTTGGACGTTTTTACTGTCCGCTTTGTGGTAAAAACCTTCAAACGAACCGAAGCGCACGTGCGTCGGCGCCACTCTAACCATTATCGCGGCCGGTTCCTCGGTTTCTCTTTGTATTTTTTCATCGCTTCCCACTACGCAAAGAGCCCTTGTGGATGGGATTCCCAAGTGGTGAAGCGCTTCGCTTCCCAAGTATTCTCTTATGGAGGAGCGAAGAGTCGCTCTTCCGTCAAAAGATCTTGAAAACTTCGTCCTGCCGCTTCCCTTTAGATGAATGTCCCACGCGCGGTTTTTTCCGTCCTTTATCTGTCCGAGGAGAAGAGCTCTTCCGTCTCCGAGGTTAGGATTGTATATCCCGAACTGCCATCCCGCGTAGTACATGGCGAGGGGTTTTGCGCCGACCAAGGGTCTTTTTCCGCAAAAATATTCGGCTAGTTCGGGGTTGTTTTTTTCCTTGGGGTCTATGTCGAGTTCTTCTGCCAGGTTTTCGTTAAAAGCCACGACGCGGGGATTTTTGAGAGGAACTGGATCGGTTTTGTGGTAGAATTCACTTGGGAGGTTCGCGTATGAATTTTCGAATCGAAGGTCGCTTATCTTTCTCATTTTCGCGGCGGCGCTTCTGTTTCATCCCGTCCGGCTGCCTTTCGGAAGGATGAGAGATTATACTTTTTTTTGGGGAAACTATGAAATACAGAAAAAACAAAATAAAGACAGAACATTCGATAATAAAAGGGCTCAGGCGTTTTCTTGAAGACAATGTTTCATGCCTTGACCAAGTGACCGGAATAATTCCCGGAGAGATAAAGGTGGGTCGTTCAACCGGCGAAAATCTATCGGTCGGCTACAAATACAACACTCAAAGCGGAGCCAAACTTATAGCCAGAAGCGGTACGTCGGTTCAGGAGGTATTCATTATCACGAAGAATCCCGAACAGCTAAAATCCGTAATAGAGTCTTTAAGCAAATGAACTCTTCGTAAGGGTAACGGTGTCTTTTCCGAGCAGATTTTCAATGCTTTTTATCAAATCTTCGTGAAAATCCACCCTGCAGTTCCCGACTCTGAGAAGCGCTTCGGAGTTTCGGGTTTTTATGTCTATTATCACGGTGGAGTCTCCTGGAAAATCTTTGAGAATTTCCTGAAGCGTAAATATATTCTCCTTATCCGCCATTTCTCTGGTTATGATGATTCGTACCGCGGAATTGGTCTTGTTTTCTTTTAAAGAGCAAACGTCGCTTGCTATTAGACGCACTCCTTCATCCAGGCCTTCCACCTTGGCTCTCACGATTACGGGTTCTATTTTCTGTTCCAGAAGCGATCGCGATTTTTTCAAAGTGTCGTTAAACACTATCACTTCCACAAACCCGTTTAAATCTTCAAGGGTCAGGTAGCCGATAAGGCCGGTGCCTTTTTTGGTAGTTTTGATTTTAATCGATCTTACCACTCCGGCGATTTTCACTTCCGAGCCGTCTTTTTCCCGCTTTATGGATTCGGTGTCTAGAAGGGATTTGTCTTTTTCAAGCTCCGTGGAGTATTTTTGAAGCGGATGCGAAGAGACGAAAAATCCGAGTATGTCGAGCTCTTTTTCAAGCCTTACGCGATCGTCCCACTGTTCGCTTTCCTCCATCTTCGGTTCCGGGACCGAGCCCGGCAAGTCAAACAGCATTCTCTGTCCGTTAAGCGGAGTCTTTCGCTTGATGGAGTTATAGCTAAGCAGCATATCGCAGGAATTAAAAAGCTGAGCCCTGTTTTCATGAAGTGAGTCGAAAGCCCCTCCCGTTATCAAACTTTCAAGCGATTTTCTGTTAAGATTGCCCGAGTTCATTCTGCCGCAGAAGTCGATTACGGATTTGAATTCCCCGGTTTTTTCCCTGACGTTTACGATTTCCTCTATAAGACTGCTTCCCACATATTTGATCGCGGTGAATCCGAACCGTATTTTTTCCTCGGAAACCGTAAAACCCGAGGAGCTCAGGTTTATGTCGGGCTGAAGAACTTTGATTCCAAGCTTTCCGCATTCGGTTATTCCGGATATTACCTTATCCACGTTGTGCGCCTCGACGGACATAAAAGCGGCCATAAACTCCGCCGTATAGTGCGCTTTGAGATAGGCGGTCTGGTAGGTAATCATCGCGTAGGCGGCGCTGTGGCTTTTGTTAAAGGAGTATTCGGCGAATTTTTCCATGGTATCGAAAAGTTTGACCGCCTTCTTTCGTTCAATGCCGTTTTCTACCGCTCCCTTTAAGAATCTCTCGCGCTGCGCCTTCATTTCGCTTGACTTCTTTTTCCCCATGGCCCTTCGCAGAAGATCCGCCTCTCCCATGGAGAATCCCGCAAGCTCGCTTGCCGTCTGCATTATTTGTTCCTGATAGACGAAAAGTCCGTATGTTTCCTTCAGTATTTCCCGAAGCGCCGGGTGCGGGAAGTCTATTTTTCCTCCATTTCTTCTTCGAGTGAATTCGTCCGCCATTCCGCTGTCAAGCGGTCCCGGGCGATAAAGCGCCAGGGCGGCGGTTATATCTTCAAACTCCGTGGGCTTAAGCTTCGCAAGAAGGTCTTTCATTCCCGCGGATTCAACTTGGAATATACCCATAGTGGCACTTTCTGAGAGCATGTTGTAGACCTTGGGGCAGTCGAGCGGAATTTTGTCCGCGTCGAATTTTTCCTCGTCCTCCCCTTGGTTTTTACGGATGTATTCAACCGTCTTGTCGATTATGGTAAGAGTCTTAAGTCCCAGGAAATCGAATTTGACGTAACCCAGCTTCTCTATCGAGTTCATGTCGAACTGCGTTACGATTTCGTTTTTGCTTCCCTTGTAAAGAGGAATGTAGTCGGCAATCGGCTCATCCGATATTACCAGGCCCGCGGCGTGGGTAGAGGAGTGGCGAACCATGTTCTCAAGCGATTTCGCGAGTTCAACGGCATTAGCGAGTTCCTTGTTCTCCGAAAGACGGTCTTTTATTTCTTTTACGCTGTCCAGGGCTTTTTCTATGCTGAAAACCTTGCCGCGAAAGGATGGAATAAGCTTTGATAGCTTGTCGACTTCCGCGTACGGAAGACCCAAAACTCTTCCGACGTCCTTTATAACCGCTTTTGAGGACATTGTTCCGAAAGTACCGATTTGAGCAACTTTGTCCGCACCGTATTTCTCCGTCACGTATTTTATTATTTCGTCGCGGTGCTCCGCGCAGAAGTCAACGTCTATGTCCGGCATGCTTATCCTCTCCGGGTTTAAAAACCTCTCGAAAATAAGCTTGTGCTTTATGGGGTCTATTGAGGTTATCCCGAGGGCGTAGGCTACAAGGCTGCCCGCGGCGCTTCCTCGTCCGGGCCCCACCGGAATATCGTTTTTCTTCGCGTGGTATATGAAGTCGGAGACCACCAGGAAGTAAGCGGAAAACCCCATTTTGCAGATGGTATCGAGTTCCGTATTAAGTCGTTCTTTGTAAGTGTCTTGATCTTCTGCGGGAATTTCGTCTTCAAGGAGTATCCTGTCCAGATTCTTTCGGGATATATCGCGCATGAATTCATCAAGCGATCGTCCCTCCGGGGGTACGTACTTCGGAAATCTGTATCCGTCGCTTTTAAATTCGAAATTGCAGCGTTCGGAAATTTTTACGGACTCCGCAAGCGCGTCCTCAAACCCTTTCATGGAATCGTTCATTTCTTCTTTGGTTTTCACGTAGAAGTCGTCGCTTTGGAATCTCATTCTTTTCTCGTCCGCCACCATGCTTCCGGTCTGAATGCAGAGCAGAGTATCGTGAGATTTGTGATCTTCTTTGGAAAGGAAATGACAGTCGTTTGTCGCGACAAGCTTTATATCCAGGCGGTCTCCGATTTTTCGAAGTCCCTTGTTGATTCTTCGCTGTTCCGGAAGATCGATAGCCTGTACTTCCAGGTAATACCTGTCGCCGAATATCTCCTTGTAGGTCGAGGCGATTTTAAGCTGATCCTTTAAATCTTTTTTGAAAATCGCTTGAGAAAGCTCGCTGCTCATGCAGCCCGAGAGTATTATGAGACCCTTGTTGTGCTCGGCCAGCATCTCGTGGTCTACTCGCGGGCGACGGTAAAAACCTTCGAAATATCCACGAGTAACGAGTCTTGAGAGATTCGAGTACCCCTCTTCGTTCATGCAGAGCGCGGTGAGATGGTAATTCTTTCCGTCCGAAGGTTTGTCGAGTTTTAAAGTGGGAGTTACGTAGAGTTCGCAGCCTATTATCGGTTTTACGCCTCGAGACTTGGCTTTTTCGAAAAACTCATACGCTCCGAACAGGTTCCCGTGGTCGGTGACGGCGACCGCGGGCATGGAGATTTCCTTCGCTCTTTCAATCAGTTCGTCGAATTTTATCGAACCGTCGAGAAGCGAGTACTGAGAATGAAGGTGCAAGTGAACGAAGGAATTTGCCATTTCGGATGACCGGAATTATACATTTTCTCCGTAATTTCATCCAGTCCGGAATCTGATGACAACCGACCTGAGATTGAGTAAAATGAGATTCCCTTGCGGGTAAAAAGTCTTTTCGGCTTCCGCTTTTCTAAAAAGGGAGAATTTTTAGAAAAGTAGCGGTTTAGGTTTTGATTGTTGCGTAGAGAACCTTGGGAATTTAGCGGCTGAGCTCTAAGATGTACGAAGAGATCGAGTTTAAGCTTTCCGTATCTCCACAGACGGCCAGGCGGCTTCTGCGTTACAAAGGACTTGGGAAGGTCCGTAAAAATCGTTTGAGGAAGCGTCATCTGGTAAGCACCTATTTTGATACTCCAAATCACGCTTTCAGAAAGTCCGGAATAGTGGTCAGGGTGCGTGACGACGGAGAGGAAAAAGAGCAAACCGTAAAGGTTCCGTTTCAGGGACTTGCGGGTTTTCAGAATTTTCGCGAATGGACCGTTCCGGTAGAGGGAGACTCGCCGAAACTTTCCATGGTCAAAGATCCGGAACTTGCGCTAAAGTTTTCGCGAAGGCACTACGACAGATATCTTCATCCGGTTTTCACGACTGACTTCAAACGCCAAACTCTTCAAATCAAAACTAAAGGGACGGAATTCGAGCTGGCCGTCGATCAAGGGATAATTCACACGGAAATAAACGGAATTCGGGTCGAAGAACCTATCTGCGAGGTGGAATTCGAGCTGCTCTCGGGCGACCCGGGCAAAATGTTGGATTTGGCCATAGAACTCTGCGAAGTTTACGATATGCGTCCCGCGCATCTCACCAAAGCGCAGCGAGGTTACATTCTGGCGAGCCCCGCGCTTCATCCTCGCCCGCAAAAAGCCCCCAAAGTTTTTCTCGACGAAAAAATGAGCGTTGGCGAGGCTTTTAACTTTATCGTCTCCGGCGCACTTGATCATATGTTCGCAAACGAAATCCCCGCGCTTGAGGGAAAAGCCGAAGGAGTGCATCAGACCAGAGTGGCGATGAGACGCCTTCGCGCCGCGCTTCGCGCGTTTAAAAAAATATTGCCTTATGACAAGAGAAAGGCGTTTAACGGGGAGTTTCGCTGGTTTCAGCAACGCCTGGCTCCGGCGAGGGACTGGCAGGTTTTTCTAAGCGAAACTTTTCCGAAAATAGCTTCGCGTGAGGCGGAAACGGACGAAGCTTTCAAACGACTTCGTCGCGTTCTGCTCGCCGAGCGTCGCCTCGCCGTTCGGGATGTCGCGAGTTATCTTGAGAGCCGTCGCTACTGCCGCCTAATTCTTCAGTTCAAGCGATGGGTAGCGTCTCTTAGAGAAGAAATCGGGGAGGAAGCTTTCAATCAGCCGATAAAGCCTTTCGCTAGAAGCGTACTGCGAAAAACCTGGCGCTATTTCCTGGAAGATTCCAGGCCTCTTTCGCGTCTTCCGAGCAAAGATCTTCACCAGGTTAGAAAACGCGGGAAAAATGCCCGCTATGCGACTCAGTTTTTTAGCTCCCTTTGGGGCGGTAGCGACGTGAAACCTTTTATGAAACTTATGGGGGATTTTCAGGACCATTTGGGAAAGGCGAACGACGCGGTAGTCGCGCGCCACATTTTGGTGACCGTCGAGCCCGGAAAGCTTGACGCCTCTCTGCTTCACATGGTGCAGAACTGGTCTCAATCGCGGATTCTGCACTGCATTCGTCCCGCGCAGCCTAAGTGGCGAAAGCTTCACAAGCTGACTCCGTTTTGGAAAAGCTGATCGGGGAGCGCGTTTTGTTTTTCACTCCGCCGGTAATAATGTAGACTCAGAGGACGTGAGAAAAGAAACCCTCTAAACGCAAAAAGAGTGTTGCTTTAAACTTTAAGGATTTTTAATGGCTTCTTCGGTAACCGAGATTAAAAGCGGAAAGATATTTCCTCTTTCCGACAAGCGGTTTTTAAACAGAGAACTTTCATGGCTTGATTTTAACCTCAGGGTTTTGGAAACCGCCGCGAACAAGAATATTCCCCTTCTTGAGAGAATACGGTTTCTCTCAATCTCCGCAAGCAACCTTGACGAATTCTACATGGTGAGAGTCGCGGGGCTTGTGGGACAGGCGATGGCCGGGGTCACGGATCAAAGCGAGGACGGGCTTGCTCCCTCGCAGCAGCTGGTCGCCATACGAGATAAAGTTCGTTCTTTGCTTGATCGCCAGCATACATGCGAGAAAAACCTGCTC
Organism: Thermodesulfobacteriota bacterium; assembly: GCA_965220925.1. Lineage (GTDB taxonomy): Bacteria > Desulfobacterota_D > UBA1144 > Nemesobacterales > Nemesobacteraceae > Nemesobacter. The sequence goes on along the minus strand of OZ244851.1, from coordinate 732,801 downwards.
TCCCTTTGCAAAGATGCGGGAATCAGCATGGTGAATCCCGAAAGTCTTTCTCCCGCGGCAACCAAGTGGCTTTCGGACTGGTTCTCGACGAAGCTTTTTCCGGTTCTTACTCCTCTTGCAATAGATCCCGCTCATCCGTTTCCGTTCATACACAACGGAAGTCTCGTGTGCGCCGTGGCGCTTAACCGCGCGGAAGACGGGAGACGGATGAAAGGATTGATACTGCTTCCTCCGCAGGTCGGGCGCTTCGTTAGAATCCCCGGGCCGAAAATACAATTCGTCGCGATTGAAAAAGTAATAACTCATAACATAGATGCTCTTTTCCCGGGTTTTGAAATCGAAGCTCACGGAATTTTCCAGATTACAAGGGACAGCCTTATTGAAATAGACGAGGATGCGGAAGATCTCGTCAAAACGTTTGAAAGCGCGCTTAAGCGCAGAAGGGGAGGTTACGTTATTCGCGTGGACGTGGATGCCGATATGCCGGACGATCTTGTCGGCTTCATAATGAACGAACTTAAGGCGGACCACGCGCATTTTTTCAGAATCGGAGGAATGCTCGGACTTGCAAACGTGAACCAGATAATACTGGAGGAGCGAAGAGACCTATTGTACGAGCGCATGAACATCCGTTATCCCGAGAGAGTGAGGGAATTCGGCGGAGACGTCATAGCCGCCATAAGACAGAAGGACTTCGTGGTTCATCATCCATATGAAAGTTTCGACGTCGTGGTGGAATTTTTGAAGCAGGCGGCACAAGATCCCGCGGTTGTGGCGATCAAGCAGACTCTCTATCGCACCTCGGACGATTCTCCCATAGTGAAAAGATTGATAGAAGCCGCCGAGGCCGGGAAATCGGTAACGGCGCTTGTGGAACTGAAAGCTCGTTTCGACGAGGAGGCGAACATCCGGTGGGCTCGAGATCTTGAAGATGCCGGAGTTCAGGTGGTGTACGGATTTATCGAACTTAAGACTCATGCCAAGGTATCTCTGGTGGTGAGAAGAGAAGGTTCCGATATACGCACCTACACCCACTTTGGCACCGGCAATTATCATCCGGTTACGGCAAAGATATACACCGATCTTAGCTTTTTCACCGCCGACGAAGCGCTTGGGCGCGACGCCGCTAAACTCTTTAACTATATGACCGGCTACGCGACTCCCGAGAAAATGGAGAAAATTTTCTATTCTCCAGTGACTCTGGAATCAAAACTGCTTGAACTTATAGGAAACGAGATGGACCATGCGAAAAACGGTCGTCCGGCGGTAATATGGGCCAAGATGAACTCGCTTGTCGACAGCAAAATCATAGACGCGCTTTATTCCGCGAGTCAGGCTGGGGTTAAAATCGAACTTTTCGTCAGAGGAATATGTTGTCTTAGACCCGGAGTTTTGGGACTTTCGGAAAATATAAGAGTGAAAAGCATCGTGGGTCGGTTCCTTGAGCACAGCAGGGTCATATGCTTCGGCGCCGGGCAGGGACTTCCCTCGGACGGATGCAAGGTTTTCATTTCTTCGGCCGACTGGATGCCGCGCAATCTTCACCGAAGAGTGGAATCTTTCGTTCCGATTGAGAACGCTACGGTAAAAAAACAGCTCGTGGAGCAGGTAATGATCGCTAACCTAAACGATGTGGCGCAAAGCTGGGAAATGCTTCCGGACGGTTCTTTCCGCAAACTTGAAGGCGGTCCCGACGATTTCTCGGCTCACGAATACTTTATGACCAATCCGAGTCTTTCCGGAAGAGGAAAGGCGATTGCCGAGTCCCGACCGCTAATGCCGGCCGAGTTGATACAGGAATAACTTTTATGGGCGAAATCTCCGATTCCGCTTCGGAGTTTGCGAAAACAGGCGCCGTTGCGGTTATCGACGTAGGGTCGAATTCTATCCGCCTGGTTATATACAAAGGTCCGAGACGCGCTCCGCTTCCCGTGTACGACGAAAAAGTTGTCTGCGGTCTCGGTCGCGGCATGGATTCTGAGGGAAAGATGTCGGCGCGGAGTGTGGATCTTGCGTTAAGAACCGTAAAACACTTTGTCGATATCGCCCGCTCGATTAGGGTTTCCGATATTAAGATCGTGGCGACCGCCGCCGTTCGCGACGCTGTAAACGGTCCCGATTTCAAAAAACTCGTGGAACTTGAATGCGGAATTTCGCTTCAAGTGCTCTCAGGAGAGCGGGAAGCGCAACTTTCCGCTTTTGGAACGATATGCGCCATCCCCGACGCTTGCGGAGTAATGGGGGACATAGGGGGAGGGAGCCTCGAACTTGTCGAAATTTCCGGAGGCGAGATAGGCAACCATGTGACTTTGCCTCTTGGCACGATTCCGCTTCTTGAAAGCGGCCTGAGTCCGGAAAAAGCTAGGAAAAAGCTTATCTCTCCTTTGCTTGACAAGCTTTCTTGGCTTGAGAATGCGGAAAAAAAGACTTTTTACGCGGTTGGAGGCTCGTGGCGCGCTCTTGCGAAAAACCATATGGAAGAAAAGAATTACCCGCTTCGCATAGTTCACGGCTACAGTCTTTCGAAATTACAGGCGCTGGATATGGCTTGCCGAATCGCCGAGATGTCCCCGGGTTCGCTTGAAAGTTTATTGGTTCTGGGAAGAAACAGAGCGGAATCGACTCCTTACGCCGCCAAGCTTATGGAAGCTCTAATAAAAAAAACGGGAGTGAGCAAAGTTGCTTTCTGCACTTACGGACTTAGGGAGGGATGCATATATGATGATCTTTCTCAAAAGCAGCGAGCTTTGGATCCCCTTATAGTCATGTGCGAAGATATAGCTTTTAAGATGGGAAAATCCGCCTCGGACGGAGAAACTTTTTTCCGGTGGATAGAACCGGCGATGCCCGGTGACGGCGCGGAAGACTCAAGGTTGAGACTTGCCGCCTGCCATCTTTCGGATATAGGAATTTTCGAGCATCCGGAGTACCGGGCGGAGCAGGTGTTTTTGAAGATACTGCGAATGCCTCTTGTGGGAATCACTCATCCAGAGAGGGTGAGGCTTGCTCTCTCGGTGGCTTCAAGGCATGCGGCGGCGGGAAACCTGCTTCGTCGCTGGAAAGTTTCGGAGTTTATTTCCAATGATAATGTGGAAGAATCCAGAGTCATGGGGCTTGCCCTTCGCCTGGCTTACACGGTCTCTGGGGGAGTGACACGAATCCTTGCGAGCACCAAGCTTGAGAAGATCGGAGAAAAGCTTGTTTTGCGTATGCCGAATCAGATACCGCATCCCGAAACCATTGGCAGACGACTGGGAGCCCTGGCAGGAGCTGTCGGATGCGGTTACGAGACACTAGCTAGACAGAATTGAAAGGAGCGAAAAAACTCTTTGAGTGGCTTGGTGAGATCGATAATCAAGTAACTTAGACCAGATATGGTGCGGCGCTTCGATTTGAGACGAAATGTAGACAAGCTTTAAAATCACTCAGAATATTCTTCTCTGGACCTGGGACGAAACAATTTCCTTATTATATTCGGCACCCGGTCACTAACACCGTTTTCTCTCAGACAATCGCCCCAAGAATCAAGATAATCGGAGAAGCTTTCGTCTTTTTCGGCATTCCAACGATTTAACCACCCGCACTCGTTCCAAAGAGAAAAGTCTTTCTCAAAGTAGCTTGACAGGACAATCGCGACCACGCCGTTTAGATTTCTTTCTTCAGAAAACCTCTCAAGAGTATGGATGTTTTTGTCAAACCATTCAGGGATATTTTGAGGGGAAGATTTTCTGTGCTTCGCTTCAACGCATTCGGCGTACTTTCTATGATTATCCGCGAATTCCGCCGCTTTGTGTATTCCTACGGGAGGATATTCGGCCCAAGTTTGAGCCACTCGACGCAGAACAAAAAGAGATGCCAGTTCACAAAGGCTTTCCTCAAACCACTTGTGTTTGTGTTTTTCTGCTCGGTCAAAATTGGTTAACACGTGGCAGAGTTCATGAGAAAATTGGTAGACATACTGGCTCCAGTAACTATTCTGTGCGGACAGATACACCAGATATGGGCGTTGTTTATAGACCACAAAAGGATATTCCTGGCTCCACCGGGTTACATGAATGACGTCCTCCGGTTTTTTTTCAAACGCTTTCGTCAACACTGTGTACGCGGATTCAAGAACTGCGTTTATCGTTTTCAGACTCACGCCTCCCCAGTTCCCGTTCTCCACTGTAAGCGGGGCTGTCTTTAGTGTTTTACCCGCTTCTGCCATCACTCTTCTCCGCAAATCTTGGGCGAGACTTCAACCGCGCCTTTTTCCCCCGTCTTTTTCTCGATCAACATATTCCGAAAGTCGTTCAAATCTCGGCAAATCCAGTTGTCTTCTTCAAGTTCGCGGCGCTTTTCGTCGGGGAAATCGGGAGAAAAAAGCGCGAACTCGTGTCGCCACTCCTTAAAACGTCTTCCTTTTTTGGTGGACAGGAATTTGCCCACATGACTCTGGAAAGTTTGAAGCGACTCTAGATTGTGTTTCTCGGGATTTCGCTTGCAGGACCCGAACCGCACTCGGCGATCATCTTCGTTCCACGATATGAAGTCAATTTCTATGGTTTTCGGCCCTTTGCGTGGTCTATTCCAAAAACCACTGATAAAATCGGTCATCGGAAAATCCTGTTTGCCAGTGCGGGATGCTTCCTCGCTTGCGTCGCGGACCATTCTCTCGAAAGCGTATCCTTCATGCATGCTAAGCTTCGGTAGAAGGCGTTTGGATACCTCTGAAATGGGCATGATCCGCGCGGATTGACACGCCGATTGAATCACGGCTAACCACACGGAAAGAAACGGGTCCGCAATAACATAGCGCGCTCCTTTGGAATTTTCTTCGGCAAGCACCGGCAACTCTTTTTCCACAAGCCGCAAGTCCCGGGTCAAATTCTTGAGGTACGGTCCCAGCGAGGTTTGTTCCTGGAGAACTTCCCGCAGTTGTGCGTGAGTACATTTCCTGCGTTCTGCCAAAGTGCGGAGGATTGCCAGGTTGTTCAAATGCAGTTCCCGTCCCAGTAGACTCTCTCCTTCCTCCCGCAAAGGGGCCCCGGAGTGCAGAAAAAGTCGCTCGCAAACCTCTTTTGTCCACTTAGTCCATTCGGGGATATTGTCCAGATCCTGGATTTCGGCAAAATGGCGCCAATACTTGGGCACGCCTCCAAACAATGTCCACAAGGTCAGGCAACGCGCCGGGTCAAGGGCTCCGTGTTTTTTACATACTTCAAATATTGTTGAAAGGGTCCATGGTCCAAGACGAATGTCGAAAGTCGTGCGTCCGAAAAGCGGTGCCTTGCGATTTTTAAGAAGTGCCTCCATTTCGGTCTGTAAAGAACCTAACACTACCAGACCTCCGGCGACATTTTGGCTTCTTAGACGGTCCACTTGCGCTTGGAGCAGAGACGGGAAGCCGCTCAGCGGTCCACGATGACATATCTGGAATTCATCGAGAACCACGGTTATCCCCGCTCCGCAAAGAGATCCTACGGCTGCGGCTACGCTCGCCAGATCCTGAATTGAATCAACTTGGCCAATAAGATTCACAAGTTCCCTTTCCCGTAAGGCGTTTCGGAATACCGCCGCGAAATCCGCCGGATTGCTGTCGGGCAATTGTAAAAGAAGCACCGGGACGGCGCTTGCGCTATCCTCACCGAGGATATTAAGAGCCTGCTGGATCAGAGCGGTTTTCCCGATACGCCTGCGACCTCGAATAGCTCCGAAGAACCAAGATTCCCGGCGCATGTGGTCAAGCAGGGTTCCCAATTCATTTTCTCTGCCGTAAAAGCTCCACGGAGTTGTCATGTTTGTAAGATAATTATTTTTCCAAAATATGCAAGCAGAAAGAAATCTGCTTATTTCTAGCCCGGATTTCTCACAAAAATAAAGTTTTTTCTTTCATTTTTCCGGGAACAGACCAGGCAACCATCGAGGGGCGAGCTCGGCCGGAAAAGCAATTTGCAGAGGGGCTCGCGTGCTTTGCGAAACCAGAACTCCGCGTTTCAGAAGGACAGATGTGACACGACGGGAGTGACGAGAGCTTGAACCGAGGATGCGAGCAACTTCTCCTCTCGGAAGCTCTCCACGGTAAAAAGTATCTCTCATTATCTTTCCGGATTGCGGAGGCAATCGACCGGCCCGAACCTCCTCCTCTGTCCACAGCAGTATTCTGTTTAGCAGGCGGTCCGGCATTATAAGCCCTTCCATAAAATTCACTTGGTCAATGCAAGTGGTCAGGAAAAAATGCGTGAACTTCGCCAAGGCCTCTTCACTCAGAGGCCCTCGGCCATCAAGGTCGTTTCGGCGACTTGCGTCGCATCCCATCAGCAGGCTTTTGTAAGTCCGCTCGTTACGCGCAAGTCCCCTGGAGACACACCATATCCGTGATGCGCCCAAAGATTCCGACAACATGGCGTCGGACATCAGGCGAGCGACCCGGCCGTTGCCGTCCAGAAAAGGATGTATCCAGAGCAGTCTGTGGTGAGCCGCGGCTAGGGTCAGAATAGAGTCGGTTTTCCCAAGACGACCGTATACGCGTTCAAAGCGATCCATAAAACGGGACACGGCTCCGGGGCTGACAGGAACGTGATTTCCTACACAAACATAGCGTTCGCGCAATTTGCCTGGGATAACTCTGACTACCTCACCCGTATCCGGATTTTCCACGCGGAGGAGATCTTCGGGAAGTAACTCCCCAAATCGTCGGTGAATCTCCAGTAGGCTGGCGACCGAGGTAGCGCCGAATTTTAAACCTCCCTCGTCGACCCACTTCTGTACGAAGATATGAGCTTTGGCCTCAAGCTGCAAGTTGCGCTTGGCGGTATCCGCGCTATAGTCGTTTTTCAACGCTTTTTCGATATTGACCGGATGCGTGTCATGACCCTCGATGAGGTTGCTGTAATAGCAGTTCATCGTCCTCACCAGGTTGCGAAGAGACTCAATTATTCCCTCCGGCAGCCCGCGACGAATACCCGCGACACGCTGTGCCAGCTCAATCGCCAGATCCGTCAATTCGCCGCGGTGTCTTGAAGTTTCGCTTATCAGAAGAGGTTCCATTAGTGAAACCGTCTCTTGGCGATCCTCAGTGATGCACTTTTCTATCATTTCTATGTCCGGTTTTTTGTCCGGTCCTGTATCATTCATTATGTAAATAATATCATAAAGTTAAATCCAATTAAAATCTTTCTTAGTGTTGATTTTGTCCGCTTTTAGGACCTAATTCAAATGTGCAGGACAGTCTTGATTATTAGAGGTGCGAATTTGCTTTTCCGGTAACACTCTTTTGATTTTGAAAAGCTTTGCGGAAAACCTTTATCTATCGCCAATGAGTCAAAGATGATATGAAGATGATATATAGTGTGAACTAGTAAAATAGGTGAGGAACCGAGGACCCTATTTTCTAATTCGGGGCTGTACGAAATCAAATCGTAGAAGTCTGGCTTTGGAACCGCTTGATAAAATATGGGACGACGCTTCAATATCGAGTTGAGGCTGAACAAATTTTAAAATCACTTGGAATATGCTTTCCTGCGTTCTGGGCAAAGCAATCTGTTCGTTATATTCGGCATTCGGTCACTTAAGCCTGCCTAAGGTAGCCGGCCCGGGAATCCGGGATATTGCCTGTTTACCTTTTTAGCTTGTAACCGGCTTTTTCCATGTCCCAGGTGTCTTCTGTGATTCCCTGTTCTCTTAGCTTGTTCTTTTGGGTCCTTTGCGTTCCCGTCTTGGGAAAAGAATCCACGAATCTTATGAACCTCGGGATCATGAAATAAGGCATCCTTGGTTGCAGGTAATCCATCAGTTCCACGGGGTCTATTTCTTTTCCTTCTTTGGGAATTACCAGTATCATCAGTTCGTCTTCCGCGTATTTTCCGGCTTCGGATTTTACGCCTATCGCGGCCGATTCCTCGATGTCCGGGTGTGAATTAACGATTTTTTCCACCTCAAAGGAGCTTATGTTCTCACCCCTTCTTCTTATATAATCCTTAACCCTGTCGACAAAGTATATGTAGCCGTCTTTGTCCATTCTTCCCGCGTCACCCGTGTGGAACCAGAAATTTCTGAAGTCTTCGACGGTTTTTTCGGGCATTTTGTGATAGTAGTGGAGCATCACGTTCGGTATCCTGGGGCGAACTATTATCTCTCCTATGCTTCCCCTTGGCACTTCCTCATCCGTTTCGGGGTCGGCGACCTTTATCTCGTAATTTGGAGCCTCCTTGCCGCAGGACCCCACTCGGAAAGGCTCTCCTGGCCTCATCCATGTGCACTGGCCTATTTCCGTCAGGCCATAGCCCTCCATGAATTTTATGTTGAAGCGCTCCATGAATTCCTCTATCATGTCGTGCGGGGCCGGAGAACCGAGAACGAGCTTTATTTTATGCAGGTTCTCCTCAGGTACTGGAGGGGTGTTCCAGAGAAAGTACGACATTGTTCCCACGGTGTTGAACTTGGTCACTTCGTGGTCAACCATCCATTTCCAGAAGCGGCTTGAACTGTACTTCTCCTCGACTACGGCCTTGGCCCCCTTTATCAAAGCCGGGTACACGGTCATCACCATGGCGTTTGAATGGAAAAGCGGAAGACACGTAAAACACACGTCGTCCGGACCGACGTCCATTATCTCGGCGTAGTTTCTGGCGCTACTGTAGTCGGCGGCCGAAGGTCTCATCACTCCCTTTGACCTTCCCGTGGTGCCCGAGGTGTACATAAGCCTCGCGTAGTCCATTAACGTTATTTCCACATCCGGCTCTTTTGCCGAACCGGAATTTATAAACTCCGGATAAGAGATCATGCTCGGGAATTTGTATCCGTGTTTTTCGAATTTCTCGCCGCCGCTTCTTGTCCAAACTATAACGTGACGCAGCTTCGAGAGCCGCTTCGCTATCGGGGGCATTCGGTCGAGATACTCTTCCGCTATGAAAAGCACTTCCGCGTCCGAACTGTCGATTATATATTCGAGAAAATCCATTTTGTAGGCGGTGTTTATGGGCACCATCACCGCTCCGGCTTTCAGGATTCCGAACCACGTTACGACATAGTCATCGGAGTTTGGCATGTACACGGCGACTTTTTCCGCTTTTTCCACCCCCAGACCGTAAAGGGAGTTTGCCACGCGATTTGCGAGACGATTTGTCTGGTAGAAGCTTAGGGGCTTTTTATAGCCGAACTGAAGAAAGGGCTTTTTACCCAGTTTTTCCGATTGTTGCTTAAGTACCTTGGGAAGCACCCAGTTTGCTCTGTCTTCCTTCAGATACCAGTTTACGTCGAATTTTCCGTTTTCCCGCTTGTAAGTGACGGGATGTATCAGGTCTTTAGATTTTTTCCTTGTCATTTTTCCCTCTCTCTCCGACTGGGGAGGTGGATTGTCAATTAGGGTCAGGTCTTTTTATCTAATAGGATTCCTCCACAGCCGGTTACTCTTCAGGTTTTTTCTTGGCGAATATTCTCGCTATAACTATTCCCAGTTCGTAGAAAATGAAAAGCGGAATGAGCATGAACATCATCGAAACGGCGTCTGTGGTCGGAGTGATGAAGGCGGCCAGCACCGAATTTATCAAAAGCGCGTATTTTCTTTGTCTTGCCAGAAATTCGGACGTAACAAGTCCCAGTCTTGAGAGAATGAAGATTATAAGAGGAAACTGGAACACCAATCCGAACCCTATCATAAGCGCCGTAAGGAAAGACAGCGCTTCCTTGATGCTCGGAAGCGCCCTTACGTACTCGGTTGTGTATTCACCCAGTAAAAAACGAAGCCCCTGCGGAGCGGCCACAAAGTAGCAGAAAAGCGCCCCCGTTATGAAAAAAATCGTTCCGAACGTCACAAGAGGAACAATCACTTTTCTCTCTTTTTTGTATAGCGCCGGAGATACGAAATGCCAGACGTTATAGAGAATGAAAGGGAAAGAAAGAAAGAAGGAGGCAAAAAGCGATACCTTGAGGTATGTTAGAAAACCTTCCGCCGGTCGGGTGAATATAAGAGAGCTTCCTTCCGGCAGACTTCCTATTATGGGTCTCATCAGAAGCTCGAAAAGCTGTTTTGAAAAAAGGTAGCAGGGTATGAAGAAAACAATTACGGGAATAACGGAGTATATTACTCTTCGTCTTAGTTCCTCTGCGTGCTCAAGAAATTTCATCCCGGTTTCTTCTTTCATTGCGGGAGGTTAGATTAACGCAAATCCCGGTTTTTAACAATCGCTCCCACCGTCCGAGCTTCTTTCCGCGTCAATTCAAACCGACTTCGACCGATTGACATTGTTAGCGGTTTAACTATCATGTGTAGTGTAATTTTTCATCCCGCCTTCCCGGAGGAATTTCTTGAAAATACTTATAACGGACGGACTTGCCAAGCAGGGTCTTGAGCTTCTCAAGGCAGCCGAAGGACTGCAAGTCGAAGAGAGAAAGGGCATGTCTCCAGAGGAGCTTGCCGACATCATAGCGGATTACGAAGCCCTTGTTGTGAGAAGCGCCACCAAGGTTACAAGACAAATCATAGAGGCTTCCCGCGGAAACCTAAAGATTATAGGCCGCGCCGGAATAGGAATAGACAATATAGATCTCGCCGCCGCGACGGAAAACGGGGTGGCGGTGATGAATACCCCGGAGTCAAATTCCATAACCACCGCGGAACACACAATCGCTCTTCTTCTCTCTCTTGCGAGACGAATTCCCCAGGCGCACTCTTCCATAAAGTCGGGCAAATGGGAAAGAAACAAATACAAAGGGGTCGAGGTTTACGGAAAAACAATCGGACTTGTAGGTCTGGGGAATATAGGCAAGCTGGTAGCGGAGCGGGCCGTGGGTCTTCGCATGAAGGCTATCGCCTACGATCCTTACCTGAGTCGGGACGCCGCCGAAAAACTCAGCATAGAATCCGTAACTCTCGACGAACTGCTTCGCCGCTCGGACGTTATAACCGTGCACACTCCTCTTAACGACGAGACCAGGGGGCTTTTAAACTCCGAATCCTTCGCCAAGACCAAGGAAGGAGTGATAATTATAAACTGCGCGCGCGGAGGCGTGATAGACGAGGCGGACATGGCGCAAGCGCTTCGGGAAGGAAAGGTAGGCGGCGCGGCGTTTGACGTGTATACGTCGGAGCCGATTAACTCCGACAATCCTCTTTTGTCAATCGATGAAAACATAGTGCTCACTCCGCATCTCGGAGCTTCGACTGAGGAAGCGCAGATAAAGGTCGGAACCACAATGGCGCAGCAATTAATAGATTTCGCCCAGAAAGGCGTGGTGAGAAACGCTCTCAACATGCCCTCGCTCACCATGGAACAGCTCACCGTAATGGCTCCCTATATGTCTATATGCGAAAAAATAGGAAGTTTGCACGGACAGCTCTGCACCGGCGCGGTAGCCAGCATAGAGGTGAAATACGAGGGCGAGGCGGCTTCCATGGATTTTGAACATCTCACGGTTTCCGTTTTGAAAGGCTTCCTAGCGAATATGATGGACGTGTCGGTAACTCACGTGAACGCTCCTTCCATAGCGGAGCAGAGGAAGATAAAAGTGGTGGAATCCAAGTCCGCGGCCACAAGCCAGTACACAAACCTCATCACGGTGAACGTTAAGACCGGCGACGAAACGAGCGAGATATCGGGAAGCGTTTTCAGCGGCAAGCACGGAAGGATAGTAAAGGTTAACGGTGTGGAGATAGACGTCGTTCCGAGCGGATTTCTGCTGGTAAGCCATAACTACGACCGTCCCGGTTTTATAGGGTCTATGTGTTCGGTTTTGGGAAAAAACGGCGTTAACATAGGTCGCATGCATTTAGGGAGGAAGTCCGTGGGAGGCGAAGCGATAGTTTTCACCAACATCGATACCAGGGTAAGCGAAGAGGTAATCAAGGAGATTTCCTCCATAGAGAATATTATTTCCATAACACAGGTCAGTTTTTCAAATGAATAAGTTTTTGTCCCTGCCTCAGGGAGTCAAAGATTTCGGTCCGGCAAAGGCCGAAAGACTGAAGAGAATAGAAACGGGGCTTCTTGAGGAATTTTCCTACTGGGGATACAGAAGAGTCGTAACTCCTCTTTTCGAGTATCTGGATACGATGTCTTTGGGAATCGGGAGCAATTTCGAGCATAAGCTGATGAAGTTCGTCGATCCCCTAACTGGAGAAGTTGTGGTGTTGCGCCCCGATATAACCCCCCAGATAGGACGCATGGCCGCTACCAGGTTAAAGAATCATCGCTATCCGCTTAGGCTTTGCTACTCGGGAAGGGTAGTCAGGTACGAGGAGAAGGGAAGCGGCAAGGAAAGAGAGGTATTTCAACTGGGCTGCGAGCTTCTGGGGCTTAATTCAACGGAGGGAGATTCCGAGATAATCGCCCTCGCCCTTAGATCTCTTAATCGCATCGGATTGAAGAAAATAACTCTCAATCTTGGACATACGGGGATATTGGACGAAATTTTCAGCGACTCCGGCGGAATAGAAAAAAGCGAACTGCTGTCCGCTTTGGTAAAAAAGGATCAGGAACGCATAAGGGAGATAGTCGAGCCCTCGACTCTTCCCCCGGACATAAAGGATATTCTTCTCTCCCTCTCCAATTACTACGGGGGCACGGAAGTTCTTAAAAGAGCGGCCAAAAACCCGAGACTTAAGCCTTACATTGAGCAAATCATATCCGTGATCGAGATTCTCGGGGAATACGAAATTGAGTGTGAAATATCCGTGGATTTGGTGGAGGTCAAGGGTTTTGAGTACTACACCGGAGTTACGTTCGAGATAATGTCCTCCGCGGCTCCCGTTTCCCTGGTTACGGGGGGAAGATACGACGGTCTTGTGAGCCGTTACGGTCGGAGCGTTCCGGCGGTCGGTTTCGCGATAGACGCCGAGGCTTTTTTGCAAATACAAAGTTCCAAAAGCGGTAACGAGGAAAACCAGGTTCATTTCATAGTGGTGCCGAAAACTCCGGATCTCAGAAAGAATTCCATAAGGCTCGCCGAATGGCTCAGATCAAGCAGTTTCAAAGTTATACTCGATTTGAACGGAAGTTACGCCGAAATGATAGATTCCCGAGATTTTTCCGACGGTGAAGGTTCTTTCGCCACTTACGGAGTTATAAAACTTGAATCCTCTACCGAAATAAAGCTGATCGAGTCGCGAAGCGGATCGATGAAAGAGTTTCCCAATCTTGAGGAATTCCTCACTGGAGGAGGCCTCTAGAGTTGTCAAGCGTGGTGGTTCTGGGTACTCAGTGGGGAGACGAAGGCAAGGGAAGGATAGTGGACTTGATAGCTTCGCGAGCCGACTTGGTGGTCAGGTACCAGGGGGGAAACAACGCCGGGCACACCATCATCGCTGATGGAAAGAAAATCATACTTCATCACGTTCCTTCGGGGATACTGAGGGAAAACAATCTCTCGATTATCGGCAACGGAGTCGTGATTGATCCCAAGGTGCTAGTTTCGGAGATAGAAAATCTCCGAAACGCGGGATATCCGGTCGCTTCGTCCAATTTTCTTATAAGCGAAAGAGCTCACGTCATAATGCCCTACCACAGGCAGATAGACCTGCTTAGAGAACGAAAAGCTAGCGGGAAGAAAATAGGGACGACGGGAAGGGGCGTCGGTCCTGTTTACGAGGACAAGTACGCAAGAAGGGGAATAAGAATTCTCGATCTCATCGAGCCCGAAGCTTTTCTCACTCGACTTAAAGTGGTTATGGAAGATAGAAACGCCTATATCGAGAAGGTTCTTGGGGGTACGCCCGACGCGGATTGCGAGAGCGTGTACGAAGAATACGTCGGCTATGGAGAGACGCTTAGACCTTTTATTTGCGATGTTTCCGAAATTATCCGTAAAAGCGGCGAGGAAGGAAAGCGAATTCTCTTCGAAGGCGCCCAGGGGTCGCTTCTCGACGTCGATTTCGGAACCTACCCCTATGTCACTTCTTCAAACACCGGTCTCGGAGGAGTATTCTCCGGAACGGGAACCGTTCCGCGGTTCGTTGATTCGGTGGTGGGAGTTTCAAAGGCTTACACGACCAGAGTGGGGGAGGGTCCTTTTCCCACCGAAGAGTCCGAAGAGATACAGGAGATACTCAGGCTTGAGGGCGAGGAGTTCGGCGCCACCACCGGAAGAAGCAGAAGATGCGGGTGGCTTGACGCAGTCGCGCTCAATTACGCGCTTCGTATAAACGGGGTTACAGCCCTGGCTTTAACCAAACTTGACGTGCTTTCGGGTTTTGAGAAAGTGAAGATATGCACGGGCTACGAATATAACGGGTCGATTACCGGTGAATTTCCCTCGAGTCTTTCGGTTCTTGAACGTTGCGAACCTTCATACGAAGAAATGGAAGGATGGGACGAGGATCTTGGAAGCGTTAAGAGTGTCGAGAGTTTTCCCCCCAACGCTCTTCGTTTTATAAAAAGGGTGGAGGATCTGACCGGAGTTCCGGTTTGGATAGTTTCGGTGGGAGCGCAACGTGACAAATACTTCGAATTGCGAGACTGCGCGTTTTGCGAGTAGCGCTCCGGATTTACGCGTGGTTGCCGGTTTCTTATCGCGAAAGCTTCGGGAATTTAAGCACTCTTACGGTTTCCGCCGACAATAAGGGATTGAATCTGTTTTCCTCAGGGATGAAGTTGCTGTCGAAAAGTCCCGAGGCTTCCACTCTGTCATGTTCTTTGAAAGTCAGTTCTTTTTCCCAAACCACCGTTATATAGTTTCCGTCGCCGTCGGCAAGCTTGAAGGTCGTTGGAGTCGTTGGTTCTTTCGTTTCGGATATCTCCCACACTTTTCCCTTTACCCGCACTTTCTGCATCGTGTACACAGAAGGATTCAGCAGAAGAACCACGATGGACTTGTCCGTTGATATTATGGAAGTCGAAGGATCTTGCCATTTTGCGCAGGCGGAAAGCAGAACCGCCGCCACAAAAAATCCCGTAATTATTCTCATGCGTTCTCTCCCGCCGTCGGAAACGGCTACTTTACAGTATCCTTGATTTTTTCGTACGCGTCTATGATTTTCATTACAAGCGGATGCCTTACCACGTCGGCTTTCGAGAAGTTAACAAACTCTATTCCCTTTATGCCGGATAGAATCTTCTTGGCTTCAATCAGTCCCGAGCCTTGTTCTCTTTCGAGGTCTATCTGGGTTATGTCTCCGGTTATGACGGCTTTTGAACCGAATCCCATTCTGGTGAGAAACATCTTCATCTGTATGGCCGTGGTATTCTGCGCCTCGTCGAGGATTATAAACGCGTCGTTTAAAGTTCTTCCTCTCATATAAGCTATGGGAACGATTTCAATTATGCTTTTTTCGATCAGTCTGTTCGCTTTTTCAAATTCCATCATGTCGTAAAGAGCGTCGAAAAGAGGTCTGAGATAAGGATTAACCTTGTCTTGAAGGTCTCCGGGAAGAAAGCCGAGTTTTTCTCCGGCCTCTACCGCGGGACGCGCGAGAATTATTCTGTTTACTTTTTTGCTCGCGAAAGCCGATACCGCCATCGCCATAGCCAGATAGGTTTTCCCCGTCCCCGCGGGGCCTATGCCAAACACCATGTCGTTTCTTCTTATGGCGTCTATATAAAGTTTCTGGTTGATAGTTTTCGGACTTATTATTTTCTTCCGGACGGATATGCACACCGTGTCGAGGAATATACTCTCAAGAGACGCGTCTTTCTCGTTAAGGAGCCTCTTGGCTATTTTTATATCGGAGGGCTGAAGAACGTAGCCTTTTTCTATAATCGAGTACATCTCCCCCATGAGCGTTCCGGCTTCGGCGGTTTTCTCATCGTCCCCCTTTAGGGTGATTTTGTTTCCCCGGGTGTGAATGCTTATATCAAATTCATTCTCTATTTCCTTGAGATTTGAATTTAACTCACCGTAGAGCACCTTTACGGCTTCTATGTTTTCAAGTTCCAGTTCTCTGATTCCGTCCATAGACGCTTCGGCTGTCTCGGGTCTTGAGAGAAATTACGGCTCGCTGTTAAAAAACGCGTGTCTCCCCGTTTTCGCCGCCGTTTATTCTTACTTTTTTTAAGATTTTTCTCAATGTCTCCGTAAGTTTTGCGCAGGGATATCGAGCGGGTCCGGATGGATAAATTCGTATCCGAGAGTTTTTTTTAACTTTTCGTTGGAAACTATTTTGTATTTCGGGTCCGTACTTGTTTCGAAAACAGGAGGTTCCACGCCGTGTTTTCGGGCTTCGCGCGAGTAGTACTCCCTTCTTGTGGGATGCTCGTCGCAAGTCGCGTTTAAAACGGTATTTCTCACGTCAAGCGTTATAACTTTCAAAACTATACCGATACAGTCGTCGCGATGTATGAGATTTAAGGGACAGTCGGGATTCAGCGCGAGTTTTTTTCTTTTTATGGAATTTATCGGATTTCTGTCGTAGCCCACAAGTCCTGAGAAGCGTATTACCGTCGTATCGATTTCCGCATTGTCCAAAAGCAGTCTTTCCGCGCGCAAAAGAGCCTTTCCTGAGGCTTTCTCGGGATTCTTAGAATCTTCTTCTCTCACCGTTTTGTTCGTGCTCGGATAAACGGAAGTCGAACTTGCGAAAATAACCATCTTGCCCGATGGTTTCGGTATCGCCTCAATAAGACTTCCTATCTGTCTTTCGTGATATGTTTCTATATCGTCCCTTCGCTCGGGCGGGAAATTTATGAACAAAACGTCCGAGGAGAGAAAACGCTCCGTATCCCGGCCGGTTACCTCGGAGCTAATATCGATCAGGTAAGGTTCTATACCTTTTTTGGAGAGAAGCGGAAGTTTCTCGGGACTTCTCGCCGATCCTCTGACAAAGAAGCCGGCTTTTTTCATTTCCAGGGCAAGCGGAAGACCCAGCCATCCGCAACCGAGTACGCTCACGGTTTTCATTTGTCTTTTTCCCGCTCTCTTTGTTTTATTTCGTCGAGCACCAGATTTCTTCGCTCATCGGAATACTCTTGCCAACCCGCTATTTCCTCGCTTGTGCGAAGACATCCGACGCAAAATCCCGTATCTTCGTCCATTATACATATGCCGTTGCAGGGAGAGTTTGTTTTTCCCACCTCTTTATCCTCCGCAAAACAATCTTAGTATCTCAAGATATTTTTCTTTTGTTTTCTCCACTATATCGGGCGGCAGTTCGGGCGCGGGAGGTTTTTTGTTCCACCCAGCGCGGTTCAGATAATCTCTTACGAACTGTTTGTCGAAGCTCTTCTGAGCCATACCGGGGACATATTCTTCCTCCGGCCAGAATCTTGAAGAATCCGGAGTGAGACACTCGTCTATTAGAAGAAGAGTTCCGTTTCCGGGGTCTATTCCGAACTCAAATTTCGTATCGGCTATTATTATCCCTTTCTCTTTCGCTTTCTTTGCGGCCGACGCGTAAATCTCGATGCTTGCGTCTTTTATTCTTCCAGCGAGTTTCTCGCCGATCATTTCGCATACTTCAGCAAACGTTATGTTCTCGTCATGAGCTCCCAACTCGGCCTTTGTGGACGGAGTGAAGATCGGTTCGGGAAGTTTCTCCGATTCGACCAGCCCCGCCGCAAGCGATATTCCGCATAAGGAACCGGTGTTTTTATATTCCACCCAACCCGAGCCGCTTAAATAGCCCCTTACGACGCATTCAACGGGAAGTGGATTGGTTTTCTTTGCCAGCATGCAGCGTCCGGAAAGTTCTTCTGCGTAAGAAGAGAAATCCACAGGAAAATCATCGGGATCGGTCGAGATCATATGGTTCGGAACAATGTGTTCGGTCTCTTTGAACCAGAATTCGGAGATACGATTTAGAACTTCGCCTTTTCCGGGTATGCCGTTTGGAATTACTACGTCGAAGGCCGAGATGCGATCGGTCGCTATTATTAGGATTCGCTCACCAAAGTCGTATATGTCTCTTACTTTGCCACATCTTGACTTGGGGAGTCCTATAAAATCCGTATCGAGTATTGTTTTCGGGATAGTCGCGCCGCCTTGCTTCAGTTTTATTCAAAGACGCTTCGGCTTTGGAAACTACCCGAAACAAAGTCGGTTCTCAAGCCTGAATTCCCCGCGAGGACGGTTGCGGTATATTTGACAACAAAGAGTAATTAAAACACAATACAAGGCTTTTGAGCACGTAGCTCAGGGGCAGAGCACTTGCTTGACGTGCAAGGGGTCGCAGGTTCAATTCCTGCCGTGCTCACCATTTGAAAAAAAGGCGGATCGATTTGGATATAAAAGTAATCGTCGACGGAGAGCGGGGAGTTTTCCCGGCCGGAGTCACGGTGGGAGAAGCGCTTTTCGAACTCGGCGCGCGGAAACGGGCGGTCGGCGCCGTTATAAATGACCAAGTCGTGGATTTCTGGCACCGTCTTGAGGACGATTGCGAGATTTCGTCTGTAAAAATCAATGCCGAAACCGGCTTGGAGCTTCTAAGGCACACAGCCGCCCATGTTTTGGCCGAAGCCGTTCAATCTCTTTTCCCGGAAGCCAAAGTTACCATAGG
Source organism: Thermodesulfobacteriota bacterium (assembly GCA_965220925.1). Lineage (GTDB taxonomy): Bacteria > Desulfobacterota_D > UBA1144 > Nemesobacterales > Nemesobacteraceae > Nemesobacter. The sequence goes on along the minus strand of OZ244851.1, from coordinate 714,398 downwards.
TCCCGTGATAGAAAACGGGTTTTACTATGATTTCGATTTTTCCAGAGGATTTACGCCCGAAGATATAGAAAAAATAGAATCAAGGATGCTCGAGATAATAAAGAAAGATCGACCTCTTACCAGAAAATCGATCTCAAGGGAACGCGCCCTGGCCGTCTTCTCCGAAAGTGGGGAAAACTACAAAGTGGAAATAATAAACGATCTTCCGGAAGAAGAAGAGATAACCATATACGATCAGACGGACTGGTACGATCTCTGCAGAGGACCGCATCTCCCCTCAACCGGCATGATAAAAGCTTTTAAACTTACCGGTTCCGCGGGGGCTTACTGGCGAGGCAGCGAAAAAAACCCGATGCTTCAAAGAATTTACGGAACCGCCTTCTGGAACAAAAAAGATCTGCGACAGTACCTGCGCGATGTTGAAGAGGCGAAAAAGAGAGATCACCGCAAACTCGGCAGGGAACTTGACCTCTTCAGCGTAAGCGAGGACGTGGGCCCCGGACTGATTCTCTGGCACCCGAGAGGGGCTAAAGTGAGAAGTGTTATAGAGGATTTCTGGAAACGCGAACATGTATCTCGGGGTTATGAAATACTCTATACTCCGCATATGGCCAAACTTGACCTGTGGCGTTTGAGCGGTCACGTGGATTTTTACAGGGAAAATATGTTTTCGTCCATGGAAGTGGAGAATTCCGATTACCAGATAAAGCCGATGAACTGCCCTTTCCACATACTCATATACAAATCGAAAACGCGAAGCTACAGAGATCTGCCGATTCGGTGGGCGGAGATAGGAACGGTTTACAGATATGAGAGATCGGGAGTTATTCACGGGCTTTTGAGAGTGCGGGGTTTTTCCCAGGACGACGCTCACATATTCTGCCGGCCGGATCAGATAGGGCGGGAAATTTCAGAAGTGCTTCGACTTACTCTGGATTTCCTCAGGACTTTCGGGTTTGATAATTACGAGGTTTTTCTTTCGACCCGACCGGAAAAGTTCGTTGGGAGCGAGGAGAATTGGGAAAGATCGATAGAAGCTATCGAGCAGTCTCTTCGGGAGGTGGGTCTCGAATACGGAATAGACGAAGGCGGCGGAGCGTTTTACGGTCCGAAGATAGACCTCAAAATAAAAGACGTGCTGGGTCGGGCTTGGCAGTGTTCGACTATTCAAGTAGATTTCAATCTGCCCGAGCGGTTCGGCATGGAATTCGTCGGAGAGGACAACGCGAGGCATACTCCGATAATGATACACAGGGCCATATTCGGTTCGATGGAGCGCTTCTTCGGAATTCTGATAGAACATTACGGCGGAGCTTTTCCTCTCTGGCTCAGTCCCGAGCAGGTTAGAGTGGCGTCGGTGAGCCGAGATCAGGTGGAATACTGCGAGGAAGTCTGCGAAAAGCTTCGAAGCAGGGGAATAAGAGTAGAGATGGATTTAAGGAACGAAAAATTGGGGTACAAAGTAAGAGAAGCTCGAGTGATGAAAGTGCCGTATCTTTTGATCGTGGGAGACAAGGAGGTTCAGACCGGAACCGTCGCTCCGAGAAAGTACGGCGAGGACGCCGAAGAGGCGCTGCCGGTTGAAAGCTTTATCGAAACCGTGGCCGCGGAGAACGATCCTCGAAGCCTGATGGAGGTAGCAAAGCATAGCTAGGAGAAAAAGCAATCCTAGAGCCCGGGTTGCGGAGACGCGCGTTAATAGAAGAATTACCGCAAAGGAGGTCAGGCTTATAGATATCGGAGGCGAGCAGCTCGGAATAGTTCCCATATCCGAAGCTTTGCGTATCTCCGAGGAGAAGGAAGTGGATCTTGTCGAAGTCTCGTCAAACGCCGCCCCGCCCGTTTGCAGGCTTATGGATTACGGTAAGTTCAAATATGAGCTGAAAAAGCAGCGGAGCACTAAGAAACAGAAAGATCAAACAGTAAAGGAAATAAAGTTTCGGCCCAACATAGGGGAGCACGATCTGCAGGTAAAGGTGAACCGTATGAGGGGATTTCTCGAGGAGGGTCATAAAACTCGGGTAAGAATGTTTTTCAGAGGCAGGGAAATAGTTCACTCGGATCTCGGACATAACCTTGCCAAAAAAGTTTGCGAGCAGCTCTCCGATATAGCGTCGGTGGATATGGAGCCTAAAATAGAAGGCAAGAATCTGATAATGGTTCTTGTTCCGGTAAAAAAACAGTGAGGTTTTTACTATATGCCTAAAATAAAAATGAAAACAAACCGCAGCGCGGCGAAAAGATTTTCCGCTACGGGAAGCGGAAAAATAAGAAGAAACAAGGGCGGAAAAAGCCATATAAACGTAAAGAAAAGTTCAAAGAGAATGCGTAGGCTTCTGGAGCCCGATTTTATGGAAGGCGCCGCCGCCAAAAGAATAAAAACTTACGTTCCCTACCTTTGAATTGATACACCGCCTCGCGGAAACGGAGAAAACTGATGCGTATAAAAAGAGGAGTTACTTCAAGAAGACGAAAAAAAAGAGTTCTTAAACTTGCCAAAGGGTACTGGGGAAGAAGAAAGAACAATTTCAGAAGGGCTAAAGAGACCATACTGAGAGCGCTTGCCTACGCCTACAGGGACAGAAGACGCAGAAAAAGAGATTTCAGATCTCTTTGGATCGTCAGGATAAACGCCGCCGTAAGACCGTTTGGACTTTCTTACAGCAGATTTATCGACGCGCTCAAAAAATCAAACGTTGAAATCGACCGAAAAAGTCTCTCCGAACTGGCTATAAAAGACCCCGAGAGCTTCAAAGCCGTGGTGGAGTTTGCCACTGCGGAGAAAAAGTGAAGCTCGTAAGGTTCGCTATCCCCGGTTTTTTATTTTTTTAAGGCAGCTCCGCCGAAGGGTTGTGCGGATCGAACTCAAGAGGACAGCCTTCGCACTTGGCCACCGCGGCGCAGTGGAGTTTGCCGGTTTTTACTATAAGAGCGTGATATTCTCCAAAAGTGTTCTCCTTACCGGCAAGACTTTCCGTAAATAGGCGCTGTATTTGTTCATAACTAGCGCGTTTTGGAATTAAGCCGTGGCGCCGAGTGATTCTTCGCGTGTAGTTATCGACCACGAAAACGGGTTTTTCAAGCGCGTAGAGCAATATGGAATCGGCCGTTTCCTCCCCGATTCCGTTTACTCCGAGCAATTTTTCTCTGAGATCTTTTGTGTCTTCCCCAAGCATGTTTTCCATTTTTCCTTCATACTCGGCAAAGAGAAAGTCGATGAAATTTTTTAGTCTTTCGGCTTTTAAATTGTGGTATCCGCAGGATCTGATAAGCGTCGCTAGACGGGGTCGGGATACGGATTTGAGTTTTTCCGCGGAAAGCAGGGAGTTTCCCCGCAGACTCGCTATGGCTTTTTCCACATTTTTCCACGAGGTGTTTTGCGTAAGGATAGCTCCCGCAGCGCATTCAAGTCTGGTTTTCGCGGGCCACCAGCTCTGCGGTCCGTATGTCTTGTGGAGAACCGAATAAAAAGTTGATATTTTCCGGGAAGCTTTCATTCGGACTAGCTGGCGGATTCGGAGTCTCTCTCGCGATTCGCGTAAACCGCAATTAGGAAAAACAGGGTCGTAAGCGCGTAACCCGCCGCCCATTTCCATCCACTGGCCCAGCCGAGAGAAGGCAGGTTTCCTTCAACGGAAATTCCTCCCGCGTGAATGATGCCGAAAAACGCCATTACGGCTCCCGCTCCCATCCACGCGGCGGCTACTCCGGGGCGGCGTTCCACAAGGTACACCGCGGCGGCCGCCCAGACTATGGAAGAAAGCATAAATCCCTGCGAGAGGGCCACAAGTCCCGGCAGCTGCAGTCCGGAGACGACAAACACGCTTAAGTCCTCAAACGCGCGATTCCCTATTGAAATATCCGCCGTCGCGATTTGCACCGCCGCGACGGTCTGAGAAATCGCCACGGTTCCCCATGCGGCAATCGACGGAATCAGTCCCACGGCCACTGCGGGAGCGTGGGATCGGGGAGTGGATTGAAACGCCTGAGATATCATTATCAACCCTATCCATATCAGTATAACTCCGGCGGTTTCCACAGGAATTAGCGCCGTGGAGACCGAGGCCAGACCCAGAAAGGATACGAACGTCCAAAACACTCCGTTTATTATGGAATAACCGGCCTTGGCGCCCATCTCTTTCCATCCCGGATGTCCTATGTATATGGTGGTGGGAAAGCAGGAGCCAAAAAGGGACGCGGCTATGGAGCCGGCGCCGTTTACGGCCAGAGACGGCCTTGTGGGATAAGAATCCCCCGCGGCTTCCGCCGACTCTATATTCTGAAGAGAGGCGAGGATATTGTATAGTCCCATGGGAAACACTACCGGAATAAGAACCGAGCGCATAAGAGGGTCTGAGAGCCCGAGTATAAGATCTCCGATTACCGGAACGGGAGGATAAAAGCCCACATCTTCCAAAGCTTGACCGACCGCGCTCGCCGAAACCGATGTCTCCGCTCCATATCCGGCCGCTTGAACCAGCCACGCGGAGAGGATTCCGATAATAAAAGCGAAACCGACACCGGGAATTCCAAACGGAAGTCTCATTTTCGAAAGCAGTGAAAACAACAGCACTCCGAAAGGAAGCAAGGCCACAAGCGGATACGCGAAACACCTGGCGGCGAAATCCATGCATATAAACGCTATGGCTATCCCGGCAAGAGAGGTGAGCAGCGCGGCGCGCGGAGTAATTTTTCTTATCCTCTCCGCCACAAACGCTCCCGCGAATTCGATTATTCCCGAAAGAAAACACGCGGCTATGCCGACTCGCCAGGCGATAATTGCCGCTTCTTTTGGAGAAGCTCCGCCGTTTTGGGCCAACAGTTTGGCCGGCATCATTACGAAGAAAATAAAGGCGAACACGGAAATCGTGTTGATACCGTATGGAAGCGCCGTCGCGCTTTTCCCGCCTTCGCGGGCCGAAAGACGCTGCGCGAGCCAAGCGTAGTAAAGATTGCCGATAATGAGCGATACGGTCACCGCGGGCAGAACGGAGGAAATAACAAATTTTCTCTCCAGTCCTATCATCTCGGTCAGTAAAATTAATATCAGAAGGTACTGAACTAGATTATCAATTATGAGCCCGAAAGAACCTTCCGTATCGGAAAATGAAAATAGAGGCTGCGCGCCCGCGGGTAAAAGGAAACCGAATGGGTTTTTCATTTTTGATTCAAACTCCAGGATTGCGCAAGGCGAAAAAACCGAAGACGAATCCACGAGTTAACGCTTTCATTATAATAAAAAAGCTTATAGACGTAAAATTATTTCAGTAAGTTACGCTAGGAATCGGTTAGGAACAGCCGTGAAGTTTGGAGAACTCATTAAAATAAGATGGGAGTGAAAAGAAAATGTCGGTATCCACGCCGAACGGGCTGATAAACAAGGAGTTCTTTTATAGGTTCGATCATAAAAGATTATTTGGCGGTCGACCTCGCCCGGACCGACGTTTGCGTAATCGGTCTTATTGCCGCTTTGCGCAAATCGCGCTTTCCGCCAAGCGGTATAACTTTCGCATCGATGCTTTCAAACCGTTCTTTTGACAGTCCGTTTTTTTGAATGTTTAATCATTTGGAGTTATGAATTACACCCCTTTATACGAAACGTACAAGAGTTTCGCGACGCGAATGATTGATTTTACCGGGTGGCGACTTCCTCTTCAGTTCGACGGTATAAGAGAAGAGCATATGGCGGTGCGCCAAGCCTGCGGTATTTTCGACGTAAGTCACATGGGAGAAATAGAAATCGCCGGACCTCAAGCCGAAATTCTATGCCAGAGACTAAATACCAACGATGTTGCGGATCTTGCGGACGGGAGGGCTCGTTACGGTTTTTTTTGCTATCCGGACGGCGGAGTGGTTGACGATCTGATAACGTATAAATTTTCCGCCGAGCATTTTCTTATTTGCGTAAACGCATCCAACAGGGAGAAAGTCTGTGAATGGGTCGGCCGTAATTGCGAAGGGTTTGACGTGGAGGTAGTCGATTCAAGTTCCGCCTATTCGCAGATAGCGATACAGGGTCCGAATTCGCTGCCGGTGACGGAAAAAGCTCTTGGAGAAGAGAACATGCGGGATTTTCCCAGATTTTCTTTCAGAATACTAAAAGGCGAGGCTTCCGGAACGATAGCTGCCAGAACAGGATACACTGGGGAAGACGGTTTTGAGTTTTTCGTTCCCTCCCGCGACGCTTCGGATCTTTGGAATAAGCTTTTTGAAAGCGGAGAAATTTTCGGCATGAAACTCTGCGGGCTGGGGGCGCGCGACACACTTCGAATTGAAGCCGGGTATCCTCTTTACGGAAACGAACTTAATGAAAAAACGACTCCCTTTGAAGCCGGTCTTGGAAGATATGTGAAGATGGATAAACATGATTTTATCGGTAAAGCCGCGCTTTCGAAGAGAATGAAAAACAGTTTTGAGGTAAAAACCGCCGGTTTCAAAATGATTGAAAAAGGTATTCCAAGGCGAGGCTACAGAGTGATAAAAAACGGAAAGAAAATAGGAGAGGTCACAAGCGGCACCATGTCTCCCGTTTTAGAAAAGGGAGTGGGTATCGCCTCTTTATCCTCAAGCGAAGTCGAGCGTGGAGATGAAATAGGTATAGAGATTCGAGGACACACGAGAAAAGCGGTCTGTTGCGATTTTCCGCTTCATAAAAACTGAATATTCTGCCAAAATAAGGAGTATTTAAATCTATGAGCGTACCGAAAGACTTAAAATACACGGAGCAGCACGAGTGGGTGCGGTTTCACGAAGATAAGGCTATAATCGGAGTAACCGATTACGCGCAGGGAGCCCTTGGAGAGATAGTCTACGTCGAACTTCCGATTGATGGGGAGAAACTTGTACAAGGAGATTCTTTCGGCGCCGCGGAATCAACAAAAGCCGTTTCCGAACTTTTCGCCCCCGTATCGGGCGAGATAGCCGAAGTAAACGATCTTCTAATCGACTCTCCTGAGCTTGTAAACTCCGACCCTTACGGCGACGGATGGATTATAAAAGTCCATATCGACGAACTTGACGAAGCGGAGATCGAAGAACTTTTAGACCCGTCCGATTACGAAGATTTGATTGAAAGCGAAGAAAACGCCTGATATCCTTCGACGACCGCCGCGGATCTCGGTTTATCCGAAGCGAACCGCGGGGACCTGAACTTCCGGAGATTTTCCGTTGAGAAGCGAAAACGATATTTACGAAAAAGAGGATTTTTTCTGCGCAAGGCATATAGGCCCCTCGCCCGAGGAAACACGCCTTATGCTTTCTCAAGCCGGGGTACGGGATTTTGCGGAACTTGTGAAAGAAACCATTCCCGAAGACCTGATTTTCAAGGGCTCGATGGAGATCCCCTACGCCATGACTGAAAGTTCCTACCTAGATCATATGAAAGAGGTGGCGCGCGAAAACTCGGTATTTCGGTCGTATATAGGTCTCGGTTATTACGACTCCGTGGTTCCGTCGGTCATATCCAGAAACATTTTTGAAAACCCCAGCTGGTACACGCAATATACGCCTTATCAGGCTGAAATATCCCAGGGACGCCTCGAAGCTCTTCTGAACTTCCAGACCATGGTTACGGAACTTACGGGAATGGAACTTTCAAACGCCTCGCTTCTTGACGAAGGGACGGCCGCGGCCGAGGCGATGACCATGTTCAGAAGACTAAGCGGCGCGAATAGAAAAAAAGCGCGCGACGACAGGTTCTTCGTCTCCAGCGGTTGCTTTCCGCATACGGTAGATATTTTAAAGACTCGAGCTGAGCCTCTCGGAATAGAAATAATAGAGGGAAGCGAGGAGGAGGTTTCGCTTGACGAAAGTTTTTTCGGCGCGCTTTTACAATATCCGGACGCCTTCGGAGAGATAAAAGATTATTCCGATTTTATCAAACAAGCGCATGATCTCGGCGTAATGGTGTCCGTGGCGGCCGATCTTATGAGCCTCGCGCTTCTTGTTCCTCCGGGAAGATTCGGCGCAGACGCCGTCGTCGGAACTTCTCAGCGATTCGGCGTCCCGGTCGGCTATGGAGGTCCCCACGCGGCGTTTTTCGCCACAAGAAGTGAGTTTAAAAGGCAGATTCCCGGAAGAATAATAGGAGTTTCTTTCGACAGAGATAAAAATCCCGCCTATAGAATGGCTCTTCAAACCAGGGAGCAGCATATAAGGAGGGAAAAAGCTACTTCCAATATATGCACCGCCCAGTCGCTTCTTGCGATAATGTCCTCGATGTATGCCGTTTACCATGGACCGCGGGGCTTAAGACGCATCGCGAGCAGAATCAATACGCTTGCGAAAATGCTCAACCTTGGATTTAAGTCCCTCGGAGTGGCTCAGCTAAATAAAGCGTTTTTCGATACGTTGCTTGTGGATATTTCCTCTTTTGGAAAAAAACGTTTCGAAAAACTTAAAAAGGAGGCTGCGGCGAGAAAAATAAACTTCAGGTACCTTTCAAACCAAAGGCTCTGCGTATCTCTCGACGAGACCGTCACCGAGAAGGACGTGGCCGAGATACTATCGCTTTTTTCCGATGCTCTCGAAGTGGAAAAGAAAGTTTCCGTGTCCCCGGACCGCGTCTCGACTCTGCGTAGCGTTCCGGAAAAACTTCTTAGGGAAGAAGATTTTCTCCTCCAGCCGGTTTTCAATCGCTATCACTCCGAAACTCTTATGCTCAGATATATAAAAAGTCTTGAAAGCAGAGATCTTTCCCTGGCTCATTCCATGATTCCTCTGGGTTCCTGCACCATGAAGTTAAACGGCTCAACTGAGATGATACCGGTGGGGTGGAGGAGATTCTCGAAAATACATCCTTTCGCCCCGGCGGATCAGGCGGACGGTTACACGAGGATAATCGAAGAACTTCAAAGATATCTCTGCGAAATAACGGGTCTTCATTCCTGTTCGCTTCAGCCAAACTCCGGAGCTCAAGGCGAGTACGCGGGTCTTCTTGTGATACGAAGCTACTTCCGAGAAAAAAGGGAGGAAGAAAGAAACGTGGTGCTGATTCCGTCCTCGGCTCACGGAACCAACCCCGCGAGCGCGCAAATGGCGGGAATGCGGGTCGTGGTCGTAAAATGCGGGGAAAACGGAGACGTGGACATCGACGACTTAATCGAATGCTGCCGCAGACACGAAGGGAAAGTCGCGTGTATCATGATTACCTATCCTTCCACACATGGCGTCTTTGAACCCGGGGTGAAGCGAATATGCGAAATAATTCACTCAAACGGCGCGCAGGTATACATGGACGGAGCCAACTTAAACGCTCAAGTTGGACTTTGTTCCCCGGCACATCTGGGCGTAGACGTATGCCACATAAATCTGCATAAGACTTTCAGTATTCCACACGGAGGAGGAGGTCCCGGAATGGGACCCATATGCGTCGCTTCTCATCTGGCCGAGCATCTTCCGGGACACGCGATTGTAGAAGGCGTGGGGGGAGACAAACCTTGCGGAACCATATCCTCGGCTCCCTGGGGAAGCGCGAGCATACTGCTTATATCTTACGGATACATAAGGTTGCTTGGAACTCAAGGGTTACGCGAAGCTTCCGAGTACGCGATACTAAACGCCAATTACCTGAAGACAAGGCTTGAAGAGCACTACGATATTCTATACGAGGGAGAAAACGGTCGCGTCGCCCATGAGTTCATACTTGACCTGAGAGAGCTTTGCAAAGAGGCGGGAATAACCGTCGAAGATGTGGCCAAAAGACTAATGGATTACGGGTTTCACGCCCCCACGATGTCGTGGCCGGTCGCTGGCACGCTCATGGTGGAGCCGACCGAAAGCGAATCCAAGGGAGAAATGGACAGGTTCTGCGACGCGATGATAAAGATACGCGGGGAAATCGAAGACATAATCTCCGGTCGCGCGCATAATTCGGACAACTTACTTAGAAACGCTCCTCACACCGTTTTGGACCTCGTTTCTTCGGTTTGGAATCATCCGTATTCGCGGAGCGAGGCGTTTTTTCCGCTCGCTTTCCTTAAAACCGGCAAGTTCTGGCCGTCGGTATCGAGAATAGACAACGCCTACGGAGACAAAAACCTCGTATGCACATGTCCCTCGCTTGAAGATTATATCGAGGACTGAACGCCTGAGGGAAATCAGATCTTTACTTCTATGTAGGAGCTTTTCTTAACTTCCGTCAGCCAGGAGTTTATGAATTTTTCCACTTTCGACGCGTAAATTTCACGTTTTATTCGGTCTTTGTAACGGGAAACCGATCGGCTTTCTTCTTCGGTTTTCTCAAGCACTTTAATTACATGATAGCCGCTTGCGGTTTTAACCGGACCCGCGATGTCGTCTACTTCCGTATTTAGCACGGCTTCTTCAATCTCGACCACCAGGTCTCCTTCGGAAAAATATCCAAGCAGTCCGCCGTTTTTCGCCGACAGAGGATCCATGGAGTGTTCTTTCGCGAGTTCGGAAAAAGGCTCTCCCGATTTGGCGAGCTCCGCGATTTCGGTCGCTTTTAAAAGAGCGTCTTCCGCTTCGTCGGTGATGAGTATGTGGGAGATTTTCATGCGCTTTCCGGAGCCGGCTTCTTCGTTTCCGTAATGTTCTTTATGATAATCTTCTATTTCCTGGTCCGTTACCGCTATACTCCCCTTGGTAACGTAATCCAGAAGTCTTCTTGAAAGTATCTGGTGTTTCCACTGGCGATAGAAAAGCTCTTCGGTCAAGTTCTGTTTTTTAAGTTCTTGCGCGAGATTTTTTTCATCCAGATTGAGAGATTTCCACTGGTTCTTCACTATAGCTTTGACTTCTTCGTCGCTTACCGAAATCTTCCTCTTGGCCGCTTCCTGCTCAAGCAGCGTACGGTCGATCATCGCGTTAAGCACTTCTTTTGCTTTCACTTCAATTTCCGGGGAGAGCGTGACGCTCTCTATTTCCTCGTGCAGTTCGCTAAGCATTATTATTCTTTCGTTTACCACGGCGACTACTTTTTCCACGAGAGCCGCTTGTGGTGCCTGAAGCGACACGGAAGCGAAAACCGAAAACAACACCGTCAAGCGCATAATCCACTTCAGTTTTTTCACGCCAAATCTCCTTAATATGCAGTTTTTCCCGCTATAGCGAGAGAAGCATATACTATACTTCTCTAAACGGTTTTTTCCACTCTTTTAACCGCTTCGATAAGAAATTCGTATCTGTTTTTTTTCGGAAGAGGGATTTTCAGCTTTCTCCCTCGCGTGGAAGCTTTCGCGTCGGAGAGACTCAGGGTCGCCAAGCTTTCTCCTATCTCGGCTTTTTTAATTAATTTTTCCGCGAGAGCGATTTTCAGTTCCGCGATTAGAATCAGTCGTTTCATCGAATCGGGTATCGTTCCAAATCTGTCTTCGGTTTCCACGGCGATTTCTCTCAATTCTTCGATTCGTCTGGCCGAAGATATTCTCTTGTAGTAAAACAATCTGTCGGACCCGCTTTCAATATAGCTTTCGGGTATAAAAACATCGTCGCGCGTTTTTATTTCCGGTCGAAACTCGAAAACTCTCCCGCCTTCGCTTTTTTTGCTTTCGATCGTGTCTCTTAGAATCTCCAGATAAAACTCAAGTCCTATGTCGGCTATGTGCCCCGACTGTTTTTTCCCGAACAGGGTTCCCGCTCCTCTTATCTGAAGATCCGCCGTGGCGAGTTTGAACCCGCTTCCAAGATCCGTCAGACGCGAGAGAGTTTCAAGTTTCTTTCGGGCTTGTTCCGTGAGTGAATTTACGGAAGGCACGAGAAAATAAGCGTATGCCTTTTTATCCGATCTTCCGACTCTTCCTTTGAGCTGATAAAGATCCGCAAGCCCCATCGCGTGCGCGTCGTTCACTATTATCGTATTGACTCTAGGTATGTCGATTCCCGATTCCACGATCGCCGTTGTTACGAGCATATCGGTCTCTCCGTCGGTAAAACGTTCCATGGTTTTTGAAAGTTCCGTCTCGTTCATGCGTCCGTGCGTTATTCCTATGGAAAGTTCAGGCATAAGTTCCTGCAGAAACTTGGCTTTTTCGAAGATATTTTTAATTTTGTTGTGTATGAAGAAAACTTTTCCGTCTCTTTCGATTTCTCTTTTCACGGCTTCTTTTATCGCTCCGGCGTCAAACTGCTGAATATAAACTTCAACCGGTTTGCGTCCTTCGGGAGGAGTGTTTATCACGCTTATGTCTCTTACGTCCGCCAAAGACAGCTGAAGAGTCCTCGGAATCGGCGTCGCCGAAAGCGTAAGCACGTCGATTCCTTTTTTGATCTCTCTTATGGATTTTTTGTGTCCCACTCCGAATTTATGCTCTTCGTCTATTATCATTAAGCCGGGATTTTTGAGTTTTACTTTTTTCCCGAGAAGTTTATGCGTTCCGATAGCGACGTCTAAAGATCCGTCTTTGAGCTTTTGAAGAATTTCCTTTTCCTCTTTTGCGCTTGTGAATCTCGACAGCATTCCGACGGTGATCGGATAGTCGGCGAACCTCGCAAGCGCGGTTCGGTAGTGCTGACTCGCGAGAAGGGTGGTGGGAGCTAGAAGCAAAACTTGTTTTCCGTCAAGGCAGGCTTTAAAAGCGGCTCTTAGGGCTACCTCGGTCTTTCCGAATCCCACATCTCCGCAGATAAGCCTGTCCATAGTCTTTGCGGATTCCATGTCTGACATTACGTCCTCTATGGCCGCCGACTGATCTCGTGTTTCACTCCATGGGAACGCCATTTCGAATTCGCCGAACATCTGATCCCGCGGCGAGAACTCAAAACCCTCGGCAACTTTTCTCTCCGCGTACATTTCGACAAGTTCGGTCGCCACCTCCTCGACGGCCTTTTTGACCCTTCCAACGGTTTTTTTCCAGTTCGCGCTCCCCAATTTCTCGATTTGAGGCGTTTTTCCGTCTCCCGAATATTTCTGAACCAGCCTGGATTTCTCCACCGGGACGAATACCTTGTCGCCGTCTTTGTAAGCGCACTCGAGAAAATCTCCCTTGCGGTTTTCAAACGAAAGTCTTTTAAGTCCCATGAATATTCCTATGCCGAATTCTCTGTGAACTATGTGATCGCCGGGTTTGAGCTGGCTGAACGAAGTAAGAAATGCCGAGGGAATATGCTCCGGGCGATAGTTTGAGTTTGAAGTTTTCGTCTTTTCAAACAGGGCTTTTTCCGTTAGAAAAGAAATTTTGAAGTCATGCAGAATCGTACTTTCGGAAAATTCCCCGACAGCGTGCCTCATACCGGTTTGCGGGAGTATGTCTTCTGAAAGCTTAAAGAATTTTTCCTTCTCGGATTCCGAGCTGAAAAACACGTAAACCGCGTACCCGTCTTCGATTAACTGCTTCCCTTTTTCCACAAAAGCTTTAACCGACGGTTTCGGAAACGATACTTCTTCCGTGCTGAACTCGATGCGGTTTCCGCTTCCCGCGCTTACGTGCGTCGACCCTGGATACACGATTCTTCCGCCGCGGAGTTTCTCGCGAAGTTCCTCTTCGCTCAGGTAGAGCTTTTCAAACGCCGGCAGGGAGGAGTGGAGTTCTTTTAAGGATTTTTTCCTCGCTTCGAATTTTTCTTTAAGCTTCGAGAGCAGAACGCGTTCGTCAAATCCGGGAGGAAGACTGATTACCGTTTCCTCTTCCGAGTAATCGATCGGGCAACTTCTTGAATCCCAGAAAAACGACGTGAACCATTCGATTCCTCTAAAGTAAGCACGGTCTTCGAACGCCTCGATTAACGGTTCCACCTCCGTTGAGGTCAGTCCCTTACGGTCGGCTTCGGCAAGAGCGCGTTTTACTAGAGCTTCGGAGCTTTTACCGCGGTAAATCGCAAAAGACGCCGGACGAATCACCGCCCGCTGCGTTTTTCTGATAGATTTCTGCGTCGAGCGGGAAAACTCCCGAAGCGAGTTTATCCGCTCGCTGAACAGTTCTATTCTCAGGGGATTTTCCGACCCGGGCGAAAACAGATCCACTACGGAGCCGCGAACGCTCATATCCGCTCTTTTTTCGGTAAAATCCGTTTTTCCGTAACCTATTTCAAGCAGTCTTTCCGAAAGTTCTTCCCTGTCTACGCGCGCTCCTTTCTCCACAACGAAACTTTCGGACTCAAGTATCGACGGCGGAGCCGTTATTTCGGCTAGGGAAGCCAGGTCGGCGCAGAGAATTCCCGTCTCCCTCCATTTCGCAAGAGAGTGAAGTCTTTCGGGTTCGCTTATTTCTTTCTTTTCGAAAAGGGAGCGGGTTTTCTCCATTCCTCTAGAGGAAAAAACGGGAACCTCCATCCCCTTTATTGCGGAAATGTTTTGCGCCGCCTCGACGCACTGCTCTCTTCGCTCGCAGATGTGCAGAACCCTCTTTCCGGGCATTTCGGAGATTACCGCCAGGAGAAAATAAATCGAACCTCCGTAAAGACCGCCGATATCCGTCGGTTTTTCCGCGGGTTCGGAAAATATCCGCTTTACGGCGGGATTTTCAATGTGCGATGAGAGATCAAGCGGGAAGTTTTTGCCGTTCACTCTTTAGGACCGAAACCATCTTTTCTCAGAGTTCATCCAGTATCAGCCTTCCCATTTCGGTCGTGTTCACTCTGGTTTTCCCTTCTTCGTATATGTCGGAGGTCCGGTAGCCTTTATCCAGAACTTTTTCTACCGCGGTTTCGACGCGCCTTGCGGCCTCGTCCATATTGAAAGAATAACGAAGCATCATGCACATTGAGAGAACCGACGCTATCGGGTTGGCGATACCTTTTCCCGCTATATCGGGAGCGCTTCCGTGAACCGGCTCGTATATGGCGCCTTTTTCACCTATGCTTGCCGAGGGAAGCATACCGAGAGATCCGGTGAGCTGAGCGGCCTCGTCGCTTATTATATCGCCGAACATGTTGCCCGCCAGCATCACGTCGAAATCACCGGGTCTTCTTATAAGCTGCATGGCCGCGTTGTCAACGTATAGATGTTCGAGAGCCACGTCGGGAAACTCCCGCTTGCCGAGGGCGGAAACCGTGTCTCTCCAGAGAACCATGGATTCAAGAACGTTCGATTTGTCTATTGAGCAGACCTTGTTCTTTCTTTTTCTTGCGATCTCGAAAGCCACTTTCGCCACTCTTTCTATTTCCGAAGTGGAATAACTTAGGGTGTTGTACGCCTTTCGTTCTTTTTCGTCCAGTTGCTCGAATCCTCTCGGATTCCCGAAGTATATTCCGCTTGTAAGCTCCCTGACCACCATTATGTCGACTCCCTGCACCACTTCTCTTTTAAGCGTCGAAGCGTCGGCTAAAGCCTGGTAGACGATAGCCGGCCTCAAATTCGCGAAGGTGTCGAGTTGTTTTCTCAGTTCAAGAAGCCCTCTTTCAGGTTTTAGGTCGTGGTCGATATCCTCCCACTTCGGCCCGCCCACGGCGCCCAGCAGCACCGCGTCGCATCGCTTAGCTTTCTCTATGGTTTCCTCGGTTACGGGAACTCCGTGCGTGTCTATGCAGCATCCTCCGAAAAGGTCGGTTTCAAGCGTAAATTCAATTCCTTCCCTCTCTCCCACGGTCTTAAGCAGAGAAACGCTGACTTCGGTTACTTCGACTCCTATCCCGTCTCCGGGAATTACTAGTATGTTGGGCAATTTTTCGCTCCCTTCGGTTTTTAAGTTCATTAAACTGCCTGAATCATTTTAAATTTCAAAATCCGACGCTTTCAGACTTTCCATTATCTTGTCCATGTCGCGCGTTTAACATATTATTCGCATTTCCGAATAATTTTCCGCGAACACTTTTTGCCTTTTAATCGTATAAACTTGTAGAATTAGTTTAAAACCTTATTTCGATCCCAAGGAGGAACAATATTAATGAGAATAACGCTATTATTCGCCATATTGACGCTTTTACCAATCGGAGCCGCAAACTTCGCTTTTGCCGATCATCATAAAGACGGAGATTGTACCAAGGGATATTGCAAGATGTTTGACAAAAAAGACGCAAATTCCGACGGAGTTATCTCAAAAAGCGAATTTTTGACTCATGCGGAGAAGAAATTCTCCAGTATGGATGCCGACGGAAGCGGCGATATTTCCAAAGAAGAAGTAAAGAACTATCGTCTTGAGAAAAAAGAGAAATATCGCGACAAATCCGGAAAATGCGGCGGCAAGAAAGATAAAAAGCAGTAACGCCGGCGGTGCTTCGCGGCCACGGCGGATCAAAAGGGACGCGATGGTCGCGGAGTCACCGGATGATGAAAGCCTGATGGGGAGAATAAAGGCGGGAGACTCTTTGGCGTTTGCCACTTTGGTGAGAAGGCACAACGAGAAGTATTATCGTCTCGCCTATCGCTACACGGTCAAACGCGAGGAAGCGGAAGATATAGTGCAATCGGCATTTATAAAACTTTGGGAGAATCCGAACTTATGGAATCCCGAAAGGGGCGTCAGGTTTACCACTTGGTTTTATAGAATAGTGATAAATCTTTGTCTTGACGGAAAGAAAAAACATACAGAAGCTTCGGTTTCGGAATTTTTAGAGGTGGCGGACGAAAATCCCGATCCGGAGAGTCGAATCGCCTCCAGGGAGAAGCTGAGATTTCTCAAGAGGGAAATTTCAGACTTGCCGCCGAATCAGAAAACCGCTTTGATCCTGTGCTTTTATGAAGAGTTAAGCCATGGCGAAGCCGCGCGGGTTATGAACACGAGCGTCTCCGCGTTGCGATCTCTTCTAGCCAGGGCAAAGACAACCCTAAAGCGTAAAACAGACGAGTATTTCTGAGGAAAAGTTAGGTTATGGACAGGGAATTTGAGCGATGGATGAGGTCATACGAAGTACCTTCTCCCGGAAGCGACTTGGCCCAGAGAATAATAGACGCCGCAGCGCGCATTCCGCGCAAGCGAAAGCG
Source organism: Thermodesulfobacteriota bacterium (assembly GCA_965220925.1). Lineage (GTDB taxonomy): Bacteria > Desulfobacterota_D > UBA1144 > Nemesobacterales > Nemesobacteraceae > Nemesobacter. The sequence continues at coordinate 697,579 of OZ244851.1, read as the reverse complement.
TGGAGAATACATCCGCGAGATATTCAAAGAAGTTCAACTTTCCGTTCCGGCTTTTTGCCTTACCGTGTTTTTGCTGGTCGCGGTTGGATTTCTGGCCGGCGTAGTTACCCAAAGCGACGCGAATTCACGCTCGACCGCCGAAAATTTCGTCGAGCAGTTGCTAAACGAGGATGAAAGCTTACTGTGAGAAGGCCGTTTAAATTATTCGTATTCGTGTTGATTGTGTTGTGTGTTGTTTTGCTCGGTTTTATAGCCGGTCGAGGTTGCAAGCACCGCGAAATGAAACCCGGCCATCACATTATGACGTTGCTTGACCGTTCGTCTCTGCCTGAATCCAAACGCTACGAGCTTAAGGAAAAACTGCGCGCGACGTTTCCAACTTCCGAGATGAGAGAGGCGAAACGGCGATTTCACGAGGAAGCCGTGGCAATTCTTGAAGCGGACGAATTCGACGCCGCGGCATACCGAACGCTTTTGAACAAGACCCTTGAGCAGAGACATCTTCATAAAAAACAAATGGCCGAAGTTATAGCCGAAATCGCCTCCGAGCTTAACAAAGAGGAAAGGAAGGCCCTGGCGCAGGTATTTCGCCGGTCGCCCAAATTCAAAAAAAATCCGCACCGGTAATAAATATTTCCCCGACAAGACGAGAGTCGCGTGTCGGGAATAAGGATACTTACCCCGACTTCCCGAATATCGGGGTGATATGTCTATTATCGTTCGGTTGTCCAAAAAAAAACCGCCCGCCTTATTGTCCTATTCGTTGTCGCGTCCTCTCCGGGGAAGGAGACGGTATCGTCCCGCGTCTTGTAATTCCGTTTCCCAAAGTATCGCAATATTCAGCCCGTTAAATTTTTCTTGACAACTTTTTGGAAACCGTTAAATTGACTGACTGGTCAGTTCAGTTGGGTGGTGAAATGGTTCAGACAAGCGATGTTTCAGAAAGCCGCGCGGCGGGAGTGAGAACTTCCTACAGGTTAAGAAGACGCGACGAAATAATAAAGGCCGCGACCAACCTTTTTTGCGAGAGAGGCTACCATGATGTTACCATGGACGAAATAGCCGAAGAGATGGGGGTGTCCAAAGGAACTATATACAACTATTTTTCTTCAAAGGAAAAACTCTACCTGGCAATTCTTAAAGAAAGCTTCGAAGCCATAGAAGCGCTTCTTAGAAAGGAAGTAGAAAATAAGGATTCGGCTCACGTAAAGCTTAAAAAACTGCTTATAACAATATTCACTTTCTATATGGAAAACAGGAAAGTTTTGAGAATTTTGAGTCGAGATGAGACTCACCTGCTGAAGGAACATTTTGAGTTAACCGAGAAATGGAGAAGGGAGCGTCTTAAGCTTTACGAAAAAATAATGGAAAAAGGAATAAGCGAGGGAAGTTTCGTGGACCAGAATCCCAAACTTCGAGCGCTTATGCTTTATGGAGCGGTGGGGGCCGTTATGGTTCATCATGATTTTTCGACCGATCCGGGAAGCGTTGCGGAAGCGGTTTTCTCGCAGCTTGCTTCCGGGTTGCTTGTGAACAAAGAATATTAAATTTATTTCGAAATATATTTTAAGGAGGATGTGAATTATGTCATACGGATACAGTTCGCGTACCAAGCATTTCGTTCAACCCAAACAGTGGGCCAGTATGAGGGTCGCGCGGGATCTAGAAAAGAAAACGGGGAAGAAAATCATTCATTTTGAAAAAGGTGATTATCAGGGAGCCGATTTCGATACTCCGGAGCATGTTCTCGACGCTACGGAAAAGGCGCTTAGAGACGGTTACGTAAGGTACGATCCCGGGCCCGGACTTCCGGAACTTCGAGAAGCCATAGCCGAGAAGATGCTCGAGAGAGGCAGACCTACCGAACCCGACGAGGTGATAGTCACTGCCGGAGCGAAGCACTCGCTTACGATGAATCTTCTTACTTTTCTTGAAGACGGCGACGAAGTGATATTTCCTAATCCCGGGTACCCGCCTGACGAGGTTTGGGCCAAATACGCAAACGCGGTAATCAAGCATACTCCGCTTACCAGTCCCGACTGGCAGTTTGACGTGGAAAAGCTTGAAGAGCTTATCACTCCGAGAACCAAGCTAGTTATCATAAATACTCCCCAAAGGCCTAACGGCCATTTGGTGGAAAATCCCGAAGAGATAGCCGCCATGCTTGAGCGTCATCCTCAGGTAATGGTTATCTCGGACGAGATATTTTCTCAGGTTACTTTCGGAAAACCCCACCTCTCAATATCTTCCATAGAGAGCATAAGAGACAGGGTGATATGCATAGACACGTTCTCAAAAACGTGGGCTATGACCGGATGGAGAATAGGGTGGACCGTCGCTCCGAAACCTGTGACGGAAAAGCTCTCGATATTTCTTCAGGACTCGATCACCAATGTCGCGGCGTTCATACAAAAAGCCGCGCATGCCGCAATTACCGGGCCTCAGGATTGGGTCGACAACAAGCTTGTTTTACTTGAGCAGAAGCGAGACAGGATGGTCGCGGGATTAAATGAAATCGATGGCATAACTTGCGATACTCCCGACGGGGCGTTTTACGCGTTCGCGGATATATCCGGCACGGGACTCACCTCTCAGCAGTTCACCGATCGTCTGGTCGAGCGCGCGGCTGTGGCCGTCGTTGCCGGCACGGCTTTCGGAAGCCAGGGGGAAGGATACGTTCGCGTTACCTACGCCTGCTCCGACGAGGATATAGACGAGGGTATGAGAAGAATGAAAGAAGCGGATCTGTCTTGATAGTTTGTGGCGAGGGAGTTCGGATTTTTTTAGAAAACGGGTGAAATCGGCTTTTAAGTCCGGGGATTTGGAGTATTTTACATAGAGATGTTTAACCGGAAGATTCTTTTTTCCGCGTGCCTGTTTCTTTTGGCTGTTTTCGTGGCGGCGTGCTATAAGGTGCCGATAACGAACAGGACGCAGTTTATCGTCTTCTCGGAGGCGTTTGAAAGACGGCTCGGCGCAAGCGCTTATCTCAATGTGCTCCAGAATGAAAAGATATCCGGTAACAAAGAATACGCGCGAGCCGTAACCAGAGTGGGCAGTCGTATAGCCGCGGTTACGAACACCCGGAATCTCAACTGGCAATACACCGTCTTTGATGACGATAAGCAGATAAACGCTTTCGCTTTGCCCGGTGGCAAAATCGGCGTCTATACCGGAATGATGCCCGTTGCCGAGACGGACGCGGGGCTTGCCACCGTTTTGGCTCACGAAGTTGCTCACAGCACCGCTCGGCACGGTGGAGAAAGAATGAGCTTCGGGATTCTTCTGGAAATAGGGGCGGCGGCCATCGCGATAGGGATGAGAGATAAAGACCCCAGGGTGGTCGGCAGGGTTTTGCAGGCTTACGGAATAGGAAGTTCCCTCGCCCTTGCACTTCCGTTTAACAGGAAGCAGGAATCGGAAGCCGACAGAATAGGTCTTGTCTATATGGCCAAGGCCGGATATGATCCTCGCCAGGCGATTTCCTTCTGGCGAAGGATGGAATCAAGCGGTGGATTATCTCCTCCGGAGTTTCTCTCCACTCACCCCGGATACAAAACCAGAGTGGAAAATCTTCGAAAATGGATGCCCGAGGCAATGGAATACTACGAGAGAAGTTCCAAGGCTCCTCAAAACACTATTCTTATTGCCGATAAGCAGCTTCGGCTCCGTTAACGCTACCCGCCATCTTTTATATTCCTAGAACCCGCTTCTGTTTATTTATTCTTTTTTAATTCTCTCTTAACATTCGCTTAACTTTCCAAGGGTTTAATTTAGTCCGAGTTGATTTTGGTTTTCCAAAAGCTTCAAGGAGGATTGTCATAATGAAGAATTTGAGCGTTAAGTCGGGTTTTATGTTGTTTGCGATTGTTTCCGCTCTTACTTTCGGACTAAATAGCGCGCATGCGCAGACGGTCACCGTTCACAGCGCCATACCTTTCTACACGAAGGTGACGGGTGTTTCCGGGAATATAAACAGCGTGGGTTCTGACACCATGAACAATCTTATGACGTTTTGGTGTGAGGGATTCGCCAAATTCTACCCGAACGTGAAGTGTCAAATAGAGGGCAAGGGCTCAAGTACCGCCCCTCCGGCGCTTATAGAGGGAACCTCGCAGTTCGGACCTATGTCACGCATGATGAAATCAAAGGAAGTTGACGCTTTTGAGAAAGTAGCCGGCTACAAGCCTACCGCGGTTCCTGTGGCGATCGACGCTCTCGCGGTATACGTAAACAAAGACAATCCGGTTGATTGTCTCTCCATAAAACAGATTGACGCCATTTTCTCCAAAAACAGAAAATGCGGCGGCTCTTCCGATATTTCTGTTTGGGGAGCCGCGGGAGTAGGAGGCAATTGGTCGAATAAGCCCATAAGCGTCTATGGAAGAAATTCCGCGTCCGGAACTTATGGATATTTCAAGAAGAAGGCGCTTTGCAAAGGCGACTACAAAGACACGGTAAAAGAGCAGCCGGGATCTTCCGCGGTTGTGCAGGGAGTTACCGAAGATCTGCAAGGTATCGGCTACAGCGGTATTGGTTATAAAACATCCGGAGTAAAGGCGATTGACCTTGCCAAGACCGTCGAGAAGGGGTGTTTCGGGCCCAGTCTTGATAATATCGTGAGTAAAAAATATCCGCTCGGAAGGTACTTGTATCTCTATGTGAACAAAAAACCTAACGAGGCGCTTGATCCGCTTCGTTTGGAATTCCTGAAATACATTTTGAGCAGGCAGGGACAGGAGATAGTGGTAAAAGACGGCTATCTTCCTTTAACCGCCGGTAAAGTCGAGGAATTAAGAGCGCTTGTGGGTGCCAACTAAGTGTCTTTTCGCTTGCGGATTCGGAGTTGCCGAATCGCAAACGTCTTGACCGGATGTTTTCCATGTGGCGCGGCATCCGCGGTTGTTATTCCTCTGTCGGTTTCTTTAAATATTTTTATAGTTTAGCTAATAAGCTTGTCTTTTAAGTTAAGGTAACTTCATTGTCGAACAATAGTCTGGACGAACTCGTCGGAACCGAAACTTCCAAACAAAAGCAAATACGCAGAAGAAAGTTCTACGACAAAATAGCGAGAAATGTGGTTTTTGTCGGTGGCGTGGGAATAATTTTCTGCATAATAGGAATACTTTTTTTCATAGGCATCGAAACCGTTCCTCTTTGGAAAGGCGCGGAGAAAAAGCTTGAAAGCCTCTCCGAGATTGAAAGTCACTCGGTTTCGGAAACTCGGACCGGGCAGTTCCGTGTTTTCGATATTGGCGTGGACGAATACCGGGAGCAAATTTTTATCGTTGACTCTTCGGGCTCCATACGATTTTTTACTCTCGAACAAGAACCGAAGCTTCTAAAAACCCACGCTCTTAATCACGAAACCTCCGGCTATACCTCCTTTTACAATATGAAAAGCAATACCGGTTACGCGATTGGCGATCGGGAAGGCCGCATAAAACCCTTCGAGGTGAGATTCAAAGTCGAATTTCGACAAGGCACGCAAAGAACTATAGTGTCGAGAGTGATTGAAGAAGAAGCGGTTCGGGTGGCGCGGGAACCCATAGACGTTTTCGCTTTTCAGCGTTCCCCGGAAGCCGAGGCTAAAGTGGCGGCGGCTTATACGGCTTCGCGGCGTCTGCTGGTCTACGCCGAAGTAGAGGAAGAAAGCTTTATGGGGGAGGCGGAGGTCGAAACGTTCCTTACCGATATTACTCAACAGCTTGGAGGTGCGCGGGTTACGGGAATACAGATTGACAATGCTGCGGAAAATCTATACGTCTCCACGCAAAACGGGAAGCTTTACCATTGGTCGCTTTCCGATTTTTCCTCTCCCGAACTTAAATCCGTTCTCGACGCTACGAAAGATTCCTCGACGCCGGTTACCGAAATAAGTTTTCTTCTCGGCCATCGTTCCCTAATCCTTGGCGACGCGTCCGGAAATGTGAGCGTATGGTTTGAAACCGCAAACGATCATGGAGGAAGCAAGCTTACGAAAGTACACACTCTGCCTCCTCTTCCAAACTCGGTTGAGCGTTTTTCCGCGTCGCAAAGAGGTCGCGGTTTCATAGCCTCCGACAGTTCGGGAAATATCTCTCTCTACCACGCGACTTCAACCGTGAAACAGCTTGATTTCCCGGGCCGCGGAAAACCCTATCGGGGTCTTACCTTTTCTCCCAAAGCGGACGGAGTCGTGGCGCTTGATTCGGAGATGACGCTTTCAAACTACAAGCTTTCGAATCCGCACCCCGAAACCAGTTTCCGCACCCTTTTCGGAAAAATATGGTATGAAGGTTACGACGAGCCCCGGCATGTCTGGCAGTCTACCGGGGGAACGGACGAATTTGAACCCAAGTTCTCGCTTACTCCTCTTGCCTACGGAACTTTAAAAGGCGCCATATACGCTATGCTGCTCTCGATTCCGCTGGCTATTCTGGCGGCGATATGCGTTTCTCAGTTCGTTCATCCCTCAATAAGAAACTTGGTGAAGCCGGTAATAGAAGTAATGGCCGCGCTTCCAAGCGTCGTACTCGGATTTCTCGCGGGCTTGTGGCTTGCTCCGTTGCTTGAGAAGATTTTCGTCGCGACTCTGATAATGCCGTTTATGGTTGTCGCACTTACGCTTCTCGCGCTTTTTCTCTGGCACCGTCTTCCGCTCTCTTTTTCGGGAAGATTCAGGGTCGGAGCCGAACTTTTCACCATCGTGGGCGTAGTGCTGCTCGCGGTTGTGCTTTCCCTCTGGCTTAACGCTCCGCTTGAGAGGCTTGTTTTCTCGGGAGACTTTAAAGACTGGTTTTTCAGGCTTTTCGATCTTCGCTACGATCAGAGAAACATGCTGGTGGTCGGATTCGCTATGGGGTTTACCGTAATTCCCATTATTTTCACGATTTCCGAAGACGCGCTTTCAAGCGTACCTAGAATTCTAAGTGCCGGTTCTCTGGCTCTTGGAGCCAACAGATGGCAGACGGCGACCAGAATAGTTCTGCCGTCGGCAAGCGCCGGGATATTTTCCGCGGTTATGATAGGTTTCGGACGGGCGGTGGGAGAGACCATGATAGTTCTTATGGCGACGGGAAACACTCCTATTATGGACTGGAGCTTCTTTAACGGATTTCGCGCGCTCTCCGCCAATATAGCCGTCGAACTTCCCGAGGCTCCACACGGAGGAACTCTTTACAGAGTGCTTTTCCTCGCGGCGATCTTGCTTTTCCTCGCGACGTTTTTCTTAAATACCCTGGCGGAAATCCTGCGTCAGAGACTTAGAAGGAAGTATTCGCAATCCGATGCCTAAGGAACTTTGGAGAACAGGCGACGCCTACGTGTGGATTTCGGGCTTGGCTTTGATGATCACGCTTGCGATGATAGGGGGGCTTCTTTATCTGATAGCCGTAAAGGGTTTGAGTTCCATGTGGCCCGCCGATATCGGGCGCTACACGCTAAAAGACGGTTCAACCTATCTGGGGCAGCTTAGCAACAGAGAGTCCGTGCTTAGCAGGGAAGGGGTTAGAGGTTCGGATTTTCGCGTGAAACTAAAGATAGGCAACAGGGATATTTACGGTCTTGACTTCAAGTGGATTGACGAGGCGCAAATAGCGAAAATCGATTATCCCGCAAACGCGGTAATTCTTGAGAGAAGGGAGTGGGGCAATTATCACGGCTACTTAAAAGAGATAAGAAAAGAAGGGATTGTGCTTTCCGGAGATTCCCCCGAGGCTTTCTCCGTGTTTAAAGATCTTATAGACGACGCGAACCGTATACACTCACGGATACTTAAGATCGAAAAAGGAGAAATCGGGGATATAAACTACGGCATAGAAAAGCAACGTCTAAAACTCAAAGGTTTTGCGATGAGAGGCGAGGACAGTCCCGAAAAGAAGGCCGAAGCTCTCGGCAAAATAGAGCAATACGAAGCTCGCTACAAGGTAAGCGAGGCGGAGCTTCAAAAACTCTACGGCGAACTTAACAGAAACGAAGTGGTGATGCTCACTCCAGAAGGGGGCGAAAAGATAATGTCGCTTGGGAAGGTTGTGATGGCCTTCAGACCTAACGATATGGGAGTGATTGAAAAAGTCGGTTTCTACCTGAAGCGCTTTTGGGGATTCGTGTCGGATGATCCGAGAGAGGCGAACACCGAGGGAGGCATATTCCCCGCTATTTTCGGCACGGTGCTCATGGTTCTTATAATGAGCGTTGTGGTTATGCCCTTCGGCGTCCTCGCGGCGCTTTATCTTCGAGAGTACGCCCGCCAGGGACTAATGGTGAGGATAGTCAGAATATGCGTCAATAATCTCGCGGGGGTTCCTTCGATTGTGTTCGGTGTTTTCGGCGTCGGATTTTTCCTCTACGGAGTTGGGGGCATAATTGACGCGGTGTTCTTCAAGGAGGCTCTTCCGAATCCTACTTTCGGAACCGGAGGAATACTGTGGGCATCGCTTACCCTCGCTCTTTTAACCGTGCCGGTGGTAATAGTCGCGACCGAGGAAGGGCTCGCCTCGGTGCCGAAAAACATAAGGGAGGGATCTTTGGCGCTCGGAGCGACTAAGTTTGAAACTACCTGGAAGGTGGTAGTTCCAAGCGCTCTTCCGGCCATACTTACCGGCCTTATTCTCGCAATCGCCCGAGCCACCGGAGAAGTCGCTCCGCTTATGATAACCGGAGTCGTTAAACTGGCTCCGGATCTTCCGATAGACGGACAGTTTCCTTTCCTTCACCTGGAAAGAAAGTTCATGCATCTCGGTTTTCACATATATGATCTCGGTTTTCAGTCCCCAAACGCCGAAGCCGCCAAACCCATGGTATTCATGACGGCGTTTTTGCTGATACTTATAGTGGTTATTCTTAACATAACGGCGATAATAATAAGAAACAGATTAAGGAAAAAATATGCGACTTCCGCGGTATAGTTATAGTATATTAGCGGTGTTATAGAAATTGGAGGAAAAAACATCGACGATGTCCGAAGAAGCGATGAGCAAACAAGAGTTTAAAGTTACTGAGACAAACGGCAGTTCCCCGAGTCATTCGGCGGTCCGTTCGGAGAAGAATGTCAAACAGTTTTCGGACCCTCTTTTAAAGGTTGAAGGAGTAAGTGTTTTCTACGGAACCAACCAGGCTCTTCGCGATATAACCATCGATATCCCAAGAAAGAAAGTTACGGCTTTTATCGGTCCTTCGGGGTGCGGCAAATCCACGCTTCTGCGCTGCTTTAACCGTCTGAACGATCTTGTGGACGAGTGCAGGATCGAGGGAGAAATAACGATTAACGGGAAAAGCATATTCGACATTGATGTCGATATAACCGATCTTAGGAAAAAAGTCGGTATAGTTTTTCAGAAATCAAACCCGTTTCCCAAGTCAATCTATGAAAATGTCGCTTACGGGGCGAGAATAGCCGGCGTCAATAAAAAATCGGTTCTTGACGAATTGGTTGAGAAAAACCTGAAAAGGTCCGCTCTCTGGGAAGAGGTGAACGACAGGTTAAACGAAAGCGCCATGGGACTATCCGGAGGTCAGCAGCAAAGACTCTGTATAGCGAGAGCGATAGCGGTCGAACCCGACGTGCTTTTAATGGACGAACCGTGCTCGGCGCTTGATCCGATAGCGACGGCTAAAATAGAAGATCTTATAACGGAACTGAAAAGCAAGTTCACCATAATTATAGTTACTCATAACATGCAGCAGGCCGCCAGGGTTTCCGACTACACCGCGTTTATGTACATGGGGGACATAGTGGAATTTGATACCACGGAGAATATATTTCTTAATCCTTCGAAAAAACATACCGAGGACTACGTTTCGGGTAAATTCGGTTAAAAGACGAGCGCGTCGATTCGGGGAATCGATCAATGATAAAATATGAAGAGGAATTAGAGTTTCTTAACAAAAAATTACTTGAGATGGCTTCCCTTGTGGAAAGCCGGATCACAAAGAGTATAAAGGCGCTTCGGGAAGGCAATATGATTCTGGCCCAGGAAGTGATTCAGACCGACCAGCAGGTAAACGACATGGAGATCGAGATCGATAATCTCTGCGTCAAGATACTGGCTTTGTATAATCCCGAAGCTAAAGATCTTCGAACTGTGATAATGATAATAAAGGTGAACAACGATCTTGAGAGGATAGGCGATCACGCGTCGAGCATATCGAGAATGGCTATTTTCATGTCGGATTATCCGCCGATAGGACCGCTTGCGGATATACCGAAAATGGCGGAAAAAACGGCGGAAATGCTTAGAGAAAGCCTGGACGCTTTCATAAGAGGAGACGCGGAACTTGCCGTCGCGGTCTGTCGGAAAGATGACGAAGTCGATAACTACGAGCCTAAAATAGTAAGAGAATTAATAACTTTCATGATGTCGGATCCCTCGGCGCTTAACCGCGCGCTCCGATACATTTATGTCGCAAGACACCTTGAAAGAGTGGCGGATCTTGCCACCAACATAGCCGAAAGCGCCTACTACATAGCCACCGGAGAAGTACTGAAACACCAGCACACTTCGGAAATCAATTGACCGGTTCGCGGAATAAAAGACAGTCGGCGCGGTAGCGAAAAAATATCCGCCTTTAGAGATCTCGATACGGAAGTTCCACCGAGAACGTGCTTCCCTCTCCTTCCGAGCTTTTTACGGAAATATTTCCGCCGTGATCTATCACTATATGTTTTACTATGCTTAAACCCAGCCCCGTTCCCCCTATTTCCCTTGAACGATTTTTGTCCACTCTGTAAAACCTTTCGAATATTCTTTCCTGGTGTTCGGCGGGAATTCCTATTCCGTCATCCTTAACTTCTATTCGAAGCGACCCGTTGCTTCTTGAGGCGCCGACGGACACGGAACCTTCGGGAGGGGTGTATTTGGCGGAATTTTCAACCAGATTGATAAGCATTCGTTCGATGAGAAACTTGTTCGCTACCAGAGGGGGTAAATCCTCTTCTATTTTAAGGGAAAGATTAATTCTTTTTTCGGAAAAAAGAGAGTTTACGGAGTCAACCGCGCGCATTATAGTGTCGTCAATATCGATTTCTTCATACCCCTTTCTCGAGTTTCGTGGAACCGTCGCCGAGTTTTCGAGTTCGGAGAGTACGAGCAGGTCAGAAGCGATAGCTATCAGCCTGTCCGTGTTTTCCTCTATTATTTCGAGAAAATCCCTTTTTTCCTCCTCTGTATCGTAACTTTTGTCTCTGAGCGTCTCGATGTAGCCTTTTATGGACGTGAGAGGGGTTCTAAGTTCATGAGACACGTTAGCCACGAAATCCGCTTTAATGCGCTCAAGTCTTTTGAATTCGGTAATATCGGAAATAACCGCCACGATTTCCCTGTAGCGGGCGCTTGCGCGTACGTTTACAAGATACGATTTTTCCTCGGGATACAGCACGGATATTTCCTTGGTGGTCGATTTTTTCTTTCTCTGCGTTTGGGAGATTAGTTTCTGAAAGTCCGTGTTCCTGACGGTTTCCATGTAGGAGCGATTAATCGCCGCCTCGTCGATTCCGAACATTTTCTTGGCGGCGGAGTTTATAAGCAGCAGCTTTTCTTCCCTCGATAAGACTATCAATCCCTCTCTCATGGAAGCGACTATGCTTTTCATCTGATTTCCCTCTCTTTCCGCAGACTTCATCTGAAGGGAGATTCTTTCGGAGAGATTGCTTATGGAGATTGACACTCCGGTGTCGAAGTCGCTTACCTTCATCCCGGTTTTTCTGGCTTTTTTCTGCTTTTCCGGAAGCAGGTCCAAGGCCTTCGAAATTCTTGAAAAATCTTTGAGAATATTTCTTTCTATAATCCAGGACAGAATAAATCCAAATCCGGAAAATAAGAGCACGTAAGCTATATAAGCGGTCATTCCGCTTCCAAGAGGAAGCCAAACCGTAATCGCCGCCGCGACGGCGGCCGCAAGAAGTAGATAAAGGAAATGTTTTCTGAGTATCTTCAAACCGTTTGAATTTCGTCTAGTTTGTAACCGATTCCTCTTACGGTTTTTATCATTTTACCAGCGGTGCCAAGCTTTTCCCTAAGGTTTTTAATGTGAACGTCTATCGTTCTGTCAAAAACCACTCTTTCATCTCCCCAAAGAGTCTTTCTTTTAAGCAGCTGATCTCGAGTGAACACTTTTCCCTTCGCTTCCCCCAAGGTCTCGAGTATTTTGAATTCGGTCGTGGTAAGATCGATTTTTTTCGAGTTTACAGATACTTCGTAGCTTGCGGAATCTATGTTCAGGGGACCGACGTGGAGAACGCCGTCCATTCCCTCTTTGCTTGAATATCTTCTCAACATGCTTTTCACTCTCGCTACGAGTTCCCGAACTCGAAAAGGCTTCACTATGTAGTCGTCGGCTCCCAGTTCAAGACCCACTACCACATCGGCCTCGGTCGATTTCGCGGTGATCATTATTATCGGTATGGAGCTTGTCGAGGGTTTGTTTTTCAAAATTCTGCAGATTTCAAGACCGTCCATTCCAGGGAGCATGATATCCAGAAGTACCAAGTCGGGCGGAACGGAATTTATGTAGAGAAGGAAGTCTTTCCCGCTCTGAAACGATTTTACTCGGTACCCCTCGCGTTTTAGGTGGTGGCTTATCAGATTTAGAATATCTTTTTCGTCGTCTACTACCGCTATAATTTTTTCCATATCCGAGTCTTTTATAATCTACAGAATTCAAATGCGTACATCAATCGCTTGCAATAGCCTCTTAACATAAAACTAATAATCCGTTTATTCTAAATTAACCGTCCCTCAATATTCTTTAGCGCAAGTTGCTCATTACAACAAGAGCAATAACACACTAAGGAGGATATGCGATGAGAAGTTTAGCGGTTTTAGCAGCTTCTTTCATGACGATTTTTTGCCTCGCGTCCCCCTCGGCGCGCGCCGACCAGGCGGACATCAAAATTCAGATTCAGCGGCTCAAGGAACAAATAGAGAGGCTTGAGGAGCAGAGTCAGAAGATGAACATGATGACGTACGAGGCAAAGGACACAAAAGCCCGGTATAACGATATAAAGGTCGAGACAAAAAAAGGTGCCGGTCTCACTTTCGAGACCGCGGATAATAACTACAAGCTTAGAATGAGGCTTCGCGGTCAGTTCCTCGCCAATTACCTGAACCCCGAGGGAGACGATAACGAGAATCTCGGATTTAGAGTGAGAAGGCTTAGGGTTACTTGGGACGGTAACGCTTTCGCGCCCTGGATGAAATATAAAGTGCAGTACGATTTCTCGGGAGAGGGCGAACTCAAGGATCTCAAGCTTTCGTTCGCCAAAGACAAAGCTTTCGTCCCGGTCGTGGGTCAGTACAAAGTTCCCTTCAACCGAGAGGTTCTTAACTCCTCTTCCGCGCTTCAGCTCGTCGGTCGTTCAATCATAACCGACTACTTCGAGTATGACAGAGATATCGGCGTGGGTATTTACGGCCTTCTCTCAGACGGCATGGTTCGCTATGACCTCGGCGTTTTCCAAGGCGAAGGCGTGAACGCTAAGAACGACGATGACGATACCGGAATGCTCTGGGCGGCTAGAATTCAAGCGGCGCTTATGGGCGAAAACGCGAAGAAAGTAAAAGAGAATTTCGCCAAAAAACCGGCTCTTACCCTCGGAGCGGCCGTCTCGGGGATAGATGTTGAGTCGAGTAATGATTCCAATATTGGAATACCGGGCGGAGAGAGAGTCCTCGATAGCGGAAAGGTAACTTCTATCACCGCCGACGCAAACTACAGGGATCCCAGGTTCAACCTTACCGGCGAGTATGTCGGAAGATGGGTGAATTCCGACGAAGCCGGAGTGGGAACCGCGTACGATTCCGGTTTCAGGGTTCAGGGCGGTTTCTTCGTGGTGCCGAAAAAAGTCGAGCTTGCATCCAGATACGCTATGGTCATGTTTGACGACGATAACGGCGTTGTCGGTGGAAACGATCTTGACAAAGTATGGACGCTCACTCAGGGACTTAACTACTATCTGAGTGGCAACCATAAGTGGAAAGTGCAGCTTGACTACACTCTTCAGAGAGAAGAAGGTCTTGACGGCACCGAAGAGGACGAAACGATGGTGAGGGCGCAGGTTCAGGCCTATTTCTAAAGTAGCGCGAAACAATATTTTTTCCTTATCTTTAGTTGATTTGTATGCTTATCGTCCTTCCGTATCCAAAAAGGATACGGAAGGGTTTTTTTACTCAGACTCCGCACTGCGGATTTCCTTTAAAACTCTCTCCATATACATTTATTTGTTTTCGTCTTATCGGTTAGCATTAATCGCAAATGACGACAGTCAAAGTATGTGGAATAACCAGTTCCAAAGACGCGCGGTTGGCCGTTTCGCTGGGAGCTTCCGCCCTCGGTTTTGTTTTTTACGAAAAAAGTCCGAGATATATCGCTCCGGACGAGGCAAAAGAGATAATCGGGAAGCTTCCTCCGTTCGTAACCAAAGTCGGGGTGTTCGTAAACGCCGATATGAGTTTTCTCAAAAAGACCAAAGAAGTCGCGGGTTTTGACGTTTATCAGCTGCACGGAGACGAAACTCCCGAATTTTGCGCCGAACTTCGGGAGAAATACATAAAAGCCGTAAGAGTAAAAAACGCGGGAAGCCTTTCGGTCGTAAATCTTTACGATACCGACACGTTTCTTCTCGACAGTTATTCGGCTCATGCGTACGGAGGGACGGGAGAGAGCTTTTCCTGGGAAATTCTTGAAGAAGGGGAATTTAAGGATAAATTCATTATTCTCTCCGGTGGGCTTAATCTCCAAAACGTCGCGGACGCCGTGCGACGGGTGAATCCCTACGCGATTGACGTAAGTTCGGGAGTTGAGAAATCTCCGGGCGTAAAAGATCGTTCCAAACTAAAACTGTTTATGGAGGCTTTGAGAAATGGCGCTTGAAAACCAAAGATACAACTATCCCGATGCCGGAGGTCATTTCGGCGATTTCGGCGGTCGTTACGTTTCCGAAACCCTTATGCCGGCGCTTACGGACCTTCAGAGAGCTTACGAAGAGGCTTCGCTTGATGAGACTTTCCAGTCGGAAGTCGATTATTACTTAAGCGAATACGTGGGAAGGCCCACGCCGCTTTATTACGCGCGAAGAATGACCGAGAAACTCGGCGGCGCGAAGATATATCTTAAAAGAGAGGATTTGGCTCATACAGGCGCGCATAAAATAAACAACACCATAGGACAGGCGATTCTATCTGAGAGAATGGGCAAGGAAAGAATAATAGCGGAAACCGGAGCCGGACAACACGGCGTGGCGACCGCTACCGTCGCGGCGCTTATGAACAAAGAATGCGTGATATACATGGGAGAAGAAGATATCAGGCGTCAGGAAATGAACGTTTTCCGCATGAAGCTTCTTGGATCCGAAGTTGTTCCGGTTACTTGCGGAACTAAGACTCTAAAAGACGCGATGAACGAAGCCATGAGAGATTGGATCACAAACGTGAGAAACACTTTTTATATAATAGGAAGCGTCGCCGGTCCTCATCCGTATCCTATGATGGTAAGGGATTTTCAATCGGTAATCGGCAAAGAGACGATGAAGCAGATACTTGATCTTGAAGGAAAACTTCCCGACACTCTGGTAGCCTGCGTCGGAGGCGGTTCAAACGCTATGGGGCTTTTCTTTCCGTTCATAGAGAATCCGCGGGTAAGGAAAATTGGAGTGGAGGCCGCCGGACACGGTCTTGAGACCGACTTTCATTCCGCTACCATAACGGCGGGATCGGTTGGAGTTTTGCACGGAAGCAAAACCTATCTTCTTCAAAACGGAAGTGGTCAAGTTAAGGGCGCACACTCCGTCGCCGCGGGTCTTGATTACCCGGGAGTGGGTCCGGAGCATTCTTATTTTCAAGATGCCGCAATGGTGGATTACGTCTCCGTAACGGATGAAGAGGCTCTTTCCGCGTTTTCCTTCCTCTCCGAGGTTGAAGGAATAATACCCGCCCTCGAAACTTCTCACGCCGTGGCTCACGTCCGTAAAATAGCGCCTTCGATGTCTCCCGAACAAGTGGTTGTGATCTGCCTCTCGGGAAGGGGAGACAAGGACATACACACCGCTTCCGACTTCATAAAAGGAAGTGGAGGCTGAATTCCTTCGACTCAGGCGTACTTGACAATACTCGCGCTCGTGTATATAAAAATTGCGAGGGCTGGAGTTCAATTTTATTCTGCTTACCAATGGTTTTCGCACTCTCGATCCGCACCGGGGGGTGTGGGTTGTCGAAAGTACATGAGAAGAATAGAGGAAAAGTTTCGCGAGCTTCGCGAAAAAAACAAGGCGGCTCTCATCTGCTACATTACCGCCGGCGATCCCGATATTGATTTTACCGAAAGGATAGTCGACCGTATGGAAGCCTCAGGTGCCGACATGATCGAAATCGGTATTCCGTTTTCCGACCCGATGGCCGACGGACCGGTAATTCAGGCCGCTTCGCAGAGAGCCTTGCGAAACTCCACTTCCGTTTGCGACGTTTTAGAACTTGTAAAAAGAATAAGAGCCAAATCGAATATTCCGATAATACTGTTCGGTTATTACAATCCGTTTTTTTCCTACGGCACCGATAGATTCGCGCGAGATGCCAGGGGAGCCGGAGCCGACGGAGTGCTGGTTGTCGATTTACCCCCGGAAGAAGCTTGCGAACTCGGTATTCACGCCGAACGGGAAGAACTTGATCTTATTTTTCTGCTTGCTCCCACAAGTACCGACGAGAGGATGGAGATCGTTTCGCAAAACGCCACCGGCTTTATATACGTGGTTTCAGTCACGGGAGTTACCGGTGCGCGTCCGGAGATGAATTACGATCTTCAAGATCTTGTCGCGAGAATCAAAAGTCACTCCGAACTCCCTGTCGGAGTCGGATTTGGAGTGTCCTATCCGAAACAGGCGGCCGGAATAGCCGCTTTTTCCGACGCGGTTATCGTCGGAAGCGCGCTTGTGAGAATAATTGAGAACGGAGGGAATTCCAAGGAACGAATATTGCGCGAAATCTCAAAATTAACGCGGGATCTAAGCGCCGCCTGCTACAGATAGACGTTCCGCACTCCACACGTTATGAATACTGACGAAAAAAGAAGATATATGTTCATCGGAGAATTTGACCTTCTCTTGATGAGTCTTTTTAAAAATAGAGGACAGGTTCTGCAGCTTGAGTCCATGCAGGACGCGCTTAACCAGAAAGGCGGTTTTACCCTCATAGTTATAAGCAACAAACTTTCTAGCGAAGAAGCGCTATCCAACCTTTATTCCGTTTATCCCGAAAGTCCCGTTATCGTTTCCGCAAACGGCGGAAAGAGAAGAGACTCTTATTCCACAAGATACGTGAAGTTCGACGAAGTCGTCGACAGACAGATATCGTATGAGGAGAAACTCGCCAGAGCGGAAATTTCCGTCAGGGAACTGCGAAAC
The DNA here is from genome assembly GCA_965220925.1 of Thermodesulfobacteriota bacterium. Taxonomy (GTDB): domain Bacteria; phylum Desulfobacterota_D; class UBA1144; order Nemesobacterales; family Nemesobacteraceae; genus Nemesobacter. Next base: position 680,208 of record OZ244851.1, on the reverse strand, counting down.
GTTCACCGGCACGCCAAAAAACTGCTCATTCTCGTGCATAATCACCCCGACCCCGACGCGATCGCAAGCGCTTTGGCTCTTCGGACTCTTCTTGGAAGAAACAAAAAGACCGCCACCATAGGTTACTTGGGAGAGAAGATATCAAGACCCGAAAACGTGGCTATGGTGCAGCTTCTAGGAATAGAAGTGATGATTCTTTCCCGGGAAGATATAAGAACTTTCGATTCCATCGCGCTTGTCGATGTTCAGCCTTCTTATTTCAGAGGTTCGGTCACCAGTATCGACTCGGTAATTGATCATCATCCAAGAACTCCCGAGTGTGACGCGAAATTCACCGAAATAAGTTCCGAAGAAGGTGCTACCGCGACGATAATGACCCGGTTTCTCAGAGCCGCTCAAGTGGAAATTCCCGCAAGACTCTCGACCGCGCTTCTCTACGGTATAAAAACCGATACCATAACTCTAAACAGAGGAGCCGATCTTGACGATATTGAAGCGTTCACCTATCTGTATAACAAAGCCGATTTGGGATTGCTGAGAAAGATAGAATCCAAAAACATATATTCCGAAGAGGTTAAGTGTTACGGCGAGGCGCTTTCTAGGCATTGGATAAAAGACGGAATAATTTTCATGAATTTGGGAAGAATAGAGAAAGAGCATTTAATTTCTCAGCTGGCCGATATGGGTATCAGAGTGGAAGGAGTCGAATGGTCGATCGCTTTCGGAATAATTTCCGGTTCCCATATAGTTATATGCGTAAGGAAAATCGGTTCTGTAAGGAGCGCCGGAAGGCTTCTTTTCGAGCTTTTTAACGAAATTGGAAGTGCCGGCGGACACAGGTCTTACGCAAAAGCCGTGATTCCCATGGAAGAAGTTAAGAAGCTTATAGGAAAAACCTACCGCAAAAGCATTGAGCAATGGATGGACAGGGTGTTTACGACGGCGATCTCTCAGAAGCTTGAAAACGTGCAATAGATATTTTCGCTACCGAATTATTTTCCCCCAAGCCGGATCGGGAAGCCATGATCGTTTGAGAACGGTAAAATTTCCGTTGCCGCGAGAAAAAAACGTTTTTCGGAAAAACAGATGCTCAAAACGGCAATTCTTGGAGTAACTGGTTACGTAGGTCAGCAGCTACTGTCTATTCTGGCGCGCCACAAAGAAGTGGACTTGCGCATACTGACTTCGGAGAAATTCTCAGGCGTCAGAACCGGTGAGGCGTTTGCGCATCTGTCCGGCCTGGTGGATATTCCCTTAATTTCCGTATCGAAAATCGGGTATGCGGAACCGATCGATATTGTTTTCTCCTGTCTGCCGGGCGGAGTCTCTGCGATTTTCGTGAAAAAATTTCTTGAAAAAGGTTCAAGAGTTATTGATTTGAGTCCGGATTTCCGGTTTTCAAGCCCCGACGATTATTCACGGGTTCATGGAAAAGCTCCCAGATTTCCCGAATTGCTCCCCCGTGCGGTTTACGGTCTAAGCGAACTTAACCGAGAGAAAATTAAAAACGCGTCCTTCATCGCTAACGCGGGTTGCTACGCCACATGCGTATCGCTCGGATTGGCGCCTTTTCTTAGTGCCGGAAATACGGAAGAAGATATAATCATAGTCGACATCAAATCCTCTTTTTCAACTTCCGGAAGAGCCCCCAAATCCGAAAGCCACTATCCTGAGGTAAAAGAAGACTTGTCTTCGGAATACCCCGGAGGACAAGATCAAAAATATGAAGTCGAGAAGATTCTGTCTTCTTTTTGCGATAAGGAGAAAAGAGTTCTTTTTTTTAATACCCGTGTTCCGGTTAAAAGAGGTATAATGGCCGTTTCCTACATAAAACCGCATCCTTTGGTTTCCTTGGATACCGTAAGAGAACTTTATCTAGAGTTTTACGATAAAGATGCTTTTATCCGAATTCTCGACGACGGAGTTCCCGCAATTGCCTCCGGTTCATGTTCCAACTATCTTTCCTTGGGATTTTGCGTTCGCGAAGAGCATCTTATCATAGTGTCGGTTCTTGATAACCTTATGAAAGGGGCGGCGGGTCAGGCCGTTCAGAACATGAATATCGCGTTCGGTTTTCGTGAAGAAGAAGGACTCGAAATGAATCCTCTTTTTCCCTAAACATACCGCAAGCCGCGCGTCCACGGTTTGCAAGGGGAGGAGAGGGCGATTCGGGGAGACGGCAAATGCGGCTTTATTCCGTTTATGATAAGACTCTAGCCTGTTTGCCTGTGGGAGAGAACTTTCGATTCGCCGAAAACGCGTATTTGGCGTACCTGGAGGAATAACGTTATCTTTTCTTGAGTATACGATCGAATCGGAAAGATGTGTTACTTTTTTTCTGAAAATTCAATCTGATGAGAAACTATTGCCGAATACTTTATTCCAACCTGAAGCGTAATTCCCGAAGACCCGCGATTTGGCACCGCGGGGAAGTGTACAGTTACGCCGAACTTTGTGGCTTCGTTGACGGTTTTTCCTCTTTTCTTTTCGAGCTAGGTATATCGCAAGGAGACAGGATATGCGTTTTTCTTCCGAATTCTCTCTCTTTTGTAGTTTCCCTTTTCTCCTCCGGTAAATTGGGAGCGGTATGTGTTCCGATTGATTGTACCTCCGGCACGGAAGAATTGAGACACTATCTTGAATTCTCACGGCCTGCTTTAATCGTTACAAACGATGATTTTGCGGAAATCGTCACTCGGGTCGCGGGAAACATAAAAACTGTTTGCGTGACTCGGGAGAATTTTCTTAAAGTCGATTTACCGGTTTCGTTCGCCGATTCTCTTTTGAGCGAAGCCATTTACCTTTTTTCCACCGGTTCTACCGGAAGGCCAAAGTGTGTTGCGAGAAATCATCGTAACATGATCGAGCTTGCGCGAAATCACACCGCCACGATAAGCTGGAACCGGGAAGACAGAATTCTTTTTTCTATCCCAGTATCCCATACCTACGGACTTGGAAATCTGATAAGCGCCCTAAGCGTCGGGGCATGTTGTTATCTTCTTGAAGAATTTACCAGAAAAGACGTTTTGACATTGACGGAGAAAGAGGAAATAACCGTCCTGCCTTCCGTTCCTTTCACGCTTGAGACTCTGGCGCGACGAAAGTCTTCGGGAAGCTACAGTTTTCCCAAGTTAAAACACGTTATTTCGGCGGGAGCTCCTTTGAACGAGAAGACATTTTATGCTTTTCATAGTGCTTTCGGCGTTTATCCGCGCCAACTTTACGGCTCTTCCGAAACCGGAGTAATTACCATTAATACGGCGGAAAACATAGAGGAGAAGCGTCTTTCCGTGGGAGTTCCGGTGAAAAACGTTAACGTAAAAGTGATTTCCGAATCGGGATGCGAACTTGCTTGTGGGCAACTTGGTGAAATTATCGTAAAAAGTCCTTCTATGACTTCAGGTTACGTGGATTTGCCGGAAGAGACCGAAAGGACTTTCATAGACGGCTTCTACTATACAGGAGATATCGGAATGTTTGACAAGGACGGGTATCTTTTCATCCGAGGAAGAAAGAAGCTTTTCATCAATATTTCGGGAAATAAAGTCGACCCTCACGAAGTTGAGAATCTGCTTATGACACACGAAAAAATAACGGAAGCGGCCATTGTCGGAGTTCCCGGTCCAAACGGCAGGGAAGAAGTGAAGGCTTTTATAGTAGCCGACGGACTTTCGAGGCGGGATATTGTGGATTTTTGCAGAGGTAAAATCTCCAGCTACAAAATTCCCACTGGGATTGACTTTATCAAATCGCTTCCCAGAAGTCCGGCGGGAAAAGTCTTGAGGGAAAAACTTAAGTGAAAACGAAAAAACAAGTCATTGATAGAATAACGCGCGTTGTGATAAGCAGATTTAATCTTGCTCTCAGGCCCGAGGAATTATCCGCCGATCAATCGCTTATTGAACTCGGAGTTGGCGTAGATTCGGTATCGACTCTTGAATTCATTATGGAACTTGAGGATGAACTGGGAGTATCTATAGATGAATCTGAAGTAAGCTACGAAGTTCTCAATACCATTGACGACCTTTCTGAATTTATCCTATCGATTAAGTGATTTATTCAGCCGGTCTTATCCGTAAAAGACGCCCGACTGTATGCGTGGGCAAAATTCTACTTGCGGTGAGAAGACATTAAAAAAAAGGCGACGGTTAGAATGCGTACAAGCGTTCCTTCCGTCGCCTTTTTCTTATTTTAGAACAAGTAGCGAAGCCGACCGTAATAAAAACCGCCGGCAACACCCATCGGCGATGACTCAGGATATTTAGATCCTACAAAGCCCGAGTGAGGGTTGTCCGTCGGAAAATTGTTGAACATATTTTCCGCTCCGACGGTGAACTCAACGCTGTTCATCACTACGTAACTCGCCTCAAAGTCAAGAGTGAGCTCTCTTCCCGCGTCGATTAGTTTACCCAGCTGATCCACGTGAGTTTCCGTGTATGGGCCGAAGTAATTAAGACGCAAAAGGCCGCTCCATTTGCTTTGCTGATGCTGTAGCGTTAAGTTGAAGCGGTAATCCGGCAGAGCTTCCTCGAGTTGCAAAATACGCTTTTCGTCCAAAAACTCCGTTTCGTAATCTGTTACCTCGGTGTTTGCGTAGCTGCCTACGAAAATGAGCTCGGTCCGCCCTTGCGAGGGCATCATTTGAGTGATATCGACCGTTCCAATAATGTCGACTCCTTGAGTACGCGTATCGAAACCGTTTCCGAAGTAGGAGAATAGGAGCACGTCCGCCGCCTCAAAGCAACCGTTTGGAAGCGGCTGATCGAGTCTTTTATCCCCGGATTGCCCTATCCGGTCGGTTATCTTAATGTTGAAATAATCCGCCGTGATTGAAAACGGCCCCGATTCACCCACTACGCCCGCGGCGAACGTCAAGGATTCTTCGGGTTCAAGAGGTTTAGCTCCCTGCGCTACGGCCTCGGGACAAGTGGCCGGGATAGTCCCTCTCTGCCTCAATTTCCCCTCGAGAAACGCCGTCGTGACGTTATTGATGTTTTCCTGTCCCACTGTCGGGACTCTGAATCCGGTACTTGCGGAACCGCGTAGACTCAATCCGGGAGTTACTCGGAATAAAGCTGCAAGCTTACCGTTTGTCGTTGAACCGAAATCGTCGAATTTTTCCCATCTACCCATAACGTCCAAGCTAAGTCTCGGTAAAAGATCGGTCTCAATATCAGTGTAGAGAGCGATGTTGGATCGATCCCATTCTCCAGCTACTTTATCGGAAAACCCGGAGAAACCGTTGGCCCCGACGCCGAACCCGGACTCCGCCAAAGGACCAATTTCCCATGACTCTCTTTGACCCTGACGAACCCGAAAGACTTCCTTGCGCCATTCGACTCCCGCGGCGGCAAAAAGCTCCGAGGAAAGTCCCGGAAACTCAACCGGATAAGTTAAGTCGGCGTTCACCGTATGCTCGGTCTGTATATAAGAACCGAGTTCAAACTGCGTGGGCGAATCCGGTCCCAAGCTCGCGTTTATAGTGTCTCTGATGGAGAAGTCTCCTCGACTTTGACCGACTGTATAGCTTGTGTCGTATGTTAAGCCCGAATCAAAAGAACCGCGAAAACCGGATGTAACCGCTTTATCGCTTATCTTACCCCCGAACTGCGGTGTGAAACCGCCCGGGAAAACATCCGCCCAGCGAAAAATCTCACCCGACGGCAACGTGTATTCCAGAGGATTGTCTTTTGAATCCACGTTTACTCCCGCGCGCGTCTCGGGATTTCGGAAAAAGAAACCTCCTTCCACTTTTCTTTCGGCAAGGTTTCCGAAAGCATAGAAAGTCGATTGATCCCCAAAATCCATACCGAAATTCAAAAATAGCTTCTTGTCGCCGTCTACATCCGGAGCTCCCCATATTTGCGCATAAGGCTGGCGAACATGCGTGTTACCGTTGGCAATCAAAGCCGCCGCATCGTCTCTTTGCACGCTACGGACGGTCGGTTCGGCGTTTCGGTACTCGGCGCTTAGGTTGAGAAACCCGCTCTCGGTGACCGGGACGCCCACGTTAGTGGCGAATCTGTATTCTTCTCCGTCTCCCTCGTAAGTCTGTCCCCACTGGGTTTCCACTATTCCGCCTTCCGAACTATCCTTTAGCACGAAGTTAATCGCTCCGGCGATCGCGTCAGAACCGTACTGCGCGGACGCGCTGTCGCGAAGAACCTCGACTCGTTTAATGGCAATCGCGGGAATGACGCTTATATCGGTACCTTGAGAGGCGTCAGAGACACCGTTTCCCAAGAAGCTGATGACAGCGCCTCTATGACGCCGCTTCCCGTTTACGAAAACCAGCGTTTGATCAGGAGCGAGTCCTCGAAGGTTGGCGGGTCGAATAAACGTAGCGGCATCGCTTATAGGTTGAGTTCCCACGTTGTAGGAAGGTACCAAGTTACGCAACGCGTTTGAGACATCTCCAGTCCCCTGGTCCGTGAATTCCTCTCCTTGAATCACGTCTACTGGAGTCGGAATATCTGAAACCGATCTGACCTGTCGACGAGAACCTATAACTAGCATTTCGGGCAACATAACCGATTCCGATTGACTTTGAGCCATTGCGGGTTCGGGCGAGCCTTGAAAGAATAATGTGCAAACAAGCATTCCGATTAAAACAAGGAAATAGCTTTTTTTCACTTCTGATCGTACTCTCATGAATTTAAGTTCCTCCTATAACAAATTTGGCAAGATTTTAGGATACTTACCCCCTAACGAGATTGTACTTTAGAAAAGTTTTCTAGTCAAGCGTGAAAACCGTACCGGGGAAAACCGTAAATAATGAAATGCAACAAGAATGTATAAACGAGAAAAATAGAAACAAATTAAGCGCATGGCACGTGTTTCTCACATGGTAATTACAAAGAAATTCTCTGGCAGGAAACTGACTTTTCACTCGGATTTTAAAAGATATTTCAAATAACCGAGCTTCAATCGCTTTGGATAAAGTTGCGGCAACGTATCCGACGGTGAATAGCAAAAAAACCAGTTTGTCCGGTTAAAATCAGAAAGTTCGGGTTAAAGAACGATCTGGTTTCTAAGGCTTCCGATTTTTTCAATCCGAACCTCTACCACGTCACCCGGTTTCATGGGACTTATTCCAGCGGGGGTTCCGGTTGCTATTATATCTCCAGGCAGCAGGGTCATCACTTTGGATATGAAACTTACAAGTTTCGGTACGCTGAATATCAGATTCTCGGTGCTTGAATCCTGTTTCACTTCTCCGTTCAGAAAGGTTTTTATGGACAAGTTTCCGGGCTTTATTCCCGTTTTTATAAAAGGTCCGATCGGAGCGAACGTATCAAATCCTTTGCCCCTTGTAAATTGTATATCTTTTGCCTGAAGATCTCTTGCCGTCACGTCATTTACGCAGGTATATCCGAAAACGTATTCAAAAGCTTCCTCCTCTTCCACCAAACGAGCTTTTTTCCCTATTACGACTCCGAGCTCTCCTTCGTAGTCGACTCTATGCGACATATGCGCCGGGTATTTTATATCGTCTCCGTGGGCGATGACCGAGGTTGAAGGTTTCAAAAACAGCATAGGGTCTTCGGGAGGAGTCCTTTGCATTTCCCGCGCATGGTCCTCGTAGTTGAGTCCCACGGCTATGATTTTAGTCGGAAGACAGGGCGGAAGCGGCGTTATTTCTTCGTAATCATATTTTTTGTCCGTTATGGAGTATGTGCGGAAAATGTCCCCGGTTATCTCGGCTACCGAACCTTCTGTGTATTTACCGAACACCGGTTCTCCTTTTGAGTTTTTGAATCTGAGAAACTTCATCACGCGCCTCGTCCTAAACTATATACGGCAATGGTCTATGAGAGTATCAATATTTTTTTTGTATTCAGTAAACGACTTTCTTTAGAAAAAGTCCTTGAGGTGGAGCCGTGAGGACATTTTTCGTCTTGCGTCCGCCTCGGAGTATTTGACCGAATCCCTCGGAACTCAGCTTTCCCCTCGCCGTTTCCACCAGAGTGCCCGTAATCATCCTGACCATTCTTTTCAAAAATCCGTTCGCTTCTATCTCAAAGAGTATTATTCCTTCCCGGGTCCTTTTGATCTCGCACTTTTTTACCGTTCGAACGGTATTTTTCACGGTTATGTCAGCGGCCGCGAAAACGGAAAAATCATGGTCCCCCCTAAGAAAAGCTACGGCCTCCTTCATTTTTTTCAAGTCAAGTTTCTCCGGAACATGCCATATTCTGTTTCTTTGCAACGCCGAGCGATAGGGTTTGTTAAATATTCTATATTCGTAAATTTTGCTCTTGGAGCTGAACTGCGCGTGGAAGTTGTCTGGAACGCTTTCGGCTCCTATAATTGATATATCGTCAGGGGTTGTCGAATTCAGCGCTTTTCGCAAAGTCTCGGGATCCAGTTTAGTTTCTGTAAGAAAATTAGCCACTTGACCCATGGCGTGGACTCCTGCGTCCGTTCTTCCCGCACCCGTTATTCTCACTTTCTCTTTCGTGATTTTCTCGATTCCGTCTTCTATCGTTTTTTGCACCGTGGGGAGATTGCCCTGACACTGCCAACCGTGATAGTTCGTGCCGTCGTACTCAATAACTATTTTTATGTTGCTCATTATCTCACGCGTTTACCTGTGGTCAGGCAATCCGGTCCTGTTTTTTAAGTTCTATTCTCGGGTCAAGCAGGGCGTAGAACAGATCAACCACCAGATTCGCTATTACGAGCAAGAGCGCGTAGACGATAGTTATTCCGATTACGACGGAGTAGTCTCTATTTCCCACCGCGAAAACGAAAAACCTTCCCATTCCCGGTATTGCGAATATATGCTCGACAACAAACGATCCCGTAACCAGATAAGCGGTAAGGGGTCCGAGCACGGTTACAACGGGGATTAGAGCGTTTCTCAGTATGTGTTTCGTGAATATTTTTGTTTTCCCAAGTCCCTTCGCCCTGGCGGTTCTTACGAAAAACTGCTTCGATACGTCAAGCATATTGGAACGAACGAGTCTCGATATATAAGCAAACGGCGCGAGGCTGAGAGTGACGGCCGGAAGTATAATGTGTTTCGGCTCTCCCCAAAGCGCCGCCGGAAGTATTTTCCACTTAACCGAGAAAAAATATATAAGCATCGCTCCGACCACGAAACTTGGGACCGACACAAGTGATGTGGAAATTATGACGGAAATTATATCGTGAATACTTCTTGGGAAAAGGGCGGAAATCATGCCTACCGCGGTTCCGACGAAAAACGCGATCAGCAGGGAGATAAATCCAAGCAGCATGGAGACCGGCAACGTTTCCTTTATTATGTCGGTAACGGGTCTATCGTCGTATTTGTAAGAAGGTCCGAAATCCCCTTGAGCCAAGTTGCCCATATAGATTAGGTACTGCTGGTAAAGGGGCTTTTCCATATGGTATTTCTTCTCGATATTTTCAAGTATGTGCGGAGGAATGCTTTTCTCCGCGTCAAAAGGACCTCCCGGGAGTATTCTTAGAAGGAAAAAGGTTATGCTTGCGACCGCAAAAACCACAAGCGCTCCCGTCAGAATGCGAAAAAACACAAATTTAAACATTGCTCATAGGTCGCGCTCTCGCAAACTCGTTTGAGACTCTAAAGATATACCGGCGCATATGTTCGAAGTTCAGGAAAGCTCTTTTCTTACGGCCAGAGTTTTTTTCGATTCCATTCCTTTTTCATCCTTGGCCACTATCGTGAAAAGATTCATTCCTTCTTTAAGGGTTAGAGGAAAGGAAAAGCGAACTTTCTTTTTGTTTGGAGTAAGAAGCTTTATCTTGTCGTTTTCCGCCCACACCGAAACGGTCTCTATACGGTTTGAGTCTCCGACCGATCCTTCTATGGTTATTGAGTCTGAATCTGTATACAGAGGGAAGGGTGAAGTTGTTATGTAGGGAGGTCTTTCGAAAACTTTCTCGATAAGTGAGATACTGGGTTTGGGACCCTCGCTTTCGTTACCGTATAAGCCTACGGTTTCGTCGGAAAAACTTGCGTAAACGGCTTTTTCCTCAACCCAGCCCGAAACGGCATTTTCGTCTTCGATTTTTATCCATTTGCCCGAACTGCCAAGAATCTTCACTCTGGAATTTTTCGCGGCGATCGCCTTTGCTTGGGCTTCCGGGAAAGATGCGCCGAGTATGTGACTTTCTTCTTTGAAAACCGCGGTTTTATTTGCCGCGGCGGCGAGAAAAGGTCTTTTCTGTTCTGGCGCGGGCAAGGTTATTTTCTGCGTTTTTACCCGACGCAAGTCCTCATCCATCACAAGAAGTTCAAATTCCGTTTCTTTCGATTGTCCGTTTTGTCTGAACCGAAACGGCGCTTGGCGGATTTCACCGGGGTTAAAATTCTCAAATTCAAACCTTCCTTTTTCGAGAAACACGTCGTCGCCGGATAGATTTTTGAGCGTCGCGACGGTTTTTCTCGATACTCCCTGTCCGGTATTTTTCAGCTCCACGTTGAGCACGATAGTCTCTTCAAGTTCCGCGATACCGTTTCCGTTTCCTTCGCTCTCCAATTTCCCGTCCTCGACTATTTCGTAGTTATAGGAATAGACGGGAGGGTCGTCCGCTAGAGTTGTTACCGGCAGATCTTTTTCCGCAAAGGCGTTTTTTCCGTAGCTTGTGAAAATAAGTTTGAGTTTGTCATCTCGGGTTGTGGCCCATTTTGGAACGGAAAATTCGGCTTTGGATGTTTTGCTTTGTCCCGGCAGCAATTTTCCGAACAGAAATTCTCCGTTTTTGTAAACTAGGTTTTCGCAGTCGGTTACTGCGCTAAGTCTATATATCGGCTCAGAACCCACGTTCGTTACTTTTATCTCTAGAAAATTTTCTTCTCCCGCGGTAAAAACTGTCTTCGAGGAAGTCGTTTCAATCGATACGGACGGATTTTCGTTCTCTCCCGCGGACCAATCCACCCCCGTATCCTCAATCAGTGTTTTGATCTTTTCAAGCTGCTTTTCTGAGAAGTCGTCGGCTATCGCGCGCAACTGTTTCGGATTTTCGGCCAAAAGCAGCTTGCTTGATATATTCACATGAAAATCCTTTCCAAGCTTCTCAAGTCTCTGCGCTTTCGTAAGGGATTCGTCTTGCGGTGCTTCTTCCTGATCTTCATCCGCAGGAGCGAGCGACTCGTCAATATATTTAATCGTTAGTTCCGGGGCGGGGAGTTTTTCCGTCTCAATGTTTTCTCTTTCCTCGGGCAATGGATCATACACCACTTTCTGTTCGGTTATCACAGATCCCTGCAAAAGTATGTTCGGCGTTACTCCTCTGTCCTGTATGGAGATATTCCCCGGGTTCAGATAATTCGCTATTGTGAGTTTGAGGGCGGCACCGTCGTCGAATTCGAAAACTTTTTGAACGGAACCCTTGCCAAACGATCTCGTCCCGACCAGAAGAGCTCTTCTGTTGTTCTTAAGTGCTCCGGCCACTATTTCCGAAGCGCTCGCGCTTCCTCGGTCCACAAGCACCACGACCCTGCCCTTATACTCGGGCCGCCTGGCGGTCGCTCTGTATGTCTTTGAATAGTTTCGGGCCTTTGTCGTCATTATCGTGTTGCCTTGGGGAAGAAAGAAATCGGCTACTTTTTCCGCTTCCGACAGCAGTCCTCCGGGATTTCCTCTAAGATCCAGGATTATTCCCTTAATTTTGTGAGAGCGGGTCGTTACCTCTTTTATTAGGTCTGAAGAGGTGTTTTTTTGAAAGTTCCTTATTCTGAGATAAAGAATATCGTCTTCAAGGTCAAGTCCGTACACGCTCTCTATTTTTATAATGTCTCTTGTTATCGAGAACTTTCGCGGTTTGCTAAAATTCTTTCTCGAAATAAGTAGATTGACCTTTGTTCCTTTCTTCCCTCTAAGTTTTCCCACGGCTTCGAGAAGCGGCATGTTTATGGTCGACTCGTTTTCTATCTGGACGATCTGATCTTCAGTTTTTATACCCGCTCTGTACGCCGGAGTGCCTTCTATCGGAGATATGACGGTTAACTGGCCGCTTCTTATGCCAACCACGATACCCAGTCCTCCGAAACTTCCTTCAGTGTCTATAAGAAACTCTTTGTAGATATTCGGCGGAATTATTGCCGAGTGAGCATCCAAGGCCCGCAACATGCCGCTTGATATGGAATATTCTAGATTTTCGACGGAGTCGTCCGAATTGGAAAGAACAAAAGACACCGCCTCTCCGAGAGCGCTTGTAATGTCGTTTGAGCGCACCGGGTTTCCCCCTTCGAATTTTTCCGTTTTTTCCCTTACGCGAATATTGAAATTCTCTTCCTCGGTTTCCGGAAATTCCACCAAGACGTGATCAAAAATTCTCTCTAGACTGGAGACCGCTTCTTTAAGCATTTCTCCGTAGTTTATTTCGCTTTTGTCCAGGTAGTGTCTGTTTACGTGCTTAAGGGTATTCTCGGCTATCTTGACGCTTTCAACGTTGTATTTACGGTCAAGACTTATTGGTTCGGCCACAAGGAAGAAAGACAGCGCGATGATTCCCAGGGCAAGAGTCAGATACCCGTTTTTCAGAAGGCTTGAAATTTTTCGAAACAATTTAGAATCACCCGCCACTCCGGCGGTTTTATTATCAACAATACTGTCGATTATATCAAACAGGTTGTTTTACTGTTCGGAGAAAAAGATAACGGAATTGAACTGCTTCTTTAAGTTGAGGGGAAGAAAAACGATAAAAAAATAAACAACGGCAGAGATACTGACTCTGCCGTTGTTTATTATAGCTAAAGTTAAGAGAGTTTTACCCAGGTACTCCGCCGAGAGGATTCCACTTTTCCGTAAGCAGAAGCATTCCCGGTATGAGCAGGGTTACTATCGACTCTATTATAAACAGATACGCTATAGGCTTGCCCAGATCCTTGCCCTGCGCGAAAGCGAAAAAGCAAAGAAGCACAAGCAAAGCCCAAGCCCAGCAGAAATAAGCGAAATAAGCCAATCCCAAACTCTGGAAATGAGCTCCGTACCATACAAACACTACGGTTGCGAAAAGACAGTATACTCCGAGTCCTTTCGCATCATGACCATGTACGAACACCGCGTATACCAGCAAATATATAAGCGCGAACACCGATACAAGCGCCGTCGCCGCCGTGAGACCTAGAGTGTGTAGCTTCCAAGCCGCTATCGCTATAAGAACGCCTACTCCAAGGTTGAGTACACCAACTTCCTTCGCGCCGGTCTTTCCCAAAAGGGTCATTCCGTTTGCAAAGAAAACGAATCCCACTAGCAACAGTACATATCCTAATAAAGCTTCTATAGGAACCATACTAACCATACCTCCTTAATAAGATTATTACTTTCTCTGATCCGCATATCAAACAGACCTAGTCAAATTTCTATCATAGATCATATTCAAAAGTCAAGAACAATTTTCATCGAAAAAAATTAATTAAATGCGGAAGTTATGAAGTTTGGATTTTCATAACATATTAAATTCCGGGCTTCTGTGCGGCCTTGTGGATTCGTTCCTAACTTTGTTTCGAGATCGTTTAGAATGTAAGGCATTGGTTTTAATCTCTTTTAGGCAACGGGTTTGAATTTAGGAAGAGTTACGGTTTCGGTAACATCGTCGAAGACCACCTGCACATCCATACCTATAAACACATCTTTTGGGTCTACGTCGATAACATTAGACATCATCTTCACTCCTTCCTCCATCTCTATCAACGCCACAACGTACGGAGGCTCTCCCTTGTAAGCTTTTGAAGGCCCCATGTGATGCACCGAAAAAGTCCATACCTTCCCCTTGCCCGAAGACTCAACCCACTCTATCTCCTCGCTCATATCTTCTCCAGGCGAAATAGCTCTTGGATAAAAGAAAAACTCTCCCGTCTTCTTAGATCGGGGAATTACAAGCTTGTGCAGCTTCGCAGCTTCCCAGTAAGGCCCCGTCTCCGGACGAAACTCAGGTAACGGCTTCTTGTATTCTTTTACTTCTGACATTTCTTTATTCTCCTTCTTTTCTTTATTACCTCTTTTCTACCTACATAATCGGCTGATTTCCCAAAACCACCGTGCTGTGCGCGGATACTATCCCTCCGTTTCCGTGTACCACAGCAACTTCAGGATTCTCAACCTGCCTGCTCCCGGCATCCCCTCGCAACTGCAAGGTCGCCTCCACCACGTGATGCATCGCTCCCAGATGCGCCTGCGATAGCAACCCTCCGTGAGTGTTAACGGGCAAGTCCTTGCCTATCTCCATCCTACCCTCCAAAGCAAACGCTCCTCCCTCTCCCTTAGGAACAAAGCCCAAACCCTCTAACTCCAACAACACCGTAATCGTGAAACAGTCGTATAGAAAAGCTATGTCCACATCTGAACACTTTATCCCCGCAGTGGCGAAAGCCTTCTCCCCCGAACGCTGCACAGCGTTGTATATCTGATCCAAATCCTCAAGAGTTGTCATGTACTGATGAGAATATCCCTGCCCCATTCCCCAAAGATACGCAAGCCCGTTCTCTATACCCAGACTCTTGGCTTTCTCTTCCGTTGTTACTATGAACGCCGCTCCTCCGTCGGAAATTATGGAACAGTCATACTTGTGCAAAGGCTCGGCTATCACCCTCGATTCCAATACGTCTTCTATGGAGAGAGGGTCTTTGTTCATCGCGTTTTCCTTCTCCGCCGCGTGCTTTCGCATAGTAACGGCGACCGCTGCCAGATGCTCCGGCCTGTTGTTCCATTCATGCAAATACCTATTCGCCGCCAAAGCGTATCCTCCGGGAGTAGTTAGTCCGTAGGGATACTCAAACTCCGCGTGACACATCTCCCTTATCAACGCAAGCATTCCCGAAGAGGATATTCCGGAAAGCGTGTTGTCTCCTCTTACGCAAAGAACCACTTCCGCCTGCCCAGAAGCTATAGCCATCGCGGCTTCGGCCACCATCCACACCGCCGTCGCTCCTCCAACCGCCACGGAAGAGAAAAACCTGGGGTTCATTCCAAAATAATCCGCAAACGTCGTGCAGTGCATGAAAGTATGCTCTACCAAAGAAAATGCCGTCACCAATCCGTCAACATCGCTTTTTTGTATCCCCGCGTCTTCTATCGCTAGCTTAGAAGCTTCGCTTAGAAAGTGAAAGGAACTCTTATCGGGAATCTTCCCCTGCTCCGTTTCCCCAACTCCTGCAATCACTATCTTTCTGCTCTTTAGAAGTTCCCGCGTCTGTTCCATACTCGCTGAATTCTCCGTCATTATACCGCTACCTCCTTTTGATTAATTCTCGTCATTATCATATATACCTCTCCGTCCGAATCATTCCCCTACTCTATATTATTACAACCCCTACCGTTTAATTACAAACCGATTACGAAATAAATATGGCGAGACTGATATGCCGGTCGAGGAATAGTGTTTGCTGGAACATCAACACTGGGCAGATTCGCTTTAGTCGATGCCTAAAAAACTATCGTATGTATAGATATTTTATGTGAAGATTTCAGTTTTTCGTGCGAATCGGTTCTTATCCGTTTGATTTGTGAATAATCTTAAATAAAGAAGTTCTTAACTTGCTGTTTTTTGTTAAGTATAATTGTTTTAAAACTGAATACTCCATAATACGTAATTAGACTCGGGAGACGAACATAAATGGAAACCAACAAAACAAGCGGTAGAGTAAACCCAAACATATGGATACGGCAGCCTGAGGAAAAGACGAAAGTGAAAGGCATCGCCGGGACTACTCTTGGTTCTGAAACAGACGCGACTCCAAAATACAAAACTTTCGACGTTCTTACTCTAAGGATAAGTAATGAAGATTTAGAATTCCTTCATAGGCTTGAGAGGGACATAATGAGAAACCGCTCCAAAGAGAGAAAAAAAGAGAGAATCACTAAAAATACCATCGTGCGAGCTATGATCGGTTGCCTCAAGAACGTAAAGCTGGATAAGGAAAATATATCGGATGAAAATGAGCTTCGAGAGAGAATAATGAAAGGTTTGAAAGACCATCCGTCATGGCTGTTTTAGGGGATTGTCAAGTATTGAAGTTTTCTAAAAAAGGTCTTGACAAAGTATAGGGGTATTTGATTAAATGAATTGTGGGTGAGGTTGCGCGCAAGCACAACCGTTAGACTAAAAGCACTTTTACAAAGGTAAGGGGATAGTAAGTAACGGAGGGCAAGTGTGTAAGTATGTTTTTAGATCTTTGAGCTCAAAACTATATAGTAAGGAGGCTGTGCAATATGAGCCATAGTCATTTAAACGTCCCGTTGAAGTATTGGGAGTTGACAAAAGAGGTCCCGCCCCCTCCGATAGAGCGGGATATCAAGTCATGGATCATAGCGAATCCGTCGGATCCGCTGTGGGACATAGACGTGCTGCCGCTAACGTATACGGACAGCAGGTGGTCGGCGTTTGTAGTAAGATGCGACGAAGCGACAAGGCGTCGTTTGTGTCCGAATCCTCCGTTGGAAGTATGGGACGGAGAGGATGCCGATTTGGTGGAGTTTTGGTATGTGGATCATAAGAACACGATGTTGGGGCCATACTTGGAGTTTGGCGTAACGATATCGGCGACATACAAAGACCCCCAGGGAAATGTATGGAAGGCAGGATATTATCCTTACATGTATCTGACGGGCGACGCGCCTGTGGATGCGGGAAGGGTACTGGGATTTCCGAAGAAGATGTCGTACATAAGATGTACGGTACACGGAGGAGAGAAGGGGACGGACTTTTTCGGATTTGCGATGAGCCGTAACGGATATTTGATGCACAGTGCGACGGGGCAGTTTGACGACAAGCAGGTAACGCCGCCGCATTTCTACGGTAAGACGGACTGGGGCAAGTTCAACATGAAGGTAATAACGCGTCCGGACGTATCAAGTTCGGAATGGCAGTTGACATATTTGCCATCAGCGTTGCCGCCGCCGTTTGACAGCATGATAGAGGGACACCGGTTTAAGATAAAGCCGGAGCATACGCGTACAGCATCAGGAGACGCGATAAACTGGTTCATGCAGGCCACACCGTTTGACAACATGGGAGCGGAATTGAAGATACAGGAAGTAACCGGGTTGATATCGTTTGTATTTGACCTGGTAATTCCCCCGGCGCAGGTACTGTGGAGTGAGACATACGAGCGTCCGGCAAGTTACAGAGGCTACGCTACACCATACAAGTATGGATTGCGTCAGCAGTTCCCAATCAGTCAGGGTTCATAAAGAAAAGAAAGTAGGAGGTAAATACAAATGGGATTACAGGCAAATGAGTACAGTTATCCTTGGCTAGATGAGGGAGAAGTTCCGCCATTACCATTGGACAGGGACAGGATACACATAATCAGTCAGGGAGTAGCGGATCCTGTATTTGACTACGACATCATCCCGTTGACATACACGGAAAGTCGTTGGATGGCGTATGTAATAAGGGCTGACATCAACGCGATGAAAGCGGTGGTGCCGGAGCCGATAGAAGTACAGGATGATTTGATAGAGTTTTGGTATGTAATACATAAGAACACGATGTTGGGCCCATACATGGAGATGGGAGTAACGTTCTCGGCAACGGTAGACAGTGGAGACGGGCAGATATACAAGGCGGGATATTATCCGTACATGTACCTGTCAAACGATTCACCGATTTTCGCGGGAAAAGAGCCGTTTGGATTTCCGAAGAAGGCCGCATACATAGCGGGCTTTGAGCACGGGACGAACAACAACTACTTCAATCACCTTATGGAGAGAAGAGGTTATATACTGCACACGGCAAACGGTCGTTATTCCGACAGGCCGTTGTCAGCGCGTCCGACGTTCTATGGTAAGACGGATTGGGGAAGGATGAACTATAGGATAACGACGAGACCAGATGTATCGAACAGCATCCACGAAGTAACGTATTTGCCGTCGGACTTGCCGCCTGGATTTGGAACGGGACACAGGTTCCAGCTGAATCCTGAGAGCGTGCGTACGGCGATAGGCGAGGATGTACGTTCTTGGTACATGTCCGGGACGCCGTTTGACTATATGGGCGGACAGATACCGGCGACGGAGGTAGTAGGATTGATAAGCTTCACGTTCAATCTTATAATACCGCCGGCGTTGACGATATGGACGAAGACAGTGGAGCGTACACCAGATGACTTGGGTCATGTGGTATATGCGACGCCGTTTGAGTACACGATGCGTCACAGGTTCCTGTTGCCGCAGTATAGCCAGGGATAAAACTGGAGAAATGCTTTTACGCGTGAGTGCTGTTTGGTATGAGCGTGTGGAGGCTTGTTGATTAGAGAGAGGAGGGAAGTCGGAAACGGCTTATCCCTCCTCTTTTTTTTGTTAAGGAGTTTAATGATAAAGAATTTATTTTTCCGGTAACGTAAAAAATGCCTTCCAGTACTCTTATAGTGTATGAACCCTTGGATTCTTTTAAGGAGAAGTCCGAATACTGGGGGAAGTATCTTAAGTTTTACGAGCGTTACTGGGGAGGACCTACTTCTCCTTTCGGGATATGGTTCGGCAATGAATACAGCGCTTTTCGCCAAGCGCTTTCCGATCATCTCAATCTTCCGCACGAGGATATGCCCGACTGCCTTTTCATGAAGGACGAAAAAGGCGGCTACTTCGTGGCTCCGACTACCGATTCCCTTAACTGCTTTTCTTCCGAAAACGTTATTCCGTTTGAGTGGTTTGTTCTTTTTTCTGACGAAGGGAGAAAAAACTTCTACACTCACTGGGGATTTAACTCCATACATTACAATTCAACTTTGGAGGAATCGAAAAGAAGACTTATGGAATTGCGAAGAGATATTGAAGAAAAAACATTGGAGAAATCGGCAAACCCGCTTAAGAACTTTCTGCTCAATCTTAACGGAAGTCTGAAAGACCTTGAAAGATGGCTTGTGCAGTTTGACTCAAGAAGTTACCTGGTCCTTAACTACGGCGACATCTGCAACCATATACATCCCTATACGCTTAAAAACGAAAACAGCGTAAAAGAGGTTAGAAATATTCTGGAACTTATCTCCCTATCCGGCTTCGCCGAAGCGGAACTCAAACTTAAGATATTCTTTCAGAAGTGGGAGGATATATCGAACAAATGCGAAGGCTCCGCACACCATACACAAATCCAGTAAGTTCCCGCTTCCAACCGGAATGAGCGTTAAGATTGGAGAGGAGAATATCGGGAAAATTCTCGGCGTCTTGAGAAGGCAGTCCGCCGATTGGAATGTTCCCGTAGTTACGCTTACCGCGATTTCCTCGAAAAGTCCTTTCAAAGTTCTTATCTCCACGGTACTAAGCCTGAGAACCAAGGATGAAACCACCGCGGAGGTTTCCGCAAGACTTTTCCGTGAAGCTTCGACCGCGCGCGCGATTTTGCAACTCGGCGAGAAAAAAGTAAGAGAACTTATATATCCGGTGGGTTTTTACAGAACAAAAGCGAAGAACATAATTGGGATATGTGAGAAATTAATAGATGAATACGGAGAAAAAGTTCCGGACAGTTTGGATGAACTTCTAAAATTCCGGGGAGTTGGAAGAAAAACGGCTAATCTCGTCGTCTCTTTAGGTTATGGGAAACCCGCCATCTGCGTTGATATTCACGTACACAGAATTTCAAACAGGTGGGGGTATGTGGATACGGAAAACCCTTATGAAACCGAAATGATTCTTAGAAAAAAACTGCCTCGCAGGCACTGGATAGAATACAATTCTCTTTTGGTCGCTTTCGGACAGCGCATATGCAGACCCGTTTCCCCGATTTGCAGCGCCTGTCCCGTCGCCGGTTACTGCCCGCGCGTCGGGGTATTGAAAAGCAGATAAACTCCGTCGCCGGGGTTTGACTCCAAAGACATTGTAACTATACTTTAAGAGCAAATCTTTTTCCGGAAAATCCTATTGTCTCATACAATCCTTTTTTATATTTTCTCTACTCTTGCGGTTTTTGGAGCTATCATGGTAGTGAGCCACAAAAACCCCGTTTCAAGCGCCATTTCTCTCGTTCTTACGCTTTTTTGCACCGCGGCGCTTTTTGTGCTTCTCCACGCCCATTTTATCGCGGCGATACAGATACTGATTTACGCTGGGGCGATAATCGTGCTCTTCCTGTTTACCGTTATGTTTCTCAACATAAGAGACAGCGAACTTAGGTTCGACGGTATGAACATACCGAAGAGGGTCACATTTCTTTTTCTTCTTATCGTCGCCGTGGGATTTTTCGCGTCAAGATTATTTTCATCTTCTTCAATTTCGTTTCCCGAACTTGGGGACCCAGAGAAATTCGGTACCGTGGCCGAAGTGGGAAGATCTCTTTTAAGCGAGTATTTGCTCGCGTTTGAACTTACCTCGGTTCTTGTGGTTGTAGCCATGGTGGGCGTTCTGGTTATAGCCAAGGGAAAGGGTTCCTGATATGGAAATTACGGCCGTTCATTACGTGGTATTGGCCTGCGTGCTTTTTACGACGGGGCTCTACGGCGTTATTACGAGAAAGAACATACTGGTTGTGCTTATGTGCCTTGAACTGATGTTAAATTCGTGCAACCTGCTTTTCGTCGTCTTTTCGAGACTTTACCAGGACCCCACGGGCCATGTGTTTGTGCTTATGTCCGTTACGGTCGCGGCGGCGGAAGTTGCGGTTGGTCTCGCGTTTGTCGTTTCGGTCTACAGGCAGAAACAGAGTCTAAATATAGACCTTCTGAGATTGCTTAGGGGTTGATTTTATTTTCGGAGGTTTGCCAGGGTGCTGGCTTTAATAG
Organism: Thermodesulfobacteriota bacterium; assembly: GCA_965220925.1. Taxonomy (GTDB): domain Bacteria; phylum Desulfobacterota_D; class UBA1144; order Nemesobacterales; family Nemesobacteraceae; genus Nemesobacter. The sequence goes on along the minus strand of OZ244851.1, from coordinate 659,534 downwards.
TTCTTGCCCCGCTTGCGGGCGCGGTTTTTAACGGACTTTTCTTCGCAACCGGTCTTTTCGGAAGACTTCGGCGCGATAGAGATAGATTGGTGGGAACGGTGGCGTGCGGAGCCGTTTTGGTTTCCGCTCTTTTGTCCACGCGCCTTTTTATTGACTTGCTTTCGCAAAACCCCACCGGGTCTCAGCCGATTACCGCCGAGCTTTTCACCTGGATGGTTTCGGGGACTCTCGAGATTAGTTTCGAATTTCTTTTCGATTCTCTTTCCGCGGTAATGGCTCTTGTGGTGACATGGGTGGGTTTCCTAATACATGTCTACTCGATCGGATACATGCGCAACGACCGCTGTTACGCACGCTATTTCACGTACCTTAACATATTCGTTTTTTTCATGCTGGTGCTTGTTCTGGGCAATAATTTCCCCATGATGTTCGTCGGATGGGAGGGAGTGGGGCTCGCTTCTTATCTGCTCATAGGGTTTTGGTATCAGGATTCGTTTCGGGTATATGCCGGAAGAAAAGCGTTTGTGGTCAACAGGATAGGAGATTTCGGATTTATTCTGGGTATTTTGCTTATTTTTACCACGTTCGGTTCGCTTAATTACCAAGAGGTTTTTTCGCAATTCGGGGGCGATGCTCTTATCCCCGTTTCGCAGCACGTTATAACGGCCATAGCTCTTCTTCTTTTTATAGGGGCTGTCGGGAAATCCGCCCAGTTTCCTCTTCACGTCTGGCTTCCGGACGCGATGGCGGGTCCCACAGCGGTAAGCGCCCTAATTCACGCCGCGACCATGGTTACGGCGGGAGTTTACATGGTGAGCCGTTGCTCGGTGTTTTTCACCGCGAGTCCGGTTGCCTCCGATGTCGTTTTGATCACGGCGACGTTCACCGCCTTTTTCGCCGCGACGATAGCGATCACTCAAAACGATATTAAAAAAGTTCTCGCTTATTCAACGGTAAGTCAGCTCGGCTACATGCTCATGGCGGCCGGGGCGGGGGCTTATATAGTTTCTATATTTCATCTTATTACTCACGCTTTTTTCAAAGCTCTTCTTTTTCTCGGCGCCGGAAGCGTTATACACGCGATGTCGGGAGAGCAGGATATACGGAAGATGGGCGGGCTTCGCCGAATGATCCCCGTAACCGCTTTTACGTTTCTTGTGGCCACGCTTGCGATTTCCGGCGTGCCCATTCTTTCCGGATTTTTCAGCAAGGATGAAATACTGGCCTACCTGTACGACGGAGGTCATACTTTTTTCTGGGTCGCGGGACTGCTGACGGCGATACTGACCGCTTTGTATATGACGAGATTATATTTGCTCACCTTTGAGGGTAAGGCCAGAATGGATTACGGAACTAAAAGCCGCATACACGAGTCTCCGGCCGTAATGACCGTACCTCTCGTGATTCTCGCCGTCTTGTCGGCCGCAGGAGGCCTTATCGGAGTACCGAAATTCATGGGTGAATACGCGGGGTTTGATTACTACGGACTTCTTCAAAACTTTCTTTCCTCTCTCGAAGCGACCGATTATGGTTCCGCTTATGCCTCTTCGCACTATTTCGGACATTGGGCTCTGGTAGGATTCTCCGTGTTTGCGGCGTTTATCGGCATACTGCTCGGCATTTTAATTTATTATAGCACCGGAGTGAAAAGCGAAACCGAAGCCTCTTCGGGAAAAGCCGCCGCAACGGTTCGCAGATGGTCTTTTAACAAGTGGTACGTGGATGAAATCTACAATAACCTGTTCGTATCTCCGTTTAATTATATCTCCGCTCTGTCTTCAGATTTCGATCGTTCAGTAATCGACCGTACTCTTGACGGACTGGCGAATTTCGTAAGAGATCTGTCCGGCCGCATAGGCGCGTTTCAGTCCGGTCTGCTAAGACATTATGCGGCGACTATGGTGGGAGCCGCGATAATATTAATCGTACTTCTTTTTATATACGATTTATTTGCCTTTTGACCGAAGGCGGCTTCAAAGTGTGTTGACTATAGTCCGACAGGTGGTAATAATTACCACCTAGATAATCATTTTTATGGATACGTAAAGTTTATAACAGTTGAGCCGTTATGCAGGTAAGTAGAACTCTTGATTACGCAGTCAGGTGTCTGATACATATGGGAGGCGATCCTGGATCTAAGTTCGGCATGAGGGAAATATCCGAAACGCAGCACATTCCGCAAAATTATCTGGCCAAAATAATGAGAAGACTTGTCAATCGCGGCATACTCAGATCAAAAGTCGGTCCCGATGGCGGGTATATGCTTCGCAAAGCTCCGTATGAACTGAGCCTTAGGGAAGTGTATGAAGCCATAGAGGGTGAGATAATGATAGTGGATTGCATGGACGATTCGGGTCCCTGCGCCCTTTATGAAAGTTGCGGGCAGCTTCCGCTTTGGGATAAGCTCAAAGTGTCTATGATAAGAATTCTCGAGGATACTACAATAGGCGATATGGTGGATGAATCGCCGCGCCGGAGAAGTAATTGACAGGAGGGTACTTTTTTAATGAGCGTTGATCTGGATAAACTCACCCAAGAGGAATATAAATATGGATTTGTAACCGACGTCGAGCAGGAGGTTGCCCCCAAGGGTCTCAATGAAGACGTCATCAGAATGATTTCCTCGAAGAAAAACGAGCCCGAGTGGCTTCTTGACTGGCGCCTCGGAGCGTATGAACACTGGAAGAAGATGAAAGAGCCCCGTTGGGCATTTATCAGATATCCAAAAATAGATTTTAACGATATAAGTTATTACGCGGCTCCGAAGAGTAACCCGAGACCGAAGAGCCTTGACGAAATCGACCCCGAGATAAAGGAGACTTACGACAAACTCGGTATTCCTCTTGAGGAACAGAAGATGCTTGCGGGAGTCGCGGTCGACGCCGTTTTCGACAGTGTTTCCGTTTTTACGACTTTTAAGGAGAAACTCGCCGAGGAGGGAGTTATCTTTTGTTCCATATCGGAAGCGGTGGAAGAACATCCCGATCTGGTGCGCAAGTACCTGGGTTCCGTGGTGCCTCGCGGAGATAATTTCTACGCGGCTTTGAATTCGGCGGTTTTTACCGACGGTTCTTTTGTTTATGTTCCGAAGGGAGTGAGATGTCCCATGGAACTTTCAACTTATTTCCGGATAAACGCGGAGAACACCGGCCAGTTTGAAAGAACGCTTATAATTGCCGAGGAAGGCAGCTACGTGAGCTATCTTGAAGGTTGCACGGCTCCGAAAAGAGATGATAGTCAGCTTCATGCCGCCGTGGTGGAACTCGTAGCTCATAATGACGCTACGATAAAGTATTCCACGATACAGAACTGGTATCCGGGGGACAAAGAGGGAAAAGGCGGGATATACAATTTCGTTACCAAACGGGGAAGATGCGCCGGCAGAGGGTCGAGAATTTCCTGGACGCAGGTCGAGACCGGTTCCGCGATTACGTGGAAGTATCCGAGTTGCGTTTTAGAGGGAGATAATTCAGTCGGGGAGTTCTATTCGGTCGCTCTTACAAACAGGCTTCAGCAAGCCGATACCGGAACTAAAATGATTCACGTGGGAAAAAATACCAGCAGCACGATTATTTCCAAAGGTATTTCGGCGGGCGAGGGACAAAACGTGTACCGGGGACTTGTCGAGATCGGCAAAAACGCCGAGCGGGCTAGAAATTACACGCAGTGCGACTCAATGCTGATAGGGGATCGTTGCGGAGCGCATACTTTTCCGTACATAGAGGTCAAAAATTCCACAGCTCACATGGAGCATGAAGCTTCTACCTCCAAGATAGGAGAAGACCAAATGTTTTACTGTCGTCAAAGAGGGCTTTCGGCCGAGGACGCGGTCTCGATTATCGTAAACGGTTTCTGCAAAGAAGTTTTCAAGGAGTTGCCGTTTGAGTTTGCGGTTGAAGCGGAGAAACTGCTGAGCGTAAGCCTTGAGGGGAGCGTGGGGTAGGGGTTCCACAGTAATTCAGAAAAAAGGTTTTTAGGAGGAGCGAAACATGCTCGAAGTGAAAAACCTGCATGTGCAGGTAGAAGGTAAAGAAATACTCAAAGGGGTGAATATTACCGTGGCGCCCGGAGAGGTTCACTCCATAATGGGGCCGAACGGTTCGGGGAAAAGCACTCTTTCTCAAGTTATTGCCGGAAAGGATACGTATGAAGTCACGGAAGGAGAAATAACTTTTCAGGGGCGGGACATCATTGAACTTGAGCCGGAAGAGAGGGCGTGCGAAGGGATATTTCTCGCTTTTCAGTATCCGGTGGAGATTCCCGGAGTCGCAAACACCTACCTTCTTCGCGAAGCCCTTAACGCGAAAAGAAAATACAGAGACGAAAAACCTCTTAAGCATGTGGAGTTCGCGAAGCTTGCCAGGGAGAAGATGAAGTCGCTTGGCATTGACGAAGATCTTCTGAAAAGATCCGTGAACGCCGGATTTTCGGGGGGAGAGAAGAAAAGAAACGAAGTATTTCAAATGCAGATACTCGACCCGGTTCTGGCCGTTCTTGACGAAACCGATTCGGGTCTCGATATAGACGCGCTTAAAATAGTGGCAAACGGCGTGAATTCCATGAGAGACGGTAAGCGTTCGTTTGTTGTCATAACTCATTATCAGCGACTTCTTGACTACATAATCCCCGATTTTGTCCATGTTATGGTTGACGGAAAAATCGTAAAGTCCGGGGGCAAGGAGCTTGCTCTCGAACTTGAAGAGAAAGGATATGCGGGTTTTTAAAATGGCGGGCGCTTTAGAAGGGGGCGTTTAAATAATGGCGATTGTTTTTGACGGTACGAGCGAGAGTTACACGGATGGACTCTCTCAATTTCTCCTGAGTGCGAAAAAAGACGATCCGAAGTGGCTCGTAGACTTGCGCAAGGAGGCTATATCGGGGTTTAAGACGCTGGGATTTCCGACGCTTTTAGACGAGGAGTGGAGGTTTACCAATGTTGAATTTCTTCGAAGAAGTTCTTTCTCGATTGCTGAAAACGGAATTTCGAACGTTTCGAGGGACACGGTCGATTCGTACAGATTTTCGGGACTTGAAGGGTTGCGTCTCGTTTTTGTAAACGGGCGTTTCGTTTCTTCTTTATCGCATACGACCGAAGTTCGAGACGGAGTGATTGTCGAAAGTCTTTCAGACGCGATACGTGAAAGGGGCGATCTTGTGAAGGCTTATCTGGCGAAATACGCGGATTACGAAAAAGACGCCTTTATTTCTCTTAACACTTCCTATTTTGAAGACGGAGCTTTCATTTACGTTCCGGACCGAGTCGTTTTCGAAATTCCCGTGCATGTTCTTCATATATCGACGGATGAAAATCAACCTTTATTCGTAAATCCCAGAAATCTCGTTGTTCTGGGTGAAAGTTCGAACGCCAAGGTTGTAGAGCATTACGTATCGGATTCGCAGGGCGTTTATTTTTCAAACATAGTTACCGAAGTAGTCTGCGGGGAAGAAGCGAACCTTGAGCATTACAGGCTTGAGTTTGAAAGCCAGAAGGCGTTTGTTTTTTCCACCCTGAGAGCGAATCAGCGGAAAAACAGCAATCTTACTTCCCATTCCGTTCTGTTCGGAGGAGCAATGGTGAGAAACAATATTCATCCGGTTTTGGCCGGGGAAGGATGCAACTCGGATATTTACGGTCTCTTTGTCTCCGAGGGACGGCAACACATGGACAATTTCATGCGAGTTGAACATGCGAGTCCTCATTGCGACAGCCGTCAGTTTTACAACGGCGTTCTCGACGGGCGCTCCAAGGGGGTTTTTCACGGAAGGATACTTGTTCACGAAGGCGCGGAAAAAACGGACGCGAAGCAGACTAACAGAAATCTTCTTCTGTCCGATACCGCCCAGATAGACACGAAGCCGCAACTGGAAATATACAACGATGACGTAAAGTGTACGCACGGAGCGACGATAGGGCAGATGGATGAGGAAGCTCTTTTTTACTTGCGTTCAAGGGGTATATCGCAAAGAGAGGCCAAGATAATAATGCTCCGCGCTTTTACCAGCCAAACTCTTGAAACCATGTCGATTAAGTCTGTGAAACAAGCGCTTGAAGATGCGATGATTCATTGGTTTGAACAAAGGTTGGAAAACGGAGCCGCGAGATAATTTTATGTCCGATTTTCAGGAAGTCGCCGAAGTTTCCGATATAGCGGAGGGAGAAGTGAAGTCTTTTTTCGTCGGCACGGAAGCGATAGCAATATGCAAAGTCGAAGGAAATTTCTACGCTTTTCGGGATGAGTGCACTCATCAGTCATTCACCCTCTCCGACGGCTACCTCGACGGAGAGTGCATAACCTGCTGTTACCACGGAGCCGAATTTAACGTAAAAACCGGCGAAGCGTTGTGTCTTCCCGCGGTCGAGCCTCTTGAAACCTACCGAGTAAAAATCGAAGGGAATAAAATACTGCTAAGCCTGAATGAGTGAAGTTAGAGGCTAGAGCGAATTAAACGGAAAACTTGCCTCGGCAGTCGGACATATCGCGAATTCGAGTTGCCTTGAGGTTGGGTGAAGCCGTATCGCCGGGGGACTGCGAGCGTCGATTCTCTATATCAAACCACGGCCTTACGGGTTTAGTTTCCGTTTACAAGTTCGGTATTTCGTCTAAGTCATTTAATGCGTTATCTTTTCGGGTATGGAAATTGGATATTTCACGATGCCTCTTCACCCCGCGGGTCTGCTCCCGCTTTCAAAGACCCTTGAGGAAGATATTGAGCAGGTAGTTTTTCTAGATGAGCTTGGTTTCAAAGAAGCTTGGATAGGAGAGCATTTTACGGCCGGCTGGGAAAACATTCCGGCTCCCGATCTCTTCATAGCGAAAGCGTCCGCTCTTACCCGGCGAATAATCTTCGGTACGGGAGTTTCCTGCCTCCCTCAGCACGACCCATTTGTGTTGGCGCATAGAATTGCGGTTTTAGACCACTTGCTTAAAGGAAGATTTTACTGGGGAATCGGAGCCGGCAGCTTCATCGGGGATTTCGAGGCTTTTGGTATAAATCCGAAAACGGGAGAACAGCGACGACTGATGAACGAATCTCTTGAGATGATTCTTAATCTTTGGAACGACCCTCCTCCGGATACTTATCGTAATTCGAGGTGGAATTTTACTGTCCCGAAACCCGTGAAGGAAGTTGGTCTCGGTGTTCACACGGTTCCCTACCAGAAACCTCATCCTCCGATAGCGGTAGCCGGTATTTCTGAAAATTCCGCGAGTCTCGGAGTTGCCGGCGAGAGAGGATGGATACCTATGAGTATCAATTTCGTAACCCAGGACGTACTGAAATCTCACTGGGAGGGATATGAACAGGGTGCGCTTGCGGCTTCCAGGACGGCGGAAAGACGGAAATGGAGAATCGCAAGAGACGTGTACGTGGCTGATACCACGGAGGAAGCCAGAGAAGAAGTTATCTCGGGAACGCTCGCGAGAGATTTTCGGGATTATTTTTTCAAAATAGTTCCTTTGATAAGAGGCAATCTGAACTTGTTTAAGGTCGATAAATCGAAATCCGACGACGAAGTGACGATGGATTACATGATCGACAATATGTGGCTTGTAGGAAGTCCCGAGAAAGTGGCCCATAGAATAACCGAACTTTATGAATTCGTCGGAGGCTTCGGAGTTCTCCTGGTTATGGGACATGAATGGAAGCCTGAGGACAAATGGCGAAAATCAATGAGATTGCTTAAAGAAGAAGTTATTCCCCTGGTTAAAAAAAATCTACGCTTTCGGTGAGGGTGAATTTCTCAGGATATTTATCCGTGACTGAAGTGAATTCCGCATTCTTTGTCCGAGTCTTGTTCCCACCACCACCTGCCGGCTCTGGGATCTTCTCCTTCTTTGATCGCTCTCGTGCATGGAGCGCATCCTATGCTCGGATACCCGATTTCGTGAAGTTTGTTGTAAGGGACTTTATTTTCCTTTATGTAGTCCCATACCTGATCGATGGTCCAATCCACGATAGGATTTATCTTGAGCATTCTTCCGTGAAGATAATCAATCTCGAATTTATTTGACTCTGCCCGCTGGTCGGTCTGGTCTCTTCTTATTGAAGTAATCCAGCAATCAAGGGTCTTTAGAAACGCGTTGAGCGGGTTGGTTTTTCTTACCTGGCAGCAAAGTCTTCGATTCTCCACGCTTTTATAGAAAAGATTTACGCCGTGGCGGGTCACCATTTCTTCGACTTCGCTTTTGTCCGGAAAAAGCACTTCAATGTTAATTCCGTAGGTGGCCCTTACTTTTTCCATTACGTCGTACGTCTCGGGGGGAAGCCTCCCGGTATCCAAAGTAAAAATTCTCGCTTCCGTGTCGATTCTGGCGACCATGTCCACGAGAACGGACCCCTGAACTTGAAAACTGGTCGCGAGAGCCGCCTTGCGACCGAAGTTAAGCAAAACCCAGGACAAAATTTCCTGGGGAGAGCTTTTACTAAACTCTTGATTCAATCTTTTTACTTCTTTTTCTGAAAACTTCATCTATCCGAGAAAGCTTAGAAGTGAGAACAATTCATATTTAACGTATATAAGAGATATATAGTAACTCACCCCGACAGCGATTATTGGAACAACAAACCAGAAAAAACCGATTTTTACAACATGACTGTTTCTGGCGGTTTCGCCGAATCCGTGCTGCGCGCATGAAAATCCCACCACGCCGGCTGTGACTATCTCCGCTATTGAGACGGGAATTCCGTATATCGATGCGAGTAAAATTATAATGGCGGCCGTAAATTCAACCGAGATAGCTCTTATTATACATATTTCGGTAATTTTCTTCCCAAGAGTTTCAAGAACTCTGCCTCCGAGCAGAATCGCTCCAACTCCCATAGCGATGCCGGCCAGAATCGCTCCCGGAAAAGAATCTATGATGCCCAGGCTGACTATGGGACCGATTGCGTTTGCGGAATTATTGGCTCCCCCCGAGAAGGCGATGAAAGTTCCCGATATGGTAATCAAAACGGTTAGTATCTTGTTTACTTTCTTTTCCGGAAAATTGCTTGCCAGATAGTGAACTATTTTGAAATAAAAGAATTTGGCGACAACGAAATTTATTATCCATGCCACTATCGGCGCCACTATCCACCATTTAAGCACGCGAAAGAAACTGTCGTAATCAAGCGTTTGAGTATAAAGACCGATCCCCACTATTGCGCAAACTATGGCGTGAGTGGTGGCTATGGGAGTTCGAGCCACGTTCGCCCAAGCGATAAATCCTATTCCGAGAAGTAGAATTATTAGTATGAAACCTATATCGGAGGAGAGAGTTTCGGCGGGCACTATTCCCTTGCCGATGGTTTCAACCACGGGAGCTCCCGCAATGATCGCTCCTAAAACGGCAAAGATCGCTATTAGCCATACGGCTTGTCTTTTCGATCTTACCCCGGCGCCGTAAGAGGTTGCCATTGACGCCGCGGAATTGTTGGCTCCTATATTAAGAGCAAGAAATCCCGAAAGTACTATTATCAAAATTAATAAAACGCTCAATAAGCTTTCTCCGCGCCTTTTGTTTTAAGCGGCAATAATTTAGTGGAGACGGAATAAAATTCCGATCCGTATGTAAAGCCAGATTTACAGGGTGTTTTCTAAAGAAGTTCCGAAACCCTGAATATGGAAAAAAAACCACAGCCCCGATTCAAAAAAACTTTTTTCGTTTCTTCTCCTCTGTCAACCACGCAGAGCACTTTGCGGACCTCTCCCCCCGAAGCTTCGACATAATCAATGGCCCTTAACACAGAACCTCCAGTCGTAATCACGTCTTCGACTATAGCCACCACGTCTCCTCTCACAAGTTCACCCTCTATCATGTTTCCCGTGCCGTGTTCTTTTTCCTTCTTCCTTACTACGAATCCGCGAAGAGGTTTTTCTTCCTCAAAACTTCTGGAAATGATCGCTCCCACAACGGGGTCGGCTCCGGCGGACGGTCCCCCAACGGCGGTTACGCTTGAGTCTTCGGTAATTTCGTCTAGAAAAATTTTCGATATCAAATTCGCGCCTTCGGGGTTCAAAGTGGTAATCCTGGCGTCAATGTAGTAAGGACTTTGCTTTCCCGACGCCAGAGTGAAATTTCCGAGCAGAATTGATTTGCTTTTCAGAATTAGTTTTAATCTTTCACTGCTCTTTTCCATTTTCAAAAACTCCGAGACGAATTAAATTTTATCGCTCTAATTTTACCCATTGATTAAAAAAATCAATAAATTCAATCTAGTACTTTTTATTTGCGGCACCGCTATTTTTTTCCTGCTGGGGATTATCGCGAAAATTTCCAAGCTGCTTCCTTTCGACGATTTTGAAAAAGACTGCGTACCGGTTTTCGTATCGCTTCTAATTGCAGCGTCGGCGGTTTACTTCGTCTCCGTTTGGAAATTCAGAAAAAATAACGCGTGCTCGCTTATTCTTATCATACTTTTCGGCTTGGGGTTTCGAATTCTGTTTATTCCCTCGACTCCGATACTTGAAAACGATTTTTACCGCTACATGTGGGATGGGGCCGTTTCATCGAGCGGAGTAAACCCTTACGAGTATTCTCCCCGGCAAGTTATTGACGGCGAATCGCCCGAAAAGCTTAAAACGCTTAAGCGGGAGCATGAAGAGACGCTGAAAAAAATAAACCATCCGCATGTAAAGACGATTTATCCGCCGGTTTCTCAATTCTTTTTCGCTCTTTCCTACAAACTATCTCCCATGAGCCTCGAGGCGTGGCGGATTATAATGATATTATTTGACTTGACTACCTTGGGGCTTCTGCTGCTCAGTCTCGGAAGACTCAAGATTCCTCTTCAAAGTTCCATTGTCTACTGGTGGAATCCGCTTCTCGTAAAAGAAATATTCAACTCCGCGCATATGGACGTGGTTGCGTTTCCGTTTGTTCTCGCGGCGATATTTCTCTTTCTCTCGGGAAGCAAGAGAATTTGTGTGCTTATTCTGTCTTTGGCTGCCGGAGTAAAACTCTGGCCGGCGCTTCTTTTCGGACTGTTTATAAAACCGTTTCGGGAAAAGCGAGAGACGGTTTTGCGAATTCTTATTTTCACAGCCGCGCTTCTGGTAATATTTTTACCCCTGATCGTATTGAGAGCGGAGCCGAATTCCGGGGTGCTGACTTACGGAAAAAGCTGGCAAAACAACAGCCCGCTTTTCTCCGTTATTCTTTATTTGTGGGAAGCTGTTTTTAGCGCGTTTGAAATTCACCGGGGACACGCTCAAAAGTACTCGAGAATCGCCGTGGTGCTGATTCTTCTTCTCTGGAACTTCTATGTTCTGTTCGCAAAAGGATCTTTGGGGATTTACAGAAAAGCTCTTCTTATAGTCGGAGGCGCGTTTTTGCTGAGTCCCGCTCAGTTTCCGTGGTACTATACGTGGCTTCTTCCTTTTCTCTGCATGGCGCCAAGCTGGGGTTTTCTTTCCCTAACGGCTTTGCTTCCGCTTTATTACCTTCAATACTATCTTTCATCTTCCGCGGGGCAGGCGGAACTGTTTCGAAATGTGGTGGTTTGGATAGAATTTGCGCCCGTTTGGGTGCTGCTCGTATGGGAATGGATGGCTTTTCGGTCGACCGGAACAGAGACTGGCTTGTCCGCGCGCGCCGACCTCCCGAAGCGATAATGAGCGTATACTTTTTACGGGTCGTCTCGAATCGGGTTCTTACTGAACGCGAATTCTGCTTTCTATAGCGTCTCTCACGGCCTTATAATCATTTGGAAGTTCCACCGGAACGTTTCTCAGCTTTGAGGACACTCCTTTTAGGGAACCTTTGTGATAACCGGATTTGAATTCCACGAACTTCAATCCGTGAGCGGTGGATATCACCACTATTTTTTCTTTCGGAGAGACGATTTTTTTCTCAAGCAGTTTCATAAATACGGCGAGTGCGACTCCGGTGTGGGGACAGTTGAAAGTACCCGTTCTGTCGGCCATGGCGGAAGCGTGAGAAAGTTCGTCTTCCGATGCCTGCTCTACGACTCCGTCGAATTTTCTGAGAATGGAAATCGCTTTGTTTATGCTTACCGGATTTCCGATCTGTATGGCGTTTGCGAGAGTTTTTTTAGCCTTAACGGGAGAAAACTCCTTAAAACCTTTTAGAAAACTGAGATATAGAGGGTTTGCGTTTTGCGCCTGCGCGCAAACTATTCTCGGGAGTTTCTTTATAAGTCCCAACTCGTGCATCATAAGGAAACCTTTTCCCAGAGCGGATACGTTACCCAAATTTCCACCCGGAATTATTACCCAGTCCGGAACTTCCCAATCAAACTGCTGGCATAGCTCTATGCTTACCGTCTTCTGTCCCTCTATACGCAGTGAATTGATGGAGTTTGCAAGATATATGTTGTGCTCGCTCGTGACTCTTTGCACCATCTCCATGCAGCCGTCAAAATCCGTATCTAAAGATAAAACGATGGACCCGTTCGATATGGGCTGAATCAGCTGGGCTATCGATACTTTGTTTCTGGGAAGAAATACTATGGAGGGAATAGCGGCCGCCGCGCAGTAAGCGGCCAAGGCGGCGGAAGTATCTCCGGTCGATGCGCACGCGACCGCCGGAATGCTTACATTGCCGCTTATCATCTGATTTACCGCGGATACCAAAACGGTCATTCCCAGATCTTTAAAAGATCCCGTGTGACTGTTGCCGCACATTTTTATCCACAGATCTTCAACGCCGATCTGCTTCCCGAATCTCTCGGCCCAGAAAAGATTGGAGCAGCCTTCGTACATGGAAACTATGTTTTCGTCTTCAATCGAAGGCAACACCCATTCTTTTTTCCCCCAGACGCCGCTTCCGTAGGGCCAGGACTGTTTTCTGTACCTGGTGTCGAAAAGCTCTTTCCACTGTTCGGGCGTCTTGCGTTTAAGAGCTTCCATATCATGCTGGACGTCAAGCAGGTTGTTGCACTTTCTGCACCTGTAGACGATTTCGTCGATCGGATAAGTCTCTCCGCAGCCTTCGTCGATGCATTTGAAACGAACTCGATACTCGCTCATCAGGCTAAAAATACATTTTGCCCTTTTTTCTGTCAACGAAAGGCGTTGGTAGCGTGACCGCTTTTTCGAGTATTATGGAAATTTGAGGACTTTTTCGGTTATAATTACTGGGAAATTGCGATAAAAATCTGGAAACGGGGGTAATTCCTAATGGCGGGTCATTCTAAATGGGCGAATATAAAACACAGAAAAGCCGCTGTTGACGCAAAACGGGGCAAGATATTCACTAAGCTGATCAGGGAACTCACGGTGGCGGCAAAGGAGGGCGGGGGAGATCCGGAATCCAATCCTCGATTGCGCACCGCCATAGCCGCGGCCAAAGGCGCCAACATGCCCAACGATACGATCGACAGGGCGGTAAAACGAGGGACGGGAGATATTGAGGGAGTGATTTACAACGAAGTGTTCTACGAAGGCTACGGACCCGGGGGAAGCGCCGTATATGTAAAAACTTTTACCGACAACAAAAACAGAACCGTTTCCGAAATAAGGAGAATATTCACGAAACACGGCGGAGGACTTGGCGAAAACGGATGCGTGGCCTGGATGTTCGATCTTAAGGGAAGAATCGCTTTTGCCGAAAGTTCCGTCGACGAAGAAACGCTTTTCGATCTGGTTATAGACTCCGGTGCCGACGACGTGCGCGCCGAAGACAGTGAAATAGTTGTGATAACTCCTCCGGAAAACTTTGAAGTGATAAAGAAAACGGTCTCCAATGCCGGAATTGAATATGAATCCGCGGAAGTTACGATGATACCGCAGACAAGCGTAAGGATCGAAGGACGCGCCGCCGAGCACATGATAAAACTTATGGAAGCGCTTGAAGACAGCGACGACGTTCAAAACGTATACGCCAACTTCGATATAGACGAACAGTTACTCGAAGCAATTGGATAGAAATTCTGATACTAGGGTAATGGGAATCGACCCGGGGTCCAGATCCTGCGGCTACGGAGTCGTGGAGAGTAAAGGGAATTGCCTTCGCTACGTAACGAGCGGAACTATAGCTCCATCATCTCACAAATCCGCTCCCGAAAGGCTTAACGACATATATGTGGGGATACTCCAAGTAATCGACGATTACAATCCTTCTACCGTGTCGGTCGAGGAAATGTTTTTCGCCAAAAACGCCAGAAGCGCGATAAAGCTCGGTCAGTCGAGAGGAATAGTGATTCTGGCGGCCGCGCAAAGAGGGATCCCCGTAAGCGAATACGCCCCCACAAGAGTGAAACTTGCCCTAACCGGCAAAGGCAGAGCGCGAAAGGAGGAGATACAGAGAATGCTTTCATATATGCTAAAAATCGGCGAATTTAAAAGCACGGACGAATCCGACGCGCTCGCAATCGCTATCTGCCACATCAACCTGTCGAGATACGGACTTTCCAAAGACGCGTTAGTCGGGGTTAGAAGGCGCCGAAGGAAAAAAAGATATACTTTAAATGATATATCTGCTTAGAGGCGTAATCGCTGTTAAGGAAATCGAAACTGTCGTCGTTGACGTAAACGGCGTGGGATACGGAGTCACGGTTCCTCTTTCCACCTACAATAATCTCGGAGGGGCGGGGGAGGAAATCGAATTGAGAATACACACCGTACAGAGAGAAAACAGCATTGAACTTTTCGGTTTCGTTACCGACGCGGAAAAGAAGCTTTTTGAAAAACTGTTGAGCGTTTCGGGGATAGGTCCCAAAGCCGCGATAAACGTACTTTCTAACATTTCCGTGACCGATCTTATAAATTCCGTGGCGAAAGGCGATCTTGCGCGCAGGAAAATCCGCGGCATAGGGTCGAAAACGGCTATGAAAATAGTGAACGAACTTAAAGACAAACTTGACGATATTACAAAGGACCTGGCCATATCTAGTCCCACACCCGTGCTTAACGATACGATCTCCGCGCTTGTGAATCTGGGATACACAAACGGCGAGATAGACAGAGTAAGATCCGAAATCGAAGAAATCGCCGCGATTTCCCCGTCCGTTGAAGATTCGCTTAGAGGCTGTCTTAAAATAATAGGAAGGATTTAAATGTCGCAAGAAATCCGCAGGGAAAATATTTCGCCGCAATACACGCAAGATGACGACCTTGCGGAGGCGAGTCTCCGCCCTAAATTTCTTGAAGACTTTATCGGACAGTCAAGCGTAAGGAAGCAGGTCGCTATATTTATCGGCGCCGCGAAGGCAAGAAAAGAATCCCTTGATCATGTGCTTCTTTCAGGTCCTCCGGGACTTGGCAAAACTACGCTTGCGCATATATTCGCAAACGAACTTGAAGTGAACTTACATCTCACCTCGGGTCCCGTTCTGGAAAGAATTGGAGACCTGGCCTCCATGCTTACCAATCTCGGCGAAAAAGATGTGCTTTTCGTGGACGAAATCCACAGAATGAACAGAACCGTCGAAGAGTATCTTTATTCCGCGATGGAGGATTTCAACATTGACCTTATGATAGGGGAGGGTCCGACGGCACGGTCCGTGAAAATAAATTTAGAGAGATTTACCCTTATAGGGGCGACGACGAAGACGGGACTTTTAAGCTCCCCGTTTCGATCGCGCTTCGGGGTCGATCTGAGACTTGATTATTACGGCTGCGAGGAACTTTCCCGGATAGTTAAAAGATCTTCAAAAATTCTTGGAGTCGAAATAACGGATGAAGGAGCACAAGAGATGACCGTTAGGGCCAGGGGCACGCCGAGGATAGCGAACAGGCTTTTGAAAAGAGTGAGAGACTATTCTCAGATGAAATCCGACGGACTGATAACCGAATCGGTGGTCAAGGACGCGCTTTCGATGCTGGAGATCGACTCAAGGGGACTTGATAGACTAGATAGAGCTATACTAACATCCATAATCGAAAAATTCGGCGGCGGACCCGTGGGAGTGGAAACGATCTCTGCCGCGGTGAGTGAAGACAAAGATACGATAGAAAACGTCTATGAACCCTTTTTGATAAGAGAAGGTCTTATCGAGAAAACCCCAAAGGGAAGAAAAGCCACCCGACTTGCCTACGAACATTTAGGAATACCCAGACCCGAGATTCAGCCGAGACTTCTTTGATTCGGGCGAAAGCCGCGGGATTACTCCTCAAGCCTTATTTCCCTTATAAATTCATCCCAGTGGTTTCCGGAAATAGAGTCTATTATTTTTCTAGGTTCTTTATACCCGGATTCCCCGGGAAACATTTTCCTGTATACCTCGTCCCTTATTTCAAGCCACTTGTCTATCGCGGCGTAGTTTTTGAATTTAACGACGGTTTTGTAGGTCCAAAGCGGTTTTACGGTGTGTATTCTCTGAGAATACATTCTGTAGTCGTCGGTGATGATGCCCGCTTTTTTCATCTCCTGCCAAAAAGGAAAAAGCCGCGTTTTGTATACCCGAAGAAATTCCTCGCGGTTCTCGGGAGCCACGGTATAGAAACTCTCTTCCACAACTACTTTGTATCTGTCTTGCGTCGTATCCGCTTTCGGTTCCGACATTGGGAGAAAAACCATTAAAAAGACAATTAAAAAACTGTACTTTCCTGACACCTTCGTTCCTCCATAAAACGGTGATATTGTAAATTCGGATTAATTCAAAATTCTACCTGATCCCGACGTGAGATCTTCACTCCCCGTGAAGTTTATGATATGATAGAAAAGTTGTTATCTTGATTTTATCTTTAGGTTTTCTTTTTACTCACACACGGTTTTTTCCGATCGGAAGCCGCTTGCGACAATATTCAAAGTGGGTTGTCAAACGGATTAGGAATTTGCAAATTCAAAGCAGAAGCACCTTGGAAAGTGGATGTTAGACGGTACGCAAAACATAATGGCACTGCTTGCAAGCGCCGGTCCCGTGGTCAAGTCGGTGCTCATCGTTTTATTTCTGATGTCCGTTATTTCCTGGGCTATCATCTACACCAAACTTCGTCTTCTGAGAAGTTCGTCCAAAAAATCCCGAGCGTTTCTTGACCTTTACCACTCAAACGAAAATATGAAAACGCTTCTTTCCTTCTCAAAAGAAGTCGGCGGTCCGGTAGCGGAGCTTTTCAGGGCGGGCTACACGGAAGTGGCGAAAATCGAGAAGAAGAAAAACCGAGGAGAATCGGATTCCGGTGAAAACGGCGTTTCCTCTCACTTGGAATCGGTGGATCTTGTGGAAAGAGCTCTTAAAAGAGCAATGACCGCGGAGGCTTCAAAGCTTGACAGATCCTTGGTCTTTCTCGCCACCACGGGCAGTTCCGCTCCGTTTATAGGACTGTTCGGAACCGTATGGGGAATTATGAACTCTTTCATAGGACTTGCGGGAAACAAGGGAGTCCCCTCGCTTGAGGTAGTGGCTCCGGGAATCGCCGAGGCGCTGATAGCGACGGCGATAGGCCTTGCGGCCGCGATACCAGCTACCGTCGCGTACAATTATTTTGTCAACAAGGTAAGATCTATAGAAGTGGAAATGGAGAATTTCTGCGCCGGATTTCTGAACACGGCGGAGAGATATCTCAACAGATAACGGGAAGTTTCGCTTCATGAAGCCGGGAAAATTCAACGCAGGCCGCCGCGGATCTGTTCTCTCCGAAATAAATATCACTCCTTTTGTAGACGTAATGCTGGTTCTCCTCGTTATTTTTATGGTAACGACCCCTATTCTGTATCAGGGAATCAGGGTGGATCTTCCTCAAACCGCCTCTTCTAAAATTCCCATACAAGACGATAAGAGAGTAACTATAACCTTGACCGGACGCGGGAAAATATTTCTCGAAGACTCAAGCTACGAACTTTCCGAAATCGGCGGCGCTTTGCAGAGATTTATGAAAGCGGAAAAAATCACTTCCGAAACCGGAAGGATTTTTCTAAGGGCCGACAAATCGGTCAATTACGGATTCGTCGTTAAGGTTATAGACGAAATAAAAAAGACCGGAGTCGAGAAACTGAATCTGGTCACGGAATTTAAAGGAACCAGAAAAGCAAAAGCGGAAATATAATAAATGCGGAGAGAAAAGAATCATTTTCAAAGAGGGATTCTTGTTTCTCTCGGTCTTCATCTCTTACTGTTTCTGTTTGTTGGGCTGGCATCGGGTGGACCCGCGAAAATATCCTCCGAGCCCTCAATAGAAGTGTCGCTTTCGGATTACAGGCCGCGACTCGACAAAAAACCCAAAAAGCCTTCCGTCGAGGCGAAAAAGCCCGATAAAAAACAAGTTCCGAAACCGGTTAAAAAAAAGGCAAAACCTCCTGAGAAAAAAAAAGCGCAGGTAAATAAACCTCCGGCGAAAAAGCCAAAACCAAGCGAAGTTCCTAAGGCGCCTCCGAAAATCGCTGAAAAACCTAAGGAAAGCGTAAAACCGAAAGAAGACCCGAATGTGGAAAAAACTCGTGCCAAGGAAGTCGAACCGGAAAAAAAACCGAGCGCCGAGGCGCCTTCGGAGGCTGAGCCTCTCGACGATATCGCGAGGGAAGAAGTTTTAGAGAATATGAGGAAAACCGCGGAACTCAGAAAGAAAAAAAACGCCTTGCTCCCCTTGGTGCTCGACATCTATTACAGAAAGATATCCTTCCAAATCGAAAAAAAACTGCTAGTGCTTCCCGACGTAGATTCGGTAGCGGTTCTCTCCGCTAACGTCAGTTTCTACATGAGGGAAGACGGTGAGGTGTACGACGCGAAGATAGAGACAAGCTCCGGGAACCCGAGATTTGATTCCTACTGCATAAAAGCGGTAAACTCATCCTCGCCGCTTCCCCCTCCTCCCGCGAAGTTAAGAGAAAGGATAAAATCCGAAGCTTTTGTTGTTCCATGCGAGAGTAAGAAATAAAATTGACATGAGACTGATACTCGTAAGACACGGAAAGACCGACTGGAATGAATCGGGAAGATGTCAGGGCGTGAGCGACGTCCCGCTTAACCTCGGCGGTATAATTCAGGCGGAAAAACTCGCCTTGTCATTAAAAGACGAGAAAATCGACCGCATATATTCAAGCGATCTTAAAAGAGCCAAAACCACCGCGGAGAAAATAGCGGCTCATCATTCAATCGAAGTAAACGTCAGGGAAGATCTAAGAGAGATGGACCAGGGCGTTTTCGAAGGACTTGAGTTCTCCGAGATAAGGGAGAAATACTCCGACGTACTTGAGCACTGGCGCTCCGATCCGGAAACCCTCCGGCTGCCCGGCGGAGAAACCTTAAGGGGCGTTCAACAAAGAGCTCTCGAAGCTATTTCGGATATAGGCGGATGTTTCGGGTCTCAGAACATACTTGTCGTGAGTCATAGTCTGTTTATAGGAGCTCTGCTTTGCGGATTTACCGAAAGTTCGCTTAAGGACTTCCGTCGCTACATGGTGGATGAAGCATCCAAAAGCATTGTTGAAATATACGAGAACCGGTTCATTATAATATCGGTTAACGATACCGCTCATCTTTAATCTTCCGACAGGCAGTTCGGTGTTCAAAATTTCATGAAAGACGAAATACTGAAAATAATAAGAAAGTCTTTGGATTCGCTTTCGTTTCCCGGAATGGACGCGGAAACGGAACTTGAAGTGTTTATACCGAAAAAAAAAGAGTTCGGGGATTTTTCCACAAACGCGGCGCTTGTTATCGGAAGCGTTTCTCGAGAAAATCCGAGGGAAGTCGCTAAGCGTATAGCGGCCGATATAGAGAAGCAGCGGTGTGTTTTTATAGAGAAGCTCGAGATTGCGGGCGGGGGATTTATAAATTTTTTCGTAAACGAACGGCTTTATGAATCGAGTCTTAAAGAAGTCGTCCGCTTGGGCAGCCGGTACGGAGCTTCCCGTAAGTACGCCGGCCGGAGAGTGATGGTGGAATTCGTAAGTGCGAACCCAACCGGTTATCTGCACTTCGGTCACGCGCGAAACGCTGTGGTGGGAGATTCCATATGCAGGATACTTTCTTTCTCCGGATACGATGTGACCAGAGAATTCTATATAAACGACGCGGGAAGACAGATGGATATGCTTGGCGAGTCGGTGTACGCGGAACTTAAGCGGTTGGAAGGGGCGGCGGCAGAAATCCCGGAGGACGGATATCACGGCGAGTATGTTTCCGAAATAGCCGGAGAGATAAGAGAGTGCGGAGAATATCCCGACGCGGCGGAAAATGACGAGTCCTCTTCCGTAGCTTTCTGCAGAAACTTCGCTTATTCAAAGCTTCTTGAGGAAATAAAAGCCGATCTTGAGAATCTTAGAGTGGAGTTTGACAGTTGGTACAGTGAAAAAACCGAGATACATGGTTCAAGCGAGCGTGGAAGCAAACTCGAAGAGGTTATAGACCGGCTCGAACAACTCGGGGCCCTTGAGAAAAAAGAACGGGCGGTTTGGTTCAAAGCTTCGGAGTACGGAGATCAAAAAGACTGGGTTATAATTAAAAAAGACGGTACGCCCACCTACTTTCTCTCGGATATAGCATATCATGTGGACAAATATTCGAGAGGATTTTCAAAACTGATAAATGTTTGGGGAGCGGATCATCACAGTCATATTTCCCGTCTCAAGGCCTCCATAAAAGCTCTCGGGAAAGACGAATCTTCTCTAAAAGTGCTCCTTATTCAATTCGTAAGGCTGGTAAAAGAGGGCAAAGAAGTTTCCATGTCGAAAAGAACGGGCGATTTCGTCACGCTTCGCAACGTGCTGCGCGAAGTCGGATGCGACGCCACGAGATTCTTCCTGCTGATGAGAAGTTCCGATAGTCACCTTGATTTCGATCTCTCCCTGGCGAAAAAGGAATCTAGCGAAAATCCCGTCTACTACGTACAGTACGCAAACGCTAGGATTTCAAGCCTGTTTAAAAATTCAAACGAGATGGGTTTAAACGCCTCGGACGAGTATTTAAGCCTGCTTACGGACGATATTGAGCGCGGCATTGTGAAAAAAGTTCTCGGATTCCCGGAAATCGTTCTTTCGGCAACGGAATCTCTTTCTCCTCACAAGGTAGTATATTATCTGCAGGAATTGGCGGCGGAGTTTCATTCTTATTACAATAAAACGAAGATATTGGATTTGGAAAAAATCGATATATCTTCAGCTAGGCTTTACCTCTCGCGCTGCGTGCAGGTGGTAATAGAAAACGGTCTTGGTCTTCTGGGAATAAGCGCTCCGCGGAGAATGTGAAAATAGTTGGAGAGCAAAAAGAAAAATGTTTAGAATCCTAGCCTTTTCCCTGACTTTTTTAATCGTCTTCGGACTGGTGTTTTCTCTGGGAGTAATCGTGGGGAAGAAATTTATACCCTCGGACGAACCGGCTTTGGTGGAGGAAGGCGGTGGTGTTGCGGAGAAGACTTTGTCTCCGCCGGAGGAAGAGGAATCCAAAATCCCCGAAGCGGCGAAATCCGCAGTTTCGCGGAGTGAAACTTCGAAGGAAGAACGAAAAGCGATTCGCGGTGAGAACATTGCGGTTATGATCAACCCGAATCATAAGTACACTATTCAGGTTAGTTCTTTTCAGAACAAAAGGATCGCAGACCGCACCGTTAGATTCTATAAGGATAGAGGGTATCCGGCTTTTACGAAAGCGTATTCGCCGTCTGATATAATAACTTTTTACAGGGTAAGGATAGGAACTTTTCAATCCAGAGAGCGGGCGCGCGAATACGCAAACCAAATAAAGGAAAAAGAAAAAGACTTTAAGTTTTACATAACTTTCAACGACTAGAATCGGCTCTAAACCGCCTTGCCGTAAATAGACTGCAGGGCCATTTACAGGTTATTATTAATTTTATGGAAAACGAATTGACTTCGACTGAATCGGACGAAGTGGACGAAAGATCGAAAACCGGGAAAAAGCCGGAATCTTCCAAACTTCTCTCGGGCGGTATCAAATCCTGGTGGGTTTCTCTGATAAGGCCCATAGAAGATTTCTTGATAGATAAGGAATTCCGTCCCAACGTACTTACGATCACAACGCTTGTGGTCTCCGCCTTAACGGGCTACTTCTTCCATCTTGGCATGATTTTCGTAGCGGGAGTTTTACTGCTTGCCGGTTCAACTTTTGACATATTCGACGGCAGGGTGGCGCGTGCCCAGGGAGTTAATTCAACTAGAGGGGCTTTTTTCGATTCCTGCGTCGACAGATATTCAGAAGCTCTTATATACATCGGTTTGCTGAGCTTTTTCAGGGACAGCTTTTTTATTTACATCATTTTTCTTATAGGCAGCTGCTCCATGATGGTCAGCTATACGAAAGCTAGGGCCGAAGGGCTTGGAATCGACTGTGAAGTCGGAGTGATGCAGAGAGCCGAGAGAATAGTGTACTTGGGAGTACTCTCAACATTTAACTTTCTTGGCAATGTAATCGCTTTTCTTCTGGGATTCGAAAAAGGAGACTATTTGCTGAAAGCCGCGGTAATTATCCTTTTCCTCTTTTCCTTCTACACCTCGGTGCAGAGGATGATTTACGTAATGAAAAAGATAGATGAAAAAGAAGGCGGAGCGGGATAACGAAATCGAGGGATTATCAGGAATTCCTTTCCCTTATTCTGCTGGCTTTTTTCGAAAGTCCTCTAAGGTAGTAAAGCTTGGCTCTTCTGACGCGACCTTTTCTTTTCAGCTCTATTTTGCCTATGAGCGGAGAATGTAGCGGGAATATTCTCTCGACTCCGATGCCGTAAGAAATTTTCCTTACGGTAAAGGTCTCTCTGAAACCCGAACCTTTTTTAGCTATCACGGTACCTTCAAAAACCTGAATTCTTCTCCGTTGTCCTTCCTTGATGTTATAGTGGACCGATACGGTATCGCCGGCTCTAAACTCGGGTAAATCCTTTCTTAGATGTTTTTCTTCAATTTCCGCTATAAATCCCATTTTACTTCCTCGTCCCGAAAGACCGGATTCCTCGGATGTAAGGAAAGCCGGACGGGTTTGCTTTCTTTTAATATAGATTGCGAAACGGCGAATTCCATACGCCGCGTCGCGGAAAGCTAAACATACAGAGTCTTAAAAATATTGTCAAAAAATATTTAAACGGATTCTTCTCGAAAAACACCTTAGAATCCGGAATAAAACGGCGTGAATTTCCAGGTTTCGCGGATCAGGCTCCGCAGCGAAGCAATCTGTCAAGTATGATGGCGGCGGCGCTTCTTACGGAGAGATGATTGAATTCTCCGTAACCGCTTAAAGGTTTTAAAACATAGTCGGATTTCTCCATGATTTCGCGCGCAAGCCCCGAACCCGTGCCGAAAAGTATCAGAAAGGGGTCGGAACTTTTGAATATTTTTTCCTTAAGACTACGATAGCCGATCATCTCGTCCGCAAAGCGCGCGTCGGTAGCCACAAGCTTTGGCGGTTTCCCTTCAATCTTCTCTATCCGCTCTATGACCTCTTCGATAGTGTTCGCTATTCTGACGATGCCGAAAGCTTCGCTTTTGGTTTCGTTGAATTCTCTCCCCGCTCCCTCGGTCCAGTGATTCCTGAGTTTTTCCGCCAGTTCGCGTTGCTCGGCCACGGGATTTACCAGGTAGAACTTTTTTACTCCGTAAGTGGTGGCGTCGCGAGATATGTCGTGCAGGTCTATGCTCTTAAAAGCGGTTGACACTATTTCAAAACGGCTGTTGTACACGGGATAATGAACAAGAGCGATATAAACGTTAAATTCGGGGGAGTTTTCAATCTTTAACTTCTTCAAAAACTCGTTTTCCTCAACGGAAAGGCTGGCGTCGTCGAGCAGATCGGGACTATCGATAAAAGTACTCCGTATGCTTTTTTTTCTTCTCCATTTTTTTATCTTTCCATGATTTCCGGAAAGAAGCACTTCGGGCACTTTTTTTTCCATGTATGTTTCGGGTTTCGTGTACTGCGGATACTCCAAAAGCCCTTCTTTTAGAGATTCGGTGGCGAGCGACTCCGCGTTTCCAAGAACTCCCGGAAGATACCTCGAAACGGCGTCCACTATCAGCGAGCAGGCGTATTCCCCACCGGAATTTACGTACCTTCCCGTCGATATTTTCATATCGACGTAAAGATCGTTTATTCTCTCGTCTACCCCTTCATATCTGCCGCAGAGAATTATCAACTGTTCAAATTCGCAAAGTTCCTGCGCTTTTCGGTCACTGAACTGCTCTCCTTTCGGGGTGGTGAGAATCACCGCGGAGCGAAGATTCTTTTCCTTTATTCGGGTTACGGCATTTCCTATGGGCTGGGGAGCCATAAGCATCCCGCTTCCCCCTCCATAAGGCGTGTCGTCAGTTTTTCCGTGTTTTAAGGGTGAGTAATCTCTTAGATTGTGAATATTTATCTCAACCGTCTTGTTGCAAACGGCTCTGTTTATAACTCCGAAAGAGAAAACGGAGTCGAAAAAACCCGGGAAAATTGTTATTATGTCGAACTTCATACTAAAGATCGTCCGCTTAATCGAAAAGCCCTTCGATAGGCTGCACGGTAATGGTTGATTCCTCTAAGTCCACTTTAATAACGAATTTTCCGACAAAAGGAACCAGAAACTCCCGCGCGCTCTCCGCGCTTTTTACGACGAGAATATCATATCCTCCGGAGTGAATAAGTTCTTTCACTTCTCCAACATTCTCTCCGCCGCTGGTGCGAACCCGAAGCCCTATGATATCGGAATAGTAATATTCGTCCTCTCCCGGCTCTTTAAGATCTTTTCTTTCGACCAGTATGTGGAGATTTTTAAGTTCGTCGGCCGCCTCGGGGGTATCTATTCCCAGAAATTTCACAATTGCGGCGTTTTTCTGAATTTTTACTCGGGATACATGCAACTTGCGAGGTTTCGGCTGATCGGAAACTTCTACGTAAGCCTCTTTCAGGTCGGCAAACGTATCGGGACATCCGCCGAAAGGAAAAATCTTTACTTCACCGTAAAGTCCGTGCGTTTTCGTTATTTTTCCGTAAAGGATAAACTTTTGTTCTTCGCGCTTCGGCAATGCTACTCGAGAATCTCCAAAACGGCACGTTTTTTCGCTTTCGCCGCCACGGCGCTCAGTATGCTTCGGATTGCCTTTGCGGTTCTTCCCTGTTTTCCGATTATTTTCCCCAAATCTTCCGGCGCGACTCTAAGCTCGATAACCGTGGTCTTCTCACCCGCAACTTCGGTCACCCGCACCTGCTGCGGATCGTCGACAACAGATTTAGCCATGAATTCTACAAACTCTTTTAGTTGACTCATGAAGATGCTCCCAAGACTAAACTTTGCGTCCGAGTTTGTACACGAAAGAAAGCGTTACGAGACCTGCGATAAAAGCTTACTCACCCGATTTGTCGTCTTGGCACCGTTGTCAATCCATGCTTTTACCCTCTCGGTGTCTACTTTCAGTTCGTGAGGTTTCTTCGTCGGATCGTAATGTCCAAGTATTTCAAGAAACTTTCCGTCCCGCGGCGAACGAATATCCGCCGCCACTATTCTGTAAAACGGTCTATTCTTAGATCCCATTCTGCTCAACCTTATCTTGACCAAATTGCTCTACCTCCTGAGATTCCGTCGAAGCGCGTATTCGCTTCCCGTCATCTGAATTTCATCATTCTCTTCGCTAGTTTACCCATTTTACCCATGTTTTTCATCATATTTCTCATCTGTATGTAGTTTTTTATCATACGGTTTACGTCCGGAACCGTAGTTCCGCTCCCCTTGGCGATTCTTTTCCTTCTGCTGCCGTTTAAAATCGTATGATCCCTTCTCTCCGGTGCTGTCATAGAGTTGATTATGGCGAGATTTTTTCTCATCTCCGCCTCGGCTTTTCCCATTGCTTCTGGGTTGTCGGTTACCTTCTTCATACCGGGAACCATGTGCGCTATGTTTTCAATCGACCCTAACTTGTTCATTGCCAATATCGACTCTTTGTAATCTTCAAGGGAGAACTGTCTTTTGGATATTCTTTCCGCAAGTTCCTTAGTTTTTTCCTCTTCAAAAGCGTCTTCGGCTTTTTCGATCAGGCTTAGGACGTCTCCCATGCCGAGAATTCTCGAAGCTATTCTTTCGGGATGAAAAACTTCAAGCGCGTCGGCTTTCTCTCCCGTTCCGAAAAATTTGATCGGCTTTCCCGTAGTAGCCTTTATGGAAAGCGCTGCGCCTCCCCTGGCGTCCGCGTCCATTTTCGTGAGAATCACTCCGTCGAGCGAAACGGCATCGTCAAAACCCTCGGAAACCGCCACGGCGTCTTGTCCCGTCATCGAGTCGGCTACCAGGAGAATTTCATGAGGAGTTATTCTCTCTTTTATCCTCGTGATTTCATCCATAAGTTCGAGATCCAAGTGGAGACGACCGGCGGTATCTATAATTACCGCGTCGATTCCCTGCGCCGCGGATGACGAAACCGCGTTTGCGCAGACCTCCACCGGATCCGCCCCGGCAGCGGTGTCATAAACCCTCACGCCCACTCCTTGCCCAAGTATCTTGAGCTGATCGATCGCGGCGGGGCGGTAGATATCGGCGGGGACCAGCAAGGGGGTTTTCCCGTGACGTTCCTTGAGAAATCTTG
This sequence comes from Thermodesulfobacteriota bacterium, assembly GCA_965220925.1. GTDB lineage: Bacteria > Desulfobacterota_D > UBA1144 > Nemesobacterales > Nemesobacteraceae > Nemesobacter. The sequence goes on along the minus strand of OZ244851.1, from coordinate 633,153 downwards.
CAAGTTTTGACGCCGTGGTGGTTTTTCCCGAGCCTTGAAGCCCGACCAGCATTATTATCGCGGGAGGAGAAACGTTAAGATTAAGAGGTTCGTTTTCCCGACCTAATATATCGGTAAGTTCTTCCTTGACTATTTTTATGAACTGCTGTCCCGGATTGAGACTTTTTTCAACTTCCCTGCCAAGCGCCCTCTCTTTCACCAGTTCGGTAAATCGCTTGACTACTTTAAAGTTGACGTCGGCCTCAAGCATACTGAGACGTACTTCCCTAACGGCATTCTCTATGTTCTTCTCGCTTAGCTTTCCATAGCCCCCTATTTTTTTCAGGGTGGAGCCGAGTTTTTCAGAAATCCCTTCAAACATTTTTACCGTCGCCTACCGGGTTAGACCGTTTCGGGAGAGATAAGTTCAGTTTATATAATACCGGAATTTATAAATGCAATAAGGCGGTTCGTTTCTCTTCTAAAGAACGCGGAACGCGAAGCCCGAAATGGACAAAATCCCCCAAGTATTTATAATTACGCTCAATTTACTGTTTTTCCCTCGGAGATTAGCTTGAGACTTGGAACTTACAGTTATATAAGGCAGTTTATCAAATATCCCAAAAGCACGGGATCCATAGTTCCTTCAAACGAAAAGCTCTCCGAACTGATTACCGAAAAGGCCCGCCTGCAGGAAATGCGGACAGTGGTTGAACTCGGATCGGGAACGGGCGTTCTCACCGAAAAGATTCTTGAAAAGAAGAATTCCGAAGCTTTGTTTTTCGCAATAGAGATTAATCCCGAGTTCTGCAAAGCGACCAAATTCCGATGTCCTTCGGCGACGGTTTACGAAGATTCGGCCGAAAACATAAAAAAGTACCTGGAGCGTCACGGAAGGAATTCTTGCGACTGTATTATTTCAAGTCTTCCGTGGACGGTGTTTGACCACAAAACTCAGGACAGGATTCTCGAGGTTATATGGGATGTCCTGAGGCCCGGAGGCAGAATAATCACTTTCAGTTACTCGATAAGTCTTATGTTTCCTAACGCGAGAAGGTTTCGCTCGATTCTCAAAAGCAGATTTACGAATCTTATCAAGTCAAAAACCGTCTGGTCCAATTTTCCTCCCGCTTTCGTGTACAGCGCGGAGAAATAACTGTTTTTCCTCCGGACGCTTCGCTTCGGTTATACTTGAGCGACGGCTTTAAAGAAGACTTTCCATGTTCCAGAAACCGCTTTACCTGATCGACGGAAGTTCTTATATATTTAGGGCTTATTACGGGGTGAAAACCGAGCTTTCCACCTCAAAAGGATTTCCCACCAACGCGATTTACGCTTTTGCGAACATGCTGCTTAAATTCCTCCGTGAGCGCGAACCGCAATTTCTGGCGATAGTGTTTGACTCTAAGGGGGAAGTGTTCAGAAACGATATATACCCCGACTACAAGGCGAACAGGGACGAGGCTCCGGAAAGTCTCAAGCTTCAGTTTCCGAAGATTTTCGAACTGGTGCGGGCGTTTTCAATCCCGACTCTCAAGATGGATAGATACGAAGCCGATGACATAATGGGAACAATAGCGAAGATTAACGACGAGAGGGAATCTGAAGTTGTCCTGGTCACCGGAGACAAGGATTTCTGTCAGCTGGTATCCAAAAACGTAACCTTGCTCGACACCATGAGGAACCGCGTGGTCGGGGTTAGGGAAGTGCGCAGCAGGTACGGAATCGTACCCGAACAGATGGTCGATTTTCTCGCTCTGGTGGGAGACAAGGTCGACAATGTACCGGGAGTTTCGGGCATAGGTGAAAAAACCGCTTCGACTCTTATATCCGACTACGGAAGTCTTGACGGCGTTTATCGAAATCTTGCCGCGCTTAAACCTGGAGTTGCCAAAAAGCTGGAACTGCAGAAAGACGAAGCGTATCTGAGCCGCAAACTTGTCACCATAAAGACGGATGTAGAGGTGAAGACCGAAATCGATAATTTTAAATACGACGGGTATTCCGTCGAAAGTCTCGGGAAAATCTTCTCCGAACTTGAGTTTGAAAAGCTTTTGGATGAAATCGGGGCCGCTGCGCCGAAGCGGAGCGAAGCGACAAGGGAAAACTCCTACAAACTCGTCTTCAAAAAAGATGAGCTCGGCCGAATAATCGAAATGATAAAGGAGTCAAAAAAACTCTCTATAGATCTTGAAACCAGTTCGAAACGTCCGATGGAAGCGAAAATAGTCGGTTTTTCCTTGTGCTTAACCCCGGGACATGCTTTTTACGTGCCCGTGGGTCATACGACGAATATTGAAACCGCGGCGCAGATGGAACTAGAGACCGTGCTCGGAATGCTGAAACCCGTTTTGGAATCCGAGGAGATCAAAAAAATAGGCCAGAACATAAAATACGAAACTCTAGTGCTTAAAAATAACGGAGTAAGTCTCAAAGGAATTTATTTCGACACTATGCTAGCCGCGCATATTCTCGACTCTTCCCAAAACAGCTACAAGCTCGACGAACTTTCAAAGAAGCATCTCGGCCGTAAAATGATTTCTTATGAGGAGGTCGCGGGGAAGGGGAAAAACAAAAGAACTTTCGCTGAAGTCGATCTTGAAACGGCAAAAGATTATTCTTGCGAGGACTCCGATGTAACCCTGATTCTTTCAGAAAAATTCCTCGAGATTCTAAAACAGGAAGGGCTCTGGGATATTTACTCGGAAAATGTTCTTGGTATCGTTCCGGTTCTTTGCGATATGGAATTTGCCGGAGTGAGTGTCGATACCGAGATTCTCAATGAAATGTCCGAGGAATTTGAACGGGATCTCGTCTCGATCAAATCGGAAATATATGAGAAAACCGGAAGAACATTCAATATAAATTCCACAAAACAGTTGGCCGAAGTGCTTTTCGAAGAACTAAAACTTCCCGTCAGAAAAAGAACCGCGAAAGGTTCCTTTTCCACCGATTCGGAAGTGCTCATGGATCTTTCGAAGATACATGACGTACCTCGTCTTATACTTAGACACAGGTTTCTCTCCAAACTTAAATCCACGTATATAGATCAGCTTCCAAAACTTATAAATTCCGTTACGCGGAGAATCCATACCTCTTTTAATCCCGCGGGCACCTCCACCGGGAGATTAAGTTCAAGTGATCCGAATCTTCAGAACATCCCGATAAAAACTATGGACGGAAAAAGGATACGAAAGGCGTTTGTGGCGGAAGACGGCTGCCTTATCCTGTCGGCGGATTATTCCCAGATAGAAATCCGGCTGCTCGCCCACTTCTCACAAGACGCGACCTTGCTTGAAGCGCTTAGGGATAACAAGGACGTCCACGTTTCCACAGCCTGCGAAATTTTCAATGCGGGAGAGCGGGAAATCACCTCCGACATGAGAAACCTCGCCAAGACAATAAACTTCGGAATAATATACGGAATAAGCGCTTTCGGACTCTCAAAGCAGCTCAATACGTCTGTTTCGACAGCGAAAAACTATATAGAACGCTATTTCGACAGATACTCGGAGGTTAAATCCTATATGCGCCGCTCAGTTGAAGAAGCCAGGGAAAAAGGTTACGCGGAAACGCTTGTCGGGAGAAGGAGACCTATCCCCGAACTTTTGTCGAGAAACAGAGTTGAGAGAGGCAGGGGGGAACGCGAAGCTATAAACACCCCCATACAAGGGTCGGCCGCGGATATAATAAATTTGGCTATGATCCGCATATTCAAAAGATTTGAGGAGAGCGGATTTCGCTCCAGGATGATTCTCCAGGTTCACGACGAACTTATTTTCGAAGTCCACGAAACTGAACTTGAACAACTGAAAGATCATATAAGAAACGATATGGAAAGCGCTTGGAAGCTTCGGGTGCCGCTCAAAGTGGAAATAAGCGCCGGAAAAAACTGGGCTCAAGCCCATTAACCTCAAAAACGTTAAAATGATTGGTTCCGGAAAAGCAATTTTAATTCTGCGTCTGATAATTCTGCTTTTAGTCTTCTTGCCGCCAGTTTCGTCTCACGCGCGAATAAACAAGGGCAAAATCCTATCCTATATCTCAAGAGGGGATGCGGCGGAAAAGAAGATCGGGATTGTGGTTCGCTCCGCCAACACCGGCAAAACGCTTTTCCGACTTAACGGCCAAAAGAAATTCATTCCCGCGTCAAACAACAAAATACTTTCTTCCGTTGCGGCGCTTTCTATTCTCGGGAAAGACTACCGCTTCAAAACGGAGTTTTATCTGGGAGGAGGAATACATTCGGGCACCGGCCACGGAGGCCTTTACGTCAAGGGATTCGGAGATCCGACGATAGACCTTGAGGAACTTCGAAAAATCGCCGCCGAGATAAAGTCTCTCGGTATAACTAAGATTGACGGAGGGATATATCTTGACGGTTCGTATTTTGACGATATTCATTACGGAAAAGGCTGGGACCCCAGGTGGTTCGGCAGAGGATTCTGTCCTCCCGTCACGGCGATTTCGTTCAATTACAACACGGTAAAAGTAAAACTCTCCGCATCCGGAGCTTACGGCAGACCGGCAAGAGTGAGCTTCAAACCCGCACAGGCCTCCTTCCCCGTTAGAAACGAAACTTTCACTTCGAAAAGAAGATTCGGAGTCTCGGCGAAATTCAACGAGCGAAACGAGCTTTATGTTTCCGGATACGTCTCCATGAGAAGAAAATCCGATACGGTGGAATTGTCGGTGCCGGACCCGTTTCTCTATTTCGGTTCGGTATTGAAGAGAGTTTTTGAGCAAAGAGGAATAGAAGTCAGCGGAGAAATAAGCCGCCGAAAAGTTCCGAAGTGGGCGGGCAGAGTATTTACTCATTATTCGCAGCCGCTCAGCGACATTCTACGCGAGTACAATAAAGAAAGCGTCAACATAATAGGTGAGAGCATAGTGAAGGTGATAGGCGCTCGATTTTCAAAATCTCCGGGTTCTTGGGAAAACGGTACTTACGTAATTGGAAATCACCTGAGGGAAATCGGTATAAATGGAAATTTCTCAATTGCCGACGGCTCCGGTCTTTCAAGACTCAACAGAGCGTCTCCGGAAGGCATTACCGAAGTGTTGCAAAAAGTTTACAAAGACCCGCGGATTTCAACGGAGTTCCTCGCTTCCCTTCCGGTCGCCGGGGTGGACGGAACTCTTAAGGAGAGATTCCGAAATCTGAGGGGAAGCGTCTACGCAAAAACCGGATATCTTGAAGGAGCGAGATCTCTCTCCGGATACGCGTTTAGCAAAGACGGGCAGGTTTACGTTTTTTCCATCATATCAAACGGCATGGGAGCAAGAGTAAGGAAACTTCAAAAACTGCTTCTGCAAGAACTTGTCTACTGAATTATTCTGTGAAAACTGTCGGATAATCTAGCGAATTCCTCAAGCGAAAGCGATTCGGCTCTTCTTCCTTGGTCAATACCGGAGCTTTTAAGCGCCTGTTCCGTTATTTCCCTCTCGAAAAAATTACACAAGGAGTTCCTTATAGTTTTTCTTCGGGAAGAAAACGCATGTTTCGTAACTGTTCTGAAAGTTTTCTCGCTCAGTATCGCAAATGCCGGTTCTGTCAGCGGATCAAGGGTTACCACGGCGGAATCGACATTCGGAACCGGGGAAAATGCCCGCCGCGGCACTTTGAAATTAAGTTTTATTTTGAAATAACTTTGCAAAAGCACCGAGAGAGATCCGTAGCTTTTGCTTCCCTCGGAAGAAGATATTCTCTCGGCCACTTCTTTTTGCAGCATTAAGACTATTTTTGAGAAAACCTCCCTCTCGTCAATAAGTTTGAAAAGTATCGGCGTAGATACGTTATACGGAAGATTGGATACAAGCTTCATTTTCCCCCCGATTGAAAGCCGATCGAAGCTTATCCGCAAAACATCCCGGTAAATAAATCTGACGTTTGTAGATTCCTTTAACCTGTTGTGGAGGATTTTTTTCAGTCTTTCATCTTTTTCGATCGCCGTGACCGAACCGGCCTCGCGCGCCAGGTGTGTCGTGAGGCTTCCCTTTCCAGGTCCGATTTCAACTACGTGATCTTCTTTCTGAAGTTGCGCGGCCGCGCATATCTTATTTAATATATTCGGATCATTAAGAAAGTTCTGCCCGAGTTTCTTCTTCCGCCGAAATACTTCTTCGCAATTCGTATTTTCCATTTGCTCAAGACGGCATTAACTACGGAGGCCGATTGAGAGGCGAGTTCTAAGAAATTATATCTTCAGGGAAATGAAGACTTTAGTGTTATTCTTTTTCAAACCTGAATATTTTCTCCCGCTCTTTTATCATTCCCAGTTCTTCTCTGAACATCTTCTCGAGGTATTTTTCGTCTTGCTTAATAGATTTTATTTCCTCTCTGTAGGCGTTGTTCTGTGATTTTAAGTCCGCGATTCTTTTCTCTATCGTTTCGTTTTCGTTTTTGAGAAAGTAGACTTTGGATATTTCGTTAAAAAACACCAAAGCGACCGCTATGACGATCACTGAATACGCGACTAACTTAATGAATTTCCTTGACTCCATATACCGAACCTAGAGAGTAAGGGTTCCCAGCAAAAAGGGATTGGAACTTTTTTCTATTCCCACGGTTGTCTGAGGACCGTGGCCGGGATAGATACGATAGTGATCCGGATATTTCAAAATCTCGGAACGGATTGATCCGACGAGTTCGGCCATGGAGGTGCCGCCGGTAAGATCCACTCTTCCGACGCTTCCGGCAAAGACGGTGTCTCCAGCTATGATCGATTCTTCGAAAACCAAACATATATGTCCCCAAGTATGTCCGGGAACAAGCAGTATTTCTCCTTTTAGATTCCCGACCGAGAGAACCTGCCCCTCTTTCACGTAGCCGTTTACCTCCGGAACTTCGACAAAGTCAAATCCCGGAAATCTTGTCTTAGCTTCCGGTAGCGCGTCAAGTACCGGCTGTTCTTTTTCGTGTATGTAGAAGGGTATGTTCAGCCGCTTTTTAAAAGTTTCCACTCCGGCCACATGATCGAGATGAACGTGGGTGTTTACTATTTTCTTTACTTCAAGTCCCGAATTCTCGATTTCCAAAGCTATATCGTCTATCTGCTCTCCGGGATCGACCAGCATAGCTTCGTTTGTCTCTTCATCCCCTATGATATAGCAGTTTTCAATGAATATTCCGCCCGGAATGCATTTCAGTATCAAAACCTACTCCTCCAAACTCTTTCTTATGCGAAAATCTGCGAATTCGCCTTCAGCGAGCATCCAGTCTATGTCCACCGACTCCACTTTTGCGCACCTGGGGCCTCGCCGACACCATTTAACGAGTTCTTCGATATCTTCGGCTCTTCCCTCGGCGACTATTCCTACATTTCCGTCCGAGAGATTTTCAACATGCCCTTTGAGGTCAAGCCGCGCGGCCTGTTCTACCGTGGAAGCTCTGAAATAAACTCCCTGCACTTTGCCTTTTACCAAGATAAGCGCTCTTCGTTCCATTTTTCCCCAGATTACCGAAAGCCCCTGTCGATGTCAACGAACCCAATGAACCCAAAGGAAAAAAACAACCCGATTCCCAACACTCCCCGCGGCGCTTGACATCCATTTCTTACTCACATATAATGCTGATAAGTTCTCAGAAGAGTTGATTTAATGTGCTTTAAAACGGCGAGAACTTTTTTTTGAAGAACGAGTATTGAGTTTTGGTATTACGCACGGCAGGGTTTTCTTTCTCGTTTCTCTGAAGCAGGTTGACAAAGTCGTTGAGTTTCTATAGTATTTGAGTCGTTTTCACCGCTTTCTCGTCACGAACTCTTAACGCATGTAATTGTAGCATTCCTAGCGTTCCATTTAGGTTGGTTCTTTAGACCGAAAAAATTATCGATACTTTAACTCAAGGAGTTTTACCACATGGCGAAAGCCTCTAAAATCGAAACCGCCGACGGTGTTCGTAAAAGAGAGGAACTTAAAGACGGGAAGTTGCTCTACTTAAATGATCTAAGGGAGAAAAAACCTTCCGACTTAATGAAGTTGAATAAGCTTGCGGGTATTGAAGATACGTCAAGAATGGCAAAGCAGGATCTTATCTACTCTCTTCTGAAAGCCCAGAGCGATAAGCATGGTTCCATAATAGCCGAAGGCGTGCTTGAAATCCTGACGGAAGGTTACGGTTTTCTGAGATCTCCGAAGTACAGTTATTTGCCGAGTCCGGACGATATATACGTTTCAAAGTCTCAGATACGATCTTTCAGCCTGAAAACTGGAGACACTATAAAAGGACTGGTGAGACTTCCGAGAGAAGGAGAAAAAAATCTCGCCCTTCTCAAAATAGAACAAGCTAATTATGATTCTCCCGAGATATGCAGGCAGAGAACTCCTTTTGAAAGCCTAGTACCTCTTCATCCGGATGAAAAAATCAATCTCGAGCATGATAAAAACGAGTTCTGTTCAAGGGTAATGGACCTTTTCGTGCCTGTGGGAAAAGGCCAGAGAGCCGTTATAGTCGCGCCTCCGCGCACCGGTAAAACCATAATAATTCAGAGAATAGCCAATGCCATAACGGAAAATCATCCGGAAGTGGAACTGTTTGTGTTGCTAATAGACGAGCGTCCCGAGGAAGTTACGGACATGCAAAGATCGGTCAAAGGCGAAGTGATCAGTTCAACGTTCGACGAGCCGGCGCAAAGACATATACAGGTTTCCGAGATGGTGATCGAAAAAGCGAAAAGATATGTCGAGCACGGAAAAGATGTAGTTATTTTGCTTGACAGCCTCACAAGACTTGCGAGAGCGAGTAATACGGTTACTCCGGCGAGCGGAAAAGTACTCTCTGGAGGTATAGAGGCCAATGCGCTTCAGAGGCCTAAAAGATTTTTCGGAGCGGCGAGAAATACCGAAGAAGGCGGAAGCCTTACTATAATAGCCACGGCGCTTATCGATACCGGAAGCCGGATGGACGAAGTAATTTTCGAAGAGTTTAAAGGAACGGGCAATATGGAAGTCTATCTGGACAGGCGTCTTGCGGAAAGAAGAGTTTTTCCCGCGATAGATATTCAGAAATCCGGAACGAGGAAGGAAGAGCTCCTTATTCCGGAGTCCGAACTTAACCGTATATGGCTTCTTCGAAAGATTCTGAACCCGATGAATACCACGGAAGCAATGGAGTTTCTACTCGACAAACTTCGCGGAACCAAGAGTAATGCCGAATTTCTGAACATGATGCATCAGTAAAACGGAATTGATTGAAAAAACAACCGCGACCGCAAAACCAATCTCTAATAAACCGTCCGTATTCTTCATTCTTTCCTCAGACAAACTCTCGTTCAGTCCGGAGATTCCCTCGTTTCCCTATGTAAATCCAAATTTTTGTTATCGCCGATATAGTTTTTCGGTATACTTATGAGTAAAATCGCTAGGGTTGCGCTTCACCATGCAAGGGAATCTTAGCGATCATTAAAGATGTATTCTCAGGATTTCAATAATTTAAAAATATGTCGATTAGATTTGTGACAGGATAAGTTTTAAGGAGGATTAAGATGAGAGTTGTAAAGATAATCTTAGTTTTGGCGTTTAGCGTAGGAGTATTTGGTCTTATGGGTTGCGAAGGAGATCAAGGGCCGGCGGGACCGGCTGGACCAACGGGACCTCCGGGACCGACGGGGCCACCGGCACCCGGACCGGTTGATGCCGATTGCGATGTTGAGATAGCGGATAGATCGAGCAAAGACTTTACCGACGGAGACGCCGATTACGTTATATGCGGAGACGCAAGAGATAACGTGATAGACGCAAAGGCCGGAGACGACATAGTTAAAGGCGACGGCGGCAACGATTCGATAAAAGGGGGAGATGGAGACGACACTCTTTCCGGAGGAGATGGAGATGACACTCTTTCTGGAGAAGCGGGAGACGACACTCTAGACGGCGGAGCGGGGGACGACACTTTGGAAGGCGGATTGGGAGATGACGCTCTAGACGGCGGGGAAGGAGTAGATACTGCGGTATTTCCTTTAACCACAGTTGGATCGAGTGGAATACGAGTGGATTTATCGAGTAGCGAGGAGCAAAGCGACGGTAATTACGGAAGAGACACTCTAACAAACATAGAGAACGTGAAGGGTTCAAACGACGCGGATACGATAACGGGTAATGACGCTGACAACAAGCTTGAAGGGCTTGAAGGAAACGACACGTTAAACGGAGGCGGAGGCAATGACCTGCTTATGGGCGGAGATGGTAACGACACGTTAGACGGCGGAGCCGGAGACGACACTCTGGACGGCGGAGCCGGGACCAACACTCTAGACGGCGGAGATGGTAACGACACCATAAGTTATAAAGGAACCACTACCGGCGTGACTGTGGATCTTTCAGGTACGGGCTACACAAGCATAGAGAACGTAGAGGGTTCTGAGGGCAACGATACGATAACCGGAGACGACTCTGCCAACACGCTAAGCGGGGACAAGGGAGTGGACACGATAGACGGAGGAGACGGGGACGACACGATAAGCGGAGGAGAGGGAGACGATCTTCTAACTGGCGGAGCTGGTAACGACACGGTAACCGGAGAAGCCGGAGACGATACAATAAGAGGCAGAGAGGGAGATGACACGCTAAGCGGCGGAGAGGGAGTGGACTCGATAAACGGTAATGAGGGGAATGACACGGTAAACGGCGGAGCGGGAGGGGACTCGATAAGAGGGGAAGCCGGGAATGACACGCTAAACGGGGACGCCGGAGCGGACGTGATAAACGGCGGAGCGGGAGCGGACACGATAGATGGCGGAGCCGGAGCGGACGATGTAGACGGGGGAGCGGGTAACGACATAGTTTACCTTGATGCTGACGATGCCTCTCCGGACGGAGGAGCCGACGTTGACACCGCAAGCTTTGAGAGATACGTACTTGCGGACGAAAACGCGACCGAAGCCACGATTACCGTAGCAAGCAGCGGCAATTTTGAGAATTTTATCGGTAGCCGATACGACGATACTATGAGTGTCGCCGGACCAAGCGGTGCGGCGACAACGGTAAACGGAGGTCCCGGGGACGATTCGATACAAGGGGGAGATGGAGACGTTACGTTTATTGTTAAGGCCGGAGAAGGCGACGACACTATAAAGTCTGAATATGGAACTGGATACAAGCTTAAGTTTGAAGGATTTCCCTCGGGAACGACGGCTTCGTTTGAGCATGTGAGCAACTCCTCCATAGTTCGGGTTGGAGGTCAGACCGTCAGGGTTGAGTCTAGGAACGTAGCGGTTACCCCAAGTGTCTTTGAAGCCTCAATCACGGTTGTTGATTAAGGAAGAAAAACTTGTTAGAAAGATAGGGATTAAACTAAATTCAATTGATGGGGTTCTGATTTAAAAAGCGCCAAGGCGGTTATATTGTAAAATGTCCGTCTTGGCGTTGTTTTTTGTCTGGCGGTTTTAAGTCTCCGCCTTATGATTTTTAATGTCGAGTGCAGGATTCTAAATTTGTATCGGGTAAATTCCTCTTGCGATACAGAGCTTTTTTTGTTCGTTCTCCGCTTAATTGCAATTATCAGAATCCGAAAAATGCTAAAGGGTTATGGAAGTTTCGCCTTCGGGATTCAGTTTCAGGCGATAGTCAACTTTCCTTGACTGGAACCGAGAGGTTGATACCAAATTCCTTCGGGCAAAGATTCAGTTAGATTTTCAAATCATGGATACTTAATTTCAGGGTTTAGTGACGGAGCATGGGTAAACTTAAAAAAGCCCCGATTGGTTTAAGCGAAAAGGGGAAAACAACTGACGAAGCGGGCGGTTTTTTCGACAGGAGGCTTTTTGTCCAGTTTTTAGGTTTTGGAGATATCGATCCCGCGCTTGAGTCTTCTTTGATAGATGATCTGGAAAAATCCTCTATACCCGCGGTTTTTTATCTGGACGTAAACGATTATCGCGGCGCGGGTCTTTTAACCATGGCCGATAGTCCGGATTTTTTCGTTGACGATATAAGAGAATTTCTCGCTAATTCAACCTTTTCCCGACTACGATTAAAACCGGAATACACAATGTTTGGAAGGACCTACCCGCTTGGTTACGAGAAAGACTTGGAAGAAAGTCTTATTTTAAATCCGATGAGGAGAATTCTTGACCCCGAACTCAAGTGGGCTATCTGGTATCCGCTTAGAAGAGCCAAGATTTTTGAAACTCTTACCTCCGAAGAACAAAAGGCGGTTCTTATGGAACACGGCAAGGTAGGGTTTAGCTTTGGAGACGCCGGGTATGCGAAGGACATTCGTCTGGCAAGCTATGGTCTTGACAAAAATGACAATGATTTCGTTATAGGAATTTTGGGCAAAGAACTGTACCCGCTGTCCGCTTTGATTGAGGCGATGAGAAAGACTAAACAGACTTCAATGTATCTTGAGAGTCTGGGTCCGTTTTTTATTGGTAAAAAAGTGTTTTCAAGCAAACAAGTGGTATGAAAGAACCATTATCCGAGCTGCTTTCTCGACTCCAGGCGGTATTTGGAAATATAGATATTGAGGTGGTTTTGCCGGTTGCGGTGGCCGTCGTCGTGTTTCTGGCGATTTATTTTCTGTCTAGAAAAAAAGAATCCGCCGTAGAGACGAAACAAGACCAGCCCGAACCGGCTGCTCCGACTGAACTTACTCGGGAAAAGCGGGTTGAAGAATCCTCCATACCGGATTCCAAACCCGAGGAAGTTTCTTCGTCCGAACTTGAACCTACGGAAAACAAAGAAATTGTTCCACCACCACCCGTCGCCGAGCCTGCGGTTAGAGCTCCTGAAATTTCGGAAGAAGACCCCGCGGCGAAACAAGCGGAGGAACCCGAACCCGTTTCTGAAAAACTCGAACCTGAAGAACTAACCTCCGTACCGAAAAGAGAAGAAGACGTGGAGGAAGATTTCTTCTCAAGGTTGACCCTCGGTCTTTCTAAAACTCGCAAGGGAATCTTGCGAAATCTGGACCATATTTTTTCCTCGGATCGGATTGAAGACGATACATGGGACGAATTTGAAGAAGTGCTTATAATGTCGGATATGGGGGTTCAAACCACCGCTAAACTTAGAGAAAGAGTTTCATCCGCGGTTTCCGCGGACCAAGGCGGCGACGGTGGTGAAATAAAAAACCTTTTGGAAAAGGAGATTTTAAATATTTTAAAAGAAGTGGAGAGTCCGCCAACCGCACTCCCCGAAAAACCTACGGTTTTCATGGTGGCTGGAGTTAACGGCGTTGGAAAAACCACTTCCATAGGGAAAATTGCCAATAGATTTACTCGGGAAGGGAAAAAGGTAATGGTTGCCGCGGCCGATACCTTCAGGGCGGCGGCCGTTGAGCAACTCGGCGTTTGGGCCGAACGAGTGGGAAGTGATTTTCTGCGCGGCCAGACGGGAGCTGATCCTTCCGCGGTAGCTTACGACGCGGTGAATGCCAGTATTTCCAGGGGAATAGATTTGCTTATAATAGATACCGCGGGGAGAGTCCACACGAAAGCCGGGCTGATGGAAGAGCTCAAGAAACTGAAAAGAGTGGTTTCTCGAGAACTTGAGGGAGCTCCGCACGAAGTTCTTCTGGTCTTGGATGCGACTACCGGGCAGAACGCGGTGGAACAGTCCAAAGTTTTTAGCGACGCCATCGGGGTGACGGGAATAGTGCTTACCAAACTCGACGGCACGGCAAAGGGAGGGGTGATAGTCGCTATAGCCGAACGTCTGGGTCTTCCGGTCAAGTATGTGGGCGTTGGGGAAGGTCTTGAGGATTTGCGTGAATTTGACGCCGCTCAATTCGTAAAAGCGCTTTTCGCGTCAGAAAAAGAAACGCTTCACTAGATTATATGACCACTCAAAATGAAACTGAATTTATGAAAGAAGCTCTCAGACTTGCCATGAGAGCCGAAGGGTGCACGAGTCCGAACCCCATGGTTGGAGCCGTATGCGTGAATGAGGGACGTATCGTGGGAAGTGGTTATCATAAAAAAGCCGGGTCCGCGCATGCGGAAATAGAAGCGTTTGCCGATGCCGGAAAGAAAGGAAATTCATTAAAAGGAACAACGCTTTACGTGACGCTTGAGCCCTGTTGTCATAAAGAAAAGCTCACTCCTCCGTGCACGGAAGCGATAATATCGTCAGGCGTATCCAAGGTCGTCGTTGGAGCCATTGATCCCAACCCGAAGGTAAGCGGAAAGGGAGTGGCGATACTTCGAAAAAACGGTATAGAGGTAAAGACCGGGGTGCTTGAGAGAGAATGCGAGAAAATAAACGAATTTTTCAACAAGCATGTTATTTCTGGAATTCCTTTCGTAATTCTTAAATTCGCTTCGACAATCGATGGTAAAATCGCTTCTCTAACCGGTGATTCCAAGTGGGTGGGTAGCGAGAAACAGAGAAAGATGGCGCATCGGCTGAGGAAAAGCGTGGATGCGGTGCTTGTCGGGATAGATACCTTGAGAGCGGACGACCCGATGTTAAACGTCCGGGGAATCAGAGGTCCCGTGCGTCAGCCGGTTCCGGTGATTATGGATTCCAAACTCCGTGTTTCGCCCGGAGCTGAAATCTTCAGTACTCACCCAAAATCGATAATAGCTACGACTGTGTCCGCAAAACCGCTTAAGATGAAGAAACTTGAGCAACTCGGCGCCCAGATTCTCACAATTCGCCGCGATGCGAAGGGCAGGGTGTCAGCTTCAGATCTTCTTAAGAAACTTGGAATGATGGGAATATGCAGCATTCTTATCGAAGGAGGAAGTAAAGTGGCGGCTTCTTTTCTTCGGGAGGGGCTGGTTGATAAGCTGGTTTTCTTTTATTCACCCAAGATTATTGGCGGCGATGGAATGAGTATGATAGGAAGCCTGGGGAAAGAATCGATGGGAGAGGCTATTGATATCAGGAATATCAAAATCAAAAGATTCGGCGATGAAATGATGATAGAGGGTTATGTATGAAAATAGGTCTGATTGGTGGTTCTTTCGACCCCGTTCACTTGGGACATCTAAGAGCCGCCGAGGAGATAAGAGAAAGACTGGATCTAAAGGAAGTGGTCTTCATCCCCGCTCGCGTCTCTCCTCACAAAACCTCCGCCGCTGCGGATTCCTTTCACAGGCTCAATATTCTTAATCTTTCCATAGAAGACAACCCTCATTTTTCGGTTTCCGATATTGAATTAAGAGAAAAACCTCCATCCTACACTATAAACACTCTGAAGCTTCTAAAAAAGAGAAATCCTCTAAACGATTACTACTTCATGCTCGGGTCCGAACTTTTCGCCGCGATAGATACCTGGAAAAACTTCCGGGAACTTTTCACGTACGCAAGTTTCGTTGTTATTCGCCGCCCGGGCCATGAAGATTCGACAAATCCGATTCCTCTTGCCCTGCGAGAAGACTTTCGATATTCTTACGGCGAAGACGGTAAAGATGTTTTTATCCATGCAAGTTCAAATAAGCTGTTTTTCATAGATATAGCGGGTATCAGAGTCTCTTCCACAGAAATAAGGGAACTTGCGCGAACGGGTGGTTCGCTTAAGTTCCTGGTTGCGCGGAAGGCTGAGGAATATATAGTGGAAAACGGTCTTTACAAGTCGGAGGAGAAACCATAGACCCGAAGAAAAAAGCCTTGCTCGTCGCCCGTCTCGCTTGGGAGAAAAAAGCGGAGAGACCGGTTGTTCTGGAACTCGGAAAAAAAAGCGACTTGGCGGATTATTTCGTCGTCTGCAGCGCCAACTCCGACAGGGGAGTGCGGACCATCGTCGATAACACCAGAGAGGAACTTAAAAAAATCGGAATTGATATATTCGGAACGGAGGGTCTTTCCGAAGGTAGGTGGGTGCTGCTTGATCTTATCGACGTGGTTTTGCACGTTTTCCAAACGCCCGTTCGAGAGTTCTACGATATCGAAGGACTCTGGATCGATACCCCGAGGGTGGACCTGCCTTTCCTTAGAGAAGGCAGATCCGATGTTGTTTGAGTTTAAAGGTTTCAGCGAGCTATTCTTTCTCTTTTCCTGACGAAAGTCGGGATATCAAGATTTTCTTCCTCGTCGTCGGATTCATACGGTTGTTCTGAAATTATATCCACCGCCTTTTTGTTTATGTAGTTCTCTATGCCCGTGGCGACTACGGTTATCCTTACGGAATCTTTGGTCTTTTCATCGAAAACCAAACCGAAGATAATGTCTATATCGCCGTTTGCTTTTTCCTTTACATGGCTGCACGCTTCATTTAGTTCGTCTATTCCGAAGTCTTGCGAAGCCGTCACGTTCATAAGTATTCCTTTGGCTCCCGAGATTGACACGTCCTCTAAGAGAGGGCTGGTTATTGCCATCTGCGCCGCCTGAGTCGCGCGATTAGGACCCTGAGCGAACCCGGAACTCATAAGAGCCTTGCCGCCGTGATTTGCCATTATGCTTCTTACATCGGCAAAGTCGACGTTTATATACCCGATTCCCGTAACGATATCGGAAATTCCTTTGACGGCCTGGTAGAGAACTTCGTCCGCGTTCTGAAACGCTTCGAGGATACTGATTTTTTTGTGCAGGGCGGATAGTTTCTCATTGGGAATCACAATCAGGGTATCGACATGTTTGTCCAGTTCCTCAACTCCGTAATTAGCGTTCTCAATTCGCATCTTTCCCTCAAATTCAAAAGGTCTTGTGACCGTCGCCACCGTAAGGATGTTCTTCTCTTTGCACACTTCCGCGATTACCGGAGAAATTCCCGTGCCTGTTCCGCCACCCATTCCCGCGGTTATGAAAACCATATCGGCTTCTCCGATAGCGTCGCTTATCTTGTCTCGGTTCTGAATCGCGGCTTCCTTGGCTACCTGAGGATTGCCTCCCGAACCGAGTCCTTTCGAAATTCCTTCTCCGATCTGGAGTTTCGTCGGCGCAAGCGATTTGCTCAAATCCTGAAAATCGGTGTTCACCGCGATAAACTCAACTTCCTGAAGCCCTTTGTTTATCATGGTGTTAACCGCGTTACCGCCGGCTCCCCCGGTTCCTATAACCTTAATTTTAGCTTTGTTAAAGCTATTGTCCGTCTCTATCTGAAAATTCGCCATGATGTTCCCACCTCCCTGTGGATTTTTTTCTTTAAAAAAGTTCGCTAAACCAACTTTTCATTCTTGTAAAAACGTTTTTCTTGTTCATCGCTCCCGCTTCCAAGGGTAAGCCTTTACTCATAATCGCGTACTTGACCAACCCGATTCCCGTCGAATGAACGGGATCGTTAACAATGTCCGTCAGGCCGTGGACATCGTACGGTACTCCTACGCGCGTCGGCATCTCCAACACCTGCTCGGCGAGAGCTTTTGTTTCTTTCATTTTGCTGCTTCCGCCCGTGAGCACCACTCCCGCCGGAAGCATTCCGATGAAACCCGCTTTTGACAATTCCTCTTTTATCAAAATGAAAATTTCTTCCATTCTAAGTTCGATTATTTTTATAAGATCTCTTTTAAGCACTTTTTTGCAGGTGCTGTCCGAAGCGTTTCTTATCTCTATTGTCTCGTCGCTTAACATTTCATCCGCTTTAGCCAAGGCTACGCCGTGATCTTCCTTGAGTTTTTTCGCTTTGGGAAGCGATATTGAAAGTCCGAAAGCTATATCCCTGTCAATGTTGTCGCCCCCGAGAGAAATGTTTTCGGTATACTGCACGCTTCCGTTCATAAATATCGCTATACTGCAAGTTCCTCCTCCGAAATCTATCATCGCCACTCCGATTTCCTTCTCGTCTCTGGTCAAAACGGCTTCGCTTGAAGCAATTTGCTTAAGCACGATTCCGGCGGAAGTCATCCCGGACATCTTTATGCATTTCTCTATATTTCTCCGCGAAGTTACGTCTCCAGTGACTATGTGAACGTTAGCTTCAAGTTTAAGACCGTGAATTCCTATTGGGTCATTTATTCCGCTTTCTCTGTCAACCGTATAATCTTGCGCGATAGAATGAATGGTTTCCCTCTCCGTCGGAATCAGGAGGGTGTTGGCGGATTCTATGACTCTTTCGATATCTCTAGAAGTTACCTCCTTGTCCCGCAAGGTGACCATTCCGTGACCTTTCATCCCCTTTATATGATCGCCGCCTATCGCTATCATGACTTCTTTTATCGGGTATCCCGACATTCGTTCGGCTTCTTCGGCCGCCTTCTGTATGGAATCCACGGTCGCTTCTATGTTGACCACTACTCCTCTTTTAAGTCCGCTGGAGGCATGGCTGCCGATGCCGACTATTTCGATCTTATTTTTTTCGTTCAGATCTCCTACGACTATCGAGACTTTCGTAGTTCCTATGTCAAGGCCCATTATCGGGGACGAATGTTTTTTCCTGCGCTGCATTTCGATAATTCTAAGAACCGTAATTAATTACGCCGACTTCTCCCGAACTTATATCTATACTTTTTTCCACCAGATTTCTCTTACGTGCATGAACTATTATCTTTTCTATCTTGCGCCATTTGCTTACCATGTTGTCTTTTCCGAAGTTTATCAATCTTCGATCAATGGTTAGAAGCTTGATACCGAAATGCTTTTCTACGGCCACCTCCGAGATCTCGGACCACGAAAGAGCGGAACTGGACTTGGAAAGATCAAGAATTTTGATCGCTTGGAGAAGAAGCTCCGAACTAATTTCTCCTTTGCCTGAAATTACCGGGAAATCCAACCCTCGCGCCGCTTCCAGCTGTCCGAGTTTTTTGCCTTTTCTGTCCACATAGTAAGGGCTTGTTTTTTCCAGGGCCAGTATGCAGAAAGGCACGCTTTCGAAAATCTCTATTTCTATCTTCCCGTGGAGAAATTTCTTCACGTTGATTTCGCTTATCCACGGATTCTCCATGATTTTTTTCTCTACATCGGAACTTGAAAAAAACATGAGAGTTTCTCCGGCTCTTATTCCCGAGCGTTTTATAATTTCGCTTGAGCTTATCTTGCTTTTCCCCGAGATGACGATTTCCTTTACCGTTAGATGCTTTGACGGCTCAATTACCGAAATAGCGATTGCGAAAATCGAGAGAAATAGAATCGCGCATAGCCCTTTTGTCAGCATTTTCGTCAGCCCTCAACGCCTCTTCCCATTATTTTCACCTCGGGCTCGAGTGTTATTTTTTCTTTATTCAAGGCGGTTTTCTTCGCCGTCTCTATGAGTTTTATAATGTCTTTTGCTTCCGCTCTGTTGAAATTCACGATGAAATTCGCGTGTATTTCGGAGAATTTGGCTCCGCCGACGCTGTGTCCTTTGAATCCGAGTTTCTCCAGAAGTCTTCCGGCGCTTATCGAAGGCGGATTTTTGAAAACCGACCCAGTGTTTGCCATCTTCACCGGTTGAGTCCTGTTTCTGTACATTAAGTATTGCCTTACGTTTTCTTCGCTTTTCTTCCTGTCTCCTTCTCGCAGTTCGAATACGGCTTTAGTGACTATGGAGCCTTCCGGCAAGTTGCTTTTTCTGTATTCAAAGTTTATTTCCTCTCTCAGTAGCTCCCTTTGCTCTCCTTTAATCCATACATATACTTTTTTTACGGCGTCTTTTATTTCGCCTCCGTTCGCCCCGGCGTTCATATATATGCTTCCCCCCACGGTTCCCGGTATTCCCGCGGCGAATTCAAATCCGGTAAGTCCACGTCGGATCGAGCTGTTCATTATGAATGAAAGCATCGCCCCGCACTCGGCTTCAACACAAGTGCCGTCTATGCGTACTTCCTTGAGTTTTTTGGTGCTTATTACAATTCCGTCAATTCCCTGGTCGGTTATTATCGTGTTGGAACCGGCGCCGAGCACCGTGATCTTCTCTCCTCTTTCGTAGCACCTGTTAAGCAGTTCGAGAAAACTTTTCATGTTGTGCGGATAGACAAGACGCTTCGCTTCTCCTCCAACCTTCATGTAAAGGTAATTTTTCATGGGGTAATCGTTCAATATTTTTATTTCCGGGATCGAAGCTATGTTGCTCATCCGATTCGCTCCGCGATTTTATCCGCGTACCGCCATACGTTTCCGGCGCCAGAGGTAAGCAGAATGTCTCCTTCTTTAAGTTCGTTTGCCAAGCGACTCGCCAAGCCGTCGGGATCATTCGAGTAGCGGGCGTTTTTTCCTCCCGCCTTTTTTATATCTTCCACCAATTTCTCGGAAGTGATTCCGGCTATCGGTTTTTCTCCGGCGGGATATATGTCAATCAAGTAAAGGTTTTCAACCTTCGCCAAAATCCTAACGAAATCATCGTAAAGAAGCTTTGTTCTTGAAAACCTGTGGGGCTGAAAGAGCAGTACGGGTTCTTGAGAGAAAGCCGCTTTAAGCGCTTCTATGGTAGCTTCCAACTCGCTTGGATGATGTCCGTAGTCGTCTATTATTTTTACGCCGTTTTTCTCGCTTCTTAGCTGCAGTCTTCTCTCCGCTCCCTTAAAATCGGAAAGACCCTCGCTTATTTTTTCAAAGCTGAAGCCGAACTCCATCCCCACGGCTATCGCGGCCAGTGAATTCAAAACATTGTGGGCCCCCAGGGTTGCGAGATTTACTTCTCCGAGCGAACTGTTTTTGTAGACCGCCTCAAAAGAAGTGCCGAGTCCCGAGAACCGCATGTTGCGCGCCGTCAAATCCGCCGGAGAGGAAATTCCGTAGGTAAGAATCTTTTTATTGAATTTCGCGCTTATTTCACGCGTTCTGGGACAGTCGGCGCATGTTACGGCAAGTCCGTAGAAAGGAATCTTGTTGATAAAGTCGGAAAAAGCCGCCACGAGAGCTTCCATGTTTCCGTAATAATCAAGATGTTCCTTGTCGATATTGGTGAGTACCGTGACTACGGGGGAAAGCTTTTCAAACGATCCGTCGCTTTCATCGGCTTCCACCACCATGAACTTCCCGGTTCCCAAATGAGCGTTTGAGTTAATTGTGCTAAGCTTCCCGCCGATTACTATAGTGGGATCGAGTCCTCCTTTGGAAAGTACGGATGATATCATTGAAGAGGTGGTGGTCTTCCCGTGACTTCCGGCAACCGCGATTCCGAACTTGAGCCTCATTAATTCCGCGAGCATTTCCGCCCTGGGTATAAGCGGGATTCTCGCCTCGACGGCGGAAATCATTTCCGGATTGTTCTTGTCGATTGCCGAAGAATAGACGACTACCTCGCTTCCTTTCACGTTCTTCGAATCATGACCGGTGTACACCGTCGCTCCCAAGGATTCGAGACGTCGGGTTATATCGCTTCGGGCGATATCGGAACCGCTTATCTCAAGACCCATGTTGATAAGTACTTCGGCTATGCCGCTCATCCCTATGCCGCCTATGCCGATAAAGTGGATTTTTTTGATTTTTCCGTACATTAATTTCTTCTATCCGATTACTTGTTCGATTTCATTCACTATTCTCGAGGCCGCGTCGGCTCGCGCGAGTTTCTTAGAGTTTGCGGCCATGCGTGCCAAGGCGCCTGGCTCAAGCGTTTTTTCAATAACCGCGCATAGACCTTGAATTTCGAGTTCCCTTTCCTCAATCACCACGGCCGCGTCGTTTCTCTCCATTACTCTGGCGTTTTTGAGCTGATGACCGTGCGTGGAGGAGGCAAGCGGAACAAGTATCGCCGGTATTCCGAATGCCGTTATTTCGGATAACGTCCCAGCTCCCGCTCTGCAGATCACAAGATCCGTTTTTTCGTAAATTAGGGATATGTCTTCTCTGAATCCGAATACTTCAGCCTGAATTCCTAAATCCCGGTAGGTTTCCTTTACTTTTTGCAGTTGATCCCCCCCGGTCTGGTGAGTAACGGTAACGTGGGCGTCGAATCTCCCGAGACAGGAAGGCACGATCTCGTTCAGTTTTCTCGCCCCCTGGCTTCCTCCGAGGACGAATACGTTGTATTTGGAACTTCGCCGCGGCGATCTCTCCTCGGCGCTTTCGGCGATATCCCGTCTTATTGGGTTTCCGGTGAGCACGGTTTTTTTCGTGGGAAAATGATCCATGCTTTCTTCGAAGGTTATGAATATTTTGGCGACGAGTCTTGAGAGAATTCTGTTTGCGAGTCCCGGTACGGAATTTTGTTCGCAAATCGCAGTGGGTATGCGGATTGCGGAAGCGCAGAGCAGAGTCGGCACGGAAGCATATCCACCAACTCCTATTACCGCGTCGGGTCTGAAGTTCTTTAATATTTTCATAGACTTTCCCATCGCTCCCAACATCGATATCACGGCCTTCGCGATTTCGAAAAAGCTTTTTCCCACAATTCCTTTTGAGTTTACAAATTCAGCTTTGTAACCTCTTTCGGGAAGAATCTTCTTCTCAATTCCCTGTTCCGACCCCACGAACAGAACTTCGCTTCCGTCGTTTCTCGCAAGTATTTCCTCCGCGATGGATATCGCGGGGAACAAATGTCCTCCAGTTCCTCCTCCGGCTATTATCACTTTCATTCTTTCCTCGTGTTGAATCTCGATATGCTCAATATAATTCCGAAAGCGGCGAGAGTGGATATAAGTGAACTTCCCCCGTAACTTATGAGGGGCAGCGTAAGTCCGGTTGTTGGAAAAAGCCCCACCGCCACTCCCATGTTAAGCGCGGCCTGGAGCATTATGAGCATCGTGAAACCGAATACCATGTATTTCGAGAAGGTATCCTTGACTCTGAAGGATATAATTACGCATCTTGCCAGAATCGCTAGAAAAAGAGCTATCAGAGTCATTACCCCTATGAATCCGAATTCTTCTCCTATAATCGAGAAAATGAAATCAGTGTGCGCCTGCGGAAGAAAAAACAACTTCTGGGAACTGTTTCCAAGGCCGCTTCCGTATATTCCCCCGAGTCCGAAAGCCATGAACGACTGAACGGCCTGATATCCGGAACCGAGAGGATCTTTCCACGGATCGAGAAATGAAGTTATTCTCTTCATCCTGTACCCCTCGTTTACAATTGCCAAGGCGAGCAAAATCGCCGATACCGTCGCGATGCCCAGAAGGTGCTTGATTCTGGCGTTTCCGACAAACAGCATCAGGAAAAGTACCGCCGCGACAAGAAACGAGGTTCCCAGATCCGGTTCCACCAGAATAAGGACTACGTAAGCGCCCCCGGTTACCAGGGGAGAGAAAATACCAACCCAAAAACTATCCATTTTATCCTGTTTTTTGGCCAGAAAATGCGCCATGTAGATAACAAGCATATATTTGCAGAATTCCGAAGGCTGAAACGAAAATCCTTCTATGGAAATCCACCTTCGTCCGCCCCCCACCTCTTTGCCGATCTCCGGAATTAGAACAATTATCAGCAAGCCGAGTCCCAGGAGATAGCCGGGATAAACGAGTTTTCTCAGAAAAAGCGGATTTAAATACATTAACGTTATCATTGCCGTCATTCCGATGAATAAATATATGAGGTGAAGCTTCATAAAACGCATCGAGTCGCTGTAATGCTCAAGTGAAAATATGGAACTTGAGTTATATACGGCGATCACTCCCACTCCGGCGACTATCAGCACCAACCCGAGTAGCGGTATATCGAAGTCTCTGTTTTTAAAATCAAACATTTCTTACTATATCCTTGAACATATCTCCTCTCTGCTCATATGAGCTGAACATGTCGAAGCTTGAGCATCCTGGTGAAAACAGGAGAGTGTCTCCAGGAAGTGCCATCTCAAAAGCGTGTTGCGCGGCTTCTTTAAGTGAGTCTGAAAATATGGTCTTGGTTTCAGCGCCCAGCTGCGCGTGCATCTTTTCCCGGGTTTCTCCGATTAAAACCAGCGCTTTCACCTTCTTGTCCACGATGTTTTTCAAACACTCATAACTTGTTCCCTTGTCTTTTCCCCCGGCTACCAGAACTATGGGGGAGGGCAGGCTTTCTATGGCGCGCAGAGTCGCGATCGGAGTTGTGGACTTGGAGTCGTTGTACACGTTTATTCCTTTTATGTTCAATACGAATTCCATTCTGTGAGGAAGGGGGAGGAATTCGTCTATGCTTTCCTGTATCGCCTCGTGGTCGCATCCTATTGTGACGGCGACCGCCGCGGCGGCCATTATGTTCTCGCTGTTGTGCTTTCCCGCAAGTTTTGAATTTCGAAGCGAAAAAGACGTATTCCCAAATATGATTTCATCTCCGAAGCGGCGAACATCGGTTTTTTCGCCAGTTCCAAACGATATTTTTTTCGCCTTGGACTTATTCAGTTCTTTTACCACCTCGGGATATTGGGCGTTGAATACCGCCCAGTCTTTTTCAGTCTGATTTGCGAAAAGGGCGAGCTTGGCCGCTTTGTATTCTTCCATGCTACTGTGATGGTCAAGGTGATTGGGAGATATGTTGAGAATTACGGCTATGTGCGGTGTGAATTTCTCTGTTCCCTGTAACTGAAAGCTGCTAAGTTCAAGAAGCAAAAAATCGTATTGCTCGTCTTTTTCGGCTACGCAGACAAGCGGCGTTCCCGTATTTCCACCCGTAAAGATTTTCATACCGCCTCTAGTCAGCATTTGAGAAAGAAGGAATGTGGTAGTGGTCTTTCCGTTTGTTCCGGTTATGCCGATTATCGGTTTCGATACGAAGTTCCAAGCAAGTTCTATTTCGCTTATGACCTTCTTTCCCTTTTTTTTGGCCTTCGCGATTTCGGGCAGGTTAAATCTTACTCCGGGACTCAGAACTATAACGTCCGCCCATTCGAAAAGTTCCGGGTCGTGACCGCCGAATTGCGCATCTATTCCGTCGCTTACAAGTTTGCCGGCCGCGGCGTCCAGTTCGCGCAATTCTCTAGAGTCGGTCGCCTTTACGGAAGCTCCTTTGGAAAGGAGAAATTTTGAGGTTTCAATTCCCGTTATTCCGAGACCGATTACCAGGAATCTGTTTTTATCCGGTTGCTTCATATCACCTTATTTTCAAACTTGAAAGAGCGATGATGCAGAAGATCACGCATATTATCCAGAAACGTATCACCACTTTCGATTCGCTCCATCCGGCGAGTTCGAAATGGTGGTGAAGGGGGGTCATTTTAAATACTCTTTTGCCCGTGGAACGAAAAAAAGCCACTTGTATTATCACCGAAAGGGTTTCGACGAAGAATATTCCTCCGGCTACCATGAGAAGTATTTCCTGTTTTATCATCAGGGCGCTGAATCCTATGGCGGCTCCCAAAGAAAGAGAACCCACGTCTCCCATGAAGACTTGGGCGGGATAGGAGTTATACCAAAGAAATCCAAGACAAGCACCGCCTACGGCGGCGAGAAAGACGGCAAGTTCTCCGGCTCCCGTTATATGAGGTATTTGCAGATAGCTTGCGAACTGAAGATTTCCCGCCAGGTAAGCGAAAATTATATAAGTCATAGTCACAATGGCGATTGAACCTATGGCTAAACCGTCGAGACCGTCGGTCAGATTAACCGCGTTTGAAGAACCGACGACTACCAGAAGCGCGAAAGGTATATAGAAATATCCAAGATCCACGATTGCCTGCTTTATGAAGGGAAATACCACCGATGTCGAGGAATATATCGCGCTTTGATCGACTCTGAGAGACATTGAGAAATCCGCGCTTTCGCTCATCGATAAAACCAGTATAAACGCCGTCGCGATAAGCACTTGGCAAAGAAACTTAACTCTGGCGCTGATTCCCTTCCCTCTTTTTATTTTCGTGAAATCGTCCCAGAAACCCAGAATCGAGAAACTTATCATGAACAGAAGCGCGAAAAGTACTTTGTCCACAAGAAAGTTCGCCCAAAGGAGAGAGGAGAAAGTTATGGCCATTACGATTAATATGCCTCCCATGGTGGGAGTTCCCGCTTTAGCGATGTGACTTTTGGGACCGTCTTCGCGCACGGTCTCGCGAAACTGCAAGGTTTTTAGAAAGTCGATAAGTTTTTTGCCGAGAAAAGCGCAGATGATAAAAGAAGTTAGACCGGCTCCGAAAGAGCGGAAGGTTATGTATTTAAAAATGTTTAGAAAAAGAAACTCGTCTTTTAAAAAATGTAGAAAGTAAAGCATGGCTCATTCTTCGTATAAAGCTTGTATTACCGTCTCCATCTTCATTCCCCTGGATCCCTTCACGAGCACAGTATCGTGCTCAGCGCACGTATCTAATATAATAGTTGCGGCTTCTTGCGGGTTTTTCGCCACGTAGCACCGCGTTTCGCCTCGTACGGAAGATGTGAGAATTTCCGAGAACTCTCCCATGGCCACCAATATGTCCAGACCAAGGCTTGAAGCGTATTCGCCGATTTTTCTATGTTCTTCTTCACCGCTTTCCCCAAGTTCAAGCATGTCGCCGACAATAGCCGCCGTTTTCGCTCCGTTGCGTTTGTGCAAAATGAGTTCATCGAGCGCCGCGCGCATCGAGTTGGGATTGGCGTTGTAACAATCGTTTATTATTCTGAAGCCGAACGGGGTGTGGAGAACTTCAAGGCGCATTTCGGAAGGAACGTATTTTTCGAGACCGGCCAGTATTTCATTCATTCCGCATCCAAGAGAGTAGGCTAGGGCGGAGGCCGAAAGAGCGTTTGAAACGTTGTGAATTCCTATTCCTCTTATTCTGGTTCTTGAGGACTCCGAGTCTATGCGTATGGTAAACTCGATCGATTCCGTAGAGCCGTTGCGAATATCGCTTGCCCCTATCAGGGTTCCCTCGGAACTGACTCCGTAGGTGATCTTTTCGCAACGCGCCGTTTGAGCTATTTTAACCACCCACGGATCGTCGGCATTTACGCAGAAGATGTTCTCCTTGCCGAAATTTTCAACCAGTTCGCCTTTGGCTCTGGCCACTCCCTCGAGGTTCTTCATTTTCTCAAGGTGGGCTTTGCCTATGTTTGTAATCGCTCCGACTTTTGGCGACGCTACCGCGGTCAGGGCTCTTATCTCTCCGAAAGAGTTCATTCCCATTTCAAGCACGCAGAACTCGTGTTCTTTCTCCAACCTGAGCAGATTGAGCGGAAGACCTATCTGATTGTTGAGATTTCCGTAAGTGCTAAGCGCTTTACCCGGTATGGATAAAATGCTGTGTGTCATATTCTTGGTGGTAGTCTTTCCGTTGGAACCCGTAACGGCGGCGACTTTCAAGTCCGGAAAAGAATTTCTCCAGTGCCTTGCCATCTCAAGCAGCGCCTTTTTCGTGGATTCAACCTTTATCACCGCCCCGCATCCTGGTTTTTCCAACGATCCCGTCGGATATTTCTCCACTATCGCTCCCGCAGCTCCTTTTTCAAGGCACTCAGCGACGTAGTCATGACCGTTGAAGTTTGAACCCTCTATAGCTATGAAAAGCTGATTTTCCTTTATCTTTCGGGAATCGATGGATATTCCGGAAGCTCCGCCAGGCATCTTGCCCTTCAGAAGACTTCCCCCGGTGGATTTCAGTAGAAAATCGAGAGTGAATTTCAAAGATCTCTCCTCTGCTTCGCTTTAAGGTGTTTTTTCGCCATTTCTCTGTCGTCGAAATGAAATTTCTTATCGCCGATTATCTGGTAATCCTCGTGCCCCTTGCCGGCTATCAGGATTACGTCTCCCGGTTCGGCAATATCCACGGCGTGTTTTATAGCCTCTTCCCTGTCGCTTATTACGAATATTCCGGAATCTTCGTCTTTTATTCCTTCGACCATATCGGCGATTATTTTTCCCGGATCCTCCGTTCTGGGATTGTCCGAAGTCACTATCAGCGTATCGGAATGCTCTTTTGCCACTGAGGCCATTATAGGACGTTTTTTTCTGTCTCTGTCTCCTCCGCATCCCACTACGGTAATGAGTTTTTTCGCGCAAAACGGTTTCAGACATCCAAGTACGTTATGGAGAGCGTCCGGAGTGTGCGCGTAGTCTACGAAAACATCTGTTCGCAAGTCGTTTTCTATTTTTTCAAGTCTTCCGGGCACTCGCTCAAGCGCGCTTAGTTCTTTTGAGACCGTCTCCGGGGATGAACCGAGCGCAAGCAGCGCCGCGGCTGCCGCCATAATGTTGTAGAGATTATGTTTACCCATAAGTTTCGAATCTAGCTCCACCCGCCCCCAGGAGGTGGCAAGCGAGGCTTTTATGCCGCGCGAATCGATAGTAAACTGCTTTGCGAACACTTCCGACCGTTTGTTTTGCGTGGAAAAAGTTATTTTTTCGCTTTTTTTCGGGAATCTTATCCTTTTTGCGAAAGCGTCGTCGGCGTTTATTATCGAATAGACTTCTTTTTTCTCGCTTTGTTCCAGAACTTCGGTAAAGAATCTTTCCTTGGCTCTGAAGTAATCTTCGAGAGTAAGGTGATAATCAAGATGATCCTGAGTCAGGTTGGTGAATATCGCCGCGTCAAAATGACAGGAATCGACTCTTCTTAGATCCAGAGCGTGCGAAGAAACTTCAAGCACTACGTTGGTTACTTCGGAGTTCCTCATCTCGCGCAGCATTCGGGTCAAGCTTACTGGATCGGGCGTGGTTAGGGATGCGGAGGAGTTTTTTCCCATATATCTGTTTTCTATTGTTCCCACGAGTCCCGAGTTAAGTCCTTCCGCCGTCCAGACGGCCTCAATCATGTGAGACACGGTGGTCTTTCCATTGGTTCCCGTCACTCCCACAAGTTTCATTTCCAGCGATGGATGACCATGGAAATTGGCTGCGACTTTCGCCGCCGCGACTCTCGAGTCTTTCGTCTTCGCCACGGGTACGGCAAGGTTGCGAATTTCTTCGGAAACTTCTTCAACCAGAAGCGCCGCCGCGCCGTTTTCCACCGCGGAGACGGCGTAGACGTGTCCGTCGGCTGTCGTCCCTTTTATCGCGATAAAAAGAGAACCGCGCTTCACGTTTTGCGAGTTGAGGGCTATTCCGATAATTTCAGTCTCTCCCGAATCTCTCGATCCCGTTAGTTGCTCGATTTCCACGTTTTTCAGAACATCTTTTAGTTTCATATGTTCTGTTTCAGGGTAAAGGTGCAGTCAGTTCCCCTTTTTATCTTTTCTCCCGAAGGCGGATGCTGGCTCACCACGTAACCGCTTCCTATGAATTTGACCGAAACTTCCTCTTCTTCCGCCCACTGCATCACCGTTCTCGCGCTTTTGTTCGTCATGTCCGGCATGACGGTTTCCTCAAGCAGTTTCGTGCTTGGAGGCACTTGCATGTAAAACAGCGCTCTTTCCGTTATGGATTTGAAAATAGGCGCTGCGACTACTCCTCCGGAGGTCTGTTTTCTCGGGTTGTCGACAATTACCACGAGAACCAGACGGGGATCGTCGGCCGGAGCGAATCCGATAAATGATGAAAGGTATCTGCTTTTGTGGTAAGCGCCGGTTTCGGGGTCCGGAACCTGCGCCGTTCCGGTTTTCCCGGCGATTCTGTAGCCGGGAATCGAGGCGTTTTTGCCGGTGCCGTTTTTCACTACCCGTTCGAGAATTTCCGTGATTTTTAAAGTCGTGTCGTAGGAGACGACTTTTTTCAGCACTTCCGGGGTTTTTTCCATAAGCGTTTTGCCTTCGGGCGAAACAATTTTCTTCACTATGTACGGCTTTATCAGGTATCCGCCGTTTGCGATGCTTGAAAGCGCCGTCGCCAGTTGTAAGGCAGTCACCGATATGCCTTGTCCGAACGATATGGTCGCCAGTTCTATGTTTCCCCAGTTCCTTAATTTCTGTATTTTTCCGGTTGCTTCTCCGGGAAGGTCAACGCCGTTTTTTTCTCCGAAACCGAAGTCTCTGAGAAAATCATGGAGTTTTTCCTTCCCAAGACTTTTCCCCATTTTCCAGGCGCATATGTTGCTTGAGTAAGTTATAGCTTCGGAAACGGTTAGGGTTCCGTGTTTGTGCACGTCCCTTATAACGTTAGAACCGATTTTTTTCTTGCCGTTTTCACAATAATATTCGGTGGTTTCGTCCGCCACTTTCTCTTCAAGCAGCGCCGCGGCGAGAAACACCTTGAGCGTGGACCCGGGTTCAAAGGACATCCATACGGGCAAATTCTTTCTTTTATCCGACGAAAATTCGCCAAATCTGTTCGGGTCGAAAAACGGATAGGAGGCTATGGCCAGAATTTCGCCCGTTTCTGGATTCATCAATATCGCGCCTCCCCTGTCCGCACCCATTTTTTTTACGCCTTTTTCAAGCTCCGCTTCCATTATATGTTGAATATAGGAGTCGACGGTAGTCCATACGTCATTTCCTTTAGTCGAGGTATGCGCTTTGTCCAGGGAGTTGTCGGATATAGGGTTTCCTCTGCCGTCCGTTCTTATTCTCGCCGTGGCGGGCTTGCCGGCAAGAAGTTTCTCAAAGCCGTACTCCAAGCCCTCCACCCCCTTAAGGTCGATGTTCGTGAAACCCAGCGTCTGTCCGAGCATTGAACCGTTAGGATAGATCCTCTTCGGCTCTTCGGTGATCCCGACTCCCGAAAGATTGAGTGCCTTTATTTTCTCCGCGGTTTCGTGGCTTTCCCCCCTCTTTACCCATACGAAAGACTTCTCTGAACTCGCCAGATCCATTAGTTTTTTTCGAGACATTCCAAGCGGCTTTGACATCCGCAGAGCTAATTTTCCGGGATTTTTTATTTCGTCGGGATTTAAATAGATCGAAGCCGCCGAGACGCTTGTCGCCAGAGGTTTCTCATTCCTGTCGTACAGGGTTCCGCGTGCGGGAGGTATTTTGTAGATCTTGCTGTGCTGATTTTTCGCTTCTTGCGAGAATCTGTCTCTTTGCAGTACCTGAAGTTCAAAGGATCTATACCCCAGCGCCGTGAAGAGAAATACTATAAAGACCGTGCTGAAATAGAGTTTCCATTTCGCTTTTTTGAAAGCTTTCATTCTTCTTTCCCTGCAACTACTACTTCTTCGACAAAAATCACGTCTTTATATGTGGCGAACCTGAACCCCATTTTTTTCGCCTCCGGTTTCAGAAATTCAGGAGATTTCAGCTTTGAGAGTTCGTAGTTAAGCGTCTGTCCTTCTTTTATAAGCTCCTTTTCCGCCGCTCTGTTTCTTGAAATTTCGTAGCCGATTTTGGTATGTTCGATCTTGACTTGCAAAAAGCAAATCGCGGTTACGAAAACTAACCCGAACAAGATTGCCGAGCGCTTGGAAAATCCCGTGCTTGCCTTTTTAAGATTTTTTCTCATCTGTCGTCATATACCTTTGGATCACTCTCATTTTCGAGCTTCTCGACCTGGGATTCTCCGTTAACTCGCCTTTTTCGGGTCTTACTACCGAATGCGTTAATATCTTGCCACGTCGAACTTTTCCGCACGCGCATACGGGAAGGTCTGAGGGACAGATACAGGGAGAGTCGAGTTCCTTAAACATTCTTTTCACTATCCTGTCTTCAAGCGAATGGAAAGAAATTATCGCCAGTCTCGCTCCAGGTTTCAGAATTTTCGCGGCTTCTTCAATGAAGGTAGTAAGATTGTCGAGTTCGTTGTTAATCGAGATACGAAGCGCTTGGAACGTTTTCGTCGCCGGATGTATTTTTTTCGGGTGAAATTTTTTCGGGATGGAACTTGAGACTATGGAGGCGAGCTCATATGACGTTTGTATGTCTTTTTTAGCTCTGCTTTTTACTATCGAGTTTGATATTCTCTGCGCGAATTTTTCTTCTCCGTAATTTCTCAATATATATTCAAGTTCGTCGGCTTTCATGCCGTTTACGAGATCGTAAGCGGAAAATTGAAGCGATCCGTCCATTCTCATGTCAAGAAATTCGTTCTTTTTAAAACTGAATCCCTTACCGCTACACTCAAGCTGGAAAGAAGAAATGCCTAAGTCGGCGACGATGCCGTCCACGTATTTTACTCCCATCAAGCGAGTCGCGTTTCTTATGTGTATGAAATTTTTGTTTACAAACTCTATTTTCTCCAAGTGGTCGCAAAGCCTGTCTTTTGCAAGAGAGAGAGCGTTTTTGTCCACGTCCATAGCTATTAGCTTTGATATGGAAGGGTATTCGCGCAGCAGGTGTTCGCAATGTCCTCCGAGACCCGCCGTCGCGTCGACCACCACCGCGTTTTCGGGCAGATCAAGGTAGCGCACCACCTCTTTGGCCATAACGGGACAATGGAGCTGTTCCCACTCCCGCGCGGCTAGATTTTCGGCTTTTATCTTCTCAGAGTCCATATTTCTCTAACACCTCGCCACTTTGTATGAAAGCTTCAAACGCGTCCGTGCCGTTTTCCTTTTCCCATATTTCTTTTGCCCACAGTTCTATTTTTTTGAGCATGCCGACGACGACAACCTCCGTTTTGATTGAAGCGTACGAGCGAAGAGATTGTGGAATCAGCACTCTTCCCTGGTTGTCCACCGGACAATCGGTCGCGTTGCCCATAAGATATCGTATGGAAGCGATTACCTTGCTGTTGGTTATGGACGTTTTGGAGAGCTTGTTTTCAAGCTCGCGCCATTCTCTTAACGGATACGCGATCAGGTAACGGTCGAAGTTGGTAATTACAAAGGTTTCGTCGGAATATTTTTTCCTGCAAACCTCTCTGAACTTCGAAGGAATGCTGACTCTTCCGGTTGCTGTCATCGTGTGTTCGTATTTGCCTCTAAACATTTTTCGCTACTTTTTACCATTCTATACCAAAATATATTGCTCCCATGCCAATTCATAAACTATAAAAAAATATAAGAAAAGTCAAGTAACTTTTTGAAATAGTTAGGTTTTTCCAATACACGACAGGAAGCGTGAAAATCTAGATGTTACTTTAACTGTGTAAATCTTTGCCCCGAGATTAAAGTAAAAACCACTATCCGTTGGGTATATAATTCTACTTGTTGGCTTATTTTGTATATACTTTCATTGAGAGATCAATTGAATTCTTTATAGAAATCGAATTCTTGTTTCGCGTGAAAAAATGTCTGTTTTCTTTATAAAGCTTGCGGATAGAAGTTCCAATGTGCTTTTGCAGTCTATACTCGGCACTTATGGGCATCTTATGTGGGTGAGAACGGAAGTGCCGGGGAAAAATATAGTGAAGATAATCTCTACGCCGGAACTTGCTTCGGAATCACTTGAGGTGCTAAACGCTCTAAGCGCGGAGATAGAATTCGAGTATATAGATCCTGAGCGAATAGACGATTTGACGGACGAGGAGAATTTTTGTGGATAAAGAGGGGGACAACAAAGGGAAATGGGGGCTTGTGGGTTTTCTGACTTTTTTAAGCAGGCTCGCCGGATACGCGCGGGATGTTCTGGTGGCCGCGCTTTTCGGAGCGGGTTTTCAGACCGATGCCTTCTATGTGGCGTTTCGTATCCCCAATTTGCTGCGTCGCTTATTCGCCGAGGGTTCTCTGGCGGCGATCTTCATACCGCTGTTCTCAGAGTATCTTGAATCCGGAAACAGACGGGAGGCCTCGGCCGCTTTGCGTTCCGTGTTCACCGTGCTGTTCATCGTGCTCGTTTCGGTGGTGTTGCTGGGAGTGATTTTTTCTCCCTGGCTGGTGAAACTTTTCGCCTACGGGTTTGATGAGAAGACTTTTGATCTTGCGGTATACCTCAACAGACTGATTTTTCCCTATGTGCTTTTAATATCCCTTACGGCTTTGGGGATGGGTGTGCTCAACTCGGTAAGGCATTTTTTCGCTCCGGCTTTTTCCCCGGTTCTTTTTAACTTGTGCATAGTGGCAAGCGCATTGTTTCTCTACCAAAAGCTTGAAGTGCCGATTGTTTCGCTTTGCTTCGGAATTCTTTTGGGAGGGGTTCTGCAGTTGCTTCTGCACATGTTTTATCTTCGGGAGAAAAAATTTTCGTTCGGGTTTACGAAAAATCTCAATACTCCCATCGTGAGAAAACTTGGGCTTCTCATGTTTCCCCAGCTTTTCGGAATAGCGGTTTACAACCTGAATATTCTGGTAAACACCCAGTATGCGTCATTTATGTCCGAAGGGACGGTTTCTTATCTTTATTTTGCGGAGAGGATAATAGAGTTTCCGTTGGGAGTGGTGGCCGTTTCTCTCGCCACAGTCGCGCTGCCGTCGCTTTCGAGTCATGCCGCCAGAGAGGATTACGAAAATTTCGCCGAAGAATATTCTCGCTCGCTTCGGCGCATGCTGTTTATAATGGTTCCAGCGATGGTGGGAATAATAGCTCTGCGCGTTCCGCTTTGCAATTTTCTCTACCAGCATGGTGAATTTGACGGCATGGCCGTCGTAAATACCTCTCAGGCAATTTTAGGCTACGGGCTGGGACTTTTCGCCGTTGGAGGAATTCGTATCACCGTTCCCGCCTTCTTCGCTCTGCAGGATACCAAAACTCCCGTCAAATTAGCCTTTTTTTGTTTTCTGCTAAATGCCGCGTGCGGATTTGTACTGGGGTTTGTTTTCTCGCTCGATCACTTCGGGCTTGCGCTGGCAAGTGCGATATCTTCCGTTGCGAACTTCTTTTTACTGGTGATTTTTCTAAATGGCAGGCTGGGGAAATTTTCCCCTCGCGGCATTTTCTTCTTTTTTCTCAGAATCGTCGCGATCGCTGTTGTCATGGGTTTTGCGGTAAGTGCCGTCGCGAATCTTTCTTCCTGGAGCGAGAGCGGTTTTTCAGTTCATAAAACCCTTGTTATGCTCACCTCGGTGGGTGCGGGAATTATAGTCTACTTCTCGCTTGCGAAGCTTCTGGGAATAGAGGAAATTCAAATGTTTTCATTTGCGAAAAAGTAACGACCGCGCCGCAGCTTGTCCGTATTTAGGTCTTTCGGTATTCTTGGTGAGCGGAGACGGCGAAAAAGGACGCATTTTGAATTCGAAGCAGAAACGCTTATGGATGAACTTAAGTCGTTGAGTCAGCAAGAGCTTCGGGCTCTTGAAGAGAAATACGAATATAACGCGAAGATTTTCCCCGATTCCGAGACGCTTCTCAGTCTCGCCGAGGTATATCTGGCTCTCGGTAAAGTAACCATGGCTAGGAGTAAGATTTTTGATTTTACTCTTAAAAAAGGTGAAACCTGCCGAGCACACGTCCTTTTGGCGAAAGCTCATCTTATGTGCTGGAATTCCTCTTTTGCCGAAGAGGAACTCAAAAAGGCGCTCTCTATCGATCCGCGAAACGCCGAAGCTTCCGCGTTGCTTAAGCATATATACAAAAGTTCCGGTAAAACGGGTAAAGCCATGAGAGTAGCGCTTCTGCACGGTTCCGGTTCGACAAGCGGTGAGAAGAAAGCTGAAAGCGCTCGGAGTTCCGAGGAGTTTTTTCCGCGGCCGGAAAAGAAAAGCGAAACGCAAGCCGAGATTTTCGAAACCGGCGCTATGCTTAATCTTTATGTTTCGCAAGGGCTTTACGAAGACGCTTTGCGCATAGTCGAAGTTCTCTGCCAAACCGAGCCGGAAAACTCCGTATACAGACGCCGTAGAGAGGAGATAATCGCTATTCTCGACCGATAACGGTTCGCTCGTCTGGTTTTTTTCGGTTGTTTAATTTATTCTTACTGCGGGGTTTACAGTTACATGAAAATAATCGTTATAAACGGTCCTAATCTTAATATGCTCGGAAAAAGAGAACCGGAAATTTACGGAGCTCTTACCCTTTCCGAAATTGAGTCTTCTCTCACCGCAAGCGCTCGGGAATTTAGCGAAGATATAAAACTCTCTTTTTTTCAGTCCAATTCCGAAGGGCAGATAGTCACGGCAATACAGGATGCGCACGAAAAATTTGACGGAATAATAATAAATCCCGGAGCCTATACTCATACAAGCGTCGCGATAAGAGACGCGATCCTTTCAACTGGAGTCGCTGTTGTGGAAGTTCATATTTCCAACATATACAAAAGAGAGGATTTCAGACAGAAATCGTTCGTCTCCGGAGTTTCGCTCGGCGTAGTTTCGGGTTTCGGAGCCCGCGGTTACTATCTAGGTCTTCTGGGACTCGTCGAGCACTTGCGAGAAAAAAGCGCTTCTCGCTGAATCTTTTCCAAAGAGTTCCTATGAAAGAAACAAAATGGGTAGTAGAGCGTCCCGCCAAGGGGCCGATTGGAAAAATATCCAAAACTCTCGATCTTCTGCCTGAAACAGCGGCGCTTCTGGTAAACAGAGGGATAAGTTCCGCTCAAGACGCCGAAGCGTTTCTCTCAGCTTCTCTCTCGGATTTGCCGTCCCCTTTTCTTATGAAGGGGATGGAAGGGGCTGTCGAGCGTCTTAGAAAATCGATTTATGAGAAAGAGAAAATCGCCGTTTACGGGGACTATGACGTGGACGGTGTTACGGCGACTTCTCTTCTTGTGAGTTTTCTTTCCGCTCTGAATTGCGATGTCGTATACCGTATCCCCAACAGGTTTACCGAAGGCTACGGCTTAAATTCCGAAGCGATTGGGGAACTGGCGCGCGACGGAGTCAAGCTTGTGGTTTCGGTCGACTGTGGAATTACCGCCGTTGAGGAGGTAGCCGAAGCTCGCAAGCTCGGTATGGATTTTATAGTTACGGATCATCACACCTTAAGTGATTCGCTGCCGGATGCGGTTTCGATTCTTAATCCGCGTCGAGCGGATTGCCGATATCCGGGAAAAGAAATCGCCGGCGTGGGCGTCGCGTTCAATCTCGCTCTTGCGCTCAGAAGGACGCTCAGGGAGGAGGGTTTTTTCGAAAGTACTCCGGAACCGAATATGGGAGACTTTCTGGATCTTGTTTCTTTAGGCACGGCTTCTGACTCCGTGCCGGTTAAAAACGTGAACAGAATTATTCTCAAAGAAGGTTTAAAAAGGATGCGTAGGCCGAAACGACCGGGGATTGTCGCTTTAAAAAAGATAAGCGGGGTAGGCGACGACATCGAGATGTTCGATCTTGGTTACCGGCTGGGTCCCAGAATAAACGCGGCCGGAAGAATGGACTCGGCAAACGGAGCGGTAGAACTGCTTCTCTCGGATAACTACGAAGAGGCGTATTCTCTTGCCAAATCTCTTGACGAGCAAAATTCCGAGCGGCGCGAAATCGGAGAAGAAATGCTCCGGAACGCGACGCTGATGGTAGAATCGGATTCGACTCTTTTAAATGCGAATTCGCTCGTTCTTTGCTCAAGAAAATGGAATAAGGGAGTGGTGGGCATCATAGCTTCCCAGGTTGCCCAATCGTATGGAAAACCCGCTTTTTTGATCGCGGTGGACGAAAATGGCGTGGGAACGGGAAGCGGAAGGTCTTTTGGAGGAGTGGATATTTTTTCCGTGCTTTCCAAGTGCGAAGATGTTCTGTTGAAGTTCGGAGGTCACTCCTACGCTACGGGGGTGACAGTTTCGGAAGAAAAAATAGATTCTTTCAGAAATAAATTTTCTGAAGAACTTAAAAAAAGCGGCCAAAAACCCGACAGGAAGCTTAGCATAGATTTAGAAATCGATTTCTCCTCCATAAGTGATACTTTTTTCTCCCAGGTTAAAGCCCTTTCTCCGTTCGGGGAAGAAAATCCCGAACCTCTTTTTCTCTCCAGGTCGGTTCAGGTGGAAAGACAGAGATTGCTCAAAAATGACCACATCTCTTTCAAAGCCGGGAAGGACGGTTTTCAATTTGATTGCATTTGGTTTAAGGCCAGGGAAAAGAAACTTCCCGAAGAAATAGATATGGTTTTCTCTTTACGTTATAACTACCGAGACGGCGGAAAGCGGCTTCAGATTATAATAAAAGACGTGAGGGAACCTCGGGATTAGAAATGCGTGGAGCGTCGTTTTTTGACTCGCCGGCGAATTTGCCTAGCTTAGATAAAATTTAGATATGGAAAAATATTCATACTTGCGCGCGGAGAATAAAGCATCGAGCCTTTTTCGTTTCGACATGAACTTGCTTCATTCCAAAAAAAAACTGGTGATTTTCCTGTTCGCTTGTCTTTTTGCGGTTGCGGGTTGCGCGGCGGATGAACATTCTTTGCAAAGCCCTTCCGAAGTTAATATCTTTGCCGGAGAGCGTTCGGAGGCCTTAAACGAAGCGAAAGTTTCCATAATTCGACCGCAAGACAACGAGAAATTAAAACCTGATAAAGTCTCTCTGGTTCTTCGGGCGGAAGGAGTGGAACTTGGGGCGCAGACCCCGCCGTCGCAGATCGGCGAAATCGTAAATTCCGTTAAAGGGCAGCACATGCGCGTTATCGTTAATAACGAAAGTCTGGCAGATGCCTATGAAGACGGACAGATAACGCTTGGAAGGTTTTCCCCCGGCGTTTATACCGCATTCTCCTTTCCCGTTCGTTCCTATTACGAAAGTTTCAAAAACGAGGGCGCTTCGGATCTTGTTAATTTTTGCGTTGTTAATAATGAAGGAAGTTGCATAGAAAGAGATTATGACGTTTACGACCATACTAAAGCGATTTTTTACAACAGACCGGAAGGCGAATACAGAGGAGCTTCGGCGAAAAAAATCATGCTGGATTTCTATCTGCATAACATGGAGCTGTCCGAAGATGGATATAATGCGAGGTATACCGTTACTAAAAAAAATAAAGACGGGCAAAGTCACTCTATAGTGCTTAAAGAGTGGAAACCGGCGTTTATCACCGGCCTGCAATCCGGATTATACATCGTTAAACTGGACCTGATTGATAATTCCGGTCGAATCGTCGGTCCAAACGAAGTTGCTTACAGCGAGACTTCTAGAGAGATAAGAGTTTTTGCCGAGTAGATTTATTTTAGATCTCGTCCTCTTTATTGAATGCTAAAAGAGTCGGAGATGTGTAAAATATTTAAATATAGCTTGAAAAGGATTTGTACAGTGAGTTTGGTTTTTTTTTTGCGTCAATTTAACGATGATTTATAAATAAGTTTCTAACGGAGGTATCAGCATGAGAGTCAAGGGCCAGCTTCCCAGACTTAATTTTTTCTATCCAATAGCTTTTATAGTGATATTTTTCCTGGTCACCGGTGTTTTCGTAATAGTGGAAAGCGGACATGTGGGAGTCGTTCGAACTCTTGGAGCGGTACAATCCAAGGCTCTTCCCGAGGGATTCCACTTGAAAAAACCTTTCGTCGATAAAGTCGAGCAGATAGATATACGTCTCACCGCGGCGACGGCAAAGGCCGTTTCCGCTTCCAAGGATCTACAGAACGTAAAAACTCAAGTCACTCTCCAGTATTCGATTACCGGAGATGTAGCTCCCATGGTATACCAGAAAATAGGAAAAAGAAGCACGGTCTCCCTCACGTTGATAGAACCAGCCATACAGGAATCCGTAAAAGCCATTACCGCCAAATACACCGCGGAACAACTCGTTACTAAAAGGGCGGAGGTAAAAGTGGAAATACAGGAGGCGATAAACAAATTCATCTCCGTTACTTTGGAGGAGAAAGAAATTCCTACTGCCGCTCTTAAAATCGCCAATGTCGCCATAACCGATTTTGATTTTTCCGAAGAATTCAACAGAGCGATTGAACTTAAGGTAAAAGCCGAGCAGGAGGCGCTTCAGGCGAAAAACGAGAAGATAAGAAGAGTTACTCAGGCCGAAGCCGCCGCGGAAGAGAAAAAGCTTGCCGCGGGAGCGGAAGCTTTTCAGATAGAAGTGGCTTCCAAAGCCAGGGCCGAAGCTATTGAGAGAGAGGCTGAAGCGCTTAAGAATAATCCGCAGATAATACAGTTGCGAATCGCCGAGAAGTGGAACGGAACGCTTCCCAAGTTTTCGGGAGGAGATACCGTACCTTTACTGAACGTGGATCCTCTTCTGAAAGATTAGCGGTAAGAGAAAGAATAGGTATGCGCTGCGTTTTTTTACCGTCGGCGAAGATATTATAGTCTTTTGTTATGAGAAGAATTCTTATAGTAGGTTTGGGACAGGTGGGGAATTTTCTCTCCAAAGAGCTTTGTCGAAACGAGGAAGTGGTGGTAGTCGAGAGAGACGGAGAACTCATAGAGAAGGTGAAGGAAACGCAGGATGTTCTCGCGTTTGAGGGGGACGGCGACGATCCTTCGGTTCTTAGAAGAGCGGAGATAGAGAAGGCGGAAATAGTACTTGCCGTAACCGGAGACGACAGAACCAACCTACTGGCTTCTTTCTTGGCTCACTCCTGCGGAGTCAAGAAGATTGTCGCAAGAATAAGCAATGCTAAATACGCCGAATACGGAGGAATTATTGAAAACTCCAATATCTCGATCGTTAGTTCAAGCAGAATAATCTCCGAGAAAATAAGCGCTCTTATAAGTGTTCCTTTTGCCGGAAGAGTAGAGTTTTTCGCGAAAGGGAAAATAGAGCTTTTGAAACTTAAAGTCCAAGAAGGAGCGCCTATAATAAATGAGAAGCTTAAGAATTTCGTCAGTAGTCCGAGAAATTGGACATTCGTGGGATTGCAAAGAGACCATAAGATAACTATTCCACACGGCGATACCGAACTTCGCGCGGGCGATTTCGTCTTCGCCTTGGGAGTCCCGTCGGCTCTTGAGAAGCTTAAAAAGCTGCTTAACCTGAAGATACAGAAGATAAATTCCGTAATTATAGTCGGCGGGGGAAGAATAGGATGCGAGGTGGCCTCCGCGCTTCACTCTAAAGGACTTTCCGTGAGAGTTATTGAAAACGACCATAAAAAAGCCAAAATCGCCGCCGAGCAGCTTGTGGGCGTTATGGTGTTTGAGGGGGACGGAACGGATCTTGAGATACTCAAAGAAGCGGGGGTTGAAAAAAGCGACTACCTGCTCGCTCTCACAAACGACGA
Organism: Thermodesulfobacteriota bacterium; assembly: GCA_965220925.1. GTDB lineage: Bacteria > Desulfobacterota_D > UBA1144 > Nemesobacterales > Nemesobacteraceae > Nemesobacter. The sequence continues at coordinate 592,776 of OZ244851.1, read as the reverse complement.
CGAAAACAACGTACTGAGCGCGCTTCTCGCGAAAAACCTGGGAATTGAACGCTGTACGGTGCTTTATTCTAATCCGGATTACGTGGAAGTGCTTGAGGCCATCGGTATCGACAGAGCCATAAGCGCCAATATGTCCGTCGCAAACGGTATTTTGAATTCCCTGCACCTTGGCGGAGAGGCCAATGTGTCTTTTCTTTACGAGGGAGAGGGCGAAGTTCTTGAGTTTGACGTAAGCGAAAACACTAAAATTCTCGGGACCGCGCTTGCCGATTGCAAGATACCGCAGGGTTCGGTGATAGGAGTTTGCATAAGAGATGAAAAACCGATTTTTCCGGGGGGAGATTTCGTTTCGCAAGTCGGGGACCGTCTCGTGGTGTTTTCCCTTCCCGGGGCCGTAAAAAAGGTTGAAGAGATACTGGTTTCGTGAACTTTAAGTTCTGTTTTCATATTACTGGAAAGTTCGTTACTTACTTGGGACTTTTAATGCTTGTCCCGGCCGTCTGCGCTATGTTTTACGGAGGAGATGATGTTTCCGCCTTTTTACTTTCGGCGGCGATTACTTCCCTTACGGGCCTGCTAACCGTGGTTATTTTCCGCATTTCCGAAAGTCCGACGGAAATACATAGAAGAGAAGGCTTCTTGATAGCCGCGCTTTGCTGGATTCTCGCCAGCGTTTTCGGTGCCATTCCGTATTTTATTTACGGAGGTTTCGGGAGTCCCGTCGACGCGCTTTTCGAATCAACCGCCGGATTTACCACTACTGGAGCCACCGTTTTAGCCTCCATAGAAGATTTTCCCAAGGGAATTCTTTTCTGGAGAAATTTCACCCAGTGGCTTGGCGGAATGGGGATAATAGTTCTCGGGGTAGCTATTTTGCCGCGACTTTTTGTGGGCAGCGCTCAGCTTTTCGGAATTGAAACTCCGGGACCGACCACGGAAAAATTCGCTCCGAAAATTGCCGAGACGGCAAAGACACTCTGGGTTGTGTATATCGCGCTTACCGCGATGCTTGCGGTACTTTTGCTTTTCGGCGGAATGAGTCTTTTCGATGCGGTTACCCATTCGTTCAGTACGCTTTCGACCGGCGGTTTTTCCTGTAGAAGCTCAAGCATAGGGGCTTACGACAGTACTTATATACAAGGATTGATAACGCTTTTTATGTTTCTCGGGGGAACGAGTTTCGTGCTGCATTTCTATCTTTTTACCGGGAAGCCCCGAAGGCTTATTGGAAACTCGGAATTTCGGTTTTATCTTCTGTTTACCTTGGCGGCGATAATGTTTATCTCCGTAGAGCTTACAAAGACCGGAGTTTACGCCTCCTTTTCCGAGTCATTGCGCTACGCGTCTTTTCAAGTTGTTTCCATTATTACCACAACCGGCTTTACCACTACCGATTTTGACGCTTGGCCGGCTTTTGTGAAGTGGGTGATCTTTATGCTTATGTTTTTCGGAGCGTGCGCCGGGTCAACTTCCGGGTCCGTGAAAGCCGTGAGAATAATGGTGCTTTTCAAAAAGTCCTACAGAGAAATAAAAAGACTCGTATACCCAAACGTAGTGTCGCCCATAAGCATAGAAGGAAAGGTTGTAAGCGAAAAAGCGATCTCAAGCATAACCAGTTTTTTTATCCTGTATATTTTTCTTTGCGCGTTCATCGCTCTTTTGGTTCTTATGCTTGAAGATCTGTCTTTGGAGTCCGCCATTTCCGCCGCCGCCGCCGCTATAACGAACGTGGGGCCCGGTTTTGACCAGGTTGGTCCGACTAGTCACTACTCCCACCTTAGTTCACCTACGAAGATCATACTCGCAATAGCAATGATAATCGGAAGGCTTGAACTCTACACCGTCCTGGTACTTTTTATGCCGTCTTTTTGGAGAAGATAAGAAAATCTTACGTTATGCGTTTAACCTGTGTCTTGAATTCTCGAGATTTGTTTTTGTATCTAGACTTTTATTTGAAAAGAACTGTTGCTGTGAAGGGAGATGAACGCAAAATATTTTATGGTAATATTTTAGCTTTTTTCACGGCTTTCGACGAGCGTATATGTTTCTCACGGCAAAGGGTTTATAGGGAAATATGAAAATTATAATTGATCCTAAACAGCCTTTGGATTTTCAAATATCAGCGGGTATCGGAAACTTCGACGGCATTCATTTGGGGCACAGAAAAATAATAGATACGGTCAAGCGCTGTTCCGAGAGAAATTCTACGCGTTCTTGCGTAATCACTTTTGATCCTCATCCGCAGAAGGTTCTCGACAAAAAAGATTTCGCTCTTATTTTTCCGCTCGCCCAGAGATTCAGACTGCTTGAGGAACTGGGAGTGGATGCGGTAGTCTGCTTTAATTTCTCTATGCGGCTATCGAAATTAAGCCCCGAGAATTTCGTGACGGACATTCTTCTTAATCGGTTAAGGGTAAAGGACATAGTGATCGGTCCGGGGTTTTCTTTCGGGCACAAAAGAACGGGGAATGCGGATGTTCTGAAAAGTATGGGAGAAATCCACGGCTTCAATACGATTATCTCCTCCCCCGCCCAAGTAGGAGATCAGATCGTAAGCAGCAGTCTTATAAGAAACCTTCTGGTTCAAGGGGAGATTCGACGATCAAACCGTCTTTTCGGTTACGATTACTATATGGAAGGTCAGGTGGTGGAAGGTGAAAAAAGAGGAAGGAAACTCGGTTTCCCAACAATAAATCTTGAAACCGACTGGGAGATTCTTCCAAAATCCGGAGTGTATGCAACCTATGTGGATTTTCCAGACGGTCGCCGCGAAAGTATTACTAACATAGGAGTCCGACCTACATTTTCGGAGGATAAACTTACCGTGGAGACCCACATTTTTGATTTCGACGACGATCTTTACGGGAAAAAAATAAGAATCAATTTTGTCCGAAGACTTAGAGAGGAGAAACGTTTTTCAAGCGTGAACAAACTTGTGGAACAGATAAAACGGGATATTGCCGACGTAAAGAAGATTTTCCGCGATCTTCCGAAGGATAAATGATTTGGAAGTAAAAGCCGCAACGCGAATATACGGTATTTTTGGCCATCCGGTGTCCCAGAGTCTTTCTCCGACAATGCACAACAGGGCGTTTGAGCATCTCGGGCTTGATTGTGTTTATGTGGCTTTTGAAGTTGATCCCAAAGATATAAGCGTCGCGGTAAATTCCATAAGAATTCTCGGTCTCCGCGGCGTTAACGTGACAATTCCGCATAAGCAGTCCGTTATGAAATATCTGGATGAAATTACCGACGAGGCCTCCATGGTGGGAGCGGTAAACACTATAGAGAACGACGGGGGCAGACTTAAAGGTCACAATACGGATGTTTCCGGAGTGCTGAGAGCCCTTGAATCGGAGCTTGGATTCAATCCGCGAAAAAAAAATGTTTTTATCGCGGGTGCCGGGGGAGCGGCGAGGGCCGTTATGGTGGCGATGTGCACTCGCGGCGCGGCTAACGTTACGGTTGCGAACAGAACTTACTCGAAGGCGAAGAAACTTTCAGAAGAGTTCTCGCCGTATTTTAAAGATGTCGCGATTTCTTCGGCGCCGCTTGCCGAGCCTGGCCGAATGGAAAGTTCGTTAACGGAAGCAGACATTGTGATTAATTGTTCATCCGCGGGGATGGGTGATATCGACCCGCTTTGTCTTCCGCTCGATCTTCTGAGCAAAAGCTGCGTGGTTTATGATCTTGTCTATAAACCGGCCGTTACTCCGCTTGTAAAAGATTCAAGAGCTATTGGTCTTAGGGCCGAGTCCGGAATCGGTATGCTTCTTTACCAAGGAATCGACGCTTTCGAGATATGGACGGGAATGGACGCGCCGGTTGAAGTCATGCGAAGCGCTCTTTTGGGCTCTGAGTAACTGTCGGATTTTTCGGTATAATGAAGTTTTGAGCTTTTAGTTGGTTTCGGGAGAACTTTTATGAAAGTAACCAGCCCTGCCGGGGATTTTGAGATAACTGTGGTCGAATCGTCCGTGGAAAACGACTGTATAGTAATAAGCGGACAAATGGGGGTCTGGGATTCGAAAATCCACATGAAGCCCGCCGACCTTCTGGAATTCGCCAAAGTGCTGCTTAACTTTAAAGTTATTTTATTTCTCGCAAAACAACCGTTTCGACGGATTTTCCGTGCGAAGTCGAAAGATTGAAGTCGCCCTTTGCTTAGTGGAGATCTTTCGGGCCTTGCCTTTTATTTATCCGCGAACGGATCGGGCATTTCCGGGTGCCAATGCGCGAAATGGTTTTTATGCGCCTGCGTGTACGCCCCGGGCGGATAGTACTTGTCGTAGAAATCCAGATCCAGATGATGGGCTTGGACCATAAACCTAAGAAACATGGGATCGGAAAAAGCCGGAAATCTTCCGTAAGTATCGTAAACGTAGTTGCATATATCCTTTACCGCTTGAATCTCATCCTTGCTGGGTCTCTCAACCTCGGCCAGAACTCCCGTGGGGTCTTTGTAGGGAAGTTTATGCGATTCCCAGTTTGTCCATTTCATATCGTTAAACGCCTCCACCGCTTCTCCCATGTTTTCATAGTAAGGAGGACAGAAGGCTTGAAACAAGTTATCTCTTCCCACCGCCACGGGGTTGGGGTTGCCAGTTTCGCCCTGTATTTTCGGAGTGGTGAATCGAAACCCTAGACCTCTGTTAAAAGGCGTTCCTCCAAGCATGAACATGCTTGCGAATCCGCTAAACAGCCAGCCGCCGAGACCGAGGGTCTGAAGAGCGAGGACCATGTTCTGTCCCATAAACGCCTGTTCCGCGATATATCCGTTCGCAAAGCGCAGTTCGGCTTCCACAAGCGGCATTCTTTTGGATTTGTCGATAAAGCCTTCCTCAACCCATTTCGCGGTTCCGGGATATCTCAGTTTGTGAAGTTCGTCGACGAAGTTAAACCTGTGATCGGGTCTCATGTAGAAGAAGTAAAGATTGATTATGCACGCCGAAAGATCGGTTACCGGCATAAACACCGTTGTTCCGGGTTTGTTTACGTTCCACAGGTTGTGAGCGGCGATTCCCGGAGGTTTGGAAGGCAAGTCCGCCCTTCCTTCCGAAAGCTTGACTTTCGATTCCCTGAAAAGCTCAAGTATTCGGTCCATTCGCTGATGGCGGGTCATTTTCTCAAGACCTTCGAAATCTTCCGCTCGCTTGTCATGCATTTTTATCATATAAAGACCTTCGTCGTTTGTGTAAAAAAGCTCGGTTCTGTGTACGTCTCCAAGGGCCGGAATCGTCTTGCTTGTAAACTGCATTTCAAGGTCAAGTCCCACGTGCGGCGGAAAATCCGAGAGATTTATATTTTTTATCCCCAGTCCGGTCCAAACCAGTATGGCTTCTTCAAGTTCCGATAGGGGTATGGGGTCGTGTTTGGATTTGTACTTGAGAGGACCTTTCTCAATCTCCATTCCCAGGCCGAAACGGCGAGATCTTCTCTGAAAGACGGCGTCATAAAAACCGTGATTTATAGCATGGTCTAAACCTTCTGGGTATTCGCTCATTGTTCTCTCCTTTCTTTAGTCTGTCCTCTCTGCCGATTCGTCTAAGTCTGACTCTTGCGATTTTTCATTGGATATAAGTCTAAAGTACTCTTTTTCGGTAATTATTTCCTTCGGACTTTCCATTCTGTCAAGAAAGACCGTTCCTTCCAAGTGATCGTATTCATGCTGAAACACTCTCGCCTCAAAATCGGAGAAGCTGGCTTTCACAAGACGACCATTTCTATTTTTGTAGGTTACCTCGATGCATTTATGCCTTGGTACCAATCCGCGTATTCCGGGGATGCTGAGACATCCTTCCCAGTCTTTTTCCATTTCGTCCGATACCGAAACTATTTTCGGATTGATTATCACTTTTGTTTCCGGTTGTTCGGCATCCGGGTAACGCGAACTTGGAGTTCCGATCATTATAAAGAGCCTGAGCGCCTCGGACACTTGCGGGGCCGCGATTCCGACTCCGCTTGCCTCGATTGCGGTGAGGATCATGTCGTCAATCAGTTGTTGAAATTCCTCGTCGCTTATGTTTTCAACTTCCGTGGCTCTTCGTCTGAGTATCGGATTCCCCAGTTCCGTAATTTCGCGTTTCTGCATAATAATATTCTCCGCAAGACTGTTTAATCCAAAGTGAGTTAAGTAGAAAGAGATAGAGTCGAATTCAACTTTTCAAAAACGGGAAACCGCGGTTTAATCATCTCGGGGAAAAGAGTACGCGTCTTGAAGAGATGAAAAAACCGAAGACCATTTTTCGTTAACCCGGTCAAAATTCTTTTTCTTCTTCAGACTTCCCCAAACATTCCGAGGATATTATAAAAACCTCCTTATCGTAAGTAATACTATAACACGGTTGATATTTGAGAAAAAACGAGGGTCGTGTCCCGTGACCGAAGGTCAGGCATGTTGTTTTCGGAATACTAAACTTTCAAAATATGTTTTCAACTATAATCCAAGAAGTCTTTTTACTGATTCTGTGGATTGTGGTCCTTCTCCTAACTCCTTATCATTATAAAAACCGGGAGACTTTGGAATATTGTCTTTATGAAAAGGATTGAATTAATAAAAAGGGTAGAAAACTTCGGGAAAAAACTCGCTATCGAAGACTGGACGGGAGAGTTTACCTACGAAGATCTTTTTCGATCTTCGCGTTTTCTGGCGCTTAATCTTCTGGGGAATCGAAAAGACCTTTCGGAGGAAAGAATCGCGTTTATAGTACCGCCCGGCTTTTCGTATGCCGCGGTTAAGCTCGGTGTATGGATGGCCGGAGGGATATCCGTTCCCCTGGGTATCGCTCATTCCGCAAGGGAGACCGAATATGTTATAGGAGATTCCGGCGCGCAGACGGTGATTTATCATCCGCGCTTCAGGGAAAGACTCTCGGGTATTTCTTCGCCTGGACCTTTGCGATTCTTAGAACTGGGCGATGTTTTAAAGCCTTCTTCGGGAAAACTCCCCACAATTTCCGAAGAAAGAAAAGCCATGATTATATACACAAGCGGAACCACGTCCCGTCCCAAGGGCGTGGTCTCCACTCATCTGAATATAAAAGCTCAAATAAGCAGCATGATCGAAGCGTGGAGATGGAATTGCGATGATTCCATACTCAACGTTTTGCCTCTTCATCACCTCCACGGAGTACTGAATGTGGTTCTTTGCTCTATTTGGTCCGGAGCGAGATGTGTGATGGCGGACGGATTCAATTCTCGGGAAGTGTGGGAAAGATTTGAGAAAAAAGACCTGACCCTATTTATGGGCGTTCCGACCATTTACTCGAAGCTTATAGACAGCTGGGAAGAATTTTCCTCCGAGAAGAAAAAAAGCGCGAGCGATTCTCTTCGGAATTTTCGTCTCATGGTCTCGGGTTCCGCGCCGCTTCCGGTATCGGTTTTTCAAAAGTGGAGCGAAATAGGCGGACAGCCTCTTCTCGAGAGGTATGGAATGACGGAAATTGGAATGGCTCTTTCGAATCCTTACGAGGGACGGAGACTGCCGGGTCGGGTTGGATTTGCGATGCCGGGAGTTGAAGTGGGTGTTTTTGATAATAGCGGCAGACGGCTTGGGGTTGGACAAAGAGGAGAGATAAGAGTCAGGGGAGATACCGTGTTTCTTGAATACTGGGGAAGACCCGCGGAGACCGAAGAAGCTTTTTCCGGAAGCTGGTTCAAAACGGGAGATATTGCGCTGATTGAAAGCGACGGCTACTTCAGAATACTTGGCAGGGAATCGCTGGATATAATAAAATCGGGAGGATATAAAATATCCGCTCTTGAGATCGAGGAAGTGCTGAGAGAACATCCGTTTATTTCCGAATGCGCGGTGGTGGGAATAGCCGATAAAAGTTGGGGAGAGAGAATCGCCGCCGCTTTGGTGATGAAAGAAAATTCTTCGATGGACATTAAACGGCTTCGCCTCTGGGCTTCCGACAAACTCGCCCGTTACAAGTTGCCGAGCGAACTTATGCTTTTTCCCGTTCTTCCAAGAAACTCAATGGGCAAAGTTTCGAAAACCAGCATTAAGCAGTCTTTTGAAAATCGTTTATAATCTTAAAAACCATCTTTATTGTTTTGAAAGGAAAGAAAAAATGAGCAGAAACCGGGGGTTTTCCGCACCCTCAGGTGGCCGTATACGTTACGGACCCGATATGAAAATTCTTATAGTGGGAGGGGGTGTCGCGGGTTTGACTCTCTGCGGACTTTTGGAGCAGCGCGGCTTTCGCCCGACTCTTATCGAGAGGGCTTCCGAGTTCTCAGACGTTGGCTACGTCATAGTGGTTTGGCCTTCGGGAAGCAGAATACTCAAAGGGCTCGGACTTTATGAGAGTCTGCAACAGCGGGGTTGCGCGTTTACCAAATACAATATCTCAAACTCCAAAGGCAAAATAATAAACAACTACTGTATCGACCCCGTGGTGGAAAAATACGGTTCCATAATCAGTATCTATCGCCCCGACTTGATCGAAATATTGAGCTCCGCGGTAAGTGAAGATTCGATAAGAATGAATACCACCGTCGCTTCGCTTAAGGATGACAAAGATGGAATTACCGTAGTCTTGAGCGACGGAACCGAGCAGACGTACGATCTTGTTGTGGGATGTGACGGAATAAGATCCAGAATCCGAAAAGATATTTTCGGAGATATTCCACTTCGCTACAGCGGCATGTCCGGATGGGGTTTTTGGACCGCTTCGGATATTGGCGCGACGGACGGGATAGTCGAGTATTGGGGCAGGGGAAAGTTCCTCGGAATATGGCCTACTCGCGAGCGTCTCGCCGTTTTCACTAGCGTAAGGACGAAACCCGACACTTACAGCGGGATTGATGATAGAATAGAAGACATTCGCCGCAACTTCGGTGAATTCGCGGGAGTGGTACCGGATATTTTACGCGATTTGGATGACCCGAGAAATATTTACTATGATCAATATAACGATATTAGAATGAATAGCTGGTCGCGCGGAAGAGTGGTCCTTGTCGGAGACGCGGTCCATGCTATATTGCCAAACGCCGGCGCCGGCGCGTCGATGGCTATGGAGTCGGCTTCCGTTTTGGCGGAAGAACTTTGCAGAACCGACTCCAGAAACTACGCTCACGCTTTTTTGCAGTACGAGTCCAGAAGGAAGGGCAGGGTTAACAAGGTTCAGAATCAATCCAGGATTATGGGGAAGTTCATATACACGCAAAGCGGCGCGCTTTCATCCATACGCGATTACCTAGCCAGATTATATTCCAGCAGACAGCTTTTTAGATACTGGGACGATATGTTGAAATATCCTTTGTGATATGGTCATCAGACGGTTTTTAAATTTAAAATTTTCTAAAGCGGCTGCGACAGGTTCGTTTGAATCTCTCGTTTTTCTCTTCGCTTTGGTATTTACCTTGTCGGGTGCTCCGACAAAAGCGGTTTCCCACGACTCTCCCGAATCTCTTTCGCTTACCGTAAAGCGGCTCACTCCTTCGGTTGTGAACATAAGCACTACAAACGTGATAAAGACTTCGCCGTACGCGTCTCCTTACCAAGAAGAATATTTCAAGAAGTTTTTCGAAAAATTCTTTGGAGATCAAATGCCCGATAGGAAGTTCAAAAGCAGAGGATTGGGCTCTGGATTTATAATAAGTTCAGACGGTTATATCATTACCAGCAATCATGTAATAAGAAAAGCCGAAGAGGTGGAGGTTATACTTGAAGGCGGTAAGAAATATGCGGCCGAGATAGTTGGCACCGATCCTCAAACCGACTTGGCTCTCCTGAAAGTCGACCCCAAAGAGCCCTTGTCCGCCGTGGAGATGGGAGATTCTTCCGCCGTTGAAATAGGTGAATGGGTGTTTGCCATCGGAAACCCTTTCGGTCTCGGGCATACGGTTACCGCGGGGATAATAAGCGGGAAAGGAAGGGCGCTTGGAGTCGGGCGCTACGATAACTTCATTCAGACTGACACCGCGATAAACCCCGGAAACAGCGGCGGCCCTCTTTTAAACTTCGAAGGCAAAGTGATAGGGATAAACACGGCGATTATAGCCCGCGCTCGGGGAATGGGATTCGCCATACCGATAAACATGGCCAAAAAGGTGGTTGAGCAACTGAAAGATCACGGGAGGGTTATAAGAGGCTGGCTCGGAATAATGATCCAGGATATAACCCCGGAAATTTCCGAGGCGCTGGGGATTCAGGGCAACCAAGGGGGACTTATATCCGAAGTTAAAAACGGAAGTCCGGCGGACAAAGCCGGTCTTCGCAGAGGAGACGTTATTCTTTCGGTTGACGGGGAAAAAATTCCGGACTCTTCCACCCTTGCCAGAAAACTAGCGCTTACGAAGCCCGGCGTGAGTACTAAGTTCGTGGTGTTTCGCGACGGGGAGGAGAAGAATTTCAACATAAAGCTTATAGAACATTCCGATAACGAAAAGAATCCAAAGTCTCGAAAGCCTAGTGAGAAGCTGAAAAGTTTCGGCGTCGAGGTGGATGAAATAAGCGAGAGACTAAGAAACAAATTTGGGCTGAAAACGTCCCAGGGAGTGGTTGTTACAAATATTGAGCCCGGAAGTCTAGCTTCGGACTCGGAACTTCAACCGGGTGACGCGATATTGGGAATAAACGGCACTTCGGTCGAGACTGTAGATGAATACGAGAAAGTCCTTGAAGAACTCGGTGAAAAAAATATCCTGCTTTTTTTGGTCGAGCGTATGGGTAGAACGATATATATCAGCGTAAGGACTAATCGCGACTAAACTAATGATAGAGAAAAAACTTTCCGAGCTCGGTATAAAACTCGCGGAACAGGTTACCGCTCTTGGCAGTTACGTCCCCGCGACCGTCTCCGGCAACCTGATTTTCGTATCCGGTCAGCTGCCGATCGAAGATGGCAAGCTGCTCTTTAGTGGGAAAGTGGGGTCCGACCTCACGCTCGCTCAAGGGTACGATGCGGCGAGACTCGCGGCGATAAACGGTCTTTCGGTTCTCGGCCATGTTTTAAAAGATATACGGCAACTTACGAGAATTGTTAAAGTAACCGGTTATGTGGCGAGCGCTCCCGATTTTTTCGAGCAGCATAAAGTGGTTAACGGAGCTTCCGATTTTTTCTCCGAAATATTGTCTGAGAACGGTCGCCACGCAAGGGTCGCGGTGGGAGTATCGAGTCTTCCGATGAACTCTCCGGTGGAAGTGGAAATCATAGCCGAATTTTCATTGGGTTACGATTTCTAAGAAAATTGAGAGGCTTTCCGAGATGCCGTCCGTGTTCCTTTATTCCGATAGTCCTTCTCCGTCGCTTCTTACGGGGGGCGTAATGGATTTTCTCTCGCAATTCGGTCTCAAGGTGAACTTTCGCGGAGATTTTTTAAGCTATCTTTCGCTTGAACCCGAAGAGCTTTCGGAATTTGATTCGCTTCTGGCAAAAGCCAGAGTTTTCAGTATTGAAAAACCCGTTGATTTTTTCGAAGGACCCGAAACGAACCAACCGTCCGAGCCATTTGACAAGGAAATTTACGACGGTTTCTGGGTACAGAGATTATTCTCAAGGTTCTTTCTGAGAAAGTATCCGGAAAAGCTTTCCGAAAGCGCCTTCCACGCAATTATTACCGGGAGACTGCTGGCCACTTTCGATATTAAAAGATATCACGCGAGAGTTATCATTTCCGGAGTTCCGTCCCTTATCTCAACTTCGGGAATGGTGGAGGGACCCGCAAGACCGAGGGAATATTATTTTCTGAAAGCGGAATTTACGCGTTTAGGAAAAGACTTGAGTGAACTCGACGAGTTTTTTCGGGGAAGATTTGTTGAATACCGGGACGAGAGAATAACGAAGATAGCAAGCGCTTACGTTTTGCAACCCCTGCTGCACCATTTTTCCGGAAGAGAGTTTTGCGCCGACAAACGATGCTCCCTTTTTAATTCTCACTGGCAAAAGGAAGTTCTCGATATTCAATACGCGGGAGGAGTGTGCGCCGAATGCGCGGACGAAATCACGAAAATAGGGGAAAATCGGTCCCCTTTGTCATGAATCGTAATCCATTTCTTCAAGTATGTTTACCGCAACTTGAGCCACTTTTTTCCCCGAAAGCAGCATACCACCGAAAGTGGGTCCCATTCTCGGAAGTCCGAAAGTGGTGTTGACCGACATTCCGCATGCCAGAAGTCCCGGATGTATCTCTCCCGTGTATTCGACGAGAGCTTCTTCCGATTTCTCAACCCACATCGATCCGTGCCCGGGAAGTTTTCTGTAAAGGCCTTGCTGGGATAATCTGGAGACGCAATAGGCGTCGTGGCCTGTGGCATCTATTACAAGCTTCGATTCAATCGCCACGGGATCAAGACACGTTATCTCTTTCGGCATGTTGGCAATGGGGGTCCAGTTGATAACTATTCCCGCCACTCTTCCGTTTTCTCTGTAAACCAGATCGTCAAACAGAGTCATGTTTCTTATTTTAGCTCCCGCTTCACACGCGGTCGCGATGAGTTTTGAGCATGCGTAAGGACCGTCGGAGACGAAAAGTCCTTCGGAAACTTCTTCATAAGGCACTTCAATTTCATCGAGAACCGTTTGTCCCGGAGCCCGCACAGTAACTTTGTTCATAAGATATCCGCCGATCCAGAATCCTCCGCCGAGATAATTCATTCTTTCGACGAGGAGCACTTTGTATTTCTTTTTCGCTATGTCCTTCGCCGCGACAAGTCCGCTCGGCCCGGCGCCCACGATTATAACGTCGCTTGTGATGTATTCGCTAAATTCATCCGAAAATCCTTCCACAATAGCCCGCGTAACTTCTTTTTCTCCTACGGGAGCGAACTTTGGTGTTTTTAAACTGTCTGACATGTGGCGTCCTCCTGCCAAAAATTCAATATGCTCAGTTGTCGTCTTCCTGATCCTGCTTGGGGTCCTGTTCGTTGACAACGTTTAAGATTATGTCTTGGGTGACGTCTGTGTGAAGTTTTAGAGTTATCGTGTGGTTCCCAAGAGTTTTTATAGGGCCTTCAAACACTATGTCTCTTCTCGATATCTCGAATCCGGCCGTAGCCAGAGCGTCGCAGATATTCTGCGAGGTGATCGATCCGAAAAGACGATCGTTTTCTCCGGATTTGGCGGATATGGAAATTTCCAAATTTTGAAGTTTTTCCGCCAAGGCCTTAGCGTTTTCAAGGATTTCGGTCTTGCGAAGTTTTACGGCTTCTATTCTTTTTCCCCAAGCTTTGAGATTGGGTTCAGTGGCTTTTACGGCAAGTTTTCTGGGAAACAGATAATTCCTCGCCATTCCGTTTTTTACTTCTTTTATGTCTCCGACGGTTCCTACGTTTTCTACGTCGGAAATCAGAATTACTTTCATCCTCTACCTCCGGTATCGGTTAAGCGGTTAATCACTTGTGGGTTACCGTATAAGGCAAAAGAGCCATGAATCGGGCTCTTTTTATCGCAATTGCCACTTTTCTCTGTTCCTGCCTGGATAAACCGGTGTTTCTTCTGGGCAGTATTTTCTTTCTTTCTGTTATAAATTGCGAGAGAAGTCCAGTGTCTTTGTAATCTATCTGCTTGCCTTCTTTGGCTAGATCTCTGGGTTTCTTTCTGCGCGAGTAGAATTTTCTTCTTCCATTTCCGGACATGGGTACTTTTCTGCTCATAATTCACTACCTCCCTGAGTTTCCTCGGCTGTCGTAGGAGGAGTTTGAAACGGGCTTTCGGAATTTGCCTCTCCTTGTGACGGCGTTGTTACTGCTTGCGAGGATTTTTCTTCTTCGGTGGCTAATACGGTCATAAAACGCAGAACGTTATTTTTCGAAAGAGTGAAATATCTCTCTATGTCTTTTACCGCACCGGCTTCGGCTTCGTAAAGAGCTATGTAGTAAATGCCTTTAGAATGGTTGTTTATTCTATATGCAAGATCCCTTTCCGCCCATTTCTCGGATTTTATTATCGTTCCGCCGTTTGCGGTTACGCTTTGCTCAACTTTATTTTGAATCTTGAGAATGTCTTCAGGGGGGATATCCGGTCTTATCAGATAAAGCGTTTCGTATTTCTTCGGCTCAGTAGCCATTTTACCGCCTCCTGTTATGGTCTTTTGGTCCCCGACTCGAAATCAGGAACAACAGAAACTTCTATTATATCCGATTAAAAAAGCCTGTGTAAATAGAAGAGAGGGGAGAAGTTTATTTCCCCGTCCCCTCTCCATAAAAGATTTTCCTGCCTCATAAAATGAGAAGAGGAGCTATCACAAGCGATACTATGGACATAAGCTTAATTAGAATATTCATCGCCGGTCCCGAAGTATCTTTAAACGGATCGCCGACGGTATCGCCTACAACGGCCGCTTTATGGGCGTCGGAACCTTTTCCTCCCAAGTTTCCTTCCTCTATGAATTTCTTGGCGTTGTCCCAAGCTCCTCCCGAATTCGCCATCATAAGAGCAAGCATAACTCCCGCTATTACTGCTCCGGCGAGAAATCCTCCGAGAGCTTCTTCTCCCAGGGAAAAACCTATAACAAGCGGTACCACTACCGCGGTAACTCCGGGAAGTATCATTTCCTTTAAAGAAGCGTCGGTGCTTATCTGTACGCATCTTGAGTAGTCGGGAGTGGCTTTTCCGTCAAGAAGTCCGGTTATTTCCCTAAACTGTCTTCTGACTTCCTCCACCATCTTCTGCGCGGATCTTCCCACCGATCCCATTGTTAAAGCTCCTATCAGAAACGGTATCGTGCCGCCGATCAGCATTCCGGCCACTACTTTGGGCTGAGTGATGTTGATTGAGGAAAGTCCCACGGCGTTTGTGTAAGCGGCGAATAGAGCGAGAGCGGAAAGCGCCGCCGAACCGATGGCGAATCCCTTTCCTATCGCGGCCGTCGTATTTCCGAGAGAATCGAGCTTGTCGGTGATTTTTCTCACGTCCGCTCCAAGTTCCGACATTTCCGCTATGCCTCCGGCGTTGTCGGCAACCGGTCCGTAGGCGTCCACGGACATCGTTATACCTATCGTGGCGAGCATGCTGACCGCCGCTATTCCTATTCCGTAGAGCCCAGTAAACAGATGAGAAATCACTATGGCCGCGGCGATTATAACCACGGGGTAAGCCGTGCTGTACATTCCGACCGCGACTCCTTCTATTATGTTGGTCGCTACGCCGGTTTCAGAGGCTTTGGCTATCTTTCTTATCGGCGGTCCCGAGGTGAAATGTTCCGTAACCTTTCCGATTAAAATTCCGGATACCAAGCCCACTATGGACGTAATCCATATGCTCATATAACCCTGTTTGCCCATGGCGGACATGTTTTCCGCTTGCGCGAGCAAGTAAAGCACCAAAAGGGAAATTCCGCAGTATACCACCGCGGCGAATATTGTTGATCTCTCGAGCACCGCGCTGGGTTCTTTCTCCCTTAACCATCCCACGGCCTTGGACCCCACGAGAGAGGAGAGACTTCCGATTATTATAAGTATCAGGGGAATCGACATCAGCGTAAGCTGATTTCCATCCATGCTTATCGCGATTACTATGGTCGCGATTACGGCTCCCACGTAAGATTCGAAAAGATCGGCTCCCATTCCCGCCACATCTCCGACGTTGTCTCCGACGTTGTCGGCTATGGTGGCCGGATTTCTCGGGTCGTCCTCAGGGATTCCCGCCTCCACTTTTCCTACCAGATCGGCTCCCACGTCGGCCGCCTTGGTGAATATGCCGCCTCCTATTCTCGCGAAAAGAGCAACGGTGCTTGCGCCCATGGCAAACCCGCCTATCATTCCTCCGAATTCTTTAAGAAACCCTGTCAAAAGAGATCCGTCAACGGGCTTTTCCGGAAGATCCACTCCCACGAAAAAGGCTACGGAAAGTCCAAGAAGTCCCAGTCCCGCCACGGCAAGTCCCATAACGTTTCCGCCTCGAAACGCCATTTCAAGGGCTTTTCCCTGTCCGTCACTGGCCGCCGCCTGGGCAGTTCTAACGTTGGCTTTTGTTGCGGCCTTCATACCGCAAAACCCGGCAATAAGAGAGCAGAGCGCCCCGCCGAGATATGCGGCTCCCGTTTCAATTCCGAGAAATACCGAGAGTAAAACGAAGACAATTGCCGCGAAAAGTCCGATTATCCTGTATTCTCTTTTCAAAAACACCATCGCTCCCTCGTGAATCGCCGACGCGATTTTTCTCATCTTTTCGTTGCCTTCGGGAAGCTTGGTTATTCCTCTGTACACAAAATAAGCGTATAAGAGCACGACAAGACCCACGGCTATACCTATTGTCCCCACATTTCCCGCTATAATCTCACCCATTGATAAATTCCTCCTGTTTAGAGAATTTTGGTTTCAGTTCAGTCGACTGTTAAATTCGTTCATCGCGGCGTCTATTCCCACACTTATTATCTCAAGTGTGGCGGAGGATGCGGTTTCGACCATTTCGGTCGCCGTATCCTTTTCCTCTCCGGAGAACTTGGACAGAACGTAATCTCTGCCGTCCTCTTTCTCCAAATATCCGCCTATTCCTATTTTCACCCTCGCAAACTCTTCGGAACCTAAGGAGCGGATTACGGATTTTATCCCGTTATGCCCCGCGGAACCTCCCGCCCTGCTTATCTTTATTCTTCCCAAATGCAAGTCAAGTTCGTCGTGAATCACGATTATTCTTTCATTTGAAATTCCGTAGAATTTCCGCGCTTCTCGAACGGCCTCGCCGCTTGCGTTCATAAAAGTCTGGGGTTTTATTAGCAGTAGCTTTTCCCCCGAATAAACCGCCTCGGCGCATAGACTTTTGAATCTGTTTTTCCCGATCTTAACATCCAATTTCTCCGCCACGCGTTCCACCGCGCGAAACCCTATGTTATGTCTTGTGTTGTGGTAAGCGGAACCGGGATTCCCCAACCCGGCAATTAAATATCGCATGTATTCGACGATTTATTCCTGGGATTCGGGTTCTTGTTGTTGTTCTTCTTCTTCGATTTCCTCTTCTGTTTCCATAGCCGCGGAACGCTCGGAAAGCACGTGAACGACTTTTACGTCGCCAGACCTAAGCGGCTTTAGTTCTTCGCCCAGCCCGAGGTTTGCAATATCTATGTAATCTCCTATGTTTAAATTCGTAACGTCGATCTCTATCGAGTTAGGTATATCGTTTGGAAGGCATTCAATATCGAGGTTTCTCAAAAGTTTTTCAAGCCTGCCGCCCTTTCTCTCTCCTTCGGATCTTCCAAAGGTGTTTATCGGAACTTTGACCCTGACGTTTTTTTTCATGTCGATGGCCAGAAAATCCAGGTGAATCACTCTGTTTTTGAGTGAGTCTTTTTGAACTTCTTTAAGCATGGAGAATTTCTTCCCGCGGCTTTTCGAACCCTCTATTTCGAGTTGCAGCACGGTGTTTATTCCGGCATCGTTTGAAAGCGCTTTTTTCAATTCATCGGGTTTTACGATGAGCGGTAAGGAGTTTTCTCCCAGTCCGTAAAGTATGGCCGGTATGTTTCCTTCCTTTCTTATTTCTCTAGCCCCGTTTTTGCCTATTCTCTTTCTGGGTTTTACCCGCAATGAACTCTGTACCATCTTTCCTCTCCCTTTTATGTGAAAAGCGTGCTTATAGATTCTCCGAGCGCCGTTCTCTTTATTGCTTCGCCTATAAGGTTGGCGATATTCAGGACGGTGATTTTTTCCGTTCGCTCCAAGTTTTCATTCTGGGGAATAGTATTTGTAATTATTACTTCGTCAACGTCCGAGTTGTTTATTCTGTCAATCGCAGGGCCGGAGAGCACTCCGTGCGTGCAGCACAGAGATACGCTTTTAGCCCCTCTTTCAAAAAGTATTTTCGCCGCCTCGGTCGCCGTTCCGGCCGTATCGACTAGATCGTCGACTATTACCGCGTGTTTGTTCTTAACGTCTCCGATTATGTTGCTTATCTGCGCGATGTTGGGCGCCGGTCTTCTTTTGTAGCATATCGCAAGCTCAGAGTGAGTTCTATTGGCAAATTCGGTCGCTCTTTCAACTCCTCCGGCATCTGGGGAAACTATAACGGTTTCTTCGTCGGGGTGTTTATCCCGCAGGTAGTTGCTTATTATCGGCGCCGCGTAAAGATGAGTTACCGGAACGTCGAAAAATCCTTGTATCTGACCCGCGTGCAGGTCCATAGTCACTATTTTGCTTGCGCCCGCGACTACTATTAGATCGGCCATGAGTTTCGCGCTTATCGGAGCGCGCGGCTGAACCTTTCGATCCTGCCTCGCGTATCCGTAATAGGGTATTACCGCGGTTATTACCCTTGCGGAGGCTCGCTTCAGCGCGTCGGTAATCACGAGAAGCTCCATGATATTTTCGTTTACCGGGGGGCATGTGGACTGTATCAGGAACACGTTGGAACCTCTCACGCTTTCCTTTATGTCGACGGAGATTTCTCCGTCGCTGAAACGGCTTATCTCCATTTCCCCGGGAGAGACCTTGAGGTAGTCGCAGACATCCTCAAACAGAGGGTGATTCGACGTGCCGCTGAATATCTTCATATGCTGCATCTTACGTACCGAAAGCGGAAAATATAAAACCCTTTATTATAGGGAAAGGTTCGGATAATTCAAGCGGGACGAAGCGACTGATTTTAAAAACCGCGCTACTTTCTGTAGGACGAAAAATCCGGCGGTCTTTTCTCGAGAAAAGCTTCGTTTCCTTCGCGCGCTTCTTCCGTGGCGCTTAGAAGATTGAGAGAAGCTCTACCCATGCTTGAGATTCCAAAAAGTCCGTCGGTTGTGGAATTAAACGAATACTTGGCGAGTTTAAGCGCGGTGGGACTCATTGAAAGTAGTTCCTCGCACCAGATATTCACTTCGGAGTCAAGCTTCTCCGGCGCTACCACCTTGTTTATCAGTCCCATCTGAGCCGCTTCGGTCGCCGAGTATTGTCTGCAGAGAAACCACATTTCTCTCGCTTTTTTTTCTCCCACAAGCGATGCGAGATAAGCGGTTCCGAATCCCGGGTCCACACTTCCCACTTTGGGTCCCACTTGACCGAAGATGGAATCTTCCGTCGCTATGGTAAGATCGCAGATGAACTGAAGTATGTTTCCTCCACCTATCGCGTAACCCCTAACCGCCGCCAGTACGGGTTTTGGAATGTTTCTTATAATATAATGTAGTTGCGAAACGTAATCTCCAACTCCCAGAAGCCCGGTTTTCTTCGCCGCGGCTCTTTTTTTCTCCTTGAGATCTCCGCCGCTGCAAAACGCTCTGCCTCCGGCTCCGCAAAGCACTACCACTCCTATCTTTTCATCTGCCCAAGCGTCCGTAAACGCTTCGATCATTTCATGCAGCGTTACGTTTCGAAACGCATTAAGCACCTTGGGACGATTTATCGTAACTACGGCCCGCCCGCCTTTTTTTTCGTAGATTATGTCTTCGAAATTCACCGCGGCTATCCCTTATACCACTTCCCGACGCCTTCTCCGGTAAAAATATTTACGCACTTGGTCTCAAGATAATTGTCTATTCCGTCCGCGCCGAGTTCCTTTCCTATCCCGCTTTGTTTGAAGCCTCCGTAAGGAGTTTCCGGAATTATCCCCCCGTAGGTGTTAATCCACAGGTAGCCGGCTTTTAACGCTTTGGCCACTCGAAGCGCCCTGTTTATGTCGGCAGTCCAGATTCCCCCGGCCAGCCCGTACTCGATGTCGTTTGACATTTCGACCGCCTGCTCCTCGGTCTTAAAAGGCATTACGCATACTACCGGCCCGAAAATTTCTTCTCGCGCGACAGTCGAGCCGGGCGAAACGTTCTCAATCACAGTCGGCGCTATATAGTATCCTTTGTCAAATCCTTCGGGCCTGTCGCCTCCCGCTATAATCCGCGCTCCTTCTGATTCGCCTTTTTCAATGTAGCTCATCACTTTTTCGTAATGCTCCCCGGATATCATGGTTCCGAATTCGGTTTCGGGATCTTCGGGGTCTCCGATTTTTATCTTCGAGATTTTGTCTAGATAGGAAGACAGAAACTTATCGTATATTTTTTCATGCAGAAGAAGCCTGGTTACCGCGGTGCAGTTTTCTCCTTGATTGAAAAATCCTCCGCGAAGACACGCCTCTACCGCCCGGTCAATGTTGGCGTCGGGGAAAACTACGCAGGGAGCTTTGCCTCCAAGTTCCAAAGACACTCTTTTTATCTGTCCCGCCGCCGTTTTCATAACGCTTTTTCCAACTTCCGTCGAACCCGTAAACGCTATTTTACTCACTCCTGGATGTTCGGTAAGAGCCTGTCCGGCAATGGATCCTTTTCCGGGCACTACGTTTAGAACTCCGTCTGGAAGTCCCGCTTCCGAGCAGAGTTTCGCCACTTCGAAAATCCCGCACGACGTAAGTTCCGAGGGTTTTATCACTATGGTGCATCCGGCGACAAGCGCGGGCGCTATTTTCCAGAAAGAAAGAAGGAGAGGGAAATTCCAGGGGATTATGTGCGCCGCTACTCCCACGGGTTCTCTTATGGTTAAAGATATCTGGTTTTCGTTTACCTGCAGAGTTTCTCCGTTGAGCCGAGTGTGCGCCCCCGAGTAGTATTCAAGCGTTTTTACGGAACCGCCTATCTCGACCGCGGAACTCTCGCGAACGGGTTTTCCCGTCTCGCGAGTATTTACAAGTGCTATTTCGTCGCCCTTGGCGGTAAGGATTTCGGCGATGCGAAGAAGATATTTGGCTCGCTCGGACGCGGGCATAGCGGACCATTTGGGGAAAGCGATCTTCGCTGCCCGGACCGCTTCGTCAATGTCTTTCGGCCCGCTCTCGGCCACTTGAAAGGAGGCCTCTTCCGTTGCCGGATTCTCCCTTGTTGAGTATAAACCGCTTTCGGGAGCTCTTTCTTCACCGTCGATAAAAAGTTCGCATTTTCTCATCTGGCAGGAAGCGTCTGCGCGCGAATCGTATCTCTCAAAGCAAGGCGGCTGAACAGCACCGGCAGAAACAGCGCCATGCTAATAACCGTGTTTCGGAAATACGGAATCGCTTGAACGTAGCATTCGGCGAGGCCGGAGGAAGTATGCGGATAGATCGAACCGTCTCCAAACGCCCAGACGCCGAAATTGGTTATGATGTAAAATCCGATCGAGGAAACAAGACCCGCGGAAGCGACTCTGCTCCACGAGCAGTTGCTTTTGAGAGCGAATCCCGTTGTCGCTATTAAGCCGATCGACAGATAGACAACCGGTTGATTGGCGTAGAACGCCGAGGATATATCGCCGGTAAGCGCCCAGATCCCGAGATCGCCGAGCAAAAACGTTGCCAACGGAAGTCCGTAGACAAGTCTCTTGCGCGCGAAGAAAGCTCCGCCAAAAATGCAGATCGGCAACACCGGAGACAAATTCCACGGATATATCGTGTTGGAAGGATCAATTGAAACGCCGAATAGAGACAACACGTAAGGCGCAAGTCGCGCGGCCACGCTGAAGGCGAGTAGCCCGATAATCAATAATAGGCGAGGTTGTTTCATCAGTCGTCCTCCTGAATCATACAGCAGCTTCAATCAAATTCACAGTTCCGAAGGCTAATTGTAACCTTATAAATGCCGCCACGGCAAGGATCGCCGTTTTTTACTTCCTATCCATCCTTCGCGGATTAGATTGATGGTTTATTGCTGTTAGCGTTTTCAGATGTTCATCCGCGCTGTTATGACGCGTGATGAGGTCGCAGAACGCAAAACCATCGCGCCTTACTGTTCGTCCTCGAGATATTTGTATCGGCCGTTTGAAAATCGGTCCGTCAAACACGAAAGTGTGAAATTCTCCGTTTTCTCCGCACGGGTCGACCTCTGGCGGAAGGTCGGACAGGAAACCCTCGTCAAACGCGCGACCGACAAAAGACGCGTTGAGCGCTTCGGTATTAACGCAGACCACTATCGCTTTGAATCCTTCATTTACGAAGCTTTGCGCGAGTTTCGCCGTGTCGCGCTTCCAAAGGGGAAACAAACCCTCCAGGTTCCATGCCGCAAGCTGTTTTTCACGATAGATTCTCAAATCTTCAAGAAAAATATCCCCGAAAACCACGCGTTGTATTCCTTTTTCTCTCAGTTGGGAAAATCCTCTTCCCATTTCGCGTTCATAAACCTCGTTCGTGCAGATTTTCGGAACGGGGATCTCGATAATCGCAATGCCTATTGAATCCGCTTGCCGGCGCAGAATTTCGCGGCGAACGCCGTGCATGCTTACGCGGTCGAAATGTTCATTCACGGTCGTAATCAGGGTGTTCACCATATATTTTCGCTCACGACGAATTTCCGAAAGTGCCAAAGCGCTGTCCTTGCCCCCGCTAAAGCACATGGCGACGGCTTCGCCATGGTTTTGCGCCGCGTCTCTGTTTTCCGCTCCCGCCGCCTGTTTTTTAATTGATTCGTCCATGGTTTTCCGAAAACGCCGGTTTCTTGTCAAACATTTCCCCTCGGCACGACCATGTATCCTCGCCGAATCACTATAACCGGCGCACTACCGCTTAAAAGCGGCTTCTCGGCCGGTTATTTCGGCTTGTTTATTCGTGAATATTTCCCTTGAAAAACAGGTTGGAAAACATATCATTATCCGCGTCTTTGATTTTCAATCTCGACGGATTCGCCGTCGCCGAGAAGATCCGGTTCGGCATTTTCAATCCTTAAAATGAAAACAATATATATTGCAAGTCCATTCGGGTTTTCCGAAGCTTGGCGGGATTTTTACTACGGGAGGCTTGTTCCTCTGGTAAGAAGATCCGGGTTCGACATTTTTGATCCATGGAATATCGGTTTAACGATTCCGAAAGCCGAGGCCAAAAAAGAAGAATGGAGACTGTTCAATATGCTTGTTGGGGAGAAAAACAGAAAGGCGATTGAGTCTGCAGATGGTATGCTTGCCGTTTTGGACGGTACGGATGTGGATAGCGGCACGGCTTCCGAAATAGGCTACGCATTTGCTCTGGGGCGGAAGATTCTCGGCTACAGAAGCGATTTTCGTCTGAGTGGAGACAATATGGGAAGTTCCGTCAATCTTCAAGTCGAGTATTTCATACGCAAAAGCGGCGGTGAAATAGTAGAATCTCTCGATGTGCTAGGAGACGCTTTGGCGGATGTTTTCTCAAATTAGTAATCGCTTGTTAAAAAGCGAGGCGGTTGCTTTTCCCCACTTAAAAATGTTACAATTTCTATAAATTGGGGTCTCTGGATTTAACCTAAAAGAGTTGTTCGGGAGGATGAGTTAAATGAAAATCGTTAAGCTTTTATTAGTTTTTGTTATAAGCGTCGCAGTAGCGGGTCTTTCCGGTTGCAGCACGGGAGACGTGGGACCCGCGGGACCGAAGGGACCGCAAGGGCCACAAGGACCGCAGGGACCGGGCCCCGACCCAGTACCGGTTGACCCGGAACCGGTTGATCCCGATTGCGAAGTTGAGCTTGCGGACAGAGCAAGCAAAGACTTTAACGGCGGAGACAAAGACGATGTTATATGCGGGGACGATAGAGACAATGTGATTAACACGAATTTAGGCGATGACTTTGTTTCAGGAGCAGCGGGTAACGACACTATAAACGGAGGAGAAGGAGACGATACGTTAAAGGGAGATGAGGGAGACGACGCGCTTACCGGAGAAGCTGGAGACGACACGTTAAGAGGTGGAGCCGGGGACGATACGCTTACCGGGGGGCCGGGAGACGACACGCTAGACGGAGGAGAGGGAAACGACACGGTGATATTTCCTTTAACCACGGTTTCGGGAGCGGGGCTGCGGATAGATTTAACGGGTAGCGGGGAGCAAAGTGACGGCAGTTTCGGAAGAGACACTTTTATAAGCATAGAGAACGTAAAGGGTTCAAACGAAGCCGACACCATTACGGGCGATGACGCTGACAACACACTGGAAGGACTTGGCGGAACGGACACGATAGAAGGCGGAGCGGGTAATGACACTCTCATAGGCGGAGCTGGTACGGACACGTTAAGGGGAGGAGCGGGAGATGATATTCTTGAGACAGACTCCGGTGGTAACGACACACTTGAAGGCGGTCCCGGCGACGATACTTTCAGACTTCCCGTCTTTAGTAGCAACAACACTTACGACGGTGGAGAAGGTGTGGATACGCTTGATTTCTCAGCTTTAACATCCAACACAGGAATACCTATGAGGAATGATCCTGGCACCTATAAAAGCGTTGAAAACATTATTGCTGGTAGAGGAAACGATAATCTACAAGGCACCGATGCCGACAACGTATTTGAAGGTGGTGGAGGGGATGACTTGATTAGCGGCTACGGCGGGAACGATACGCTTCGAGGCGGAGATGGAATCGACTGGATAGCTGGAAGTGACGGAAACGACACGCTTGAAGGTGAAGCCGGAGACGACAGGTTATGGGGTGGTAGCGGGAACGATACGCTTCGTGGCGGAGCCGGAAACGATGAGTTGCACGGCGACAATTTGCCAGGCGCCACTGTGGTGACCGGAGACGATACGCTAAGCGGTGGAGATGGAAATGATGAGCTAAACGGCGGGTCGGGGGACGATACGATAGATGGCGAAGCCGGAAACGACGATGTAGACGGCGGAGCCGGAAACGACATGGTTTACCTCGATACTGACGATGCCTCTCCGGACGGAGGTGCAGACATTGACACCGCGAGCTTTGAGAGATACGAGCGTGGTGAAGACGTAACCACGAACCCGACTATTACCATAGCAAGTAGCGGCAATTTTGAGAATTTTATCGGCAGCAAATACAACGACACTATGAGTGTCGCCGGACCAAGCGGTGCCGCCACAACGGTAAACGGAGGTCCCGGGGACGATGATATATCTATTTCATCAGGGGGTAGTAGCGACGTTACGTTTATCGTTAAGGCCGGAGAAGGCGACGACACGATAAAGTCTGAATATGCGGCGGAGTATAAGCTTAAGTTCGAAGGATTTCCCTCGGGAACGACGGCTTCGGTTGAGCATGTGAGCAACTCCTCAATAGTTCGGGTTGGAGATCAGACCGTCAGGGTTGAATCCAGAGCTTCGGGTTTGACCGAAAGTGCTTTCGAAGCCACTATTACGGTTAATTAAGCAGAAGAAGTAGAAGACAGTTAAAAGACGCCGGTTCGGTTATTTCGAAAGAGTAATCGAACCAGTGTTTTGTATTTAAACTTTAACCTCCGCTTTGCAGGATACCATTATCATAATCAAACACTGCGTCTCCGCCTTAAAGCCGGATTTGTTTGACAATTTTCCCCGCTTCTGTAATCTAAAATCCCCGAAACCAAGCAATTTACAGAGGTGCCAAAATAGATATTCTTGACATTGTTTCCGAAAAACTTCTTGAAAAAGAGCAGGATATAACTTTTCCCGAAGCGCTTGCGCTTGCCGAAATGCCGTCCGAGCGGCTTTCAGATCTAATAGCTCTTGCGAGAAAAGTGACTTTAAAATACAAAGGCGACGGAGTGTTTCTACGCTCGATTATAAGCGCTCAAACGGGAAACTGTCCCGAGGATTGTTCTTTCTGCTCGCAATCCGCCCATTTCGATACCGAAGTGGAGGCTCATCCTCTCATGGCGGCGGAAAAAATACTCGGAGCCGCGAAGCAGGCTGAGAAAATGGGAGCCATGGATTTCTGCATAGTCATAAGCGCGAAAGGTCCCACGCCCCGAATATTCAAAAAAGTTATAGAGGCTGTCGATCTTCTCTGCGCGGAAACTAATCTTAAAGTCGGTTGCTCTCTCGGCGATCTTACTGAAGAACAAGCCTACGAACTCCGAGACCACGGAGTTTGGAGGTACAATCACAACATTGAGACCTGCAGAAGCCATTTCCCCAAAATATGCACTACCCACAGCTACGAAGACAGGCTTAAAACGGCTCTTTTGGTAAAGGAAACCGGGATGAATTTGTGTTCGGGCGGCATAATGGGCATGGGCGAGACAATGGCGCAGAGAATGGAATTCGCCTTTGAATTAAAAGACCTTAATCCCACTTGGGTTCCGATAAATTTCCTTAATCCGAGACCTGGAACGCCTTTTCAGGATTTAGAAACCATACAACCCCTTGAAGCGGTAAAGACCATATCGATTTTCAGACTCGTGCTTCCGGACAAAATAATAATGACCGCGGGAGGAAGAGAGGTTACGCTTCGGGATCTGCAGGCAATGGGGCTTGTCGCGGGCGCAAACGCGATGATTCTCGGAAACTATCTGACCACTCCCGGTCGCTCGCCGCAAGACGATCTCAGAATGCTTGACGATCTGCAGATGCCCGTCAGAAAAGAAATTCTCAACTAACTCTTTGCCGCGAGTAGTTCTCAGGATATTTTTTCACTTTTGCGAATTCCGGGTCGACGAAGATGACTGAAGAATCGAAGCAGATAGGATCTTACGACAAAGAATTCGTCTGGCATCCGTTTACCCAGATGAAGGATTACTTGCAAAAAGACCCTATAATTATCGAGCGCGCCGAAGGTTCCTACCTGATAGATTCGGAAGGGAAAAAGTACATAGACGGCGTTTCGTCCCTCTGGGTGAATATCCATGGCCATGGAGTCACCGAGATAGATGAGGCGATAAAAAAGCAGCTTGAGCTTGTAAGCCACAGCACGCTTCTCGGCATAACGAATCCTCCGGCGGCCAAGCTTGCCAAGGAACTTGTAGAGATCTGCCCCCCGGGTCTTAAAAAAGTTTTTTACTCCGGCGACGGAGCGAGCGCCGTGGAAGTTGCGCTTAAAATGGCGTTTCAGTACTGGTCTTATAAGGGGAAACCTGAAAAAAAAGCGTTTTTATGTCTTGATAACGGATACCACGGCGACACTCTAGGAGCCGTCTCAGTTGGAGGAATAGATGCTTTTCACAAAGCCTTCGCTCCTCTTTTGTTTAAGACATTCAGAGCACCTTCATATTACTGTTACAGATGTCCTCTCGGAAAAAGCTTTCCCGGATGCGGGATCGCGTGCGCCGACGAAGTTGGCAAAATACTTCGAGAACATCATGAAGAGATAGCCGCCGTTATACTTGAGCCGTGCGTACAGGCCGCCGGAGGAATGATAGTTTCTCCCGACGGATATCTTTCCAAAATCAGGGAATACTGCACGAAGTACGAAGTGTTGATGATAGTCGACGAGGTGGCGACGGGTTTTGGAAGGACGGGGAAAATGTTCGCGTGCGAACATGACCGCGTGACGCCCGATATTATGGTTTTAGGGAAGGGGATGACCGGCGGATATCTTCCCCTGTCGGCTACGATTACGACCGATGAGGTTTACCAGGAGTTTCTCGGAGACTACGAAGAACTCAAGACTTTTTTCCACGGCCATAGCTATGCCGGCAATCCCCTGTCTTGCGCGGCCGCGATGGGAAACCTCGAGGCTTTTCGAAATAACGACACACTCTCGGAACTTTCCGAAAAGACGCGCTTTCTGGAAGACGAGCTCAGGGAGTTTGAAGGTCTTTCCCATGTCGGAGATGTTAGAAACAAGGGGTTTATGGCGGGGATAGAACTTGTTAGAGATAAGGAAAAGAAAATACCCTACGATGTGGCGGAAAAAATAGGGTGGCGCGTGGCCGACGAAGCGCTTTCGCACGGAGTTCTTATAAGACCGCTTGGAAACGTGGTTGTGCTCATGCCCCCGGTGGGAATCGCCGCCGAGGATCTTCGAAAGCTCCTGAGAGCGACTTATCTTTCAATAAAGAAGGTTACCGAAGAGGTATAAGTATAGATGCAATTTTCCGATTCTATCGAGTGGATTGAAGATGAAATAAAATCCATTCGAGACAATCGCCTTTTCAGAACTCTTACCGAGATTTCATCGGGACAGTCCCCCGAAATATTTATTGACGGGAAAAAATACATTCTTCTCGCTTCAAACAACTATCTGGGCCTTTCAACCGATCCGAGACTGATAGAGGCCGCGCAAACCGCCCTTGCGAAATATGGCACGAGTTCCGGAGGCTCGAGGCTTGTGAGCGGAAGTTCGGATCTCCACGCGAAGCTTGAGAGAAAAATAGCCGAGTTTAAATCCACGGAAGCCGCAATTCTTTTCTCAAGCGGTTATCTGGCCAATGTCGGAACTATAGCGGCGCTTGTCGGAGAAGGCGATGTCGTGTTTAGCGACGAGCTTAACCACGCTTCGATAATAGACGGGTGCAGGCTATCGCGAGCGAATACGAAAGTTTATCCTCATTTGGATATCGATGCCCTTGACCGAATGATTTCCAAAACCCGCGGAAAAGGAAAAAAACTGATAGTCACGGATACGGTATTCAGCATGGATGGAGACCTTGTGGACTTAGAGAAAATTTGCGCCGTTTCGAAACGCCACGGCTGCATGCTGATGGTTGACGAAGCTCACGCGATGGGAGTGCTCGGAGAGACTGGGGCGGGAGCCACGCAGCATTTCGCGGTTGAAAAAAGAGTTCCGGTAGTTATGGGCACTCTCTCAAAAGCCGTGGGTTCCCTGGGAGGGTACGTGGCCGGTAGCCGCGCTCTTATTGATTTTGTTCGAAACAGAGTCAGAAGTTATATTTTCGATACTTCTCTTCCCGCGGCTTCCGTTGCGGCGTCAATGAAGGCGATAGAAATTATAGAGAGCGAGCCGCAGAGGAGAAAGCATCTGACCGAACTTGTCGATACTTTTAAAACAGGTCTTTGCGACATGGGATTTCACGTGCTTCCGTCTCAAAGCGCTATTTTGCCAATACTGACAGGAGAACCCGACGCCACGCTCGAGTTGGCCGATGCGCTTCGAAAACAAGGAGTTTATGCTCCCGCGGTAAGACCTCCTTCGGTTCCGGCCGGGAAGTGCAGAATAAGAGTTTCGCTTATGGCTACGCACACGCGGGATCATATATCTCGCGCTCTTGAGGCTTTCAGATCCGTAAGAGCGTTAGCGAAAAATTAAAAGCCTTCCCGCTAAAAAGACATGCTCGCTTCGTTTTAGGTTTTGGTTAATTGGAATAAATCTGAGGTTCCCGACATCCTTTTTCCGGCTTGGCTGGGAGATTCAGAAAGTTTTTCAGTAGAAGAGTCTTCGCGGCTTCTACAAGTTCTCTTATATCGTCCGTGAAGCCTCCCGACGTCGCGTAACCCACTCCGTCGTTTGCAAGATTGTTAATTACCTCTTTCCCCGCAAACTCCCCGTCTTTTTGAGCTTTTATGATGTTGTAAACCGCCGTATCCACTCTTCTTAGCATGGAAGTCAGTATATGCTCCCGAACGGATTCATTCGCGGTCAGGTACTGATCCGAGTCTACTCCTATAGCCCACACTTTAGTTCCTTCCGACTCGCTGAACTGCTTGGCCGCTTCAAAAAGACCCTCTCCCGAACCTCCGGCCGCGTGAAAAATAACGTCCGAACCTGACTCGAACATTTCCTTCGCCACTATGTTGGCTTTGTCGGGATCGTTGAATCCGCTTATATCGGGTTCTCCGGTTATGGGATTTATGAATTGGGAGAGATATTCGGTTTTAATCGTTATATCTTTTCCCAAAGTCCGCGCCATGGTGAAAACTCCCTCAATGAACCCGGCTTCGAACTTTTCAATAAGTTCGTCAGGAGTTTCGCATACACCTCCTATGAAACCGACTCTGTCGTTTTCGGTCTTAAGCGCCGCCGCGATTCCCACGAGAAACGCGCCTTCCGGGTCTTCAAACAGCAGGCTTGCCAAATTAGCGGGCGAGTTATCTCTTTGAAGAACGTCTACTCCCGCGAAGTTTACGTCGGGATACTCCTTTGCGACTTTTTTTATTGCGTTCTCAAACGAAAACCCCACGGCTATCACGAGATCGTTATCTTTGGCAAGAGATCGAATGAGTTCCTCTCTGTTGCTCTCCGCCCCGTCCGTAGTTTCTTCGCTTATTCTCGCACCAAGCTCGCCGCGAGCTCTTTTAACTCCTTCGTAGGCGGAATCGTTAAACGATCCGTCGCCTTTTCCCGCCTGGTCATACACAATTCCCACCCTGGGACCGCTTTCGTCCTCTTCGCATGAGGACATAGCGAGAGACAAAAACACGACCAATGGTAAAAGCCAAAGAATCGTGAATCCGTTTAAGTTTTTTCCGGAATGTTTTTTACTCATTTTTAATTATCCGGCCGTGGTTCTCGGGGGAAAAAAGGTTCAATTCGACTTAAATGTGAGTATACACAAAAACCGTAGAAGTTGTCTTGAGAATTTCCGAGATATTTTAAACGCAAGCGTTTTTACGGCCGTCTTCGTAACAAAACGGCCTCGCTACGCGTTTGACATGGAGTCGGTATTACTCTAGAGTTTAGCCAAACCGCAATGGGAGGTGTGTTTTCCGATGGATTGGGGAATGAAAAACAGAATGGCTCGCATTATACGACCGGATACCGGAAGAGCTGTTATGCTAGCCCTTGATCACGGTTATTTTCTGGGTCCCACTCACCGCCTTGAGGTTCCCTCCGACACGATAACCCCGCTTCTTCCCTACGCCGACACTATAATGCTTACCAGGGGAATCCTCAGAACATCGGTCTCTCCCGAGTCGGGAGCGAACGTGGTTCTAAGAGTCTCCGGAGGAACCAGCATAGCGGGCCCAAATCTTGAAAACGAAGGACTTACCACCGATTTCGAGGAAGCTATAAGACTTAACGTCGCGGGAGTGGGTCTTTCGGTTTTCGTAGGAACCGAGTTTGAAAGACAGACGCTTTTGGGTCTTTCGGAGCTTGTCAACCAAGGAGAAAAATACGGAATTCCGGTTCTCGGTATAACCGCCGTGGGAAAGGAGCTTGAGAAAAGAGACGCTAGGTATCTTGCGCTTTGCTGCAGAATATGTGCCGAACTCGGGGCGCGTCTGGTAAAAACCTATTACTGCGACGATTTTGAGAAAGTAACCCAAAGCTGTCCTGTTCCGATAGTAATCGCCGGCGGTCCAAAACTTGACACGGAGATGGATGTTTTCAATATGACTCACGATGCGATATCCCAAGGCGCGGCGGGGGTGGATATGGGGAGAAACATATGGCAGCGCGATAATCCCGTAGCGATTATAAGAGCGATACGCGGCATAGTTCACGAAAACATGACTCCCAAGCAGGCGCATGAACTTTTTGTCGAACTAAGAGAAGAAAACTCCTAAGCGGACAATTTTTCTTTCCGCAATGTAATTATGTGCCCTGTTCCATGCTAGTAGCGGTTTATTACAACAACAACGATATAAGGATCGAGGAGATTCCCCGTCCGCAACCCGGCGAAGGGGAAATTCTCATAAAAGTTCGGGCAAGCGGTATCTGCGGTAGCGATCTTATGGAGTGGTACAGAACTCCGAAGGCTCCCGTGGTCTTGGGCCACGAAATAGCAGGCGAAGTTGTTGAGACGGGTAGGGGGGAAAGCCGCTTCCAAAAAGGCGACCGGGTAACCGCTACTCATCATGTTCCCTGCAACGAATGTCGCTACTGCCTTACCGGCAGACATACGAATTGTCCCTCGATAAGAAAATCCGGATTTAATCCAGGCGGTTTTTCCGAATACTTATGCGTAGCGCCTCCAAACGTCATGCAGGGAGTTCTTCGTCTACCGGATAGCGTTTCTTTCGAGGAAGGATCGTTTACCGAACCGTTGGGCTGCGTTGTGAGAGCGATTCGCGCCGTGGGACTGGAGAAAGGGGAGAGCGTGACGATTTTGGGAAGTGGAACCGCCGGACTTCTTTGCCTTCAATATGCTCTTTTTCTCGGAGCGAGTCCGGTTTTCGCGACCGATTCAAACGAATTCAAGCTTAAAAAAGCTTTGGAGTTCGGCGCCGATCAGGCTTTTAATTCCGGCGAGGACATAACCTCTCTAATAAAAGAACACAACTCGGGATATCTCTCCGACTTGGTGATAGTCTGTACCGGAGCGCGCGCCGCTATAGAAAGCGCTTTTGAACTTGTCTCGCCCTCCGGGAAGATTCTTTTTTTCGCTCCTTCTGACCCGGATTTTGCTCTTAATCTTCCCTTTAACGAATACTGGTGGTCGGGAATTCGAACCGTAAGTTCCTATGCGGCGGCTCCTCAAGATCTCAAGGAGGCTGTCTCGCTTATAGAAAGAAGGCAGGTCGACGTAAAGAAAATGATTACCCACAGGTTCTCACTGAGTGATATTCAAAGCGGATTTACCCTCGCCGGAAACCCCGAGCGGAGCCTGAAAATAATGATAACTCTCTGAAATGTAAGCAATATCCTAGGCTAAATTTATATCTCTATATTAAGTGAAGATTCCTGGTGAATTACTGTTTTGATTGCCGTGTGGGAATATCAAACTCCACCTCGGCCCCGCTATTCCATTCGCCCAGGATTTTTTTGCTCTCAGCTTGATTATAAAAACTACCTATAGCTAGAAGCTTGGAGGACTTATCTTTAGATGACGTATTAATATTGACCCACAGTTTTGTCTTCGGCAATATTGCTTTCTGTTCGTCTTTTTTGGGAACTTCATTTTTATATTCCGAGATATGGTACCCGGAACCAAACTCGGCACTTTTGATTTTATTGCAATTTAAGTCTTTAAGTTCTTCAATCCGGTCATATTTGGAGAGAACATAGTCTAGCACTTCCACGTATAAATCCTTACCGCTTTTACTTTTGTATACTTGTCCATTGATTTTGTAGCGGTAGACCGGCGATGAAGGGGATGAAGGCTGGTCAGGGGATACGGTTACGGAGGCCATTGTCGCGGCATCCGGTTTTGAAACTCTACGCGGCTTCGATTCCGCGCGGCTTGAGTCTCCGCGAGATCCGGCAGCGTCCCTCCGCGGAGCTTTCTGCGGTTTCAATGTTCGCAGAAAGTCCAAGACGTCCTTGTTGTCGGGTTTCAGGTTCCCGGCGCTATTTCTTTCTACCTGGGCGATAATAACGCCGATTAGTTCCTCGCTCAAACCGTCAACTAGAGAATGCCAAGCCTCGGGAATTTTTAATTTAGCTTCTTCTTTTTGACGAAGCTCAAAATAATCTTTACGTAAATTCTCAAAAGCCCGTTCTGTTTTTACTTGCTCGTATTGCAGATAACGACGAAAACACTTAATTGAGTCGTCTAAGCTGTCTCTGGTAAGTTCAAGGGTTTTGGCCTTTCTGGATTTATAATTGCCGGTGCCGTAAGTATTGTAAAAGTGCCATTCGTTGCCGTCGGTAAATATTATCATGGGGATACCGCCTTCCCGGGCCGCATAATCGAAAATCTGTTTCTCTCCATCCAGAGAACATTTTCTTGGAGCTTTTACTTCAATGAATATCACCGGTTTTGCATACGAAACGCATAACGCAATGTCCACCCTCAAGTTATCAATCTTGTATTCGGGTACTACTTGAATGGGAGAATTGATATCCCAGTTCAATTCTCGTAAAATCGGATCGCAAATTCGGCTCTTTACCGCTTCTTCACTGAGGTAGTGATTCGCATTGAAGTGTTTTCTTATGTTATTGATTAAATTTTTCACTTGTCGAAAATCAGACCGAACTATTAGTTCGAAACCACAGCAACTTACAAAATAACGTAACAAAATTTAAGCTATGTAACAATTTTTCGGTCAATCGTGTTATAGCCGGTTGGTTATGTTTGCTTATACCACCATGAATAATCCTTTCTAACTTGTTTTTATTTCTCTTATCCTGTCGAGAATTCTGTTTGAAAGCTCAAATTTGCTCATAAGAGGAAGTTTCTCAGTTCCCTCTCCGTCCAGAAACCAAGCGATGTTGGTATCTTCTCCGAAGCCGGCTTTCGGAGCGGTTACGTCGTTTGCGACTATGAGATCGAGATTCTTTTCCTTTAGTTTCTTCTCGGAGTTACTGATCAGATTCTCGGTCTCGGCGGCGAATCCCACTAGAATCTTGTCTCCTTTATTCGCTCCGAGCGATTTTAGTATGTCACAGGTTTTCTTAAGGGGTATTGAAAGCTCTTTTTTGGCTTTTTTTATCTTTTCGCTCGATTTCTCAGAAGGTGTATAATCACTTACGGCTGCCGATTTTATCACTATATCCGCGGAAGCGAAATTTTCGTGCATCTTTTCGTACATATCGGCCGAATCTGTCACCCGCGCTGTTTTCACTCCATAAGGATCGGGTAAAGATGAATATCCCGAGACCAGAGTTACCGAAGCTCCCCTAAGCCAGGCCGCTTTGGCTATTGAGTATCCCATCTTTCCTGTGGAAGGGTTGGATATAAATCTTACGGGATCTATGTGCTCCCTAGTTGCTCCCGCGCTTATCAAGATTTTTCTTCCCGAAAAGTCCTGTTTTGTGAGCGCTTTTGCTATTTCAAGTTCTATAATATCCCATTCGGCGAGCCTTCCTTTTCCCGTCCACCCGCAAGCCAGGTAACCGTCACCGGGTTCAACTACGGTAAATCCATGCTTTCTCAGTTTCTCCAAATTTTCCCGCACTATGGAATTTGAGTACATATTTACGTTCATGGCCGGACAGATTATAACAGGGGCTTTGGTGGCCAGTATCACGGTTGCGAGAAGACTGTCCGCTATTCCCGAGGCGATTTTACCTATAAATGAAGCGCTTGCTGGAGCAACCGCCACTACATCGGCTTCATCCGCTGTCTTTATGTGACCTATCTCGGATTCGGAAGTCAGATCGAAGAGACTTGAAGCTACTTTGTTTCCCGAAAGAGTCTGCAGTGTTAGCGGGGTTATAAAACGCGCGGCGTTTTCGGTCATTACGCAACGCACCTGCGCTCCGTTTTTCACAAGACTTCTTACAAGTTCGCAGGACTTATAGGCGGCTATGCCGCCCGTTATTCCCACCACGACGTTTTTTTCTCTAAGCGATTCCATGGAATAAAGTATATTTCCGCCGGGAAAATAGGCAATAACGTCGAATTTTACCGCTAAGACGAACCTTCTTCGGAATTATCCGGGGATTCTGTCGGTTACCGCGCCCTCGGAGGCTGAGGAAACGAGCCTTGAATATTTAGCCAGCACTCCGGATTTTTCTTTCTCCGCGGGCTTTTTCCAGAGCTTTCTCCTTTTCTCGAGTTCTTTCTCGTCTACCTTCAGAGTTATTTCCCTTTTTAAGGCGTCGATAGTGATTTCATCTCCGTTTTTCGCTAGCGCAAGCGTTCCGCCTTCAACCGCCTCTGGGGTTATGTGCCCTACGACAAACCCGTGAGTTCCTCCCGAAAAACGACCGTCGGTTATCAAAGCGACATCGTCGCCGAGCCCTTTACCCATAACAGCCGCCGTCGGCGCCAACATCTCTCTCATTCCCGGCCCGCCTTTAGGTCCTTCGTATCTCACCACCACCACATGGCCTTTTTTTACTTTCCCGTCTAGAATCGCCTTAAGGCTCTGCTCCTCGGAGTTAAACACTATGGCTTTCCCCGTAAAAGACGTTCCTTCCTTGCCCGTTATCTTCGCCACGGCTCCCTGAGGAGCCATATTACCTTTGAGAATTACTATGTGTCCGGTTTCCTTTATCGGTTTTTTTACCGGATGAACTATCTTCTGACTCCTCGGATATCTTTTAACCCCTTTTAAGTTTTCTCTGAGGGTTTTGCCCGTTACCGTAATGCAGTCGCCGTGGAGAAGTCCTTCGTCAAGAAGAATCTTAAGCAGCGGGGTGAGCCCGCCGATTTTGCAGAAATCCGACATCATATATTTCCCGCTCGGCTTAAGATCTGCCAAGACGGGAGTTTTTCTGCCTGTTTTGTTAAATTCGTCTATAGTGAGCTTAACCCCCGCCGCATTCGCCATGGCGAGTAGGTGAAGAACGGAATTCGTTGAGCCCCCGAGAGCGAATACCGTGGTTATGGCGTTTTGGAAGGCTTTTTTCGTCATTATGTCCCTCGGCGTTATGTTCTCTCTTATAAGATTCACCACCGCGGCTCCCGCATTTTTGCAGTCCTCTATCTTGTCTTTTGAAACGGCCGCCTGAGCGGAACTGTTCGGAAGACTCATCCCTAAAGCCTCTATAGCTGAAGCCATGGTGTTTGCCGTGTACATTCCTCCGCAGGAGCCGGGTCCCGGAATCGCGCAGGATTCAATTTCTTTAAGCTCTGAATCCGTAATGTCATTGTTTGAATGCGCCCCGACCGCTTCGAACACCGAAACCACGTCAACGTCCGTTCCTCTGTAGTTGCCGGGAAGTATTGTCCCGCCATATACGAACACCGAAGGTCTGTTAAGCCTGGCCATTGCCATTAGACATCCGGGCATGTTCTTGTCGCATCCTCCTATGGCCACCATTCCGTCGAATCCTTCTCCCGCGGCTACGGTTTCGATGGAATCCGCAATTACCTCTCTGGATACGAGGGAGTATCTCATTCCCGGAGTTCCCATGGATATCCCGTCGGATACGGTGATGGTATTGAATATTATGGATTTGCCGCCGGCTTTATCGCCTCCCCCGGCCGCTTGTTTTGCCAGTTGGTCTATATGCATGTTGCACGGAGTTACCATGCTCCATGTGGAAGCTATCCCTATAACGGGTTTTTTGAAGTCTTTGTCTGTGAAGCCTACGGCTCTCAGCATGGAGCGGCTAGGCGCTCTATGCGCGCCTTCGACATAAATGGAAGAGTACTTTCTCGGGGTTTCTTTTTTTTGAGTTTTTTTGGCCAAAGCGATATTCCTCCTGAGTTGCTCCCGTATCACGGGGCGAACCGGGTTCTTTATTTCACGTACATTTTAACTGAAGATATAAACCGCGTGGAAGTAAGAAGAAGCAATACGGGCTATAGAGGAAGTGCTTGAAAAAACTATCGGACAAAATACCGTTTAGGGAACTTTCTCTTCTTTTACCCTAGAGAAAAGATTTTCACCTTTTTTTACAGTAGTTTCGGCTTTTGTTCTTCCCCAGTCCATATTTCCGGAGACAGAGTCCGCGGAGAGCCCGATCTTCTTTCGAATCTCACGGGAGGTTTGTGGGAGAAACGGATAAATCAGAAGAGAGATTACCCTTATACTCTCGGCAAGCGTCCAGAGAATCGTTTCAAGCCGTTTTTTTTGTTCTTTTTCCTTTGCCAGTTTCCAGGGAGCGGTATTGTCAACGTATCTGTTTACTAGGGCTATGAATTTCCATATACGCGAGAGCGCCTTATTAAACGCGAGTTCTTCAAGATCGGTGGCGACTTGCGTTGCCGTTTCTCTGTAGGCTTTTTCTATTTCTTTTTCGCTTTCCGATAACTCCGTGGGCTCGGGAATAACTCCCTCCGTATATCTTTCTATCATTCCCAGCGCGCGGCTCACCAAGTTCCCAAGTCCGTTTACCAACTCTCCGTTAACTCTGTTTACAAGGGATTTTTTCGAGTAGTCTCCGTCTTGTCCGAAAGGTATTTCGCGAAGCAAAAAGTAACGGAATATCTCGGAATTAAATTCCTCTACGACCTGGTAGGGATCAATCACGTTTCCAAGAGATTTAGACATTTTCTCCCCTTCTACTGTCCACCATCCGTGGGCGAAAATAGTTTTCGGAAGCGGAAGCCCTGCCGACATTAAAAATGCGGGCCAATAGACCGCGTGGAATCTGAGTATGTCTTTTCCTACAATATGTATGTCGGCGGGCCAGAATTTTTCGAAGTTTTCGGTTTTCTCGGGAAATCCCAAGGATGTGAGATAGTTGGTTAAGGCGTCAAACCACACGTATACCACGTGTTCGTCCGATTTGGGAACGGGAATTCCCCATGAGAAATTCGTCCTGCTTACGCTTAAATCCCGAAGACCTCCTTCAACGAAACTTACTACTTCGTTTCTTCTGTAATCCGGTTTTATGAAATCGGGGTTTTCTCTGTAGAGGCGAAGAAGAGGCTCTTGATACGCGGACAGTCTGAAGAAATAGCTTTGCTCATTTATTCTCTCCAGATGCGGACGTTTCTCTTCGGGAAGCTTCATTACTTCCTCAACTTGGGTTTCCGTTACGAAAGCCTCGTTTCTCACATCGTACCAGCCCTCGTACTCGTCAAGGTAAATGTCTCCGTTTTTCTCAACTAGTCTCCAAATCTCAGATACCGCCTCGCGGTGACGCGGTTCTGTCGTTCTGATAAAATCGGTGTTGGATATCCCCAGAGTTTCCCAAAGATTCTGAAATTTACCGACGACCCTGTCGGCAAGTTCCAAGGGGGTTTCTCCGTTTCCCTGCGCCGTCTGCTCTATTTTCCGCCCGTGCTCGTCCGTTCCGGTTAGGAAGTAGACTTCATTGCCGGTTGCAGCTTTGTATCGAGCTATGGTGTCCGCGGCTATGGTTGTGTAAGCGTGACCGATGTGCGGTACGTCGTTTACATAGTAAATAGGCGTTGTTACGTAGAATCTGTTTTTTTTCATTTCTTCCGGGTCTTGTGAGCGAAAAAGATATAAGTTGCGATTAATAAAACACAATCGGTCGGTATTTCAATTCTTAGAAGTGTATTTCTGTTCTCAAAACGGCGCTTAAGCGGCAATCGCATGCGATGTTGATACACGATCGCCGTATTTATAAATCTTCGGGAATGTGGCCATTTACTATCTGGAGAGTTTTAGCAGAAGATTTTCAAAGGAGACGTCTAAATTCGCGTTGTTATTCAAAATTCGCGATATGGTCTGTTCTAAAACGACGAATTTACCCATGAGTTCCGATAAGTCTTTTTTCTCCGAGTATTCGCTTAACTGCTCCAGAAGGTCGGTGTT
The DNA here is from genome assembly GCA_965220925.1 of Thermodesulfobacteriota bacterium. Classification (GTDB taxonomy): domain Bacteria; phylum Desulfobacterota_D; class UBA1144; order Nemesobacterales; family Nemesobacteraceae; genus Nemesobacter. The sequence goes on along the minus strand of OZ244851.1, from coordinate 554,299 downwards.
TACTATTTCTTTTCTTTCCTCGGAGATCTTAAAGACTACCGAGTCGCGAAGCCATGTGGAGAGAATGTCGAAGATTAATTTTAGTTCTTCGGGTCCTCCTTCTTTCACGTCGTTTTTTATTCTTTCCACGAAATCGAAAAGGGTTAGCGGTCTTTTCCCGTCAATCTTCATTAGATTCTCTATGTATTCGGTTCTTTTTCTAAGATAATTTTCGTTGGTGTCAAGGGCCTTCGCGATACTGCCCGACGATATTTTCGAGACCAGTTCGGGATTTTCGATTTCGGGTCTTTTCTTTTGCAAAAGCTCTTTTACTCTTTCCGTCTCAAGAGGATTAAACGCCACGGTCTGGCATCTTGATCTTATCGTTGGCATGAGAAGGTCGGCTAAAGTGGTGATCAAAATTATGACGGAGTTTGCCGGAGGTTCTTCCAAAGTTTTCAAAAACGCGTTTTGCGCGTTTACGTTCATTCTCTGCGCGCCGTCGATTATGAAAACCTTGCATGGATTTTCATAGGGAGCAAGATAAACCAGATGCTCTATATCCTTGCGCACATTGTCTACTTTTATCGTTTTCTCGCCCGGGTATTCAAACATGCGTACGTCGGGATTAAGTCCTTTTTCGGTCTTTACGCATGAAGAGCAGTCGCAGTTCTCGTTTTCCGTTTCGCGAGAAGAACAGTTTATTAGTTTCGCAAATTCCGTAGCGACCAATTTTTTCCCGATGCCGTCGGGTCCGGAAAAAAGGTAAGCGTGAGCGACCCGGTCTCTAAGTACGGAGTTTTGAAGAAATTCTTTCTGGACTTCATGTCCCGTTATTTTAGAAAATCCCATGAATTTTTATCTTACCGGCAAGTTATTACGTGTTCTATGTTTTTCGCGCTTTTATTCCTCGGTTTTCGAAACGATGGATTCTTCGAGAAGCGAGGCTATGTGAATCGGTTTCGCATCCGTAAAATGAGATACCTGTTCAAAGCAGGAAACGCCCGTAACGCAAATTCTTTTTTTCTCCGCAAGCGCTCTTTTTATTTCCGGAAAAAGTTTGAGTTCGCCCATGGCTTTTGATATTTCGTAATGCTCTTTTTCATAACCGAAGCTTCCGGCCATTCCGCAACACCCGGCCTCGCTTTGCCGTATATCGTATCCCAGAGTTTCAAGAAGAGAGAAAGTTTTTGAAAATTCGCCTCCGGCCCTTTCATGACAGTGTCCGTGAACCAGTATGTTTTGTCGTTTTTGCTTCGCGGAGTTTTCTTTGGGGAGATGCGAGTAGACGAATTCGCAAACAGAGTGAATATTGGAAATCACGGCGTCCAAAGATTCGCTTGCGGGAACCATATCGGCGTATTCATCTCGAAACGCCGACAAGCAGCTGGGTTCCGAGAAGATAACGGGTATTTCCTTTTTCGCGTAATCGGAGAGGACATAAACGTTATGAATCGCGTTTTTCCTCGCCTCTTCCACCATTCCCATGCTAAGCATAGGTCTTCCGCAGCATTTTCTCCGTCTTTCCACCGAGACGGAAAACCCGAGATTTTCAAGCGTACCGACAACCGCTTTCCCTATCTCCGGGTAGAAAAACTCAGACCACGTGTCGTGAAAATAAACCACCTTCTTTTCTCCGTTAACTTCTTGCTTTCCACGGAACCATTCGCTGAAAGTTTCTTCGGCCGCGCGCAAAACGGGTCTTCTTCTTTCAATTCCCGCAAGAGAGAGCAGAGTTGCCGAAAAAGAGCTTTCAAACGCCCGGTTTAGAAATTTCGGCAAGGCGCGGCGTTTTGCGCTTATTTCATGTACGCGGCCAAATAGCATGTCTCTTGGGGTAAATCCTTTTTTCGCTTTGTATCGGGCCAGAAACTCGATTTTCATCTTGTTCACATCGACTTGCGAAGGACATTCGGTTCGACACGCCTTGCATCCCACGCAGAGATCGAAGACATCGTAAAATCTTTTTTCGTAAAGCGCGTCTTCGGCGATATTTCCATGAAGAAGTTCTCGAAACATGTTCGCCCGCGCTCTCGTGGTATCCGCTTCGTCAAGCGTAGCTCTGTAGGAAGGGCACATGATTCCCTCGGCGGTTTTTCTGCAGACTCCCTGACCGTTGCACATGGCCGCCGCAGCGGCTAAACCTCCTTCCCGGGACCAGTTAAGAGAAGTGGGAAAATCCATGGCGGGTTTTTCTATCCTGAGATTTGAAGAAGGGTCCGCTCCAAAAACGACTTTTCCGGGGTTGAGTATTCCGCTCGGATCGAAAATATCCTTAAGCTCTTTCATAACCGAATAGAGTTTTTCGCCGAATAGTCTTTCGTTTAGATAACTTCTTTGGATACCGTCTCCATGCTCGCCGCTCATTACGCCCTGGTAGCGAAGAGCGAGTTTAAGCGTGCGTTCGGAAAGCTCGATCATTCGGGACACTCCAGTTTTCCCGCGCAGGTCGATAAGGGGTCTTATGTGCAGGCATCCCGCGCTTGCGTGTCCGTAGAAAGTCGCCTTGAGCCCGAATTCGTCAAGAAGTGAAATCACATCTTTTGTGTAATCGCAAAGGCTGCCAAGAGGGACCGAGACGTCTTCTATGCACGGAATGGGCCTTTGACTACTCCGATCGCTCATTAGTATGCCTAGGGCGATTTTTCTCGCATCCCAGATTTTTTTCTGCTCTTGCGGTTCGCAAAGCTTTAAGACGGTTTCGCCGCGGGTGAAAGATTCCGCGAATCTCTCTGTTTTCTCTCTTGACTGCTTTTCGTCCTCTCCCTGAAATTCAACCGCCAGCACGGCTTCCGGATCGCCGTCTATAAAAGAAAACAGGTTGTGGAAATTTTTCGTTTTTCTTGCAAGATCTATCAGCATTCCGTCGATGAGCTCGATTGCCGAAGGATTGTGCGAGAGAATCTCCGAGACTGCTTCCATCGCCTCGGGAATCTTTCGAAACGAAATCATGCAAAGCCCGGTTGCCTTGGGTTTTTCGACGAGGTTGAGTTCGAAATCGCTTGAAACAGCAAGGGTGCCTTCCGAAGAGGCTAGAAGTTTGGCCGGATTGAATTCTTCGTCCAGAAAATAATTAAGCGAATATCCCGAAGCTCGTCTCCAGTGCTTTGGAAAATCGCTTTTAACTGTATTTTCACTTCGCTTGCGCAATTCGGCGAGTTTTTCAAAAAGATTTTCTCCGATTCCGTCCCCCTTTCTGCGGTTTTCGTAATTCCCTCTGGAGAGTTCGAAAGCGGATCCGTCCGCGAGTACCACGTTTGAGGAAACGACATGGTCTCCCGCCATTCCGTGCAGTATGGAATGCGCCCCGGTGGCGTTGTTGGCTATCGATCCTCCCACGGTGGCTACGCTTGCGCTTGAGGGGTCGGGCCCGAACATCAAACCGAGTGGCGAGAGGTGTCTGTTTAGATTATCGATGGAAATTCCGGGCTCGACCCTGACTTTTTTCCCCGACGCGTCTACATCGATTATCCTGTTCATGTATTTTGAGAGATCGAGGATTATCCCTTCGCCAACCGCCTGCCCGGCGAGACTCGTGCCCGCTCCCCGCACTGTGACGGAAATTTCACAAGCGAAAGCTTCAGAGAGCGTGACTTCTATGTCTTGTCGCGTTTTTGGGATTACTACTGCGAGAGGAAGCAACCTGTAGTTGCTTGCGTCCGTACTGTAAAAGGCTCTATCGACCGGATTTTTTCTGAACTCGCCTTGAATCTCCCGTCGAAGTTTCTTTTCAAAATCTTCAATTCTCGATTTTTTCATGGAAACCGGTCTCGGCGAAGATATTTCGGGATGGAAGACGAGTTTAGGAAAAGTAAGTTTTTAGGCCTCGCCGTTTTCAAATGTCTTCAGAATCCCGTAAGTCGTATCTCTTTCGGCCGGGATTCTGCCTATTTCCCTGGTAAGTTTTCTAAATTCCTCGGGAGGGAAGTACTGACCATAGCTTGCTCCGGCGAAACGGGATATTTGTTCTTCCATAAGCGTTCCTCCGAAATCGTTCGCTCCCGCGGTAAGCGAGAACTGGGCGAATTCCGGTCCCTGCTTGACCCATGAGACTTGTATGTTGTTTATCCATCCGCGAAGCATCATTCGGGAAATCGCGTACATCTTCAACTGGTCAAGGTCGGTCGGGCCTTTATTCACTTTTCCTTTCGAGTGAATAAACAGCCTCGTGTTCCAGGGTATGAAACGAAGCGGTACGAATTCCGTGAATCCTCCCGTTTCTTTCTGTATGTCTCTCAGTATTCCCAAGTGCACGGCCCAGTGATGACGTTTATCAAGATGTCCGTACATTATAGTGGAGGTGGTTCTCATACCTTCCTTATGGGCTTTTTTCACTACCCTTATCCAGACCTCGGTCGGTATTTTTCTCGGGGCAATCACCTTTCTTACTTCCTCCACAAGTACCTCGGCGGCGGTGCCGGGGAAAGTGTTGTGACCCACGTCTTTGAGTTTTCTTATGAAATCTTCTTCTTCAATGCCGAGCGTTTTGGCGCCGTAATATATTTCATACGGAGAAAAAGCGTGCGTATGCATTTCCGGCACGGCGTTTTTTACCGTTTTTATAAGGTCTATATAAAAATTGCCGTCTATTTCGGGATGCATGCCTCCCTGCATACATACCTCGGTCGCTCCTATTTCCCAAGCTTCCACCGTTCTTTCGGCGACTTCGTCCATAGAGAGGAAATAAGCTCTTTCGTCCCCTTCGTCCGCCATAAAGTTGCAAAAGCCGCAGTAGACGTCGCATATGTTCGTGAAGTTGATGTTTCTGTTGACGACATAGGTGATCACGTCTCCCACGTCGTCTTTTCTTATCTGGTCTGCGGCAAGCGCCAAAGCGGATATCTCGTCTTCATTGTCTATATTGAAAAGATGAATTCCGTCTTCAACCGATATTTCCTTTCCGCAAAGTGCGTCATCAATGATTCTCCCGGTTGAGCCGTTTATCCTTGACATTACTCCGTCGACGCCGAGGGGTCTTCTCTCTTCTATCGATTCTATTATTTTCTTTATATCTTCCATTTTTTTCTCAGTTAATCGGCACGTAACCGTTTTCGTCCACGCGCCCCTTTACTTTATCCAGAACGTAAGCGTCTATCCATCGCTCGTTTATGTACTCCGGGTACACCGGAAGCCTTTCTCTGAGCTCGTAACCAAGTGTTTCCACCTCTTTCTCCATTCTTTCCACCTGCGGCCATGGAGCTTCGGGGTTTACGTAGTCTATGGTTATTGGCGATACTCCGCCCAAATCGTTTATTCCCGCCAGAAGGTAAAACGCGAAATTTCTGTTGTTCAGATTCGGCGGTATCTGTATGTTCATCTCTCCTCCGAACACGAGTCTTGAAATGGCGACTATTTTGAGCATTTCAAAAAAGTCTGCCGCGGGGTGCTGTTCCATTTTTATTCCTTCTTTCGGGTTGAAGTTCTGGATTATTATTTCCTGCAGATGACCGTATTCGCGTGAGAGGTTTAAAAGAGCGTAAAGCGAATCGATTCTTTCCTCAACCGTTTCGCCGATTCCGACCAATATGCCGCTTGTCCAGGGAATGCTCGCTCTTCCCGCATGCTCCATGGTTTCCATTCTTAATTTCGGAACCTTGTCGGCGCAGCCGTGATGCGCGTTTCCTTTTTTAAGCAGTCTCTCGCTTATGTTTTCAAGCATGAGACCCATGCTCGGATTGCTCTCTCGGAATTCCGAAAGTTCCTCGGGAGTGGAGAGTCCGAGGTTGGTGTGGGGAAAAATTCCGTTTTCAAGCCCCGTTTTGCCCATCTCGATCAGGTATTCCGACGTCGACCCGTAGCCGATTTTCGAAAGCGCGTCTCTATATACTGGGTAAGCCAGTTCGGGTTTGTCCCCCGTAACGAAAAGAAGTTCCGTGCAACCGGCCTTCGCTCCTTTCTTCGCAAGGTCCGTAACCTCCTCGGGGTTCATGAACAGACTGCCTTCCCCGGGCTCTATTTTAAAAGTGCAGTATCCGCAACGATCTCTGCAAAGCTGGGTAAGTGGCACGAAAACGTTTTTTGAGTAAGTGGCGATTTTTCCTTTCGAGCGATTTCTAATCGCCGCCGCGGCAAGAAGGAGTAAGGGTATTTCGCTAGGGAGGATTTGCGTCAGGTAAAGAGCGTCTTCGCGCGGGAGGGTTTCCCCTTCAATCGCTTTTGATATTATTTTTTCAAGTCTCGGCGACGCTTTTATACTCGAAATATCGCTTGTGCCGAGGGTTTCACGCAGCATGGAACTTTCATTTTCACAAAATGTCCTTTCCCATGTTTCCGCAAAAAAAGTCAACGAGAATCCGCCTCCATCACAAAGAAATTCGGTCGGGAGAAATTACCGACACCAGGCTACCACCTCCCGAATATCTTATACGGGAAGTGCTTTTCTAGCAAATAAAGCAAAACTTCCCGCACCAAATGCTCACATTGTTAATCCGACGCGGAGAAGTTATAATACATTTTCATATTTATGACTTCGACTCGGGGATATCTACCCCTGATGTATGTAAATATCGCTTGGTACGGCACTTTTTGAATTTATGCCGGGAAGATATTTTAAGGTTCGAAACGACCATTGATTGGACTAATCCGAGGAGCGAACAATGTCAAAGTCTAAAATTTTCGCAGTTCAAAAAACCATTTCCAAAGAGGCCCTCGTCGACAAAGAGCAATACGGTTTTATGTATCGCCAGTCGATTGAGGATCCGGAGAAATTCTGGAACGTGCAGGGCAAAAAGATTGACTGGATCAGGCCTTACACAAAAGTCAAAGACGTAAATTACGGACCGGACGAAGTTTCCATCAGATGGTTCTACGACGGTACTCTAAACGCGTGTTTTAACTGCGTCGATCGTCACGCGGAAACCACCCCGGATAAAATCGCGATTATCTGGGAGGGTAACGACCCCGGGGAACACAGAAAAATCTCCTATCGGGAGTTAAAAAGCGAAGTTTGCCAAATGGCCAACGTTCTTAAATCTCTCGGCGCGCGAAGAGGCGACCGTATAACCATATACATGCCCATGATTCCCGAGGTCGCTTTCGCGATGCTTGCCTGCGCGCGTATCGGAGCCGTCCACTCGGTAGTGTTCGGAGGATTCTCTCCGGACGCGCTTGCCGGAAGAATTTCCGATTGCGGATCGGAAATTGTAATTACCGCGGACGAGGGAGTACGCGGCCCGCGCAAGGTACCTCTTAAGATCAATACGGACAAAGCTCTTGAAGTCGGAGCTGAATCGATTGTTAAAAAAGTTCTTGTAGTGCGTCGTACCGGAGCGGAAGTGCCGTGGGACGAAGGCCGGGACGTATGGTACCATGAAGCGGTCGAGGAAGTTTCCGATGAATGCGCTCCCGAAGAGATGGACGCGGAAGATCCTTTGTTTATTCTCTACACTTCCGGTTCCACCGGAAAACCTAAAGGCGTTTTGCACACGACCGGGGGTTATATTGCATACGCTTCCATGACTCATCGGTACGTGTTCGATTACCGCGATGATGAGGTTTACTGGTGTACCGCGGATGTCGGCTGGGTTACCGGTCACAGCTACATCGTATACGGGCCGCTTGCAAACGGAGCCACTTCTTTGATGTTTGAAGGCGTGCCGAATTATCCCGACATATCGCGTTTCTGGCAGGTTTGCGATAAGCATAATGTCAATATTTTCTATACCGCCCCTACGGCTATACGCACGCTTATGCGCGAGGGGGACGAACCGGTAAAAAGAACCTCTCGCTCCTCGCTTCGCATTCTAGGTACCGTGGGCGAGCCGATAAATCCCGAAGCGTGGATGTGGTATTACGAGGTGGTCGGTGAGAGCCGCTGCCCGATAGTGGACACTTGGTGGCAGACTGAAACCGGAGGTATTTTGATAACTCCCCTCCCGGGAGCGACCGACCTTAAGCCGGGTTCGGCGACTTTGCCGTTTTTCGGAATTTTACCGGAACTTGTAGACGACGACGGAAACGTTCTGGAAGGAGCGGCAGAAGGGAATCTTTGCCTCGCCGATTCATGGCCCGGGCAGATGCGCACGGTTTACGGCGATCACGACCGTTTCGTAGAGACTTACTTTACCGCTTATCCGGGCAAGTATTTTACCGGTGACGGTTGCCGTCGCGACGAAGACGGTTATTACTGGATCACGGGACGCGTGGACGACGTTATAAACGTTTCAGGTCACCGTATGGGTACCGCTGAAGTGGAAAGCGCCTTGGTGTCGCACGAAAGCGTTGCCGAAGCCGCGGTGGTCGGCTATCCACACGATATAAAAGGGCAGGGGATTTACGCGTACGTAACTCTGAACGCGGACCGAAGCCCTTCGCAGGAGCTTCGCGACGAACTTGTTAAGTGGGTTAGGAAAGAAATCGGCCCGATCGCTTCGCCGGATTTAATTCAATGGGCGCCGGGGCTTCCAAAAACTCGTTCGGGAAAAATCATGCGCAGGATCCTGCGCCGAATCGCTGCCAACGAATACTCCGACCTCGGCGACACTTCGACTCTGGCCGATCCTTCGGTAATCGACGACCTTATAGATAGCCGGATGAACCGCTAAAACGGCGAAATTAGGATAATTCCCGTTTCCTGCGAAATCGGCGGCCGAAAACATGCCGAATCGCGCGATGTGAGAAAGCCACTTTATTTCCGCCGAATTGAGTCTTTCGGATATAAAAAAGTTTGGTTTTTTGATATTCTGATGGGATGAGACTTAACAAATTTCTTTCCAAATGCGGAGTAACGTCGAGAAGAAAGGCGGACAACCTCATAAAATCGGGAAGAATCACCGTAAACGGAGAGGTGGTGTGTGCTCTCGGTTCCGTGGTGGACGAGTTTTCCGATACGGTACTTCTTGACGGAAAACCCGTCGTTGCGGAGAAAAAAAGATACATAATGCTCAACAAGCCCCGTTTTTACCTCACGTCTCTTAAATCTATGGAGAATGGAAAAAAAACCATAACATCCTTTTTACGAGACGTAGAGCAGAGGGTTTATCCGGTAGGAAGGCTTGACTACGATTCGGCGGGACTTCTGCTTCTTACAAACGACGGAGAACTGGCAAACAGAATACATCACCCCAAATACATGGTGGTAAAGACCTATATCGTTGAAATCTCGGGGGATATTCCCGTCGATTTTGAAGAAAAACTCAAAAGAGGCGCGGAAGTGGAAAGACGGTTCACCATGCCGGATTCGGTAAGTGTTATTAGAACATCTGCAAAGAGCGCGCGGGTGAGTATTTCCTTTCACGAAGGTAGAAAGCACTTGGTAAAAAGATATTTTGAGACTTTTAATCTTCGGGTTACTCTGCTAAACAGAGTTTCCTGCGGCAACGTACGTCTCGGCGAACTTGCCAGAGGCAAATGGCGTGACCTCACTTCGGTGGAGATAAAAGGGCTTCGTAGAATAACTAAACTTTTCCCCGATAATTCCAAACAAGTCGCCGAGAAGTGACACATGAACAGATTTATTACATTTGAAGGAATAGAAGGAAGCGGCAAATCTACCCAGGCGAAGCTTCTTGAAGACTACTTAAGTTCCAAGGGGGAGAAAGTGATTTTAACCAGGGAACCCGGCTGGGGTGAACTTGGTCAAAGCATCCGAACTTTCATTCTCGATAGAAGGGATGTTGAAATAGACCCCTTCACTGAACTTTGTCTTTTCTGTGCCGATAGGGTCCAGCACGTAAGAGAACTGATACTGCCGAAACTAGAAGACGGTTTTACCGTTATTTGCGACAGATACTATGATTCGACTTTGGTTTACCAAGGTTTTGGAAGAGGCCTTGACCCGGACTTGGTCTCCCGCATGGCGCTTGCCTCAAGCCTGGGGGTGGAACCTGATATTACTTTCGTCCTTGAAATTCCGGTTGAAGATGCTTTTTCAAGGCTTAAAAGCCGACGGGAGAGTTCAAAAATTGACGAAGAGTCCCTTCCGTTTCACGCCAAAATAGACGAAGGATATCGGGAATTGCTGAAAAAAGGGCTTTCCAGGATGAAGGTGATAGAAGCGTCGGCGTCCCCTGAAGAGGTTCACTTGAAGATAAGACCTTTTTTCAAATAAAACGCTTTCTAAGACCCCTTCTCTGTTTTTCTAACAAGTTCGTCCAATCTGGGGTACATGTATAAATGCAGCAGCGTTGCCGTTACGGAAAAGGGAATTATGCTTTCGGGTTCTTTTGTTATAAACGCCAATATAAAGCCGGTAAGAACTATGCATTCGTTTATTCCCCATGGAATCACGTGGGGAAGCAAAAATCCGCTTGAAAGCTCTTCAAGCCGCTTTTCCGCTTCCAGACTTTGAATGCGGGTGAATCTCTTTCGAAGCGACTTATCGCAAAGATTGAATCTGTATATCAGAAATGAGACTATTCCAAGCGCGGCCGCGACAAGAAGAAAAGCGATTCTCAAGCTCTCCTTTATCTCCGGAGGTTCGGGAGAAGCGAAGACTAAGACCACGGCCGTATAAGCGAATATGGCGATCAGTAAAGCGAACCAGACTATTTTTAGAGCTTTCTGATTTTTCGCAACTGGCGAGTGTTGATTTCTAGCGTTCATTGCCTGCGAAGAGTGATGGCGTTTCGCATTCAGGAGGTGAGCTTGGCGAAAATCAAGCTCAGAATTATAAGAATGACAAAAATTCCCATCATGTAGAAAGGTATGCTTTGGTTATATCCTTTTTCTATGTTGGGAACCCGCTTCTGGGACCAGATTACCGGCGAAAGCTCGGGAGTTTCCGACGATTCGGATTCCTGCTCCAAAACTTCTTCCGCTTCCTTATTCTCTGTTGCTTGGTTTTCCGTTTCCGACATTTTTATATTCCTCAATATAATACTGTCTGTTTGGGAAAGTATCCCGAATCGCTTGGGGAAATCAAGCTGAGAAGGTACTGCTTTCCAACCAGGCTCGGTTCCGAAGCCGCGAACAGTGGAGATCCCACGTTACCAACTCTCCCGTAGAAATCCACAAACTGCGTACGCAAAAACCTTCCCGGTTTTTCTTCCCAAAGAACTGTCCAACGCGCGCTTTGCGCGTTCGCGCGGAAGTTCTTCGTTTGCTTTTCAGAGGTAGAGATCTTACTGCGAAGCGAAGGTCTTAATACAAAACGCCGGCTCGGTTATTTCGTATGAGCAACCGAACCGGCGTTTTTAACTGTCTTCTGCTTCTCTGCTTAGTTAACCGTGATAGTGGCCCCGAAGGCGTCCATATTGGTTAAGGAAGACGTATTAACCCTAACCGTCTGATCCCCAACTCGTACCAAGTAACTGCCCCCCACACTATCCACACCGGCTGTCGTTCCCGCGGGAAATCCCTCAAAGCTAAGCTTGTATCCCGCCTTGTAGTCAGACGTTATCGTGTCGTTACCTTCTCCGGCCTTAACTATGAACGTAACGTTCCCCGAATCTCCGCTAATTTCCACGCTGTCGTCCCCCGGTCCTCCGTTTATCGTTAGCGGAGCTTCCGCGGTACCTTTATTGCTCGTATTGGTAAAAGTTATCGTGTCATTGTAGTTGCTGCCGATAACATGTTCTATAGACGCGCCGTCTCCTATGGTAATAGCGGGCATATCAGTGTTTTCCGGTAGTTCGTATTTCTCGTAGCTTGCCGTGTCGGTCCCTTCACCTGCAGCACCTGTAACTTTAGCGATATCTTGGGGATCCAGATAAAAAGTATCGTCACCGGCTCCACCGTTTATCTCCGTATCCTCCGCTCCACCCACCGCGTTGATTACGTCGTTGCCGAGGTTGCCATAAAGACGATCACTGCCGGCTCCGCCGATTAGCGTGTCGTCGCCATTTCCACCGTTTAGCGTGTCGTCGCCCTCTCCACCGTTTAACGTGTCGTCTCCGTTGTCACCGTTTAGAGTGTCATCTCCGGCGTCGCCGTTTAACGTGTCGTTGTCGTTTCCGCCGTTTAACTCGTCATTACCGACTCCACCGATTAGCGTGTCGTCGCCATCGTCGGCGTATAGCTCGTCATCTCCGGGTCCACCGACTAGAGTGTCGTCTCCTGCTTTACCATAAAGACCATCATTTCCTTTAAGACCTTCAATCCTATTGTCAGCATCACTGCCGTGAAGTCTATCGGTGAGGCCTGATGCTGTCTCATCATTTGTACCAATCAGATTTTCAACTGAGTCAAAAAAGTGGAGACGTATAGTTAAACCCTGACCACAGCATGTTGTACTACCTTCGAAACTTAAAGTATCTATGCCTTCTCCACCGCTAAACGATCCACGAGCAATCCCCGTATCTCTGAGAAGATCGTCGCCGGTACCGCCTATAAGTGTGTTGGCGTCGCCTCCTCCATCAAGAATGTCATCCCCTTCCCCGCCTTCAAGTCTGTCAACACCGTCACCGCCGAGGAGAGTATCATCTCCTTCCCCGCCCATTATAGTGTCTTCTCCTTCCCCGCCTTCAAGTCTGTCATTACCCGCTCCGCCAATGAGAGTGTCTTCTCCTTCAAATCCCTCTATGAGATTGTCAGCGTCGTTGCCCGTAAGAGTGTCGGCTTCGTTAGAACCTTTAATATTCTCTATATTCCTTAGAATGTCTCTTCCGTAACCACCGTCGTCTTGCTCCTCGCACTTTGACAAATCTACTCGCAATCCGACTCCTATAACCGTGTTTAGAGGATAAGTTATCGTGTCTATTCCCTCTCCGCCGCAGAAAATGTCGTCTCCGGCTCCCGCGATTATCGTATCGTCTCCGGCTCCCGCGAAAACAAAATCATCGCCCAAATTCGCGTTAATCACGTTGTCTCTCCCATCCCCGCATATAAATTCGTCACCGTCACCACCGTTAAAGTCTTTGCTTGCTCTTTGGGATATTTCAAATTGGCAGGAGAAATCGGCTCTGCAGTAGTCAATACTCTCGCAAGGTGTATCACCCGGTTCGGATCCGTCACCTCCACCGTCACCGCCTCCGTCACCTCCGCCATCACCACCGCCACTACCTCCACCAGACCCCGGATCAGTATCCGGTCCCTGCGGTCCTTGTGGCCCTTGCGGTCCCTTCGGTCCCGCGGGTCCCACGTCTCCCGTGCTGCAACCGGAAAGACCGATTACTGCGACGCTCATAACAAAAACCAATAAAAAAAGCTTAACGATTCTCATTCTAATCATCCTCCAGAGGAACTAATGTAAGTTTGAACTGCTTAGATTAAGAAAATTCTAACATTTTGAGGGGGTGGGGGCAAGTGGCATTCGGTGTTGTCGGAAGATATCTTGACTGTTCCATATCTTTTTCCTCCTTTCTGAAGAAGGTAAATCAGGTCAACTCCTCTTTCTTCAAACCGGAGAACTCACTTATTCTAAATCCGGCCATATGCCTTGCTCGCTACACGCGGAAGCTTTTTCTTGAAAAACCGCTTTCTCGCATTTATAATTTCCCGAAAATTTAAAAGGTCTGAACGTACGACCGATGGAGGTTTCGCAAATGGCGGACTACGCGAATCCGGAAGTGCTTGTAAGCACTGACTGGGTGGAAAAACATATTGATGATCCGGATGTCGTTATAGTGGAATCGGACGAGGATATACTGCTTTACGAAATAGGGCATATAAGAAATTCGATAAAATTGGATTGGCAGACGGAACTTCAGGATCAGCTCGTAAGGGACTATGTGAGTAAGGAGAATTTCGAGAAACTTCTTTCCGAAAAAGGGATTTCCAATGACCACTCGGTAGTTTTCTACGGAGACAGAAGCAATTGGTGGGCGTGCTACGCGTTCTGGACTTTCAAAGTCCTCGGACATGAGAAATGTCTTATAATGGACGGAGGCAGGCAAAAATGGGCTGAAGAGGGGAGAGATTTGGTGAAAGACGTCCCCCAGAGATCAAAGACTAATTACAAAGTGGCGGCGGTCGACGAATCTATAAGGGCCTTTAGAAATGACGTCATGGAACATATGACGTCTTCAAAACCTCTTGTCGACGTGCGTTCCCCAAAGGAATATTCCGGAGAACTTCTGCATATGGAGGCCTATCCTCAGGAAGGAGCGCTTCGAGGAGGACATATTCCGGGTGCGGTAAACGTTCCGTGGGCCACTGCGGCAAACGAGGACGGAACTTTCAAGTCGGCAGACGAACTTGCCGAAATATACGAAAAGGGACAGGGGCTTGAAAAAGAGCAAGATGTAATAGCTTATTGCAGAATAGGCGAACGTTCTTCTCACACTTGGTTTGTCCTTACTTATCTTCTGGGCTTTAAGAACGTGAGAAATTACGACGGTTCCTGGACCGAGTGGGGCAACATGGTGAGGGCGCCGATAGAGAGGTAAGAGCGAAAACATTTTCTTATGAATAAGGGAGAAAGGACGCGCTCTTGCGGAGTTGCGTCCTTTTTTTTGAATTACGGGAATATGACCGATATAGAGGAAATAGTAAGAGACTTCACCGAAGCGGATTACCAGGAAACTCTTGAACTTCTGCTGGATTATTCCGAGAGCCTTCCCGAAGTTCCAAAGAGGCTTCTGGAATGTAGGGACAGAGACCTGCAAAGAGTGTATGAATGCGAAACGCCGGTTTTCATATGGGTTGAAGTGCAAAACGGAGTAGTAAGCATATTCGCCGACGTTCCGGAGGAATCGCCCACCGTGAGAGGTTTGGTCTCTATTCTCGTGACCGCTTTTAACGGAACAAGTCCGAACGAGATCGAAGCGGCGCCTCATGATCTTCTTACCCGGCTCGGGCTCGCTCAGAAACTGGGAATAAGAAGAGTTAGGGGGTTAAGCGCCGTTTACTCAAGAATAAAAAGCGAGGTAAGACAGCAAAGCGCGGTTTCATGATTGAAGAAGACAGAATGAAAATGATTATGGATCATTACGAGAGTCCGAGAAATTTCGGCGCTCTTGATTCTCCGACGGTGACGCTCAGGGGCGGTAATCCCAATTGCGGCGACACGATAAACATTTACATGGAGATAGATAATCGAGGAGTTATAAAAAATATAAGTTTTGACGGGGAAGGCTGTATCATAAGTCAGGCCGCCACTTCCCTGCTCACGGAATTTTTAAAGGGCGAAACCATAGAAAAATTGGACGAACTGGATTCCGATTACCTAAAGCGCGTATTGGGTAAGGACATAATGGTAACCCGGCCCAAATGCAGCAGACTCGCGCTTGAGACGCTTAAGTCTTGGGCAAGGGAATTTGAGAAGGGAAAAGTCGTCTGATTTTAGTTATACTTGATAAATATCTAAGCGAACTCAGGGGGATTGAAGAATGAAAAACGGCAAACTCGATAGACAGATTCTTAGCCAGAGAATCGAGGAAGCGCTTAAGTATCCGCTTTTCGATTCCATATTCAACAGACGCTCAAGAAGATTTGGACTCGGTATGGAGCTTAAAGACAGCACGCTTGAATTCAAGTCAAAATACGACCCCGTGCCGTTAAGCGAAATTGAGGAAGCGTTGCTTGTGTGGGCGGGCACCGGGCTCACGGGGCTTTGTCTTGCGGACCTGCCTCCGGAAAACGGTATAGATCTTCTTTGCCAGTGGACTGGAAGGACTTGGCCGTCTGCGTGCAACAATCATGGAACCGAGCTTTTCTTCACAAACGACGACGGGCTGTATCATGTGGACGTTAAAAACATGCTTCCAAAGGAGCATGAGTTGGATCTTTTCTTTCAGCTCTCGCGCGAAGAAAAAGCGGAGAGAATTCTCGAACTCTACAGAGAGAGTCTCAACAAACTGGAGGACGGAAGAGCCGACATGCCCGACAAGATGCCGGGACTTTTCGAGTTTAACCAGTGGAACGCGAACAAGCCCGGAACCACGCTTTTCGTTCCCGTAACTGACGTTACCGAAGAATATCTGAATCTACTTACTCTTTACTGCAGTCACACTTACGGATTTACGATTATAGATGATCTTACCGGAAAGCCCGCCGGTATTGAGAAGTGGGTTAAGCAAGGCAGGCTGAAGGATGAAATCAAACTTTCGCTTTTTGATCTCGAGGTAAGAATCCTAACGGGCTTAAATGTCGAACAGGCGTTTATTACGCAGAACATGGCTCTGGCTCTTCAACCTCTGGGGCTTGCCGGGTGGGCTTTTACCGGCTTTATTCCCCGTTTCGCGATGGGAGCGGCTCCAAACCTTTTCAAAGGACTAGGTTTCCGGTTTATTCAGCCGAAGAAGGGTTCAATTGATCCTCCCGCCACGGTTCCGGTCGGAAAGGACGGAGTTTTTGAAGCCTACTGTCCGCCTTATTACAAGAATATGGACGAAGCGATAGATTCTTTCTTGGCCCATAAATGGAAGGCTTGGGAATCGGATAAACCTTTTCCGTATACCGAACCCGACAAGCATCTTATGAAAGCTCCTAAACCTACGGAAACCACCATACAGATAGTGAAAGACGTGGCGAACTATATCTACGACACTTACGGAAGATTTCCGGCATTTGTCGACCCGATGTACATGAGGCTTGTTTTTCAAGCGATGCATATAGACGTGGATTTCTACGACGAGTATTATCCGAAAGGATCTTATTCGGACAGACATCTCAATACTTTTCTTGAGAACCATCCGAATCAAAGGCAGCGGTTTGAAAAATAGAATATTCCCGAAAGTAGAACAAGAGACTTACTTTATTCAAGGGAAATTGCAGTGCGCGTAGCGATTATTGGAAACGGGGTAACCGGGGTCTCGGCGGCCCTTCAAATCCGCAAGCTACAGCCCGATTGGGAAATTATAATGATCTCGGGAGAATCCTCCTTTCACTACTCCCGACCCGCGCTCATGTACATATTCATGGGGCACATGAGCTATAAGGACACCAAGCCCTACGAAGATGATTTCTGGAGCAAAAACCGTATTGACCTGGTAAGAGGCTGGGTTACGGAAATCGATACTCGAGCGAAAAAACTTACCGTTCACCAAAAAGATCCCATCTCGTTTGACAAATTGCTTCTGGCCACGGGATCAAAGCCCAACAGATTCGGATGGCCGGGTCAGAACCTCAGGGGAGTGCAGGGTTTTTATAGTTTGATGGACCTGAGACTTCTTTACGAAAACGTAAAAGGCGCTCGGAATGCCGTTATCGTCGGAGGAGGGCTGATAGGGATTGAACTTGCCGAGATGCTTCACTCGCGCAATATCCACGTCGTCTTTTTAGTAAGAGAGGACTCTTACTGGAGAAATGTTTTGCCGATTGAGGAATCTCAAATGATAAACCGCGTGATAGTCGAACAGGGTATTGACCTCAGGCTCTCTACGGAACTTAAAGAGATACTGGGAGATGATTCTGGAAGGGCGCGGGGAGTTATGACTGGGGAAGGAGAATTTATCGAAGCCCAACTCGTGGGACTTACGGCGGGGGTAAGTCCCAATACCGCCCTTGCCGAGCAAAGCGGCATAAAGACGGGGAAGGGAATTCTGGTTGACTCAAGCTTCAAAACCGCCGCCGCGGATGTGTTCGCCGCGGGGGACTGCGCGGAGATAGTTATGGAAGGTCTTGAGAACCCTCTGATTCAGCAGGTTTGGTATACGGGGAAAATGCAGGGAAGGGCGGCCGGGGAATCCATAGCCGGCGAGCGAAGCGTATATGATCCGGGTATATGGTATAACTCCGCCAAGTTTTTTGATCTTGAATATCAGACTTACGGTACTGTAAACAGCGTTCCCGGGGAAGCGGAAAATCATTTTTACTGGGAGCATTCCGATCGAAAGCATTCCGTAAGAATAGTTACAAAGGGAGGGGTTGTTTGCGGAATAAACGTAATGGGGCTTCGTTACAGTCACGAAGTTTGCGAAAGTTGGATCGCGGAAGAAAAATCTATCGACTACGTACTCAATAATTTGGACAAGGCCAATTTCGACCCCGAATTTTACGAGAAGTTCGAAAAGGAAATAACCGCCGAGATAAGGACGCGGGTAGCTTGATGGAAAAAGACGCTATAACTTACGATTTTGACGAGGAGTCTTTGGGTTTCGAGGAACCGGAAAAAGTCCGGGACACGCAGCTTGGCGTGGGAGAAAAGCTCTCTCTGGCTATTTTGGGATTCGGAATACTTATGTTCGCTCTTCAGTCCTTGGGGATGTCTTTTTCGGGAACTTGGACCGGATTTTTGTTGGCTTTTCTTCCGATTTGTCTCGGTACGATTTTTTATTTCTACCTTAACTTCAAAGGTACGATACCGGGAATTAAGCATGACAACATTTACTTTAGGGGGATAACTTCCCGCGGAGCGCTCGCTTGGCTTATCGGCGTCGTTTTCACCGGTTTCTACATAGCTCTCTACTGGTTTCCGGAATATCTTGAGGGTGGAATAAAGATAGTAAATCCTCTTTCGATGGCGCTTTCCGGTTCTCAGGCCGACAACTGGTTTTTCTACGGTTTTCTCTACACAATCGCGGTCTTCATCTTTGGAGCCAGGATGTTCATGAAGTACAGGGATAACAGCTACCAGAAAATTAGAACCGCGTCGGTAATGATTTTTCAGCTGGGATTCGCTTTCCTTATTCCGAATATTTTGAAGCTGTTCAATCAGCCTGAGTTCTACCTTAGCTATTTCTGGCCTCTTAAATACGATTATCTTTTCCCAGGCACTTTCAGTTATTTCGTGAATCATCCGGGCGGTCTGGGAGTGTTTCTTATTTTCTGGGGTGCCGTGATGTCTTTTATCGCCACTCCGCTGCTTACTTACTATTTCGGTAAAAGGTGGTATTGCTCTTGGGTTTGCGGGTGCGGGGGGCTTGCGGAGACTATGGGGGACCCCTGGAGACAGCTTTCCGACAAATCGAAAAAAGCTTGGCGAATTGAACGCTGGGTAGTGCATTCCGTGCTTGTGCTTATCGTAGTCACAACCATCCTTCTCTGGATAAATTCCATTAGTTCAGGAGCGGTTTTTGGAAATGCTTCCATGTCCCTTAAAAAATGGTACGGGTTTTACATAGGAGCTATCTTCTCGGGTGTTATAGGCGTCGGCTTTTATCCTATGTTTGGTACAAGGGTATGGTGTAGGTTCGGTTGTCCGATGGCGGCTGTACTTGGGATTTTCCAAAGGTATTTCTCAAGGTTCAGAATTACCACAAATGGCGATCAGTGCATGTCGTGTGGAAATTGTTCCACATACTGCGAGATGGGTATAGATGTCAGATCTTATGCGCAGAAGGGAGAAAACATAGTGAGAGCGTCATGCGTTGGATGTGGGGTATGCTCGGCCGTATGCCCCAGAGGAGTACTTAAGCTTGAAAACGGCGGGACTTTCAAAGATAGATTTTCTGGGGCGGAGAGACCGCTTAAAGCTTTACTTGACTCGCTTAAACATGTTTAGGTTTCAAGGGTGAGGATCCGCTGTAAGTACGGTAGTTAAGACTTAGGCTTCCAATCTACGGTAATAAGTGCCGGCATTTCTTTAGATAGTTTGGATATTTATGCGGTGCTTTTGCAGTCTCTCCGGAAGACGAAATAAAAGTTTTCAACCGGCAACTCGAATTTCATAGGACAAAAAAAGTCTCTTTATCACATGGGGAATGCGGATTTTCGTTTTTAAAAAAGCTGCAATTCAGAATTTATTTGATTAATCTTATTTTATCATAACATTGTAATCTCCAGTTTTGATAAAACATATTTTATAGTACTTATACTAAGAACTGAATGACTAAACGGATTGAATCAAATGGCCGATTTTATCAACCGAAACAGTGACATTCGCCTGCGGGCGGAATCCGATACCCTGTTTTGCCGAGTAATGGCTTGCATTCTTACCGGAAACACGTATGCGCATCTTAAAAACTTCGCCATGGAACACACCGAAAGCGGGCTTCGACTCACGCCTTCCTACGACTTGTTCGCCGCCGCGTGCTACCCGCCGTACCAGACGCTCGCGCTCGGGATGGGAGGGGCGGAGAATTTGCGGATCGGCGGTATCGGGCCGAAGAACATCGTCCGCCTAGGAACCCTGTTTGGACTACCCGAGTCGGCAATTATGCTCGCGATTTCCGATTTCGCCAGATGTCTCGACAGTGCTCATGGAGCCGTAGACGCTCCAAAAAATATCGATCAAAGTATTAAAGATAAATTGCATCGGCAGATGGAGAAACGATGGAACGGAATATTCGACTCAATTGGAAATTACTTGTCGAAGAGGCGATAAGACGGCGCAAGGAGCGGAAAATCTCCCAACGGCGCCTGGCCGCCATAGCGGATGTAAGCCAGCCGACAGTCTCGCGCTTTGAGCGGCGAAAGGACGACATTCAGCTTTCAAGCGCGATTAAAATCCTTGATGTCTTGGGACTGGTTAAAAAAGAGTGACACCATACCTTTACGCTTCTTATATCTCTACGAAAAGGCGCCGAAGTCGGGGAAAATATGGGCTCTATTGGCGATAAAAGTACTTTTCAATTTTAGAGAAATTGAGACACTGCTTCTTGAAACTTCAGATGTTTAGAAACTTAACGGATTCCATACTTTCTTTTTTTCCGCGATCGACTCTTTCAATTATCTCGCCGTTTTCCGTGTCAAAAATAAAACATGATATTCCGGAGAGTATTTCAAGGTTAAATTCCAGGAAATTGTCGACGTATATCTTGGAATCTTCAAGTATCTCTTTGCGGTCGGCTTTCTCCGGATTTTTTACCAGAATAAAATAAGCGCATAGAAAGTCTGGAAGGTCCGGATTATGAGCGAATACAGCTTTTGAATCATATTTGAGTATTACGTTTTGATTAAAATAGCGCTGATATCCCGCAATGAGCGGCTGATTTAAATGAGACAGAGCGTAAACGATTGCGCACGCGACTCTGTTTTGGTTCTCGATCATGAAATCAAGCGCTTCTTTATTGAAGCGGTCGAGTGTTTTTTCAGCTTCCTCGTTTTTTCGTTCGGGCATTTTTCCCTCCTGCAAGAACAATTCTCACTACCGGGGTAGTGTATCCGGATACCGGTCTAATATACCACAAAGCCCAGACATCCGCTTTATGTTTTCTAAACTTTACGAAGCGTAAGCGGTGGCTCTGCTCTCTCTTATCACCATAACTTTTATCTGCCCCGGATAGACGACCTCTTTTTCTATTTTCTTCGCTATTTCATGCGAGAGAAGCGCTCCCTGTTCGTCGTTTACCTGATCGCTTTCGACTATTACTCTAACCTCTCTTCCCGCTTGGATCGCGTAGCATCTCTCTACTCCCGGAAAAGAACTCGCGACACCTTCTATGCTTTCTATTCTTTTCACGTAGTTTTCGTATGTTTCGCGTCTTGCTCCCGGTCGCGCGGCGGAAATGGCGTCGGCGGCCTGAACCAGTAGCGGCAGAACCCCTTGCGGCTGAGGATCGTGGGTTTTTTCAAGAGCGTCGATTATTTCCGGAGGCTCGCCGTATTTTTTAACTATGTTTGCTCCTATCTCCACGTGTGAGCCTTCCATTTCGTGATCTACCGCCTTTCCTATATCGTGAAGAAGCCCGGCCCTTTTCGCGAGTTTTTCATCGTAGCCGATTTCCGCGGCCAGCATTCCGCAGATAAATCCTACTTCGATGGAATGATTGAGAATGTTTTGCGAGTAGCTTGTTCTGTATTTAAGCATTCCCAGGTTCTTTACGAGATCCGGATGCATTCCGCTTATTCCAAGATCGAAAATAGCCTGCTCGCCTTCTTTCTGTATCTCTTTTTCAACCTCTTTTTCAACTTCCGCAACCACTTCTTCCACTCTTGCGGGATGAATTCTTCCATCAGCTATCAGTCTCTCAAGAGAAATTTTCGCGACTTCCCTTCTGATAGGGTTAAAGCATGAAATCACAACCGTCTCCGGGGTGTCGTCAATGATAATATCCACACCGGTGCGAAGTTCTATGGACCGAATATTTCTCCCTTCCCTCCCGATAATTCTCCCCTTTAAGTCGTCGCTTGGAAGACTTACAACCGACACGGTTTTCTCGCTTGTGTATTTGCCGGAATATCTTTGAATGGCAAGAGCTATGATATCTCTTGCTTTCCGTTCGGCCGAGACGGCGCATTCGTCTTCAATCTGTTTAAGCTTCTTAGCCGCGTCATGACGCGCTTCATCTTCAATCAGACTTACAAGCTGCGCTTTGGCCGCTTCACGCGTCAAACCGGAAACTTCTTCTATTCTTCTTTTTATTTCTTCAATGTTTTCCTCGAGGGTTTTGTCTTTTTCTTCGATGATCGAGTTTTTCTCCCTGATTTCGGCTTCCATATTTTTAAGCTCCGCCTCTTTTTTCTCAATCTTTCGATGTTTTTCGGTCAAGGTTTTTTCTTGCTCTCCAAGTTTTTTCTCAACTGCGGTGAATTCCCTGCGCTTTTCTCTGGACATTTTCTGCATCTGCAGATTCTTGTCTTTGACAATTCTTCTCGCTTTGCTGTCCGCTTTGTTTTTTATTTCTTGCGCTTGTTTTTCCGCTTCGTCAACTAAGGTTTTAGCCTGTTGCTCGCTTTTCGCCATTCTGTTTTTGTCCATGAGCCTCTTATAGATAAAATGGGCTAGAAACCCAATCGCGAAAACCAGAGAAAGCAGTAGTATGTATTGTGTTTGCATATCAGTCTCCTTGATTCTCCAGGCAGTCTATGATTCCTTCTTCGGTGATTATGTGTCCCGCCCTTACGTCAGTTTTAAAAGCCGGAACACTTTCTAGAACTTGGAAACGGTAGGCGAGCGCGAAAGAAATCCGCCTGGAAACATCTTTTAAAAATCTGTCGTAAAAGCCTTTTCCGTATCCGATTCTGTTTCCGGAAAAGTCAAAGCCTATCCCCGGCACCAATATCAAATCCAATTCCTCGGCACGTTCGACGTGCGAAGCCGGTTCTGGAATGTTAAAAGGTCCAGAGACAAGTTCTTCCAGGTTTTTCGTTCTAAGGAAGACAAGTCGCGAACCTTGCGTTTTGGGCAAAAAAACTTTCTTTTCAAGATCGATGCATTTTTTAAATATTTCCAAGGTATCGACTTCGCCGTCTATCGGAAAATAAAGAGCGACTCGACCCGAGTTGATGAAAGCTTTTTCGGAGAGAAGCTTATTGAGAATCGAGCGAGACTTCTTCCGTCGGACGGATTCGGAAAGGCTTCTTCGTTTTTCCAGAAGCTTTCTTCTCAGCTCTTCTTTTTTCTCTAGGGTTGAACTTCGCTGGTCTTTATCGCGGGAACTGTCTCCGGATGCTGTGTTTTTACCGGGTTCAGTAACTTTTCCCTCTTGATCTGAAAGGGTCTTGGGCGCTTTCTTCAAGAAGGATGGGTTCTTCGCGATTTCCGGGCGATTCGAGCATGCTGGCCAATTCTTCCGTTTTTCTTTCCGCTGCTTTCTTGAATTCATCAAATTTCCTCTTTAAAGCGAAGAAATCATCAGCAATCTCAAGAGAGGCGAGCAAAAGAGGAGAAGGGATGACTATCGGCGCGTCATCTTTTGTTGCGTTTCTGATCTTTTGTTCAAGATAGTTCACGATTTTCATTACGTAATCTTCTTCGGCATCCGTAACAATCGAATATTCCTTGCCGAAAAAAACTACTTGTACTCTTTGCTTCATTGCGACTGTTCGCCAAGATGCTGCTCAATCATTCTTATCATGTTGCCGACGCTCGTTTGCAGACGATGTTTCTCGGCCTCAAGCGCGGCTATACTCTCTCTGAGTGTCTTAATTTCCACAGACAATCTATCGCGTTCTTCAGCTATTTTGGCGGTTTTGTCTAAATTTTCTCTTATTTTTCTCTCAAGAATTTCTAATGATTCCATAACAAAAACATTTTATCTCTACGGAGAGATTATTGCAAATTATCTCCTGTGATGCGTATAATTTCCGCCATGGAAACAAAACCCTCGGAAGACGGCGCGCTGTTTGAAAAACTTGAAGAGCTTGAGAAAAGATTTTCCGAACTTGAGAGCATGCTGTCCGACCCCGATATTTCCGCGAAGCAGAGAATAAAGTGTTCCAAGGAGCGTTCGGAGCTTGAAGAAGTGGTCTCCGTTTACGCTAAGCTTAAAGATGTAGCTCAGGAATCTTCGGAAAACCGCATGTTGCTTGACGACTGTGAACTTGAGTCGCTTGCGCGTGAAGAACTAAAAATTCTTTCGGAAAAGAAAGACGAGCTTGAAGAAAAACTAAAAGTGCTGCTTTTGCCAAAAGATCCGAATTTCGGGAAAAACATTTTTCTGGAAATAAGAGCGGGCACCGGGGGAGAGGAGGCTGCGCTTTTCGCCGCGGATCTTCTCAGAATGTACTCAAGATACTGTGAGAGTCGGCGCTGGGAACTTGAGACCGTGACAATGAACGAGACGGGAATCGGAGGGATAAAGGAGCTTGTGGTAAAGATCAAGGGACGTAACGTTTACGGCAAGCTAAGGTATGAAAGCGGCGTTCACAGGGTTCAGCGCATACCGTCGACAGAGGCGGGAGGGAGAATCCACACCTCGGCGGCCACCGTCGCCGTATTGCCCGAAGCCGATGACCTGGACATCGAAATTGACGAGAAAGAACTTAAGATAGACACCTTCAGATCATCGGGGCCCGGAGGTCAGCATGTAAACAAAACTGATTCCGCTATAAGAATAACCCATATTCCCACCGGGATTGTCGTTCAGTGTCAGGATGGCCGCTCTCAGCAGAAAAACAAAATTCACGCGATGGACATGCTGCGCGCGAAACTTTATGAGATTGAACGAAGAAAACGAGAAAGCGAAATTTCGCGCACGAGAAAAACTCAGGTGGGAAGTGGAGACAGGAGCGAAAAAATAAGAACCTATAATTTCCCCCAGGGCAGGGTAACTGATCACAGAATAGGCTTGACTCTACACAAGATCGAAGCGATCATGGGAGGGGATATTGATCCCATTCTTGAACCGCTGGCGGCGCATTTCGAGGCGGAGAATCTAAAGAATCTTTCCGAGATCTAAAACCTTTCTTTGACTTGTATTTGCCGGGCCAAGCAATAAAATATATTTTTCGATGAAGGTATTTTATCTGATTTCCACTCTTTACTTTCTTTCCTCCGCTCTATACGTAACCTACCTTTGGCATCAGAAGAGAAACATTTCACGAACCGGTTTTTATCTCTGCGTCGCGGGCGTAGCCATTCACACCGCTTTGTTTTTTAGCCTTCTTTCGCAAGGCGATATGCCGGCCGGAAGTACTTTAAGACCTCTTTTTATCTTTTCATGGCTCACTGCGCTTGTTTTTCTCGCTTCGCAGTTTAGGTTCAAGACTCCGGTTCTCGGGGCCTTCGTGCTGCCCGTGGCTTTTATGGGGACCGTTCCGTATCTGATTATCCCAAGCGGGATAATAGCCCACGATCCTACGCTGCATAACCCGTGGATAATAGCTCATGTGTTTTCCATATTTCTCGGAGAGGCGTTTTTCGCCATATCTTTTATCGCCGGAGCTATCTACATATTTCAAGAAAACCGACTTAAATCGAAAAAACTGGGAAGTGATCTGAAAAAACTTCCTTCTCTCACCACCCTTGACAGAATAAACCACTTGAGCCTGCTGCTCGGTTTTCCTCTTTTGACCATAAGTCTGATAATGGGCTTCGTGCTGGCAAAAGAGATATGGAGCGAGAGTTGGACCTGGGGAGCGAAGGAGACCTGGTCGACCGTAACTTGGTTGCTTTACGCTTTTTTAATAAACGGGCGTCTCTCGCTAGGCTGGAGAGGGAGAAGGGCCGCCACCTTCGCCGTTATCGGGTTCTGTATCGTGGTGATCACTTTTGTGGTCGGGTCTATTTTCCCCGGACAACACAAGTTCGGATGAGTCCTCGGTTTACAACTGCTTAGAGATAAAGTTATAATACGAGTCCAAGAAAAAATTCTTAGGGAGGAGACAGATGGCAGTAGCAAGAGTAACTGAAGTAATCGGATCATCGGACAAATCATGGGACGAGGCGGTCAACGAGGCTCTTGACAGAGCGAACAAAACCATAAGGGGTCTTACCGGAATCGAAGTGACGAAAATGAATGCCCACATAGAGGACGGTCAGATCACTGAATACAGAGCTCATGTGAGAATCACTTTCATTTTGGAAGATTAAAGTTTTCTTACGGTATTTTTTCTGAAACGGAAGAAAGTGAGTAACTGTTTCATAAAATCTCATGGTTTAGGAAACGATTACATAATCTTAAACAGCGCCGAAATCGACTTTAATCTCGATAAGGCCTCAATAGAGCTTTTATGCCACAGAAACTACGGGGTGGGTTCTGACGGAATTTTGCTTTTAGTTCCTTCCACCGAAGCCGACTTCGGGCTTAAGATCTTAAACCCGGACGGAAGCGAAGCGGAGAAAAGCGGAAACGGTCTTAGAATTTTCGCTAAATATCTTTATGAAAACCGCCATGCGGAAAAAGACACTTTCTCCATAGAGACCCTCGGGGGGCTTGTTACGGCAAAAGTGGAGGTTGAGGAAGGCAGAGTTCGCCATGTGACGGTCGATATGGGCAAGGCGACTTTCAGGGCCGAAGAGATACCCGTGCGCTGCGAAACGGAAGAAGCCGTTTCTCAACCTCTTGTCGTCGAGGGAAAAGAGCTTAAGTTCACTGCGGTCTCGGTCGGGAATCCGCACTGCGTTATCTTCGTTGACGAGCTGAGCGAAGAACTCATTAGGCAACTTGGTCCCGCGATAGAAGTCCATCCCATTTTCCCCAAAAGAACCAATGTTCAATTCGCGCAGCCGGTTTCTCAAGATAGCGTTCACATCCTCATTTGGGAACGGGGCGCGGGGTATACGCTTGCTTCCGGCAGTAGTTCCTGCGCGGTTGCCGCCGCTTGCGTAAAGTCGGGTATTACGCAAAGCAAGCTCCGAGTCGTTATGCCCGGAGGCGATCTCGATATAACCGTCGCGGACGACTGGTCTATTACAATGCGGGGCGAAGTGGAAGAAGTGTTTTCGGGAATCTTGAGCGCCGATATGCTTCGCAAGCTCAAAAATCCTTCCGCGATACGTATTTAAAGCGAAACGATTCGTTTCTTCTATGGAAAAGCTACTTGTAACGGCGGATGTGGTAATTCCGATTAGTTCCGAACCGATTCGAAACGGAGCGGTAGCCATAGCGAACGGGCGCATCGTCGATGTCGGGTCCGTAGAAAGAATTAAGACCGACTATTCTTCTTTTCGGAAAATAACAAAACCGAATTCCATAATACTTCCCGGGTTTGTAAACGCTCACACCCATCTTGAACTAAGCTGGGTGAAAGGGAAAATCGGAAATTTTGAAGATTTTACCGGGTGGCTTGAACGCTTAATCGCACTCAAATCCACTCCCGCGGACTCCGATTTATTGGAGGAGTCGGCGAGGCGGGAACTTGAAGAGGTCGTGACTAGCGGAGTTACCACGGTGGGGGAAATATCCTCCTTGCGTCTAACGGGAGTTAGGGATATTCTCAGAAAATCTCGAATGAGAGTTATTGCCTTTCTTGAACTTTTTGACCGATTTCTCCCGGATATCTCCGCACTTGAGTTCAAATCCGAAGATATTTACCAAGAAAGACCTTTTCCGCACGCGCCTTATTCCTGTACGCCCAAACTTCTGGAAGCGGTTTTCTTCCGGGCGTCCGAGCTGGGAATCCCGGTAGGAACGCACTTGGGCGAAAGTAGACAGGAAATGAATTTTCTTAAAAACATGCCAAACGATTTCGAACGAAAAATATTTCCGCTAATCGGGAAATCTAATTTCAAAAGACGGAAAGCTTCTACTCCAACACGCTATATGAATCGTTTTTTAAAGGAAAGAGACGTAAAGCTTTCCGCGGTTCATATGGTTCAAGTCGATTCGCGGGACGTTGAAATAATACGAAACAGAGGTATTGGGGTGATCCTCTGCCCGAGAAGCAATATTTTTTTGAAAGTGGGAAAACCAAACTTGTCGCGTATAGCGGATTATGAAAGAGTGGGGCTCGGAACCGACGGACTTTCAAGTAATGACGATTTAGATTTCTTCAAGGAAATTCGCTCGTTGAGAGATATAATGATCGAACAGGGAATCGAGCGAGACGCCGCCAGACGCGCCGTCTATTGCGCGACTTTAGGTGGAGCCAGATCTCTTTTTATAGAAGAGAGAACCGGAAGTCTTGAGATCGGAAAAGACGCGGACATAATATGCGTCTCTCACGGGAAAGCGGCTGTTTGCGATCCTTATCTCTGCGTTCTTTCCCGCGGGTCCGACGATCTTCAGTTCTCCATGGTGAAGGGGGATTTCATCTACGAAAAGGACTCTCTCTCCGAAGAGAAAAAGAATCTCCCTAATGACGAAAACAAAGCCTAGAAAACTTTTTGTCTACGGAACTTTAAGAAAGGGCGAATCCAGAAGCCCGTATCTTCAAAGGTGCAGACTTTTAAAAGTTATGAAAGTTCCGGGAGTTCTTTACCGGACTTCCTTCGGCTACCCGGCCGCCGTGTTCAATGAGAATTCTCCCTCGACGGTGCAGGGAGAACTTTATCGACTTCCCGAAGATTCGGAGAATTTCATGGCCGAGATCGACAGAGTTGAGGGAACGGATGAAGGGCTGTTTTCAAGGTCCGTCGTCCGTTTCGGAAAAGAAAGCTTTTATTTCTATGAACCCGGTTCGAGGCTTGTCGGAAATATCCGCGGCGAAAACACAATAAAAAGCGGCAATTGGCTTTCAGACGGAGGTCTTTGCGGGAAGGACCCGTTTTCTTTCGCGGTTAATTTTGAAGATATTCACAAAATGTACTACAGAATGAGTCCCGAAGGTCAGTCGGAAGAAAATGTTTTTCTCGAAGGTTCGGTACCGGTTTTGGTTACTTGTCCGCATTCTACCGCTCATACCAGGATGGGGAAGCTTAAACGTCACGAATTCTATACCGCGGCGCTTGGAGCGTCGCTTCATTCGGTTCTCAAATGTCATTGTCTCTACTCAAATCGAGAACAGTCAAAAGACCCGAACTATTATGACGATTGCCACTTTAAGGCTGTTTTGGAGGGAATTCTTTCGCAAACAAATATCGAGATGGTTGTGGACATACACGGTACCGGAAACGAACGACCGCAGGATTTGTTCCCGGGCGCGGGAGTGGAAAGAGAGCTGCTTCTTACGGTTCCGCAAGTGCTGGACATGTTTTATTCTACTGCCGAGAAATATAAAATTCCGACCGGAAGTTCCGATATATTCTCCGCCGCGAGACAGAATACCGTTTCGAAATTCGTCGCGAAGCGTTTTTCGGTTCCCGCCATTCAAATCGAGATAAGCGACAGATTGAGAATGCCGCGGCGAAGGGAGGGGGAGTTTCGCAATCTCGTAGGTTTCCTCTTAGAGTTCGTCGGAAAAATGGTGTCCAAGAAAACAAAGAAGATGAATTTATAGTTCCGTTTATCAGTTCGCGTGAAAAGCTAACCGCTTAAAGGATATCCAAACTGGCTTTCTTCCCTATAATCCCTTTTTTTAAAGCTTTTTCAAAAAGGTAATCAAGCGCCCCGACTCCGCTTTCCCCAAGGTCCTTCGTCCATTCGTTTACGTACATTAAGACAAACTTCTCCCCCGTCTCTTTGCTCATCCCTCTGCCGAAGCGCATCGCGTAATCAAGAGCTTCTTCGGTGTTTGAAAGCGCGTATTCTATACTTTCTCTGTGCACTCGCAAAACCTCTCTGTCCACTCCTTCCGCTATATCCCTTCGAAGAATATTCAGCCCTAGAGGCATTGGAAAATCGGTTTCTTCCGACCACATAATTCCAAGATCGAGCAAAAGCTCAAGCCCCGAATCTTCATAAGTGAGCTGTCCTTCATGTATCAGCAAACCCGCGTCCGTTTCTTTTGATAGCACACTGCTCATAATTTCGTCAAAAGGCACTTCCACGGGAATGAAGCCGTCTGCGTAAAGACTCAAAAGAAGGTAGGCGGTTGTAAGTTTGCCGGGTACCGCGACGGTTTTTCCGCGAAGATCTGAAAACTTCTCTCTGGCCACCACCACAGGTCCGTAACCCTTTCCCATGCTGGCTCCGCACGAAAGAATTCTGTAGCGGTCCTGGACGCTCAAATACCCATATGCGGAGATTGCCGTCACTTCAAGCTCTCCCCTCAAAGCTCTTTTGTTAAGAGACTGTATGTCTTCAATCACGTGAATAAAATCAACTGTCTCGGAACTTACCTTCCCGCTGGCTATGGCGTAAAACATAAAAGCGTCGTCCGCATCCGGGCTGTGCCCCAATTTCATAGTCTGTTTCTTCATTTCGGTCTCCTTTCGGATTTTTATTTACTGGGAGTGAGCGTAGAAATCTATTTCGTTTATTCTCTCTATTTCGTTCAATTGGAAAAGAAATTCGCGATACTTCATAAGTCCTTCAATCTCCCGGCTTTGAAAATCGTATTTTATTCTTTCGCCAAGATAAATCGAACATTGTTTCGCGCTGAGGTCGAGTTTTTTCGATTCCATTTCGGCTATCTGGGGAATCAGCTCCGTTCCTTTTCTTTTCGCCAAAAGCAGGGCTTCGTAATTTTCCCCGAAGTCTTTATTCTCCTTTTTGATCGCCATCACGGCATACACGAAGGGAAGACCGGTTTCCCGCGTCCAAAGTTCTCCGAGATCATATTTAAAAGAGGAGTTTTCGGTAAGAAGGTGAAGAGCCTGAAGTCCCGAATTGCCTATAAGCATACCGGCGTCGACTCCTTCGAGGAATCCGTCTCCGGGTTTTCTTTTCACGTATTCGGGTTTAAAACCGAGGAATAGCTCGAAAACGATCCTGAGCAGGGCGGTGGAACTGCGCGATCTTACGTCCACCGATACGCTTTTAATTTCGGTTATTTCTTTTTTTGCCGTAAGGATAACGCTATCGACTTTTCCGAAGGACGATATTGAAATATCCGGAAGAATGGAAAACTCGTCGGTTCTTAGGAATTCCACCGAAGGGATGGCCGCCACATCCAGCATTCCTCCAGATAGATTTTCGGAAAGAGAAGAAGGATCAAAATACATGACGTTGAAATTTTGCTTCACCAGCCCTTGTTCTATGGGATAAACGAGAGGGCGCATATTGAGAAAAGGCACCACGCCTAAATTCACTGCTTCTTTCCTCTTCATGTTTACGTTTCCCATACTTCCTGCCCCTTTTTCCATCTGCTGGGAAGAAATATTTTCTGGTAAAGAGACAAAGCGTAAAGATCCGACATTCCCGCTATGAAGTCGCAAACGGATCTCTCAAGCGTTTCGTCCTCGCGCGCGGCTGTTTTTGCGAAACGCTCGCGAAAGATTTTTTCATTCTCGCAGAAATACAGAAAAAGTTCTTTTACGACTTTTTTGGATTTTCTGTGAAAACGCAGAAGCCGCTCGCTCATGTATACGTTTTTGTAAAGATATTCTCTGAGTCCAAGAAGCGCTTCAAACACTTCGTCGCTCATAACGACTCTTGATTCGTCTCTCTCAATGGTTTCTCGCACAATGTCCACCACCATCGTGTTTACCCTCTTTGAAGCGGTGTTTCCCAGAATCGAAATATATTTCTCGGGAACGTCTTTCTCCGATATGATTCCCGAGCGTATTGAGTCGTCGAGATCGTGGTTGGCGTAAGCGATTAGGTCCGATATCTTCGTTACCTGCCCCTCAAGGGTCGAAGGCCTGTCTTTTTCACTCTCTATGGTTTTCCCTCCCCATACCTTGGAATGCTTTCTGATTCCTTCCCTAACTTCGTGCGTCAGGTTCAGTCCCGCGCCGTCGCGCTCAAGTGTGTCCACGACTCTTACGCTTTGAAAAACGTGTTTAAACCCTCCGGGAACCACTTCATTCAGTCCTTCTTCGCCGGAATGACCGAAAGGAGTGTGTCCCAGATCGTGACCAAGCGCTATGGCTTCGGTAAGATCTTCATTTAACATAAGCGCTCTCGATACTGTTCTAGCTATCTGCGAGACTTCTATAACGTGAGTGAGTCTGGTTCGATAATGGTCGTTGGTCGGAGATATAAATACTTGAGTTTTGTGTTTGAGCCTTCTAAAAGCTTTACAGTGAATTATTCTGTCCCTGTCTCTTTGAAAGCACGTTCTTATCGGGCATTGGGGTTCGGCGACGGCTCTTCCTTTGGATTTCGAACTCAAAGCCGCTTTTTTTGAAAGCAACCTTTTTTCGTTTTCTTCCGTTTGTTCTCGTATAAGCAATTACTCGGCACCTTTTTACGAGGGTCTTACAAATACTCCGTTTTCCGAAAGAAACTCCTTCGCCTGGCTTATCGAATATTTTCCGTAGTGAAAAATCGACGCGCATAAAACGGCATCGGCTTTTCCGGTTTTTACCGCTTCGACCAGATGTTCAAGACGCCCGGCGCCGCCTGAAGCTATGACTGGAATATCCACGATTTCGGATACGGCTCTCGTAAGTTCTATATCGTATCCGTCTTCCGTGCCGTCCGCATCCATGCTTGTAAGCAGAATTTCCCCAGCGCCGAAACTCTGCATTTTTCGTGACCACGTAACCGCGTTTATTCCGGTCGCATTGCGTCCGCCGTGGGTATAAACTTCCCATTCTCCGTCTTTAGTTCTTCTAGCGTCTATAGCGACCACTATGCACTGACTTCCGAATTTTCCGGAAGCCTCCCTCACGAAATCCGGGTCCGTCACCGCCGCGGTATTAATCGCGACTTTATCCGCTCCGGCAAGAAGAAGTTCCCTTATGTTCTCTATGTTCTTAAGCCCTCCTCCCACGGTCAAAGGAACGAAAACCTCGCTTGCCGTTCGCTCGACCACGTCTATCATGGTTTTCCTTTTCTCGTGCGATGCCGTAATGTCGAGAAACGTTATTTCGTCCGCTCCCTGCTCGCTGTATTTTTTCGCTACTTCCACAGGGTCTCCCGCATCCTTGAGATTAACGAAACGTATTCCTTTGACTACTCTTCCGTCTTTTACGTCAAGACAGGGAATTATTCTTTTCGAAACCACTTTATCCGAACCTTCTTATGCTCTCTTTAAGGTCTATGGAGCCTTTGTAGATTGATTTTCCCAGGATTACTCCCGCAAGATTTTTACTCCCCATGGATTCTATTTTCTCCAAATCGGAAAGCGACGCTATGCCTCCTGAAACTATTACCGGAAGAGGACACACGGAAAGAAAACCTTTTATTGAATCAGTGTTTATTCCTTCCATCGTGCCGTCTTTGTCGACATCCGTGTGGATTACAACGGATACTCCGATATCGTAAAATTCCCGGACTGTTGTAGCTATGCTGGCGTCTGTGGTTTCTTTCCATCCCTTAAGAGCTATCTTTCCTCCTTTGGTGTCGATGCCGACCGCTATTTTGCCGGGAAATCTGGCGCATATCTCTTTAAGAAAAGCTCTGTCGGTAAAGGCCGAGGTTCCTATTATCACTCTATCGACCCCGACTTCGAGATATCTCTGCACAGTGGCGATATTTCTTATTCCTCCTCCTACCTGAACTTTCGAGGAAACCGATTGGATTATTTGTTTTACCGATTCGAAATTCCCGGGGTTTCCCCTGAAGGCTCCGTCAAGGTCAACGACGTGAATCCACTTAGCTCCGCAAGACTCCCAATTTTTAGCGGTCTCGTAAGGACTGGTTGAAAATACGGTCTCGGTACCTTCTTCTCCTTTGAGAAGACGTACGCAGTTTCCGTTTTTCAAATCTATGGCGGGAATTACCGTCAATTGAAAACCTCGTTTAAATTTAAAATCGCTGGAAACAATTTAGGAATTATATACAAGCGGAAATGATATTATAGGGGATACTCGGGTGAAATGCGATTTAAATTTTAGAAAGCTAATGATTTGCGCCGCAATTTACCCGGGGATGAGAATTCCGTATTGATTTGGGGGCTGAATTTACCTACGACCCCGATTTTAGGCGGGGTTTTTAAACCTAATTTCCGAAAGAGCGGTGTAGCGGGTAATCTCCGCGCTTCGATTGCGCATTCGCCAAAGGCGAGGGTTTTTCCTTTGTATGCGTTAAAGACACGTTTTCGGAGGAGTGGCCGTCGTTAATTTGGCGTACTCCAAAAAAGTTGAGTATGCGGTGCGTACCGCCTATATTTATCGAACGATGAACTACTGGCTTGTTAAATCCGAACCGTTTAAGTATTCATGGGAGGAGTTTATAAGCGATGGATGGACGTACTGGGACGGCGTGAGAAACTACCAAGCGAGAAACAACCTCAAGAGTATGAAAAAGGGAGATTTGGTTCTTTTCTATCACAGCAACGAGGGGCTTGAAGTGGTGGGAATATCTGAGGTTATCAAAGAATATTACCAAGACCCCACCACGGAAGATGAAAGATGGGTTGTGGTGGACCTAAAACCTCTGGAAACTCTGAAGAGTCCAGTGTCTTTAAAACGGATAAAAAGCGACGCCAGGCTCAAAGATATTTCGCTTGTAAGGCAAAGCAGGCTCTCGGTAATGCGGATTGAAAAAAAGCATTTCGATATAATTGTCGAAATTGGCGGAGAAACCGACTGAAACCTTACGGGACAAGTCGGAAAGACGATTGTTTCCATAATTTTTCGAGTAAGTGCTTGTTTAAATTTCCCCCGTCAAGACCCTTGCTCGATCTTTGAGTTTGTTTTTTTCACATAGAGAGCTTGCGGTTATACTTGTGCCGAATTAGGGGCTTATCATTTCAACATTTTATGCATACTCAACTGATCATTAACTCGCTTTTTAACGAGACGAGAATAGCGGTTTTGGAAAAAAGCAGACTCAGCGAGCTTTTCATCGAAAGAAAATCCCATTCCCCCATCGCTGGAAATATCTACAAGGGAAAAGTCGAAAGAATAGTTCCGGGAGTTCAAGCGGCGTTTGTGGATATAGGGGACGGCAGATCCGGATTTCTCTCGGCCGAAGACGTGTATGAGGAGTCCCTCGGCGAACTCTTTATTGAAGAGGACGAGGAGGCGAAAAAACCCTCAAGAAAAAAACGTCAGCCCATACAGGATATGTTGCGCGAAGGGCAGGAGGTTATGGTTCAGGTTACTAAGGAACCTACTGGAAACAAAGGACCAAAACTAACCTCTCATGTGGGAATACCGGGCAAATATCTTGTTTTGCTTCCCGGGGAAAATACCGTGAACGTGTCACGCAAGATAACGGAGAGAAGCCGGAGGAAGAAATTCTCCGAAATCATTCAAAATAAGCCGGAAGACATGGGGTTTATAATGAGAACCGCGTGTCTTGAAGCGGATGAGAAAGATATAAAGAGTGAAATGAAAGTTCTTGTGCGCAAATGGAAAAGGGTAAAGAAAAAATACGAAAGTTCAAAAGCTCCGAAAGTTCTATACGAGGAAGTCGGTAGCCATATAAAGGTCGTTAGAGACATGATGGGAAACGGTCTTAAGAAAATAGTGGTCGATTCCGCTCAAGCCTACAAAGAGATTGGCAAATATTTCTCCGACAAGATCGATAAAGGCGATTTCAAAGTCGAGACTTACGATAAGTCGGAACCTATATTTAAAAGATACGGAGTCGAAAGCCAAATCGAGAAGATATACAAAAGGAAAGTTTGGATGAAGTCCGGTGGTTACCTGATAATAGACGAAGCCGAGGGACTTACCGTGATAGATGTGAACTCCGGCAAACTTGTCGGAGAAGACTTTCAGAGAAGAACTATAATGAAAACGAACGAAGAGGCCGCCGTCGAGGCGGCAAGACAGATAAGACTTCGCAATCTCGTGGGAATCATAGTTATCGACTTCATAGACATGAAAACCATTAAGTCCAGAAGAAAAATAGAGTCGCTTTTCGCCGAGGAAATGAAAAAGGACAATGCCAGGACCACAATTCAGGAAATGTCGTCCTTTGGCGTTATACAGCTCACCAGACGCAGAATAAGGGAAAGCATCCTTTCCGATCTTACCAATCCTTGCGATATTTGCGAGGGTAACGGGAAAGTGAAATCCATATATACGATCTGTTACGAGATAATGAGAGATATAGATCAATGGACAAAAGAAGGCACGGAAGAGCAACTCGTCGTATACGCTAACAAAAAGGTAATAAGGAAAATCAGGGAAATAGAGGGAAAATCCGTGAGAAAGATTCAGAGAGAAAGAGATATAAGAATAAAATTCAAGCCGACGGAGGATTCCGCCGAAAAGTTTTCACTAGCCTGGGAGAAAGTCCCGGCCGTTTCCGGAGGAAGTAAAAAATGAATAAAGACGGATCTCTTTATCACGTTGCTATCGCCGTCAGGGATATTAAAAGAGCGGAAGAGCTTTATTCCTCACTAATCGGGCTTCGGGTCGTTCACAGAGAAGTTGTGAGCGAACAGGGAGTAAGAACGTCGATGCTTAAGTCTGAGGATGGAGAAGGAACTGCGATTGAGCTTCTTGAACCTCTGAATGAAAACTCTCCGATCTCAAAATTTCTCGAAAAAAGAGGCGAAGGCATTCACCATATATGCTTTATCGTAAGTGATATAGAAGCTTCCCTTGAGAATCTAAAGAAGCAGGGAGTAAGGCTCATCGACGAGCATCCGAGAGATGGCGCTTACAACTCGAAAGTCGCATTCATACACCCCAAGGCGATGAACGGGGTTCTGGTTGAACTTGCGGAAATCAAAAAGGATTGAGGGAGAGGATGTTACGCTAATTTTTCGGTTCCGCGCCGCTTTGCTCAGTATCTTTGTCCTGAGAATCTTCGTCTTTTAAAGATTCCCTAAACCCTCTTATTGCTTTTCCGAGCGAACTTCCCAAATCTCCAATTCTGCTTGTACCGAAAATGACCAGCAAAATCGCCAGTATCAGGAGTAATTCCCATAGGCCAAAGTGTCCGAACATAAGTGGAAATTATACCTTAACCTCCGCTTAGTTCAACAGTTTAGTAGAATGTGGTTTACCGTTAATCGACGATGCCACTCGGTTTTAAACGCCGGCTGTTTTTTACTTTTCCGTCTTTAAGCTTGAAGATTGGATACGTGTCAGATTTTTGAAAAATCGGCGATCATGAAGAACTGGTCTTTTATCTCGCTTAGCAGCGCAAGGCGGTTGTTTTTGATTTTCTCGTCTTTATCCATGACCATGACCGCGTCGAAGAATCGATCTATTGGTTCCGCGAGCGTTTTTATAGATCCGAGCAAGCTTAAATATTCGGTTTGTTTTAACGCTTTGTGGTTTTCAGGGAGTTTTTCGGAAAAACGCGTTTTTACTTTTACTAAAGCTTTCAGCAGATCTTTTTCCGCTTTTTCAACGAAGAGTTCTTCTTTTATAGGACAAGACGGTTTGGTTTTAGCTATATTGAAAACCCTCTTAAAACTCGTCGCGAGCGTCTCGAAATCTTTTCGTTTCGCGAATTTTTCTAGAACGTTTATCCTCCTATAAGCGTCTAAAGGATTGTCAAAATCGGCCGAGATCACGGATTCCACGATATTTTTCCGATAGCCGAGTTCGGTAGCCATGTTACGGAATCTCTCGGAGAAAAATCCGAGAATGCTTTTTTTAATTTGCTCTTCCGACATTTTGACCGCGCGCGCTTTTCGCTCCTCCATAGAATCAAAGACGAGCTTGATGTTCTGCTCGAGGATATCGGAAAGAGAAATATCGAGTTTTTTCTCTATCGCGATTCTTATTATTCCCAAAGTTTGCCTTCTAAGCGCGTAAGGATCGGAGGATCCCGTTGGCGCAAGATCCGCGATAAAGCACGAGCAGATATTGTCCGCTTTGTCCACTATGCTTAGAAGAGCTCCTACTTTAGTTTTCGGAAGATCTCCCGATCTCGTAAGCGGCATGTACTGTTCCTCGATCGCGATTCCGACGGCTTTTTTTTCACTTGAGAGAAGCGAGTAGTATTTGCCCATTATTCCCTGGAGCTCCGGAAATTCAAAAACCATCTGAGTCGCAAGATCCGACTTTGAAAGCTCAGCGGCTCTTTTAAGATCGGAGTCGGGGGATATATGCGCGGCGAGAGTCTTCATTCGTTCAATTTTGGATCTGTAGTTTCCCACGTCCGAGAGAAACACCATATTTTCAAGCTCTTTCGTATAGGCGCTTAATTTTTGCTTCGTGTCTTCGGAAAAAAAGAACTGAGCGTCGTTTAGTCTTGCTTTTATTACTCTCTCGTTTCCCTTTATCACTACGTTTGCGCTCCCGGTCGGCGTTCCGCAGACGAAGATAAAACTTGGAAGCAGCTTTCCGGTCTTGTTTGAATAAACCGGGAAATATTTCTGATGATTTTTCATTACGCTTATTAGCACTTCTTCGGGCAGGTACAGATATTCATCCTCAAATCGTCCGACCAGAACCGACGGATGCTCAACCAGGTTCGCCACGGTTTCTAAAAGCTCGGGATCCTCTTTTATTCTTCCGCCTATTTTTTTCGAAGCCGCTTCGGTGTTCTTTCTTATAAATTCTTTTCTCTCACCCGGATCCAGCATTACGTCGTTTTTCCGAAGAGTCTTCACGTAGTTTTCCCAGGAAGTTATCCGAAACGATTTTTTGGACGTGAATCTGTGTCCGAAGCTACGATCGCCGCTTGTGATTTTCTCAATATTGAATTTTACGGGCCCTCCGTCGTAAATCGCCGCTATCCATCTTATGGGTCTTGCGAAGGTTGTTCTGCCGCTTCCCCAACGCATCGATTTTCTAAAAGGAATCGAACAGATCGCCGCGGGAAGAATTTCTTTTAGAACGGATGAAGTTTTTCTGCCTTTTATCGTCTTCCTTACGCAGAGAAACTCCCCGCTATCTCTTTTGACAAGAAGAAGTTCGCTCGGATCGACGTTTTGAGATTTCGCAAAGCCTAAAGCCGCCTTGGAGTGCTCTCCGCTTTGGTCAAACGCTATGCGTTTCGGGGGTCCGAAACTTTCAATAGTTCGGTCTTTTTGTTTTCTTTCAAGGCCGCTTATCCTCACGGAAATTCTTCTCGGAGTGTAGAAGATGTTTATGCTTTCGAATTCAATCCCTTTGTCTGAAAGTTCTCCTTTCAGTATGCCGTCCAGGTCTTGTCGGCATTTTTCGAGAAAAAGCGCCGGGATTTCCTCGGTTCCGATTTCCAATATCAGTTCTTTTTCCATGGGTTGTTTTTCAGGAGAGGAAATCCGAGGTTCTCTCTGGTCTGCAGGTAGGAAGTTGCGCAGAGATTGGCAAGCGCTCTTACTCTGGCTATATACGATGCTCGTTCCGCCACTCCCGTGGCTCCTCTGGAGTCAAGAAGATTAAAAGTATGCGAACTTTTCAGGCAGTACTGATAAGCGGGGAGGGGGAGTTGCTTTTCTATTAGTGACTTGCATTCGCTTTCGCACATGTTGAAAAGTTCGCGAAGCATGACGGGGTCCGATTCCTCAAAATTGTACTTGGAAAATTGAACTTCGTCTTCGTGATGAATCTCTCCGTAAGTTATCCCTTCTGTCCATTCCAGATCGTAAACGCTTTCCACTTCCTGAAGATACATTGCTATTCTTTCGGTTCCGTAGGTGATTTCGGCGGATATAGGGTCAAGGTCTATTCCTCCCGCCTGTTGAAAATAGGTGAACTGCGTTATCTCCATGCCGTCAAGCCATACCTCCCAACCCAGCCCCCACGCTCCGAGAGTGGGGGATTCCCAGTCGTCCTCGACAAACCTTATGTCGTGTTCAAGAGGGTTTATTCCAAATGACTTGAGGCTGTCGAGAAACAGTTCCTGAATATTGTCCGGAGAGGGTTTTATCAACACTTGGAATTGATAGTAGTGCTGAAGTCTGTTGGGATTGTCTCCGTATCTTCCGTCCGTGGGTCTTCTTGAAGGCTCTACGTACGCCACGTGCCACGGTTCGGGACCCAGGCACCTGAGGAAAGTAGCCGGATTAAATGTCCCGGCGCCTTTTTCCGTATCGTAAGGCTGTACCACGAGACATCCCTTGGACGACCAGTAGTTTTGAAGAGCGAGAATAAGTTGCTGATAATTCATAATCGGCAAAATACTACCATTAAAATAAGAGAATCAAACATTCTTCGCGCTTTACGAAACCTTCCGCCATCTTTACCGATAAGGCTTGTAATCGCGAATGCCTTCAATAGCTCTTCGCGCTAAAAAAGCGCGTTTTTGTCTCTTTCCGATACTCCGCGGAACTTTCGGATAAAGCCCGAAGTTTATATTCATCGGCTGAAATCCGCTTTTTCCTCCGGTTGAAATGTACTCGAGCAGAGAACCGATCGAAGTTTCTCTCGGAAAGTGAACCGGCGGGAG
Organism: Thermodesulfobacteriota bacterium; assembly: GCA_965220925.1. GTDB lineage: Bacteria > Desulfobacterota_D > UBA1144 > Nemesobacterales > Nemesobacteraceae > Nemesobacter. Next base: position 514,298 of record OZ244851.1, on the reverse strand, counting down.
CCCGAGGGATTTCCTCGCCGCGTTTATTCCGCACACTATTCCCGTCGCCGAAGATTCCACGTATCCTTCGACTCCGGTGATCTGTCCGGCGAAAAAAACATTGGAGCGCGACTTCAAGGAAAGGTCTTTTTCAAGCAGATTCGGGGAATCTACGTACGTGTTTCTGTGAACGCTTCCGTATCTTAAGAATTCCGCTTTCTCAAGCCCCGGAATCTTTCTTAAGGCCGTTCTTTGCTCCGGGTATCTGAGCTTTGTCTGAAACCCCACCATGTTGTACATGGTTTCTTCCTTGTTCTCCGTTCTGAGCTGCACGACCGCGAAAGGAATTTTCCCCGTTTCGGGGTCCACCAGTCCGACCGGTTTAAGAGGTCCGAACCGAAGCGTATCCTTCCCTCTTTCGCACATCACCTCAACCGGCATGCAGCTTTCAAAATAAATCGCTTTTTCAAATTCCCTGGTCTCCACCTTTTCTCCGCAAAGCAGATCGTTCACCAGTTCGTAGTACTGTTTTTCCGAAAGCGGGCAGTTGAGGTAATCCCCTTGCTCAACCGCCCCGCGATCGTATCTTGAGGCTCTGAAGGTTCTCGAACGGTCGATAGTATCCGCGTCTATTATCGGGGAGATGGCATCGTAGAAATAAAGATGTTCCGATCGGGTAAGCGACTTAATCTCCGCGCATAACGCGTCTGAGGTGAGCGGACCGCTCGCTATGATTACTATTTTGTCTTCCTCGGCGGGTATTTTCGTTATTTCTTCTCTTCTTACTTCTATGAGTTCGTTCGTTTCGACGCTTTTGGTCACGTAATCCGAAAAATCTTTTCTGTCAACCGCCAGGGCTTTTCCGGCGGGAACTCTTGACGCCTCGGCCGCTTCGATTACAAGAGAACCGAGGTGCTTCATTTCTTCTTTCAGTATCCCGGAAGCGTTTTCCAGGGACGAGGACTTAAGAGAATTGCTGCATACAAGTTCCGCGAGGCTTGAGGTTTTATGCGCGGCGGTCTTTTTCCCGGGCCTCATTTCGTAAAGAATTACTTTCTTTCCGAATTTGGTTATCTGATTCGCGGCTTCGACTCCCGCGAGTCCAGCGCCGATTATTATTATTTCCCGATGTTTTTCTTTCATGGAAGATGTGGCGAAGCCCCGCGCGCCGCGATATTTTAGGAGTCGGTTCCGTATTATATGCACTGCGGAACTAAAAAGCATATTGTAATAGCGAAGCGACTCGGAATCAAAAACACGACTTTTGAAAATCATCGCTTTCTTTATGTGAAATCTCTACGTCGGCGCGTCGGCGAATTGTTTTCTTTTCTCATATTGGTTATTTAATTTTGACAGAAAGATGAGCTACGGAGCAGTCGTATTTGATCTTGACGGAACCTTGATAGATTCTCTTGAGGATCTCGCCGATTCGGTGAATGAGGCGCTTAAAATAAACGGATTTCCGACGCGCGCGACCGGATGTTACAAGTATTTCATAGGAAGCGGCGCCGAAACTATGGTGAAAAGGGCTCTTCCGGAGGATAAAAGAGACGATAAGAACGTTAAGAAATGTCTTGATGATTTTAACGGCATCTACAGTCAAAGCTTTAACCTGAAAACCACTTTGTATGAAGGCATACCGGATCTTCTGGACGAGCTTTCAAAAAGAAAGATGAAAAAGGCGATTTTGACCAACAAACCTCTTGCGTTTACCCAAAAATATGTGGAGTGTCTGCTTTCGGATTGGGAGTTCGAGGCGGTTATAGGTCAGACGGACGAAATTCCGAGAAAACCCGATCCTTCAGGGGCGCTTCGTATTTCTAAAGAACTGGGCGTCGAGTCGTCGCACACGGTCTATCTTGGAGATTCCGGAGTGGATATGCTTACCGCGGTGGGTGCCGGTATGCTGCCCGTGGGAGTTCTGTGGGGTTTTAGAACCGGTGAGGAACTCCGTGGAAACGGAGCTCGCCACCTGATAAAAACCCCGATGGAATTATTTTCAATCATTGATTCCTAGCTTTTCTCTGGCAATATGGATTTTGAAAACATAAAACTCGGGATTCTCGGCGGCGGACAGCTTGGGAAAATGCTGTGTCTCGTCGCAAGTACCTGGAACCTTCACACCCGCGTGCTCGATCCTTCCGCCGATTGCCCTTCGGCGTCGGTATGCACCGAGTTTTTCCTAGGTGATTTTCGAAATTACGAAGATGTTTATTCTTTTGGAAAAAACGTAGACGTTCTGACCATAGAGATCGAGCATGTAAACCTTCAGGCGCTTTTTCGTCTGCAAAAAGAAGGAGTTTTGATAAGACCGGAGCCCCATGCGCTTGAACTTATACAAAACAAGGCAACGCAGAAACGGTTTTACGTCTCGAAGGGATTGCCGACTGCGAGTTTTTCCGTTTTCGAGGATAAAGACGCCGTAATCGCCGCCGTCGCGTCCGGAGAGATAAAAATTCCTTTCGTTCAGAAACTTTCGAAAATGGGGTATGACGGAAAAGGAGTGCTGATTGTAAGGGAGCCGAAGCAGTTAGAAAATCTTCTCGAGGGAGAGTCGGTAGTTGAAGATGTTGTTTCAGTCGAGAAAGAAGTTTCCGTGATAGTGTCGCGAAATTCCCTCGGCGAGATAAAATGCTTTCCTCCGGTTGAGATGATTTTCAACAGCCGCGCTAACCTTTTGGAGTTTCTCGTAAGTCCCTGCGATCTCGACGAAGCTCTATTTACCGAAACGTGCGATATTGCCCGACGCGCAATAGAATCTTTTGATATGTGCGGTATATTAGCGGTTGAAATGTTTCTTTCCGAAGAAGGCGAGATTCTTATAAATGAATCCGCTCCGAGGCCTCATAACAGCGGGCATCATACGATTGACGCGGCCGATACCTCGCAATACGAGCAATGTCTCAGATCGATTTTGGATCTCCCTCCGGGAGATACCGAAATGAGAACTCCTTCCGTTATGATTAATATTCTCGGTCAGCCGGGTTTTTCCGGTAGGGTTAAGTACGAGGGGCTTAGCGAATGCATGGGAGTTGAAGGAGCCAAATTTCACATATACGGTAAAACTCAAACTAAGCCTTACAGAAAAATGGGGCACGTCACGGTAATCGACGACGATGTTTCCGAAGCGTTTGAGAAGGCGAAATTCATAATGAACAATCTGAAGGCTATAGCATGAAACCGGCTTTGGTAAGCGTTATAATGGGGTCCGATTCGGATCTTTCGGTAATGGTGGACGCGGTTGAGGTTCTAAAGAAGTTCGGAGTGGAGCATGAAGTTACCGTCGTGTCGGCGCACAGAACCCCGAAACGACTTTTTGATTTTTCTAAAAGCGCTCACGAAAGGGGGGTTAAAGTTATAATAGCCGGCGCGGGAGGGGCGGCGCATCTTCCCGGGATGGTAGCCTCCATATCACCCCTTCCGGTTATAGGAGTTCCGATAAAATCCTCAAATTCGATTGATGGATGGGATTCCGTGCTTTCAATTTTGCAGATGCCTAAAGGAGTTCCCGTAGCGACGGTGGCTTTAGGAGCGGCGCGAAACGCGGGAATCTTAGCCGTTGAGATTCTTTCCGCATCCGATTCGGAACTTTTGCACGCTCTTTTGGAGTATAAAAAGAAGCTTTCTTCGGAAGTAGAGGAAAAAGCCTCGCGACTTGAAAAACTGGGAGCGACGGCCTATCTCAAACAGTTAAGCTGAAAGACGGAAATATCCTGATTATTTATCCGCCGAAGCCTCGACGCTTCTTCACTGTATAGTCTTGTTTCCCGGTTCGTAATCTCGAATTGGGATCGGAGAGGCGTGGTGAAAAATAAGGAACCACTTATCGCCCTGCTTTTCGAATATGTTGGTCGACTGAGAAAGGTTAAACATTACCGGATCTCTTTTTATGTATACCATCTCCTGAAGACACGTAACCCATGCTATATTGTCGCTTATGTCTACGGTAACGTTTGAGATGTTTATATCTACTTGATCCTCGGGGTCGAAAACGCTCTCCCAGCTCTGCTTTATGGCTTCCCAGTTGCGAAGAACGGTCCATCCGGGATGAACGCATCCCGACCTGGCGTCCTTTATCCACACGTTTCCCATAAGCTCAAGATCTCTGGTCCCCAAAGCTTTGTAAAAAAGTTCGTTTATCCTAAGTATTTCTTCACTGTCTTTTTTCATCTTCATCGGAACTTCTCTCGATAATTTATCGGAAAAGATCGAATATTTTTTCAAACTGCGAGAATATATCCCCGCTCATCCTTAAAATATCATTGTACAAAGCGGCTGCCATAATGACAATCAGAAAGGAAAATCCGACTCGCTGGGTTATCTCGAGAGTTTTTATGCTAAGCGGATTTCCCTTTATCTTCTCAATACCCAGGTAAAGCAGATGTCCTCCGTCGAGCATGGGTATCGGGAGAAGGTTTATCAAAGCGAGGTTTATGCTTATGAGAGAGGTAAACTGGAGAAGATTCGATATACCGCTTTGCGCCGCGGATCCCGATATTTTCGCTATAAGAAGCGGGCCCGCTACCGTTTTACCCGCGGTGGCGAGCGCTATTTTCCCGGTGACGAGTTTAAAAAGAAATCCGAAGAACAGAACCGTTATTTCAACCGTCATGCGCGCCGCTTCCAGCGTCCCTCTCCAGATAGACTCAAAAAAACCGTATTTTTTAACTACCGTATCCGTACCCGGAGTAATGCCGACTATATAACGCCCGAGAGTATCGTCCATTTCCGCCTTCAGGAGAAAATTCATTTCCGTTTCTCCCCGCTCGATCGTAAATTCAAGTTCTCCGCCTTCGCTTCCCGATATTATGTCCGACATATGGTTCCAGTCCGAAACCATTATTCCATCTATGTATTTCACTCTGTCTCCGGGACGTATTCCCGCATTCCACGCCGGACGATCCTTAGAGACTTCCTCTATAATCGCCGCCAAGGGACTCGCGAATCCGGTTTCAACCCTGCCGTCTCGGCCGGCTTTGGCGAAAAAGGAGAGAGTTTTTCTCGTTTTCCCCTCGGTTTCCACTTCGAATTCAAGCAGCGAATCGGGATTTGACTGAATGGCGATATTCGCATCCCTCCAAGTTTCAACTTTTTTTCCGTTTACGCTGAGTATTTTATCTCCGGGGGAGAATCCCGAGATCTCGGCCGGCGAATCTTTCTTTACGTAAGTGATGTTCGGAGGATTTTCCAAATATCCGGAAGTGCTTACTCCAAGCATAAACGCGATGGGGAGGAAGAAAAAAGGAATTATGAAGTTCATGGCGGGCCCGGCGACAACCACCCAGAACCTCTCGGCAATCGATTTATTCGAAAAGCCTCTTTCATACTCTTTTTCATAGTAGGCTTCAATGCCTTCGAAATCCGAGCTGGCTGCGGAGACGCTTACGATTTTACCGTCTCTTTCCACTAGAACCTCTTTTTTTCGACCCGAGTCCGATTTTAGCTCGGGAAGAAGCATGTCCCATCCGCGGTATTCCTTTAAGCTAAATCCCTTTATTTCTGTGATTCTGTCTCCCGAAGCAAATGGCGAGCCTGTTTCTTTTGCGCTTTCGACGATTACGTTTTCTTCTTTCCCTTCTCCGTACATTTTCACGTATCCGCCAAGCGGTAATGCCGAAATCAGATACTCCGTCTCTCCTTTTACGAAAGAGACGATTTTGGGGCCGAAGCCTAGGGAAAACTTCTCAACTCTGATATTGCTTCTTTTGGCGAGCGCGAAGTGTCCTAGTTCGTGAAAAAAGACCAGGACTCCTATTACGAATATAAAAGCGAGGATTGTGATCATAGCTTAGACTGGAATTTCTCGATGATCGCACTTGCGATACTTCTCGACTGCGTGTCCGCCTCTAATATATTGTCAAGGCACCCCGAGTCAAGTTTGTTATGTTTTTGGAGAGTTTCCTTAACGATACTGATTATGTCGGTGAATTTTATTTTTCCCTGAAGAAAAGCGTTTACCGCGGCTTCGTTCGCGGCGTTTAAGGACGTGGGATAAGTTCCTCCCATCCTGAGGCATTCGACCGCCATCTCGGGAGCCTCGAATTTGTTCGTATCGAGCTTCTCGAAAGTCAAATCGGGCAAATCGTCCGGGAAACGGCATTTATTTTTCAAGGGAAGTCGTTTCGGATAAGAAAGCGCCGCGGCTATGGGTATTTTCATGTCCGGTGCGGACAGGTGTGTTATTAATGAACCGTCTATGTATTCGACGATTGAATGAACGATGCTTTGAGGATGTACCCAGATCGATATTTTTTCCAAAGGCAGATCAAAAAACCACCTGGCTTCTATGATTTCAAAACCCTTGTTCATAAGCGTCGCCGAATCTATGGTTATTTTCTCCCCCATTTCCCAATTTGGATGACGGAGGGCCTCGGCGACCGTAACTTTTTCAAGATCGTCTTTCGAGGTCTCTCGAAACGGGCCTCCTGACGCGGTTATGATTACGCGCTTGAGAAATTCTCGATTTTTCTCTTCGAGAGTTTGAAAAACCGAGCTATGTTCGCTATCTATCGGGAGCAGCAGAACATCCCTGCTCGCCGCTTCGGAAATAAGGAGTTCTCCGGCGACCACCAAAGATTCCTTGTTGGCCACGGCCACGTTTTTCCCAGCCCGTATCGCCGCTAGAGTAGGTAGAAGGCCGGAAAATCCGACTATTGAGGATACGACCAAATCGCAGTCGCAGTCCGTTGCCACCGCGACGTTCCCTTCGTCTCCGTAACGCACTTCGGTTTTTTCACCGGCCATTTTCTTTATGCGCTCCGAATCTTCCTTTCGAGCTACCGATACGATTTTCGGTTGGAATTCCGCCACTTGCTTGGCCAGCAGATCGATGTTTTTCCCGGCGCAAAGTCCGACGACCTCGAAACGCTCGGGAAATCCGCGTATTACCTCAAGGGTCTGCGATCCGATTGAACCGGTTGATCCGAGTATGGAAATTCTTTTCAATCTAAAGTCCTTTATCGCGTATCTGCTCTCCGGTCAGTCCGAACCTTCTTTCCCTGCCGCGGTAATTGGCCAGGGCTTTTAGAAAATGTCTTTTTCTGAAATTCGGCCAGAGGGTTTTCGTAACGTATATTTCGGCATATGCGAGTTGCCAGAGAAGAAAGTTGGATAGTCTCATTTCTCCCCCGGTTCTTATTAGCAGATCGGGTTCGGGAAGCCCCGAGGTATAAAGATATTTTTCGAATTCACGCTCGTTGACCGGTTTTTTTCTCCCCTCGGCGATTATTCCGTTTACCGCGTTTATTATTTCTTCTCTGCCTCCGTAGCTAAGCGCCAAGGTCATGGTCAGCGAACCGCACCGCCGCGTCATCTTCATTACTCGCTCAAGAAGTCTGCCTATGTCCGCGGGTAGATTCGAGAGCCCGCCGATTGCGTTTAGTCTTATGTCCTGTTTTAACAGGTTTTCGGCTTCGGTTGTCAAGTAATGTCTTAATAGGTCCATCAGCGCCAGAACTTCCCCTCCCGGTCTTTTCCAATTCTGGGCGGAAAACGCGTAAAGAGTTACGTACTTTATTCCGATTTCCCGGGCCGCTTCTACGACCGATCTTGTCGATTTCATCCCCTCTTTATGTCCGCTAAGCCTGTCGAGATTTCTTTGCCGAGCCCATCTCCCGTTGCCGTCCATTATTATTACTACGTGCCGGGGAATGGGTTCCGAGAGGGGAATATCGTCTTTTTCATGCATTATCGGATACTGCTTGCAAGCCAGGTTTGAAACTGCCGCTTCAATTAACGATCCTGTAGATATAAGAGATTGGGTAGGAGATCAAAACAACCGTAATGATTACCGACAGCGCAACGATCAAAGCGACCGGATATATAAAAACCGCTCCCAGATAGAGAAGGAATCTTTTCGGCGGAATCCATTCCTCAGATACTTTGGGAAGATCGAATACGCAACTTTTAAAAAATCCTGACAGTATTGTAAGAATGAGCGTGGACATTTCGGCAACCGATTGGCGGTAAAGCTACACTATTTAATCTTCTTCATCAAGGCTAAACCGCATTTCTCACGCGGTAGTTAGAAAGGGAGTTTTTTTGGCAAATAACTCGCTTATCAATTGGATTTAGGACGACAGGAAAGAGTGTTTCGGATAGAAGACTCGTATTGGAAATTATTGGCCTATTATTCTTCCTCTTCAAGATTATTTCAAAGAGTGGAACCCATCATAAGACGTAATTCTTTTTCACCTCCATAAGGCAGTCTCGAGATTCGCCGTATAACTCGTTATTCGGCGCTAAATAGCACGCGCCCCTCTTAGTCTCTCAAGGGCTTGACTGGAATAACTCCGCGCGCGGGCGAAATTGCCGGTTTAATCCAGAATCTTAAGTGGCATCTCGGGAGGCCATATTTCAATAATATCGGGAAATTCCGTTTGATTTGAAGGAACTTGCGAGTCTCCCGGAAAAATTCTTGCTTGCGCGGAAACGGAACACTTGCCGGTATGCATATAAGTGATAGCTTCCCCCAAACGAGCCTCTTTGGGATCACCAAGCGGATATCGCACATCATCTCCCACCTCGCAGTTTGGCTGAAACCCATCTTCATAACTGCCAAACCCCTTATGATTTACTCCCCTGTATTGAATTAAGGAGTAGGTCGTGCCGCAATTGTCTTTTGGAACCTGAGCGTAGGGTTTGCCGCAAGTCTTTATCCCGATCAAAACAACCTCCACATCTATACCCCGCAAACCGTTAATAATAGCTTCGCTTGCCGAACAGGTGGCGGAGCTGGTTAAGATAAACACCCGCTCTAAACCAAGACTGGGTAAGGCGAGGTTGTTTGCACCGTGAGAAATAAATGAAAATGAAATTTTGGGCAATTTGCCGTTTGAGACAAACGAGTCAAAGACTTTACCCTCAGTGGCGCTTGGGCCCGCCATCATGAACGCAAGCTTACTCGCGATCTCGATCAAGCCGCCTCGGTTATAGCGAAGGTCAAGCGCCAGATCGTCGATATCCTGAGAAACAAAGGATCTGATCGCGTTTATCAAATCCGCTTCCGCCCGTTCAATGTGTTGATTAAAAAGAATATAGCCGACCCGATGACCGGTAATACGGTTTTCAAGCACCGAAGACAGAACAGGAGATCTAACTACCTCCGCGGGTGTGATAGTTACTGAGAACGATCTTGATTCTTGCGGTATTGAGACGGTGAAAACACGCCTTTCGGGTACGCTAAGTATGGAACTCAGTTGCTCAAAAGACATCTGCTCAATGGGAATGCCGTCAATTTCAGATATAAGCATACCGCGCGCCAACCCCGCGCTTTTAGCCGGCGAGTCGGGTTCTACATGAAGTATATATAACAATCCCTCCTGGCTTCTTCCCAAAAGAAAACCATAGCTTAAGACCACGCCTTTTTGTGAATCTTGAAATTCTTTGGTGTTCTGCGACCAACTAAACCTGTCTTTAGGGTTGCCGGAAGCGGTTTTCTCGGAGGTTTTCATCAGTTCGAAATATTCAGGGGTACTGCAACATGCCGGATCCGTGTCCGTAACTTCATCGTACCAGAGATAAGTTTCGTTAGTGAACGATCGCAACCAGTTGTTTTCGTGCACATACGTTCCCTGCATGGCGGTTGTCTTGTCATAAGCCTCGCCCGGATCGGCGCATACTTGGCGGAAATCGTCGCTGGGAAAAAATACTCCTTGCCGCCACGCTAAGCTTGGAGATTCGGTAGAGCCGCCGCCGCAACCCAATACCGAAATTATCGACAAGCAGGTTACGCATAAAACTAGATTCATAAGTTTTGACACGTTTATTTCTCCATTAATGTTTGAAAGGCTGTTTTAACTGTGGGAAGGGATACAATTTCAACCGCCGCGCAGAGATCCGGATTAGGAATCATGACTTGTTCGCATTGTCCAAAAGCGCTTCGTTTCAGGTAAGGTTATCCGCAGTTAATGGACCGCTATGAGGAAGCCCGCTTCTTTTTTTATAATATTTTTTTTCTCCCTGACTTTAATTCTACCGAACTCCCTTTCGGCAAGAGAAGACACATACAGGGGACTTTCCGATTTCGCAAAAGCTCTTAGCATCATAGAGAAGAATTACGTTGACGAGGTTTCCTCGGAACAGCTTACCACAAGCGCCATAAAAGGCATGTTTAACTCTCTTGATCCCTACTCGGTCTACCTGTCCTCGGAAAATCTTAGAAATCTCGAGATAGGAACTCTGGGAGAGTTTGAAGGCATAGGGATCGAAATTACGATAAGAGACGGGCGGCTAACCGTCATATCTCCAATCGAGGGAAGTCCCGCCGAGGAAGCCGGTATAAGATCCGGAGATATAATCCTATCCATAGACGGACAGGACATGGAGAAGTCAACTATAGTCGACGCCCTTGACCAAATAAGGGGAGCTAAAGGAACTCAGGTAGACATAAAGGTCTTAAGAGCCGGTTCGGAAAACAAGCTTGACTTCTCTGTTACCAGGCGTTTGATTAAGCTTAAAAGCGTCCAGTCCAAGCTGGTTGAGAAAGGCGTGGGGTACATAAAGCTTTCTCAGTTTCACAAAGGTTCGGCCGAAGAGTTCCTAACTTCTTATGGAAGTCTTGAAAAGGAAAACGGCGCCAAGCTTGATGGTTTGGTCATTGACCTCAGAAATAATCCCGGAGGATTGCTTGAACAAGCTTTGAAGCTTTGCGACATGTTTATCGACGAAGGCGTTGTTCTAAGCGCCGAGGGAAATTCGACTAAAAATTCAAAGAAGTATTATGCCAAGCGAGAAACGCAGATATCCCCTCATCCCGTAGCCGTTATAGTGAACGGGGGGAGCGCAAGCGCTTCCGAGATTCTTGCCGGAGCGCTTAAAGACAGTGGAAGAGCGAAGATAGTCGGCACTAGAACGTTCGGCAAGGGCTCGGTTCAGTCCGTAATAGAACTTTCCAAAAAGACGGGAGTGAAAATAACGACCGCAAGACTTTTCACTCCAAACGGAACTCTGATAGATAAAAATGGAATAGTCCCGGATATTTTGATTGAAAACGGCGGTAAAGACCTTGAGTCGGACGCGCAACTGACGGTAGCGCTTGAAACGGTAAAACGCTTCTAGTAGGGTGAAAATCTTGAGTGACGAGAAACGAACGAAAAGAAAAAGATCTGTTCCTAAAAAAAACTCCGGCAAGCGTTCTCCGGTAACATTCACCGGCGCGATTTTCGTTCTTCTTTTCTTTTTCGCTTTTTCTATATTCGGTCTTCGGTACCTTGAAAAATTCTACTCCGGCGGAGTAAAAGAAAAGAGCGTTTCTCAGACATCGGACCAAAGCGCGAAGAAATCCCCCAATCGGCCCTTGGTCGCTATAGTGATAGACGATTTGGGACATCACAAAGACTCGATAGAGAAACTGGCTAAGATCGGCCAGCCCCTAAGCGTGGCCGTACTTCCCCATCGTCCGTATTCCCTCTACGCAGCGCAACTCGTGCGAAGCAAGGGGATGGATTTGATTCTCCACCTGCCCATGGAACCGAAAGATTCTTCCGGTTACACGGGCGACGACGCCGGGGAGGGGGTCTTGCTTCTGGGCTATTCCATAGACAGGATTAAAAAAGAGCTCAAAAGGAATATCCTGGCCCTGCCCAACATAGCCGGCGTAAGCAATCACATGGGTTCTAAGTTTATGGAAAGCGAAGATCCTGTAAGGATAGTTATGGAGGAGCTCAAAAGCCGGAATCTTTACTTTGTCGACAGTTTGACTACTCCCAATTCCCAGGGTCAACGCTTGGGAAAGCGGGTAGGGGTGAAAACGTTTAAAAGAGATGTTTTCATCGATGACGTTAACCGGGGTAAAGAATATACGGTAAGGCAGCTGGATCGTCTTGTGAAAATCGCGCGGAAAAACGGAATTTCGGTGGGTATAGGTCACCCGTATCCCCAGACTATAGAAGCGCTTTCCGAGCATATGCCCAAAATCGCCGAAAAAGTTGAATTTGTAAAAATATCTTCGATTGACCCTGATTGAGACGGGCGAGAAGTTAAAAATAGCCAGGAGGAAACGTTCATGGGACTTGTGGATGAAATAAGAAATAGAAGGGATTCATGGATCCGGAGATTTGAGGAGCATAGAGTCGCCGAAGAATCTTACGATCATGAATTTGAGAGGCAAAACGCTCGCAAAATCGAAGAAGAGATAAAAAGAAACCGTGAGATGGTGGGAAATTTCGACCCCGGAGAAAATCCTGAAACCGATTCAGCGCGTAGACGGAGAATTTGACAACCCTTGTTTTATAATTTACATTCTCCCCCTGCGGATTTGGAGGTTTTAATTTGTGCCGGGAATAATAGTAGGTAGCAGCGAAAGCATAGACAGTGCCTTAAAGAGGTTTAAGAAACAGGTTGAAAAAGGTGGGGTTCTTTCAGAAGTAAGGAAGAGGGAATACTACGAAAAGCCGAGCGAAAAGAGGAAAAAGAAGCTGTTCGCCGCTAAAAAGCGCAGTTCGAGCGGAAAAAGAAGATAAGCTGATTTAAGTTGCTTGGTTTTTCTCCCCCTTGATTCTTTTTGAAGAATCCTTGGTCGAGCTGCTTTTGAATGAAAAACTCTTCTGACAGTTCCGTACAAGAAATAAAGAGACGGTTAAGCATAGTAGAAGTTATCCAAAACTTCGTCTCTCTTAAGAAATCGGGCAAAAATTATTTAGGCATATGTCCGTTTCACGACGACCACAACCCCTCCATGCACGTGAACGAAGCGGATGGCGTTTTTTACTGCTTCAGTTGCGGCGCCGGCGGGGATATGTTCACTTTCCTGATGAAGTACGGGAATATGGGCTTCCGCGAGGCCTTAAAGGAACTTGCCTCAAAAGCCGGGGTCAGACTCCCCGCTTCTCCCGGAAAAACTAAGGGCGGAGGCAAAGAGAATGCCGCTTCGGCAAAGCTGTTCGAAATAAATTCTTTTGTCCGCTCCCTTTACGGAAAGACTCTTCTAAACGGAAAGAAAGATTCCGCCGCCGCTAGAGCGTACCTTGAAGGTAGAGGAATAACTTCGGAAATAATAAAAGAGTTCGGACTTGGTTTTGCGCCCGACAGTTGGAATACGGTTTTAAATTTTGCGCGCAGGGAAAAAATTAAAATCGAGGAGCTTTTAAAACTGGGTCTTGTGATCTCCAGGGAAGAACAAAACAAATATTACGATCGTTTCAGAAACAGAATAATTTTCCCCATATGCGAAATAGACGGTCGCGTTTGCGGTTTCGGCGGCAGAATTATGGCCGAAGCGGGTCAGAACCAGCCGAAATATTTAAATTCCCCGGAATCCCCGATTTTCAGCAAAAAAAGCGTTCTCTACGGACTCTATCACTCGAAAAACGAAATCAGAAGAAAGCGAAAAGCCGTTCTTGTCGAAGGCTATATGGATTTTCTAAAACTTTATATAAACGGCATACGCAACGTAGTCGCTACGCTTGGGACGGCTTTTACAAAAAATCACGCCACGATTCTAAGACGCTTTTGCGAAGAAGTAACGATTGTCTATGACGGCGATGAGGCGGGGATAAATTCCGCCGTCAGGGCGGGGAAAATCCTTTTGGAACAAGGTATGTCTCCCGGTATCTGCAGAATTCCCGACCAACTTGATCCGGATGATTATCTGGATCGCTACGGTTCGCAAAACCTCACCGAACTGATCGCCGACGCTACTTTCGTCGCCGATTTTATTATTGATGACACTTACGTAAAATATAGAGATAAGAAAAAGACTTCTGGGGAATCGATCGAATCTTTGGCGGATATGGTTTCAAAGATAAACAATCCGGTCGAAAGAGCCGAGGCCGTATCCAAGGTGTCGGGGGTTTTTGGAATCAGAGAATCGGAGTTCCTCTCTCTTATAAAAAATTCAAATTCAGGCAAAAACCGCGGTTCACTTGCCCCGAAAATTCCGACTGCGGAAGAAAATATTTACGAAAGAGATGTTATCAGAATATTGCTCAAATTCCCCGACCTGATTGACGTTGCGAAAGTTGAAAATGTTGGAGAATATTTTGAGAAAGGGGATTTTAAGACTATTCTTGATCGTATGATTGACGGAGAGTTTGCGGATGTCTCCCTGCTGATGAGTTCTTTTGAAGAGGTCAAGATGCAGCAGTTGCTCTCCGAACTGATTTTCTCTTCGGAGGATTTGATAGATAAGACGACTTCCGAGAAAATATTAGTTTGTTGCTTAAAAGGGCTTAAGTTAAGAGACCTGGCTTTTAGGCGAAGCGAGGTAATGGAAAGAATCAGAAAGCAGAACGACAATTCGGATAAAAGCGGGGAAAGAGAGCTCGTTGAGCAATACAGGGATATTGTAAACATGGAAAAAGCCGTAAGAGGTACTGTAAGTTGAATTTGGACGAAGAAACTGGCGAACTGAGAGACGAACTCAAAGAACAGTATGAAGAGGAGTTCTCCGAATCCTCAAGAGGTCTTCAACCCGCCTCGACCGGTTCTCAGACGCGCGATAAATCGGAAAGTGCGAAGAATCCGGATTCAGAGCAAGACCCCATAAGATCGTATATTCTCGCAATCGCGCAACATTCTTTGCTTTCCAAGGAAGAGGAGGTTGAGGTAGCTAAGCAGATTGAGAAAGGCAAGAAAATACTTGCGAGGATGATAATAGAGAATCCCTTTATGATGAAGAAGGTTCTCAAGCTTGAGGAGGAAATTGAAGACGAAAAACCCGTTGCGGAGGATATTTCTCCAAAAAGTGAGTACGTGGCGTATTCTTCCGATGAAGGAACTTCTCGGGACTTGGTGAAAAACTTTCGCCCGATAAAGGAGATTTTTTCGGAAAGCGAAGAGTTGAGAAGCAAGCTTGCCTTTTCTTCTCTTTCGGAAAGCGAGAAGGCGGGAATATCGAGGAAAATCAGAAAAAACAACGAAAAAATCGTAGAGCTTCTTGACGAAATCGATTTTTCTTCGGCGCAGGCCGGAAGGATATACCAGCTAGCCGTCGAGTACGTGGACAGAATTGAGGCGGAAGTCTGTTGCTGCGAAGCGAATGATTCTTCCGAACAACTCTCCGATGATTCGGAGATCGGATATTCCGAGAAAAATATCGCCTCGCTTAAAAAAGTGCTTAGAAGGTTTGAAAAAGCTAAGAAAGCCACAAAGAAAGCAAGAAAAAAACTGATCGAGTGTAACTTAAGACTCGTTGTGAGCATTGCGAGAAAATACGTTAACAGAGGATTGCCTTTTCTGGATCTTATCCAGGAAGGCAACATGGGACTTATGAAGGCGGTCGAGAAATTCGAACACGGAATGGGATACAAATTCTCAACATGCGCTACTTGGTGGATAAAACAGGCAATTACGCGCGCGATAGCGGATCAGGGGAGTCTTATAAGAATACCCGTTCATATGACCGAGAATATCAACAGGCTCAACAGAGTCTCAAGACTCCTTACGCAGAAACTCGGCAGGGAGCCGAAACCTGAGGAAATAGCCGAAGGAATGGATATGCCCGTCGACAAGGTCTTGAAAATCATGAAAGTGTCTCGGGATCCGATATCTCTGGAGGCCCAAGTTAGGGAAGACGACAGCGCGCTTATGGATATTCTCTCGGACCCGAAATCCACATCTCCTCTCGAGATGTTCGAAACAAAGGAACTTAACCGCATCATACGCACTGCGCTTTCCAGTAATCTCAGCAACGGGGAAGAGGGAGTGGTCAAAATGCGCTTTGGCATAGACGAGGACAAGGAATACACCCTTGAAGAGATAGGGAAAAAGTTAAACGTCACCCGCGAGAGGATAAGACAGATCGAAGTGAAGGCTATAGATAAACTGAAAAGATTCGGAAGAGTTCTTCCGATTAAGAAGTTTTAGACAATACCGATATTCCTCTTGACATTATCTCCCCAAATGCTACCATCTTCGCCCTAGGGTGGCTATGCTGAAGGGGAAGCACCCGGTCCCATCCCGAACCCGGAAGTTAAGTCCTTATAGGCCGATGATACTGCTCCTTTCAGGAGTGGGAAAGTAGGTAGCTGCCCTTTTTTTTCTTTCCTTTCGTATTCTCGGTGTCTTCGATGTCCAAGACGAATGTCGCAGTGCTTGTCTCAGGAAGCGGAACCAATCTTCAAGCGTTGATAGATTCCGATATTCAATCCGCCAAAATAGCGGTTGTCGTCTGCGATAAAGCGGGGGTTTTAGCGATTGAGAGAGCCAAAAACCACCACATCCCCCTAGAACTCGTACTGAGCGCGGATTTCGAATCGAGAGAAGATTTTGAAAAGCAGTTGGTCTCAAAGCTCGAAAAGTACGACATAGAGCTAATAGTGCTTGCCGGGTTTATGAGAATATTCACTCGCTATTTCATAAACCGTTACAAAGACCGGATAATCAATATTCATCCTTCGTTGCTGCCTTCTTTTCCCGGAATGGATGCGGTAAGGCAAGCTCTTGATTACGGAATCAGGTATACGGGCTGCACGGTTCACTTCGTAGAAGAGAAGGTTGACGCGGGTCCGATTATTCTTCAGTCGATTGTCCCAATAGCTCGAAACGACACCGAAGATACTCTGCTTGAGAAAATTCACGTCGAGGAACACAAAATACTTCCCGAAGCGGTAAGGCTTTTCTGTGAAGGAAGCCTGGTTGTTCGCGGAAGAAAAGTTCAGATTTTATAGTTGATCCTCGATTTCTAAACTGTTCTTCCGACAGCTTCGGCGACCGGAGCCGCTTTCTCCATCATGGTTTTAAAAGTTCTCGGCTTAAGCGACTGAGCTCCATCGGAGACAGCGATTTCCGGGTTGTTGTGAACCTCGACTATAACTCCGTCGGCTCCGGCGGCTATCGAGGCGAGAGTGACGGGGATTACGTACTGCCAGTAACCCGTTCCGTGACTCGGGTCGGCAAAAACCGGTAGGTGGGTCTTCTCCTTAAGCACGGGTATAGCATTCAGATCAAAAGTGTTTCTGGTCGCGGTTTCAAAGGTCCTTATACCTCTTTCGCAGAGCATTACGTTGCTGTTGCCCTCCGAAAGGATATATTCGGCGCACATTAGGAATTCGTTTATAGTTGTCGACATTCCGCGTTTTAGCAAAACGGCTTTGTCAGACTTGCCGACCTGTTTTAGCAACGAGTAGTTCTGAGAATTTCTGGCTCCGATCTGAAGTACATCCGCGTATTCTTCTACCATTTCAAGGTCGCCCGGGGTCATTATTTCGGTCACTATGGGCAATCCGGTTATCTCTTTAGCTTGAGTAAGAAGCTCCAGTCCTTCTTTTCCTAACCCTTGAAATGAGTATGGGGAGGTTCTGGGCTTAAAAGCGCCTCCTCTGAGCATTGACGCTCCCGATTCCTTTATGGACGTCGCTATTGACATTACCTGCTCTTCGCTCTCAACGGAGCAAGGTCCCGCGATTACGGGGATTTTCCTGCCGCCCACGGTTACGTCATTTACGTTAAAGGCGGTTGTTTCATCATTTACTTCCCGGCTGGTAAGTTTGTAAGGCTGTAATACGGGGACGACCTTTTCAACTCCCTTGAGCTGTCTCAAGGCGTCCATATCATGAGGTTTTCCTCTCTCGTCTCCCACGACTCCGATAACCGTTCTAAGAATTCCCTCGATCGGATGAGGAGAGTAACCCATTTCCTTAATAACGGATTTTACTTTCTTTATCTCCTCTTCAGTCGCTTTGGTTTTCATTACTACAATCATTTCAAAAATCCTCCATAGGTTTTTGTGAAGTGGACACTACTTAATACATAGCGGATTGCTAATGTCAATTACAGAGTCGAATAGTTTGGTTTATTTGGTTTTCTCGCGCGGAAAAATTAATTAAAGCCGCTATATATATTCTTTGTGAATTTTCTCTGAAAAGTCTTTCAAACTTGGTCTTCGGTTCCTCCCTTCCGGCTTCGATGAATCCCGCGGGCGCGTAAACGGGACGGAAAAGAGCGCTTTTTTCAAATTCGGATACTATCTGTTCAATGTAACCCAGCTGGTCGGTCTTTATTACGATTCTACCCCCCGCGCAAAGCGCTTCGGACAAGTGGCTTATAAATTCTCCGTTAAATATTCTGTGTTTCAAATGCTTTTTTTTCGGCCAGGGATCGGGAAAATTCACGAAAGCGAGATCGAACGTATTTTTGCTGAAAATCTGGCGAAGCGCTATTGCGGCTTCTATGTGTACGAACTTTAAGTTTTCCAGAGAAAGCTTTCTCGCGGTTCTTAACGCTTTTCTGAATCTTCCCCGTTTTATTTCTATACCCAGGTAATTTCTACTTTTATCCTGCGAAGCCGCGTTTATTAGAAATTCTCCCTCTCCGAAGCCGATTTCGAGCGCAAGAGGTTTTTCATTGCCGAAGATTTCTTTTTTATCTATCGGAAACAAAAACCGGGAGACGTCAAAAGCTAGGTCATTCATTCTCGGGGTGGGATACGAAAGCGGAAGCTATCTCTTGTTCATCTACTTCTATTGAGTAGCTTCCCATCTGTTTTTTCATTTTTCCTATACGCTCGGGAACGGATATCTCTATCCGTCCTTTTCTTGCCTTTTTGTCGATTTTCATAAGGTTGATTATTTCCTCTACGTTTGAATTTCGCGGCGGCGCTGTTGGAAGTTCCGCTTTTTTTAAAAGACGCGCAAGTCTTGTTTGATCCTCCACGCTCCATCCGGTCTTACGCAAAGCGATTCTTCCTTCGACAACCATTCCCATGGAGATAGCCTCTCCGTGGGAAATCGTGTAATTGGAGAGCTGTTCGATCGCATGACCTATCGTGTGTCCGAAATTAAGAATTTTTCTTAAATTCTGCTCTTTTTCATCCTCTTCGACTACTCGCGCCTTAATCTTGCAGCTTGCTTCTATTATTTCCAGAAGACAGGTTTCGTCGAATTCGTAGACCTTTTTAATATTGGTTTCCAGATAACGGAAAAACTTCGCGTCCTTTATCACTCCGTATTTAATTATTTCAGATAATCCTTCTGAAACCTGCCGCGTGTCCAAGGTTGCTAAAGTGTCGATATCCACGTACACGCGCCAAGGCTGATGAAACGCTCCGATAAGATTTTTTCCGTAAGGAGTGTCCACGGCGGTTTTTCCACCCACCGAGCTGTCCACGCAGGCGACAAGGCTTGTTGGCACCTGAACGCACGGAATTCCTCTCATGTAGGTGGCCGCTACGAATCCCGCTATATCTCCCGTTACGCCGCCGCCAAGCGCTATTATCAGAGAATCTCTGCCGAGTTCCGACTCAAGCATTCTGTCTTCTATGAAACATTTTATTTCTCTGTTTTTGTTTTGCTCTCCCGCCGGGAAAGTTATGAAGGAAACTTGCGGAAAAACGGATTCAAGATCCTTTAGCAGCCTCTCTCCGTACAGTTTCCCCACGTTTGAGTCGGTTACCAGAGCGCAGGAGTGAGCAATAGAGGCTTCGGACAAATCGCGGGCGATCTGTCTTAGCAGTCCTCGCCCGATTAGAATTTCGTGGGACTTGTCTTCGCTTGAACTAACTTTGACTTTTATTTTCTTCAATAAACTTTATCCCGGCATTTTCAATACGGACCAGACCGGGTGGGGAGATAGCGTCTCCGCCCCTCCTAATCCTTCAAGTTCGACTAAAAACAAATATCCGCTAATGCGACCGCCCAGTTTTTCCACCAGTTGCCCGGTGGCGTGCGCGGTTCCGCCCGTGGCCAGTATATCGTCGACGATTACTATCTTGCTTTCTTCGTCCACGGCGTCTTTATGGATTTCAAGACCGTCTTCTCCGTATTCAAGGTTATACGAAACGCTTACGGTATCGTGAGGTAGTTTCCCGGGTTTTCTCGCCACGCTGAATCCTTTTCCAAGCTTAAACGACAACGCGGAAGCGAAAATAAAACCGCGAGATTCGGGAGCGACAAAAGAGTTTACTTGCCTGCCGTCGAGCATCTCAGCCATCATTTCTACGGATTTTTTAAAAACTTCGGGATTTTTAACCAGAGTGGTTATATCGTAAAAATTTATTCCCTCTCTCGGGAAGTCGGGAACTTGTCGTATGTGGCTTATTATATAATTTTCGGCTGTTTTTTCCGGCTGCATATGCGTTGCTTCTACTCACATCCGTTTTCTTTTTGCGGAAGGGATAATTTAAACGCCGTTTGAACCGCCTCTTCCGGGGTTTCGCACTTGATAATTTTCTTAGAGACATTCCATGTGTCAAGCCCGACGACGGCAATTCCGGACTTTAAAGCGAAAGATATTTCCGACAAGGTGCCGAACCCCCCTCCGACGGCTATTATTGAATGACTCGATTTCGCCACTATCACGTTTCTCGCTTCGTTCATTCCGGTAACTATATGTATGTCGATAAACTCGTTGGCGGAAAATCTGTCCGTGCCGGGAAGAATTCCGATTGTGGTTCCTCCTGCCGATTTGGCTCCCCTGCACGCGGCTTCCATAACGCCTCCCATTCCGCCGCAAAGCAGAAGGCAATTTTTCTTGGCTATAAGAACGCCAACTTTTTCCGAGAGCTCTTTTTCTCTGTCGCTGGCGTTTGAGGTTCCTATTACTCCTATTATCGTTTTCATTCGGGCGTAGTTGATATGGAAAGTGCGAGTTTAACAAAGCGATGCGAACCGGTTAATGTTATACACAATAAAATATGTTATGGCATCGCTTAATCTATATATTGAATAGGAAGAATTTATGTGTTTGGGAAATACCTGGCTTACTTTCGTTCTCTCGATTTGCTTTCTTTTCTCATTGCCGGTTGAAGAAATTCAGGCGGATGAGAGTATCCCCCATGGTTTTAAATTCGGAACTTCCAGAAAAGACGCTCTGAGTATAATCGAGTCTCATGGTGTTAAGATCGTTTCAGATAGCGAGTATTCGGATGACTTGAGGAAGATCGTTATTGGCGGCTCGGTGCCTGGTGTGTCTTCTGATACTTCCCCGGTTCACGAAACCCGGCTTGAGTTTTACAAAGACAAACTTATGTCAAGTTCCATTCTGTTAGATTTTGAGAGCGAAAGTCGTTTTACGTCCTCGGCGAGAGAATTAATCGACGAACTCACAAATATCTTCGGCGGCGCTTTCAAGCGTGAAAAAATGTTTTCTTACGAAGTTCTCTTATGGGATTTATTGAACACTAAGGTTCTTTTAAACATGAACGCGCAGAAACAGACAGTGGAAATAGAATATGTGGACAAGCGGATTCTGGATAAAAAGACGGCGAAAGATTTTGAGAGAAGGCGGAAGAAATCTCCGGGAGACCCCGCTAAAGAAATGTTTATCGACAATAACTATTCCGCGAAAAAACGCAGGTAATCGCGGTCGATTAAAAGCGCCGGTGCCGGTGAAACCCCTCTATTAAAAGGCGGTTTTAATGAAAAAAAAAGTGTGCGGGGGAGCACTTTTCGATTTTGCGCGTCGTCCATGCATTTTTCCACTGTTCGCAAACCTCGCTCTTTGTCTAGAGAAAACAAAAGCGGGTGATCTTCACTTTGTGTTTTACGAAGGCTTCCTGTAAAAACTCAGCAAAGTTCCTATATGAAAGGCTAAGGATACGTATATGCCGCAGAGAAAAATCTTCTGGTAATCGGCAAAATATCTGCCAATCAGGAATATAAGGGAAATAAGCAGCAGCAACCAGCCTATTGTCTCAAGTAGCAGGAGCGTAACCGCTTTCGGGGAAAGTTCGGATTTTTCGCTTGGGGTTCCTCTTAAAACCTCCGGAAGCTTTATGAAGGCGCGTGAGAAAAAATTCCCCAGTATATACGTTCCCGAAAAAAAACCGAGTAAAACGAGTAGTATAAGCAGTAAAAGTTCCATAGCTGAAATTCTCTCAGGCAATAATATCACATTTTCTCGCGTTTATAAAAAACTGCCTTTTCTTTCGTTTATTGTTTACACTCGCAAGCGTTGAACTGCGCCGCGCGCCGGCTTTATAAGCGTGTTTTAACTTGAGATTCCGTTTGCGTGCGAACCAAGTTATTATGTTTGCCCAGAGGATACGCGTTGTTGCCTGCGAAATGCCGGGGTTTTCCAGAATCGCCTAAATAAGCCTAAATGGAAAGAACTTCTTCTATATTTTTTTGCTTTGAACGAAAACATAGCTGGAATCGTTCATCCAAATTGCCAAACCTTTTCCTCGCCGCCGTTTTTTTCCTCGCGTTTCTTCTCCCGCTCTCCCCGGTTAAAGCCCAAGACTCCGAAGAAACCTCAATGGTGCGTATTTCCGATATTACCATAAAGGGACTTAAAGATATAAAGACCGAAATAGTAAAGGACTCCATGATTACCTCCTTTCCTTCGAAAAAACCTTGGAAAGAGCTTCCCGAGTTCAACGAGCAATTTCTCGAGGACGATATAAAGAGAATAGAGCGGTTGCTTGGCGAACACGGTTATTACGGTTCTTCTGTGACATACGCTCTTGATTTTAAGGACGAGAACCGAAAAGTGGATATAGAAATAACCGTGGATCAATCGGATCCGGTGATAGTGAAAACTCTCACGATTGAGGTTTTGGGAGAACGGATGGAGGATATGGCTTCCGATATCGCGGATGAGATTCTACTTAGAGAACGGAGACCTTTTTCAGAGATAAATTATCAGAAATCGAAAGTTATTATCGCGGAGCTGTTTTCCGACAGGGGATACGTTTTGCCCGACGTGAATTCCGAGGCGATTGTAAATTTCAGAGATAAAGAAGCTAAGGTTGAATTCATTATCGATCCCGGTCAAAAGTATTACTTCGGCGAAATAGTGTTCAGCGGAAATTCCAATATCCCCACGGAACTTCTAAGAAGGGAGATAACGTATGAAAAAGGGGACTTGTTCTCCCTTTCTAAAACTCAGAAATCCCGGGCGAATATTTTTGAAACGGGACTGTTTAACTCCATAATAATTGATACCGATTACGACGAACAAACTCTTGAAGTCAAGACCAAATATAGCGTTACCGAAAGAAAGCTTGGAACCTTAAGGTTTGGAGTGGGATACGCGACGGAGGATAAGCTTAGAGCTCAGCTTTCGTGGACGCAGAAGAATTTTTTCGGGGGCGGAAGAGAATTCCATATGACTTCAAGCTATTCGTCGCTCACGCGCGGGTTGCTAGCCGGATTAGATCAGCCGCACGCGATCGGAAGAGATTCCAGTCTCTCGTTTCTGCTTGATGTGAGAAGAGATGATTTCCCAAGCTACGAAGGCCTTAGTTTCGATTCTTACAGCACGGCTTCCAAAAAATTTCTCGATAGTATTACGGTATTCGGTTCTTTTAACGTCATATACGCGAATATAGATTCTCAGGTTCTTAGAACTCCGATTGAAAGTACCCGCGACAGTGTCTTCCTAACGGTCCTTAACTTCGGACTCGAGTATGACCTGACCGACAGTCTAATCAATCCTACAGAAGGTCTCCGGCTGTTTGCGTTATTGGAAAAATCGATTCCTAGGATGGCCTCCGACCGTATAAATTATTTAAAGTCTTTGATCGAGCTTAGATATTACGAGAATCTCTCCGGCATAGTTATGGGAAAAAGGATAACGGTTGGAAACATAAGTACGCTTGGAGATACGGACCAGTTCGACATACCGATTTTCAGGAGATTTTTCGCCGGCGGAAGCGCGAGCATGAGGGGTTATTCGTTTCAAGAATTAAGCCCGCTTAATTCTCGCGGCGATCCTCTCGGGGGCAACTCCATGATTGTGGGCAATTTTGAGGCCCGCTTCAAGCTTTTTCATAAACTGGGAGCGGTGGCGTTTTTCGATTATGGGAATGTGTACTCGGAAAGTTTCGACTTCAGCGCTTTCGACTTAAAATACGCCGCCGGAACGGGACTCAGATACGACACGGTCGTCGGACCGATCAGAGCGGATTTCGGTTACTTGCTAAACCCCGACGACGAAGAGGAAGACCAAAGATTCAAAATCTTCGTGAGTATAGGCCAGGCGTTTTAGGAACTTGGTTAACCCCGAAGAAGTTTCTTCACTCCTCTTGCGGCTTGCGTTATTCTGTTCTCGTTTTCCACGAGAGCTAACCTGACGAACCCTTCCCCGCAGTTTCCAAAACCTATTCCCGGGGACACGGCGACCTTTGATTTTTCTATAAGCAGCTTAGAGAACTCAAGAGACCCCATTTTTTCGAATTCCTCAGGTATTCGCGCCCACACGAACATCGTGGCCTTCGGTTTCGGAATTCTCCATCCGGCCCTCGCAAACGATTCGATCAACTTGTCTCTCCTGGACCGGTAGGTTTCCCTTATATTGTCCACATAGTGTTCGGGACCGTTAAGCGCGGCGATTGCGGATATTTGTATCGGCTGAAATATTCCGTAATCCAGGTAGCTCTTCACTCTTTTGAGCGCGGAAACTATTTCCGGATTTCCCACCATAAATCCGACTCTCCACCCCGGCATGTTATAGCTTTTTGAAAGAGAATAAAATTCTACCGCCACGTCCTTGGCTCCCTTCGCCTGCAATATGCTCGGAGCTTTGTATCCGTCGTAGCAAAGTTCTGCGTATACCAGATCATGCACTACGGTGAGACCGTTTTCGCGAGCCAGATCGCAAATTTTTTCGAAAAAATCGATCGAAACGACTTCGGTGGTCGGATTGTTGGGAAAGGACAGAATCAGAACTTTTGGTTTCGGCCACACCTGCTTTATCGCTTTCTCTATGGACATTATCATGTCTTCACTGTCTACTCCTAAGGGACAGCTGTGGATGTCTCCCCTCGCTATGATTACGGAGTAACTGTGTATCGGGTAAGTCGGGTCGGGAACTATCGCGAGATCTCCGGGTGAGAGTATTGAAAGCATTAGGTGCGATATTCCCTCTTTCGAACCTATCGTGACTACGGCCTCCGAATTCGGATCGAGATCAATATCGTATTTTCTTTTGTACCAGTCGGTTATGGCGAGACGAAGCTTGGGCAATCCTGCGGACGTGGAGTACCTGTGATTTCTGGGATCGCTTGCCGCCTTCTGCAGTTTTTCCACTATATGGCTTGGGGTTGGCTGGTCGGGGTTCCCCATGCCGAGATCGATTATATCTTCTCCTCTTGCTCGCGCTTGGTGTTTGATCTCGTTTACCGCCCCGAGGACATAAGGAGGGAGTCGATTTATGAGGGAAAAATTGTGTTCTGGCTGGTTCATCGCGTTAGCCTGTTTTCGGTGGCATTATTTTATTACAACCGCTTGCAATCTCAAGCTGATCCAAACTCGTTGTGGTAAAATACCATACTATGGCTTGGATAAGGTTTGCCGCCATCGCGGCGGTTTTTTTCACAGGCTGCGTGCCTTTCGTCGGTTCTCCGAAATGGGAGAGTCGGGATTTTCCTCCCGTTAAATCCGCAAAGGGCGTGCAGTATGGCGAGGCTTCCTGGTATGGAGATAAAGAGCATGGAAACAAGGCCGCAAGCGGTGAACGATTCAGTAGATACGCTTACACCGCCGCTCACAAAGAACTTCCCTTCGGAACCGTCGTTCAAGTCACGAATCTTAAAAACGGCAAACAGGTAACGGTCAGGATAAACGATAGAGGTCCTTTTATCGGTGAAAGAGTTATCGATCTTTCCTATGCGGCCGCAAAATCCATAGGTCTTATAAGAGACGGTGTGGCTAAGGTAAGAATTGAGGTAATTTCCACTCCCTCCGGAAGATCTGAAAGCCTTTTCGTTTCTCTCTACACCGTTCAAGCGGGTTCTTTCGGGAGCCGAACGAAAGCCTATGAACTTCGGCAAAGACTTTCGCGAGTGACGGACGAAATAGTGCGCGTGGAACCTTTCAGCTTTGACGGAGTTACTTATCATAGGGTGAGAATAGGCCGGTTTGAGAGAAAGAAAGACGCCGAGGAACTTCGCTCAACTTTAAAAAAACTCGGGTACATTACAAGCATATACGTTGAATAATTCGCCCGAGTTTACGGCGAAGGAGAGTACTTTTTAATGAAGAAACTGAGGACTACGGATTTTCGCAAGATGAAAGACCGCGGTGAAAAAATCGCTATGATAACCGCGTATGACGCTACTGTTGCCGCTATAGTGGACGCCGCGGAAGTGGATGTGGTATTGGTGGGCGATTCTCTTGGCAACGTCGTTCAGGGGCTCGGCGATACGCTTTCGGTTACCTTGGACGAGATGATTTACCATACCAAGATAGTTTCAAGAGGAATAGCCAGGGCGCACCTGTGCTCGGATATGCCTTTTCTTTCTTATCAGAAATCTCCGGAAGACGCTATACAGAGCGCGGGAAGGTTGGTAAAGGAGGGCAAAGCGGAATCAGTCAAACTCGAGGTGAACGAAATGTATGTCGATACCTTGTATCGCATCCAAAAAGCCGGAATTCCGGTAATCGCTCATATAGGTCTTTGCCCGCAGTCCGTTCACGTAATGGGGGGTTACGGAGTTCGGGGAGGTCTTCCGGGAGAGCCTGAGGAGCTTTTGAATCTGGCTAAGTCCTGCGAACAGGCGGGCGCTTTCATCTTGGTTATGGAAAGTGTCTTGTCGGAGGTGGCGAAGGAAATTACGGAAAATCTTGAGATACCCACCGTCGGAATAGGTTGCGGAGCGAGTTGCGGAGGGCAAGTGCTAGTCGTAAATGATATGATAGGTCTCACTGCGGACCCTCTTCCTAAATTTGTCAAAAGATACGCCGCGGTTAGAGATGAGATTTTGGGTTCGACGAAGAAATACGTAGAGGAAATAAAAAAGGGAGTGTTCCCCTCTCAAGAACATTCTTATGGATAGAAAAGCGCCGCTTCGCGTTCTGAAGAAGATTTCGGAAATGAAGAAAGTGTCCGAAGAATGCCGTAGAGCCGGTAAGAAAATCGGGTTCGTTCCCACTATGGGAGCTTTGCATGAAGGACATATAAGTCTTGTGGAGGAATCCGTGAGAAAAGCGGACGTGACGGTGGCGAGCGTGTTTGTCAATCCCACGCAGTTTGGAGCCGGAGAGGATTTCGATCGTTATGAAAGGGACTACGACGGAGACGTTAAAAAACTTTCCGAATGCGGCGTCGACTACCTTTTTTATCCGGATGCGAAAGACATTTATCCCGATAAATTCGAAACTACGGTCTCGGTGGGAAATCTCGCCGACTGCCTTTGCGGTCCCCTGAGGATTGGGCATTTCGATGGGGTGGCGACGGTTGTGCTGAAACTGTTTAACATCGTCCGGCCCGATTTTGCGGTGTTTGGCAGAAAAGACTATCAACAGCTTAAAATTGTCCAGACAATGGTGCGAGATTTTGATATGGACGTCGAAATAATAGAGATGCCGATAAAAAGGGAATCGGATGGACTGGCTATGAGTTCGAGAAATTCTTATTTAAGTCGGGGGGAGAGAATCAAAGCGGTAGCGCTGAGCAGGGCTTTGCTTAGAGTCGATGAAAGATTTAGAAACGGATGCGACGACTGCGAGATTTTGCTTGCCGAAGCGCGGGAGGTGTTGCGCGAAGCGCAAATTAATGATATTGATTATATTGAGATAAGAGATCCGCAAACTCTTGAGATTCGGTACAAAGCCGGCGAGGGCGACTTGGTGGCGGCGGCCGTGAGGATAGGCGGTACTAGACTTATCGACAATATTGTGCTTTAAGAGGTTATAGATGCAGAGGGTACTGTTAAAATCCAAAATACACAGGGTGACGGTTACTGACGCGGAATTGGACTATGAAGGCAGCCTTACGCTTGACAGAAATTTAATGGATGCGGCGGATCTGTTTCCTTACGAACAGGTTGATATCTTCAATCTTACCAACGGCCATCGTTTCTCGACTTACGTGATAGAGGGACCTAGAGGTTTAAATACCGTTTGCGTAAACGGTGCCGCGGCGCATCTGGCTAGAAAAGGAGATTGTTTGATAATAGCGGATTTTGCGATCTATGATGAGGAACAAAGCAAAGCGCACAGCCCTAGACTTGTTTATGTTGACGAGGCCAACAATATAGTCAGCGTAAAGTCCGAAATTGTCGGCCTTAAAGTCGCCACCGATGAGTGATTTTCTGATAGTTTTTCCAAGAAAGCGGAAGGTTCCCGTATTGCCGGATATTTTTAGATCTTTTGTGTCAATCGGCAAGTTTGACATAACCGATGCTTGGAGTTATTTTAAAAGCCTGAAAGTATTTTAAAGTAACGCGCGGTTCGTATTTATTCCCAGTAAAGTTGATCCGTGTTTTACGGCTTTATGAACACGTAATTATCTGTCTGAGAAATCTGATTTATGAAAGCTATAATACTCGCAGCCGGTAGAGGAACTAGGCTATATCCATATACTTACGATAAGCCAAAGTGTCTTCTCGACATCGGCGGTATATCCATACTCGAACATCAAATAAACCAAATAAGGGACTGCGGAATTAACGAAGTTGTAATTGTAGTCGGTTTCGGTTTTGAAAGAGTGGAGGATTTTCTCAGAAACTACGACAGCTTGGGGATGAGAATAAACACGCTGTACAACCCTTTCTACCAGTCTACAAACAGCCTCGTGTCTCTTTGGATAGCTAGAGGCGACTTCGACGAAGACGTAGTTGTTATGAACGGAGACGATGTTTACGAGATAGGAGTTTTGGATAATGCTCTCTCCGTTAGGGACGAAAAGATCTGCCTTCCGATAAAAAGAAGAACCTCTTACGAAAGCGAAGACATGAAAGTTATTATCGACGATGGAAGAATCACTAAAATCAGCAAGGAAATCTCAAATGGAGAAACTTCCGCTGAATCGGTCGGTATAAGGGTATTCAGAGATATGGGTGTCGAGTTGCTTAAAAGAGCGGTTGAGGAAGAAATGAGAAATCCCGGGGCCGAAGGAAAATGGTACATTTCCTCAATCCACAGGCTTATAAGCAAGGGGTATACAATTAAGCCTCTAGATATAGGGGAGCTTTACTGGATGGATGTTGACTGTCCGCTGGATCTTTTCAGGGCGAGAAAACAGGCCGGTAGCTTTTTGAAGAAGCAAGACTGCCTGCCGAATCTCTTAAGAGTTGTGAGATCCTCTGAATAATCCTGATCCGTCATGAAACACGCTATTGTATTTTTTTCCGGAACTGGAACAAACGGAGAAGATTTGGCCGGTTTCGCCACCACCTCTGTCGCCCACGTACATCAGCTGAAAAGAATTATAATAAATTCCCAACGAGCCGGTATCGAAAGATTTCATATAGTTACCGACAATGCGGATTTTCTGAAAACCGTTCTTAAAGACGACCGAAGAATAACCTCGGAGATAAGCTGGGTGCTTCCGGGAGGGTCGGTCTCGATAAATTCCGGTAGGGTTCTTGTTTTAGAAGCTTGCCTTGTTACCGTGAATTCCGATTCTATTGAAAAATTCATTCTCGATTCTTCGGATTGCCGGGAAGATGAGATATCCGTTCTAATTCGCAAGGGGGCGGACCCAGTCATAGGTGTAGATAGGGGGACCGGGTTCGTAAACAGATATTTCGGCGGAGGGAGCGAAGTATTAGGCGCTTTTTCCGTAAGTTGCGCGGAAGTTGCCGGGATTCTTCAATCTCCCGGATTTGATATCTGGATTGGCGAGCAGTCCACGCGCGGACGAATGAGAGTTTTTAACTCTGAAACCGGACACGCGTTTCGTCTCTCAAATGACGAAGAGTCTGAGAAAGAAGCTTCGAGAATACTTTTCTCCCATGTGGGCAAAACGGCTACCGGATGGATAGCCAGAAACATAAATGGCAGAATATCTCTTCCTCTGAGCAAAATTCTCGCCAGAACATCCCTTACTCCAAACGCGATTAGCGTTCTAATCAATCTGATCGGAATGCTTTGCGGGCCTTTCTACGCCTTGGGTTACCCGGTGCTCGGCGCTGTCTTTATGCAAATTGCCACCGTTTTGGACAGATGTGACGGCGAAGTTGCCAGAATAAAACTTATGGAGACGAAGAAAGGACAGTGGGTTGATACCGTAAGCGATCAGTTTACCGTACTTTCTTTCCTGATCGGAGTTCCCCTGGGTTATTATCTCGAGACAGGGAGCCTTATCCCTATTTTACTTGGAAGTTACAATATCGTGATTTTCCTGCTGTTTCTCGCCTGGACGATTTACTTCCTTGTGAAATACACGAATTCGGGCAGTTTGGTGGCTTATTTCGAGGTCGATAAGCATATTGATCTTGAAGATTTATCCGGTTTTAGAAAACTTCTTTCCCGACTACGTTATCTGGGGAGAAGAAATTATTATTCCGCGATACTAATCCTCATAGCGATAATAGGAGGAAATTCTCTAGTTCTTTTCTTTACCTCTTTTACCCTTACTCTCTTTCTGATACATCAGCTTGAAGATGTAATCAGGATTTTCCGTCTTAACAAGCCTAAGCAAGCTTTCCAGGAAAAACCCGAGGAAAACTAAGTAAGTTCCGTATATATTTTAGAAAAAGTGGGAAGGGGTTTTATTCACCAAGAGGTGAATTCTCATTTGCGGTGGGTATAAAAACTTATCAGGCAGAAAGCCAGAAGGCCGAGTATGCTTCCCCAGGAAATAATCAAAAATAACGCGGCTCCATAATCCATTAGTTTTTTTCCCTCCTTCCGGCTATATAAACTATAACTGAGAGGAAAACGAAGAGCCCCAAGATATAGAATCTGGCGAGCCAGATATTCCAACCCGCCGTCGAAATTACCGATGGCAAGTAGCTATATCCCCACCAGCATATTAGCGCCAGAAGGGAAAACGGCGTTACATATTTCAAAATGTAGTAGAAAATACGGGGCGCCTTGATGAAACCTCCCGAGTTTATCTCTTCCCAAGCCTTATCCGCTCCGAATACCCACATGAACATAACTACTTGTACGAATCCAAATATTACAAGCATTATCGTTCCTGCCCAGAAGTCCCATTCGTCAATTACTTGGCTTACGAAGATCACCGGAAGCACGCTTATCAGTATTATCAGCATGGTGAGTACTACGGCTTTTTGTCTTGAAACTTTGAATTCGTCCTGAAAGAAACAAACTACCGGGTAGCTTATCGCTATTGACGAAGTCATCCCCGCGAAGAAAAGGAGAAAGAACCAGAGAAAACCGAATACTCTTCCCGCCTCAAAGCCCCAAAGCTGCAGACTGGCGAAAACGGCCGGGATGCTTACGAAACCTAAGTTAAAAGCTCCCGATTGCGCGATTGTGACTACCGCGGCAACTCCGAAAAAGGCCGCGGACGCCGGTATGGCTATTGAACTGCCGAGAATTACTTCCACCGTTTCGTTTAAAGTCGCCGAGGTGAGACCGCTTAGAGTGATGTCCTCACGGGCTTTTATATAAGACGCGTATACCACTATCGCTCCGAAGGCGAGACTTAGAGTGAAAAACATTTGCCCGGCGGCAGCTATCCACACTTTCGGGTTTTTTAAAAGTTCAAAGTCGGGATTCCAGAGAAAATTAAGGCCTTCAATCGCGGTTCCGTATTCGGTTTCGAGAGTCAGGGTTCTTACGGCCAGAAGTACCGCCATGAAAAGCAGAAGCGGAAGCGCGTATTTGACGAATATTTCTATACCTCCCGATATTCCTCTCACCATTATATAGAAATTCAGAACGATCGTTATACCGAAAGCCACGATCGCCATTTTTGAAGGAGTTAGCAATATACCGTCGCCGGTGCCTAAGTAGTTGGAGAGAAAATCTCCGTAGGGCTTTAGGTACTCCGAAGCGTTGGAAACTGATGCGGGATCGAGACTTGGATTGGTTCCGAGCAGGAAATGAAGCGCGTATCCCAATGTCCAGGATTCAAGGTATATGTAGTAGATCGATACGACAAGAGGTATCCAGATACCAAGAACTCCCAGAGTTCTCGATACATTGCTTCTCCAAAACAGATTAAATATCCCCGGAGTAGTTCCATGTCCGCGCGTCCCGCCGTATCTTCCCATTGCCCACTCCATCCACATTATGGGAATTCCTATAGCTATAAAGGCTATGAAATACGGGATCATAAAAGCGCCGCCGCCGTTTTCCGCGGCTTGAGTCGGGAATCTCAGGAAATTGCCAAAGCCTATCGCGTTTCCCGCCATAGCGAGAATCAATCCCGTCCTGGTGGACCAAGCATCTCTTTTTCTCAAGATGTCGTTTTTCATTTTTTGGGGGAATTCAAGAACTGAATATTCGTAATACTATATACTGAAATTGAGAATGTAGCAAAATTTAAAGATATATTATGTTTAATGGTAAAGTAATTCTCCGGTTTATTAACGAATTGATTGGGGAATTATATACCGTTTAGCCGAGATAGTATTGACAAAAAGAATGATAATTCTTATCTTAATTCGCCCTCGGGAAATCTAAATCTTAAATTGTTATGAGTGATAAAAGTGCCGACAACAAAGAAAAAATCTGAAAAGAAAACTTCTCGCTCCTCGACTGCGAAAGTTTCGGTGAAACGAACTAATTCTAAAAAATATACGAAAAAGTTTCTCACCCAAATGACCGTAATGCTAAAGGAGATGAGAGGCGAGTTATTTGAGGACGTGACAAGGTCTATAAAAGAAGAGTCGAACCACCTGCGTTTCGATGTGGGGGATTTTTATGACCACGCGTCAGAAGACAGGCAGAGAGAACTTTCCCTAACGCTTTCAAACAGGGAGAGAAACAAGTTACATCAGATAGAGGATGCCTTGAAAAGAATTGAGAACGGTGAGTACGGATTCTGCGAAGTTACCGGGGAAAAAATAGGCGAGGAAAGGCTTATCGCCATGCCCTTTACAAAACTTAGTGTCGAGGCTCAGGAGGAAATCGAAAGAGGGGATTACTGATTTTTTGTTTTAATCCTCTTAAAAGATTTCGCGTAAGGCTCCCTAAGCAGACCCGCTTCCGTTATAAAGCATTCGATGTTCTCGCTTGGAGTAATGTCGAATGCCGGATTAATCGCGTCTACTTGGGCGCTTATTCTTCTTCCATCCATGTGTGTTATCTCTTCAAGATCTCTGTACTCAATCGTAATGTCTTCCCCGCTTGAGCAATTATCGTCTATCGTCGAAGTGGGGACGGCTACATAAAAGGGAATATCATGATATTTGGCAAGGATGGAGAGAGAATAAGTTCCTATTTTGTTGGCGGTATCTCCGTTTAAAGCCACTCTGTCAGCTCCTACCACTACGGAGTCCACCGCTCCCTCGGCCATGAGGTATCCGGCCATGCTGTCGGTTATCAGGCGTACGGGAATTCCGTCTCTTTCAAGTTCCCAAGCCGTTAGCCTTGCTCCTTGAAGAACGGGTCTTGTTTCGCAAGATATTACGCTTATGTTTTTACCCTGCTGAAACGCGGATCTTATTACCCCTAAAGCCGTTCCGTAGCCCGAAGTCGCAAGTCCTCCGGCGTTACAGTGCGTTAGCACCACTGAGTCATTTTTTATGAGCTTCGATCCCGTCGCTCCAATTTTTACACATGTCTTCAGGTCTTCTTTTTGTATCTCTAGCGCTTCGGTTACGAGAACATTTTTGATCTCTCTTGTTTTTTTGTCCGAGGATTTGGAAATCAAAGCTTCCATTCTCCGAATCGCCCAAAAAAGATTTACCGCGGTAGGTCTCGTTTCGGTCAAATGTTCCGATATGACTTTCATACGACGTTTGAATTCCTCGTAACCACAATCATCGTTGATGCTCAGGGCTCCTAGAGCCATCCCCATAGCCGCCGCTATTCCTATCGCCGGAGCTCCTCTTATGGCTAGATTTTTTATACACCGAGCTACATCCAGGAAGGAATCGCATTCTATATACACTTCCTCGATTGGAAGTTTTCTCTGGTCGATCATTAAGACCCTGTCGTTTTTCCACTCGATTGTCTTAAAAGAATTCATTTTTTCGCGCCTTCTTCGGTCGGTCTAAGAAGCAATCCCGCCCAATCGCCTTCAATCTTTTCACTGACGATATCATACCCCGAGCTTATGTATATATCGCTCACCAAACGTTTTTCACTCGCCTGTATTCCGGAAATTATCAAAAATCCGCTTGAAGCGAGTCTTTTTCTCAGACTGTCTTTAATTGAAACAAGAGTTTCCTTCGACGTATTGGAAACAACCACATCGAATTTTCTCAGCGTGCAGTCAAGGGATCCGCACCACACCTTAACCTTCTCGGAAATTCCGTTTCTGGCGGAGTTTAAAACGGTTTCTCGTGCGGCATTCGGGTCAATATCCGCGCAAAACGAAATGCTCGCTCCCAGAAAGATTGAGCAAATGCCCAAAACACCGCTTCCGCACCCGACGTCGAATACGGAGTAGCCCGAGGATTTTTCAAGAAGCTGATCTAGATAACTTATGCATATTCTCGTCGTTTCGTGATGTCCAGTGCCGAAAGCGGTTGCCGGATTTATCTCAACCACCTTGGTTTCTCCTTCAGTGCGACGTAATTTTTCCCAGGGAGGTTTTATAACTATCCGACGGCTCGCTCTTACGGGCTTTAAATAAGATTTCCATCCTTCCCAGTCCTCGGGGTGGATATAACTGGTTTCAAAACGCGGCGCTTCCTGAATTCCGTTTAAAGGATAGAGGAAATCCCGAACCGTCGCTATAACTTCCTCTAATTCGGCTTTTTCCTCAAAGTACGCGTAAATCGCAAGATTCCCACTTTCCACTTCCTCCTCGCTCACGGCTCCCGCTCCCAAACCTAGAAGCAGGTCCGATATTCCTACAGATGTTTCCTCGGACAGCCTGATCAGAAGTCTTTTCATTCTCAACATTGGCGGATAACGTTTTTCGCGAAAATATCCATAAGGACTCCGGTTAGTTTTATAACGGATCGATAAAAAAAGAAATGAATAAAGCTAAACTAAACTCTAAACACGGCTAATGCGAATTTCAATGTCTCGGCAATTCCTATTGCTCCTTCGGGGTTAACGGCGGCGTCTAAAATTATTGAAGCGGATTGTTTGCGAGTTCGGTATGGACGGGAAAGCCGATTGTGGCGATTAAATTTACAAAAACACCCGGGCATATATAATAATTCACAATGAAAGCCGAGACCAGAGAAGCCGTCAGAATCACATTGATTCGCAAGATGTCCGACATTTTGGGCGTCGCCTACGACACTCTTGAGAGGATGGGGCAGAGTTCCAATTCTTTTCCGGACCCGATTGACCGGGCGATGTCGGAGTCAAACAGGGTCCTTGAATTAATAGAAAGGAATAGGGAGAGAAGGTTACTTCGAAAAATCCGGGAAGCGCTTACAAGACTTGAAAACGGTTCTTACGGAATCTGCGAAATGTGTGAGAAAAACATCTCCGAGCAAAGGCTGATCGCAAGGCCCGAGACTACTCTTTGCATAGAATGCAAAGAAGAACAAGAGGATATCGAAAAGAAATTCGGTAGTTCTTAATCACCGAAGATCAGGGTTCCGCTTAGCAGATTGAGCATGGATTCCTTGGTTATTCTCCACCGTCCGAGAACTTTGGATAAATGCAGAACTTCTTTGGCTTTGTAGCTCATTGAATAACCCTCTATTTCTATGTCGATTGAAGAGAGCAGCATTACCTTCGCGTCGGTTCCGTCGATATATATGTATCTTTCCGATTTGCCAAACGATACGGAATTGATAATAGAGACTTGCTCTTCGAACCTGCTTACGAGTCTCGCCTTGTCATATAATTCCTCTCTTTTAATTACTCTGTAATTTTCGTGTATACACTCCGAATACATATCCGAGTCTTTCAGCTCGAACGCGCTTAGCCTCTTGTCGAGAAGCAAGTTTATTTCTTGTTTGTCCGGAGAACTGCAGGACAAGATTAGGCAAATTGCCACCACGCATGGCGAGATCTTGTATGCGGTTAACATATTCGTTCTTTTATTTTGGCGAAATCACTCACTTAGAGTTATGAACGCGGACTATCAAAAAGGGATAGTCGCAAAATCGATCGCCTAAGGAAGTGAATTTTTATACCTTTTGACGGGACGGCAGGTCCTTTGAATTGCGCTAGGGCGACTGGTCCTGTAATTTTCCCGTGGCGACCTTTAAGAGTTCTCTTGCTTCTTTTGAATACTTGGTATCCGAATAATTTTCCAAAACGTTTTCGTATCTTTCTACGGCGGCTTTATAGTTTTTTTTCTTCTGATAAAACTTTCCTATGTAAATTTCCCTTTCCGCCAAGATTTCTTTGGCTTTGTCAATTTTTTCTTTAGTTTGCTCCACGTAGGGGGAGTCGGGATAATTTTCCCGAAGCGCAGTAAACCACTCTATTGTTTTAAGCGATTTTGAATGGTTTCTGTCTTTGCCCGACTTCATATTGTAGTAGCAGAGCCCGAGACGATACATAGCGTAATCAAGCCTTTGGTGAGTCGGATGTTCGCTTATGAAATTCTCATATTCCTCGGCCGCCTGCATGTAGTCCTTTTTTTTGAAATACACATCCCCGCTTCTAAGTTCCGCTATAGCGGCATACTGTGTGTACGGATAACGAATTTGTACTTCTTTGAGCAGCTCGAATATTTTTTCGTAATTGGTCCCGCCGAATATCCAGGGGAAGCCGCTTTCTTTGTTGAGTTCTTCGACGACTTGATTATCAAGTTCTTCCGCGGTTCCTTCGTAAATAACCTTCTTGCCGCTACAGGAACCCGCAAGAATCAATGTGGCGACGAGGAGTAATTTAGGCAGATATCTCATGAAGCAGTATTATTTACGAAACGGGGTCTATGTCAATAGATTTCGTTTGCGTCTTTAGTGCGCGTCGGGTGCGTTTTTCTTACGAAAAGAAAGTTTTTCCGCTACCGGGGAACTGTTCGCCATCGCGATTTAGCTTATGGTTTCTCCGGGTCCCGCGGAAACCACAGTTAGAGAATCCATATCGGCAACTAAAGCGGCCAGTTCTTCAGGAGTTCCCGTTAGAAGAGGGAAGGTTCCATAGTGCATTGGAATTACCCATTTAACGTTTAGCAGTCTGCATGCGTGGGAAGCCTCAAGAGGAGACATTGTAAAAAGGTCTCCGATGGGCAGCATGGCCAGTTGCGGTTTGTATATTTCAGATATCAGTTTCATATCGCCGAAAAGATTAGTATCTCCGGCGTGATATATGGTGTAGTCGTTTTCAAACTTTATTATAAAGCCCGCCGGTTCTCCTCCGTAGACTACGGTTCCGTCTTCCTCTTTCATGCTGCTGCTGTGCTGAGCATGTGTCATAACAAATCTTATCCCGTCTATGTTCAGATTGCCTCCCTTGTTGCACGGCATGCAGTTTTTAACCCCTTTCGAACCCAGCCAGTCGCAGATCTCCCAGTTCGCCACCACCTTCGGGCTATATTTTTCACAGAGAGGGATCACATCGCTTATATGATCAAAATGACCGTGCGTTACGGCTATTACGTCAATCTGATCAACTTCGCGGAGATGTTCGGGGCACGACGGATTTTCTTGAATCCAGGGGTCGATGATGATCTTCTTCCGTTGAGGCGATTTTATCGCGAAAGTGGAATGCCCAAAGTAAGTTATTTCTATTCCGTTGTTCAATATTTTCATTGCCGTCTCCCTTCTTTAGCTTTGCTTTAAAGCAACATACACGCGGTTAAGTTAACCCGAAAAGAACCTTTAGCGCAAAAGTCTCGCGTTATTTGAAAATATTGGTTGTGAGTGTAGATTACAAGGCTTGGTTTTTGTTTGTTCCGACTACAATCAGATCGTGCGCCGTAAATGCTGGATGCTAAATTAATTGAACGCAACATCGATTTTGTCTGCGAGAGACTAGCCGACCGAGGCTTTAAAACCGATTTTTCGGAATTTACCTCTCTAAACTCCCGCAGAAAGGACATAATAAAAAGAGTGGAAGCTCTTGAACACGAGAGAAACGATGGGTCGAGCGAAATAGGCGCTCTCAAAAAAGCCGGAGACGAAAAAGGACTTTCAAAACTTCTTCCTCGGCTAAAGGCTCTTTCCGATGAGATAAAACATCTTAATAAGATGAAAGCCGAGGTGGAAGTGCTTCTGAAAGATCTACTCCTTCAAGTTCCCAACATCCCGGACCCTTCCGTTCCGAAGGGATTTGACGAGACTGCCAACGTTGAGATAAGGAAATGGGGTGAACCAAGGGATTTTGATTTCGAGATAAAGGATCACGTATCGCTGGGAGCGCAACTCGATATACTTGATCTACCGAGAGCGACGAAGATAGCGGGTTCCCGGTTCGCTCTTTACAAAAACGCCGGAGCGCGTCTTGAGAGGGCGCTCATAAATTTCATGTTGGATATTCATACGAAGCAGCACGGGTACACGGAAGTGCTAACTCCGTTTGTAGCCAACAGCGAAAGCCTTACGGGAACCGGAAATCTTCCTAAATTCGAGGAAGATCTTTTCAAACTTAGCGATACGGATTATTACATGATTCCAACTGCCGAGGTTCCCGTAACCAATATTCACAGAGACGAGATAATTCCCGCGGATATGCTTCCGCTTAAGTACGTCGCCTATACTCCGTGTTTTAGAAAAGAAGCCGGTTCCTACGGAAAGGATGTGCACGGAATAATGAGACAGCATCAGTTCAACAAAGTGGAACTGGTGCGTTTCGCCAATCCCGATAACTCATATGAAGAACTTGAGACTCTGACCGCGGATGCCGCCAGAATTTTGGAGCTTCTGGAAATTCCATACAGAGTCGTGATTCTTTGCGCGGGAGATATGGGGTTTTCTTCCGCCAAAACTTACGATCTTGAAGTCTGGGTGCCTAGCGAACGCAAGTACAGAGAGATATCTTCCTGCAGCAATTTCGAGGCTTTTCAGGCGAGAAGAGCTAACATAAGGTATAGAGCCGCAAAAGGTTCCAAGCCGGCTCATCTTCATACCCTTAACGGTTCGGGGGTGGCGGTGGGAAGAGCGCTTCTTGCTATAGTTGAGAATTTTCAGACTGAGGAAGGGAAGGTGAGGATTCCCGAGGCGTTGGTTCCCTACATGGACGGTATGGAAGTTATAGAGCGCTGATTTAACCGCCCGTCAAATTTCCATTATTTCTTTTTCTTTCTTTTCAAACAAAACGTTTAGCTTGCTTATCCCGTCGTCGGTAAGCTGCTGTATTTCGGACAACGTTTTTTTAATTTGATCTTCCGGAAGACTTTCCGTTTTCCCGGCTTTCTTTATGAGGTTGTTGGCGTCTTTTCTTATCTGTCTTATTGATATCTTGTGCTCTTCTGCTATTTTGGCCGTGTATTTCACCAAATCTTTTCTCCTCTCTTCGGTCAACGGAGGTACCACGAGTCGAATCGTGTTTCCCTCTACAAGTGGAGTTATTCCGAGTTCAGACTGCGCTATGGCTTTCTGTATGCAATCCGCCGCGCTTGGGTCCCATGCTTGTATGAGTATGGTCGAACTGTCAGGCACCGATACGTTCGCTAACTGATTGATCGGGGTCTGGGTATCGAAATAGGGAACTTTCATAGTATCCACAAGAGACGTTTTGGCTCTTCCCGTTCTTATTCTTGAGAGTTCTTGCTCAAAAGCCGTTACGGTTCTGTTCATCCTGTCTTCAGCGTCGATATACAGTTCTTCAATGGATATCTCTTCACTCATCCTTCATCTCACCCCTTACGATTGTACCTATCTTTTCCCCAAGCGTTATTTTCTTCATGCTGCCTTTTTCAAAAAGATTAAACACCACTATTGGAATGTTTTCTTCCATGCAAAGAGATATTGACGTGGCGTCCATGATCTTAAGTCCCTTTTTGAGAATTTCCATGTAGGTAAGTTCGGTAAACTTAAGCGCGTCTTTATTTTTAACCGGATCTTTGTCGTATATGCCGTCGACTTTGGTGGCTTTCATTATTATATTGGCCCCCATCTGAAGCGCTCTGAGAGTCGCCGCGGTGTCGGTTGTAAAAAACGGATTGCCCGTTCCCGAAGCGAATATAACTATTCTTCCTTTTTCCAGGTGTCGTATGGCTTTTCTTTTGATAAAGGGTTCTGCGACCTGCTTTATCTCAAGAGCGGTTTGAATTCTGGTTGAAAGTTCCTTTCTTTCAAGAGAGTCTTGAAGGGCTAGAGCGTTTATTACGGTTGCCAGCATCCCCATGTAATCGGCCGTCGAACGGTCCATGTCTTTTGAGGATCTGGAAACTCCTCTGAATATATTTCCTCCCCCTATGACTATGGCTATTTCCACTCCGAGGTGGTAGAGGTTTTTCACCTCTTCGGATATATATTCTATTACTTCGGAATTGATGCCGAAATTGCCGGGACCCTGAAGAGCTTCGCCACTTAGCTTCAGCAGGATTCTTCTATACTTAGGGATGATTTTTTCAGACGATCCCATTTTCCCGTTTCTTCATTCGCCCAATTGATATCTTACGAATCTTTTTATGACTATATTTTCACCGATTTTCGCTATCAGGCTGTTTACAAGGTCGACTATCTTTATCTTTGGGTCTCTTATGTAGGGTTGTTCCAGAAGACATATTTCCTCGAAAAACTTGTTTATTCTTCCGGCGACCATCTTCTCCGCTATATCTTCGGGCTTTCCCGATTCCATCGCTTCCGCTTTTAGAATCCGTTTTTCCTTCTCTATCTCCTCTTCCGAAACTTCCTCTTTCTTTACGTAAGTCGGGTTGTTCGCCGCTATCTGCATCGCCACTTCCCTGCAGAGATTTTGAAACTCTTGATTTCTGGCGACAAAATCCGTTTCGCAATTAACTTCAAGCATAACGCCGATCTTACTCCCAGCATGCACGTAGGAAGATATTATTCCCTGATCGGTTTTTCTCGAGGTTTTCTTCGAAGCCTTGGCGATGCCTTTTATTCTCAGTATCTCCGACGCTTTCTCGAAATCTCCTGCAGTTTCCTCAAGGGCGTTTTTACAGTCGAGAAACGGAGCCCCGGTCTGCTCTCTTAATTCTTTTACCATCGTAGCTTTTATTTCGGCCATTTTATTCCTCTTTTTTATCTTCGCTATTTCCGGACGCGTCCTCTTGCATCTCGCTGTTTTCATTTTCCGAAGATTCCGAAATCGCGACGGAAACAAAATCTTCCGTCTCGCCTTCGGACTCGGCTTCTTTGAAAACGAATACTTTTCTCTCTACAACCACTCCCTGAAGCTTGTCTTCCTCCGGCTGTTTGGCTTCTCCCGTCACCAGTTTTTCTTCATATACTTGCTTTCCTTCTATGCAGGCGTCCGCTATTTTCGAAGTGAACAGCTTTATCGCTCTTATGGCGTCGTCGTTGCTCGGTATCGGATAATCCGCGTTTGCCGGATCGCAGTTTGTATCCACTATCGCTATAACCGGTATTGAAAGACTCCTTGATTCCTTTATCGCTATGTGCTCTTTTTTCGTGTCTACGACAAAAATAGCGTCCGGAAGGCGCTTAAGTTCAGATACTCCGCCCAGAAGACTTTCGAGTTTCGCCGCTTCTCTTCTGAGATTTTTCGCTTCCTTTTTCGGAAGCATTTCCATCTGCCCGTCTTCTTCAAGCTTTTTAAGTTCGAGCATGTAGTCAACCCTTGAACGTATGGTGTTGAAATTGGTAAGGGTACCTCCCAGCCAACGCATATTTATGTAAGGCATGCCGCATCGAATCGCCTCTTCTTCGATTATTCCGCGAGCCTGCTTCTTGGTTCCCACCAATAAAACCGTTCCTCCGTCCGCGACCGTGTTTCTTACGTAGGTGTAAGCCCTGTCAAAAAGCGTGACGGTCTGCTGCAAGTCGATTATGTGAATACCGTTTCTCGCTCCGAAGATAAAAGATTTCATTTTCGGATTCCAGTGACTTTTCTGGTGTCCGAAATGGACTCCGGCCTCGAGTAGTTTTTTCATGCTGAGTTTTTCGGCTACCGCCGCTTCTTCACTCATTAAATATCCTCCGATTTTTTTTACAGAACTGCTTTTAATACCAGAAAAACGATTATTAATCAAGTTGTTGTGTGTCTTGTGTAGGAAGTAAATTAAATTGACCGGTTTTTGAATTAATTAGTTGTCCGGTTTTTTGTTTTCTTTCAAATCATTTTCGCAGGGTGAGCCCGAACAGCTCAAAGGCTCCGTTCTCTAACACGACTCGGTTCCGCAGTCGCGAAGGATGGAAGCTCCGCACCACCAGACAATGTCACCTCATTCAAAGCAAGAGTTAGCGAACTCTCTCGCAAGAGTCTACAAATTGCATACGCAAAAACCCTCCCGGTTTTTCTTCCCCAAGGACGGTCCAACCGCGCGCTTTGCGCGTTCGCGCGGAAGTTCTTCGTTTGCTTTCCAGAGGTAGAGATGTTGCCGAAAAGCGAAGGTCTTAATACAAAACGCCGGCTCGGTTATTTCGCGCAAGCAACCGAACCGGCGTCTTTTAATTTATCTACTGCTTTTTTGCTTAATTAACCGTGATAGTGGCCCCGAAGGCGTCCATATCCGTTAAGGAAGACGTATTAACCTTAACCGTCTGATCTCCAACTCGCACCAAGTAACTGCTTCCCACACTATCCACACCGGCTGTCGTTCCCGCGGGGAATCCTTCAAAGCTAAGCTTGTATCCCGCCTTGTAGTCAGACGTTATAGTGTCGTCACCTTCTCCCGCCTTAACTATAAACGTAACGTTCCCCGAATCTCCGCTAATTCCCACACTGTCGTCCCCCGGTCCTCCGTTTATCGTTAACGGAGCGTCCGCGGTACCTTTATTGCCCGTATTGGAAAAAGTTATCGTGTCATCGTAGTTGCTTCCGATTAT
The DNA here is from genome assembly GCA_965220925.1 of Thermodesulfobacteriota bacterium. Lineage (GTDB taxonomy): Bacteria > Desulfobacterota_D > UBA1144 > Nemesobacterales > Nemesobacteraceae > Nemesobacter. The sequence continues at coordinate 471,799 of OZ244851.1, read as the reverse complement.
ATGTTCCAAAGACGCGCCATCTCCTATTGTAAGAGCGGGCATATCCGTGTTTTCCGGTAGCTCGTATCTCTCGTAGCTTGCCGTGTCAGTTCCCTGATCAGCAGCACCTCTAACTTTAGCCGTATCTTGGGGATCCAGATAAAGAGTATCGTCACCGTCTCCAGCGTCGATATCCGTATCCTCCGCTCCATCCACCGCGTCGATTACGTCGTTGCCGAAGCTACCATAAAGACGTTCACTTCCGGCTCCGCCGTTTAGCACATCGTCTCCATTTCCACCGCCTAGCCTGTCGTTTCCAACTCCACCGTTTAACACGTCATCTCCGTCGTTACCGTTTAGAGTGTCGTTTCCGTCGTCGCCGTTTAACTCATCGTCGCCGTTTCCGCCGTTTAGAGTGTCGTTTCCAACTCCACCGATTAGAGTGTCGTTGCCATCGTCACCGTTTAGAGTGTCGTTTCCAACTCCACCGATTAGAGTGTCGTTTCCTTTCTTACCGAAAATTTCGTCATTTCCTCTAAGACCTTCAAGCCTGTTGTGAGTATCATTGCCGGTAATTCTATCGTGGAGCGTACGACCTGGTTGGTCATCATTTGTACCAATTAGATTTTCTTCTTTACTCTGATCGTCAACTCCGGAAACATCGACGAGCCACAGAGCCAATCTTCGCCCAGGAGGTATTTCAACATTTGAGAAATCGACCGTATCTATACCTTCTCCACCGTTCCAAAAGTGGTCCGAAGGGTCGGTAACGGGATCCATATCTATGAAAGTATCGTTACCGGGACCGCCGGAACTTCTGTCTCTGCCGGGTCCTGGAACGATAATATCATCTCCTTCTCCGCCCATTATAGTGTCTTCTCCGGCGCCGCCTTCAAGTCTGTCATTACCCGCTCCGCCAATGAGAGTGTCTTCTCCGCCAAATCCTTCTAGCTTGTTGTCAGCGTCGTCGCCCGTGATGGTGTCGGCTTCGTTTGAACCCTTAACGTTCTCTATGCTTATAAAAGTGTCTCTTCCGAAACTGCCGTCATTTTGTTCCTCGCCGCTTGATAAATCTATTATCAACCCCGCTCCCGTAGCTGTGGTTAAAGGGAATATCGCCGTGTCATTTCCCTCTCCACCGTCAAGCGTATCGTCTCCCGGCCCTCCGGTAAGCATATCGTCACCCGCTCCTCCTTCTAACGTGTCGTCTCCCGCTTCTCCTGTAAGCGCGTCGTTTCCCGCTTCTCCCTTTAACGTATCGTCGCCTTCTCCTCCATTTAGCGTGTCGTTGCCCGCTGCGCCGGAAACAAAGTCATCGCCCAACCTTGCGTTAACCACGTTGTCTCTATCGTCTCCGCATATAACATCGTCGGCGTCTCCACCGTTATAGTCTTTGCTTGCTCTGTCCGCAAGCTCAACTTCGCAGTCCGGATCAACCGGTTCTGACCCGTCGCCTCCACCGTCACCCGACCCCGGTCCCTGCGGTCCTTGTGGTCCTTGCGGTCCCTTCGGTCCCGCAGGTCCCACATCTCCCGTGCTGCAACCGGAAAGACCGATTACTGCAACTCCTATAATAAGAACTAATAAAAGTTTAACGATTTTCATCCTAATCATCCTCCAAGGCAACTCTGTATGCTAAATATAAGTTTAAATGGCTTATATCATAAAAATTATAACATTTTAGAGGGGGAGGGGGCAAGCAAGCATTCGATCGGTTGTTTGGGTATGATGAATAGTTCAAGCTTCGAATGTTTGGAGAAGTATCTTATGGAATATTTAGTGATAGTGAATCCCAATGCCGGAGTCGGAAGATTTAAAAAAGTGCTGGGAACTCTGCTTAGCGCTTTTGAATCAAAAGGCGCGACTCACCGGGTGGAATTCACGCGGTCTTCGGGACATGCGGCGCAACTTGCCCGGGAAGGGATTAGTTCGGGAGTTACCCATGTGATTTCGCTTGGAGGAGACGGTACGGCAAGCGAAATTGCGAGTTCGGTTAACGGTACCGATCTAATTCTTGGAATCGTTCCCTGCGGCAGTGGAAACGATTTTCCAAAAGCCGCGGGGATTCCTTTAAACGCTAGGGAAGCGGTGGATAATATTTTTTCGGGCGTTTCGAGAAAAGCCGATGTGGCTTTCGTCGACGGGAAATGTTTTATAAACGGCTTCGGAGTCGGAATGGACGGAGCCGTGGCGCACGCGTTCGGGGAAATGGGACTTAGAAATCTCGGTTCTCTGGGTTACGTGATTGGAGCTTTAATAGAATCGTTTCGGTTTCGGGGATTTTTATGCGAACTGGACGCAGCATCTGAACTATCTTCCGTATCCGAGGGCAAATGGCTTCTTTTCGGGGCTTCAAACGGGCCTTTTCAGGGCGGAAAATTCAACTTGGCTCCAAAGGCCGACATATTCGACGGATATATTGATATTCATGTAATAAACGACATGAATCCGCTTTACAGATTGCTTAAGATTCCCAAGGTGTTGAAAGGAAAACACGACAAGATGCGGGAGGTCAGAATTTTAAGAAGTAAACGGCTTTTGTTTGAAACTTTTATCGATCTTCCCGCGCACATGGATGGGGAAACATTTACTCTTAAAGCCGGGAAACATGAAATACGCGTTGCCGAGCGAAGCGTGAATATAATAATTCCCGCGCGCGGAAGTTAATTTATCGAATCCGAGAGGTGAAAGTGAAGAAAATAAAAAACATTCTTGCTCTTGCTGGCGCATGTCTGCTTACCGCTTTCTGGGGTTCCGTGGGAGTTGTGATGTCGTTTCTCTCGGTCAGACATCTTATAAAATGTTCCGTCCGTCCGTGGGGCAAGACGGTTCTTTGGATTTGCGGAGTGAAGCTTGACGTAACTGGAGTGGAAAATCTTCCCCCGGGGCCTTTTATAGTTATGTACAATCACCAAAGCTCTTTTGATATCCCCGCTTTTTCCGCGGCGCTTCCTTTTGAGTGGAGAGCCGTTATGAAAAAAGAAGTCGCTTCCGTCCCCTTTATAGGCTGGGTGTGCGTGCTTAGCGGACAGTATTTCGTCGCGAGAGACGGTTCTGTCGGCGATACGAACAAAGTCAGGGAGATAGTGAGGAAAATAAAAGAGGGTCCGTCCGTGCTTATAGCTCCCGAGGGTACGAGAAGCGAAGACGGGAATCTTCTTCCGTTCAAAAAGGGAGGAATTTTAATAGCACTACTCTCAAAAGTTCCTGTAGTACCCATGATCATATGGGGAGGCGGGAACGTAAGAAAAAAGGGTTCTTACGAACTCAATTCGGGAACGCGTATAAAAATAAGCATTCTTCCACCCATAGAAATTGAAGATTACCCAAAGGGAAAAGCCGGAAGCGAGAGACTTGAAAGCGTTCTTAGGGAACGGATGGTTGGTGAGATTGAAAAAATCCGCGGCGGGCGTTAAAATCTACTCGCCTTGTTTTATTGCGGATAAGATCTTGGTTTTCGCTCAAACGCCTTTGTCTGTCTTTTCGAGCGTATCCTAAAAAACGCGTTTTGCGTGAGGTTGCCTTTTCTGTGAATGATCATCAAGCGATAGCGGATTTGGGTTTAAGTACCATAGCGGCACTTACCGGCATGCCTAAGAGCACGAATATAGTGAATCCCAAAAACCCCGCCGAAATGTCAAGTCGAGTTATCGTGACTTTCAAACCGCTTCCGAAAAACTTCAAAGATCCACAAATAATCGAGTATAGAGAGAGACTCAAAGATTCGCTTGTGGGCAGAGGCGTGAAAGTGATTTCCTGGGAAGATGCGACAAATGAAGACGCTTCTTACGGAATGTTCTCGAAATTCATGGGACTTAGGTCAGTTAAAAGAAAAATAAACGCCGTGGTGGACGTTAAAAAGAAACTTTCTCCGATCAGACGGTTTTTAAGCATAATAGCGGAGAATATTTACAGGTTCGCCAGAAAAGACAGTCTCTCGGTCAGCAACATATTGAAAATAAGCGGCTGGGCGGATGATTTTACGGTCGGATATCTGCAGGATCCGTACAACACCCAGGTTATTACGATAACGTCTCTTGATCCCGAATTTCAAAATGAGGATACCGCTTACGATGAAAAAATATCCATAGGTCTTGAAAAATTGATAAGCAACATGTCGGAGATCGTTATAGGCGTGTCGAGTACGAATTTCGCGATAATAAACATGAATCTCTCCGACTCGATATATACCAACGAACAGCTTGAGGATTTTGTTTTCTACTCGCTTATTCCAAAGATATACGCTCCTATAAAACCACCGATTCTGACGCGGTTTTCCATAGGAGAGTACGATCCCGGGGAATTTGAATCCGCAAGCAGGCTTTGCGCTTTGGGAACCGAACTTAAAAACACTCATCTTTTTCCCGAAGGTTCGAAGTTTGCGGACAAGATAAAGCGTCAATCGCATAGAGACGTGGCGAGCAAGATACTTGAGGGAAGAACGGGAGTTTCTTACGGATTCATTGCCCTTGCCGAATCTCCCAAGTATCAAGGGGATAAATATGTGGATGAGCATAAGTGGAATTCTTTCAAGGAAATTCAGAACTACAACTCCGACGAGGTAAGGGAAGCTTCAAATGAAAGATGGTACGTTAAAACCAGCATAAACGGCGGTACCGTGTACCAGCAGGTTCCCGACATATGGATCGTTACGTCAAGATCCGGCTGCGACAAGACCAATCTCAATCCGGAGTCCGATATAGTCAGAATCGGCCTGATGAAGGGAAAGCTTTATCTTGAAGTGCCAAAGGGGGCTGATTTGAAAAGGAAGGACATAAGACCGTCTTTCGACACTTACGTAATACTTTCCCAAGCGCTTTCCGCGGCTCTTTACGCTCCTTTCCCGATAGAAAAGGAAATGTGCATTCTGCATTTCCACGGCTATCCCAACCCGTGCTGGTTTCAAGAAAGCGAGTATCACGCGGGAGCTCGGAATCCTTCGCTTCCATGCGGCACTACCGAGGCCGCCCTTCTTAATTATTCGGCGGTTTACGAAACGGCCAATAAGAACGGAAACGATATAAAGCTTTTGTGCCTGGTAGAGTCCGACCACGGGGTAAACGTTTTGGGGCCCGATAGAGACTACCTAGTGGAAAGACTTCGTGCCGGTTCAAGCGAAGGACATATACTTCTAGGCGGAAAATATCTTTCCATGCTTAAGCGAAACGTCGCTTCGCAACAGTAGCTTGAGACGGCAATGAAGCACATAAGCCCTAAGCATAACTCGATAGGGTGGGTGGGAACCGGAATTATGGGATCTCCTATGTGCGGACACCTTATTCGCGCCGGGTACCGAGCGTTCGTATTCAACAGAACGAAAGATAAAGCCGCGGAACTTTTAAACGAAGGAGCGATATGGTGTGACTCTCCTTTTGAAGTCGCCCGAAACGCGCACGTAATCTTTACCATAGTCAGTTATCCGAACGATGTAGAAGAAGTATATTTTGGCGAACGCGGGCTTTTTTCAGGCTCTCCTTCCGGCCTTGTTTTCGTTGACATGACTACGACCGAACCCACGCAAGCGCGGCAAATATGCCAAAAAGCTCTTGATTTGGGTTGTGAATTCTTGGACGCGCCGGTTTCCGGAGGAGATGTGGGAGCTTTAAAAGGTGAGCTTTCGATTATGGTCGGAGGAGATGAGAAAGTCTTCGATTCGCTAAAACCGCTTTTCGAGCTGATGGGTAAGAATATTGTTTACCACGGCGGTGCGGGTTCCGGACAGCATGCGAAAATATGCAACCAGATTACGGTTGCGGGAGTAATGATAGGTGTTTGCGAAAACCTCATATATTGCAAAAAGGCGGGAATTTCACCCGAGACAATGCTTCGCTCCGTCGGAAGCGGCGCCGCTTCCAGCTGGCTTCTTAACAACCTTGCTCCCAGAATCATGCGAAAAGAGTACGAGTCGGGATTTTTCGTCGATTACTTTATAAAAGATCTGGGAATCGCTCTTAACGAATGCCGGCGGATGGGTATTGATCTTCCCGGGCTCTCTCTGGCTAAATCTCTTTACGAAAGGGCAAGCGTTTTAGGACACGGAAGGCTCGGAACCCAAGCGCTTATGCTTGCGCTTGAAGATATTTGCGAAGAGTAACTATTTAAGGAGGTTTTTAAATTGAGTGCAGAGAATTTCAAGGCGATGATTGTAAATAGAACCGAAGACGGGAAGTTCAGAAGAGAGGTCGGGAGCAGAAAAATAAGCGATCTTCCCGAAGGGGAAGTTATTTTAAACGTAAAGTATTCTTCTCTTAACTACAAAGACGCCCTTTCCGCAATAGGAAACAGGGGAGTTACGAAAAACTATCCGCATACACCCGGAGTTGACGCCGCGGGTATCGTCGAAGATTCAAAAGTCGAGACGTTTAAGGCGGGAGACGAAGCTATAGTTCATGGTTACGATCTGGGAATGGATACCTCCGGTGGATTCGGACAGTATATAAGAGTTCCTTCGGATTGGGTGGTGAAGATGCCTTCGGGACTTGGGCTTGAAGAATCCATGATGTACGGAACGGCCGGATTTACCGCGGCGCAGTCCGTATTGAAAATAGCGGAAAACGGTACGGTTCCAGGCAGCGGAAAGATTCTTGTGACCGGAGCGACCGGAGGGGTCGGCAGTATGGCAGTCGCGATTCTCAGTAAAGCCGGTTACGAGGTGACTGCCTGCACGGGGAAAAGCGAGCGGAAGGATTTTCTCGCCGACTTGGGAGCAAGCGAGGTTATTGGAAGAGAAGAACTGCAAGACGCTTCCGGAAAATTGTTGCTTAAGGGAACATGGGCGGGAGTGATTGATACGGTGGGTGGAGAATTCCTCGCTAACGCGATTAAATCTGTCAAGCAAAGAGGAATTGTCACTACCTGTGGAAACGTAGCTTCTCATGAACTTAATGTTAATGTCTATCCGTTTATATTGAGAGGAATCACGCTTGCCGGAATAGATTCCGCAAGCTGTCCGATGAACAGAAGACAGCTTGTTTGGGAAAAACTCTCCGGCGAGTGGAAACCTGATAACCTTGAGAGTATATGCAGAAAAGTTTCTCTCAATCGCCTAAGTCCAGAAATAGACCTTATATTAAAAGGCGGACAGGTAGGGAGAGTTGTGGTGGATCTTTGGAATTAAGAACCGCTGTTCCAAAAGATATATAAGCTGCGCTTTTCTACGGTTAAATACCGGCGGGGGTCGGAATCTGAAGAAACCGTGTAAACTAGTTAATGAGTTTTTTCATATTGAAGTTCTCGAGATAATTAAATGAATAGAATACTACTTTCATTTTTTACCGTGGTTCTTTTATCTTGGAATACGTCTTTTGCGGAAGAGATTTTCTCGGATTCCCCTGCCGGCGCTAAAGCGTATATTATTTCTCCTAAGGATGGGGAAATTGTTGACAGAACCTTTACGGTAAGATTCGGACTGGCGAATATGGGTGTAGCTCCGGCCGGGGTAAAATTCCCCAATACGGGACATCATCATCTCTTGATTGATTTTGAGAATTTACCCGATCTTGAGAAACCGCTTGTTTTTAGCGAAAACGTAAGGCACTTCGGAGGGGGGCAGACGGAAGCGGAAATAACTCTTTCTCCCGGGAAGCATACTCTTAGATTACTGTTGGGAAACTATCTTCATATACCGCACAAACCTCCAGTGCTTTCTGAGAAAATCACCGTTACGGTAAAGGATAATTGAAGCGTATTTTATCTGTATGCGGTTGAAAATTCTTATAAATTAACTTTTCCGGAGGGCTGGCAGAACGGCTAATGCACCGGTCTTGAAAACCGGCGTCCGAAAGGACTTGGGGGTTCGAATCCCTCGCCCTCCGCCATTCATTTCGTTTTTAATTTAGATTTTTTGTAGCTCATGTTAGATAATTACTAGAGAAGATATGTCTGGAAAACTTTTCGTAGTATCCACTCCGATAGGAAATCTTGAAGATATCACTCTTCGCGCCATAAATATCTTAAGAGATTGCGATCTTATCGCGTGCGAAGACACGAGAATTACCAAGAAATTGCTCACGCGCTACGAAGTCAAAACCGATTATACAAGCTATCACGAACATAACGAGATTGAGAAATCCTCCGACCTGCTCGATAAGCTCAAAAAAGGTAAAAACGTGGCGCTTGTTTCCGACGCGGGTACTCCTTTAATTTCCGATCCCGGGTGGAGGATTATAAAACTGTCGATTGAAAACGATATTAAGGTGGTTCCGGTACCCGGCGCTTCGGCCGCGATCTCGGCGCTTGTCGTCTCGGGACTTCCCACGGAAAGCTTTCTTTTCCTCGGGTTTTTATCTAAAAACGCCGGAAAAAAGAAAAAACTGATAGAAGAAATAAAACGCTTTTCCCATACTCTGGTTTTCTACGAGTCCGCCGGAAGACTTTCGGATACTCTTTCCACTTTGCTTGAAATTCTCGGCGATAGGCCTGTCTGCGTCGCCAGAGAAATTACCAAACTGCATGAAGAAGCTATCAGAGGATCGTTATCGGAAGTGATTTCCACTCTCGGTCAAACGCGAGTTAAAGGAGAAGTTACGGTTGTCTTGGAAGGTGAGAGAGGGACAGGGGAAGAGATTTCCGCTCAGGAGGCGAGAGATATGCTTATCTCGTACAAACGGCGCGGAATCGCACTAAGCGAAGCCGTGCGCGATCTTTGCGACTGCTCGAAAATATCGAAAAACAGCGCCTATCGCGTAGCTCTTGAAGTATGGGACGATTAATGAGCGGCTAGTGCGGCTGTTTTGAACCTTTTTCCACTATGCTTTCGCCTACTTTAACCTCTTTTTCCATCTTCGACTTTTTACCAACGGCCTCGGCCTGAATATTCGACTTGCACGACTCGCATATAAAATCTGGAGAAGGCTTGCCGCAGACCGTGCACTTTTTTTCTTTGCTCATGAACCGTCTTCCCGCCTCGGGAAAATGAGTCCTGTCACATAGCAATTATACACGCGGCTTTAGAAAATGTCGGTAGAAATTACGAAGAGCAAAGCGGGGCGGTTTCTTTTTCGTACCATCTTGAGCTTTGCTCGTAAGAGTACGCGGCGTTTAGTACCGTCTGCTCGTCAAAAGGTTTTCCGATTATTTGAAGCCCTATGGGAAGTTTTTTCGAGCTGAATCCGCAGGGAACCGATATTCCGGGAAGTCCGGCTATGTTGCAGGGAATGGTGAGAGCGTCGGAAATATACATTTTCAAAGGATCGTCGGTCTTCTCGCCGATTCTAAAAGCGGTTTCAGGCGAAGTCGCGCTCGCTATGACGTCGACTTTTTCCCAAGCGCTTTCAAAATCTTTTATTATGAGAGTTCTGACTTTTTGCGCCTTCACGTAGTAAGCGTCGTAGTACCCGGTGGAAAGGGCGTAAGTTCCGAGCATTATTCTTCTTTTCACCTCGTCTCCAAATCCTTCCGAGCGGCTTTTAAAGAAAAGCTCTCTGAGTGTTTCCGGATTTTCGCAACGATAGGTGTATCTTACTCCGTCGTATCTGGCGAGGTTGGAGCTCGCTTCAGAAGGGGCTATTATGTAGTAAGTTGAGACCGCGTATCGTGTGTGAGGGAGAGAAATTTCAACAATTTCCGCCCCCAAATTCTCAAATTCTTCAATTGCGCGACGCACGGCTTTCTCCACTTCAGGGTCCATGCCTGAAACGAAGTATTCTTTCGGTACTCCCACCCGAAGGCCTTTTATTTCCTGGCGAAGGTCTTCCGCGTAATTAGCCTTGGGAATATTGACGGAAGTAGAGTCCAGAGGATCATGTCCTGATATCGAGGATAGAATTACGGCTGCGTCTTCAACCGTTTTCGCAATAGGACCAGCTTGATCCAGAGAAGACGCGAAAGCGATCATGCCGAAGCGGCTTACTCTTCCGTAAGTGGGCTTCATTCCCACGACTCCGCAAAGCGAAGCGGGCTGTCTTATTGAACCTCCGGTATCCGTTCCGACCGCGGCTACGCAAAGATTCGCCGCCGTCGCCGCGGTGCTTCCCCCGCTTGATCCCCCCGGAACTCTGGTCACGTCCCATGGATTTTTTACGGGCCCGAAATAAGATGTTTCACTTGATGAACCCATGGCGAATTCGTCCATATTGTTTTTCCCCAGTATCACCGACCCGACTTCAGTCAGTTTTTCGGCGACTGTGGAATTATAAGGAGCGACGAAATCTTCCAGCATTTTCGACCCGCAAGTGGTCCTCGAGTCTTTTGTTACGAAGATATCCTTAAGCGCTATCGGGACTCCGTGGAGAGGACCCAGATAGTTCCCTTCGGATATCTGCTTTTCGGCCTTTTGAGCGGCCTCAACGGCTTTCTCTTCCCAGACCGTTATATAGGAATTTATCTTTTCATCTTCGCTAAGTATTCGATCGAGAAAAAGCTTTGTGAGTTCTACGGGAGAAATTTCCCTGCTTTTTATGAGCGTCGCGGCTTCTTTTATGGTTTTTGGGGTACTCATGCGTCTATTCGTGATCTTCTATGACTTTGGGCACGGTGAAAAAGTCGTTTTCCTTGCCGGGAGCGTTTCTAAGAGCTTCTTCGGTAGTTATAACCTGATTTACCTCGTCTTTTCGAAAAGGGATGGAAAGTTCAAGCACATGCGAAGTGGGTTCGACGTTTTCCGTGTCGAGTTCCGAAAGGTCTTCTATGTAAACTAGAATATCTTCCAGCTGACGGGTGAATTTTGAGAGGGTCTCTTCGTCAAACTCCAATCTGGCGAGTTCCGCCGTTGAGAGCGCGTTTTTTTTCGATATTTTCATTGTTAGAGACTTCCTATCGAGGGTTTTAAGGGTATCAGTTATTGAGAACTCTACTGCCTTCGATGCGTAATGCTTTCCGCGAAATCCACAATTTGAGATTCGAGTTTTACTTTGTTAAAGAAATTTATCTCCTGAACGCATGTTGGACTCGTGGTATTGACTTCGGTCAGATACCCTCCGACTATGTCTATTCCGACCAAGTAAAGACGGTCTTCTATAAGCTTCGGTCGAAGCAGCTTGCATATTTCAATATCCCTTTCCGTGAGCGCGGTTTTCTCGGGGTGTCCTCCCGAGTGAAAATTGCTTCTGAACTCTCCTTTGGCCGCGACCCTCATTACCGCTCCTATGGGTTCTCCATTCAGAAGTATAACTCTTTTATCTCCTTCGGAGACCTCCTTTATGAATTTCTGAGCCATAACGTAGGTTCGCCCGAAATCCGTTATGCTTTCAAGTATAACGTTTAGATTCGGGTCGCGCCCGCTTACGAAAAATATCCCCTCTCCGCCGTAGCCGTCAAGCGGTTTCACCACCATTTCGTTTTCGGTTTGCTCAAGAAATCGCTTGAGCTTTTCTATGTCCTTAGAAACGAGGGTAGGGGGCGTGTACTCGGCGAAGTTCAGGCTGTAAATCTTTTCGTTCGATTCCCTTATCCCGGCGGGGTGGTTGATCACTCGAGTCAAAGATTCGTCGACCCTGCTCAATATGTAGGTCGAGTATATATAGTCCATGTTAAAAGGAGGATCTTTTCTCATCCATATCACGTCGAAATCATTAAGCGGGCGGCTGCGCGTCGATCCCTTCGCGTAATAATCGCTTTTTCTCCGAAGACTGAGTGTGGTTGAATCCGCCCATCCAATTGAATCTTCGATGAATAAATCTTTTAGTTCGCAGTAGTCCACCTCGTGTCCCCTGGCTTGGCATTCGAGCATTATGACAAAGGTGGTGTCCTTGTTTATGTCTATCGATTCGATAGGATCCATTACGAAAAGCATTTTAGACATGGTCATAATCTATACAAAACGATACCGGCGGACAATACTTGCCGTCGGCGGTTTTCCGCGTGAGAAATATTTATCAACGAATAACGAAAAAGAGATTCTTAGTCATCCGAAAAACGAAAGCAGTTCTTCGGAAGTTTCGCGCGGCCTTTCCTCAGGTAAAAAATGACCGCAGTCAAGCGGTTTTCCCGAAACGTTCTCCGCTTTTTCCCTCCATACCCGAAGAACGTCGTAAGTTTTGTGAATGAACCCTTTTTTCCCCCAAAGCACGAGAAGCGGACAGGTTATTTTCGAATTCATGTCCTCTTCGTCGTGAACCATATCTATGGACGCCGCGGCTCTGTAGTCCTCGCAGCTTGCGTGAATTGAGCGCGGGTCGGAAAAACATCGCAGGTATTCTTTTACGGCCTCGGGATGAAACCGCGCTCCGGGAGCGCTCCACCGTTTGAGTTTTTCCAAAAGATAGTAATTGGAATCAGCCTCTATCATTTTCTCGGGAAGTCCGTCGGGCTGAATTAAAAAAAACCAGTGATAGTAGCCCGTAGCGAAATTTTTATCCGCGGTTTTAAACATGTGATGCGTCGGAGCTATATCCATGACGCACGCTCTTTCGACTTTCTCCGGGTAATCGAGGCACATGCGATGAAGCACCCTGGCTCCCCTGTCGTGTCCCGCGGCGTAGAATTTATCAAACCCCAGGGCTCGCATTACGGAAACCATATCCTCGGCCATAATTCTTTTTGAATAATTTGAATGGTCCGGTTCCCCGGGCGGTTTCGAACTGTCTCCGTAACCTCGAATGTCTGGACATACGACCAAAAAATTCGAGGCTAGAGAGCAAGCTACCGAGTGCCACATGACGTGCGTTTGCGGGTAGCCGTGGAGAAGAAGAAGCGGCTTTCCTTCTCCTCCCAAAACGGTGTTTATCTCAACTTCTCGGGTCCTGATTTTTTGTTTCTTGAAATCTTCGCGGAACATAAAATTAGTGTATTTTACCGGATTTAACGCTTGAGGTTGCCAGAAGCTTGGCGATAATAGTTTTTGTCGATCTATCTATGAATCATATAAACGACTTGATAAAAGACCTCGAGAGACTTTACGCGCAGAGACCTACGCCGATAAGAGAAGCTTTTCGTATTCAGAAACATCTTTCGCGAATGGTCGTCGGAACCGTGGAATCGAAGCGTATTGACTCCATCGCCGGCGCCGATATAGCTGTTTGCGCGGGGAGAAAAAAGCTTATCTGCGGAATAATTCTTTTTTCTTATCCCGAGATGGAAGAAATAGAAAGGGTCTGGACGGTATCGAATGAGGTCTTTCCGTACGTTCCGGGACTTCTGGGTTTCAGAGAAGCTCCGTGCGTTATAAAAACGTTTAAGAAGCTTCGAAACCGCTGCGATATGATTATGATCGACGGTCACGGACTTGCTCATCCAAGGGGCTTCGGTCTCGCCTGCCATGTGGGGGTGCTGCTCGATATTCCCGCAATCGGAGTCGCGAAAAAGCGTCTTTACGGAACTTTCGACGAGCCCGGGTTTCGTAGGGGCGAGAGGACTTCTATAATCGAAAAAGACGGTTCTCGGGAAATCGGCCGGGTTTTTAGAACCAGAGATGGGGTGAAACCGGTTTTCGTTTCGGTTGGGAATAAAACCGATCTTGATACGGCTTTGGAAGTTGTTTCCAAGTGTTGTCGAGGTTTCAGACTTCCAGAACCTACCAGACTGGCCGATAAATACGTCGCTTCTTTAAAAGCGCGATGTTAGATGGGCATCTCTTGAAGTTAAGTTCGCGAAGCCGCGCGTGGTTTCAGGAATGAAACTCTTTCATCATTTCGATGAAGTTTCCGAAAAGATAAGAAGAATCATGAGGTCCCGGAGAGGCTTCCGGATGGTATTGGACGCAGAAAACAGGATGTTCCTTGTGCTTAAGTCCTTCCACCGTCTGATCGTTTAAGTTTATATGCGTGATTTCCACGTCGTTTCCGAGTGAGTCGGGGTCCACGGCGAAGCCGTGATTCTGGGAGGTTATTTCTACTTTCCCGGTACCGAGATTCTTAACCGGCTGATTTCCTCCCCGATGTCCGAATTTAAGCTTAAAAGTTTTTCCTCCGAGCGCGAGGCTCAATATTTGATGTCCCAGGCAAATTCCGAATATGGGTTTTTTCCCTATGAGCTTTCTTACGTTTTTCGAAGCGTATTCGACAGCCGCGGGATCTCCGGGTCCGTTTGAGAGAAAAATACCGTCCGGATCGAAATTCAGTATATCCTCAGGGTGCGTTTTTGAAGGAAAAACCTTCGGGTCGCATCCGAGATCGTAAAGCTTTCTCAGTATGTTTCTCTTTATTCCGAAATCGTAAACCGCGATTTTAAATCTGTTTGAAGTTCCCAAGCCGGTATTTTCGCCGGGGCGCCACTTTCCCATTCCCTCTTCCCAAAAATAAGGTTCTTCGCAGCTTACCTCGGTGACCAGGTCTCGTCCGACTATTCCCGGCGAGCTCTCGACTTTTTCGGCTAAAACCGCGCGGTCCGCCTCTTGCGTTGAAATAATTCCCCGAACCGCTCCTCCCGTTCTTATTGTTCTCGTAATTTCCCTGGTATCGACTCCCTGTATGGCGGGTATTTGATATCTTTTGAGAAAGTCTCCAAGGCTTTCGCGAGACCTCCAGTTACTCGGATGATCCCAGTATTCTTTTACCACAAGACCGCTTAAGTGAGGTATTTTCGATTCGAAATCTTCCGGATTGATTCCGTAATTGCCTATCTCCGGATAGGTCATTACGATAATTTGTCCGTTATACGAAGGGTCGGTAAGTATTTCCTGATAACCGGTTAAGGAGGTATTAAAGACTATTTCTCCGGTCGCTTCTCCCAAGGCTCCAAAACTTACGCCTTCAAATACTCTTCCGCCTTCTAGGACTAAGTGGGCTTTTTCCCGCATTTCGGACCTGTAAGATATATACGGCTTTCCCGATGTCAAATACTTTTGACTTTCGCCAATCCCGAAAAATCATATCCAGAGACGAAACGGACGCGGCGGTTTATTCCAAATTATGAAATTCTGTTGTATTATTCTGCCTCCTTCAAAAAGCGATTCTTTATGAAAATCGCGCCACTGAGCGCGGCGGGAGCGATATAGATATGGACTGGGACCTTACTTCTTATTTCCCCGAGTTTCAGGGGCCTGAGTATAAAGAGTTTAAAGAAAATCTTTCTCGAAAGATAAAAGATCTTGACCGGCGGGCTTCCGCTTCCGACTCTCTTAACCGGAAAAACCTTGAATTCTGGAAGGATGTTTTCCTGGAAACGGAAAAACTCATAAGCGAATATTCCCATATACGTTCCTATGTGGGTTGTCTTAGCGCTTCGGATTCGAATCGAGAGGACTATGTGGGGGAAGAAGCCGCTATCTCTCTTTTGGGCTCTAATCTTGAAAAACTCGAGGTGCAACTTCAAAGAGCGCTTAAGGATGCAGGGGAAGATATATTCTCCGAATTTGTTTCTTTCCCCGGTCTTGCTTCTTGCGCCCACTACTTAACGCGCGTGAGAGAAAGTTCCCGCTTTACGATGTCGACTCCGAAGGAGGTGCTGGCTTCCGAACTTGGAGTCGACGGTATAAGCGCGTGGGGAAGAATTTACGATACGGTTTCCTCGAAAATGACGTTTGATATGGTTTACCCCGACGGGAGCAGGAAAAAACTTCCCATGTCTCAGAGAAGATCGCTTATGGAGAGTCCTAAAAGAGATATAAGAAAAGCGGCTTTTTTCGGCGGCAACGAAGCTTGGGAAAGTATGGAAGATGTGGCGGCGGCGGCGATAAACGCCATATCGGGTACCAGGCACACTTTGTACAAACATAGGGAAATCGAACATTTTATGAATGTCGCGCTTTTTGACGCCGCGATTTCCCGAAAGACTCTGGATTCGATGATGGAAGCGATAAAGGAAAACCTCGAGCTTCCAAGAAGCATATTAAAACTCAAAGCCGAAACCATGGGACTCGACGGTATCTCCTGGTACGATCTGGGATCTCCCCTGGATATTGAGAAAACCGAAGAAATCGACTGGAAGGGAGCCAAGTCCACGGTCCAGAACTCTTTTTCCGCGTCTTATCCGCGTCTTGGCGACTTTTTCGAACATCTTTGCCGAAGCGAATGGATAGACTGGGACGTAAGGGAAGGAAAAAGGCCCGGAGGTTTCTGCACGGGGTCTCTCCTTACCGGAGAATCCAGGATATTTATGACCTATAACGGCAGTATCGGCGACATACTTACTTTAGCTCATGAAGCCGGCCACGCTTTTCACTCTCATGTTATGAGAGATCTTCGTCCCTACTCTCAGTTTTATCCCATGACTCTTGCCGAAACCGCTTCGACTTTCGGAGAAATGCTGCTTGCCGAAGGCTTGCTGCAAGACCCTTCGATAAATCCGCGCGACAAGGCGCTTATGAAGGACGCCGAAGTGAATCACGGGGCCATATATCTTCTCGACATACCGGTTAGATATGAGTTTGAGAAAAAACTCTACGAACTGCGCGCTCAAGGAGAAATATCCGTAAGCGATCTCAAGAAACTTATGGTTGAAACTCAGAAGAGTGTTTTCGGAGACGTGCTTTTGGAATACGATCCGTTTTTCTGGGCATCCAAGCTGCATTTCTACATAACCGGCGTAAGTTTTTATAATTTCCCCTATACTTTCGGATATCTGCTCAGCAGATCTCTTTTTGAGAAATTCAGGCGGTATGGAGAGGAATTTATCCCGGTTTACGAAGAATTCCTCTCTCTAACCGGTTCAGACGAAGCGGAAGGGGCGGTTAAAAGGTCGATAGGTGACGATATAACTGAAAAAGATTTCTGGAAAGAGGCGATTTTGACCCTTTCTCGTCCCCTTGAAGAGCTTAAGGAACTTCTGCCTTCGGTTAGTTAATAAAGGTTTCCTATGACTCTCTGCACGGGAGAGGAGGATTTAACCAGTATGTCGATCACTATTGCGAGCATTATGAGAAGCATGTAGACGATTGAAGCCGAAAAAGTCTTTCCGTAACCTCTGTTTTCAACAACGGTCTTTATGACCAGATAGTTAAAATATATTCCGCATATCGCCGCGAAAACCGCAAAATAGGCGGTATTGGTTCCCATAAGCCACAGTATGAAGGTAAGAGGTATGAGCGAGAGGGAGTAAAGAAGTATCAGCATGTTCGTATACTTTGTGCCCATGGCTACCGGGAGGGTTTGTATTCCGGCTTTTTCATAATCTTTTTTGTATTTCTGCGCGAGCACCCAGAAATGGGGAGGTTGCCAAAGCATCATGAATATGAATATCACTATCGCGTCAAGCTTCACAACAGGGGTTATCGCCGTGTAGCCCACGAGTACCGGAAGAGCCCCCGGAATTCCTCCGAGTACCGTGCCGAAAGGAGAAGTTCTTTTGAGAAAAAGCGTGTAGATGAGCGTATAACTCAAAATAGCCAGAAGAATAAGCGCCGCGTTTACGTAGTTAAAATAAAAAAATGAGATAAAAAGAGCGGAGATCATCATAAGCGTCGAGAGAAACCAGGCGTTTTTATCTCCAAGCACTCTGAGCGCTTCAACTCTTTTACTTAAGCGCTCCATTTTTTTGTCGATCTTTCTGTCAAGCAGATTGTTTAGAATCGCCGCGCCGCCCGCGCTAAGAAGAAGAGAGATTACGCATAGAAAAATCGTTTTGCCCGAGGGAAGCGATTGGCTGGCGACTATCATTCCGGTAAATCCCGTAAACGCGACGCTGATTATAATTCCCGGCTTTGACAAAACGACCGCGGAGACCGCGATTTTTCCAGCGGATTTTTTCTTCGCTTCTTTCATAGCTAAGCCCTTTTCTTATCCGTGGCGGTTTCGCTTATATAACTGAACCAGGTTAGCAGGCAGAGTGAAAGTATTAAAAGCCCGATCGACAGGTGAATAGCCGTGACGTAAAACGTAAGCTTTGAGATTACAACCGCCATCCCAAGTCCGATTTGAAGAAAAAGCAAAGCTACCGCCCAGGAAACGTTCTTCTTGGCTTTCTTTAAGGCTTTGACTTTTCCGCAGAGGATCAGCAGGAAGATAAACCCCACCGTAAGCAAATAAGCGAGCGTTCTGTGCGAGAAATGCGCGAGCACTTTTCCCGAAAGCTCCGGAGGAATCCAGTAACCGAGACACTTGGGAAAATCTGGGCATGCGAGTCCGGCCTCGAGGTGTCTTACGTAAGCTCCCAAAGAGGCCTGGATTAGTACTAGAGCAAATAGCGCGAAGAAAATTCCCGCCGGTCCCGAAAAAGAAAAATCGGGTTTTCTCCGAATGCCGTCGAAGTACACCATGTAGAGAGTGATGGAAAAAATTATAATCGCGTTTGTGAAGTGAATTGTAGTGAGGTTGACCGGAAGTTTCGCGAGAACGACGATTCCGCCGAGCACTATTTGAATCAAAAGAAGCGTTACTACCGACAGGGGAAGTATTTTGTAGCCACTTGTATACGCGCGAAATCTTTTGTAACACAGAATGAAAAGCACCACGGACGTCACCGCGCCTACTACGCGATGGGAAAACTCCACGTAAATATCCCATCTGAAAGGCGGAATCACCTCTCCGTGGCAAAGCGGCCAGTCGGGGCATGCGAGTCCGGCCTTCAGTCCCGATACCGCATTTCCCCATATAAGAAGTATGAATAGAAGCCCTAAGGCGGTTTTTGCAAGCATGCCCGTTTTATACAGCTACTTTATTACCGGCACCCTCGTGAAGGTCTCCATTAAAGTGAAACCGATAAGAAGAAAGAGCAAAAAAAGCGGATAAAGCGCGTATATCCACGTCAGCTTGTCTTCGAATTTAAGATGCATGAAGTAGAGGGCGACTATAGACGCTTTTATTGACGCTATAAGCATGGCGACCACTATGTTCAAGTCGCCGAAATCGAATTTAACGGAGTAAACCGTAATCGCGGTAAGAGCGAAAAGCGCGAGACATACCGCTACGTAAGTCCTGAAACTCGTGTGATGTTCTTCAACGTGGTCGTTTGTGTTTGTGCTCATTTTGTTTCTCCGTTCACCCGATTAAATACAGAAGCGGAAACAAATATATCCAGATCAGGTCGACCAGATGCCAGTAGAGGCCTCCGACTTCGACGGGCGTATATCTTCCTTTTTCAAACCTTTTTTGCTTGGCCATTATCATAAGGGCGAAAATTATTCCCATGCCTAGAAACACGTGAATCATATGAAGTCCGGTCATCATGAAATAAAGGGCGAAGAATATGTTGGTGTCGGGGAATATACCGTATTTGAATTTGGCGCCGTACTCAAAATATTTGTTTACTCCGAAAGCCGCTCCGCATATAAAGGTTATTCCAAGCAACGCAATGAGCCGTCTTGTATTTTTCTTCTGCGAAGCGGAAACGGCTAACGCCATGGTGAAACTGCTGAATATGAGGACTATGGTGTTTACGGCGCCGAGAGTCACGTCCAGTTTTTTATGAGATTCGTAAAAAAGATCCGGATACTTGGCTCTAAATAGCGCGTAAGCCGCGAAAAGACCTCCGAAAAGGAGTATCTCGGTTCCCAAGAAAAGCCACATTCCGAACTTCGCGGCGTTGTGGGTTACGGCATCCCCGAGTCCGTGTCCGTGCGCGTGTTCTTCGCCGTGTTCTGCTGCTGTACTGCTCATCTTTCGTTTTAGCCTCCGATCTATTTTTTTCCGTAACCGTAGGTCCAGTCCGTTACAGTGGGTATTTCATCGAAATTCTCATGGGGCGGCGGAGAAGGAACCTGCCACTCAAGAGACAGGGAGCCGTAGGGATTGGAAACCTCCGGTTTCCCCTTTCTCATAAGCGGCACGATCAAGTTTATGGTCATTATAAAAACTCCGAGTCCCAGTATCCACGACCCGTAGGTTGAAAGCGCGTGATACGATTCGTATTCAGCCGGGTAGGTGGCGTACCTTCTCGGCATTCCCTGATAACCCATGAAAAACTGCGGGAAGAAAGTTACGTTGAATCCGACGAAAATGAGAAACCATGCGGCTTTCGCTATTAGTTCGTTGAACACTTTTCCGAACCATTTCTGATACCAGAAATGAAGAGCTCCGAAGAACCCAACTACCGTTCCGCCTATCATAACGTAATGCATATGAGCTACTATGAAGTAAGTGTCGTGCAGATGCACGTCTACCGCCAAAGCCCCCAGGTAAACCCCCGTTAGTCCACCCACCGTGAAGAGAACTATGAATGACAAAGCGTAGAGCATAGACGAATGGAACTCTATGGATCCTTTGTACAGAGTTGCGGTCCAGTTAAACACTTTTATCGCGGTGGGAATAGCGACCAGCATAGTCAGAAAGGAAAATATTCCTGCGGCAATTTCCGATATGCCGCTTACGAACATGTGGTGCAGCCACACGAAAAAGCTTATTATGGCTATCGCGAAACTTGAGTAAGCGATGGCTTTGTATCCGAAAATGGGCTTTCTCGCGAAAACCGGGATTATCTCGGAGATAATCCCGAAAGCCGGGATTACCATTATATAAACGGCCGGATGAGAGTAGAACCAGAAGAAGTTTTGAAACAGTATCGGATCTCCTCCTTTCGCGGGATCGAAAAACCCTATGTCAAACGCCCTCTCCGCTATCAGAAGAAGAAGAGTGATTCCAACAACCGGCGTCGCTAAAAGCTGCAGTATAGCGGTTGCGTATGACGCCCATATAAAAAGCGGAAGTCTGTCCCAGGTCATTCCGGGAGCGCGCAGTTTGTGTATAGTCGCTATGAAATTCATTCCCGTGAGAATTGAGGAAAACCCGAGTACGAAAACTCCGAGCGTTATGAGTATTATTTTGGCTCCCGTCTGAATGCTGTAAGGAGTGTAGAACGTCCATCCGGTATCGGCGGGTTGTAAAAGCGCGTAAAACAATATCGCGGTTCCCACAAGGTAAATCCAGAAGCTGAGCAGGTTTATTCTTGGAAACGCCACGTCTCTCGCTCCGATCATAAGCGGTATCAAAAAATTGCCGAAACTCGCCGCGACTCCCGGGACGATGAAAAAGAACACCATCAAAGTTCCGTGCAGAGTGAACGCTATGTTGTACTCCGTCGGAGTTCTGAAAAAATCAAGCTCGGGAGTCATAAGCTCGTATCTCATTCCAAGAGCCGCGATTCCCGCTATAAGGAAGAAGAACGAAATCGTAACGAGATAGAGAATCCCGATACGTTTATGGTCAGTAGTTAAAATCCACGACTTTAAACCTCCTTGAGCCAAAAATGAAGTATGCTGCTGGGTTTGTGTCATGACTCCGTTAGCCATCTTTTTCTCCTTGTTTCATAATGCCGTCTTCTACTTGACCGTTTTTATATATTCTATAAGAGCGGTTACTTCTTCCTCGGATAATATGCCTTTGAACGAAGGCATGTTGGGAGGGTAGCCTTTTACCATTTTCGCCTGAGGTTCGTAAATAGATTCTCTCAGGTAGTTTTCATCCACAAGCACCGATGAATCGTCCTCAAGAATTTCCATTTTTCCGAAGAGATTCTTAAACGTCGGTCCTATTACTTCCGTGCCGTCTATACTGTGACAAGCTAGGCAACCTCTCTGGGAGTAAAGATTTTTCCCTCTCTCGGCCGGAGGTATGCTTATAGCCGCAACCGAGACGCCGTCTTCAAGCTCGTCTCCTTTTTCCCACCTTGCGAAAGATTCGGGGCTGAGCACATTTACTTTCGCAAGCATTTTCGAGTGTCCGGAACCGCAGTACTCGGCACACAGAATGTCATAGGTTCCGACTTTGGTGGGGGTAAACCAAAGCTGAGTATAAGTTCCGGGAAGAATATCCTGTTTTACTCTGAACTGCGGGACGAAAAAACTGTGCAGTACGTCATCCGACCTCATTATAAGTCTTACGGGTTTATTTTGCTGTACGAACAGTTCGTTCAGCGATTTTTTCCCCGTGAAATACTCAAATTCCCATAACCACTGTTTCGCCGAAACGTTGACTTCAATCGCTTCGGGAGGCGGGGTTCGAAGCTCTTTGAAAGCTACCCATCCCCACACGAAGATTACCATAAGCAGCACGCTCGGAATTACGGTCCATATTACTTCTATAAGCCGATTATGAGTTATGTAAGCGGTTTCCTGATCCTCGCTCTTCCTTCTGTACTTGATTGCGAAAGCCACGAGGACCGCTGAAATAAGGACGAAGAAAAATACCGACAGTATGGTTACGAACAGAGTTATGTTATCGACGCTTGGGGCAAGATTAGAAGCCGATTCCGGTATCCAGCTGGACATTTACGATTTGCAACCTCCGCAGATAATTAAATGAATTTCTTTTCTCTCTTCCACATAAAATAAAGAAACGTTACGAGAGCGGCGAGGGTTATCATCCCTCCAACCTTTACGACGTTAAGAGCCGCAAGGGCGTATCTTTTTCCGACCGGGTCAAACTGGTAACAAAACATTAGGACTTTGTTAAGAAGCTCTGAGGAACCTATTTTCCCCTCGGAAGCTTCTATCAGCGATAGTTTGAAGTTACGGGGATCGTACTGAACTCCGTAGAGATACCGCGAAATCACCCCTTCCGGAGTAAGTATAACTATTCCCGAAGCGTGCGCGAACTCGTCGCCGTCTTTTTTGAAACGGAATCCTACCGAATCGGTCAGTTTCAATATGTCTTCCTCGGTCGCCGTGAGAAAATGCCAGCCTTCGGCTTCTTGCGTACCGCCGCCTAGAGCTTTCTTATATCTTGTGGCGTTGGAATTTATAGCTTCATAGGATTCCTCCGGGTCGAAACTTACCGTTAAAACCGTGTAGTCATTCCCGGGTCTAAAAGAATTTAACTGGTTTATTGCTTCTGAAACTCCGTCGGTGCCAAGAAGACAGAGCCTGGGACATGTAAAGTACGCGAGGCTTAAGACCACCGGCTTAGCCCCTTCGAAAAAAGAGGAAATGCTTACCGGTTCTCCGTTTTCCCCGCGAAATTCCGTGTTCATATCTATGGAAGACCCGAGCTTTTCCTCAAACCCTATTTCTTTGACGTCATTTACGTTTGAAAGCGCCTCGGCCTCAAGTGCGAAAGGAATCGCGGATACGTTCGATATAAGCATAAGATTAAAGAAAAACAAAAACCTCCGCATAAATATGTGACTATTTTGGCTGTTTACCGGTAAACGGAAAATATTCAAAGACTTAGGCGGAAATAGGAGCATTATTCCTCCATTTCCAGAATCGGCGTAGATTGTATCTAATGTTAATTTCCTGTCAAGAAAACCCGGCTCTGGTTTGTGCTCACTTGCCCCTCCCCCTTCGAAATGTTAGAATTTCCCCAGCCTAAGCAGTTCAAACTTACATTTAATATACAGAGTTCCTCTGGAGGATGATTAGAATGAGAATCGTTAAGCTTTTTTTATTGGTTTTTGTTATGAGCGTCGCAGTAATCGGTCTTTCCGGTTGCAGCACGGGAGATGTGGGACCCGCGGGACCGCAGGGACCGCAAGGGCCACAAGGACCGCAGGGACCGGGGACTGATCCGGGGTCGGGTGGCGGCAGTAGCGGTGGAGGTGGAGGTGATGGCGGAGGTGACGGATCCGAACCGGGTGATACACCATGTGAGAGTATTGACTACTGCAGAGCCGATTTCTCCTGCGAAGTTGAAATATCCCAAAGAGCAAGCAAAGACTATAACGGTGGAGACGGTGACGATGTGGTATGCGGAGACGGAAGAGACAACGTGATTGACGCGGGGTTGGGCGATGACTTTGTCTTCGCGGGAGACGGAGACGACACGATACGGTCGGGAGGCGGAGACGACATTTTCTGCGGCGGAGAGGGAATCGATACGATAGTTTACCCCCTAACCACGGTTATAGGAGGCGGGGTGCGAGTAGATTTGTCAAAGTGCGAGGAGCAAAGCGACGGTGGTTACGGGAGAGACATTCTAAGGAATATAGAGAATATTAAAGGTTCTAACGAAGACGATATTCTCATTGGCAATGACGCTGACAATATCATAGAAGGATTCGAAGGAAACAACACTCTCATAGGCGGCGGCGGGAATGACATAATTGAAGGTGGTGCCGGTGTTGACATGATGCAGGGAGGGGAAGGAGATGATATTTTCATAGGGGGACTAGGAGCGGACATAATTGAAGGTGGTCCCGGCGACGATACTTACTACGAAATAGACTTCGATAATTATGACTACTCGTTTGACGGTGGAGAAGGTACGGATACGATCGATTTCTCACGTATTGCTCCAGGAGAACCACAGAGCACCGGCTTCGGTATAATTGTAGTTCTAGTCACCAATGGTTCTGGCCCTCACGCCGTTACGTGGAGAAACATTGAGAATATAGTTGGTACAAATGATGAAAAGATAACCCAACAACACACTCACCACGATAGATTGCGAGGCAATGAAGTTGACAATAGGATTGATGGTCTTATAGGAAATGACCTTCTTGAGGGTAGGGGAGGAAACGATACTCTAAACGGTGGAGTTGGAAATGACACGTTAAACGGTGATGATGGCGACGACACGTTAAACGGTGGAGTTGGAAATGACACGTTAAACGGCGGCGAAGGCAACGACACGTTAAACGGCGATGCCGGGAATGACACTCTAAGCGGTGACGCCGGAAACGACACGTTAAACGGCGGCAATGGCGACGACACGTTAGGCGGTGGAGCGGGAGACGACACGCTAAATGGCGGAGAGGGTAACGACACGCTTCATGGAGGAGTCGGGAACGACATAATCGACGCGGTGGATGGAGCGGAGGATACGGAGATTAGCGCTAACACAGGCGATGATACTTTTTATTTAGACCCCCAAGATTCGGCTAAAGTTCAAGATGGTGCCAATCAGGGAACCGACACGGCAAGCTACGAAAGATACGAACTACCGGAAAACACGGATATGCCTGCTATTACCATACCAAACGGCGCGTCTATAGAAAATGTTATCGGAAGCAACTACGATGACACGATAACTTTTACCAATACGAGCGATAAAGGTACTGCGGAAGCTCCGTTAACGATAAACGGAGGACCGGGGGACGACAGTGTGGGAATTAGCGGAGATTCGGGAAACATTACGTTCATAGTTAAGGCCGGAGAGGGTGACGACACGATAACGTCTGACTACAAGACGGGATACAAGCTTAGCTTCGAAGGATTTCCCGCGGGAACGACAGCCGGTGTGGATAACGTGGGAAGCAGTTACGTGGTACGAGTTGGGGATCAGACGGTTAGGGTTAATACGTCTTCCATAACCGATACGGATTCCTTCGGGGCCACTATCACGGTTAATTAAGCAGAGAAATAAAGATAGTTAAAAGACGCCGGTTCGGTTGCTTAAGCGAGATAGCCGAGCCGGCGTTTTGTATTAAAACCTTCACTTTGTAGCAACACTTCTACCTCGGAAAAACAAACGAAAAACTTCCGCGCAAACGGCTATGGCATCGACGCCGCGCGGTTTGACGGTTCTTGAAGCAGAAAAACCGGTCAGTTTATTTACTTCCAGCGGGAAATTCTCGTTCTGGCGCGCTTATAAAGAGTTTTGAATTTTCGCTATTTCTTTTTTAGGCACAGCACGACTCCGATTCCCATAAAAGCGGTTAGGGTGGAGGAACCTCCGTAGGTGATGAAGAAAAGAGGAGTGCCGATTATCGGAAGAAGTCCCGTAATCATCGCGATATTCACTGCCGCGTGCCAGAAAAACATTGCCGCTATTCCGAAGCACGCGATTACCGCAAAGCGGTCTTCAAGAGACATGGCGGTGATAAGAATGAAAAGAATTATGGAAAAATACAGAAGAAGAACGAATACGGAACCTCGAAAGCCCCATTCCTCGCCTATTACCGAGAAGGCGAAATCCGTGTGATGCGCCGGTAGGAAGTTCAAGCTGGACTGAGAGCCGAGAGAAAATCCTTTCCCGTAACCCATTCCGGAACCTATGGCTATCTGAGACTGGATTGAGTTGTAACTTATTCCCAAAGGGTCGGAAGAAGTGTCCAAAAAAGAGTGTATTCTCTGCTTATGATAATCTTTGATCACGAAGTGCCAAACCGGCAAGACGGATATGGCAACTAATATCGCTATGCCTACAATGGTTCTTTTTCGGATTCCCAAAAGAAGAATCATGCTTGAACCCGTGAGAAACATGACGAATGAGGTTCCCATGTCGGATTGAAGAACAACCGCCATAGTGGGAAGAAGCAAAAACGCAAGCGGTTTCGCGATGTCGGCGAGACTATAACTGCTTCTGTGCATAACGTCCGTCGCGTAGTGGTTCGCGATGGCCATTATTATTCCGATTTTCATAAATTCAGAGGGCTGCATTGAGACGGGTCCCATCTGAAACCAGCTTTTGGACCCGGATACGGTCTTTCCGAACAAGAAAACCAATCCAAGCGTGATCAATAAAACCAAGTAGATTCCAAAAGAATGCTTTCTAAGCGTGGAAGGTCTTAGATGGCTTATGGATATCATCGCCACTATTCCGACGAAGGTCCATATAAGTTGTTTTTTAAACACCGAAAGACCGCCGGATTGCGAGATGCCATAGAGGTTTATAAGCCCCGCGGCGCAAAGCAGAATCAGCAAAGGGAGAAAGAAAGACTTGGTCAGACTATTTATCATATCTTGTCTCGTTTTTTCCGCAGTTTGAAGTAAGTCTCAATGATTTTTTTCGCCCTGGGAGCCGCCTGCGAACTTCCGCTGCCTCCATTTTCAATCAGGACGGTTACCGATATTTCCGGGGAGTCAGAAGGCGCGTAGGAGGTAAACCAGGCGTGGTCTCTGAATTGTTTTTGCTTAGACTCCTTTTGCACCTGCAAAGAGGCGACTTGGGCTGTTCCCGTCTTCCCGGAAATGGATGTTTGGCTCGATCTTGCCGGGATCCCCGTTGCTTTGTGACCGTTTACGGCTTCATAAAGCGCTTTTTTTAGAAAAGTCACGTATTCCTTTTCAAGACTCTGAACTGTCTCGTTAGTCTCTTGAGGTATTTCCCCTTCAATTTTCCTTATCGTCGGTCTGACCAGAACGCCTCCGTTGGCTATCGCCGAAGTCATGACGTTTATCTGAAGAGGGGTTACGTTAATATATCCTTGCCCTATGTACAACAGCGCGGTTTCTCCGGGATACCAGTCTTTTCTCAGGTGTTTTCTTTTCCACGTTCTCGAAGGATTAAGGCCCCTTTTCTCCGGCAATTCCACGCCGGTTTTCTCTCCGAATCCGAATTTTTTCATATACATGTGAAACTTGTCAACTCCGAGTTTCTGGGAAAGTTTGTAGAAGTACACGTCACACGATTCCACAATAGCGTCGCGAAGATTCATGTAGCCGTGACCTTCTTTCTCCCAGCAGTTAAAGCGTCTTCCATTTATTGTGTGATACCCGGGACAATGCACCGAAGAATTTGGTTTCGTCGCTTTTTCCCTCAGGAGCGCGAAAGCGCTAACTATCTTGAGAGTGGAGCCGGGAGGGTAGGTGCCTTGAGTTGAGCGGTTAAGGAGAGAAAAAGAATCCCCTTTCTCTATTTCCTTCCATACGTCGGACGAAATTCCTTTTGAAATGTCTTCGGGGCTGTAAGACGGATTGCTCGCCATGGCGAGTATCTCCCCGGTTTTTACGTCCATCGCGACAATAGCTCCTTTTTCGTCTCCCAGAGTTTCTTCCGCGATTATCTGCAGATCGATATCGATTGAAAGACTTATATCTTTTCCAGGAACCATTTCTTTATTCTGACGGTCTAGGGGCAATTCCGAGAAAGAGCCGGATACGGTCTTTCCGTACGCGTTGACAAACAGGTGCTTGATGCCGCTTGTTCCCCTGAGTTCGCTATCAAAAACTTTCTCCGCGCCCATTTTCCCAACCCGGGTTCCCGATTTGATCCGACGGTCGGATTTTATTTCATCTCCGCTGGCGATGCCCGAATATCCCAGGAGCAAAGCTGCGGCTTCTCCGTACGGATAGAACCTCTTATGTCCCAATTCCAAAAACACGCCACTTAACCCCTCTTTGTTTTTTTCGATCAATAAAAGGTTTTCTCTGCTTATGTCTTCGGCTATTGTGACGGGATTGAAACTTTCCGAACTGGCTATTTTTCGAAGTTTTTCCAGAAGACTATCTTTGGGAACGTTTGTTATTTCCGAGAGTTTTTCGGCAAGCTTTTCCGCATTGGTTATTTCTTTCGGAAACACCTGTATGTTAAAAGACGGTTTGTTGTAAAGGATTTTCTTCCCGTTTCTGTCAAATATTCGTCCTCTGGGGGCAGGTAGTTCCAGGATTCTTAAAATGTTTTTTTCGGAAAGACTCTTATACTCCGCCCCCTTGTGTATCTGCAGGTAAAACAGCCTTCCCGAAAAGGCGAAGAAAAAGAGCAGGGGGACAAAAAGAGCTATTTTCAGTCTATGTTTTAGTAATTCCATTTAGTTTTTTCAGAAGCATTGCTATCGGGACCCCTACGGCTGTATTGACGGCCGCCTGATAAAGCGCTAGGTCGACGCTTAGATACACTATCAATTCTTCGCTTCCCTGAAGTAAGGATACCGCAAACAGCAACAGGTGCAGGAGTAGAGTCCAAATGAACATTGACAAAGATATGAATATGAAATTATCTCGATCGTAGTTCATGTTGCGTATGGCGATTTTCAGCGAGAGAAAGACAGCCAGTCTCGTAAGCGTGTGAAACCCTATCGGTCCGCCCGAAAAAATATCCATGAGAAATCCATTAAACCCCGCGAGTACGAACGGATTCGGTATTCCGGTTCTAATGGCTATAAAGATTATTATGATCAGGTTTAGATCGGGAGTGAATTTGCCAAAAGAAGTCGCCGGTATTAAAGATGTCTGAACGACTATAAGGGCGAGGGAGAAAAACAGGTAGAGAAAAAAGGGGTATCCCAATCTCATTGTAGTTGCGGCTTTAACCCGGCTCGATGGGGCTAATTGAGATATACAAGGACCTCTTCAACCCTGCTTACGTCGATTTCCGGCTTTACTATCGCCTGCTGAAGTCCTCTGTCCCACTCAACTCTGGATACGGTTCCTATTATGACGTTTTTCGGAAAGATTTTGTCTTTTCCCGAAGATATAATCTTATCTCCGACCACGATGTCTTCTTCCTGCTCGATGTACTTCATAACGTAATCATTTCCGTTTCCGGTCACTATTCCTCTCGCGCGTGTTCTTTGCACGATGGCGTCAGCTACGCTTGAGGGGTTCGTAACGAGCATCACCATCGAAGTTCTTTTGCTTGCCGAGTGTACGGTTCCGATAGCCTTGCCGTTGCTCAATACGGCGAATCCTTCCCGTATTCCGGAAGAAGTACCTTTGTCTATTATGAGAAATCCGGGTCCCGTGGCCAAAGGACTTCCTCCTATTACCTTAGCTCCAAGCATTTCTCCCTCGGAAGAGTTTTTGTAGTCAAGAAGAGTTCTCAGCCTTTCGTTCTCGAGTCTCATCTCCTCAAGTCTCAGACCTTGCGTTTCCATCTCCTTAAGTCGCGTCTTGAGTCTCGCGTTTTCAATGCTTGTATCCACCAAGTCGATATAATGGTCCCAATAGTGCTTTATTCCCCCTCTGATATCGTTTGCTAAGGTACCGGAACCGTAATTAAGGCTAAGCATAAGTTTTGTGGTGTAAGAATCCTTTTTATCCGCAAGGCCGGAAATTGCCGGAAGGAAATTAATCAACGCAATTATAAGAACGAAGGATAAAAGAAGCTGATTTTTCTTAAAAAAATTCTTCACCGCACCGGGAAACTATATAGTGTGAATCTTAGGATGACCTATACTATATATTGTAAATATTATACATAAATAGTTGTAGAAATTCAAAGATTAATAAAAAAAACACAATTATATAAAATTTTGACTTTAAACGGTTTTAATTTCAAGCGGTTCAAGCGAGTAAGCCTCTCGAGGCGCTTAATCCGCATTTCTTGCGTGGTAATTACAAATAGAGTCCTTTAGGTTAGGAACTTTTTTCCACTCGGATTTTGGAAGTGTGGCGAGAGTATCTCAGATTGTGACTTCGGGTCGCGGATTATTCTTCTTATTGTTCTTCAGGCGGCTTCGCAATTACCGAGTTAGGGAATTTTTCGAATGTTTTCGTTGTCTCTATACGGACACGGAGTTCAATAGATCTATATCTTCAAGGGCTTTTCCGGAGCCTAAAACGACGCAGTCAAGAGGCTGTTCCGCTCTTCTTATCTTGATTCCCGTTTTTGCCTCTATTCGAGTGCGAATCCCTCTAAGCAGCGAACCGCCTCCGGCAAGCATTATTCCGGAATTGAAGACATCGGCCGAGAGTTCCGGAGGAGTTATCTCCAAGGTCTGTAATATAGCCTCAACTATCTGATTCACGGGGCCTTCTAGGGCTTTTTCAATTTCCTCTATATTAATAGAGATATTTGAAGGGACTCCCGAGACGGTGTTTCTCCCCGTTACGGTCATTTGCGGGCTTCTGGCACCTTCTATTTCCGGTTGCAAAGAAAATTTCTTTTTCAAAGTTTCGGCCGTTGTGTATCCGATAATGAGATCATAGTTTTTCTTCACCCACTGTTGTATCGCCTCATCCATCTTATCTCCGCCGACTTTAATCGATTTGCTTACCACTATTCCCGATAAGGAAATAACCGCTATTCCGGTTGTGCCTCCGCCTATGTCGACTACCATGCTTCCCGAAGGTTTGCTTACCTCTATTCCGGCTCCTATCGCCGCACACATGGTTTCTTCGATAAGATAAACTCTTCTCGCCCCGGCCGCCTCGGCGGATTCTCTTACGGCTCTTTTTTCCACTTCGGTAATCTCAAGAGGGATTGAGACTATTATTCTCGGGCGCAGCAAACATGTTTTGTCTTTAGATTTGTTTATAAAGTATTCAATCATTTTTTGCGCGGCGTCGAAATCCGCTATCACGCCGTCACGAAGCGGTCTTACGGCTCTGATTGCCTGAGGTGTTCTTCCAACCATTTCTCTGGCCTGGTGTCCCACGGCTATAAGCTTCGGTTTCTGCCCCGGAATGTCCTGCACCGCAACCACCGACGGCTCGTTTGAAACTATTCCCCTGCCTTTTGAGTACACGAGGGTGTTCGCGGTCCCAAGATCAATTGCCAAATCGCTTGAAATATATTCCAAAAGCTTTTCAAATATGTTCATTTGTGTTTAGAAATCCTTGCTTAGAGAGAGACGGTACTTAAGGAAAGCGATCGTAAAGCTACCGAAACTCTAATTGAAGATAGTTTATCCTGTAAAATCTAGCATGTTTTTTAACTATTAGGAAGAGATGATAAAAGGTTTTTTTTAATTTTTACCGCGTTTGGAATTTCATCTTCACGCTCGCCGCTTTTTACCCTTATTTTCCCTTGAAAATCTTGGAATTCCCGCCTTATATAACCTATCGAGATATTTTTTTCTAGATTAGGGGAATATGCAGAAGATGTTATTCTTCCGACTTTTTTTTCTTCAATCTCAAGAGTGTCTCCCGGCAAAGCTATGCCGTTTCGCTCGGAAACGAAGTGCGCGAGGTGCCAGTTCACTCTCCCTCTCCATTTTATTCTCGCTATCACCTCTTGCCCGACGTAACATCCTTTTTCGAAATCCAAAGCGTCCCAGATTCCAGCTTCAATCGGTATGGTGGAGGTGTCCATATCTTTTCCGTAAACGGGAATGCCGGCCTCGATTCTAAGTATTTCCATCGCGTCGTGACCGAAAAGAGCGATGTCTGATGAAACTTCCGCGAAGTGCTTCCATATCTCCCGGGCGTCTTCGTTAGTGAAAAGAATGTCGAAGCCGGTTTTGCCGGTTCTGTTGAGTTTAAAAAAGGTCGCTTTCCCGATTCCCGTATGATCGTATTCGTTCATGTCTTCGGGATTAAAATGGAACCGCTTGCCGATAAACTTTTCGCAATCGGGACCGCAAACGTGTAAAAGGCAATAGTCTTCGGTGAGATCAACCACATCAGCTTTGTATGAAAGTTTCAATTTCCGAAAAAGCTGCGCGATATCTTCGCTCATCGCGGGCTCCATGTCGATATAAACGGAGTCTTTGTTTTTAAAAATCCTCATGTCCGAGATCATTTTCCCCTTCGGGGTCAGTATCGCCGCGTAGTTTCCGGTTCCGGGAATTTTTTTCTTTACGTCGTTTGTGAGTACTCCCTGTAGGAACTTCAGGTGGTCAGCTCCCGACACAAGCAGTTTCGCTCTATCGGAAATATCCGTTACGCTCACCGATTTTCTCGCCGTTTTAGCTTCCAAATGCGAGTCGCCGTAGCTTTTCGGAAGGGAAAATCCTCCGTAAGTTTCGAAAATCGCTTCTTGGGAAGCGTGCTTTTCATAAAGCGGGGTTTTCTTTGCGGGTTTCGTCATATTTCGAGGTTATAAAGCGGTGATTTTCTCCGTCGCGACGATATATTTAGATTTCTTGAAAAACGACTATTCGAATGTAGTATAGGATTACCGTTTTGCAAGGTAATTGCATCGGGGTGGAGAGAAAGATTGAAAAACGCTCACAAGGTAATCATTATGGGCTCAGGCCCCGCGGGGCTCACCGCGGCTCTTTACGCGGCTAGAGCGAATCTCGAGCCTCTCGTGTTTGAAGGTCCGGAAGCCGGAGGGCAGCTTACGACTACGACGGATGTTGAGAATTTCCCGGGTTTTCCGGAAGGTATAATGGGTCCGGAGCTTATGGATCTTATAAGAGAGCAGTCCAAACGTTTCGGAGCTCAATGCGTGCACGAATCGGTGACCGCGGTCGATTTCTCAAGTAGGCCGTTTCGCGTATCGACAAAGAATGAAGATATGCTCGCCTCGACATTCATTATATCTTCGGGAGCCACCGCCAAAATGCTGGGTTTGTCTTCGGAGCGCGAACTTTTGGGTTACGGAGTTTCAACTTGCGCGACTTGCGACGGCTTTTTCTTCAGGGGCAAAGAGCTTGTGGTGATTGGCGGAGGGGACAGCGCTATGGAAGAATCCATGTTTCTTACCAAATTCGCCACTCGCGTAACGGTGATTCACAGAAGAGACAGTCTTAGAGCGTCGGCGATAATGCAGGGAAGGGCTATGGAGAATGAAAAAATAGACTTTATCTGGAATACGGTTGTTGAAGAGGTGCTCGGCTCAAAAGAG
Source organism: Thermodesulfobacteriota bacterium (assembly GCA_965220925.1). Taxonomy (GTDB): domain Bacteria; phylum Desulfobacterota_D; class UBA1144; order Nemesobacterales; family Nemesobacteraceae; genus Nemesobacter. The sequence goes on along the minus strand of OZ244851.1, from coordinate 438,962 downwards.
GGCGGAGTGACCGGAGTGCTGGTTAAAAACGTCGATACGGGAGAGAGTTACGTAAAAGAATGTCAGGGAGTCTTTGTTGCCATAGGCCATACTCCCAACAGCCAGATTTTCGGCGGACAGCTAGAAATGGACGACGAAGGTTATCTGATAACGAAAGAAGGCACTTCCGAAACAAGCGTTTCGGGAGTTTTCGCCGCCGGAGACATACAGGATACAAGGTACAAGCAGGCTATAACGGCCGCGGGGAGCGGATGCATGGCGGCTATAGATGCGGAAAGATTTATCGCGGAACATGGACTTTGACCTGTTTTGTCTTGGACAAAATATGGTTATTCGGTTATAGAAATTGCCTGCTTTTCGGTTTTCGCGGGCGGTTAGCTCAGCGGGAGAGCGCCTGCCTTACAAGCAGGATGTCACAGGTTCAAATCCTGTACCGCCCACCATTTGATTTATACGGGGCCGTAGTTCAGCTTGGTCAGAACGCTGGCCTGTCAAGCCAGAGGTCGCGGGTTCAAATCCCGTCGGTCCCGCATCCCCATTAACTCCGGAAGCTAAACTTTCAGATCCTTTTTTCGCTCGCCGTAGCGGCGGTGATTCAAGGTGAAGATTTTCCGTTTGCCGTTCACTTGACCAATAGGGATTCTCGGGGCTTTTTGATGTATAGTTAATCCGATACCGGTTGCGGAAAAATAAAAAGCCGATCCGCTTTCGGGAATTTGTTCGTAATCTTTTAAAAATTTCTGCCTTGAATATTCAAAAACAGATCGAGCGGTTTAAAAAAGGCTACCCTCCCCGCAGACTTATTCGGCCTGCGACTGTGGGAGACGGAATAATAAAATTCGATGAAAACGAATCCCTAGCCCACGGACGCCGATACGAAGATTCTCTTTGCGACATAAAAGTATGTAAATTCGTTCCGGCTTCTGGAGCCGCGTCCCGGATGTTTAAGGATATCGGCGCGCTTCGGGATGTTTTGCGTGAAAACAATGCCGTTTTAAGCCCGGAACATGAGAAAATACTTGAGAAATTCTCCTCAAACATAAAGAAGTTTCCTTTTTACGGGCTGCTTGAGCAAAAATTCGAAGAAAAACCGGAAAAACTCATTTCTTCCGGAAAAACGATTTTTCTTCTGGATGCCATCCTGGGCGAAAACGGTCTGGGTTACGAAAAAATCCCCAAAGGGCTTGTACCTTTTCACAAATACGGAACGAAACTCAGCACGGCTTTTTGCGAGCACTTCAAAGAAGCTATCGGCTATATAAGTTCGCGCCAAACTGCCTCCATGCATTTTACAATTCCGCCCGACTTCGCGGAACGGTTCGCTTGCGAAGAAAAGAATGCTTCTTCTCTTTTCTCCTCCGAGGAAATTTCCTTTAAAGTAACTTACTCGATTCAAGATCCCGAAACGGATACCATCGCCGTCTCAATTGACAATACCCCAATTACGAATACCGACGGGTCTTTGCTCAAGAGGCCGGCTGGGCACGGAGCGCTTCTAAAAAATCTGAATCAACTTTCCTATGACTGCGTTTTCATAAAAAACATAGATAACGTTTCGAAAGAGGAATTTCTCCCCGATACGATTAAATGGAAAAAAACGCTCGGAGGCTTCCTTCTCTCCATACAGAAAGAAGTTTTTCGCTACGCGGAAACTCTTCACTCTCGCGGGCTCTCTAAATCTCTCGAGGGTGAGATAACTTCTTTTTTCCGGGAGAATTTCTTCATGGATATCTCCCGGGAACTTTTGGAACTTTCCCTAAAAGAGAAAAAAAAGTTTTTGTTTCGCTCGCTAAACAGACCTATAAGAGTGTGCGGGGTAGTGAGAAACGAGGGAGAGCCCGGAGGAGGTCCTTTTTGGGTTAAAGTGAAGAACAGAGAGTCGCTTCAGATAGTTGAAAGCGCCGAAATCGACCAAAAATCTCTTTCCCAGCGACGCGTATGGGAAAGCTCGACGCATTTTAACCCGGTGGACATTGTTTGCGGAGTGAAGAATTTTAAGGGAGAGAAATTCAATCTGTTTGACTTCGCCGATCCGGAGGCGGGAATTCTAACCGAGAAGACCTTCGGTTCCGGGAAGATAAAGGCGCTTGAACTTCCCGGACTCTGGAACGGTTCAATGTCCGGATGGATAACCGTTTTCGCGGAAGTTCCCTCTTCCACCTTTAATCCGGTGAAAACACTTTGGGATCTTTTGAAAGAACCTCATCAGGTAGGGTATTAAAAAGTATCTTTTAGATTATCGGGCTTTATTAAAATGCTTAACGAAAATCTTTATTGCCTTATTCTCGCCGGCGGGACGGGAACGAGACTTTGGCCTCTTTCAAGAAAATCTTTTCCCAAGCAATTTTTGCGAATCAACGGAGATGAATCGCTTTTAGTTCTTACGCTTAAACGCGCCGTCGGTATCGTTCCCGCGAAAAATATTTTCGTTGTGCTTGAGGAAAAACAACGCTCGCTTTTAGAAGAAGACATTCGCTCCACGGATTTTTTTGGAGAAGTGGAAATCCTGACCGAACCTGTCGGTAAAAACACGGCTCCCGCGATTCTTCTTGGCGCACTTGAGATATATTCTCGAAATAAAGATGCCGTAATAATGGTCTTTCCTTCGGACCACATTTTGGATGTCGAGGGAAGTTTTCACGATCATATCAGTAGGGCCGTCTCGATCGCCGAAGATGATTACCTGGTGTCTTTCGGTATTACTCCGTTTAGTCCCGAAACCGGATACGGCTATATCGAAGGGGGAGAAGCGCTTTCCCGGGGAGCGCTTAAGATAAAGAGATTTGTCGAGAAGCCGTCAAGAGAAATCGCTTCTGAATATTTGCGCTCCGGAAACTTTTTCTGGAACAGCGGCATGTTCGTTTTTCGCGCCGAAGTGATTATCCGGGAATACGCGACCTATTGTCCGGAGGTGTACGAGCCGGTTAAAAAAGCTTTTCAAAAGGCAATTATTCAAGATGTTTACGCCGAACTTCCTTCCGTTCAATTCGACCGCGCCATAATGGAGAAAACGCATCGCGCCGCGGTAATACCGTCTTCTTTCCCTTGGAGCGATATAGGATCATGGCGGCTTCTTTACGAATTTCTTCCGAAAGATTCCAAAGACAACGTGATTAGCGGAGACGTGATTATAAGCGATACCGAAGGGTCGCTTGTAAAAAGCGGTTCCAGACTGGTGTGCGTAAGCGGTCTTCGAAACGCGGCGGTGATTGAAACTGAAGATGCGGTTTTCGTCTCGGATATCCATTCTTCTCATAAAGCCGGGGAATTTGCCGAGGAACTAAAGAAAAAAGATAGAAAGGAGGCAAGTTGGTCCCCAAGTGTGGGCCGTTTTCGGGGAGCAAGGAAGGAAATTGAAAAAGAGGAATCTTCAAGCACGGCGAAAATCACTCTTCCGCCGGGTAAGTCCTATACCTTCGAAAACGATTTTTCAAACTATGTAATTTTGGTAGTTGTTCGGGGAAAAGCGCTAGTCGTTTATGAAAACAGTGCGCGTGAGCTTGCCACGGGGCAAAGCCTTCTTTTTAAAAACGGCGAAAACTGGGTTGTTGAAAACAAAGAGGATCAGGTCTTGAATCTCTTGGAGATTGTTTCTTTCCAGACATAAAAAACGGAGAAACATTGGAGTTTTGACTCTCTTTTTCTTTAAGTTATCTTTCCCTTTTTCCCGCCGATTTATTTTGTCGGAGAGATGGCCGAGTGGTCGAAGGCGCTCGATTGCTAATCGAGTAAGGGGTGAAAGCCCCTTCGTGGGTTCGAATCCCACTCTCTCCGCCATTGACTACAAACTCGATGTCAATAACAAGAAAAATACAGGCGAATTATGAACTACGACTTACTGATTGATTTACACAAAGGTAACAAACGCCAAGGTCCCGGAAGCGATGAGCACACCAAGCGGGCATTGCATCTGGCTGGACTGATGGACGCCTCCCAGCCCATGCAAGTTGCGGATATTGGCTGCGGCACCGGAGCCTCAACGATCACGCTGGCTGAGAATCTGAACGCCAAAATTACGGCCGTTGATCTGTTTCAGGACTTCTTAGATGTTCTGAACGCGGATGCCCGTAAGCGTGGCCTATCGGATAAAATAACGACACTGGCAGGCTCCATGGAAGAGCTGCCATTTGAAGAAGGCAGTTTAGATGCCATCTGGTCAGAGGGTTCGATTTACAATATGGGCTTTAAAAAAGGGGTAGAGTATTTCAAGCGCTTCTTAAAACCCGGCGGCATTTTAGCGGCGTCTGAAATCACATGGCTGACCAACAAACGCCCTGAAGAAATCCAAAAATACTGGGATACGGAATATCCTGAGATTGCTACGGCATCAGAGAAAATACGCATTTTGGAAAATCAGGACTTTGTGTTGAAAGGCTACTTTCCACTGCCGGAAAATTGCTGGATCGAAAATTACTATACGACTTTGCAAAACAGGTTTGACCACTTTGTTGCCAAGCATAACTCTGATGACGCGCGAACCATTGTCAAAGCCGAAAGGGCTGAAATCGCTCTCTACAAAAAGTACCGAGATTACTACAGCTACGGTTTCTACATCGCGCAAAAATCTGACGACGCGGTGATTGAATCGGTATGAAGATTATGGCGGCTTGGGTGCCGCTGTTTGCAAAAGGAAAATTAGCGAGGAAAAGAATATGAAGAAGAAATGGATTATGATTGCCGCGATTGTTGGAATAATTCTCATAGGCGCCGTTGCTTTGGGGCCGATTATGAGTGATGTTGAAACGCCGGATTATCAGGTTGTTGAATCTCAAGATAATATTGAGATCAGGCGATATGAGCCCATGATTATTGCGGAAGTGCAGATGGATGGTGAGCGTGAAGATGCTATCAGGGGAGGGTTTCGCCTTTTGGCGGATTACATTTTTGGTAATAACACGATGAAGCAAAATATTGCCATGACTGCTCCGGTACAGCAGCAGGAAAGCGGCAAAATTGCGATGACGGCACCGGTCCAACAACAATCCACAGGCGGCTCTTGGAAAGTCAGCTTTATAATGCCTTCGCGATATAACATGGAGACGCTTCCTAAACCGCGTAATGATAGTGTTACTCTCAAAGAGATTCCTGCCAAGCAATTCGTCGCCATTACATTTTCCGGCACAAGATATGATGAAAACGTGAAAGAGCATGAAATAAAACTTATGGAGTATGTTAAAGCCAACAATCTGTCAGTAACCGGCTTTCCCAAATACGCTTTTTATAATCCACCGTGGACGTTGCCTCTCATGAGGCGCAATGAGGTCATGATTGAGATAGAGCAATAAAACCTCATGTTTCCAATTAAGCCTAAACGGAGATTCGAACGCATGATTAGTATGGTGTAAGATACTGAATAAAATCTGCGGGAGATGGTCTTTATCGGCATCGGTATGGACGAGACTGCTATCCATGAGCGGCTGGATTCCCGCATGGATAAAGAGATGAAGGCCTGATGGAAAAGCTTAGAGAAATCCCCCGATCCATTCCCGGAGTGGATCGTTAAGCAATTTCAACCAGCTGGTTTAGAAATGTTTATAGCGAGAGTTTAATGAATTAGACAGTTGCTTTAAGATTACAAACCTAGCGTTGTTTAGGGCAATAAAAAGGAGCGCATCATGGAGAAAGCGGCAAACACAGTTGTTGGGACACATGCGATAACGGAGCAGGAGATAATTGACGCGCAGAAAACATGGGCGGACGGCATTGTGGCAATTGGCGATCTGTATATTAACAAGGGTGACTATAAAGCACGCGCGGTGCGGCATGTTAAAGAGCTTTATGCCTATGATCTCGGTGATGTGTTGTTCAAACCAACGCTTGCTTCGGAAAAACAATTCCGTACAACATTTGATGAAGCTTTATCTTATTTTGTGGGTGGACATATTAGCGAAGATAACGGTTTTGCCATAAGGCCTTGGTCAAAAGTTCGTTTTGGTGAACAGAAAATGATCATTGGCGGCGATTCCGCGGCGGCCATGGGTAATTACTACTTTACGGCGGTTGGAAGTGAAGAAGAAACCAAGGTCGAGTATACGTTTGGCTATATAAAAGATGCGGATGGTAAACTGCGCATCAACATACACCATTCTTCCGTGCCCTTTTGTGCTGATTAAAGTGAGAATGAATAGAAATTGATTATGTTAGGTGGGGCCATCACCATCTTTGAGATGGCTAATACGTCTGCTCTAAACACTCCGTTTTTCTCTAATTTTCCTCCGAGGTTTCATGGTCTGAGTTCATTTTTCAATTTTCAATAATATCTCACACCGCCGTGGCGTAGGCTATCTCATCTTTTACGCTTTTTATTTTGACCTTTATCTCCGCTCCGACGTCGACTTTGCCCTTAACCAGCTTTACGTTTATGTAATTGTTCGTCGTGCAATTCAATTTGTTCTCCACAATCGCGTCAAGGGTTTTTCCGACGAACTTTCTGTAGAAGTTCTCTTTCTTTCTTCTGCCCAGACTGCGAAGCGCGGCGGCTCTTTGCTTTTTTATTTGCGGAGAAATCTGCTCTTTTATATTCGCGGCGGCGGTATTTTTTCTTATTGAATAAGGAAACACATGAAAGTAGGTAAGTTCGGAAGAAGCCGCCACCTCTTGAGAATTTTCAAACTGCTGGTCGGTTTCTCCCGGAAAACCGACCATTATGTCGGTACCGATTGACGCTTCGGGCATCAGGGAGCGTATCATGTCCGTGCACTCGAGAAATTCCTCGGGGCTGTATCTTCTTCTCATTTTTTTAAGAATGTCTCTGTCTCCGCTTTGAAGCGCTACATGAAAACTGGGGCACATAATTTCCGAATTGGAAACGAAAGTTATCAGTTCTTTTTTGGTGTCCGCGGGGTCAAGCGAACTGAGCCTTACTCTTTTTACGGCGGCCGATTTTTCAATCTCTCGCAAAAGACTGATAAGATTCGAACCTATGTCTCTTCCGTAGCTTGCCAGGTGAACCCCGGTGAGAACCACCTCTTTGTAACCGTTTCGCGCGAGAGTCTCCAACCGTGAGACAACTTCGTCGGCCTCAAGACTTCGCGATCTTCCGCGCGCCCTCGGAATTATGCAGAAAGAGCACGCGTAATCGCATCCGTCCTGGACTTTTAGAAACGCTCTTGTTCTGTCGGGAAAGAATCTTATGTCGGGAGTATCGAATTTTCTTTTCTTTTCCTTAAATATATCTGATATCAGCACCTTGGGTTTCACTTGAACCTCGCCCCCGCGCACGGTCTTCAGAAGAGATGAAGACTTGTGCGAGTTTCCGATTACGTAATCGACTTGCTCAATGGCGGAGAGCTGTTCGGCCGATACTTGCGCGTAGCATCCGGTCACTATTACTACGCCCTTGGGGTTGGATCTTTTCGCTCTGTATACGTAATTTCTGGCTTCCGAATCCGCCTTGTGGGTAACCGTGCAGGTATCTATTACGTATACGTCCGCCGGATCGTCGAAATTTTCGTTTTTTACGAATTCAGAAGATGGCAGATGGTTAAGCAAGGCCGCCGTATCGTACTGATTGACCTTACATCCGAGAGTCACAACGGAAATCTTTTTCATTGTTTTAAAGGTTCTTTTATCCAGCCGCCGCCTATTACCGCTTCGTTTCTGTAGAAAACTATGGCTTGGCCGGGAGTTACGGCTTTTTGCGGCTTATCGAAATTCACTATAACTTTTCCGTCTTCCGAAACCGTTATTTTTGAGGGAACCGCGCTGTGGCGATATCTTATTTTCGAATAAACCTCAATCTCTTCCGAAGGAGGTTCGTTGACCCAGGAGAGGTTATCCGCCGAAAGGGCGTGGCTATAGAGGTCTTCTTCTCCTCCTACGCGCACCTCGTTTCGCTCTGCGTCAATGCCTACTACATACATGGGTTTTCCCTTGGCGAATCCAAGTCCGCGTCTTTGCCCTATTGTGAAAGACGCGATTCCCTTATGCCTTGCCATGAAGTTCCCCTCCATATCCACTATGTCCCCGTCTTTTCTTCCTCTCTCAAGATAAGGCTCGAGAAATTCCCTGTATCCGTTTCCCGTAATGAAGCACACGCCCATGCTTTCCGACTTTTCCGCGACTCTTAGGTTCATTTCCTCGGCGATTTTCCTTACCTCGGTCTTGGTTTTATCTCCAAGAGGAAAAACCAGTCTTTTAAGTTCCCTCTGACCCAGGGTGAAAAGAAAATAGGACTGGTCTTTATTTGAGTCAACCGCTTTCGCAAGCGAGTAAGCGCCGGTTTGCCCGTCGCGAGATATTCTCGCGTAGTGACCTGTCGCTAAGAAATCCGCATCCAATTCCAAAGCGCGCTTCAAAAGAAAATCAAACTTCATGAACTGATTGCATAGTACGCAAGGTATGGGAGTTTCTCCCGAATCGTATTTCCTTACGAAATCGGAAACCACAAGTTCTTTGAAGGAATCCATGTAGTTAACCACATAGTGAGGTATTCCTATCTCGTATGCGACTCTCCTCGCGTCGCACACCTCGTCCGCCGAGCAGCATCCTCCTTCGCTCTCCCCGTAATCCCAAAGCTGCATAGTTATTCCTATTACTTCATGTCCCTGGGCTTTTAAAAGCGCGGCGGTGGTAGCGCTGTCAACGCCTCCGCTCATGGCTACGACAATCTTCTTCATGGTCGAAGGAGTCTACCTTTAGAAAAAGAATCGAACAACCGGAGAATTTTCCCTTTCAATTCTCTGCGAATGATTACGAAAAACATTCGGTTAGCGATATGGATTCATGGTAAAATCGTAAGAATGAAGGAACCTTCCTGCTGTCACGCCGCGTTGCCCGACGAACCGCCTAGATTAGGGCGGAACCTGAAAATTTCCCTCGTTTTGCTTTTCTCTATTCTCGCGGTTTCTTTCCTCCCGTATTTCGAGGCCTTGAATTCCTCTCTTCTGAGTTACATGAAAATGCTCGCCTTGCCGCTTCTTGCGGGTTTTCTTCTGGGAGGAGCTGTGGATTATTTCGTCCCTGAAGGGTTTATATACAGATACTTCGACGGGAAGCGAAAAAGATCGCTTTTCTACGCCTTCGCCGCCGGTTTTCTTATGTCCACCTGCTCTCACGGAATACTCGCAATGGCGATTCAGATTTATAAAAAAGGGGCGGGAGTTCCGGCGGTAATAACGTTTCTTTTGGCTTCTCCCTGGGCGAATTTTCCCGTGACTATTCTTCTCGTGAGCTTTTTCGGATGGAAGGGAGTTCTTTTCATCGTTACGGCGGGATTCATAGCGATTACCACGGGTTTTATCTTCCAGATTCTTGAACGTCGCGGTTTTGGCGACTCCGGTTCCTCGCTGGATGAGAAGCTTGAGTACGAATGGAAAAATCTAAAGAACTTCTCTTTCGGTAAAAGCGTTTCGGGAATACTGAGAGGAACTTTAAATCTCTCTAATATGGCTCTTTGGTGGCTTATAATCGGACTCATTATCGCCGTGCTAGTGGATGTTTACGTGCCGAAAGAGGTTTTTATGAAATACCTGGGGCCTGACTTAAGAGGTCTTTTTCTCACTCTTTTGGGGGCGACTATTATAGAAGTCTGCAGCGAAGGAAGTTCGCTTGTGGCGTTTGAGATCTACGACAAGGTCGGGTCGTTTGGAAATCCCTTCGTATTTCTCATGGCGGGGGTAGTGACGGATTATACTGAGATTGGACTTCTTTGGACGAATATAGGCAAAAAGACCGCCATACTTCTTCCGGTCGTCGCGGTGCCGCAGGTGTTTTTTTTCGGATTTCTTTATAATGCTTTTCTTTAAACCGTCGCTAAGAGAGACAAAATGCGCAGATGTCCCTGGGATAATGGAAACGATCTTTTAAGGACTTACCATGACCGTGAGTGGGGAGTTCCGGTTTTTTCCGACGAAAAACATTTTGAATTCCTGGTTCTTGAGTCCGCGCAGGCCGGACTCAGCTGGCTTACCGTTCTTTCGAAAAGGGAAAATTACAGAAGACTTTACGACGGATTCGATCCGGAGAAAGTCGCGCTTTACGGAGATACGGAAATAGAGAGGATGATGAAAGACAGCGGGATAATAAGGAATCGAAAGAAAATAGAAGCTTCGATAAACAATGCCGCCAGGTTTTTGGAAATACGCGATGAGTTCGGAAGCTTCTCAAAATATATCTGGGGTTTTACAGACGGAGCGCCGGTTATTAACCGCTGGAACGATATTTCGGAAGTTCCGGCTTCAAGCGACCTTTCCGCAAGGGTGAGCGGGGATCTAAAGAAAAGAGGCTTTCGTTTTCTGGGTCCTACGATCGTCTACTCGCACCTTCAGGCAACGGGGTTGGTGAACGATCATCTGACATGGTGTTTTCGCTACGACGAGATCGTCGCTTCAGTCAAGCGAGTCAAATAAACGCATAAGATAATCTCCGCTCTCTCTTCCGAATTCCACTATTCTTTCCATATCTTCTTGACTGATATCGGCCTCGATTTTTCTGACCGTTCTTTTTATCGCCACGGAGTGGACCGGATCTTCTTTCGCGTGAACCTCTATGAACATCGAGGGATCGGGAAGCGTTTTTATTTCCGGAAAAAGCAGACCGGATACGTTTTCAAACAGATAGGAATGTCCAAGTATGGCAAGGGGAAACTCTTCGGCGGCGTTTTGAAGAAATTGATCGTATTCTCTCACCAGGTTGGAGCTAAAAGGATTGATTCCGTTCTCCCCCATATCTTTTAAGTCCCGAAGCGCTATTTCCGCGTGCCCCAGCTCTCCCTGGGCGCAGGAGTGGAATTTTTTGCTCAGGTAAGGATTGGTGTTTCGAGTGTTTATGCTCGCCATATTTACCGCCCGCTGACTTAGAAACTCTATAATGTAAAAAACAAGCAGAAACTTCACATACGTTTCCCGCGCGATGTTGCCGGAAACGAGGTCTTTTATCTCCTCTTTTTCCTTTACTCTTTGGAGGTAGGAATTAACTTCTCTATCTAGGAGCGATTCTAGTTTTTCCATAATATATTCCTTGGGGATGAAAATTAGCGATGACTATTATAATGAAGAAATTCGCATTGTTAATTACGATTTTTCATTTTCCCAAGTTGACCTCATGTTTTCTCTAGGGCACCATTAACGGGCACGGAATTGCCCGCGCCCGTAGCCCAACTGGACAGAGCGCTTGACTACGGATCAAGAGGTTGGGGGTTCGAATCCCTCCGGGCGCGCGATTAAAATGCCCGCTCTTTGTCTTCCTCTTCGCGGATCGCTATCTAAGTTTCGATTCGCGATTTCCTTTTTCGCGTGGCTTGAATAATCATTGCCACTACGGCGTACGATACCACGATTACAGGACCCGCGGGAAGATCGAGCTTTAAAGCCAAGGCTACGCCCGAGAGTACTGAAGCGATTCCGCATATCCATGCCGTAAGATGAGGTCGCTTGGCACCAGCCGCGGCCAAAGCGGGCAGTATAAGACTTGCGAAGACTATGTAAACGCCGACTAGCTGCACCGACGATGTGATGGCTAAAGAGAACAGCAGGTAAAATCCGATATTGGTTCGCGTTTGAGGTCTTAAGAACCATATGGCCAGTATTACCGCGTAGACGGGAGCGTGTTTTAGTATGTCCGACCATGTTACAAACAGTATTTGTCCCGAAAGCATGTATCTTACTTCTTCCCCTCCGTGAGGATGATCGGCCAGTAGCAATAGAGCGATCGAAGCCGAAAGCACGAAGCCGCAACCTATGATCGCTTCCTGATACTTCGGTATTGTCGTTTCGACTTTACGGAAGAAAAGACCCGCGGAAATCGCAAGCCCCAAAGCCGTGAGTTGAAGGATCCAACCGGACGAATCGTGAAAAAGCAGGCTTCCCGCGACAAGTCCCAACCCGGCGATTTGCGCCACGGCCAAATCGATGAATATGATGCCGCGCTTTAGCACCTCGATTCCCAAAGGAGCGTGAGTAAGAGATATCATGAGACCCGCCGCTATCGCGGGTCCCAGAACTTCGATAAGTTCACTTTCGATCGTCATAGGCGCTTTTAAGAAGGTCTATGGTACGTTCGAAAAGAGCGAAGATATCGTTACTTTTCTCGTCCCCGCCGATCGTATAGGGAAGCGTAATAGCCATCGCTCCCGTTTTCTCGGAAAGCCACTCGCTCGCATCGTTTGGATCGTAAGGCGAGTTAATAATAATGAACTCGGATTCGTTTTTTAAACGACTGAGAAGGTTTTTCAGATGAGAAGCGGTCGGCGGAATTCCGGGTCTCGGCTCAAGAGTCGCTATTCGTTCCATTTGAAGCCAGTCGATAAGATAAGAAAACGACTTATGGTGAACTACAAGTCGTTTGCCTTTTAGGGTCTCCGTTTTTGATTCCCACTTTTTTACAGCCTCACGAAGTCGCAGTGAAAAATCTTGCTGACGTTTATTGTAAAAAGAGGCGTTTTCAGCGTCGATTTCACCGAGTCGCTTCGCAAGCGATACACCCACAATGTCCATGTTGCGGGGATTTAGATGCAGATGGGGATTTCCTTGAGGATGTATATCTCCCAAACTGCGATCGACAATCTGAGGCCTCTCCAATGTCGGTACTATGTCAGCGGCCATAAGATAGCCCACGGAACCCGGTTGCAGAGAGGCTTTCGCCTTCTGAAGCAGGATCGGGAGCCACCCGACCTCCAAGCTTGCGCCCGAGCAGATAAGCAGATCGGCTTTTCTGATTTTCGCAAGCAGACTCGGTTTCGCCCTTATATAATGAGGATCCTGTCTGGCGGAAGTGGCGGAGAAAGCTTTTATTCTGTCTCCGCCGATTTCTTCAGCCAACGCCGCCCACTCGGGTTCGCAAGCGAAAACTCTTATCTGCGCGAAAGATAAAGAGGGAGCGCACAAAAGTATCGCCAGCAGAACGAAAACTATAATAGGAATACGTCTTGTTTCCATAATTATACTTCCTTCCTCCTAGAATTTATGGGCTCCGTGCGCCCCTATACTCATTATATACTGCACTATGAATTGATTGTCGTTTCCGTCCCCGGCGAGTTTTTCATAGTTGTACTGAAAGCGAACTCGGGAGAACTCGCTGTTTGTCCAATCTCCCATTACTGCCACCGCGTAAGGGTCGTGATCTATCCCCGAATCTTCCGGCGCGTAAATCTTCGAGTAGCGAACTCCGGTTCTCCATTTGGGAGAAAACTTAAACACGCTTTGCGCATACCATCCGTGGCTTGATCCGTCGAGATTTTCTTCAATGACTTCTCCGTCTTCTTCAAGTAAATAAACGCCTTCCTCGCTACGTCTGAAGTATTCGCCCTGAAGGATAAGCTCGCTTTGCCGCACATTGCCGCCGGGAGCCCAAACATAACGGATATCGACCGCGTAGAGGGTAGTATCTCCGGTGAAAAGTCCTTCGCTGAAAAGCTCTTCAAAGCCTTCTTCGCCATCTTCGTCCATGTGATCCCCATCCTCTTCCATATGCTCTTCATGTTCTTCCCCGTGACCGCCTCCTCGTCCGTTAGCTTCTCCGTCAAGCACATAGCCTCCGATTCTCCAGGAAGAATTTGAACCAAGATCTCCTCCAACTCGCAAAAATGCGCTAAAAGCGTTTATTTCACTTCCTTCGCCGTTTGCGAAAGGGGTGTCGTCTCCGCGGAAAATTCCCCCTCCCACCTCCGAGTAGAACTCGGTGGGAAGCACGTATGAAAGTTGCGCTCCCATATCATTATAGGAATTGTCTAGAAAAACCCTGTAAGGAAGGGGTCGGTCGGCAAAATCATCAGCGTGAGCGTGATGTTCGTTAAGATATCCTAGAGTCCAGAAAGCCTTACCCGCTTTTATCGTTGCTCCCGTGGGAAGTCCTAGGCCGGGGAGAGTCTCAAAATAGGCTTCTTCAAGTTCAATCTCGGTCGCGTCTCCTTCATCCACGAGGGCAACCGTAGTTGAGCCGTAGAATTTATCGTCCACGTTCGCCGATACATTCAATTCGCTTTCTCCAAGAGACATCCCTTCTCTTCCGCGTTCACCTTCATGCCCTAGAGGAAAGCCTGGAATCGAGTCCTCGTCAGAAGAAAAGTTCGCGTAACGTCCCCCGAGAATTATTCCGATTGAGGGATTAAAATCTCGATTGTAGATAATTCTGTTGGAGCTGCTTTTTGAAGAAACCGTATCTTCCTGGCTTTCGGATTTCATTTCGGAAAGCTTTTTTTCCATTTGCGAAATGCGGTCCTCGTATTCGGATCTCAAAGTCTCTATTTCTTGTTTGAGCTGCTCCATCTCCTGATCGGAAGCCGCTAAAGCGGGCGTGGATGAAAACAGCGAAACGGCAAAAAAGATAGCTATAATAGCTCTGTACGATAAATGCATCTCTCTCCTCCTTAAATTCTTTTGAAAACAGTCCCTCGGCGCTTTTTCGCGAAAATCTCCGCTCCAAAGCCGAAAAAAACGGCTATAAAAAATACCGTAAGCGGTCTGTTTATGCGCACATTAAATGAGAAACTTTCTCAATAAGATAATGTTTGGCAAAACCGGTGTCAATAGCGCGAGAGGAAAAATATTGGGAAATTTATGAATCGCGAGGTTTGAGTATCCTTTCCGTTTGAGTAACATTACCGGCACATAAATTCCGGAGGGTTAATCGTGAGTTCCAAACCGATTCTGGTTACGGGAGACCGACCGACCGGGAGGCTTCATCTCGGTCATCTTGTCGGTTCGCTTCGAAACCGCGTCAGGTTTCAAAGCGAATACGACTGCTTTTTCCTAGTCGCCAATCTTCACATGCTAACCACTCATTACGACAGGGCTAGCGAGGTTGACGACAACACAGTTGAGATGGTCCTTGACTGGATTTCGGTGGGAATGAATCCGGAATCCTCCGTTTTTTACGTTCAGTCTCAAGTTCCTCAGATAACGGAACTGTCAACCATTCTTTCAATGCTCTGCCCGGTGCCCAGGCTACAGCGAATTCCCACTTTGAAGGAGAAAATACAGGATATGGGAGTTGGCGAGAACTATTCGGCCGGACTTTTGACGTATCCGGTACTCATGGCCGCCGATATTCTTATGTTTCGAGCTACAAAAGTCCCGGTCGGCGAGGATCAGCTAAGTCATGTGGAACTCACCAGAGAACTTGCCAGAAGGTTTAACTTTCTCTACGGCGATTACTTCCGGGAGCCCGAGCCGCTTATAAGCGAAGCTTCGCGTCTTGTTGGTACAGACGGCAGCAGAAAGATGAGCAAAAGTCTCAATAACTGCATATATCTTTGCGACGGCAAAGAAGAGGTTGAGCGTAAAGTGAAAACGATGTACACCGACCCGAAGAGGATAAGAGCGGATATTCCGGGAACCGTGGAAGGGAACCCGGTTTTTATCTATCACGACCTTTTTAACGACGATAAGGAGGAAGTGGAGGACTTAAAAGACAGATACCGAACCGGAAACGTTGGAGACGTAGAGGTGAAGAAAAAGCTCGCCCGAGCTATAAATCTTCTGCTTGAACCGATAAGGGAGAAAAGATCTCGATACGAAGGCAAAACGGACGACATAAGAGAAATACTCCGTGTGGGCACTCTTAGGGCGAAACTCATAGCCGAGGAGAATATGGAGCAGATAAAGGAAAAAGTGGGTCTTTTCCGTACGTAATGACATCGGCGTTTATTGACAGAAACGCCATATATCCTATATTCTGCATAGGGATGCAGTTTGTATTTCAAATTCTCCCGTTAAAGATTAAAGGACAAAGAAGATGAACTCGATTGAAGAAATTATTGAGGACATAAAACAAGGGAAGCTGGTAATTCTTGTTGATGACGAAGATAGAGAGAACGAGGGCGATTTCGTCATTCCGGCCGAAAACGCGACGGCGGAAAAAATCAATTTCATGGCTACGCACGGGCGCGGTCTTATTTGCCTCTCCCTTACTCAAGAAGACGCCGACCGCCTGGCGCTTCAACCTATAGAGCCCCAGTACAACGATGTTCCGGAACACACGGCCTTTACGGTTCCGATCGACGCGAAAAAGGGAGTTACCACGGGTATATCTACTCATGACAGGGCGGAGACCATAAGACAGGCCATATCCGAGTATTCGAAGCCTGAAGATTTCGTGCGCCCCGGACACATCTTTCCTCTGGTAGCGAAAAGAGGCGGAGTGCTTGTTCGCGCCGGCCACACCGAAGGTTCGGTCGATATATCCCGTCTTGCGGGTTTTCACTCAGCGTCGGTTATCTGCGAGATAATGAAGGATAACGGCGACATGGCGCGCCTTAAGGATTTGCTTGGGTTCTCGAAAAAACATGGAATAAAAATCGCCACTATCGCCGATCTTATAAGGTACAGGATAGAAAAGGAGAGTTTCGTTCGCAAAGTGGCGGAAGCCGAAGTACCTACCGAGCACGGAGTATTTCGCACCATAGCATTCGAAAACGAAATAGACGGTCTTCAGCACATGGCTTTCGTAAAAGGAGATATTCGCCGAGAGAAGGCCGCTTTGGTGAGAGTGCATTCGGATTGTTCGCTAAGCGATGTCTTCGGTTCGCTTTACTGCCACAGCAGGGCGAAGCTTATCCAGTCTCTTAAAATCATAGAGGAAAACGGCGTCGGAGTAGTGGTCTACATAAATCAGGAGTCAAGCAACGGCGGATTCGCGAGAAAGATAGAGAGGTATTCAAACGAAAGAGCTAGGGAAGGGCGCTCGATGGTTCCCGGAAGACAGGAAATAAACTCCGAACTTAGGCAGTACGGAGTGGGAGCGCAAATACTTCGCGATCTTGGGGTGCGGGACATAAGGCTTCTCACGAACAACCCGATAAGAGTGAAGGGACTTGAGGGATTCGGACTCAGAATAATCGAAAGCGTTCCGCTGGATATCTCGCATTACGTGGAAAAAGAAGCCGCTATGGGAAAAGCCGCCAATTACGGTAATATTCTCTCAATATCGAAGTAGAGAACAAGCATATGCCTAAAACTTTGGAAGGAAAACTGAGCGCCGAGGGATTTCGCTTCGCCGTGGTGTCGAGCAAAGTCAACAGTTTCGTTACGAAACCGATGACCGAAGGTGCGATTGATACTCTTATCCGCCATGGAGCTTCCGAGAAGTCCATAGACGTAATAAAAGTTCCGGGCTCTTTCGAAGCGCCGCTTGCGGCGAAAAAAGCGGCTCTTTCCGGAAAATACGATGCCGTGGTGGCGGTCGGGGCGATAATAAGGGGACAGACGTCTCACTTTGATTTTCTCGCTTCTCAAGTGACGAAAGATTTAGCCTCGGTCGCTCTTGAAACCGGGATTCCGGTATGTTGCGGAATAATAACCACGGAGAATACCGAGCAGGCTATTGAAAGAGCGGGAGTCAAGTCCGGCAACAGAGGAAGCGAAGCCGCCTTGAGTGCCGTTGAGATGGTAAATCTCGTAAAAACTTTTTTCTAGGTTTTCCAAATGGGGAAAAGACGGCTATCTAGGAAAACCGCTTTACAGTTTATCTATCAGGCCGATTCGACATCGGGAGACTGTGGCCCCAATAGTTTGGACATAAGTTCCGACTTTGAATCTTTTTCCAGCCTTTATCACGAAGCGGCGGACGCGGATATGCTTAAATTCGCATTTGCGCTTTGCCGCGGCGTTTTCGAAAATCTCGACACAATAGACGGAATAGTAAACTCCTGCTCGGAACACTGGAAAGTGTCGAGAATGTCCATGATAGACAGAAACATCCTTCGACTGTCGGTTTACGAAATGGCTTTCTTGAGCGATATACCTCGGGCTGTTACTATAAACGAGGCGATCGAAGTGGCTAAGGAATTCGGGTCGGAGAACTCCGCCGCGTTTATAAACGGCGTTTTGGATAAAGCCGCCGAAATCATTGAAAAGGAACCTGCGGGAAATGATAACTGAAACGCTATCGAAACTTGTGGAAAACGAAGATCTTTCGGAAAAAGAGATAACTTCGATTTTCGATCTTATGATGGAAGGGAATCTTTCCGAAAGTCAGATAGCCGCTTTTCTCACGGCGCTTCGCATGAAGGGAGAAACCGTTAGTGAGATAACCGGCGTCGCGAAGGCTCTTTTGAGCAAAGCGGAAAAAATAGACTGCGATCGGGAAATCGCGGTGGACCTTTGCGGAACCGGGGGAGACCGAAGCGGTACGTTTAATATATCCACGACCGCGGCTTTTATAGTTTCCGGCGCGGGAGTTACCGTGGCGAAACACGGTAATCGCTCCGTATCAAGTCCGGTCGGAAGCGCGGACGTGCTGGAAGCGCTCGGAGTGACCATAGGAATTTCTCCGGCTTTGGCGCAGGAATGTCTCTTGGAGGTCGGAATAGCTTTTCTCTTCGCCCCGGTTTATCACTCGGCTATGAGAAACGTGGCCAAATGCAGAAAAGACCTTGGAATTCGCACCGTCTTCAATTTAATCGGTCCCGTGGTTAACCCCGCGGGCGTAAGGAACCAGGTTATGGGAGTATACTCTCCAGATCTTTTAGTTCCGGTTGCGGAAGTGCTTAAAAACCTCGGTTCTAAAAACGTTATGGTGGTAAACGGCGAGGGTTCGGTTGATGAAATAACCGTCGCGGGAAGCACGAAGGTCGCCGAGCTTAGATCCGGGGAAATACGCGAATATGAACTTTCTCCCGAGGATTTCGGGATGAGAATCCACGACTCCGAAGATTTAAGAGGAGGAGCCGACGCGCAATCAAACGCCGAGATAACTCTCTCCGTGCTGAGAGGAGAGGAAAAAGGCGCGAAGACAAACGCGTGTCTCTTAAACGCCATGGCCGCCATATACGTGTCGGGCGCGGCCAATACCCTAAAAGACGCGCTTTCGCTCGCGAAAGACTCGCTTTTAAGCGGCGCCGCGCTTGGAAAACTCAAGATGCTGATCGAAGCTACGGGCGGGGACCGGGAAAGTGATTCTTGACGATATAATCGTCCACAAGAGGCTTGAAGTCGCAGAAGCGAAGAAAAAAGTTCCCGTCTCGGAACTTATTTCTGCCGCTTCCGGGCGTCCTAAGGCTATTGATTTCATCTCTCTTCACCAAAAAACTCCCGGAGTGAAAGTAATATCCGAGATAAAAAAAGCTTCGCCGTCTCGCGGGATTATAAGGGAGGATTTCGATCATTTGTCCATTGCCGGGGAATATGAAGCCTCGGGCGCGTTCGCTCTCTCGGTTCTTACCGACCGTGAATTTTTCAAAGGCCAGATTCTCTACCTCTCGGAAATAAGGGCTCAATCGGCTCTTCCGATCCTGAGAAAGGATTTTACCGTTGACTCTTACCAGATTTACGAGGCGCGCTGCTTCGGAGCCGATGTGGTGCTTCTCATAGCGGCGGTTTTAAGCCGGGGTGAAATTGAGGAGCATCTTGAACTCGCGCGTTCCTTGGGGATGTGTTGCGTAGTGGAGGTGCATGACGAAAAAGAGCTTGAGACGGCTCTTTTGGCCCGAAGTGAAATAATAGGCATAAACAACAGGGACCTTCGCACGTTTAACGTTTCGCTTGACGTGTCGAGGCGCTTAAAAGAGATGATTCCGAAGGAAAAGATAGTAATAAGTGAAAGCGGTATATCTTCACCTGAGGATATTTCGGGGCTTATGTCTTGCGGAATAGATACTTTTCTTGTGGGAGAGACTCTTATGAAGGCGAAAAGTCCCGGAGCGGCGCTTCGAGGGCTTCTTCGACGATAGAGCGTTTTGGAAACGAGTTATGAAGAAAAAAGGAAGAAAGAAACCTTGGCTGGCAATTTTGCTTTCGTTCCTTTTCCCGGGACTAGGTCAGTTATACAACGGGCAGTTTAAAAAAGCCCTATCGATATTCGCTCTTATAATTTTTATAAACGTTCTTTCCCAAAAACCGATTCAGGCTTTTTATGAAATGAGCGAAAATTCCATGTTAGAAGATATTCCCTCGGGTACACTTATTCTGGTTGCAGGTTATTCTTTGGCGTCGATTGTTGTCATCGGTGTTTCCATTTACGACGCAAGCGCGACCGCAAAGAAGATAAACCTCGATCTTGATATGGAAAATAAAGAACGTACATAAGGAGGAAAAAACCCGCCATGGAGAGAGAAAACGTTGTTACAATGAAAGGAAATCCGCTTACTCTTGTCGGTCCCGAAATTAAAAAAGGCGATACGGCTCCCGCTTTCAAATGCGTGGAAACCTTGGGAAGCGAGATAGATCTTGAAAGTTTCGGGGACAATATAAAGGTTTTCAACGTGGTGGTTTCCGTCGATACTCCGGTTTGCGACGTTCAGATAAGAAGGTTCAACGAGGAAGCCGTGGAGCTTTCGGATTCCGTGCAGGTCGTAACGATCAGTATGGATCTTCCTTTCGCTCAGAGCAGGTATTGCGCTGCCGCCGGAATAGAGAGGGTACGGACGGCGTCCGATTACCTGGATGCTTCTTTCGGAGAGGCTTACGGAGTGCTTATAAAGGAAAACCGTCTTTTAGCCCGCTCAATTTTCGTGGTAGACCAAAATAACGTCGTCGCCCACGCCGAATATGTGAGCGAAATAGCCGATGAGCCTGACTATGTCGCCGCGATGGAAGCGATAAAGTCTTTGGGATAGGGGGGAGCGCATTTAATGGAACTTCTTGGACCGGCGATAGCCTTTCTGGTCGCTTTTTGGGTTTATTCGGATGCCAAGGGTAGGGGAAAGACTACGACTAAGGCGCTTCTTTGGTTTGCGGGAGTATTTTTTATACTGATAGTGTTTTTGCCGCTTTGGTTTATTACAAGGCCTAAAGTTAAAACTTGTTTTCAATGCGGCGAAAAGTGCCAGGGCGAAGCAGAAAAGTTTTTCTGCTCCAGATGCAATATTGAATTATAGAGTGGAGACGATATTTTTTTAACCGTGTGTGATTTTTACGATGAGCGAGACCGCTGAAACTCCCAAAGTTACCGAAAATGACGTAATGGATGTTCTCGGGGAAATATACGATCCCGAGATCCCGATAGATATAGTAAATCTGGGTCTTGTGTACCGAGTCGCCGTGGAAGATTCCCGGGTAAATATCGATATGACAATGACGTCTCCCGGATGTCCGGCCGCCACGCAGATAGTCGCCGAGGCTAAGTACCTTATTGAGGAGATTGAAGGAGTTACCGAAGCGAAAATAGAGATCGTATGGGATCCTCCGTGGGACCCGAGCAAAATGAGCGAAGCGGCGAAGGAGAGCCTGGGGATGTTCTGAATCGCGGTTCGATTAAGGAGATTGACGATGGAAAAAAATCTTGAGATAGGGAGTCAGGCTCCCGATTTTGAAGCCGAGACGTACGGTTCGGAAAGGGTGAAGCTTAGCGATTTTTATTCGCAAAGCGCCGTAGCTCTCTACTTCTATCCCAGGGATAACACTCCTGGATGCACGAAAGAAGCCTGTTCTCTTCGCGACGGAGAAGATGACCTGAGCGCTTTGGGAGTGCGGGTGGTCGGAGTAAGTACCGACGGAGTTAAGTCCCATGAGAATTTTAGAAACAAATATTCGCTGAACTTCTCTCTTCTAAGTGATAAGAGCAAGCACATAATAAATCTCTACGGGGTAAAGAGTAAATTCGGTTCCGCTCGCAGGGTGACGTTTCTTATAGAGAAAGGCGGAAAAATAGCCTATATATGGAATAAAGTTAAAACTTCCTCTCACGCCGAAGAGATAATCGACAAGGTAAAAGAGTTGGGTCTATAAACCTGACTATCTCTCAATCTCGATGGAAGAGCTTCCCAAAGCCCTTTTCATTACAGGAACCGACACGGGCGTAGGAAAAACGGTGGTTACCGCCGCGCTTGCGTCCCTTCTGGAAAAGAAAGGTCTTAAAGTCGGCGTAATAAAACCGTTTCAAACGGGAACGGAACTGGAAGGTTTAGGCGACGCCGAATTCATTTACGGTTTTTTGGAAAAAGATTACGACCTTTCCGAAGTTTCTCCCTGTCGTTTTCGCGCTCCTCTCTCTCCCTATAGAGCCGCCATGATTGAAGGCGCGGCGGTCCCGCTTCAAGATGTATTAAACCACGTCGGGGATTATATATCGCGTCATGATATAACGCTTGTCGAAGGCGCCGGAGGTATCTGCGTGCCTGTTACAAGTGATTACATGATGGCTGATTTGGCTTTTGATCTGAATGCTTCTTTGATTATTGTCGCGCGACCGGGACTCGGCACCTTGAATCATACGGCTCTTTCGATTCAGTATGCCGAGAGAAAAGACGTTAGAGTGCTCGGAATTGTTATAAACGGTTTCCCCGAGTCTCCGGATATAGCTTCCAAGACCAACCCGGCCGTTTTAAGAGAAGTTTTCTCGGCGAATCTATTGGGAGTTCTGCCTTTTCTTTCGGGAATTGAAGTGGAAAGCGGCACGTTCTCGGGACTTAGAGAGAGTGTGGAAAATTATTTCTGCCCGCTTTTCGGCGGAAGCTTCTGCGTCGAAAACTTCCTTGAGAAATTCTCTTAACGAAGCGGTAGCCTATTTGAGCTTTAGAAACCAGGCGTAATTATTCGTTAATGAATTTTGGAGTACTGTTTTTTGAGCTTTTTTAATCCTTCTTCGCAAATACTTTTCTACTTGCCAATAAATATGGAGATTGCCCAGATCGTATCGTCTCTTTAAGTGGGGCCGTGAGCCGGAATTCCGTTCATTTTCACTCCGTTTTTTATAACCCGAAAGATCTTTTCTAAACAATGTCGGACATTTACTTGCCTAAATTATTGACTTTTATACGATTATGATATAATGGATAGGGAATATCCATATTAGCCGTTGCTCGTCAAGTGAAAACGACAAAAGATTCTACTTGAAGTACGTAAGTTTCTTTTAGCTTGCGAGCGTATTTCTAAGCGAGATTGTTTTGCTTGGCTGGAGAGGTACGCGTAAATCTTGACAGATTAAGACAACGTGCTAATAATAGTAGCCAATCAAATTTACTTCCTGATTAATAATCCGATTTTCACCAAGGTTCAGTATGACAAAAAGACTGAGGTTTCTGTGTATCGCTATAACGATTGTAGCCGCCGGAGTTTTTCTTCACGCGAAAAGCGCAGAAAGCAATGAAAAGGAAAAAGCACCTTCCCAGCCGGTTCTTTTCAGTCATAAAATCCACTCAGGGGATAACCAAATACCGTGTCAGACCTGTCACAGCTACACGGATGTTTCTCCTCACCCGGGAATTCCCTCGGTGCAGAAGTGCATGGGATGTCACTCATACGTGGCGGGTAGAGATGTGGAGTACACCACGGAGCAAGGACAGACGATCAATATAAGAAACGAAATAAACAAAGTTAAGGGCTATTGGCAGCGACAAGAGCCGATACCCTGGGTTAAGGTGACCGGGATGTACGGATCGGGGTCAGCCGGATTCCCGGAGCATGTGCATTTTAATCATAAAAGACATATAAAGCGCGGGATTGAGTGCAGTACGTGTCATGGGGAAGTTGAGAAAATGGATGTGGTGTATAAGGCAAAGGATCTTACTATGGGATTTTGCATAACATGCCACGCGGAAAACGCCGACAGCGAAGAGCATAAAACCGAGCTCAAGGATTGTCTTACCTGCCATTATTAGATCGGAGGGCATAATGCCTGGGAAAGAAAAGAACGAAAAAAACGGGATGAAAAGAAGGGATTTTTTGAAAGTGCTGGGTATAGCCGGCGGTACGGCCGCAGTTTCGGCAAGTTGTTCGCAACCGGTAGAGCAAATAATTCCCTATGTGATTCCTCCTGAAAACGTCGTTCCCGGAGTACCGAAATTTTACGCTACCACTTGCAGGGAATGCGCTTCGGGTTGCGGCCTTGTGGTGAAAAACCGAGAGGGTCGCGCGATAAAAGTCGAAGGCAACCCGGAAAATCCTATAAACAAAGGAAAAACATGCGCCGTCGGTCAGGCTTCTCTGCAGGGTCTATACAATCCCGACAGGGTCCGCTCTCCGTTGAGATACAACGCCGAGACGAAAAGACTGGAACCGGTGGGATGGGAGACCGCCGAAGGTATTTTTTCCGAAAAGCTAAACTCCCTCGGTTCGGGGAAAATCGTTTACCTTAGCAATGACGTTTCCGGGACCTACGAGAAGCTGGTGTCTGAGTTTTTAAAACCCCTCGGAGGGAAACATTACGTTTACGAAACTTTTTCTTACGAACCTATAAAAAAAGCAAACTCCATAGTTTTCGGAAGAAACGAAATACCTACTTACAGGATAGATAAAGCAGATTATTTGCTTTCTTTCGGAGCGGATTATCTTGAAACCTGGCTCTCCACGGTTTCAAACTCCATTGGGCACTCAAAGCTTAGAGAAGTAGATCATGGAAAAACCGGCAAAATCGTCCATGTGGAGCCGCGTTCGGGAATAACCGCTTCAAACGCCGATACTTGGATCGGGGCGAAACCGGGAACGGAACAGTACCTGGCCCTTGGAATCGCCAACGCAATGATCGCAAGGGGGCTTAACAAAGTCGCCGCGGGACCGATAGCGAAACTTGTTTCTCGCTACACTCCTCAAGAAGTTTCGAAACTGACCGAGGTGTCTTCGAAAACGATAGAGAAAATCGCTCGCGATTTCTCGTCTTCAAACAGTCTTGCGATAGGAGGAGGAGAAGCTAACTCCGCGTCAAACGCGACGGAGACTCAAATCGCCGTAAACATATTGAACTACCTTGCCGGAAACATCGGCAAAACGGTTGATTTTTCAGATCCGCTCTCTATTTCGAACGCAAATGGCTTCAAAGACATAAAACGGCTTGTGGAAGAAATGCGCTTGGGCAAAGTGGAAATTCTCGTCGTTCACGACGTGAATCCCCTCTTCACTCTTCCCGCGGAGCTTAAAGTCGCCGAAGCCCTTGAAAAAGTACCTTTCGTAGTGAGCCTCTCTTCGTTTCTTGACGAAACTTCGGAAAAAGCGCACCTGGTGCTTCCCTCGAGCACTTCTTTTGAAAGCTGGGGAGACTACAGCCCGAGAAAAAGCGTGGCGGGAGTTATTCAGCCGGTTATGAGGCCTGTTTTCAATACGAAATCGGCCGGCGATACGCTCTTGTCGGTTTCCGCGAAAACCGAATCGCTTAAAAACGCGTTTTCGCAAAAGAAATACTACGATTATTTAAGAGACGAATGGAAAAAGAAGGCCGCCGCTGTTTCACCCGGAACGAATTTTGAAAAATTCTGGGAAAATCTTCTCGTAAAGGGTTTCATGACGGTCGCCACTTCGCCCGCTCGGATTTCTCTTTCGTCGAATATCAAGACCGTCTCTTTCGACGATCCGAAGTTTATCGGAGAAGGAGAATTTTATTTTATGGCTTATCCGTCTTACAGGCTTCTTGACGGAAAAGGAGCGAATAAACCCTGGCTTCAGGAACTTCCCGACGCGATTACCACTTCCGTTTGGGATTCCTGGGTGGAAATACATCCGGAAGTTGCGTCGAAAATGGGCCTTAAAGACGGTTCTTACGTAAAAGTGGATCTTCCAGGAGGAAGTTTCGAATCACAAGTCTTCGTATATGAAGGCATAAGACCTGATACTATCGCCATTGCGTTGGGCCAGGGACACACTTCTTACGGAAGATACGCGAAAGGAAGGGGGGTTAATCCGTTTGCTTATCTGCCGGCGGCGACCGATTCTCTATCAGGCGGACTTTCCCTGCTTTCGACGAAAGCCTCCGTTTCATCCTTAAGAAAAAGAGATATTCTGGTAAGAACGCAGTACTCAAAAACTCAGGAAGACAGGCGGGTCGCTCAGGCCGTCGCGCTTGACCAGATCGGCCATCACGACGATAAGCACGGGGCGAAGCATTCCGAGCATCCCGATTTCTACCCGAAAAAAGAATATTCGAAATACAGATGGGGAATGGCAATAGATCTTAACAAATGCACGGGGTGCGGAGCTTGCGTAACCGCGTGTTCCGCCGAGAACAATATTCCTTTCGTGGGTAAAAAGCAGATAGCGAAACGTCGCGAGATGAATTGGATTCGCATAGAAAGGTTTTTTGAGAAAAACAGTGACGGAAGCCTTGACGTCAGGTTTATGCCGATGCTTTGCCAGCATTGCGGAAACGCTCCTTGCGAGCCCGTGTGTCCGGTTTACGCGACTTATCACAATCACGAAGGGTTAAACGGCATGATATACAACCGTTGCGTCGGAACCAGGTACTGCGCGAACAACTGCACTTATAAAGTGAGAAGATTCAACTGGTATACCTACAAGTTCCCCGAGCCGCTTAACTGGCAGTTAAATCCCGACGTAACCGTAAGATCCAAGGGAGTAATGGAGAAATGCACTTTCTGCGTGCAGAGAATAAATTACGGAAAGGATCTAGCCAAGGACGAAAAAAGGCTTCTTCGCGACAGAGAGGTTAAGACGGCCTGCGAGCAGGCGTGCCCGAGCAACGCCATAGTGTTTGGAAACCTTGTCGACGATAAAAGCGAAGCCTCGGTTCTCTCCGAAGATCATAGGGGCTACAAGGTTTTTGAAGAAATAAACACTAAACCCGCGATTACCTATCTTAAGAAAGTAAAGCAGGAAAGAGTTTAATGAGCCAGACCGAGCAGACGCCTTTAACATACTCGAGAATCACCGAAGACGTAGTCAGAATGGTCGACAAACCGTCGGCTAAGTGGTGGGCGCTTTTTCTTCCCACCGTGATGCTGGTCGGACTGGGAGCCATCTGCTTTTTCTATCAGGTCTCAGAGGGTCTTGGGGTCGCCGGGTACCGGCATCCGGTTTTCTGGGGAGTATACATAACGGATTTTGTTTTCTGGGTCGGAATAGCGCATTCGGGAACTCTGATTTCCGCCATACTTTATTTGTTTCGCGCGCGCTTCAGAATGTCCATATACAGAATTGCCGAAGCGATGACCGTTTTTGCGGTTCTAACGGCCGGGCTTTTCCCCATAATCCACTTGGGAAGACCTTGGAACTTCCTTTGGCTCATACCTTATCCGAACTCAAGGGAGCTTTGGATAAACTTCAAATCCCCTCTTGTTTGGGACGTATTCGCCGTTAGCACCTATCTTACCGTAAGTTCGCTTTTCTTTCTGGTGGGAATGATTCCCGATATCGCCGCGATAAGGGACAAGGTAAAAGAAGTCCCGAGAAAGATCATATATACGATACTTTCTTTCGGCTGGAAGGGGTCAAACAGAGAATGGCTTCATTACACGAGGGCGTATCTTTACTTCGCGGCTTTGGCAACACCTCTTGTGCTTTCGGTTCATAGCGTCGTTTCATGGGACTTCGCCATGGGTAATGTTCCCGGGTGGCATACGACGATATTCCCTCCGTACTTCGTCGCGGGAGCTATTTTCTCAGGACTGGCGATGGTTATTACGCTTACGATACCGATAAGGAAGATATTCCATCTCGAAGACTACATTACGCTTGATAACTACGACGGTATGGCGAAGCTCATAATTCTGACTTCGTGCATAGTGGGCTACGCTTACGCGGCCGAGTTTTTCATGGCCTGGTACAGCGGAAGTCCTTATGAGTGGGGACAGTTCGTGTACAGAGCCAAGGGGGAGTATGCGATTTTCTACTGGACGATGGTGATATGCAACTGCGTCGTTCCGATAGCGCTTTGGTGGGAGAGTGTGAGGAAGAATATAAAGGCCCTTTTCATAATCTCCATCCTCATAAACATAGGAATGTGGTTTGAGCGTTTCAATATTATCGTAATATCGCTTTCAAGGGATTTCGATCCCGGAGCTTGGGGAGTGTATAAAATATCGCTTGTGGAAGCCGGAATAACGATCGGAAGTTTTGCGTGGTTTTTCATGTTCTTTTTACTGTTCGTAAAAACTCTCCCGGCGGTTTCCATAGCGGAGATGAAGGAAATACTTCCGATTCCCAAGAAGGGAGGTAAATAAAGAGATGAACCAGGGAGTGATTGGAGTTTATTCGTATCAGGATTCGGTTCTTGAAGCCATAGGAAAGCTTAAAGAAGCGGGTTACCGCAATATAAGGGTATTCTCTCCATTTCCAAGTCACGAGATTGAAGAAGCCATAGATCTTCCGGAGAGCCCCGTGCGGTTTTTCACTCTTTTCGGAGGGCTTCTGGGAGCGACCTGCGGGATCGGGTTCACCGTTCTCACTTCAAGTTCATGGCCTATAGCGGTAAGCGCGAAACCAATAGTCTCGATACTTCCTTTTATGGTGATAGTTTTTGAACTCACGGTGCTTTTCGGAGCGCTGTCGACTTTTCTCGGGATGATAATAAATTCCCTTCTTAGGCAGAGGACCCCGGTCAGGCTTTACGATGAGCGTTTTTCGGACGATAAGTTTGGAATCGCCGTAGTATGCGAGAAGGAAAAAATGGGGGCGATTGAAGATATATTAAATTCTACGGGAGCTGAAGAGATAAAATTCGATGCCGCATAAAGAGTTTTCTCGGATAATTTTGAAGCGGGCGGAGACTTTGTTTGTTTCCGCGTCTAGAGTGTGCGTCGCGGTTGCTATCGCGGTTTTCATCTCTCTATCTTCCGCATATTCGCTTCCGTGGTCTTGGGACATGTGGTCTCAGGAATCAATAAAGCCTTATGAGGAGCCCGTAATATTCCCGCGAAATTCGATTTCCACAGACGGAAAAAAAGTAAAACTTGAAGATAGAGAAAAAGTTGAAGCGATAGAGAAAGGGCCAATTCCGCTAAGCGAAGAATCAGCCGCGAGAGGGGAGACCCTTTTTGAATATAACTGCGTAGTTTGTCACGGTCCTAAAGGTTTGGGAGACGGGATAATAATAAAAAAAGGACTTGGTTTCTATCCGGTAAATCTTACCACTCCTTTGGTAAAGCAGAGAACCGACGGCTACATATACGCCTATATACGCTACGGAGGCAAAGTTATGATGCCCGCTTACAGCGAGAATATCTCCGAAGAAGATGCGTGGCACGTGGTTAATTACGTGAGAAAGCTTCAGAATTCGGGTTCTGCGAAGGAGAACAAATAAAAAATGGACCAGTCCGTAAACCAGGAAATACTTGCCAAAAGAAATCAGATACCCGGCTGGATATTCAAAGTCTTTGCGGCGCTTGCGCTTCTTGGAGTAGGGGCTTTCGTTTTGGGCGTAAGCGGTGAGCGCGCCGATGAAGCCTGGCAGCTTTTTCTAGTGAATTTTCTTTTCTGGACCGGAGTGGCTCAAGGCGGATTGGTGTTTTCCTGCATACTTAGAATAACCAACGCCAGGTGGGGAAGAGGATTTCTTCGCATAAGCGAAGGCTTCGCCAGCTTCACCATAATTTCCTTCGTTCTTCTACTGGTTCTTTTTCTCGGAAAGGAAGTCCTTCTTCCTTACGCGCACCATCATTATCACAGTCCGAAGGATATATGGCTTGACGTTAATTTCGTAATGGCGAGAAACGTTGCGGGGTTTGGAATTCTGCTAGTGCTTAATTATTTCTACCTTAAAACATCTATCAATCAGGATACCGAAGGCAAAGAAAACATCGTGAAACTTAAGAAACTCGCTCCCGCGATTATTTTGGTTTACGCTTTGGTTTTTTCGCTTTTCGCGTGGGATTTCATGATGTCGCTTGATCCTCACTGGTTCAGCACACTTTTCGGACCTTATTATTTTATGGGAAGCGTGATAGCCGCCATAGGAGCGACGATAATACTTTCGGTTCCGATCAAGCGATATCTGGGGCTTGGAAGCTATCTTTCCGATAATCATTATTGGGACATGGGAAAGATTCTACAGGGTTTTTCTCTTTTCTGGGTTTACCTTATGTTCTCGCAGCTGTTAACGATCTGGTATGCGAACATGCCGGAAGAGACCGGATTCGTGATAAAGAGGGTTGTGGATGAGCCTTTCCGCTCTTTTGCGTGGGCTGTTCTTACCTG
Organism: Thermodesulfobacteriota bacterium; assembly: GCA_965220925.1. Lineage (GTDB taxonomy): Bacteria > Desulfobacterota_D > UBA1144 > Nemesobacterales > Nemesobacteraceae > Nemesobacter. The sequence goes on along the minus strand of OZ244851.1, from coordinate 409,230 downwards.
CTGTTTCATTTTTCCTTTCGTTTCCTTCCTTCCGCGTACTCACAAGATAGTTACTCCGATAGCTGTTTTCATCGCCACGGTTTCTTTTTCCGGTTTGTGGATGGATAAGTTCCTCTTGGTCATTCCCTCGCTTACCAGTGAACTGATTTTCGGTATCAATCATTTGCTTATCACCCTCGGTTTTCTCGCGGGTTTCGTTGGGATGTTTCTTTGGTTCATAAACAGATTCCCGATCATACCTTTCGGCGATCCGTATTTCGACGGTAAATCGGGACATGGAGGGCATTAATGAAACTTACTCCGGAACAACTTGACAAAATAACGGTTATTTTCACCGCTCACGTAGCTTTAGGTATTGCGGCTTTTATAGGAATAGTTGCCACAGTAGCTCTTTTCGGCACAAAGATAGCCCCTATGATGGGAAAACTTCCCTGGTAATCAAGCTCTCTTCTTATACCGCCTTCCCACAAGCAAAAGCCCGACGGGTCTTTTCTTAACCGCTTTAATAAAAAACGTATATAATTTCCCTCGCGGGTACTTCTTCCGTTAATAAAAATTTCTCAAGGAGTTTTTTTATGTCCGAAAACGCTGAAATTAAACTATTGGTGAAACTTGGCGACGACAATGTGCCCGAGGAAATCTTTTGGGACGCTTCGCAATCCCAGGAACCTGGCGAGAAACGTTGCGAAGCGGCTTTTCTTTCAATGTGGGATTCGGAAAAAAAGGACTCTTTGGTAATAGACCTTTGGACTAAGAAAATGGAAGTCGGGGATATGAGTTCTCATTTCTACAACACTATGATGAAGATGGCCGATACTTACGAAAGAGCCACGTCGGACCGGAGAATCTCCGGCAGGATAAGGGAATTCGCAAGCGAATTCGCGCAGATGGTAGTAGAGTCTCTTGAAAGCGACGATAATTCCTGACACAAAAATTTTCTATTTCGGGCGGTTAGGAAACATCGGTCAAATTACGGACGATGTTTCTTAGTCCGGCAATCGTTTGAATTTTTACCTGTTTAGTGAAAAATCCGCTCTAACCCAATTCATTGGCTATGTTATAACAATCGTTAGAACATGGAGAAAATGGAGGTTTTTTATGGCCAGTTTAAAAGTGATCACGATAGGCGATTCCGTCGGCGTTGTTTTGTCCAAAGAAATTTTAGCAAAGCTCCGCGTGGATAAAGGTGACACGCTTTACGCCATTGAAACGACAAACGGCATCGAACTCAGTGCGTATAATCCCGAATTCGCAGTCCAGATGGATGCCGCCGAGTCAATTATGCGTGAAGATCGAGATGTTCTTAAAAAACTCGCCGAATAATGCCTGAACAAGTCGGGGTCTTGAAGAATGTCGCAAAACCTATACACAAAAGGCGGATAGCGGAACACGGCGGTGCTTACGAAATGCGCGACGAGGGACTGTTTTTGTCCGCATTGGTAAACACCAAGAACTTGTACAATTACACCGACTCTAAGCCGGATATTTCCGCAATGTCCGCCTTTGCGATTACTACACAGGAAATAACTGGTTAAAAGATCCGGATGGCAACAAAGGCGAAGAAAAAGCCTACGCACCAAAGAAATACGGATATCCAATATATCCAGTTGCTTGCCTTTCGTAATTTGGCGCAGATTGCGGCTTGTGCGGGATCGATTGGACAGGAAGCGGTTTTTGATTGACGGAGTGAAAATCCGGCGATTAATATCATAGCTCCCGAGATTCCAAACGTTAAGGTTTTATATTTCGATAGCGCAATTAGCCAAGGAGCGCTTCCCACTAGTCCCGCAAGAGCCGTACCGGCTCCGAGAGTCACCAACAAAGCTGGCAGGGCGCAACATACAAGCGTGCCGGTAGAGGTAACCAGACTGAGCATTACGAGAAGCTTTTGCTTCACACCATAGTCGGAAGTTGCGTTATCCATCTTCGCACCCCACATTTATGGCAGTCACATTGTAGCCCGAGTCCATAATAAGTTTTTCAAGCGTCTTATTATCCATCGTCATTCCCGGTTTCATCGCTATTTTTATCAGCCCTTTGTTAAGATCAACCTGGATGTCCTCTACATCGGCGCGCTTTAGGAATAATTTTTCCAAGGACCGCGCGCAAAAATCGCAAACAAGTCCGTTGACTTTAACGTTAATAATGTCTTCGCAGGACGCGTTTTTTATGCCGGAGGGATGTTCTTGAAGCGCCTCGCCTTTATGATTTTGCTTGTGGTTATGTTCTCCATTTTCCCCATGTGCCACCTGGCCATAAAACGAAAACAAAAGAAAAGCAAATGCTAGTGTAGTAAGCAATTTTTTCATGGTTTTTTCTCCTTAAAATCTGATTATTAAATTAAACAAAATGTCGCCGCCGTCGCTTATTCCCACTTCACCGAGATATTCGCTTTTAAACAACCGAATCAAAGGAGTAAAAGCGATTTTATCTTCTCTGTCAGGATAATGGTCGACCTGAAGCATTAGCCACGTGTGAAGGTCTCCATAACCTCCGATATAGGGAGCGATTCCCACTCGCGCCTTTTGCGTAAAGAACTTATTTACGTCTCCCGCATAATAGGTTCGATTTTCATAACTGGTAAAATACCTTCGGTTTTCCCAGTCAAAAGCTATATCGGCGAAAGCCGCCGGTTTTGTTATGACATCGTGAGATTCACTGTCGCCCCGGTCTATTCCTAAGCTTCCTTTAAGATAGAAGTTCGCCTGTGAAGCCGGTGCGTTTCGGCGTTTCAACAAGTAGTTTATCTGTACGCCGTGAAACAACCGGTCCTCCTTCCTCCAATAGTTGCCCCTGTATCCTATGGAATACTTTGCGGTCGGCGAATAATGGACATGAAGAGAATTCGCAGTCACGTCATTTTTCTGCATGACCGTCCATCCGCCCGGATATGATACGGGGCGGGAACTGGACTGAGGAGCGTAAAGCATAAGTGCCATACAGCATAAAACCAAAAACTCCGTTCTCATGTTTCCTCCTGAGTATTGAGTATTAGTTATGCGTTTCGATAATGCCGTGTGCTAAGACGCGCATGTATGCGCTTTACTCAGAAAATATATTTTGGAGGGTGAAATGGCGGGTCAATTCTGATGGAAAGAGGCAAAGAGACCGCAAACTTTTTTATAGTGGTTCTTTCGTGATAGTTTGTTGATTCTTCAGAGGGTAAAAAGACTGTTCTTAGACAATCGCAGTCCTCGCATTGGTCTGAGTTTTGGTTTTTCGAATTTTCCGCTTCCGAATGAAGGCAGGGCATGTGCATTTCACTGTCCATATGCGTTTGGGAGGAGACCTGATGCATATACATTAGACACGGCATAGAAGCACTTGCCAGATTACCGGTAAATAATAAAATGCAAGTTACCAATAGTGTTGCTGGTTTCATAAAACACATCACCTAACCTAATCCTATCAGATATCGGCACGAACTCAAATACGAGAATTAGAAAATTCAGACATTCTTGAACAATCTACCCTTGCATTAAGCAGGCAATATGCTTGGTAATGATTTAGGGATTAGAGGAGAAGTAACTACATGAATCTGCTATGAACTAACTAGCCGATTTCGTAGTTTTTGAACAAATGATCCTTCATCTTGACTAACTTTCGATTCCCATACCTTTAAGTAGTCTCTTATTGTTTCTGAATTTTCTTTGGGAAGTTGCCTAACTGCGTTCCAACCTCCCTTTGGATATTTTTTAAATAAGGGAAGAAGTTCCAATGCGATGCGTTTATAATAAACTCGAAGTTTTTCTGCCAGATGTGGAGCTATACCTGGTTTGTTGATAGGATTGTCACGCAGTTCTTTCTCCTTTGATTCAAGCCAGTCTATAAAATTCATATTCGACTGGCTTATCTCAGAGGCATCCTTAATCATCTGGTCCGCATAAGAGATTTTTGACATCTTCCAAAGCGTAAAAAAAGAGGCGATATGGCAGATAGATTCATGAAACCATTTATTTTTATTATCTTCCAGATTTTCGTAGTCTGACAATATGTGACAGAACTCATGTGCAAATTGGTAAGTGTATTCAGGCCAACCTTCCCCTTCTACGACGAACAGAAGTACAGTAAAAGAACTTTCTTCAGATGTTTCTTGGTAGAGTTCTCTAGATCTTTTTTGATAGAGTACTATGGGCCCTCCTAGTTTTGAATTATTTCTTACAAGTATTTTTCCCTCTATTGGAGACCGCAGTTCTTTCTGTATATAAGATACTGTCTCGTCGAGGACTTTCTTAATATCCTCTATCTCTGCTGGCCACTCCAAGTCATCTTCTCTAAATCGTTGTTTTACCGTGATTTCTAACATTCCATAGTCCTCTTTTTTCACCTGAATTCGGGCATTACTTCTTTCGCGAAAAGCTTTAAAGTTTGCGGATTCATTACGTCCGAGAAAAAGATCGTATATTTCGATATTCCCTTCTCCATATCCGAACGAATCTTCTTTATGCAGCTCTCCGGAGTTCCTACTATTCCAAGTTTTTCTATGTTTCCAAAGAATCCATAGCGTCTTTGAGCTTTTTCGAGTTTCTCGGGAAGGTCTTTTTCACTCTCAACCAAAACGCAGACCGTTTGCTGAGATATCCTTATATCGTTTATATCTCTTCCAATTTCGTCGCAGTGTCTTTTGAGTACCGAGTATTTACGATCAAAGTCCACGGCGCTTGAAGCCGGGCAGTTCCATTCATCGGCTGCTTCCGCCACGACTCTCAGAAGATGAGTCTCGCCGGAACCTCCTATACAAACCGGTATGTGGGGTTTTTGAACGGGTTTTGGGTTGCAAGGAGCGTCTTTCACGCTGTAATATCTTCCCGCGAAAGAGGAATTTTCTTCGCTCCACATCATCTTCAGTATCAAAACCGCTTCTTTTAACATTTCCATTCTCGTTTCCGCTTTCGGAAATTCGTATCCGTAAGCGTGAAATTCTTCTTCAAACCAACCGGCTCCTATTGCGAATTCCACTCGCCCGTCGCTAATCACATCAAGCGTCGAAGCCATTTTAGCCAACAGGGGAGGATGTCTGAACGGATTGCAGAGCACCATTGTTCCGAGTTTTACGTTTTCAGTCACTGTTGAAAGGGCGGACATAAGAGTCCAGGGTTCATAGATATCGATTCCTATTACCCCCTGGCCTAAAACATGATCGTAAAACCACACCGAATCGTATCCGATGGAATCGCATAACTGCGCCGCTGTTTTTATTTCTTCAAAATCGATTTTCTGCTGCCTGAGCATTACTCCGAATTCGGGTTTTCGCATTTTTTCTTTCTCCGCTTTTTATAAATCGCGTTTGGAAAACGCGCAAAGTAAAATATTACTTTGGTTACCCAAACTGTAAACATTAACGCCGCGGCACTTATTCTCTGAGCGTGGCTGTTGATTAGAGTCCGTCCCCGTTGGGTTTTGAGGAGTAGAAAACCGATTTGTCTTAAAGCACGAAATAAAAACTTCCCAAAATATTCAATATTTCGCTTCTCTGTGCTATGATTAAAGCCCGTGGAGGAAATAAATCGCGCGCGTGAGCGCAAAATCCTTTCCGTTTTTTTTTTGTGTGATCGGAATCGGTTTTCTCCCAAATCAATCCCGAGGTGTACGATGAGACAGGCGACTATTTTTACCCTAACTCTTATTTTCTCTATGATTGTTTCTTTCGCGCAAGCGAATTCCCACTCTTGTAATGAAGACGATCACAAGAAGTCCGATAAAGTCACTAAAAAAGAAAGGAGAATGCCAATGGTTCTGATTTCGACTTCAAAAGGAGATATAAAGCTTGAACTTTATGAAAAAGAGGCACCCGTTACGGTAGCGAATTTTCTTTCCTATGTGGAAGAAGGTTTTTTCGACAATACTATATTCCACAGGGTTATAAATAATTTTATGATACAGGGGGGCGGCTTCACCGATGACATGAAACAAAAACCGACCAAACCTCCCATAAAAAACGAGGCGGATAACGGGCTTAAAAACGACCGAGGCACAATAGCTATGGCAAGGACTGCCGTTGTGGATTCGGCCACTTCCCAGTTTTTCATAAATCACAGAGACAACAGTTTTCTAAACCACGGCGCTCGCGACTTCGGTTACGCGGTATTCGGAAAGGTGATTGAGGGAATGGAAGTTGTTGACGCAATCGCCGCGGTTAAAACGAAACCGGGAGATGTTCCCGTCGAAACGGTATCTATTCTTTCCGTAAAGACCGTTGATTGACGGTCGATTTTTCCCTCGTGTCGAAAGAGGAAGTTACTTACAAAAGCGCCGGCGTTGACGTAGAGGAAGGCGAGAAGTTCGTACAACTTATAAAACCTCTTGTCGAATCAACGTATGGCGCCAACAAAGTGAGTTCGCTTGGAGGTTTCGCGGGCTCATTTCCGCTTGACGTCACGGCTTTTCGCGAACCGCTGCTTGTTTCCGCTACCGATGGAGTCGGAACGAAACTCAAAACGGCTTTTTCGGCTCAAAAATTCGATACCATAGGTATAGATCTCGTCGCGATGAGCGTTAACGATGTGGTTACATGTGGGGCGAAACCACTGTTCTTTCTCGATTATCTGGCTACTTCCAGGCTTCGTTCCGAACAAGCGGTGGAAGTGGTAAAGGGTATTTCGAAAGGCTGTATTCAAGCCGGATGCGTGCTTATTGGCGGCGAGACGGCGGAGATGCCCGGATTTTACGCTTCTGGAGAATTCGATCTCGCGGGTTTTTGCGTCGGAGTGGTGGAGAAAGCTTTTTACATCGACGGTAGCGCGGTAGGTCCCGGAGACGCGATAATCGGGCTTGGCTCAAGCGGTCTTCATTCAAACGGTTACTCGCTTGCGAGAAAGGTTCTTTTCGATATTGGAGGCTATACGATGGATTCCAAACCCGAGGGTCTTTCGAAAACCCTTGGAGAAGAACTTCTCAAACCCACTCGCATATACGCCAAGGCCGTGCTTGAGCTTTTAGGGAAATTTAATATAAAAGCCTTCGCCCACATAACCGGAGGCGGAATCCCGGGCAATCTTTCAAGAGTCGTCCCCGACGAACTTTCGGCGGCGATTGACGGTGATAGCTGGCCTGTTCCCCCAGTTTTCGATCTGATAATGAAAACCGGAAACGTCAGTAGCGACGAAATGCATAGAACGTTTAACTGCGGAATTGGCATGATCGCCATAATCCCTCAGGCCGAGGCCGCCGAAGCCATCTCTTTCGCTCGAGATATTCGCGAAACGGCTTATCTAATTGGCGAAATAAAACATCGAAGCGCGGCGGACGAAAAGGTCCGTATTTTCTGAAGAAAAAACTCGTTTAGTTGTAGTATCTTACCCAGGTTGGGAGCTTATAGTTGAAAGTGGCGGGTATTCTGAGTTTTTCTTCTTCCCAGCTTTTTGGAAAGGGATAATAAGGAGAAGCTACTCTTATCGTTCGCAGCACTTCTTCGTCAAGATCGTCAAATCCCGAAGACCTGAGTATTCTCACGCTTTCAAGGTATCCGTCTTTTCTCAAGACGAAGACTATCCTTGTGTTTCCCTGTTCTCTTCTCGCCTGCGATTCGTTGGGATATTTCCAAACTTGATAGATTCTTTCTTTTAGTTTCGTGAAATAGGAAATGTATTTGTATTCGGTCGTATTGAGATCCACGGTGATTTCCTTTCTTTCCACGTCTTTAGTGCCCATCAGTTGTTCCGTGGTGTTGTAGTCGTAGGGAACGTCTATTATCTCGGGGTTGAATATTTTTGAAGTCGAGTCCTCCGGATCGTCTTGAGGGAGTTTGTTTGAAACAACTTCTTCCTTTGAAGATCGATTTTCCTTTACCTCTACCTCGGGCATTAAGGCGACTTCGTCTTTTTCCGGAGAAAAAGTTTCCGTCTGGCGTTTGAGTTGTCTCTGAGGAAGTTTCGGAGATTTTCCTTGCTCCGTTTTTCGCTTTGGAGGAGCGGGATAGGATTTTGAAAGCTTCGTCGTATCGTCCCTAGTTGTTTCTTCTTCCGCTTTGTGGGATTTTTCGGCTAGTCTTTCGGGTTTGTCCGGAGGTTCTGTTTCTTTTAGGATCGGTATTTCTACAAGTTCTATATACGTTCTTTCGTCCGAAGAATCCAAAGATTCCGAGTCGGGCTTTATGTTCGTGAAAAGAATCTCGAGAAATACGAGATTCAGCAAGGCCGAAACAAGAAGAAAAATCGGAAAAGGGACTTTTCTGTTGCTTTTCATTATATTCTCCCGAAGTTTCGGCGCGCGTTTGTTACCCGGTTCATATTTTGAGAATATTTTGCACTAAAACCCGAGCGAAATCAGATGTTTTAAGATTACCTCCAAGATCTTGAGTCATATCTCCCCTCACAAGAGCCAGATTGTAAGCCGTTTTGATTTTCTCCGCCGCTTCTTTCATCTCATTTCTTCCTTCGGAATCGGCTAGATGATTAAGCATCATTACTCCCGACATTATAATGGCGAGCGGATTCGCTATTTCCAGTCCCGCGATGTCCGGCGCGGAACCGTGCACCGCTTCAAAAACCGCGTACTTATCTCCTATATTGGCTCCGGGGACTACCCCAAGTCCTCCGACAAGACCCGCGCAAAGATCGCTCATAACGTCCCCGTAGAGGTTTTCCAGCAGTAAAATGTCAAACCGGCTTGGATCTTGAACCAGTCTCATGCATCCCGCGTCTATAATATACTCCTCGTATTCTATGTCCGCGTATCGCTTGCTTGCCTCTCTTGACTTCTTTATAAAAAGACCGTCGGTCATTTTCATTATATTGGCTTTGTGAAACACCGTTACTTTTTTTCTATTTCTTTTTCTCGCGTACTCGAAACTCCATTTCGCGATTCTTTTGCATGAATTCTCGGTGGCCACTTTCATGCTCATCACGACTCCAGGAGAAACGATGTTCTCCACTCCGCTGTATAAGCCTTCGGTGTTTTCGCGCACGATCACTATGTTTACGTCGGAAAACCTTGTTTTTAAACCTTCAAGACTTCTTACGGGTCTTATGGCCGCGTAGAGATCGAGCTTTTTCCTGAGTTCAACGTTTATCGACGAGAATCCTTCTCCTATGGGCGTCGTGCACGGGCCTTTGAGTGCGACTTTATGCTCTTTTATGGCGTCAAGAGTGGTTTTCGGCAGGACTTCCCCGTATTTCTCAATAGCCGACACTCCGGCTCCCCTGACCACCCATTCAATATTAGCTCCGGCGGCGGCGATAACGTCCTTGGTGACTTCGGTGATTTCAGGACCTATTCCGTCTCCAGGAATCAAGACAATTTTTCTAGCGTTCATAGTTAAATACCAGTTAAAAGGGTTGAGGACCGGTTGCGCATCCAACTCCCAATCTTATACCTTTCTAAGAATCTTCTCACATTTTTGACTCTCTGTAATCTATCTACGATGCATTACAAGGCAATATTCGTGCCAAAACACATCCCATCTCCACTGAAGGGAAATTGGAGATTCTTAGAAGAGTCTTCCAAAAAGCAGGAATCCGCCCAGAAGTAGGATAAAAAATACAATCGTAAATATATTGAAGTATTTATCAATAAGTAACTTTACTCTCGCTCCGAAAACGGACAAAAGAAAAGCGATTATCGCGAATCTTGCCGTTCGTCCCACGGCGCAGGCAATCGCGAAAGCTAAAAAACTAATTTTGAACACCCCGGCCGTCACGGTAAATGCCTTAAAAGGTAGAGGAGTAAAAGCCGCGGCCAAAATCGCCGCAAACGCGTTTTCCGAGTATTTGACTCTTACCGCTTCGAAAACCTCGGGACTTATAATATGGGAGAGGAAGAAATCACCGACAAGTTCCCATAACCAGTATCCTATCATATATCCCGCGAATGCTCCGAGTATTGAAAAAACGGAGCAGAGAACCGCGAAGCGATAAGCTTTTTTCGGGTTTCCTAGGCAGAGCACTGCCAGAAGCGGATCGGGAGGAATCGGAAAAAATGACGCTTCGGCGAAGGAAATCAAGCAAAGAGCCGGTGTGGAGTGTTTTTTGTCCGCCCAGCTCAAAACCCAGTCGTAGAGAGCCTTAACCATGGTTTCGCAGTTTTTTCTGAAGCTCTTCTAGGTATTCGTAATTTGTCATGTCGAGCTTTATAGGAGTTACGGATACGTAACCGTCGAGAACGGAGACTATGTCCGAATTCTTGATTCTAAGAGAATCAAGCTCGTTACCGCCTATCCAGTAGTATTTCTTTCCTCTCGGGTCGGTGTTTTCAACTATCGGAGCCTCGTAAACTCTTTTCCCCTGTCGAGTGACTTGGATTCCCTTTATTTTCTCAAGCGGCAAATTGGGCACGTTCACGTTTAACAAAGTATTTTCTGGAAGGCCGGATTTAAGAACGAATTCGGCGGCCAATCTTGCGTAATGAGCCGCGGTTTTAAACATAAAGTTTTTCTTTGCGGCCAGAGATACGGCGATGGCGGGAATTTTCATCAGCGTAGCCTCCATAGCCGCGCTTACCGTTCCGGAATACGTTATGTCGTCTCCCATGTTCGCCGCCATGTTTATTCCCGATACCACGATATCCGGTTTTCTATTCGCATTTGCCAGAATTCCGTTTACGGCGAGGTTTACGCAATCCGTCGGGGTTCCGTCTACGGAGAATTTTCTTTCGGAAATCTCCTCTATTCTAAGAGGCCTCGTGAGGTTAAGCGAATGGCTGGAGGCGCTTTGATCTCGATCGGGAGCCACGGTGTATACTTCTCCTAAGTGTGAGAGAGCGTCTCCAAGTGCTTCTATACCCTCGGAATTTATTCCGTCGTCGTTTGAAACCAGTATTGTGGCGTTCATAGTATGGGAATGATGGTCGGGGTGACCGGATTTGAACCGGTGACCCCCGGCTCCCGAAGCCGGTGCGCTACCAAGCTGCGCTACACCCCGCATAAAAACTCCGGAAGATTCTAACTCATAGGCGATTTCACGCAATAGGAAACTTCGGCTACTTTATGCAAAACAGTCTGAGAATCTTTGCGAAAATCGGGAATATACAACAAGTATATGGGAATGATGGTCGGGGTGACCGGACTTGAACCGGTGACCCCCGGTCCCCCAGACCGGTGCGCTACCAACTGCGCCACACCCCGTGGTAAAAAAAGTGAATTCAAGAGGCGAGAGAGAAGCAGAAAATAAGAACTATGAACTCCCGCTCAAGGATTTTAACTCATTTAGAATTTCTCGCAACAGACCTTTGTCGGTCTTTGGAGTGAACGCGTCGGCACTTCCGGTTTTTTCGTCTTTAAGTCTTTTTCGCACTCCGGCGATGGTGAATTTCTGGTTGTAGAGCAAATATTTTATCTTATGGAAAAGATAGATTGTGTCTTTATCGTAAAGTCTTTGGGATTTTCTTCTGACGGGTTTTACTTCGTTAAATTCGCTCTCCCAGTATCTTAGCACATAAGGTTGTACCCCTATAATCTCACTTACTTCTCCTATCTTAAAATAAAGCTTATCGGGCAAAGATAATTCCGAAAATACCTCAGACATACTTATATTATCTTTTTATTATTAGAGAAAAGTCAACATATAATTAAGTCAAATAGTTATAGAACACCCTTAAAGGATTTTCTATGTATCGGGCAGGGGCCGTGTTTTTCTAAGGCTTCAAGGTGCTGCCTGGTCGGATACCCCTTGTGAATCGAAAAGCCGTATTCCGGATACTCGCTTTCAATCTCAACCATCATGCGGTCCCTCGTAACTTTAGCCAAAATTGAAGCGGCGGCTATGGAGGCGCACTTGGAGTCACCTTTGATTATCGCTTTTTGCTCGATCGGGAGGGAAGTTTTCGAGTTGCCGTCTATTAAAACGCAGTCCGGTTTTTTCCGCAGCGTTAATACAGCTTTTTCCATTGCCAAAAGCGCGGCCTGTAGAATATTTATTTGATCGATTTTCCCGGGCCCGGTTATTCCGACGGAATAAGCAAGCGCTTTTTCCGTTATCTCTTCGAAAAGTTCCTCGCGTCTTTTCGCCGAGAGTTTCTTGGAATCTTTAAGTCCCTGAATCGGTCTGTTTTCGTCAAGTATTACCGCCCCGGCCACCACGGGTCCCGCGAGGCATCCTCTTCCGGCTTCGTCCACCCCGGCGACGATTTTCCCGGCGGCGCGAAGTTCATCCTCGATGTGAGTAAAACGGTCGGATTCAGGCAATTTTTCGCGTCAGATTAGTTCGTGGCGTTTCAGTTCTCTTCTCAGTTTTTCGAGATTTTCCCCGGAAAGCTCATAAAGCGGGCCTCTTATCTCGGCGCTTGTTTTTCCCATAAGCGCGAGTGCCGCTTTTACTGGAATTGGGTTTGATTCCACAAAGAGGATTCTGTTTAGGGGGAGAAGTCCGTAATGAATATCTTTTGATTTTTCAATCTCTCCCCGCGCAAAAGAGTTGTACAGCTCCGATACCCTGGCGGGCACTATGTTCGCGGTTACCGTTATGAATCCCTTTGCGCCTATCGCTAAAAGAGGGTAGTTGATTACATCGTCTCCGGAGAGAAGAATTATATCCTCTCCGCAGAGAAAAATGATTCTGCTTGCCTGCTCAAGCGAACCGGAAGCTTCCTTTACGCCGATTACGTTTTCACAGTCCGAGAAAAGTCTCTCCACCGTTTCGGGTTCGATGTTTACCAACGTGCGTCCCGGAACGTTGTACAGTATAAGCGGAAGGGAGGTGCTTTCGGCTACGGCGCGGAAATGTCGGTAGACTCCTTCTTGGGTGGGTTTGTTGTAATACGGCGTTACGACAAGCGCCGCGTCCGCTCCCGCGGCTTCGGCGAATTTCGTAAGCCGAAGCGCCTCATCGGTACTGTTAGAACCCGTGCCGGCAATCACGGGAATTCTTCCTCTTACCGTTTGCGCGGTGAATTTTATTACTTCTTCGTGTTCCGAGTGAGTTAGGGTAGGGGATTCTCCCGTAGTGCCTACCGGAACTATTCCATGAGTTCCGTTTTCTATTTGGAACTCTATTAGCTCTTCAAGGTTTTCGTAGTCTACTTTGCCGTGGGTAAAAGGGGTAACTATCGCTACTATGGAACCGTGTATCAATTATCTTTTCGCCTCGTAAAAACTATTCTATACCTTAACTTTTTTACCGCATGAAGAACAGAACACGCTTACCGTCGGAATTTTCACGCCGCAGTGCATACAGAAAAAAGTTTCTCCCTTTGCGGCGGAAAGTTCGGAAGCGCGCGCCAAGGTCTCTTCGAATTTTCCGCGAAGTTCTTCATATTCTTTCGTGTACTGCCGATGGAACGTTATTATGTCTTCTGAGTCGATTGTCCTTATTTCGAATCTAAGTCCTTCTTTGGTTTTGGCGGAACTGAACTTGTGACGCGTTATCGTGTCGAGTCCTATATCTCGAAGCAGGTTGGTTTTCGAACCGCTTTTAAGCAGCAGAACTCTTTTTTGAGTAAGAATGAGAGTGCTTCTGAAAAAAGCGTTTCTGTCTATCCAGGCTCTTGGCTTGTACCTGCAGCTAAGAGTCTGAACCGCGAGCACTACGGAATCGTCTTCTTCCAGCAAATCTTTTAAGCTTTCGGAATCAATTCTTGAAGCTCCGAAGAGAAAATCGGAAATCTTTTTCCAAATACCGGTTTCAGACATGATTTTGAATCAGAACCTCCGCTATCTGCACGGCGTTTAAAGCCGCTCCTTTCCTAAGCTGATCTCCGCTCACCCAGAGGCAAAGGCCGTTTCTGACCGTGAAATCCTCTCTGATCCTCCCAACGAAGCAGTCGTCTTTTTCCGAAGTCTCAAGAGGCATGGGGTAGACGAAATTGTCGGGGTCGTCCGCAAGCGATACTCCGGGGAAATTTCTGATGGATTCTCTTGCTTCTTCCACGCTTACCTTTCTTTCCGTCTCCAGGTTCAAAGAGACGCAGTGGGAGCGAAAAACCGGCACTCTTACCGTCGTCGCCGAGACGGCTATGGAATCGTCTTCGAGAATCTTTCGCGTTTCATTGTAAAGCTTCATCTCTTCTTTCGTGTAGCCGGTTTCAGTGAAGGAATCTATGTGCGGTATTACGTTAAAGGCTATGCGGTGAGGAAACGCGTTTGTGTCCGAAGAACCGTTTTCGGCTTTTGACCAAGAGCGCACTTGATCCTCAAGTTCCGCTATTCCGCCCGCTCCAGCTCCGGAAACCGCCTGAAAACTCGTAGCCACGACCCTTTTTATCCTCGATACGTCGTAAATCGGCTTTAAAGCCATTAAAGCTACGGCGGTTGTGCAGTTGGGGTTGGCCACTATTCCTTTTTTTTCGTAAAGCGCCGCGGCACGAGCGTTTATTTCCGGTATTACTAGCGGAACTTCCGGGTCCATTCGAAACGCCGAACTGTTGTCGATTACCACCGCCCCGCTTTCAACCGCGAAATCCGCGTATTTTCTGCTTCTCTCAGAACCCGCTGAGAAAAGCGCTATGTCTATATCTTCAAACGAATCTTCCCCAAGTATGGAAACCGCCGTGGTTTTCCCAGCGAACACGTATTCTTTTCCCAAAGAGCGTTTCGACGCGAGAAGGCGAAGTTCTCCCACGGGGAAATTTCTCTCCTCAAGTATCTTCATTATTTCCTGCCCCACGGCTCCCGTGGCTCCCGCAATCGCCACGTTATATTCTTTTTTTCTCGACATTTTCGTTCAGTCGGCAAGCGTTCGATATTTGGATTCTATCGCGCCCACTTTCTCTATGTTTTTCTTCTCGGAAGGATCGGGATCGCTTTGGAACCACGCGTCTAGAATCTCTTTAGCGACCGTGGAGGAAGTAAGACGAAGACTGAGGGCGAGTACATTGGCGTCGTTCCACATACGCGCGCCCGCGGCCGTTTTTGAATCGGGGCATAAAGCGGCTCTTATTCCCGGAACTTTGTTAGCGGCTATGCTTACTCCGGTTCCCGTCGAGCAGAAAAGTATTCCCTGATCGCATTTTTTTTCGGAAACTTCTTTGGCGACCTGCTCGGCTACTTCCGCCCATTCGACATCTTCCTCCGCAAGCGGTCCGAAAAGCTCAACTTCCATGTTTCTTCTGCGAAGTTCCCGTATCACCTCATCGGTGAGTCCGGTTTTCTCGTCACTTCCAACGGCAATCTTCATTTTTCCAAACCTCCTAATTTATTTTTACCGAGATGCTTAAAAAAGAAACCGCAAATTTCAACCTTCAGTATCTTCGTCCGGAAAAATGAAGGCAGTTACGGTTTTTATCGCTTTGTTTAGAACTTTTACTCAAATGAAATGACGAAGGATCACGAAGAAGCAAATAAATGAAAGCTTCTTCCGGATTAATTTTAGCTGATTATCTTAGAGATCTGGTAGTGTGAGAGTAAGTTGCATAGACGGGTGTTGCTTCTTTTTCTCATGGGCTATGCTACTATTTCAAATCAGGAAGTTATGAAACTCTAAGAGATCACAATCTTGAAACGCTTGAGATTGCCATTCTCCTTTTAAGTTCTATGTTCAGCTTTTTCGATTTTCTATGTCTGTCTTTTATGCTCTTGGCGCCAATGCTGTTGCTTGGCCTGTTCCTCTCGGGTGTTATTCATGTCCTTATCTCCCGCGAGGCGATTCTCAAATGGCTTCGCGACGACAGCCTAAAATCGGTAAGTACTAGTGCGGCTGTCGGGGTTCCGATACCGCTTTGCAGTTGCTCCGTCGTACCAGTGGTTGCCGAGATGCGAAGGAAAGGAGCGTCTCGTTCAGCCTGCATGTCGTTTTTAATAACCGCGCCGGAAACGGGCGCGGATTCAATTCTTGTTACAAACGCTTTTTTCGGGCCGATTGTAGCGATTGCCCGGCCTATAATCAGCTTCATCACAGCTGTTGTCGCCGGCATATTCTGCATAGGAAGCATAAAAGACAAAAGAGATGGGGGCGCCGGTTATAAGAATCACGAACAGGATAATGACGAGGATTATTGCCGCAACGACCACTGCAATCATGAACACGGGACGCACGAATACATGGTGCCCGGCAAGGAAGATTGTCACGTGAGTTTTTCGGAAATCAAAAACCTTACTGTCCTCTGGCTTAGGAAAATCTCCAACATACTTTCTAGAAAGAGACTTGTATTCTGGGTTAAACCGAAATCCTGTCGCGATATTCTCTCACCGAGTGATAGTGCGGAAAATTCTGCCTACAAGTCTCCTGCCGAGGCCGCAAATACAGACAGTCAAGAGCTGAACTTTAAAAGAGTAGTCAGACACATTTTTCACTACGGTTTCATAGAAATAGCGGATGACATTCTCTTTTCCCTTATGGTTGGAATTATTCTCGGCGGGCTGCTTTTTCTCGCCATACCTGGAGATCTGGCGTCAAACCAATACACATTCTGGGCGGCCTACCCGGTCATGGTTCTTCTAGGCGTTCCTCTATATATCTGCGCGTCGGCGAGTACTCCCATTGCAGCCGCCTTGATCGCCAAGGGGTTCAGTCCCGGGGCGGCGCTGGTTTTTCTCATGACCGGACCGGCGACCAATACGGCTACGATCGCGATTATCGCCGGACAATTCGGAAGCCGTTTCACATCCATCTACGTAGGTTCCGTTGTTGTGATGACCGTACTAATCGGGATCGCGGTTGATGCACTCCTTCTCGCCGCCGGAATAACTATTCCTGTCGTTTTGCGGATGTCGGATTCTCACGCACTTCAAATACTGCAATGGGCTAGCGCAATTGCTCTTGCCGCATTGACTATCTGGAGATTCCGTGCCGGCGCCATGAAGAACGGTTATGAGGATCTCATCTCTAACCTGCGTCCTTTGTTAAAACACTTCAGAAGTCTCTGGAGATGGTTGGCGGGAAAGAATCGAGGTTCTTCCCAAGGAATAGGAATGCTCTGCGTTATTGCACTCGCACTGTTGCTCAGCAGTGGTTTTACTCCCATACCCCCCGGCACATTGGGCTAAGGTCGTTTGTTCGGTCAAGTCTGCTTGGGAGATATTAAACCTGGTCTTCACTACCTTGTTCCCAGATATTTCTTCAAGGTCGACAAATGGCCTGTTTTCTCCAGCCCAGGAAGAGATATGGCCGGACCAACTCTCCTATCGGAAAACCGGACGGATAATGTACAATAAGCACCTCACTTATGATAATTTTTCTCATTTAGGGGAAATTCAGGTAAACTTTAGCAAAAGTAATTGGAATTTTTGTTAAGTTTTTCGCTCAATTCGGAGATTGTCATCTGAAACAGGGAAAGGAGCCACACGATTAGCATAAAAGACCTTCAGAAATTCGCCGACTATACTTCAATATCCCTTGCGGGAATCTGCGCCGTTCACTGTTTGTTGATACCTCTATCTTTAGTGTTATTCCCCGTTATAGGCTCCGTTCTTTTTTTTGAAGAGATTTTTCATGATCTCCTTCTTTTTCTAATCATCCCTTCAAGTTCTTTGGCCGTATTGATAGGATGTCGCCGTCACAAGGATGTCGCTGTATTCTTATTAGTAGCCCTGGGCCTTTCCCTTTTAATAATCGGGATATTTGTGGCGGGAGAAAGTAGAGAAACGATCCTAGCCTTGATAGGATCGTTAATGATGGCAGTTGGTCACATCCGTAATTTCAGGCTTTGCAACAAGGCTGACTGTTGCCACCAAAGAATGACTTTTCCGGTTCCGAGAGAAAAGTTCTGACAACCTAACCGCGGGAAAGCGGAGCTTTAAGAGTCGTTTTCTTGTTCAACGCGAAACACCCTTAGCACTTAACGGTGTTTTTGAGCTTATTTTGAAAATAATTGCCTCATGGATGAGGTATACGCGGGCACTCGCTTTTCCCTTGACAGGGCGTATTTTAAGTATTTATAATGATACCCTCAGCAGGGAGCAGATAGCTTGTCTGCTTTTTCTTTAAAAGATTCGCATCTCAATTAAATCAGTACAGCACGGAGGTAGTTTCAGTTGAAGATAGTGGTATTTGTAACACAAACGCAGGACACCGAAGCGAGAATAAAAGTAGGTTCCTCCGGAGATTCCATAGATACCGAAGGCATGAAATGGATCATGAATCCCTACGACGAATTCGCCGTGGAGGAAGCCATTAAAACCAAGGAGGCGTATGGAGGAGAGGTTGTTCTGATCGCCGCCGGTCCGTCTCGCGCTTCTCAAACGTTGCTTCAGGGACTTGCCATGGGCGCCGATTCCGCGGTACACATTTCGGATGAATCGCTTGGAGAGACGGTAGATTCGTTTGTTATATCAAAGCTGGTCGCTTCCGAACTTAAAAAGATCGACGGGATAGATCTGATTTTCACCGGAATGAAAATTATCGACGAAGAATCCGTGCAAGTGGGAATACAGATAGCCGAGGAGCTTAAGATACCGCACCTCGCCCTTGTGAGCAAAGTGATTGACGTAAAGCCGGATGAGAAAAAGCTTGTGTGTCAGAAAGAGATTGACGGCGGAAGCGTGGCCGTGGAAGTCTCTCTTCCCGTGCTTATTACCTGTCCTGACGCCATGAACGAACCGCGCTACGCGTCCGTTCCCAATATAATGAAAGCGAAGAGAAAACCGATGAACACCGTTTCCCTGGACGAAGTGGATTTCGCCTCCATAGGGATTTCCAGAGAGGCCGTGGGTAAATCGGGCGCGAGGATTAAAACAGTCAGTCTTGAAGTTCCCGAGGTGGAGAGAAAATTAAGAATCATAAAGGGAAGCGATGAGACCACGGTCAAAGGAGATGAGATTGCCGAGTCCGCAAAAGAACTGGTCAAGCTTTTAAAGGACGACGCGAAAGTTATATAATCCGGCGTGTCCGGAACCGCTTTATCAAACAAGTTACCGCGCTAGGAGGCTTTAGTTAGATGAGTAATGAGATTTGGGTTGTTGCCGATATAAAGGCTGACGGGCAGATAAGAAAAGTTACGTTTGAGGTTTTATCCGAGGCGAGAAGAAGTTTAAAAGGCCAGGTCTGCGCCGTTCTGCTCGGAAGCGGCGTTTCGGACAAGGCTTCAGAACTTGCAAACTACGGAGCGGAAAAAGTATATGTCGTTGACAATCCCAACCTAAAGGATTTTAATCCCGAAGGTTACGTAAAGTCTCTTTGCGAACTTGTAAAGAAACATTCCCCGGCGGTTTTACTCGCCGGCAATACCGCTTTTGCCGAAGACTATATACCGAGAGTCGCTTCCGGCGTGGGTTCGGGATTGGCGATGGACTGTATCGAAATAGGTATGACTGACGACGGCAGACTCAGGATAAAGAGATATTCTCACTCAAGCAGAGCGATATCGACGCAGGAATTTAGCGACGGAAGCACGATGATCGCGACCGTGCGGCCGAATTCCTTTAAGGAAGAGGAATCATCCGCCGCGGGAGAAGTAATAAACGAAGACGCGGGCGTTACCGAAGCCGACATAAAGATAAAGGTGCTTGAGGTAAAGACCAAGGAATCCGATCGCCCCGAACTTACCGAAGCCGAAAGAGTAGTTTCGGGAGGCAGAGGGCTTGCGAGCGAAGAGAATTTCAACTATATCTACGATCTAGCGGATCTTCTAGGTGCCGCGGCCGGCGCGACAAGAGCGGCGGTTGACGCGGGATACTGTCCTTACGACATGCAGGTGGGACAAACTGGAAAAGCGGTTTCTCCGGTGCTTTACGTCGCCGTAGCGATATCGGGGTCGGTACAGCATTTTTCGGGTATGGGTTCGTCGAAAGTGATCGTCTCCATAAACAAAGATCCCGAAGCTCCTATTTTCGCGAAGTCAGATTACGGGATATGCGGCGATCTATTCCAAGTTCTTCCTCCGCTTACGGAAGAACTTAAAAAAGCGTTGTCCGAGTAGTTTTTCCCAAACTCACACTATATCTACGACTTCCGCTTTCCCCAGGGGTTTTCCAAGAAATCTGGAGGCGACGGAAGTGAAGGTTTCCGAATCGTCAGTTAGGTAAAACGATACCTCGCGCCGCTTTGAATCTTCTCTAAACAGTCCCCGGCTTCTGAGTATGTCTTCGGTGCGTTTCGCGGTCTCTTCAGCCGAATCCACCAGCGTTACGTCTTCTCCCATCACTTCGGCGATAGTGTTTTTAAGAATAGGGTAGTGTGTGCAGCCCAGAATCAGCGTGTCTATCGAAGAGTTCTTCAAGCCCGCCAGGTATTTTTCCGCTATTAAAATCGCGGTCTTATCGTTTTCCCATCCTTCTTCGGCAAGCGGGACGAAAAGCGGGCAGGCTTTTGAGTATGTTTCGATGGGAAAGGAGCAGATTTCCTTTAGTTTTTTTTCATAAGAACCGCTTTTTATAGTCGCTTGCGTTCCTATAATGCCTATTTTCCCGTTTCGAGTAGCTTCCGCGGCTTTTCTCGCTCCGGGTTCCACGACTCCCACAACTGGAATTTCCAGGTTTTCTTTTAACGATTCTATGGCGTACGCGGACGCCGTATTGCAAGCCACGACCAAAAGCTTTATCTGTTTTGAAAGGAGAAAATTCGAGGTGCTTTCGACATATTTCCTTACGGTTCTGGCGGATTTGGTTCCGTAAGGAACTCTTGCGGTATCTCCCAAGTACACCACGCTCTCCTCGCAAAGGAGATTCATTATCTCCCTAGATACCGTGAGTCCTCCTATCCCCGAATCGAAAATCCCAATGGCGAGGTTATTGTTTTTTTTCTTCATCGTGACGATGTCTGTAATTTTTAAATTTCAGGTTTTTAATATACTGAGAAATTAGAAGGCGGTTTCGCCGCGCTTTTCCCGACGATTACTTAAGTCAGTGGAGATTCAATACGCGTTTTGCGGTTTTACATTTCAGACGCGTTTTGCCGGTTTTTCCGATTCGGAACTCACTTTTCTATATTCGTTTAAGTAATCGTCCGCCAGGCGCCTGGTTCTTTTCACTCTTTCTTTTCTCCTTTCCTTTCTTTTCTCCGCTTCTCTCCAAAGACGAATTTCGTAAGGAGTTTCAGGAGTGAATTCCGGAACCGGGATAGGCTTTCCGTTTTCATCCACTTTCACGTAGGTTAGAAACGCCGTGCACGCGTGGGAAGATTTTCCGGCTTCGGTATCGTAAGAATCAACCTTGATCGCGAGCTCAAGCGACTGGCTTCCCACGTATGTGATGCCGGCTTTGAATTCAATCAAATTGCCGACCTTTAGGGGAGAATAGAAAAACAGATCGTCAAGCGATCCCGTAACTAAAACGCCTTTGGCGAATCTTTTAGCCAGTATAGCGGCGCTTTCGTCAATGTACTTCATAAGTTTTCCGACGGACATAAATTCTCCGTAGAAAGCGTCTTCCGGAAGTATTATCTTGGTGGTATTGAAGTTAAATCTCGTATTTTCCGTTTCATCCGCTACGTTTGAAACTCTTTTCTCTCTTTTTCTTATTTCAGGGATTCTTTTCTCTTTCCTTTGTTCCGCGGCCGTTATCAATTCCCGCTCCACCGAACTGAATCCTTCGAGTTTCGTTTCTATTTTTCTGGGCTTCACCTTTTTGTCCACCGCGACGAATGCCATGTAAGAGAGGGTTATGAGTTTTCTTTCCTCGGTTTCTCCCTCTTCTGAATGCACGCGCACGCCAACTTCGACCGAGGAGGTTCCCACATGTTCCACCCAGCTTTCCAGAATGACGATTTCCCCGATTTTAACGGGGGTTAAAAAATCTATACTGTCCGTCGCTCCCAAAACCGCGGGGCCGTTTGCGAACTTAAAAGACGTAATGCTGCCGGCGAGCATTATCCAGTCCATAAGTATTCCGCCGTGGAGGGTCCCGTGATTGTTCGAGTGTTCCGGAAGAACGTACTGAACCATTTTGTTGGCGGTTTCTCGTATGGATTTCATGGATTTCTCCGCCGCGTGCGCGGGGCGCGCGTCTTTATATTAATTAGTCCGGGCGCGCCTTAATGACTATTTTTTCTCCGTCCAGGGAGAAGACGGCTTCTCCGCCGTGGGAAAGCTCTCCAAAAAGAATTTCCTTTGTAAGTTTCTCCGCTATTTCTGAGTTTATTATCCTCTGAACGGGTCTTGCTCCGAGTTGCTGGTCGTAGCCTTTTCTGGCGAGATAGAGTCTCGCTTCGGGAGTAAGACTTATTTTCACTTTTTTCGGTACGAGTCTTTGCTCAAGTTCTCGGATCATTTTGTCCACTATTTTCTCCACTATTTCTATTTGAAGAGAATTGAACTTGATGATCTCGTTTAGCCTGTTTCGAAATTCGGGGGAGAAATATCTGTCTATAGCTTCCGCGCTTTTGTCTTCAAACTCTTTTTTCGCGAATCCGACGTTTCTGTTCATGCTTTCGCGCGAACCGGTATTCGTCGTGAGAATCAGAATCACCTGTCGAAAATCCACTTTCCTGCCGTTTGAGTCCGTAAGAGTGGCGTGATCCATCACTTGAAGAAGAATGTTGTATACGTCTTCATGCGCTTTTTCGATTTCGTCGAGCAATAAAACGCAGTGAGGGGACTTGAATATGGCTTCGGTAAGCTGCCCTCCTTGATCGTAACCGACATATCCCGGCGGCGAGCCTATGAGTCTGGATACGGTATGTTTTTCCATGTATTCGCTCATATCGAAGCGTATGAATTCAATTCCCAGCAGCTCGGCGAGTTTTTTGGCAAGTTCCGTCTTTCCGACTCCCGTCGGTCCGGAAAACATAAACGACCCCACGGGTTTTTCCGGTTCGCTTATCCCCGCCCGCGACATTTGTATGGCGTTTACCAGCTTGTCTATCGCTTCGTCTTGAGCGTAGATGAAATTCTTCAGATTGTCGGCCAAATCGAGAAGAAGATTCCGGTCTTCGGCTTTTACGGACTTTTCGGGTATTCTCGCCACCTTCGCTATAAGCTTTTCCATGTCGGACACTTTAACCTGCCTGGTTACTTCGGGGTTCGGGTTTCGAAGCTTCACCGCGGCTCCCGCTTCATCCATTATGTCGATTGCCTTGTCCGGGAGTTTTCTATCCGTTATGTACTTGTCTGAAAGTTCTATGCACGCCTTTATCGCTCTTTGGGAGTATTTGACGTTGTGGTAGCTTTCGTAATATCGCTTAAGTCCGAAAAGGATTTTTTCGCAGTCTTCAACCGACGGCTCGGCTATGTTTATTCTTTGAAATCTTCTTGAAAGCGCGTGGTCTTTTTCGAATATAACTCTGTATTCCTTAAGCGTTGTGGTTCCTATGCACTTTATTTCTCCGCCGGCAAGCGCGGGTTTTAACATGTTCGACGCGTCGAGGCTTCCTCCGGAAACCGCGCCGGCGCCTATCACGGTATGAATCTCGTCTATGAAAAGCACGTTGTCGGGATCCTTTTTCGCTTCATCCAGTACGGCGTTAAGTCTTTCTTCGAAATCTCCCCGGTACTTGGTTCCTGCAGTGAGCGTTCCTATGTTTAGCAGATGTATTTTCAGACTCTTCATCGCTTCGGGAACTTCCCCCTCGATTACCCGAAGGGCCACTCCTTCCACTATCGCCGTTTTTCCCACTCCCGCTTCTCCCACGAGCACGGGATTGTTTTTCTTCCTTTTGCTTAAGATATGTACTATTCTCTGAACTTCCTTCTCTCTTCCTATGAGCGGGTCTATATTTCCCGCCTGGGCTTTCGCCACCAGATCGGTGCAGTATAGTTCAAGAGGATTTTTAGTCGCGGCTTTTTTTGTTTCCTTGGACCGATCTTTTTCGGTCGCGGTTTTTTCCTGCTCTTCAATCCTTACGCCGGAAACTCCATGGGATATTTGTTTTATGATTGAGAAACGGCTGACTCCCTGGCGGGTAAGGAAATATACGGCGTGCGACTTGGGAACGCGAAAGAGGGCGACCAGTATGTTCGCGCCGTTTATTTCTTTTTTCTCGGCGCTTTCCGCATGCATCGTAGCTACTCTGAATACGTATTTGCTTCCCTCCGAATAAGTAGGTTCGGGAAGATGTTGGGAATCGATTGCGGCTACGTCTTTCGTTAGATGCTCTTCTAAGTCGTTTTCCAGAAGTTCAATATCGACGTCGCATTCTATTAACACTTCCGCCGCGACTTTGTCTCTTATAAGTTCAAAGAGTATATGTTCGGGCGTTATAAACTCGTGCTTTCGCTTTTTCGCCTGCTGATAGGCGCGGTAAAGAGTTTTTTCGAGTTCTTCGGATGCTACCATGTCAACTGTCCACTTTTTGAACTTCAAGTACGCATTTAAGCGGATGTTCGTATTTTTCCGCCAGACTTTCTACCTGCTTTATCTTAGTGGTGGCTATATCGTAGGTGTAGCAGTCGATAAAGCTTCTTCCCTTAGTGTGAGCTTCAAGCATTATTTGCCTGCTGTCGTTTTCGTTTTTGAAAAATACCTTCATTAAAACCCAGACGACGAAATCTCGGGGCGTGTAGTCGTCGTTTAGCAAGACTATCATGTACATATCCGGTTTTTTTACGCGGATATCTTCTCTTACGACTTGTTGCGGGTCGTTCGTTTCAGAGGGAGTGTTACGCTCTTGTGACATGGCGAATATTTTATACGATTTTTTCCGATTTGCCACCGCGGGCGCGTTTAAGGGGAGAGTGTCGATTGTACTCGGAAATAAGCGCGTTTGTGTAAGGTCTTTCTTCTTTAAGGAAGTTGCCGATGGAATTGTGCGCCCCGGGATTAAAGAAGAGGTGAGAGCTGTAAACGGGTACCGCAGTAAAGCCGCGGAGAAACTTGTGCTCTCCCTGCGCTCCGGCTTCAAAGACGTTTATTCCGTTTGCTACGCAAAACTCTATCGGCTTGTAATAGCAGCACTCAAAATGAAGATACGGCACGTCGGTTACGCATCCCCAGTATCTTCCGTAAAGCTTGTCGCCTTTTCTAAAATTGATGGTTCCGCCGATCGGGCTGCCGTCAGTCGCTTTGGCTATTATAAGCACTGTTTTTTCCCTGAACCTCTCGAACACCAGATCGAAAAACTTTTTGTTAAGATAGGAATTTCCCCATTTTCTTGAATTCGTGTTCAAGTAAAAATCCCAGATGTGGTCGATATGTTCGGGTAATATCCGCTCTTTTTCGAAAATCTCGATTTTTAGGTCTTGATCTTCCAAGCGGCGTCTTTCTTTTCTTATCTGCTTTCTTTTTCCCGAGCGGAGACCTAGAAGAAAGTCATCGAAAGTGAGGTAGTCTGAATTATGCCAGTGGTATTGGTGGGTAAGTCTCGAAAGAAACCCGAAGTCTTGAAGCAGTTTCTGTTCTCTTTCGGTTACGAATAAAAAATGTATCGAAGAAACGTTTTCTTCAGAACATGCCTTGACCAGTTTTTCCGTAAGCATCCGCGCGCAAGTTTCGTAATCATAGCCTTCGCGCACGATTATTCTCTGTCCGTTTGCCGGAGTATACGGCACTCCGACTACAGCCTTCGGATAATAACTCAGTCCCGCGTCGTGATAAGCTTGGGCCCATTGCCAGTCGAATATGTACTCGCCGTAGGAATCGGTCTTTATATAAAAAGTGATCGCTCCTATAAGGTTTTTTTCTTCTTTTAAAAGCAGATGTCTCGGTTCCCATCCCGTACCGGGCCCCACGCATCCGGATTCTTCCAGGGCGAAAAGAAAATCAAACTCGAAAAAAGGATTGTTCTCGGGCTGAATGGAGTTGTATTCATTTTTTTCAACCTCGGTTATTGAGCCGCAGAGATGAAGCGAAGTTGATTCTATGGATGGTTTCTTTTGCGATTTCATTATTTTCACCGGTTAGCGAAAAGCGCGTCGCCGAAAAAATAATATCAGGTTTCTTTTAGCCTTTGTCGAGGAGAAAGGCCAGTAAAAATAAAAAGGAGGCTTGTTCGTTTTGTGGTTCGATTAGAGATTCGCCTACATGACGTTTAGTGTTACAGAGAACAGAATATTTTCGAATCTAGCAATTAATCAAATTGGTAATAACATTTCACCATAGAGAAAATATAATAAAAATAGAGATGTGTGAATATCCTAAATTCCCATACTTAATCCAAAGGAATATAATCGGCCATGGAATCTATTAGTGGATTTCTTGCGATAGTAGTTGCCGTAATTATTCTTTTTAGGAGGCGTTTCTATCGCAAAGTTAGGCGTATACGCTGGAGCAAACCTCGACTTGGGGACGTTATTGCTGGAAAAGCGTTTGTAATAGATGGAGATACAATCAGAGTTTCTAAAATGACTGTACGCATAGCAGGCATCGACGCACCTGAAGTTGATCAAAAGGCGAAGCTTCAAAACGGTTATTGGTATAATCAGGGACAGCATATTAAAGGGAAGTTAATTCAGATGATTGGAGGGAAAACCGTTTGCGTCTGCGTCCAAGGTCATGATAGATATGGCCGTGTCCTCGGCACTGTAACCTATAATGGCGAAGATGTGGGAGAGTGGTTGGTTCGCAACGGATACGCTATATCCGCATATGGTAATCAGTATAAACATGTTGAACGCGAAGCTCGAAAATTCAGGCGAGGGATGTGGAACCATGCTGAAATTTACGACCCTCGTGCGTGGCGGCATAGGTAGGAAAATTCGGGTCAATCTAATACTCTTTTGCGCGACCGAAGGGAAAAATATCTGATTGTGTGTGTTTGTGAAACTCAAGCAAAACTAGTATCGGAGGAAGGTGATATCAAGCTTTCTTCAGCTTTTTAGCGATGATCAATCTATCCGGCATAAATCACTCTTTTTCTGGAAAAAATATTTTCCAAAACCTTAAGTGGAATATAAAAAAAGGAAGAAAATACGGCTTAGTGGGCCCGAACGGTTGCGGAAAAACTACCCTCCTTGAGATTGTAATGAGACTTATGGAGCCCGAAAAAGGAGAAGTTTCCCTGCTTTCCGGTATTGCGGTGGGTTATTTGCCTCAGGCAATGAACCCCGAGACAAGTGAACTTACCGTGCTTTCAGCCACTCGCTCAACTGACCGCGATTCCGCAGAAAACGGATTTGAAGAACCTTCGTATGAAGCCGAGAGAATCCTCTTCGGACTGGGTTTTACGAAGGCGCAGCTTTCCCACAGCGTTTCCTCGCTTTCCGGGGGATGGAGAATGCGGGTCGAACTTGCAAGAATACTGCTTCTAAACCCGCAGGTGCTTCTGCTTGACGAACCGACCAATCATCTCGACATAAAAAGCATCCAGTGGCTAGAAGAATATCTTGGCGGCTACCAGGGGACCGTAATTTTGGTTTCGCATGACAAATACTTGCTTGACCGTATGGTTGATACCATAGCGGAGCTTGAAAACGGCGTCATAAGAGAGTTTCGCGGAGGTTATTCATCTTATATTGAGAAAAAAGAGCAACTTTCGATTGTCGCCGAAGCTACTGCGAAAAACCGGGAGAAAAAACTTCAAGCGCAGAAACGCTTTATAGAAAGATTCAGATACAAAGCTTCAAAAGCAAAACAGGTGCAAAGCAGAATAAAAATGCTTGAGAAAATGGAATCGGAACCGGCTCCCGTGGAAGCTCGCAGAACTCTCGAGTTTAATTTTCCCGAACCTAACCGCGCCGGACGAGTGGTTTACGAAATAAGCGATTTTTCGAAAAAATATCAAACATCGGATGGAGGCGAAAATATCGTTTTTCAAAACTGCTCCGCGCTTCGCGTGGAAAGAGGCGACAGAATAGCGATTGCTGGAAAAAACGGCGAGGGGAAAACCACTCTTTGCAAAATGATCGCCGGGGAGGAGAACTTTTCCGGTCAAAGCCGCCTCGGGCATAATGTAACTTTGGGGTATTATGCGCAAAACCAGGAGGAAATGCTCGATTTGCAAAATACGGTTTACCAGGAATTCGTAAATGCCTATCCCACGCTTTCGCAAACCGAAGCCAGAACGCTTTTGGGATCTTTTCTTTTTACGGCTTCGGATATAACGAAGAAAATCTCGGTTCTCTCGGGCGGAGAAAAAAGCCGTCTCTCGCTTTTAAAAATTCTTGTTTCCCAATGTAATTTTCTTGTTCTCGACGAACCGACAAACCACCTGGATATGGCCTCGAGAGAAATGCTCGCTAGAGCCTTGGAGGAATATTCCGGCACTTTTTTGCTTATAAGTCACGACAGATCTTTTATAGACAGTCTGGTAAACAAGGTATGGCACGTGGAAGGAGGCGGAGTCGAGACTTTTCTAGGCAATTATTCCGAATTTCTTGAGAAAAAAAGAAGAGATTCGGGAAACGGGGAATGGACAACCGAAAAAACTCAAAACATCGGAGCGAAAGAAAAAAGCGTGAAAGCTTTAGAGGCGAAGCGGCGAAATCAACTTTATAGAGAGCTTCGGGAAAAAGGCATAGAAAACATGGATAACTGGACGCTTCTTTCGAAAAAGCAGATGGAGAAAGCTCTTTTTGATCTTGAGAGCAGAATTTCCGAGTGCGAAACGAAAAAACGTGAGATGGTGGAATTTCTTGAGAACCCCGAGACTTCGGCTCAGACCGCAGACTGGGGAGAAAAGACAAAAGAGTTAAGGGAACTTGAGGCGAAACTTTCCGCTCTTTACGGCAAGTGGGATGAAGTTACCGAACATATGCGGAAAAATTCTTCCTGAGGCTTTGCGTGGTGTTGTTTTCACCCGAAAATTTTTCCTTTATAATACATTTCCCTTAAGTGCTCTGATTCAAAGAGATTTTCATGAATGCGGCGACAATAGCGATAATAGCGATAGCTCTTTATCTGATCGCTTATAGATATTATTCCAAGTTCATTTCGAAAAGAGTTTTCGGAATAAGCGATAAGGAGCCGACTCCTTCCCACCAGTTAACCGACGGAGTCGATTACGTCCCGGCGAGAAAGCACATTCTTTTCGGACATCATTTCGCTTCCATAGCCGGAGCGGCGCCGATAATAGGACCCGCGATAGCGGTATTTTGGGGATGGGTTCCGGCTATTTTATGGGTGGTGTTCGGAACGATTTTCATAGGCGCCGTTCATGATTTCGGCGCTCTCGTACTCTCGGCAAGACATGGGGGAAGATCTGTGGGAGACCTTGCCGGGAAATTTATCAGCACTAGAGGAAGAACGCTTTTTCTTCTTATAGTATCTTTTTTGGTTTTCTTCGTAATAGCCGTTTTCGCTTACGCGATCTCGGTTCTTTTCGTCAAGTTTCCGGAAAGCGTCCTTCCCGTTAATTTTCAGATAGTCGTGGCGCTTGTGATCGGATTTCTTTTTTATAAAAAGAAGGTTCCTATTCTTTGGCCCTCCATAATAGCCCTTGTATTGCTTTATTTTATGATCTGGACGGGAACCAAGTTTCCTCTCACTATTCCCGAGATTATGGGAAGTCAGGTGGTAACCTGGGTAATTATTCTTCTCGCTTATTCATTCGTGGCTTCGGTTCTTCCCGTTTGGACCCTTCTTCAGCCTAGGGATTACATAAACGGCATTCACCTTTTCGTGGGCCTTGCCATATTGATAGCGGGAATAATGGTTTCGCGTCCGGAGATGCAGGCGCCCGCGATAAATCTTTCCGCGGAAGGACTTCCGATACTTCCTTTCCTGTTTATAACGATAGCGTGCGGAGCTATAAGCGGTTTTCACGGTCTTGTGTCAAGCGGAACCACTTCCAAGCAGCTTGACAAAATGTCCGATTCAAGATTCGTGGGTTACGGAGCGATGCTTGGGGAAGGTACTTTAGCTATGATCGCCACATTGGCGGTCGCCGCGGGAATACAGAAGGGGGATTGGCTTAAACACTACGACTCTTGGGAGTCCGCGTCGAGCGGAGGGATAGCGAATTTTGTCCATGGGGCTTCAAGCTTTCTTACCTCCATACACATTCCCGAGGTGCTGGGCACAACTCTTATCAGCGTTATAGTCATAAGTTTCGCCGCCACTTCTCTTGATACGGGGGCTAGGATACAGAGACTTGTAATAGGAGAGCTTGGAGAAGCCTACGGAATCAAATCTCTTAAAAACAGATATGTCGGTTCTTTTTTGGCTATCGTACCGCCGCTTGCGCTTGCGCTTTTCGCGCAGGTGCCGGGCAAGGGACCGGGTTCCGGAGGATTTTTGCTCTGGCCTCTTTTCGGAGCCACAAACCAACTGATAGGCGGAATTACACTGCTGCTTCTAACTCTTTATCTGAAAAGGGCGGGAAAACCGTTTATTTATACACTTGTGCCGATGGTTTTCCTGGTGGCTATGACGACGGCTTCTATGTTTTTCAACCTAAAATATTTCCTGAACAATATGCTTCTATTCGGTTTGTCGGTAGTAATGCTAATACTCGCCGTATGGCTGGTTTTAGAAGCTTTCGCCGTGTCTAGGAAAAACGAAACGAGCTAAACTACATTTCTTTTCTGTTCCTAAGCGCTTTTCCCAAAGTGAGTTCGTCTATGAATTCTATATCGCCTCCGACCGGTATTCCGTAAGCTATTCTCGAGGCTCTCACTCCCAAAGGTTTTATTATTCTCGAGAGGTAAATCGCGGTCGCTTCCCCTTCGACGTTCGTTCCCGTCGCGATTATTATTTCCTCTATCTTCTCTTTTTGCGCCCTTGTTAATAGTTCTTTTATCCGAAGGTCTTCAGGTCCCACGCCCTCAAGAGGGGAGATCACTCCGTGGAGAACGTGATATTTCCCTCGAAATTCCCCGCTTCTTTCTATCGCGATAAGATCCTGGGGCTCTTCGACCACGCATACTACTTTTTGTTCTCTTCTCGGGTCAACGCAGATAGGGCAGGGGTCTTTCGCCGTGAAGTTAAAGCATACGCCGCAAGTAATCACGTCGGATTTGGTTCTAATTATGGCGCTTGCGAGGCTTTTTGCGTATGCGTTTTGCGAACGGAATATGTGGAAGGCGAGGCGCGTTGCGTTTTTTTCGCCGATTCCCGGAAGTTTCGAAAGCTCTTCGATGAGTCTTGAAATCGGCTCGGGAAGGCCGCTTCTTTCCATCTTAAACGAGTCCCGGAGGAAGTCCCATACTGCCCGTTATCCGGGAGACTTCTTCGCTCATAAGCTGCTGTCCTTTGTGAAGAGCCTCGTTAATCGCCGCGGTTACAAGGTCCTCGAGCATTTCAATATCTCCCTCGTTTACTATTTCGGGTTCTATCGTTATTGACTCTATCTCTCCCTTAGCTTTAGCCGTAACCGTTACCATTCCGCCTCCGGCGGAGGCCTCCACCGTTTTTTCTCCCGCTTCGTTTTGAAGTCGCTCCATCTGCTCCTTCATCTTTCCCATCTGCTTCATTATGTTTTTCATGTTTCCGCCAAGTTTCATTTTTCTCACTCCTGAATTAGATTTTTTCTCTTTATAACGCTTGCGTCAAACTGCTCGATTACGTAATTGACTATCTGGTCGTCTCTCGGATCCCATTTTCTCGAAGAAGGAGTTTTTTCGCTAACTTTCTCCGAATCCACTGTTCCGACATCGAGTATCACTTTCTCCACGGAAAGCATTTCCGTGAGAATGTTTTTGAGTTTTTCCGATCTTTTAAGGTCTTTTTCATAGTTCATTCCGTTTTTTAAAAATTTTATGTTCACCTTGTTTCCGTTTGCTTCCAGAAGATGCGCCTTGGCTAATCGATTTGCGAGAAATCCATCATTTTTGCTTTTTACAAACTCCACGATCTCCCCCTTTTCGATAAGATTGTCAGATACTTTAGGGGAACTGGGGGTCTTCGCCGAAGCTTTACTTGCGGGTGGTTCCTCTTTTTCTAAATCGTCGTCCCGAGTCTTTTCTTTGAGTAAAGATTTTTCCGGCTTTTTGTCCCGAGTTTCCGAAACTTTAGGCGCGGCTTTTTTGCTTTTATTCCCTGAAAAAACGTCGGATTTCCCGGCTTTTGGCTCTGCCGTTCCCAGTTTTTCAAGCCTGTTTAAAATATCGTCTATTTTCTCGACTTTCCCGACGGTGCTCATTTTCACAAAAGCGAATTCAAGCACAATCTCCGGATAGAAAGAACTTCTTATTCTATCCGCCACGTCGATCATTATGTTGAAAAGAAGCTCAATGGTCTCTTTAGATTCTTTTTCTATAAGTTTTAAAAGCTCGTCTTTTTCATCAGGGGAGAGGACCGAAGCGAAATCCTTTCCGCATATCTTAAGATAAAGGAGATTCCTAAGCATGTAGACAATATCCTGAGAGAGTCTTTTCGCGCCTATTCCCTTTGAAGCGCAGCTGCGCACAAGCTCTACGCATTTTGCCGGGTCTTGAGTTATTACGGCCGTTATTATGCTTCTAAGCGATTCATTATCGGGTATGCCGAGAATTTTGATTACTTCGTCGTGAGTTATTTCGTCCACAAAAGACGCCGTCAGTTGATCCAGGAGGCTTAGGGAATCCCTCATGCTTCCTTCCGATTCCCGCGCGATCAGATAAAGGGTTTCAGAGTCGATTTTCACTCCCTCCGCCTTGGTTATTTTCTCGAGAGACTCTTTTATTTTTTCTACGGGTATTTTTTTGAAATCGTATCTCTGACAACGCGACATTATGGTAGGAGGAACTTTGTGCACCTCGGTTGTCGCCAGTATGAAAATGGCGTGCTCCGGCGGTTCTTCCATAATTTTCAAAAGAGCGTTGAAAGCCGATTGAGAGAGCATGTGAACTTCGTCGATTATGTAAACTTTTTTTCTCGACGCCGACGGCATGTATTTAACGCTTTCTATAATTTCTCGAACGTCGGCGACACCGGTGTGGGAAGCCGCGTCGATTTCCTGCACGTCTAGCGATTTCCCTTCCGATATTCTCTCGCAGCTTGAGCACTGATCGATTGAACAGGGATATTGACCGTCATCTTTTTTTTCGCAGTTTATAGCTTTCGCCACGATTCTCGCGGTGGATGTCTTTCCGGTTCCCCTGGGGCCTGAGAACAGTAACGCGTGAGCTATTTTCGAGGAGGCGATGGAGTTTTTTAGGGCGACGGCGGGAAATTCCTGACCTACAAGATCTTCGAAAGTCTGAGGACGCCATTTTCTGGCGAGCACTTTATAAGTCATAACATTGTAAAACCAGCGACCAGGTATCCGTAACGCGCTGAGGTTATTGCTACCGTTGCTCCCTTCCGGGCCTGGCGGGGTTTACAAGCCCCAGCCGTACGGGCCCAGTCACTGGATTTATTCTCCAAACATGTAAACCGTTGCAGTTGATGCGGCTAATGAATTTACACTAAAACAGGTTCTTTATAAATGCGAGATTGAGAATCTTGTTTTATATGAGCGGAAAACAATACGATATTAAAGCTATTGGGATTTTCGGCATTTTGTTTTTTCCTGGTTAATTATCCGTTCCGGTTTTCTTTTAACGAAATTCGTGGGTCGATTAAGAATCCCAAGTTGTCTAGCGTGACGTCCTTAACGTGAAACGAGCGAAAAACACGTGGAGTTTCAATGGATTATTTGCACTAGAAATCAGAAATAATATAAAGTTATATTCAAGGGTTAAGTCATTTATCGGAGGTGAAAGTTTATGTCCGTAAAGAATGTAAAAGATATAGAAAGCGAGGCGCTTGAATCTGCAAACGACGTCTCAAGACAGATGCTCGCGGGTCATGAAGGAGGATCTAATTTCGCCATGAGGAAGCTTGTTATCAAGCCCGGAGGCGGAATTCCCGCTCATACAAGCGGCGCGGAGCATCAGCAGTACGTGCTTGGTGGCAGGGCCAGAGTTGGAATCGGGGAGGAGGTGTATGAAGTCGGGAAGGACGATGTGATTTTTGTTCCCGCAGGAGAGCCGCATTGGTATGAGGCTTACGGAGAGACGCCTTTTGAACTTCTGTCAGTTGTTCCCAATAAGGACAACAATATGGCTTTTGCAAAATAGCGGCGAGCTTTTTGGTTTTGGGGAAGGGCGATGTTTTAAAGATATTCAAGGCAATTCGCCTTTTTCTGTGTTAAACTCCCCATTATGTATGTAAAGAAAGTTAGTGAAGTGGAAAGTACCGCTATCGGAGCGGGGCAGGGTACTTCAAGACAAGTTCTCATCAGTCCGGAGGAAGGCCCGAACTTTGCGATGAGAAAGTTCGTTATGCAACCTGGAGGGACTATTCCGGCTCATACCAACACCGTGGAGCATGAGCAGTACGTACTCGGCGGCAGAGCCAAGATAGGAATTGGAGACGATGTCTACGAAGTAGAAAAAGACGACGTGGTCTTTATTCCCGGTGGAGTGCCTCATTGGTACGAAGTAAAGGGTGATGAACCTTTCGAGTTTCTTTGTCTTGTTCCGAACCTTGACGATAAGATAGAACTTTTGAAATAAGAAGTCAGAAGTATCTTAACGAAAGGAAAGAATTTATCTTGCAGTATTTTATAGGTGGGATATTTCAATAAATCGGTCTAATTCCCCCGAATTGTCTCTAACGGTCGTGGCTTAAGTTGTTTTTTTTTGGAAAAGACAACCTAAAGACGTTCAAATAATCCCAGTATGATAGAGATACAATCATAAAAACATTTCGATGTCTCGAATCGAGAACCCCGAAACAATCTCTATAGCGAACTCAATGATCTTGAGTGCGAAGTCTTTACAGCACGTTACAAAAGAGCTAGATGGACAGAACAAGCTTGGTTCTTCTCAATCCGATCCGTTACTATTTCATGGAACTTTTGTTGCGATTCCGGTTCTGTTGTCGTTTGCGGTAGAAATCGCGTTGAAGGCGTTATTGTATTTAGAAAGTAAAGCAGGTCCTCATCTTACTCACGATTTGTTGGAGTTGTACAAGAAGTTGAGTGAAAGTTCTAAAAAGTTGATTAAAGAGAAAATACCGCCACATAAACTTCTAAGTATGGCTTCTGAATGGGATACTAACATACGCGAAAGTTTGATGTTAAGTCGTGCAAATCCCTCAGGATCTAATTACGAATCCG
Source organism: Thermodesulfobacteriota bacterium (assembly GCA_965220925.1). Classification (GTDB taxonomy): domain Bacteria; phylum Desulfobacterota_D; class UBA1144; order Nemesobacterales; family Nemesobacteraceae; genus Nemesobacter. Next base: position 374,596 of record OZ244851.1, on the reverse strand, counting down.
AACTTGATAAGGCACTGAAATCGACTTTGTGTTTCCACAGAAAAGCATTCGTGGATTGGAGATATCTTCATGAAGGATCTCACGGACAACAGTTCTTTGATCCTGCTCTTCATATAGTGTTAACAGCGGTAATCGGCACTTGTGATAAGAAGTTGGGCGAGTTTGCCCAATCCGAGTCTTGGTAATTTCACAGGCTTACTTCTAGATGTCGGATGAGTGGAAAGTTACTCCTGAATTGTATCCGGCAATCGGTAGCTAGTGTTTCTTCCACCCCCAGGATTTTGAATAAGAATCCCCCTAGTCTTCAAATCTTGAATATCTCTTAATGCCGTGTCGTTGGAGCATTTTGCCATTTTGGCGTATTTTGAGGTATTCATATGCCCTTTAAAATTGTCCTTCAACATGCGGTTTATAATCAGACGTTTTTGGCTGAAAGTTATAGAAGATTAGCGATTTCGAACATGCGGACCAGAGAGTTAGGGTAGGCGGGGAGGCACAGTGAAAAGCAATGATATTCTCTGGGAATGAACATTTTCCTTCTTTTTCTTGACAGTCCAGACTTAATATGGATATTAACAGTCCTTAATATCATGGATTTCATATATCCAAAAAAACCATCTCGGAGGTAGAATGTATGTTCGGCAGAAATAATTCCTTGGAAGCTGTGTTCGTGGTTCTCTTGTTTGCGTCTTGCGGCGGAGGGGGTGGGAGCTCTGAAGAGTCTCTTATCGATAGGAATTCACAACTGGTTACATCCATAATCGAAAGTTACGTGGATGACGTGGTCGTAGGGACTTACGCCGATTTGAAAGACAAGGCCAAGGCACTCAAGGAAGCCGTCGAAGATGTGGAAAACGGGACGCAGAACGATCTTGATGTGGCGAAGAACTCATGGATCGAATCGAGAATCCCGTGGGAACAGAGCGAGGCATGGCTTTTCGGGCCGGTTGACAGCGCGGGTTATGATCCAGCCCTTGATTCCTGGCCGGTTAACCGTACCGATCTTGACGGTGTTTTGGCTTCCGCTGACGATCTTACGGAGCAGTATATCTCCCAGCTTGACCCGACCCTCAAAGGTTTTCACACGGTTGAATATCTTCTTTACGAATTCAGTGCTGACCAATTAAATGCCAACAGCCGTCGTATCGACTACTTGATAGGCACCGCAAAGGACATAGAATCAACCGCGATAGCTTTGCATGCGAGTTGGACTGAGGGGCAGGAACCCTACGGTGAGGTGATGAAAAGCGCGGGTGACGAAGGCAACACGGTGTTTCCCTCGCAACTGAGTGCTCTTGAGCAAATGATTGAAGGTATGTCGATAATCCTGGTCGAGGTTGGGACCGGCAAGATCGCAGATCCTTTTGACCAACAGGACACGGAGCTTGTGGAAAGTCAGTTCAGTTTTAACTCGAGAGCGGATTTCGCCAACGACATAGTCGGAGTTCTTAACGTCTACATGGGTTGTAGGGCCAGTCTTGAGAACAGGACTTGCGATGGAAATGGGCTCAAGGATCTGGTTGCGCAGGCGGACACGGACCTTGCGGACAGGGTGGAGAGAGAAATAAATGCCGCGATTGACGCGATTTTGAACATTTCCCAGCCGTTTAGAGACGCGATTTTGGATCCCGATCAGAGTGACGAGATAAAGGACGCGCAGGAAGCTATAGCGGCTGTGGACACGACGCTAAAGGGTTCGGTGCTTCCTCTGATCAGACGGTAATCCGAGGATTTCGCGCGACCTGATGATATTTCAATTGCGTGGTAACGATATGAGACACATTTTCACTGTCGCTTTGCTCACCGTTTTCCTTGTTTCCTGCGGTGGGGAGTCGGAAAACGTTCCGGTGAGAGCCGGAGGTGACGGAAGCGTTAACAACAGGACATCGTTTGCGTTTGAGGAGCCGATGCCGAATTTGTCGCAAGAAGGGCTTGAAAAACACCTTGCGGGCGATATTGAATTCGGAAACGTCTTTGTAACGGCTCCCGCTCCCGTCAATCCCGGACTCGGTCCGCTTTTTAACAACGTGTCCTGTGACTCCTGTCACATAAAAAACGGAAGGGGGCATCCGGTGTTCGACGACGTCAACCTTAGGAGCAACGCGTTGCTTGTGATCTCCGACCCGTCTGCAACGCCTGACGTTCCGGGAGGAAATCCTCCGGTTCGGGGGCTTGGAGAACAGATACAGGATCACGCCGTATTCGGGTTTGAGCCGGAAGCGAGTGTTTCTCTCGAATGGGAGGAAATTGAAGGCGAGTACCCTGACGGAAAGCGCTATAGCTTGAGAAAACCGGTGCTTTCCATCACTCTTTCAGACGGTTCACCTTTGCCTGAAGATATTCAGACATCGATGAGACTTCCTCCTCCGGTGATTGGTCTCGGGCTGCTTGAGGCGGTTTCGGACGAAACCCTAATCGGTCTCTCCGACCCGGATGATTCCGACGATGACGGTATCTCCGGCAGACCCAACATGGTCTGGAGCAGCGTGAGCTTGTCAAAAGAGATCGGAAGGTTCGGGCGCAAGGCGGGTATTTCCAACTTAAAAACGCAGACCGCCCGAGCTTATAAGGAGGATATGGGAGTGTCGAATCCCGAGCTGCCCGCGGGTGACGCCGAGACCGATATAACAGAGGAGCAGCTAGATCTGGCGACGTTTTATGTCCAGACGCTTGCCGTTCCCCTAAGGGCGACCTCGGACGATCCCGCCGTCGCCCGGGGCGAGAAAACGTTTTTCGATATCGGCTGCACTTCCTGTCATGTTCCCACGCTCGAAACCGGCCAACATCCCATAGAAGAATTGAGCTTTCAGAGGATACAGCCCTTCACCGATTTTCTGTTGCACGACATGGGCGAGGGTCTTGCCGACGGCAGACCCGATTTCCAAGCTACCGGCAGGGAGTGGAGAACTCCGCCGCTTTGGGGAATAGGCCTGACGAAAAAGATACTCGGGAAAGAAAACTTTCTGCACGATGGACGCGCCAGAACTCTTGAAGAGGCGATTTTGTGGCACGGAGGAGAGGCGCAGGCTGTTACGGATAGATTCAAAAATCTCTCCGAAGATGAGCGCGACGCTTTGATTAAGTTTTTAAATACGCTTTGAGGACAAAACTCTAATGAAAAAAAATCGTTTTTTACCGTTACTACTCGCTTTCTGTCTAGGACTTGCCGTTTTACCGGACGGTACGCACGCCCGTGAATCGGAAGAGATCGCGAGGGAGATAGAGAAGCTAAGAAAAGAATTCAGCGAAATAAAACAAGTAAGGGAAGAGTATGATGAAAGAATGAGATCTATTGAGAAGAAACTCAAAGACCTAGCCGGAGAAAAAGAAGCAACCGGAATCAGTCGGGAAGATGAAAGGGCGAAGACTTTCGTCACAACCGATTCCACTGGAGTCGTCGGTATGGATGAATCTGACGCGTCGCCGTTTTCGCTTGAGTGGAGCGGTTACGCGGACATTCTTTTTTCATGGTTCGATCATGGACCGAACCAGAATCGTCCGGGAGGTTCTGAGTCCGAAAGCAGAGTTGAGTTAGATCTTTCCAGGTTCGTTCTTGAACTTGAAGGGGAAATGTTTTCCGGGCTGGGTTTCGAAGCGGAAATTGAGTTTGAGCACGGCGGAACCGGTTCGGCTCTTGAGATTGAGTACGAAGAGTTCGGGGAATTTGAGCAGGAAGTTGAAAACGGCGGGGAAGTCTATCTGGAAGAACTTTATCTCAGAAAGGAACTAGGCGATTGGGGAGAACTAAAGGCGGGACGTTTCTATATCGGGTATGGACTTCTTTCGGAGTTATACAAGCCTTCGCAATACCTTGCCACTAGGCGTCCCGAATCCGAGACCATGATAGTACCGGCGGTGTGGGATGAAATCGGGATCGGCTTCGATTACCGCATGAATGAGAATCTGAAAATCTCCCTACAGGTGCTAAACGGTCTGGATTCAAGCGGGTTTAGCTCTCTTAACTGGATCAGGGAAGGGCATCAGGGCAGATTCGAAACCATCAGGGCGGACGGGCTCGCTTTTGTGGGAAGAGCCGATTACATGTTCTCCCATATCGGCCTTAAGGTTGGAAGTTCGGTTTACTACGGTGTGAACACCAACGCGAACAGGCCTAAGGACGATCTTGAAGATGTTGATTCCCCGCTTTTGCTTCTGGACGCGCATTTCATACTTAGACACGAAAAATGGCACGGTAGCGGCGCGGTGATGTGGGGTCGTTTGTGGAACGCGGACGAGATTTCCGAGAGAAACAAAAGATTGTCGAACAACCTTAACGTCGCTAGGACCCCGATAGGTGATAACGCGCTTGCTCTGTGGATGGAGGTGGGGTACTGTATAGCTTCAAGTTTGGGTTTAGGTCCTGAGCACCGCCTCAGACCATTTCTGCGGACCGATTACTACGACTCGATGTTTAAACCCCGCAAAACCCTGTTTGACAACCCTCGCTACGAAAGATTGGTCCTGACTGGGGGTGTTTCATACATGTTTGCGGATTCCGTTTTCGTAAAGCTTGATTATTCGCACAGGCGGGTTGGAGATTCCAGCCTGAACGACGAGGGCAACGCGAATCTCGCCCTTGGATTCATCTACTGAGTGAAAAAGGAGATGACATCATGGTTAAAAAAGTCCTGATAACGGTCTTGATCGTTGTTTTTGCCTTCACCATTTATTTTTTTCTGGAGCGTTACGACGTCTCGGCGACAAAACCTCACCCTGAGATCATGAACAAGTTTTTTCACAGTATTGCCGAGAGATCAATACAGAGAAACTCGAAGAAGCTTGAAAACCCCTACGACGTAAACGACAAGAGAATGTACGCCAAGGGATTCGTCGAATATGACGCCATGTGCGTACATTGTCACGGCGCGCCCGGGGTGGAACCGGCTCCGACTGGAAAGGGGCTTTTCCCACCGCCGCCGAAGTTTCCGGAGGAGGCTCTCTATGAGTATTCACTCAAGGACATTTTCTGGGTTACGAAAAACGGGGTGAAGATGACCGGTATGCCCGCCTACGGTCCGACGCACGATGATGAGACGATATGGGCTATCGCTATATTTCTGGACGGAGCGAGAGAAATGACCGCAACGGAATACCGGAAGCTTCGGCTCAGATATTCAAATATGCTTCATTAGTCGCTTGCGGGATTTGCGGATTCTCCTTCCCAAGATTTCCCGCATCGCTTCAGACGGTCCGTTTCCCCCGCATTTCTCACGGATCAGTATAGAAAAGAGAATTTTCGGGCAGGTAACTCGCTTATCCACATATTATTCACCGCACAAACAAGGGGAATCGCCGTAAAATATGCTGTAGCGGAAGGTATTTTCTCTTCCTGCCAAAGCGAAGATGCGGAGATTCCTTCACATCTTTTATCTTCGTTAAGTATCTGCAGGTACTTTGATGACCTGATTGGAACCTTTCCTTTTTATCCATTCAATGGCTTATACTTCAAGGCTTCATTCTTCTCTTAGCGGTTGCTCCACGCGATTCATATTTGTCTCTTTGTGTGGTTTTGAGGAGGGTTGCGTTTTGCGGCGCCAAGCATTTGCGCTTACTTGGAATGATAACCTCGATTTGCTACGGTTGTAGCGAAGTCTTCTGCTTATAGTGGATTCTCCCTCACCCATATACTGCGCGGCTTGTGTCTGGCTGTCGCTCGCTTTTAGTAAAACGGCAATCTGGTATATTTGTGAGAAATGTGGTGTCAATCTCAGTAATTACAGAAATCTTCTCCATTGTCACCATAAGAACCATAAAAACCATGACAATAGATGGAATAACTTGGCTACCATATATGCCGTCTGTCATAGGGATGACCACCACAAACAGCTGCCTTTGAAAAAGTCTCATGAGGCAAAGATTTAAAGAGCTACGACAATTATCAAATTTTAAGATTTCATAATTTGAAAGTCGTGGAGAAGCCAAATGGCAAAAATGATCCCGGATTATATAGCAACCAATCAGACCAAAAACACGGCAGAGGAAAAAATCTTTGGATACCTTAAAGATGACCCTAAAACCAAAGGGTGGACAGTTTTGCACTCGCTTGAGCTTGCAAGCAGAGGAAAGAAGAAACCGTACGGAGAGATAGATTTTGTCGTGGTTGTTCCGACAAAGGGAATAATCTGCCTTGAAGTTAAAGGTGGTGGGATTCGCTGTGAGGATGGGAAATGGAGCACTATAGACCGTTACGGGAAAGAGTTCCCGCTCAAAAAGAGTCCTTTTGCGCAGGCAAAAGACTCGGCACTCGCGTTGCGGGAATCGATAATAAAGAAGTTTGGAGAGAATTCCCGCGAGTCGAAATGTCCAACTGGACGAATGGTTGTTTTCCCCGATGCGGAATGTCCTCCGCTCACCCCTGAATTTAAACGCTGGGAAGTTGTTGACTGTAACGACCTATGTGACCGTCGCATATCTTCTTCAATCATGAAGATGGCAAGGGAAAGACTTGGAGAACTTCAACGGGACGAAAGAAATCCTGTCCCTACGCCGGCTGAAACGAAAAAAATCGTCAACTTTTTGCGCCCTGATTTTCATCAGGTGCCTCATAAGGGTCTTTGGCTTGAGCAGGCCGAGGAGGAAATGCTCAAGCTCACTGAGGAACAATATGAAAGAATAGACCAGCTTGAAGAAAATCCTCGTTGCCTTTTCGAAGGAGCGGCCGGCACTGGAAAGACTCTGATCGCTTTGGAATTTTCCCGTCGATCAAGCAAAAGAGACAAGAAAGTGGCTCTTATCTGCTACAACAATCTGCTTAGTCAGATGCTTAAGAAAAGCACAGAAGACACAAGTATTACAACCGATACGTTTCACGGAGTGCTGGAAAAACTTATAATGGAAAGCAGTTTCAGGGAAGACTTCTGCAAAATCAAGCGCACAGAAAAAGATAGTCAAAAATTGTTTGACAAAGATTATCCGTTCTACGGAGAACTTGCCCTGGAGGAGCTCGGTCCGCAGTTTGATCTTATAGTTATTGACGAGGCACAAGATCTTTGCAATGAAGAAAACTTGAATATTCTCAATCTCGCCCTAAAAGAAGGACTGACTCAAGGTCGTTGGGCAATTTTCGGCGACTTTTCCAGACAGACAATCTATAATTACAATAAAGAAGAAAACCCGGTTGATATCCTGAAAAAAATCTGCGGCGATGGGAACTTTGTCCGGAGCAGATTAACGGTTAATTGCAGAAACACCCAGCGTATCGCCGACGAAACCTATCTTCTTTCAGAATTCGAGAGGCCACCATCACGGTCAATAAAAGAGCAGGGACCGCTCGTAGAATACGAGTACTGGGAAAGTTCCGAAAAGTTCATCAAACTCCTCGAAGAAAAAATCGAATGTTTGCTTCGGGACGGAATTTCCTTGGAAGACATCGTGGTTCTTTCCCCGCACCGTCTAGAACGTTCCGTTTTGGCGGGCACAAAAAAGATATCTGGGTTCTCTGTTGAGGACTGTTCACGAAGCTTGGATATTCTGAAGAAGAAAAAAATCATAAAATTCTCTACTATTCATTCTTTTAAGGGGCTTGAAAGTCGCGTCGTAATCGTCATATTGGAAGATGTCGAAAAATACGGCGGAAAAGATAATTGGCAGTCTCTTATTTACGTGTCGATGTCCAGAGCGAAAAGCCTGCTCGTTTTGATGGTGGAAAATCAAGCCAAGGGACTGATTGATGAGCTCAGAAAAAAGCGGATTTATCCCCCTCTCAATTAGTTGTAGAGAGATATTTCTACATAGAAGCTTTTGTAACGATTTTACCAGATAAGTATTTTTTTATAATGATTTTACCATTCTAACAATTATTTTACGCCTGTTTCGCCAACTAAGAATCGTTTTTAGACATATTATCATGGATGTTTAATTGTTTTACTGAATAAGTCGCTATTTTAATAATTTTATTGTTAAAAAGTCTTTTTCTAATCATATTGCTAGCAGAATAACAATTTTACAAAGAGATCATACGGAGACAAATATCTTGAAAACTCGTCCTGCCGGCTATGCCTACCTGCTTGAATTTTTCGGACTGAGAGGAATGCTCAACTGGCATACTTCCTCTCTGTCGTCTTCAAGCACTCGCAGATTGAAAGTTCATGAAGAATCAGTTGAGGATGTTTACCCGACAAGGTATTGGCCCGGAGAAGAAATCGGCGACCATATTGAGTTCGCACTGAAATATGACGGAGTCAATCTAGGCTTGCTGGCTTGTATCTTCAAGCATGTTCCAGAGGACAGTCTCACAGAATACATCAAGTCCAAACCAACGGGAAAGTACTCTCGGAGAATCTGGTTTTTTTACGAGTTTTTGACGGGTAAACGGCTTCCTATAGATGATATTGCTTCCGGTAACTATGTCGATGCACTAGAGACAAATAAATATTACACAGTCTTAAACGGAAAGAGGTGTCCGCGTTACCGTATCGTCAACAATCTTCTTGGTACTAAAACTTTCTGTCCAGTCGTCAGAAAAACCGAGAATCTTTTCAAACTGGATTCCGTAAGTCTGCGTAAGAGATGCGAGGAGATTGTTGTCGCATATTCACCAGAACTAATTCGCCGAGTGTTGAACTATCTTTATAAAAAAGAGGTAAAGTCGTCTTTTGAAATTGAGCACATAAAGCCCAATGCCTCTCGAGCTGAAAAATTCATTACATCCTTGGAACTTGCCAAAAAAGAAGACTTTTGCGACAAAAAAAGGTTGATTGAGCTTCAAAACCTCATTGTTGATACGAGATTCAAAGAAAGTGATTATCGGAGCAGTCAGAATTACGTCGGACAAACGATCGCTTACCAGAAAGAGATCATACACTTCATTTGTCCAAAGCCTGGCGATCTTCCAAGCCTGATGGAGGGACTGATTGAATCCCATAAGCGTATGAAAGCGGGAAATGTTTCTCCGATCATCCACGCGGCGGCAATTGCCTACGGTTTTGTCTTTTTACATCCGTTTGAAGATGGAAACGGACGAATCCATCGTTTTTTGATACACAACATCCTTTCATTGCGGGAGATGATTCCGAGTGACCTTATGTTTCCGGTTTCGGCGACTATGCTCAAAAATCCGACGGATTACGACGTATCGTTGGAGGTTTTCTCAAAACCCTTGCTTCAACTCGTCGATTACCGGCTGGACGAGATAGGACAAATGACCGTCGAAAATGATACCGTAGACTGGTATCGGTATATAGATATGACAACCCAGGCAGAGGCTTTATACGAGTTTGTAAATAAAACCATTGAAGAAGAACTTGTGGAAGAGCTCAACTTTCTGGCCAACTACGAGAATAGCAAAAAGGCGATACAGCACATCATCGATATGCCTGACCGCCTAGTTGATTTGTTCATTCAGCTGTGCCTGCAAAACAACGGGAGTCTTTCAGCCAGAAAAAGATCAGCTTACTTTGATTTCCTGACCGATGAAGAACTTGTGGCCATGGAGCAGGCTGTCAAAGACGGCTATAACCTGTCGGTCTAATCTAATCGACAGCCTAAATTGCATATAACTTGATTCCGTTTTATTCACTGGTTACGACATCAAATCCGGCCCACGCATAATCTCATTGTTAACCGGGGAAAGCCGGAAGCATTCTTATTTCAGATCGAAACGGTCGAGGTCCATCACTTTAGTCCAAGCGGCGACAAAATCTTGTATAAATTCTTCCCGAGAGTCTTCGCAACCATAGACTTCCGCAAGAGCCCGCAACTGCGAGTTTGAACCAAAGATAAGATCAACTCGGGTACCTGTCCACTTGAGATCGCCCGTAACACGATTACGTCCCTCGAACAAATCTTCAGCTTCGGAGGTGGCTTTCCAAGCCGTGTTCATATCGAGCAGATTGACGAAGAAATCGTTGGTAAGCGTTTCCGGCCGGTCGGTGAAGACTCCGTGTTTCGAATTATTGTGATTCGCGCCTAAAACCCGCAGGCCGCCGATTAGCGCCGTCATTTCGGGCGCTGTCAAAGTCAGCAGCTGCGCACGATCAATCAGAAATTCCTCCGCCGATACCGCAGAGTCAGATTTTAGGTAGTTGCGAAAACCATCCGCAAAAGGTTCAAGCACCGCGAAGGAGTCTACGTCGGTTTGCTCCTGCGACGCGTCCGTACGTCCCGGAGCGAAGGGGACCTGAACTTTATGTCCGGCGTTTTTCGCCGCCTGTTCAACCGCCGCGCATCCTCCAAGAACAATGATGTCAGCAAGCGAGACCGTTTTCTTACCCGACTGAGCTTCATTAAACGCTTTTTGGATCTTTTCAAGAGCTTCTAGAACGGTTGTCAACTCGGCTGGATTGTTAACTTCCCAATCTTTTTGCGGCGCTAAGCGAATACGCGCTCCGTTGGCTCCGCCGCGTTTGTCGGAACCTCGAAAAATAGACGCCGACGCCCAGGCTGTCGATACCAATTGCGAAATAGATAGTCCCGAAGCCAGAATTTCATCCTTAAGCCCAGCTATATCTTTTTCATTCACGAGTTTGTGCGTAACGGCGGGAATCGGGTCTTGCCAGATAAGCTCTTCTTCTGGTACTTCCTTACCGAGATAGCGGACGCGCGGTCCCATATCGCGATGAGTTAGCTTAAACCACGCTCGCGCGAACGCGTCGGCTAACTGATCCGGATTTTCATGAAAGCGCCGCGAAATTGGTTCATAAATAGGGTCCATCCTCATTGCCATATCTGCGGTCGTCATTATGGGGGCATGTCGCTTGGACGGGTCATATGCGTCCGGAACATCGTCCGCTCCCTCGCCACCTGCTGGTGTCCACTGATACGCTCCCGCGGGACTTTTCGTAAGCTCCCATTCATAACCGAACAATGCGTCGAAATAACCGTTATCCCATTTGGTTGGATTGGCGGTCCAAGCGCCTTCAATACCGCTTGTGATAGCATCTGAGCCTTTGCCGCTACCGTAACCGCTTTTCCAGCCGAGTCCCTGCTCCTCGATCCCGGCGCCTTCCGGCTCGGCACCGACAAGCGCGGCGTCGCCCGCGCCATGACATTTGCCGAAAGTATGTCCGCCCGCCACAAGCGCGACCGTTTCTTCATCATTCATCGCCATCCGGGCGAAAGTCTCGCGAATATCCCTACCTGAAGCAATCGGGTCAGGAGTACCGTTTGGTCCTTCCGGGTTAACGTATATAAGCCCCATTTGAACGGCCCCGAGAGGATTTTCAAGATCACGATCACCGCTATAGCGTTTATCGCCAAGCCACTCGGTCTCAGATCCCCAGTAGATATCTTCTTCAGGTTCCCAAACATCTTCTCGTCCTCCGGCGAAACCGAAGGTTTTAAGTCCCATTGATTCAATCGCGCAGTTGCCGGCGAGTATCATAAGATCGGCCCATGAGATTTTCCTGCCGTATTTCCGCTTAATTGGCCAGAGCAGCATTCGCGCTTTATCAAGATTCGCGTTGTCGGGCCAGCTATTGATAGGAGCGAATCGCTGCGTACCGGAACCTGCGCCGCCGCGACCGTCTCCGATACGATAAGTGCCGGCGCTGTGCCAAGCCATGCGGATGAATAATGGACCGTAATGCCCGTAATCGGCGGGCCAACAGTCTTGAGAGTCCGTCATCAAATCATAAATATCTTTTTTCAGGACATCCAGGTCTAGACTCTTGAACTCTTCGGCGTAGTTAAACTCTTGCCCCATTGGATTGGATAGAGCGGAATGTTGATGCAGTATCTTGAGATTTAACTGATTTGGCCACCAGTCTTTGTTAGATGTGCCTCTACCTGCTGCGTGTGTCTGGGCTCCGCCCGTAACTGGACATTTTTTCATTTTCGTCTCCTTAATATAGGTCAATAGCGGGACAATAATGTACCCATAAATACATTATACGGAAGTACGATATTGACTAAATAATAGATAATGAAAGATTGAAGTTTTTCGTAAACCCAGTTCCAGATTTACAAAGTAGCACTCCGCGAAATTGACGCCACCTAGGGTTATTGCCACAAGGCGCTAAACGGCAGGAGATAGATGTCTTTGTCAAACGCGATCACGCGTTGCGTATTGCATAAGACAATTCCACAGTGAAAATCCTTTCCTGTGGATTGTTTTAACTCCTTAATACCCGCTAGGTCTTTTTCGGTGATATTTTCAGCGTGTTTGACTTCAATCGCTACAAGCTTATGGTGCTGCTCTAGGACAAAATCAACTTCACGTCCATCATTGGTGCGGTAAAAGCTGATACCCACTTTATCGCCGGCCGCGTGATTAGCTTTTGTAAGTTCTGACAACACAAAGTTTTCGAGTATGTGGCCAAAGCGCTGGGGTTGTGCTTTTGCCAAGATTTCCGGTGTTGTTCCAAGCAGATAACACAGAAGCATAGTGTCATAAAAGTAGATTTTTTCTGACTTCACCAATCGTTTTGTGATGTTTCGGTACCATGGTTTCAGCGTGTGCGTAACGAACGTATTGTTTAAAAGACCGCGATAATTTCTTGTCGTTACGGCATTCAGTCCCACCTCGCGACCGGTGCTGGCGTCGTTAATGAGATTCCCCGCGCGGGCCGCCAGCGATTGTAGTAACACCGGCATGTACTCCGCTTTTTCCAGACTATAAACATGACGCGGATCTTCAAGTGTGATTTTCTGCACGTAATTCTTAAACCAACTATCCGTCATTTTATCCGGCATGTTGATTAGCTCGGGAAAACTTGCCTGACGCATTGCCCGCGATAAGGACATATCGTCTTTTGTTTTTAACTCCGAGAAATCTCTCGCAAAGCATCTGTCAAGAAAATCAGAAGCTTTACCTTTTAACTCACTGATACTGAAGGGCAGAAGTGTAAGGGTTGCCATACGTCCTACCATCGCGTCGGCCAGCTCCGCTATTGCGATCAAATTAGCCGACCCAGTAAGCAGGTAATTCCCGTTAGCGGACCCTTGACCTCGTAATGCCTCCTGCCTTTGTTCATCAACCAGTTTTTTTAAGGGTCGAAATAGTTCCGCTACCATCTGCACTTCATCAATAATTAGAGGCGTTCCCGATTTCTTGACATATTCAAGCGGGTTACGCATTGCGGCCGCTCGTTCAAGCGTATCATCGAAAGTGATGAAATGAGCCTTGAAATCTTCGGAAAGCAGCTCTTTTACCAACGTCGTTTTTCCCGCCTGTCGTGGCCCGTTTATATAAACAACCGGGAAAGAGCGTAAGGCATCCAGAATAAGCGGCTGCAAGGCGCGTTTAATGATTTTCATGGTGATTCCAGCTTCTTAAAATTTCACTAAAACCAGTATAGCTTTTCTAAAAACGAAAAGCAACTTTTCGATTTGTGAAGACTGGCGAGTGCAATTTGTCGATCTGGCGAATCATTATCAGTATGGGGAGGCACCGAAAAATGTTCGGTAAATAGAATTCTTGTTCGGCCAATCTCGTCAAAAGATACCGACACTTACAGACAATGCGGTAATCAAACACAGATCCAAAGGAACCGTTTTTAAGCTTTAGATCAATTGTCTAAAAAACAGAATAACAAATGGTGATTGGACTTTTTCTTAAAACCCGCCTCAACGTATGAGAGTTTAAGAAAGAAGTATTAAAATGGCGGAGAGAGTGGGATTCGAACCCACGAGGGAGCGTAAACCCCCTACACGCTTTCCAGGCGTGCACCTTCGGCCACTCGGTCATCTCTCCCCGTATTCGTTTTACTTTAACTGTTTAGATTATTATTTAAGCCCTGTACAATTTGCTTTCTGAAGTTTATAAAAATTTTTTCTAGTTTAACGAGAGAATTAGGTTTGTTAAGCCCTCAAGTTTGTTTAATCGCGATGAAAGAATGGAAACTGAAAAAAGATACCAAGCTTAACGATTACAAAGTTTTTTCTACGAGAAAAAAAGAAACCGTTTCTCCTAAAGACGGCGCCATTCATGATTTTTATGTAATAGACGCTCCGAACTGGGTTCAGATTATCGCTGTGACGGAAGAGAATAATATTGTTCTCGTAAAGCAGTTTCGCCATGGAACCGGAGAGTTTTCTCTTGAAATTCCGGGCGGAATGATTGATCCTGGAGAAAGTCCTCTTGAGTGCGCGCGAAGGGAATTGCTTGAGGAAACGGGATTTACGTCTTCTGAGTGGAAGCGGGTAGGGAAGATACGACCAAACCCCGCAATCATGTCAAATAGCTGTTCTGTTTTTTTGGCCGTTAATTGTGAAAAAACATCCGAGCCGTGTCCCGATGGTACTGAGGAAATAGAAACTTTGCTCGTCTCCCCAGGAAAAATAAAGCTGCATATAAAGGAAGGCGTGATAAATCACTCCATAGTTATGGCGGCGTTTGGACTTTATTTGCTTTCGGAGTGATTCTGTTGATTTCTCCAAGTTTAGCAATAATAATATTCCCCTCTTCTTAAGGGCGGGTGGCGGAATAGGTAGACGCGACGGCCTCAAAAGCCGTTGGGCTTCGGCCCGTGAGGGTTCGATTCCCTCTCCGCCCAGAAAAGAGAATTGCTCCTCCCCCTCCGGCACCCTATCAGGGTTTGCGAATCAATTTTGGGTAATTACTTTTTTGGGAATTCCGTACGAATTTTAGGTTTCGATTGTTATTCCTCTCCGGGCGAACTAGCTATCGCGTTACGGTATGCTGTAGTTTGTCCCCGAAGATGCTCTAACTACTTTTTTATCGTTATCGGAATTTCTTGGACCGTTAGTCTTTCTTCCTGAAGAACAACCAGCAGAAAAGCCAAAGCCACGGTCCTCCGCCAATAAGAATTACTAGGGAGAGCCATGAATAGGTTTTCATATTTCTGGTAACTACCGTCTAAAAATTGCGGCGCCTAATATCTTGCCATATCCGAATCCAGCTTTTCAGCCCATTCGTCTATGCCGCCTTTTAGGTTTTTCACCTTGTCGAACCCAAGCTCGAGTAGGAAGTTCGCGGCTTTCATGCTTCTTCCGCCGTGGTGGCAGTGAACGACTATATCGTTTTGAGGATCAAGCTCATCCGTTCTGTCCTTGAGTTCTCCCAGAGGAATGAGTTTCGAGCCCTCAATGTTGCATATATCGTATTCGTGAGGTTCTCTTACGTCAACGAGAATAATTTCCTGCTCTTTTTTTATACGGCTAAATTCCTCAACGGTTATTTCTTCCACTGTCGGCTTTTTCTCTTCTTCCTGCTCGCCTCTGCCGATACCGCAAAACGCCTCGTAGTCTATGAGTTCCGTTACCGTAGGCTGCTCTCCGCAGACGGGACAATTTGGATCTTTTCGAAGCTTGAGTATCTTCGGTTCCATTTCAAGAACGTCAAGGAAAAGGAGTCTTCCTATAAGAGGAGTTCCTTTGTCGATTATAAGCTTTACCACTTCCGATGCCTGAATTGTTCCCACCACTCCGGGAAGTATTCCAAGCACTCCTCCTTCGGCGCAACTCGGCACGAGTCCCGGGGGAGGGGGCTCAGGGTAAAGACACCTGTAGCACGGACCTCTTTTCGCGTCGAAAACGCTTACCTGACCCTCGAATCTGAAGATGCTTCCGTAGACGTTGGGAATTCCCAAAAAGACGCAGGCGTCGTTTGTAAGGTATCTCGTGGCGAAATTGTCCGTTCCGTCGACGACCACATCATAATCTTTCATGATCTCCATGGCGTTTGAGGAATTTAACATTTCGTTGTAGACAACGATGTTGATATCGGAGTTAAGTTCCAAAAGACGGTCTTTCGCGGATTCGACTTTCGGATTCCCCACGGTTTTTTCGCTGTGGATTACCTGTCTTTGAAGGTTGCTGAAGTCAACAACGTCAAAATCGAGTATTCCGAGCGTTCCGACTCCCGCGGCCGCCAGATAAAGAGCGAGAGGAGATCCAAGGCCTCCGGCGCCGATACAGAGAACTCTTGAGTTTTTGAGTTTCTTCTGCCCTTCGATTCCTACTTCCGGCATTATAAGATGCCGGCTGTACCTTGTTATCTCCTGATTGCTCAAATCCATCGCAAGCGCCTTCCTTATATATTCAAGTTACTTTATCCGTTTAATCCCGCGGAAAGTACATTAGTACATAATTTCAGCATTTTCAAACTTTAAACGCAACTATCCCGTCAGTTTAAAAACTGGAATTTTTCCTCGGGATCGGAAATGAAGATAACTCTTTTATATTCCCTAGGAAGTTTTTACGACGTTTGCCGCGGTGGGACCTTTTTTACCTTCGACAATCTCGAAGGTTACTTCGTCTCCTTCATCAAGGCTTTTGTAGCCTTCTCCCTCAATAGCGGTGTAATGAACGAAAACATCTTCCGGCACTTCTCCGGAAGTTATAAATCCATAGCCCTTGGAGCTATTAAACCACTTTACAGTTCCCTGCATGTTAATACCTACCTCTAAAATTAAATTTGCGTGATTATCCCATGCCGTAAATCATTTGTCAAATAGTGTAAAAGATTTTGTGTGTGGTGGCGTGTGGGAGCCCCCGCTTAGATAGCTATCTACGGAGAAAGCCCCGATTTCCATCCTCGTCGCGCGCGTCCGGAATCTCTTTTGCCTCAAAACTCGGGTCGCCGCTACAGATCGGTTCGATAAAGATAGCGAACATCATAAAGCCCGTACAACGTGGGTGTCGTGTTGGCGAGGACGTTTCGAAGCGCGGCCAGCCGTTCCGATCTTGTAGTAAAAATGAGTGGAACGTTCTCGGCAATGACTTCCTGGGCTTGGTGGTAAAGCTCTATGCGTTTGTCACGATCCAGTTCCTGGCTCGCTTCCACGTAAAGACGATCTATTTCGGCTTCCCAGTCAGTGGAGGGCTGCGGCTGATTCGGATACCAGAGGTGTAGATTTTCATTGCTGTGCCAGAGGGTAATTCCGTAATGTGGATCCGTTGAGGCTGTGAAGCTGATGATAATGGCTTCCCAGTCGTAAGTAGCCGTCAACTGCGAGACGAGTCTGCCGAATTCGGCCAGCGTGAAATTCGCCTCGACGCCGACCTCCTTTAGTCCCTGTTCGATAATCGTTCCGATCTTCTCACCTACGCTGCTCCCTGAGCTGGTTGCAAGCGAAAACGTAATCTTATTGCCCTCATCGTCTTCTCGAATCCCATCTTCATCGGTATCAACCCAGCCGAGACCGTCGAGGATTGCGTTGGCTCTGGCGATATCGTACTCATACCGGCGCACGTCGGGATTGTGGAAGTCGCCCGCGGAGGGACTGATGGAGGACCAGAGCGGGTAGGCGAGTCCGTTTTGTACGTCGCGTATGATCGACGTTTTATCAACTACGTGAGCAACGGCTTGGCGAAACTGCTTATTCCGAAACCACCTAAGCTTGTGAGCCGCCACGTAGGGCTCCATCGTGCTGCTGTTTTGGCCAAGGTTCATGTTAAAAGCAAGAAAAGTCGAACCTAACCCCGGGCCCCTTCTGTGGATAGTGAAATTCCCTTCCTCTTGTAGAGACTCAAGTTCCGAAAACTCCTCTCCCTGCACACCGTGAATGTCCGTCTCTCCGGCCTTGAACTTGGCAAGTTCCGTCTCTGTATCCGGGACAATAAGGTAGACGACTCTTTCAAGGTACGGCAAGCTGTTTCCCGCACCGTCTTTAAGCCAGTAGTTTTGGTTGCGACTCAGAACCACGCGATCCCCGGGGGTATAGCGCTCAATGGTAAAAGGACCAGTCCCAACTATTTCGGACGGGTCCGTCTGAATGTTCCATACGTTAGCGAAAGTGCCGTTGTCCACATGCTGTTCTAAAACATGCTTGGGATAGATAGCGGTGCCCATGGCGCGGAGAAAAGGAGCTAGCGGCACCGGCAAGGTGAACCGTACCGTATGGTCGTCAATTGCCGTAACTTCCATCTTCGCTCTCGTTGTAGCTTCATCCGGGAACCGAAAGTTAAACGACGCCCGGGCGCTTGAGCTTATTTCATCGTTGTATATGATGCGGTCGAAGGTGAACTCCACATCGTGCGCCGTAAAAGACTCTCCGTCATGCCATTTAACGTCGTCGCGCAGGGAGAAAGTCCAAGTCAGACCGTCGTCCGAACTGGTCCAGGATTTAGCCAGTGAAGGTTCGGCTTCGCCGGTGATCCATGATGTATCGGTCAACCCCTCGAAGAGATAGCCCAGAATTCCCGTCGATCCGGCATCTGTCGAGAGAGCCAGATTAAAAGTGAGAGGTTCTGAGATGGTCGTGAACGTCAGGTCCCCTCCGGCCTCGCCAACGGTGTATTCAAACTCTTCGGCATTTTTTCTAAGCTGGTCGAAAATACTGCTCGAACTGTCGTTAAAGCAGGCAAGCAACGTCAGCGTTGCCAAAACGGCGAAAACAACCCCGATCTGACCGCATGCCCGCGGCAATAATTTTTCTCGGAGGAAAGTACCAACCCCGGCAAGCTTTCTATAGGCAAAACTGCGTCGTGAGAACATATCTTTAACCCTCTTTTTGTTTAAGTTCTAGGTGTTAATGGCTAAAAAGAGCATATCCAAGCAATGGTTGGTAGGCAAATTCATACTAGTTGCGTCCGTTTTAAGTCGTAATTGGTAAATCAAGCGAAAAAACATGGTTTTACTGTAATATTATCCCAAATGAAGATTTGCCTCCTGCTTAATTACTAAGGCAGAATTTTGCTAAATAAATTTGAATTGGAGTTCAGGATGAAAAAAATAAAAATTATTATATGCGCGGCTTTAATACTAAGTATGAGTTATCCAGCTTATGCCCAGAAAAAACCTGAGGAACTGGAACATTCCCTCCATTTGTTCTATAAAAACGAGATGTTTCATAAGGATTTTTTTGACGGCCTCAGCGAAGCTTTTCTGTCAGGCTTTTTCTCCGGACTCGCCATAGTTGTTGGTTCATACACCTTGGGAAGGGATTTTAGTAAGGGCTACTCTGTCGGAGCGATGAGCAAGCTGGGCGATCAGGAATACAGAGACTCCGTTCTTCCCTCCAATGAAAAACATATACACGCATTTGGCAGATGTCTTGTCGATGAGGCTTTCATATATGTGGTCGACGTAAACTCGTGTGGCAAGGCGTATATTTTCTCCTCAACGGAAGAAGATGAAGGCCAAGATATGATAACTAAGCAAATGACATCTCCCGGTTCCAGGACTTTTTTGGTGTTTAAAAAAAGACTTGAATACGATAAATGCAGAGACTGGGCATTGGAACTGCATAAGAGAAAATTAGGGAAATGCGAGGAGTTCACAAATCGCGAGCAGATGCCTTATCTTTCCGCGGTTAGAAACAGAATAGAAGATGAGCAGGAAAACCCGAGAAAATACTGGGATAAAAGCGATACCTACAAAACATGGCAATCCGAAGATAATAAAGATGATTCTTAGTCAAGTAGTTATAACGGCTTTGTGCGGTATACTTAACGCGTTTTGAGTTAGTTCGTACCGAAAAAACAAACATTCTAAATTCATACCAAGAGACCAAGATGAAAAATAAAAAAACTATCTATATTTTCTGCGTAGCCGTATTACTGCTCGGCACGGGGCTTTTTTTCTATAATGTCGTAAAAAGTTTCGGCGGGCTCGGTTCGACGCTTAACGAATTCGCTTTTCCTGGAAAGCATTCGCTTACCCTTGATGAAAAGGGACTTTATTCGATTTATTACCAATACGAATCCGTTTACAAAGATGAAACGGAGAGTTCTTCCGTTGAAGACGACTCTATAGCCGTCTACCTGACCGAAGCGCCAACTGGGGAAGAAATAGAGCTTAAGACTCCTGATTCGAAGAAAAGGTACAGCTATATGGGGAAAAAAGGAGTCAAAATATTTGAATTTGAAGCCGCGGAATCGGGAAGCTACGAGATTGAGTCTTTCTTTCGGGAGCCGTCGCAAGAAAAATCTTATACGCTGGTTTTAGAGCATGGATTCGAAATAACGAGGCTTAAGGGAATTCTGGTTTCCCAGGCGTTCTTACTCGTCCCAATTCTTTTTTCGATAATACTTTTTCTGCGTACCTACATAAAGGGCTGATCGGATGTTCAAGGAGGTAAAATCCAAGGTTCTCGCTTTCGACATAGAGTGGGTTCCGGATCCCGAGTCAGGGAAAGCGGCATACGAACTTCCGGAATCCATGTCCGACCGAGAAGTAATCGAGTTTATGTGGGAGGAGGGCAGGGCGGAGGGAAAGACGAAAGAACAGGAGCCCATGCCGTTTTTAAAAACCGTTCTATGCAAAATAGTTTCAATATCCATGGTCTTCAGAAATTCGGAAGGAGACGCGCCGGAGCTTACCCTCCACTCAATTCCTTCCATTCCGACTTCCGAAGAAGACTGTTCGGAGAGAAATATAATAAAAGTTTTCCTAAGTATTCTAAACAAGCACAAACCGCAGTTAGTCGGATATAACTCTTCGGGGGCCGACCTCCCGATTCTCGTGCAAAGAACTGTAAAACACGGACTTCAAGGAGGATTTCTCACCAGAAGACCTAATAAACCTTGGGAGGGAGCCGATTTTTTCGATCGCAGAAACGAATGGAACGTCGATCTTATGCGTTGCGTCAGCGCTTGGGGAAAAGGAACTCCGTCTCTTCACGAAATATCGGTTGTAAGCGGAATACCCGGGAAGATGGACGGCGTTGACGGAAAGCAGGTGGCTCCGATGTGGCTTAATGGCAAACTTGACGAAATAGTTGCTTACAACGAATGCGACGCTCTTACGACTTATCTTCTTTGGCTCAGGATGGCTCACTCGATTGAATACTTCGATTCGGAACAATATGAGAAGGAACAGCGGCTGGTGAGCGATCTGATACGAAAAGAGATTGAGAAACCGAAAAGAGAGCATCTCTCAAACTACCTGTCGAAATGGGAGAGTCTTCGCGCATGATGGGATCGGGCGGCGAAGGCGTCGTTGCGATTCTTTCCTTCTACAAATTCGTTAATCTCGACGGCCTTTCGGAAATAAAGAACTCTTTGCTTTCCCTTGGGGAGAAAAACGATTTAAGCGGTACTTTCATTCTCGCTCCGGAAGGAATAAACGCAAGCGTTGCCGGTTCCGAAAAGGCGATAGACAAACTTATCTCCTACCTTGAAGAAGATCCCCGGTTTTCGGGGGCTCGGTACAAGTTTAATTTCGATAAGAAAAATCCTTTTCACCGATTGAAGGTGAAGTTCAAAAAGGAATTGGTTCCGATGGGCGTAAGCGATATTGAACCGCCCCGGCTTTCGGGAGAGCGGGTAGCTCCTGAGAAGTGGAACGAACTTATAAGTCGTCCGCAAGTGCTTCTTATAGACGTGAGAAACAACTACGAGCACCGAGTCGGAACGTTTAAGGGAGCGGTAAATCCCGAAACGGCGCATTTTAGGGAATTTGAGTCTTACGTTCAAGAAAAGCTCGATCCCGAAAAACACGAAGAAGTGGCGATGTTTTGCACCGGAGGGATAAGATGCGAAAAAGCTAGCGCTTACTTGTTGCAAAACGGGTTTCGGAAAGTGTATCAGCTAGATGGAGGAATACTTTCTTACCTCAAGAAAGTTGAGACAGAACAGAGCCTTTGGGAAGGAGAATGTTTTGTTTTTGACGGGCGCACCTCCGTCGGCCACGATCTTGAAAGAGGAACTTGGAGTACATGCAGTAACTGCAGGGCTCCGGTTTCTTCGGAAGATAGAAAATCGAAAAAATTTCAGGAAGGGATATCGTGTCCAAGCTGCTACGAAAGACTTACTCCCGAAAGACTTTCTTCTCTTCGAGAAAGACAGAAACAGATGCGACTCGCCAAAGAGAGGAATCAAAAACATCTGGGGGCCGTAATAAGAAAAGGGCCCGAAAAATAATACTGTTGGGATGATATGTCTTTGCCGGTTACACTCCTTGGATATATAAAAGATGAGTTATATTTGAGAGTTTCGAATTTGTGTTGGACTTTATCTAAGCGCGAGCGCGTCTATCAGAATTAGGAATAAGGAGCGAAGAATGGGGGTTCCCGATTTTCAATCTCTTATGTTGCCGGTGCTTAAATGTGCTGAAAAAAAAGAGATTTATATTAGAGAAGCTATTGAAATCTTGGGAGATCAGTTTTCACTTTCCGAAGAAGATCGCAGAGAACTTTTACCAAGCGGAAGACAGCGAACCTTCGATAACCGTGTGAATTGGGCGAAAACCTATTTGAAAAAAGCGGGTTTGCTCGCTTTTCCAAAAAGAGGTTTTTTCATCGCCACTGATGAAGGGCGTCGAGTGCTTGCGGAGTCGCCCGAACGTATCGATGTAAAATTCCTTATGAAATTTGAAGGGTTTAAGGACTTCAGTGATTCCAGGGGGAATAGAAGCAAGGGTGAAGACAATCGCGTTGAAACAGCAATTGATTCGGAATCCACGCCGGACGAAGACCTAAGAAAAGCATATGAACAGATTAATGCGGGTATTGCGGAGGATATTCTGGAACGTGTTCGCAGTTCGACACCTAAATTCTTCGAGGACCTTATTCTTAAGCTCCTACTTGCCATGGGTTACGGTGGAACTTCCGAAGATGCGGCAAGGGCTCTTGGAAAGTCGGGTGACAATGGTGTTGACGGAGTGGTTGATCAAGATTCTCTCGGTGTCGATCAAATTTACGTTCAAGCCAAGCGTTACGACGAAGGTAACAACGTCGGCGCGGGTGATATCCGGAATTTTTGTGGCGCGCTCAGTCAAAAGAAAGTTCAGAAAGGACTCTTTTTCACCACTTCGAAATTCAGTAACAGCGCAAGACAAACGGCAACAGAGGTTGGTATGCGTATAGTTCTTATCGACGGTGATCTGCTTGCTAGATTGATGATCCGTCACAATGTCGGTTGCAGAGATGAAGATGTTCTGTATTTAAAAAAAGTTGATGAGGAGTTTTTTGAATTATAGATCCAAGGGTTTAGTCACCACCGAGTTAAACGAAGTCTCATTTTATTTCACGCATAGCATCTTCACGTAACTACCTGTAATAACAAAAATATTTCCGCGAAACGATACTGATTTTACCTGTATGTTCTCTCACATAGAGCCATGTCGCCAACATACTGGCCACTTGGTATTCAAAGCGTCGCATGGCCCGATACCGCTAGACAAAAACGAGGATACAGCTTGGAGAGAGGTTGAATTAATAGAGATCGTATTTATTGGAGATTACAATGACTGAAAAAATTAATCGATTTGAACCAAAATGGCTTTTGCCGCCACCGGGAGAGACAATCTTGGATATTCTGGAAGAGAGGAATTGGACACAGTCTGAATTTGCGCGACGCGCCGGTTATACAACAAAGCACGTAAGCCAACTTGTGCGAGGCGAAGCGGCGATCACCGAAGATACCGCGCTTCGATTGGAACGAGTTCTAGGCAGTAGCGCGAAGTTCTGGCTATCAAGAGAGGCTAAGTATCGTGAGGCGATAGCGCGCGCGGAAGAAAAAGAGCGACTAAAATCGGACAGTCGAAGTCGGAAGCTCAAGCGTTGAGTTCGTCTTTTAATATCTTGTAGTCTATGCTGTCTACAAGTGCTTTCCAACTGGCCTCGACTATGTTGTCAGAAACCCCCACGGTGCTCCAAGTACTTTCACCGTCTCCCGATTCCACAAGCACTCTTACCACAGAATCGGTTCCGCCCGACCGCGATACCACTCTCACTCGATAGTCTCTTAAGCGCAGATTTTTGAGTCCTGGAAAGAATTTTTCAAGCGATTTCCTAAGCGCGGTGTCTATCGCGTTTACCGGACCGTTTCCCTTGGCGACCGTGTATTCCGTAACTCCGTTTACCTGCACCTCCGCCGTCGCTTCGGATAATGGATTTTCATCCACTTCTCTTTTTTCAACAATGGTTCTCGTGGTTTTCAGATAAAACCGTTTCTTGTAGGTTCCAAGAGTTTTTCTCACTAGAAGTTCAAACGAAGCGTCCGCGCCTTCGAATTCATAGCCCTGATTCTCAAGAATTTTAAGCTCATTCAGTATTTCGACGACTCTCTCGTCTTTCGGATCAATATCCACTCCGAGTTCCCGTGCCTTGTAAGCTATATTCGCCCTTCCTGAAAGATCGGAGATCAGCACCCGCCTTCTGTTTCCCACGCTTTCGGGCTCTACATGCTCATAGGTATCGGAATTCTTCATAACGGCGCTTACGTGAATTCCTCCCTTGTGCGCGAAAGCGCTTTTGCCCACAAACGCCTGTTTTTTAAGAGGCGGAAGGTTAGTGAGTTCATGTATGAAATGAGACGTGGAGTAAAGCTTTCGCAAATTCTCTTTTGAAAGCGAATTCATTCCGAGTTTTATTGAGATATTCGGTATTATGGCGCAGAGATTCGCGTTTCCGCACCTCTCTCCGTAGCCGTTCATGGTCCCCTGGACTTGAGACGCTCCTTCTCTCACCGCGTAGAGAGTGTTTGCAACCCCGACTTCACTATCGTTATGGGTGTGTATTCCCAAGCTCGGGTTATCAAATTCTGCGTTTATCTCTTTTATCGTACTCTCTATATCCCAAGGCATAGAGCCGCCGTTAGTATCGCAAAGGACGACGGTGTCGACTCCCGCCTCAAAAGCCGTAGCGAGAACTTTTCGGGAATACTCGGAATTCCCCTTAAATCCGTCAAAGAAATGTTCCGCGTCGAAAAATACCTTGTCGGCGTGTCGCTTAAGATATTCAATCGAGTCTCTTACGAGTTCGAGGTTTTCCTCAAGATCTATCTTGAGAGCTTCTGTCACCTGAAAATCCCAGCTTTTCCCGACGATCGTGACAACCGGAGTTTCAGCCTGAACAAGCGCTTGTATGCTCGAGTCGTCTTCGCATTTTTTCTTTGCGCGTCTTGTGCTTCCAAAAGCCGCGACTTTAGCGTTTTTGAGACTGAGTTTTTTGGCTTCTTCGAAATATCCTTTGTCCCTTTCGTTAGACCCCGGCCATCCGCCTTCTATATAATGCACTCCAAGATCGTCAAGTTTCTGCGTTATGCGAATCTTGTCATAAATGGAGAAGGAGATATTTTCCCCTTGAGTTCCGTCGCGAAGTGTTACGTCGTATATTTCGACCGTTCTTTTGTTATTCATCGGTTTTTCCAAGATTAAAGGCGTTATGAAGAGCTTTTACGGCGGTTTCGGAATCTTTTTCTTCAAGAACGCAGGATATTTTTATTTCCGAAGTGCTTATCATCATAATGTTAATCCCGCTATCCGCAAGAGTTCGAAACATTCGCGACGCGACTCCCGAGTGAGTCTTCATCCCCACTCCCACGAGAGACACTTTAGAGATAAGATCGTCTGAGAGCACTTTTTTCGCTCCGAGTTTTTCCGCCATTTTTTCCGAAAGCTTTATTGATTTTTTAAAGTCCGACTTGGGCACCGTGAAGGTAAGGTCCGTAAGTCCCTCCTTGCTTACGTTTTGAACGATCATGTCGACTACTATATTTTCCTCGGCAAGCGAAGAGAATATCTTGGCTGCTATGCCGGGTTGATCGGGCACCTGAGTCACGGTGATTTTCGCCTGATCTCTATCGTGAGTTATTCCCGATACCAGGACTTCTTCCATGGATTTCATAACTTTTTCCTCGTCCACCACCCAAGTTCCGTGTTTCGATGGGTCGGGAGTGGACTTAACATGTATAGGCACTTTAAATTTTTTTGCAAATTCCACCGCGCGAGCCTGAAGCACCTTGGAACCCAAAGAGGCCATCTCAAGCATTTCGTCATAGGAGATTCGATCAAGCTTCCTAGCTTCGCCGCAGATCGCCGGATCGGTGGTATATACTCCGTCCACGTCATCTTTGTAAAGCTCGCAAGCGTCGGCGTTCATTACCGCGGAAAGCGCCACCGCGGTAAGGTCCGAGCCACCTCTACCGAGCGTGGTGAGGTTTCCCTTTTCGTCCACTCCTTGAAATCCCGCTATTACAACCGCCTTTTTCTCTCCAAGCGCCAAGCGGATGTTTTTATCGTCAATCGATTTTATTTTCGCCTTCGAGTAGGTATTGTCGGTCGTGATTCTTATCTGATGTCCCTGGAAGGATATCGCGTCTTCTCCGAGCGATTTTACCATCATGGCTAAAAGACCCGAGGAAACCTGCTCGCCGCTTGAAGTTATTACGTCAAACTCCCTCTCGTCGGGAGGATCCATTACTTTTTTGGCGAGACCGACCAGTCTATTGGTTTCTCCCGCCATCGCGGAAACGACCGCTATAACGTCGTTTTTCTCCCTCTTGGTCTTTACTATGTGTTCCGCTACGCGCCTTATTTTCTCGATGCTGGCAACGCTTGTTCCACCATATTTTTGAACGACAAGAGCCATTTACCGCCACCTGTTACCTTTATAGTTCTTATGTTTTCCGCTTCTTCGGGCGGAAATTGGATATCAATTATAACAGCGTTTTCGGGTAATACATCCCAGATTCTGTCCGCCCACTCGACGACCGAAACTCCATCTCCGTAAAAGAATTCTTCATATCCCGTGTCTTCAAATTCCACGGCTCCGGAAAGACGATACGCGTCAAAGTGAAAAAGAGGCTTTAAGCCTTCATAGGAGTTCATTATTACAAAAGTCGGGCTGTTGGGCTCTTCCTTTATTCCGAGACCGCGAGCAAGTCCTTTTGTGAAAACCGTTTTTCCCGCTCCCAGTTCTCCCGTAAGACCGACAATCGATCCTTTGGGAATCAACTTTCCCATTATCTCGCCGCAGAGCATAGTCTGCTCGGGCTTTTCCACTTTTAGAGTAAATCCGGATTTCATTCGGGTTATCTTATCGTACGGAAGTGCTTTTCTTCTTTTGAGCTAGCGATGGAGTTTTTCGAATCTGGAATTTTCCCCGATATTTCCGAAGCGGTAAATCCCGAAGCGCCCACTTTTTCCAAAAGAATATCGGCCGCGTGTCCGTGAAGAAAGACTCCCAGAAGACACGCGTGCTCAGGGTCATATCCCTGAGCCAGAAGTCCCGCGATTATTCCCGTAAGCACGTCTCCAGTTCCGGCAGTCGCCATCGCGGAATTTCCAGTCGGGTTTATAAACGCTTTTCCCTCGGGAGTCGAAATTACAGTTCTCGCTCCTTTTAAGACGACATAGCAGCCATGTTCTTTGGAAAAACCGGTCGAAACCCCGATGCGGTCATCCTGCACCTGTTTGGTTCCCGTTTTGCAAAGCCTGGCCATTTCTCCTGGGTGAGGAGTTAATATGGCCGGGGTTTTCGTTTTTGTTAAAATCGAGGGTTTTTCGGAAATTATATTAAGCGCGTCGGCATCGAAAACTACGGGAACTTCACATCCTTCAACGACTTTTTCTAAAAACTTGGAAACATTACCGTGGGTTGAAATTCCGCAACCTATGGCCAAAGCCGTTTTCTTTTCGTTAAGCTCTAAAAGCGCTTCTTTATAAGCTTCCGAGTGAAAAGCTCCGTTTTGAGAGGCTTTTAAGGAGAGGGTCATCACTTCGGTCGTTTTTTCCTCCACGGCGGAGGCTATACTCTCTGGAACTCCCAGGGTTACGAGTCCGCTTCCGGCTCTAAGAGCCGCCTCCGCGCAAAGAACCGCCGCTCCGCTTTTTCCCGGAGAACCCGAGAGAACCAGAAGATGTCCGTAGGTGCCTTTGTGGGAATCTTCCGTTCTTTTCTTTATCATTCCCGCGCATTTTCTAAAGGTTAGAAGCTCAAGGGGGATGCTTTGCTCGAGAGTTTTGGGAATCGTTATATCCGCGACATAGACATCTCCCGAATAATCCACGCCCGGATATATAAACGCTCCAAGTTTCGCCGGAGCGAAAGTTACCGTCACATCCGCAATAACCGCAAGTCCCCTAGGTTTTCCGGTGTCGGCGTCAAGTCCCGAGGGTATATCCACCGAGACGCGCGGGACATCCGAGCTGTTTATGAATTGTATGAGTTTCGCGTAAAATTCTTCTACTTCTTTTCTGAGTCCCGTACCGAAAATAGCGTCGACTAACAATTCCGCGTCGTTTATTTCGGGGAGTTTTCCGTGAAGCTGCCTTACGGTTGCCCCGATTCGAATAAGAGCTTCAAGGTTTGTTTTCGCGTCTTCTTTGTAAGAATCCTCCGGTTCGACTATATAGGTCACAACTTCTTTTCCCGCCGAGATTAGATGTCGCGCGATTACGAATCCATCTCCGGCGTTGTTCCCCGCGCCGCAAATGACCGCTATTTTTTTCGCCGAAGGGTATTGAGTGAGAATTACCGAAGCCACCGACCTTCCGGCGTTTTCCATGAGTACGATTCCCGGTATGCCGAACCGTTTGATTGCGTCTCGGTCGATCTCTCTTGAGAGCTGCTTGGTTGAGAGTTTCATCGGTCCTCCATTACAAGCTTTTAGTTCCGGCTAGCGTTTGCCGATACCTTACTTTCCCATGCCTCCGGACCCGGTGGGTCTTGTGTCTCCCAAGTCTTCTATTAGAGCGCCCAGAAACTCCTCGGCGTGGTTAAAGCAGAAATAGTAGGAAAGAAGAGTGCTTCCGCTTCGATTAACGGTGATTAACTGATAATGTCGGCTGCATATGTCCATCCCGCACTTTACGCACTGCTTGATCTGGTTTCTCTCTCCTTGAAGTTCACATTGCTGCTTCCGGGCGTCTTTATGATCGCACTGATAAATATCGACTTCTATTGTTTTTACCGACAAAGATTTTTCCTCCTCTTCGGTTTTATAATTAATTATACAGCTTTACGACCGTCTTTGGTAATTGCTTTTGCTTCTTTCTACGCGAAGAAGCCCGATTGTGAAGCGGGGGAGTTTGGTAAATTCTGCGGATGATTTATAATAGGTTTTCGAAATTGATCCAATGAAAATGTCCGCTAAAAAGGCCGCTTCCGGAGCGCTTAAGTATTTTTACACGAAAGCTACGGGAAGACCGAAGCTTTTAAATCTTGAGATAACCAAGCTTTGCAACGCCCGTTGCGATTTCTGCGATTACTGGCAGACCAAGCACGAAGAGCGTCTTTCGGACTATACTCCCGTAATAAAGAAGATAAACCCCCTTGTTACCGTGATTACGGGCGGGGAGCCTATGATCAGAAAAGATCTGCCAGATATCGTAAGGCAGGTAAAAAGCTGCTCCATCTTCATTTTTACCTCCATGGTTACCAAAGGAGATTTTCTTACGGAGGAGAAAACCGCCGAGCTTTTCGACGCGGGAATGGATCAGATCGCGGTTTCTCTCGATTTCCCAGGCGAAAAACACGATACCTACAGAGGAATTCCGGGTCTTTGGAAAAAACTCTCCGAAACTCTTCCCGAACTCTCCGAACGGTTTCCCAAAAAAAATCTCGTGCTTAACACGATAATAATGGAAGACAACTTGGACGAAGTCATCGATATAGCCAAGAAGGCGAAAGAGTGGGGCATATCCATATCTTTTAGCTCGTACTCCGTGATGAAAACCAATAACGAAGACCACTTCGTGAAAAAAGAAGCTCTCTCGAGAGTAAACGACCTTGTGGAGGAACTCATCTCGCTTCGGAAAAAGTGGAAGGGAACGATACTTTCAACCGAGTACTATTTAAGGGAGATTCCAGGTTATTTCGAGAGGGGAACAGTTCCCGACTGTCTTGCGGGAATAAATCAAGTGCACGTGACTCCAAGCGGCCATCTAAAACGCTGTTCGGAAATGCCCGTCGCCGCTCATTACACCGACTATACGCCCGATCTTTACGGAAAAACCAAATGCACTTCGTGCTGGTACAGCTGCAGGGGGGAAAGCCAAAGCCCGGTAACCATGAAAAGGGCTATGGAGTACATGGGAATTTACTTCTAAACTTATTTTTTGGCATACCTCTTTAATATCTTTGCACTTTCCACTTGGTACCACCCAAGCCGTCTTCAAGTTCTATTTGTTTGGAGTTTAAGTAGTCTCTGATTTCATCTGCTTTTTTCCAGTTCTTCTCTTTTCTGGCCAAGTTTCTTTCTTCTATCAACTTCTCTATTTCCTCGGGGTCTATATCGGAGAGGTTGTCGGCGGATTTTCTTTTCTCCATGTATTCTGCGGGTTCCATTGAAATCAACCCGAGAACTCCACACACCTCTTTTATCTTATCCAGGGCAAGTGTTACGCCCGGTGTTTTTCCGGTGGAGTCAAGCGATCTGTTAATCGAACGTATCAGATCAAAAAGACTCCCCACCACGTCGGCGGTGTTGAAGTTATCGCTCATGGAAGAATAAAAATTCTCCTCGAATTTTCCCACAGAATTCTCTATAGCCGTATCGGAGCCTTCTACTTCCCGCGCTTCTCCGGCTCTTAGAAGGGTTAGGTATATTCTCTCAAGCGAGGCCTCGCTGTCATACATGCTCTTTTCCGAAAAATCAGCCGGATTTTGATAATGATGAGAGAGGAAGAACAATCTTATGGCCTCGGGAGACCATTTTTTAGTAGCTTCCGAGAGAGTGAAGAAATTCCCCAGAGATTTCGACATTTTCTCTTTGTTTATTCGTATTAAGCCGTTATGAAGCCAGTACTTGGCAAACGGTTCTCCGCAAGCCGCTTCGGACTGAGCTATTTCGTTTTCGTGATGAGGGAAAATAAGATCTTTACCGCCGCCGTGTATTTCGAAGTTGGTTCCCAAGTACTCCATGCTCATAACCGAGCATTCTATATGCCACCCCGGTCTTCCGTATCCCCAGGGGCTGTTCCACCCGGGTTCGCCTGGTTTTGATTCTTTCCAAAGCGCGAAATCAAGAGGGTCTTCCTTGTCTTCGTTAATATCTATCCTTACTCCTTCAAGCATATGGTCAAGCGACCTGCAGGAGAGTTTCCCGTAACTTGAGAATTTTCTAACGGAGAAAAAAACGTTGTTCCCCGAACGGTAGGCAAAACCTTGCTCTATTATCTTTTCTATAAGAGTTTTTATCTGTTCGAGGTGATCAGTTACTCTGGGTTCGACATCGGGAGTCTCAACTCCTATTGAGGCCATATCCCGTTTGTATTCTTTTATGTACTTCTCCGAGATTTCATCGCAGCTTACCCCTTCCTGCTTGGCGCGGGTTATTATTTTGTCGTCTATATCGGTGAAATTTCTTACAAACGTAACCTCGTATCCAACGTGCCTTAGGAATCTCTGTATTACGTCGAAAGCTACCGCCGAGCGAGCGTGACCCAGATGGGCGGAATCATATACCGTGGGTCCGCAGACATACATGCGAATCTTGTTTCCTTCGAAGGGGACGAGATCTTCTTTTTTCTGCGAGAGGGAATTATAGATTTTTATTGGAGGCAGTTCTTTTTTCATTTGCCGTTTGAACGGGAAGCGGGATGGAAGTTTTTCTATTCCGCTTTTTTTCGCAGAAGAGACTGTGATCTTCGCATAGCCGTTTATTGAAAGGGAGATTCTACGTATTTATTTCTTAAATTCAAGAGGGACTATTCTTCCCTTGAGATATAAAATTTGCTTCTTTGCGAGCAGAAATTATTAAACAGGATTGTGACGTTTTTTCATTCAATACCCTCATATTATTAGTAAAAAAGACCGAACACCAAGTTCTGGTGAGTGCACGAGAGACATACCTTGCCGGTGAATCTTGGATTATAATAGAGGAAGTGTTTTGTAGAAGCGTCGAAGAACTATAAAAACCCCTAGTTGGATAACTCAAGAGATTTGTGATTCTCTCAATGGAAAAGTATTTACAGAAAATTTTAAAAAATCCTTGCCAAAGTAAAACCCTTCGTTAGTATGATGTCCCTACTCATTTTTTACTTGAGATCTTGATATATTTTTTTGTCTATTTTGATATTGACAACAGTACTGTGACAAGTACTATAGTTGACCCAATTTTGACAATTGATCTTTGAAAATTAAATAGCAGACGGTAGCGGGCGAATCAGAGCAGTATCCGTAATTTTTTTTTAGATTTTCACGAAGAGTTTGATCCTGGCTCAGAGCGAACGCTGGCGGCACGCTTAACACATGCAAGTCGAGCGAGAAAGTGACTTCGGTCGCGAGTAAAGCGGCGAACGGGTGAGTACAACGTGGATAATCTACCCCAAGGTTCGGGATAACTCCGAGAAATCGGTGCTAATACCGAATAAGACCACAGTATCCAAGGATACAGAGGTAAAAGATTTATCGCCTCGGGATGAGTCCACGCCCCATCAGGTAGTTGGTAAGGTAAAGGCTTACCAAGCCTAAGACGGGTAGCCGGCCTTAGCGGGTGAACGGCCACATGGGGACTGAGACACGGCCCTGACTCCTACGGGAGGCAGCAGTGGGGAATATTGGGCAATGGGCGAAAGCCTGACCCAGCGATGCCGCGTGAGGGATGAAGGCCTTCGGGTTGTAAACCTCTGTCAGGAGGGACGATGGGACTATGTCTTGACGGTACCTCCAGAGGAAGCCCCGGCTAACTCCGTGCCAGCAGCCGCGGTAATACGGAGGGGGCAAGCGTTGCTCGGAATTACTGGGCGTAAAGGGTCCGCAGGCGGTCGAGTAAGTTGGATGTGAAAGCTCAAGGCTTAACCTTGGAATTGCATCCAAAACTGCTTGACTAGAGTCCAAGAGAGGTTGGCGGAATTCCCGGTGTAGCGGTGAAATGCATAGATATCGGGAGGAACACCAGAGGCGAAGGCGGCCAACTGGCTTGGTACTGACGCTCAGGGACGAAAGCGTGGGTAGCGAACCGGATTAGATACCCGGGTAGTCCACGCCCTAAACGATGGATGCTAGGTATGGGGAATTTATTTTCTCCTTGCCGTAGTTAACGCATTAAGCATCCCGCCTGGGGAGTACGGTCGCAAGGCTGAAACTCAAAGGAATTGGCGGGGGCCCGCACAAGCGGTGGAGCACGTGGTTTAATTCGATGCTAAGCGAAAAACCTTACCAAGACTTGACATGTTAACTTAAGCCTATACGAAAGTATCGGGTGGTTCCAAGCTTGCTTGGAACAGTTTTCACAGGTGCTGCATGGCTGTCGTCAGCTCGTGCCGTGAGGTGTCCGGTTAAGTCCGGTAACGAGCGCAACCCCTATCTTTAGTTGCCATCACTTCGGGTGGGCACTCTGAAGAGACTGCCGGCGACAAGCCGGAGGAAGGTGGGGACGACGTCAAGTCATCATGGCCCTTACGTCTTGGGCTACACACGTGCTACAATGGTTGGTACAATGGGTCGCGAACTCGCGAGAGCAAGCCAATCTCATCAAAGCCAATCTCAGTTCGGATTGCAGGCTGCAACTCGCCTGCATGAAGCTGGAATCGCTAGTAATCGTGGATCAGCACTGCCACGGTGAATACGTTCCCGGGCCTTGCACACACCGCCCGTCACACCACGAAAGTCGGTTCTGCCCGAAGTAGCTGCGCTAACCTTCGGGAGGCAAGTTCCTAAGGTAGGGCTGGTAATTGGGGTGAAGTCGTAACAAGGTAGCCGTAGGGGAACCTGCGGCTGGATCACCTCCTTTTCACGGAGATATCTGCCTTCTTCGCTCGCTGTCTGCTTTTATAAAAAAGTATTTGCTGCGCTTAAAAGCAACGGGGCCTATAGCTCAGCTGGTTAGAGCGCACCCCTGATAAGGGTGAGGTCGTTGGTTCAAATCCAACTAGGCCCACCAATAGGGGGTGTAGCTCAGTTGGGAGAGCGCCTGCTTTGCAAGCAGGAGGTCGACGGTTCGAGCCCGTTCACCTCCATAAAGAAAAAATTTTTGAATGCTTTTTTGATCTTTGACAATTGAATATAACGCTGAGAAACAGAATTGATCGTGTTGTTAGTATTATCGAGGATTTTCATGCCTCGCAGATAAGATATGTAGAGCAGAAGGTGGATGCCTTGGCGACGGACGGCGATGAAGGACGTAGTAAGTTGCGATAAGCCTCGGGGAGCCGCTTAACAGGTTTTGATCCGAGGATTTCCGAATGGGAAAACCTGGCCGAGCAAACCTTGGTCATGCCATCGTGAATATATAGCGATGGTAAGCTAACGGGGGGAAGTGAAACATCTCAGTACCCCTAGGAAAATAAATCAACCGAGATTCCCTTAGTAGCGGCGAGCGAACGGGGATCAGCCCAAACCGAGAGGATTTATCCTTTCGGGGTTGTGGGACCTCAGCATGGGACTTTGAGAGGTAGTAAAAAACTCTGGAAAGTGTTGCCATAGAGGGTGATAGCCCCGTATGCGAAACTTCAAGAAGCCCTAGAGGTATCCCGAGTACTCCGGCACACGTGGAATGTTGGAGGAATCTGGGTGGACCACCATCCAAGGCTAAATACGTGCCGTCGACCGATAGCGAACCAGTACCGTGAGGGAAAGGTGAAAAGAACCCCTGTTAGGGGAGTGAAATAGAATCTGAAACCATCTGCTTGTAACCAGTGGAAGGGCTATGTCCGTTTACGGAAATGCCTGACCGCGTGCCTTTTGCCTAATGAGCCTGCGAGTTATCTTCAGTGGCCTGATTAAGCCGATTTAGGTGTAGTCGTAGCGAAAGCGAGTCTTAATAGGGCGATAGTCGCTGGAGATAGACCCGAAGCGAGTCGATCTATCCATGGCCAGGGTGAAGCAGAGAGAAAACCTTTGTGGAGGCCCGAACCGTTCAGGGGTGAAAACCTGTCGGATGAGCTGTGGATCGGAGTGAAAGGCTAATCAAGATTCGTGATAGCTGGTTCTCCCCGAAATATATTTAGGTATAGCCTCATGTGATGACTAGCGGAGGTAGAGCACTGATTGGACTAGGGGGTCGAGAGATCTACCAAACCCAGACAAACTCCGAATGCCGCTGGGTTAGCATGGGAGTCAGTCGGTGGGAGATAAGTCCCATCGGCGAAAGGGAAACAGCCCAGATCGCCGGCTAAGGCCCCTAAATACGAACTAAGTGGTAAAGGATGTGAATTGGCATAGACAGCCAGTAGGTAGGCCCAGAAGCAGCCACCCTTTAAAGAGTGCGTAACAGCTCACTGGTCGATGCGAATTTGCGCCGAAAATGAAACGGGGCTAAGTTCGTTGCCGAAGCCGCGGGTTATGTACTTTAAGTATGTAGCGGTAGGGGAGCGTTCCCAACGGGTTGAAGGGTTACCGTAAGGAAGCCTGGACTGTTGGGAAGTGAGAATGCAGGCATGAGTAGCGATAAAGGTGGTGAGAATCCACCTCGCCGTAAACCCAAGGTTTCCTGGGCAAGGCTCGTCCTCCCAGGGTTAGTCGGGACCTAAGGCGAGGCCGAAAGGCGTAGTCGATGGAAAACGGGTTAATATTCCCGTACCACTCTATTTGAGTGATGGGGTGACGGAGAAGGATAGGTCATCCGGGTGCTGGACATCCCGGTTCAAGCTTGTAGGAGGAAAAGACAAGAAAAACCTCTTTTCAATACTCCGAGAAGCGAGTACGAGAGGCGTAAGCCTCGTAAAGTGATTGAGTCCATGCTTCCAAGAAAAGCCTCTAAACGTTGACAGTAGAGTGCCCGTACCGAAACGGACACACGTGGGTGAGTTGAGAATACTAAGGCGCGTGAGAGAACTTTGGCTAAGGAACTCGGCAAATTAACCCCGTAACTTTGGAATAAGGGGTGCCCGCATTACGTGAAAGCCTTCGCGGCTCGAGCGGAAGCGGGCCGCAGTTAATTGGCGGTAACGACTGTTTACTAAAAACACAGGGCTCTGCAAACACGCAAGTGGACGTATAGGGTCTGACTCCTGCCCAGTGCCGGACGGTTAAGGGGACGGGTTATCTTCGGAGAAGCTCGGAACTGAAGCCCCGGTAAACGGCGGCCGTAACTATAACGGTCCTAAGGTAGCGAAATTCCTTGTCGGGTAAGTTCCGACCTGCATGAAAGGAGTAACGATTTCCGCACTGTCTCGGCCAAAGACTCAGCGAAATTGTGGTTCCGGTGAAGACGCCGGATACCCGCTACGGGACGGAAAGACCCCGTGCACCTTTACTATACCTTAGCATTGAGTTTTGGTGCTGCATGCGTAGGATAGGTGGGAGCCTGTGAAACTTCGCTTCAGGGCGGAGTGGAGGCAATGGTGAAATACCACCCTTGTAGTTCTGGAATTCTAACTTAGATCCGTTATCCGGATTGAGGACAATGTTAGGCGGGTAGTTTGACTGGGGCGGTCACCTCCTAAAGAGTAACGGAGGTGTGCAAAGGTTCCCTCAGCTTGATTGGAAACCAAGCGTAGAGTGCAAAGGCATAAGGGAGCTTGACTGTGAGACTGACAGGTCGAGCAGGTGCGAAAGCAGGTCTTAGTGACCCGGTGGTTCTGTGTGGAAAGGCCATCGATCAACGGATAAAAGGTACGCCGGGGATAACAGACTTATCTCCCCCAAGAGTTCACATCGACGGGGAGGTTTGGTACCTCGATGTCGGCTCATCGCATCCTGGGGCTGGAGAAGGTCCCAAGGGTTGGGCTGTTCGCCCATTAAAGCGGTACGCGAGCTGGGTTTAGAACGTCGTGAGACAGTTCGGTCCCTATCTGTAGCGGGCGAAGGAGATTTGAGAGGATCTGCTCATAGTACGAGAGGACCTGAGTGGACGAGCCTCTAGTGTACCAGTTGTCGTGCCAACGGCAGTGCTGGGTAGCTATGCTCGGAAAGGATAACCGCTGAAAGCATCTAAGCGGGAAACCTGCCTCAAGATTAGATCTCCCGAACGTAAGTTCCTTAAGGTCCCTTGAAGATTACAAGGTTGATAGGCTCAAGGTGTAAGTTCCGTGAGGAATTGAGCTGATGAGTACTAACCGACCGTGAGGCTTATCTGCTAGGCTTGAAAATTCTCGAGACTAACGAACACACAATTCTCTTAGCGTTATATTCTGATTGTCATAGATTTTGAATGGAATTTTGATTTACAAGATGCCATTGTCTGCATCGGGATTATATTTCATTTCTTACTCCGGCAAAACCTAACCTAGAAAGTATTTTCTTATTAGTTGAAAGAATAAAGACTTCCCAATCTCTGTAGCCATAGTTTTTTAGAGAGGTGTCTTTTTAGTTGACAGGACCTAACCTATTCTCAACCTTCGCTTGTTCCTCGGGATTCTTATCTTCCATGTACTCAATATGAATCTCCGAGACCGACTACCCTCCACCCACTAGTATGAAACTAGATCCTCAACTTCAAGCTCGCTCATGTCGTGAATTATCTTCTTGGTAGTTTTGTCGTCAGTCATTGAGAAACCTTTTCTAGGTCATTTAACTCTCGTCTTCTTCACTTTTAATATCTCGTGGTACTAGCATCAGAGGGGCTACTGATTTCCTTATTTCTGTAATTGCTTTGTTCGCTTTCCAATAGTTTCGGATGGTTTTTTCAGAAAGATCCCGAAAGTTTTCCCTTTTTGACAAATCTTTATGGATAGGAACTTGTAGTTCATTCCACCGGTTACCGATATTAGGCAAAGTTGTATCAATTAGCACTTTGGATGGAAGCTGTATTTTGACAATTTGATGTGTCAAGCTGGTCAGAAAATAGAACCCGTTTATACCAAGGTGGTTACCTTGCAATACGCGAAAGACCAAGCAGTGACTATTCAGTAAAATGTCTGCATCATCAGAAGAAACGATAGCACAGTCTCCGATTCTATAGCTCCCTTCCTTTACAAAAATAATGTCACCTTCCCTTAACTCTACTCCGTTCTTGCCTTTGACTCGCTTGTATACATCTTCCGTGATCCCAGCAATAGGATTCTTGTAAATCCTCCAATTCAGAATATCTGCTGCACGAACATAAGGAACTTCGCCTAACCCCTTTTCTGGGCCTTTCGGTGAACCATGTCCTTTGAATACTTGTATGATTTTTTGAGAAATTAAATCCTCCATTCGAAAGAGCAGCATGTTTTTCTTGTCAGCCAGTTCACGAATTTGAACATCATAAGATTCCCAATAATATCTGGGCACATATACATTGTTTCGTACCGCTTCCGGGGAAAGATTGAAAATATATTTCCTGCTACTTCCAATTTTTTCTGAACCTAGCATTTCCTTGGATATTTCTTCCAAGTCATCCCAAATTTCGTTAGTGAATCTTTGAGATTCACTATCCCAACGATACATTGGCTTTCCTAGATGGTCGTGTCCCATTTGTTCTGCCACGTACATTTGAATATCTTGTTGAGGGGAATCCTTTTGAAGAAACAGAACGATTGTCTTGGCATTGCAATATGGCCTAAACGTGTTATGAGGAAGATCCAATACCCCCAGCACGCGACATTGTTGTTTGATATATTCGACTATATAAGTCAGGGTAGGTGCATGGACATTTGTTTCAGGTAGAATAATGGCCATACGCCCCTTGTCTCTAAGGAATTGCAAACAGCGTTCTATGAATAGGATTTGTGGGGGAACCTTCTCCTTAAGTTTTGTGCTAGCCCTATACTCTCCGGTTTCTTTGTTAACACGCCAGTTCCGTGCCAGTTTATACTGGGATAAAATTTCTTCACCCTCCACCTTCAGCTTCTTTGAACCAAATGGAGGGTTGGTTATTATTACATCAAATTGGCCCAGCTGGATTTTCTGTCTGGTCTCAGTTGTCCATCGGTTTTGCTTTTCTAGACTATTCTCACAAACAACACCAGCAGTTCCGTCACCAACAAGTGTCATATATGCTTTTGTGACTTTGGCGAGGAAATTGTCTTTGTCGATCCCGAAAAAACATGTTGAAGCAACTCGCAACTTTTCATTGTCAATCGTTTGCTGATCCCACGATAATTTCTTGCCTTCCGTTTCTTGAACATTCCAGACGTGTCTCAATGTCTCTATAAGAAACCCCCCACTACCACAAGCGGGGTCCAGAATTTTCTCTCCAGGCTTAGGGGCAATGATTTTGACAATCAATTCGACAACATTTCGAGGAGTAAAGAATTGCCCATTTTCTCCCTTCAGGGCCTTTCCTATGAAAGTTTCAAACGCATCTGAAACAACATCTCTAGCAGCATTAAGGAGACAATACTGTTGCAGTTCGCCAATGACCGAGACAACGGAATTGGGATCCAAATCAATCTTGTCGGCTTCGTCAAATACCTCCTCATATTTTGCTTTGACTTTGTCGAACAGAGCAGATACACGATTGAGTACAAAATTGGGATGTTCTTCGATTCCTGCCCTGAATTTTACTTGTCTGTCAGGTGGTGTGTACTTCTCATCATAAATTTTGCAAAAAATCAGATTGATTATTTGCTTTGCGAGAACCTCGTCACGGGTAGCGCCTACGTTGTTTGCAGCAAGACGATTGCGAATCGTGGTGAAGACAGATTTGAGATTATGAGGGGAAATCAAATCCCTTCGTTTGAATTTGCCCAGATCCTCAATACGTTCCCCATATCTAGGGATATTTGGTATTTCTTCATAACCGGTATTTCCGTTCTCGTTGACAATTTTCCTGAAGAAAAACCTTTCTTCTCCATTAAACCAAACACCTAGTTGTGCTGAGGAAAGGCTCATGTATTGTTGTAACTGCTTAATACCATCTTTCCTGTTTTTCTTCTTGCACTCAACGATGATGTACAAAGCATCTTCTGTTTTTTCTGTGTGGTCAAAAACAGCTATATCGACTGGATAACTCTTATTTGAAGCAGAAGGTCTAGCTCTAACTCTGAATTGTGGGCGTGTCTGTATATGATTTTTAGGATACCCATAATCTTCGACTAAGTGCTTACTAAATAGCTGAGTAGCATCGACCTCTTCTGGTTTGGCAGCGACTTCCCGCCCGGAGATGTAATCCACAACTGTATTCAAGAGACAAACTCCTTGTAGGTAAGCTCCTTCGCTCCCATGAGTCCGTGAATGATAGAATCTATCTGATTCATGGTGTCTATCTGACGAACATTATACCTGCCGCAAGATTCGTCTATGTATCTTTGGTGTTTAACAGACATTTTATGATATACGCCTTTATTTTCGGAATAGGTGTCCCTTTTCGGTCGGAATATACACCTTCTGAACACATAAAGAAGAATGTTAAAGAATAAAACATCAGATTTTGATAGATTTACTAGGAGCTTTACAGCAAGTTTTTACAGGCTATTGTGTCCAACAATAGAGATTAAGTGCGTATAATTTGCTTTAATCTATCAGAAGAAATAAGAAATGCCTGTCTTCACCTTGACCTCAGCAACCTCCATTAGATTAAACCAATATAAATTTATTCCAAGCATTATAGTTGACTTAAAAACCATAACGTTATGGTTTAAACTTTAATTTATGAAATACGACAAGCTAACGGAGAAAAAGAAGTGCCTGGAGGAGTTTCGTCCTTTACCGGACGCGCTTATTCGCAATCTGGATGACTGGTTTCGGGTTGAGCTGACCTATACAAGCAACGCGATTGAGGGAAACACGCTTACGCGTCGCGAAACGGCGCTTGTGGTCGAAAAAGGACTCACTGTCGGCGGTAAAACGCTTATCGAGCATCTGGAAGCCACTAACCACGCGCACGCGCTTGATTGGATAAAAAGCCAAGTAAAGCGAAAGCCCGCAAGCCTTAAGGAAAAGGATATTCTTCATATTCACAATATGCTCCTAAAAGGAATAGACGACCATAATGCCGGACATTACCGCTCCATCCCGGTGCGTATCTCCGGGTCGGCGGTCGTGCTGCCTAATCCGCGTAAAGTTCCTGATTTGATGGCTGAGTTTGCGAAGCGGCTTGGCGGAGATAAAGAGCCGCATCCGGTGGAGCTTGCGGCCACGGCCCATTATCGTTTGGTGACGATTCATCCCTTTGTGGATGGAAATGGCCGTACCGCGCGTATACTTATGAATATGATTCTACTTATGGAGGGGTACCCGGTGGCTATTATCAGAAAGCGTGACCGCTTGACGTATATCAGTTCTTTGGAAGAGGCGCAGCTAGGTGGCGCGAAGGATAAGTATCTCGAAATCATCACGAAGGCCGTGGATCGTTCGCTCGATATTTATCTAAAAGCCGCAACCGGTGAGAATGCCGAGCAAGCGGAAAGCGATAAATTGCTTAAGATTGGGGAACTGGCCAGAGAAGTTGGCGAGAATAATTCCACCATTCGCCACTGGACCAAAGAAGGCCTACTGGAAGTGGCTGAAATTACCGAGGCGGGATACCAGCTCTACACGCCTGAAATGATTGAGAAGATTAGGAAAATCCACGCGCTTAAAGAACAGCGTTTTACACTACGGGAAATAAAGGATAAGTTGTAAGGGATAGAGATAGAAGTTTTATCGTAGTGGCTTTTCCAAATAGTATGGACTAGCCTAGCATATATGTTGAGTTTTTTTTATCAACTCCAATTGTTTATAATAGCAAACTTGTTATGGATGTTTCCTACCTGCTTACCCATCTGGGAGCGATGGCGATTGTCGCTCTCGCACTCTCATACTACCTGAGCAAAGAAAGAAGCCGGCGCGAGTATGCGGAGGAACAACTTAAGAACTCGATCGCCGAGAAAGCTTCACTTGAATCCAGCGTAAAAGAAAAGACAACTGCTATTTCTGACCGTGATTCCAGGATTTCCCGTTTCGAAACGGAGATGGGAAAACTAAATTCCCAAGTTACCGAAAAAGAACGCCGTATATCCGAGCTCAAAACGACTATAGAAAAAGAAAGAGAGGGTTTTAAAGAAAAACTGGCTATTTTGGACGAAGCGAAAAAGAAGCTCGGTCATGAGTTTCAGAACCTTGGGAATAAGATTTTCGAAGATACCACGGCGAAATTCACCGATAAGAACAAAACGGAAATGGAAAATCTGCTGACTCCTCTTCGCGAGCAGATAAAGGATTTCGACAAAAAAGTTTCCGACACCCATACGAAATCAAGCAACGATATGGCTTCTCTAAAGGCGCACATAGAGAATCTTAAAAATTTGGGCGAGAAAATGAGTCAAGAAACCTTAAATCTTACCACGGCGCTTAAAGGAGAATCGAAAACTCAGGGTGCGTGGGGAGAAATAATTCTCGAAAGAGCTCTTGAGATGTCGGGCTTGGTGAAAGGAAGGGAATATCACGTGCAGCAAAGCTACAAAGGGGAGGAAGGGAAGTCTCTTCGCCCCGACGTAATAGTGCATCTGCCGGGCGGAAAAGATGTGATAATAGATTCCAAGGCTTCTCTTACTTCGTATGAAAGATACGCATCCTGCGAAGATGAGGAGGAGAAAAAAGAACATTTAAAGCAACATATTCTCTCGGTTCGAAATCACGTGAAGGAACTGGGGGCCAGAAAATACGAAGAAATACCCGAAATCACGAGCCTTAACTACGTTTTGATGTTCGTTCCGATCGAATCCGCGTTTATGCTCGCGGTAGAAACGGAGAGGGATTTGTATAAAGAAGCTTTCGACAAAAACATAATAATAGTATGTCCGTCGACGCTTCTTGCCACTCTTAGAACAATTCAGACCATCTGGCAGTTTGAGTACCAGAACTTAAACGCAAGAGAGATAGCCGAAAGCGCGGGGAAGATGTACGACAAGTTCGTAACTTTTATCGATCATCTGGAAAAAGTCGGTAAACACATAAAACAGTCGGAACAGGCTTATGAAACCGCGTTTAAAAGTCTTTGCGAGGGCAGGGGGAACCTCGTAAAAAGAGCCTCGGACCTAAAAGAAATGGGTATAAAAAGCGCAAAAGATATTCCAAAGAATCTCTCGGAGAAATCACAAGTGTCTTGGTACTCCATTTCTTCCGGGAACGGCTCGGACGACGCTGGTAAAGAATCGATCGCCTTAGAGGAAAGCGGCAAAATCACTTAAGGTTTCCATCTTAAACCTCCATATCTAAAGATAGGTAAAACAGGTTGTTTCACAATCTCATTTAGTGTTATAATCTTTGATTATGACGGGTTATTCTGTTTTTTACAGGTTTTCG
This sequence comes from Thermodesulfobacteriota bacterium, assembly GCA_965220925.1. Taxonomy (GTDB): domain Bacteria; phylum Desulfobacterota_D; class UBA1144; order Nemesobacterales; family Nemesobacteraceae; genus Nemesobacter. Next base: position 331,997 of record OZ244851.1, on the reverse strand, counting down.
TGTCGTAATATAGGGGGGAAGATAATCAGATTGTTATTTCTGCTTATCTTTATGGCTTCGTTTCTGGCGTTAGTCGGATGCGGGGGAGGAGAATCTTCTGATGACGATGATGATGACGAGTACGAAGAAGATTTTGATGACATGTTGCGCTATCGATTAAGGTTTGCGGGGCAGCACGACGATGACAATGACGGGTACATAGACAGGCATGAGATAGATTGTCAGTCTCCCGCGTTTACCTACGAAGAACCGCTACCCCAGGGAACTCAGCCGCAATGGCTGGTTAATGAAGGAACCAGCCATTGGCGGTGTGAACATGGTTTTAAGCATTATCACGCGGATGGGACGGTTTCAGGTGATTGGCGGAGAAGCGAATACCGAGAAATGCTCGCGTTTTGGAATGTTTGCAAAGTGGGTACGGAGCCGCCTTCTTTTGGCGGGAAGTGGGTTGTAACTCAGGACGGTTCACTTTGTGAGTCTTCGGATATGGTTCCCGGTATAGTTTCTTGTTCTACCATCGTCTCAAGATTGGGCGGTAGAATAGCAATAACCGGTCATAGACTTTGGTTTCTTCACAAAGGGGAAATAGTAGGGACGGCATATGACTACGACGATTACTACGATGACGATGACTATGATGACTACTATGACTACGATGATTACTATGATGATGACAATGCTTGCTATCTTAGGCAGCAGTAGTTGTCGATTGAGTTCGTATACCTTTTAGAGGTGTCCCCCGAACTCAATACTATCCTAAAATAAATGAGGTGCGACAAATTGTTTAAAAATTCTCTTAAGGGAAGTTGGGCGCTCGTTCTTGGTTCTTCAAGCGGTTTCGGAGAGGCTTGCAGTCTTGAGCTTTCTCGCCGCGGGATGAACATATTCGGCGTGCACTTGGATCGAAGAGGCACAATGGCGAAAGTAGAGCAGATAACCGAGCAGATAAAAAGCAACGGCAGTCAAGTACGCTTTTATAACGTAAACGTTGCCGACGCCGAGAAAAGACGCGAAGTCGTAGAAGATATGAAAAGCGTGGTCGCAGAAGACGGCTCCCAAGTAAAAGTACTGATACATTCCGTGGCTTTCGGGACGCTTAAAAACTACGTTTCCGACGAGCGTTCGAAAGTTCTCAGCAGCAAGAACATCGACATGACTCTAGACGTAATGGCTCACAGCATCGTTTACTGGGCTCAGGACCTCGTTATGGAAGGAATGATGGGGGAGGGCGGAAGAATATTCGCCATGACAAGTTCGGGGAGTCACAGAGTATGGCCTACTTACGGAGCGGTGTCCGCGGCGAAGGCGGCAATAGAAGCCCACATACGGCAGCTTGCGGTTGAACTCGCTCCCCGGGGCATTACCGCGAACTCCGTAATGGCGGGAGTTACCGATACCCCGGCGCTTAGAAAAATTCCGGGAAACGAAAAATTAGTCGATCACGCGCTAAATGCGAATCCTTCAGGAAGACTTACCACAACGGAGGATGTCGCGAAAGCGATCGCGCTTCTTTCTCTTGACGAGGCTTCGTGGATTACGGGTAACGTGATAGGGGTTGACGGGGGAGAGGATCTTGTATAAGTCTCGGAATTAAAGTACACTTCCTAACCGATATGCTAAGGTTCGTTTACAACAGGGATACGGACTTAGGGCTTTTGCTTCTCAGGCTGGGTGTAGGTTCCTTTATGCTGTTTTTTCACGGCTGGGGAAAACTGACCGGCGGACCCGAAAAATGGACTAAGGTTGGAGAATACATGCAGGTGGTCGGCATTGATTTTTTCCCGGTGTTCTGGGGATTTATGGCCGCTTTTTCCGAGTCTTTCTGCTCGGCTTTTATAATTCTCGGCATTTTCTTTATACCCGCGACTTTTTTTCTGTCCATTACCATGATCGTGGCCACTTTGTTTCATTTATCGCTTCCGGAAACCTCGCCAGCGGCGGGATGGCAGGGAGCGGAGCAGGCTATTATATATCTTTTCGCCTACTTGACGTTAATGATCTGCGGTTCCGGTAAGTACAGGGTAAATATCGGCTGACGGCCCGTTCGACATCCCTTTTCGTTTGGCTCGCGCGTAAAGCTTGCGGAATATAGCAAGTTTTGAGAGTTTGCTGCTTCGCCTAAGAAGGAAAGTTTTTAAGATTCTCTTTTATTACGCGAAGAAAGTTCATTCCCATTATTTTCTCCACGGTCTCGGTTGAATATCCCTTGTCCAGCAGATATTCGGGCAGAAGCGGAAGTTTGGATATGTGTCTCATTCCTTCCGGAAAATCTTTTATGGGCGCTCCGTCCATATCGGTTCCTATTCCCACGTGATCTTCGCCGCACACGTTAATGATATGGTCTATATGAGCGTATATGTCTTCCAAAGTTGCGGGTCCCGATCCTTCTTTAAGAAATTTTCCGTAGAAAACCACCCCGATTACTCCGCCTCTATCGGAAATCGAGCGAAGTTGCTTGTCGGTTAAGTTTCTCGGATGATCCGTAAGAGCTCTTGAATTTGAATGTGTGGCGACGGGTATAAGTTCCGTCAGTTCCACGCTTTCCCAAAACCCCTTTTCGTTTAAATGAGAGAGATCAAGCGTAATTCCAAGAGCGTTCATCTGTTCAATAAGCTTTTTTCCTTCAGAAGATAGCCCTTCGTCGCTTTCCGGTCCCGAAGCGTAGATATTTTTGTTGTTCCAGGAAAGCCCCAATGCTCGAACGCCTCTTTTTTGGTATTCACGAAGATGCTCTGGGTTTAAAATAGGATCGGCTCCTTCCATAAGAGTGAAAAATCCGATCTTATCCTCTTTTCGCGCCAAATCGATATCCGCTCCGTTTTTAATCTGCATTACGCTTTCTGAGTGATCGCTATATATATCGTCGTATAGATCGAGTTGCGCCATGGCTTCCGCCACGGATCTTTCGGGTTTATGCTTCGGGTGAATGAAGACGGTGTTAAAAACTATTTTCGCCCCGCTTTGCTTAAGTCCCGGAAGAGTTATCATGCAGGGAGTCTTCGGGTCTTCAAAACTTCTTTTGTAATAACGCACGTGAAAAGCTATGTCTTCGTGAGCGTCGATTGTGAAAAAGGTTTTCGCGCGGCGAGATCCCCATCCTCCGCCTCCCGGAGTTTCGATTCTTACCGCCTCTTGAGCTTTTACGGAGATAGAGCATTTTGAGGGAAGTTCTTTTTCCACTTCTCCCGAAACAAGAGTGTTAAGCCCCTCTTTTCCGTCTTCTCCTCCTCCGATTCCCCAAGGCCGTCTTTTTCTCCTTTCGGTTATTAGAGAAACATGAGAATCTTTTAAAAACCTGTATTGCCTTATTATTCCGTCTCCTCCCGAAAACTCTCCGGATCCTCCCGAGTCCTTTCTTACCGAATAAGACTCAACCATTACCGGAAGCTCTCTTTCAATCGCCTCAATCGGTGTGTTGAGAGTGTTTGTCATATGAGTCTGTACGGCGTTTGTTCCGTCTTTGCCGGATCGTCCCCCCATTCCGCCGGCGATAGTTTCGTAATACGCGTAGGAAGCCGAAGCCTGAATATTCTCAGGCGAACCGAACGCCAGATTGCTCATAGTTCCCGCACTTGCGGCTTGTATTTTCTCCGGAATCGCAAAAGCCAAAGCTCCGAACACCGCGTCCGTTATTCTCTGAGATGTCTCGACATTTCCTCCCACAACTGCGCTTGGGTATTTGGCGTTTAGAATCGAGTCCTCATCAACTATGATTTCAATCGGTCTAAGCGTCCCGGCGTTAAGCGGAGTGTCTTTCGGGGAAAGACACTGAAAGCAATACAAAACCGCGGATGTGGTAACGCTGAAAGGAGCGTTTAGACATCCTTTCACTTTTTTGGAACTTCCTCTAAAATCCACCTTTGCCTCATCGTCTCGTATTTCTATCTTTACTTTTATGGGTATGTCCTCGTTTCCCGCTCCGTCGTCTTCAAGATAGTCGGTAAAGGCGTAATCGCCGTCCGGTATTTTCTCTATTGCGTTTCTCATAAGTCTTTCGCCGTAGTCAAGAAGTCCGCAGGCGGCTTGGTTTATCTTTTCAAGAGAATGTTTTTCCAAAAGCTCGAGTATTCTTTTCTCGCCCGTATCAAGTGACGCTATCTGCGCCCGCAGGTCTCCCTCTCTTTCTTCATGATCTCTGGTCGAGTGTATTATTTCCTTAAGCAGACTTTCCTCGAGAACTCTTCCTTTTCTGATCTTCGTTGGAGCTATTACGATTCCCTCTTCGTGAATCGTCGTTGAAAGCGGCATTGATCCTGGAGTTTTTCCTCCTATATCCGCGTGGTGGGCTCGTGACGCCAGAAGAAACTCTGGCTTTTCGTTAACGAAAACAGCGGAAATACATGTTACGTCGGGAAGGTGCGTTCCGCCTTGAAACGGATCGTTTAGAATGAAAACATCTCCCGGAGAGAGTTTCTCGGTAAGCACCGCCTTCGCGGCAAACGACATTGACCCCAGATGTATCGGAATATGTGCCGCTTGCGCGATCATCTCTCCGGTCGGATTGAATATCGCGCACGAAAGGTCTCTTCTTTCTTTTATGTTCGGAGAAAACCCGGCTCTTACGAGAACGGAACCCATTTCCTCGGCGATTGTTCCGAGAAGGTTATTGAAAATCTCAAGTTCGAAAAAATTGAGGTTCATAAAAACGAAATGATACCCAATCTTTAAGAGTTGATCTTTTTTAACTAGGGATTCAGATGTTGTCTCCGTTGTACAGCTTTCAATAGGCAAGAAAGAACATATCTCAATTTCCCGGTTCTAGAGAAATAAAGAAGTAAAAAGGATTAAACTAGTCGCGGTCTGGACATTTCTCGTTAAAAACCATTAACAGCTCTTTACAATGCTCGATACATCCATCGATATCTAATCCGCGCAGTGGGCAAGAAACATCCGCACAAAGAGCAGAAATAGCAAAAACTCGATTATCTGCGTCTGCGCCGCACACATCCGAATATGATGTTAATGTTTCTGAAAAGTGATTGTCCATGTTTTCGAGTACATTCGAAAAAGTATAGTTGGTGTCTAGATCGATAAAGTCATGACTTGAAGCTTCTTTAGAACCACCGCAACTAACTAGAAAACACGACAAAAATAATAGACAAATCAAAAATTTAAGCATAATAATCTCCTTTTGGGTTTCTTGGGTAATTGGTGTTCCAAGTTGTGCTGGCAACCAAAGAAATCATACGTTCCGTTTATCTTCCCAAATATAGGTCTTGCATTAGATGGAGACCTAATAGAACGGGCTTCTTCCGGTCATCAGCGATCCGGACTACATAAAAACTGGAATGCCTTTAAGAAACTCTTTTTCTTGTTTGAAAAATTATGAAATCGCGCTTCTAAGCGCTTCTCCCATCTCGGCGGGGCTTTTGCAGGTGACCACTCCGGCACGTTCCAACGCTTTAAACTTGTCTTCCGCACTTCCAGAACTTCCGGAAATTATAGCTCCCGCGTGACCCATTCTTTTTCCTTTGGGTGCCGTGGCTCCGGCGATAAAAGCGGCTATGGGCTTCGTGAAACTGGCGCTTATGTAGTCTGCGGCTTCTTCTTCGTCCGATCCGCCAATTTCTCCTATCATTATCACCGCGTCTGTGTCCGGGTCGTTTTGGAAAAGAGAAAGCGCGTCGATAAAGGTGGTTCCGATCACCGGATCTCCACCTATGCCTATGCAGGTGGATTGCCCTATGTCGAGATTGGTAAGCTGCCAGACGGCCTCATAAGTAAGAGTTCCGCTTCTTGAGATTATTCCGACTCTTCCGGGTTTGTGAATATATCCCGGCATAATTCCCACTTTCGCCTCTCCGGGGGTTATAACTCCCGGACAATTGGGTCCCAAAAGTCTTGACCCCGAGCCTCTCATGTATTCCTTCACTCTTACTATGTCTAAAGTAGGTATTCCTTCGGTTATGCAGATGATAAGTTCCACACCTGCGTCTAGAGCTTCAAGCATTGAATCCATGGCAAACGAGGCAGGAACGAATATAAGCGACACGTCCGCTTCGGTTTCCTCCACCGCTTCTTCCATGGTGTTAAACACGGGAAAGCCTTCGACGATCTCTCCGCCTTTTCCGGGCGTAACGCCTCCAACGACGGTTGTTCCGTATTCGCGGCACTGCGTCGCGTGAAACAGCCCGGCGCTGCCCGTGATTCCCTGCACTAAAACTTTTGAGTTTTTATTGACGAGAATGCTTATTTTTTCGTTTCTCCGTTCTAGGATTCGGTTACTTCTTTCAAACGAGGCGGTACTATAACACGATTAATTAGCTTTTTCAAAAACCTGTTTCTTCGGGTCTGATTATAGATGCTGTCCAAAAATATCACGCTTTAGTTTCTTATACACATTCATTTCCGATGTAATGATTGGTGCCAATGTGTCGCGCATAAAGGATTTGTGATTGCTCCCAACTTGAGTAAGGTTTAAAATTTGTTTACACTTATTATATAATTTGCCGCTAACGGGCTTGAGATTGTCGCCTGCAATATCATTATAATTCCTCAATATAGATTTTTTTGCGGTGAGAAGTTCTTGTATTTTATCTTCTTGTCCTTTCGATTCCGCAAGGGCGACCAAAACCTCATCGTCAAATAGATAGGACTCTAAATTCCTTAGTGATAGGACACGGACACCCTCTTTTTGCAAGTCGTCTCTCTGTTCTTCAGAACGGTCATCTCTGTCGACTAAGCGCACGACTTCCACCTTTCCATTAAACAAGTGAAGTAGTGTTTGATGTAGTGCGTGTTTGTCTCCTAAAACATCTTGGTCACTGCCCATGGACACGAACTCTGTTTCTGGGAATTCTGCTTCAAATATCTTGTTGTAGCACTTTGCATCATGGAAGTGATTCTGAGTGGGTTTTTTAGTCAAAGGATGACCTTCACAGATAACTATCTTTTGAGGTGCTATCAACGAGGCAAGATCATCGAGTGCGACTTGGTGAGCTTTTTCCCAGAACCTGCGATTCAGTTCCGACGGTTCTATTACTACAGGTTTGTCAAAATCCCGGTCCCCGAAATCGAGAAACACTACACTCTCTGGATTTTTATTTTTAATATCTCTAGCCCGACGCATCATTCCAATAGAATGAGTTGCCAGTATCAACTGGCAATTATTGGGAATAAGTCTGTAGAGCGCGGACAAGAGTTCAGCTTGTAGTTTCGCATTCATATGCGATTCCGGCTCATCAATGCAAAATAATGTGTTGTCGTGAAAATGTCGAGATACTATCAGATCAAGTATGAGATCAAATGCGGCTTTTTCGCCACTTGAAAGGTTCTTGAACATAAATCCTTTGCTTATTCCTTTTGTAAATCGGAAAGTTCCGTCTTCAAGGGGATTTTCAAGAGCATCTAGTAGCAGATCTGGGAAGAGATCTTTTAATGTATCCCTAATGTCTCCTATTAAGGCTTTACTGAGTTCATCTACGGAAATAGACCCGTCTGTCGGATTGAAAACATCTTCAAAAACTTTTCCAGCTAAAATCTGATAGTTCAAAAAAACCGCTGCATCGTTATCAATCATCTTGCTTATGCGACGAGGTGAACTTGGGTCTTTAATTTTTGTTAGACTTGAAATTTTAGTTGCGGGGTCGTTTCTGTACGCTGACCTTACATGCACTACTTTTTTATTTTCAGTGGGAATAGGATCAAAAAATTCCATTGATACCGCCTCCCCCTTGTGACTATCATGTTCTGAAGATGGTTTAGAGTGGTAATCTTCTTCCCAACTACCATAACCCGTATGATCAAGATGCCAGAACTTGATCGCATCAAGAACTGATGACTTACCACACCCATTTGGTCCGATTAACATAAAAAGCTTAGCTTTACTAGGAAGTTTTTGTATTGTTAAATCTGTGAAGCGTTTAAAGTCCTTGATTTTTATAGACTTCAATTTCATTGCTCTAGCTTACGAATCTTAAGATTTAATTTGAGAAAATTCTCAGGAATTACTCTATATTCTGAACCTGCTCCCGTATTTTTTCGAGTTCAAGGCGTATGTTTATAGTAAGGTGAGAAATGCCGGCATCTTTGCATTTCGCAGAAATTGTCCCAGCTTCTCTGTTCATCTCCTGAATCAAGAAATCCAATTCTTTCCCCATCGCTCCTTTTTTTCTAGCCGTTTTCATAAATTTGGAGATATGGGCTTCAAGTCTCACGATCTCTTCGTCTATTTCGCTTCTTTCCGTTATTATTGCCGCAGCTTCTTTAGAGAGAAGTGGGTCGCTTTTGTGCCTTGAGGAAAAAACTTTCTCGATTTTTTCTCTTGTTTTTTTCTCGGAGTTCTTCACGAAATCCTTTCGCTTTTTCTTTACCTTTGTTACCGCTTTTTTTATGCTCTCCATCCGCCCGAGTATCGCTTTTTCGAGTTTTTGCCCTTCTATTTCCCGACTTTTATTAAATTTTAGCAACGCTTTTTCAATCGCTTCTTTAATTTTATTTTCCGTCTCCCTTGAAACCTCGGTTTCGAGGGGGTTTTCAAAGGAATTTTCCATCATAAGCAGATGCTCGATTCCTATTTCCGTTTTAAGTCCCAAAGCGGAATTGATTCTTTTAAGGGATCTGTGATTTTCCCGAAGCGTTTTCTCTGAAAGACGCTGCCTTTCAGTCCAGTTTTTCTGAACGGAAAGCTTAAGCCTCAGCTTTCCTCTCAAAATGACGTTTTTGATTTTGTTTTCAACCGCGGTCTCCATCCTAAGAAGCGAATCGGCGATTATGGCCTTAACTTCAAGAAATCTGTGATTCTCGGATCTTATATCCACCGTTACGGTGCCGATCTGGGTGTTAACCGACGATTCTCCAAAACCAGTCATGCTTTTCATAATATGCGTTTATCCATTTTTCGTATGTCTCTTATCTTAATAACTAAGAACCGCCGAAGGTTCTCCCTAGTTGACGCCTTTCTTTAGCAACCGTGAAGAGATTAAAAAGCCTTCCTTAAGGTTTTTTGAAACTTGCCTGTATCCTTTTTCTCGTTTACCTTCTTACTTGTTTCGAGAATTTTCCGCTTCGTAAAATTGTCCATGAGAAAAATCTATCTTTTCAGTCTGCCTTTGCTGCTTCTTTTTCTCTCTTGCGCTGTCCCCGTGGGCGACCCTTACGGAAAATCCAAAAAACCCTCAACTTCCGCGACGATAGTGGTAAACTCGTTTCTTCAGGCCCTAAAAGAGCAGGACTTTGACTCCGCGTACGATAAAATCCACATCTTCAGCTCCGATCGCGAAGGTTACGCAAGCCGATTCAGACTTCTTTACGAAGAGTACGGAATTAGAATAATTGACTACAGGGTTTTGGCAACTCAGCTTTTTAAGGACACAGCCATAGTGGTGGCCGAAGTTTCGGTTGACTACAATAAGCCGGGAGAAAGCGAGCGTATTACCTCTACTTACAGAAACCGTTACGATCTGGTGATACACGAGGGAAAATGGAAAATAGTAAAGGATACCTGCATTGAGAACTGCGCTTATGGAGAAGAAACCGAGGAAGAGGGTGAAAAAAGTGATTAAAGTCGCCGTAACCGGGGTATGCGGGCGTATGGGTAAAAGCATAGTCTCGCTGCTTTCGGGCGATGGAGAAATAGAACTAGCGGGAGCTACCGAGACTTCCGGACACGCTTCTATAGGTTCTGATGTGAGGGATTTCGTTCCGAATACAAAAAGTGGAGTCGTAATAAGCGAAAGCATTGAAACCGCGGCTTCAAATGCGGATGTAATAATCGATTTCACAACCCCGGAAGCCACACTGTCACACGCGGAATACGCGGCTCGCAACTCAAAAGCGATGGTTATAGGAACAACGGGGTTTACTTCTTCGCAAAGAGAAACTCTTTTAACCCTGCTTTCAGAGATACCCTGCGTTTTTTCTCCCAATATGAGTATCGGGATCAATATTCTTTTAGAGGTATCAAGACAGGTCGCTTCTTATTTGGGAGACGCGTACGACGCCGAGATATTCGAAACGCACCACAGATCAAAAGCCGATTCTCCGAGCGGGACCGCGCTTGCGTTTGCCGAAGCCGTGGCGGCCGGATTAGGCTCCGAACTTAAGGATGTGGCGAAATATGAAAGACACGGAAGGATAGGGGAGAGAAAAAAGGGAGAGATAGGCGTTCAGACGCTTCGCGGGGGAGACGTGGTCGGAGATCACACCGTTATGTTTTTGGGCGACGGAGAAAGAATAGAACTCTCTCACAAGGCCACGAGCAGAGAGAATTTTTCTTCAGGGGCGCTTCGGGCGGCAAAATGGATTCCGGGCCAGTCTCCCGGAGTTTATACGATGCGGGACGTTCTCGGACTCTGATTCCACCTCTCTTATCCCCAATGTACGAATTTAGGCTTATAGGAAAAGACGGTTCGGCAAGACTTGGCGAAATTAAAACTTCCCGCGAAACGATTAAAACTCCGGCTTTTATGCCCGTTGCTACCCAAGGCGCGTGCAAGGCTCTTTCTCCGAACGATCTTAGCGGCTTGGGTTTTCGACTTCTTATCGCAAACGCCTACCATCTCTATCTTCGCCCCGGAACTGAAATAATAAGCAACTTCGGCGGACTTCACGACTACATGTCGTGGGGTGGAGCCATAGCTACCGATAGCGGCGGGTTTCAAGTCTTAAGCCTGGCCAAAAGCAGAAAAATAACGGACGAAGGAGTGTCTTTTCGCTCGCATATAGACGGAAGCGAACATTTTTTCTCTCCCGAAACTTCAATAGCGGTCCAAGAGGCTCTGGGAGCGGACTTGGTGATGTGTTTTGACGAATGTCCGCCTCACGATTCTCCACGCGAATACATTGAGAGATCGGTTTCGCTGACGACGCGCTGGGCGGAGCGTTGCAAACGGGCGAAAAAAGATGACTCCGGGGCTCTTTTCGGTATTGTTCAAGGTGGAACGCGCGAAGATCTTCGCTCGCGTTCGGCTTCCGAGCTTATGGAGATAGATTTTGACGGTTACTCGATAGGCGGACTCGGAGTGGGAGAGTCGATTGAAGCCACTTTCGAAATGACCGATCTTTGCGCCGGAGTTCTTCCGCAAGACAAACTCAGATACCTTATGGGGATCGGGAATCCCTCGGATATAGTAAGGGCGGTCGGTTTGGGAATAGATCTTTTCGACTGCGTCATTCCGACTCGAAACGCGAGAAACGGAACTCTCTTTACAAGCGGGGGAAAAGTGGTTATAAAAAACTCCCGTTACGCGTACGACAGTTCGCCGCTTGACGATAAATGCGGCTGCTACACATGCAAAAATTTTTCGAGGTCGTACCTGAGGCACATATTCATGGCGAGGGAGCCTCTTTATCTTCAACTGCTTACCCTTCACAACCTTTGTTATTACTCCGAACTTATGAAAAACATAAGAGAGTCGATAGAAAAGGGAAGCTTCAGGGAATTTCACTCGACGTTTGATTGTCGTGAGGAGGAATAGAAATTGATAAAACTCGTTTTAGCTTCGATCGCTCTTCTTTTCTTTTCATCTTGCGTGCCTCCCGGCACTGGGGGTGCGGAAGGAGGAGGAACGGCGTTTTCCGCCATACTTCCGTTCGTTTTGATATTCCTTCTTTTCTACTTCCTTATCATAAGACCGCAGCAGAAGCAGAGCCGTGAGCGCAAAAGGATGCTTTCTGAAATAAAACGGGGAGACGGAGTTCTTACCGCGGGAGGCATATACGGAAGAGTGATAAACGTCGACGGAGACGACATCACGGTCGAAATAGCCAAAGGCGTGAACGTAAAAATGACTCGCTCCGGAATCTCAGAAAAAACAACCGACTCAAACTCCGAAGGCAAATCCAAAGGAGAAGGCTGATTAGATGAAAAGAGTATCCCGTTTGTGGATTTTGACTATCGCTCTTTTTGCTTCTCTGTCAGTAATACTTCTTACCCCGACTTTCGCGGGGGACAAGCTTCCGTCTTGGTGGGGAAAGGTTTTCTCAAGCAAAGGTATAAGTCTCGGCCTTGATCTTAAAGGGGGAATATTTCTTCTTCTCGGAGTCGAGACGGAAAAAGGGGTAAGCCAGGAAATGCTTTCTATGAAGGAAGCTCTCACGTCCAAGCTTACAGAAAACAGAATTCTCGTAAAAAGTTCGAAAATCTCCGGCGGAACTCTAACCGTGGGTCTTTTCCCGGGGACCGACACTGAAAAAGCGCTTTCTTTGATCCGAGACGAATTCGACGAGATAGCGGATATAAGTTCCGACGGTTTTCTTATAACTCTTTCTATAAAACCCTCTTACGTGGAGAAGCTTGTTAGAGACTCAATAGAGCAGGTTCAAAACATAATAGAGAATCGAGTTCAGGATTTCGGTCTTGTGGAACCCAGCATACAAAGATCGGGCGATAACAGAATTTTGGTTCAGGTTCCCGGAGCTTCGAAACAAGACAGGCAGAGAATAGTTAATCTAATAAAGAAAACGGCCGTTTTGGAATTTAAAATCGTAAGAGCGACTGGAGCTTCGAGGGAGAATTTGCTCGCCGCGATGGAAGCCGAGACGGAAGAGGAAATTTCCGAGAATAATCAGATAATACATCCGGGAGATACGGGAAACGAAAACGAACAGTTTTTCCTTACGGAAAGACTCGCTTCGGTTACCGGGGAATATATTTCGGACGCGAGGATAACTTTCGATAATTTCGGAAACCCAGCGGTAGCGTTTACCTTTAGAGGAGAGGGCGCGCTCAAATTCGGAAAACTGACCGAAGAAAATATCGGAGAGCGTCTCGCCATAGTTTTAGACGGGGTCATCAAGTCGGCTCCCACCATACAGGACAGAATAACTTATCAGGGCACCATAACCGGGAATTTCACCACGGACGAAGCAAACGACCTCGCTTTGATTCTAAGGTCGGGTTCCCTGCCCGTTCCGGTAGTTGTGGAGCAGGAAAGAACCGTGGGTCCGTCTCTGGGTCAGGACTCGATAGAGAAGGGAAGATTCTCGATGATAGTTGGCGGAATACTGGTTTTGGCGTTCATGGTCTTTTTCTATAGAAGGCAGGGCGCGGTAGCAAACGCCGCTTTGATACTGAACATACTTTTTATAATGGGTTTTCTCTCCGCTTTCGGCGTGACGCTTACGCTTCCCGGTATTGCCGGACTGGTTCTCACCCTTGGTATGGCGGTTGACGGAAACATAATAATATTCGAGAGGATAAAAGAGGAACTTGTCGCGGGGAAAACCGCCGTTCACTCAATTGAAACGGGGTACGCTAGATCTGTTTGGACCATTCTTGACGCTAACGTAACGACGCTTCTAACGGCGCTTATACTCTTTTGGCTCGGAAGCGGTCCGGTAAAAGGTTTTGCCGCCACGCTTTCAATAGGAATCGTTTCGACCGTCTTTAGCAACTTGGTGGTCGCAAAGACTTTTACCAGCATGTTCTATAGAGACAAAAAAATGACCGAAGTAAGTATTTAAAAGGTGATAGAGTGCGACTTGTAGGGAAACTCAACTATGATTTCGTTTCGAAGATGGGAGGGGCGATGCGTATCTCCATCGCGCTTGCCGCCATTTCCATCATATCCCTGGTTTATCACCAAGGGCCGAACTGGGGAGTTGAGTTCACCGGTGGGACGGAAATACACATAAAGCTTCAAAAGAGCTTGGAACTTGAAGAGATTAAAGAAACTTTAAGGGAAAACGGCTTTCCGTCGGAGTCGGTTCAGCGTTTCGGGCTTCCAAGCGATAACGAACACCTGATACAGTTCTCCCCGGAACTTACGACTTTCGATCAGATAGACGATTTTCAGAAAAAACTCGAGGATCTTTTCACAGAATCCGAAAAATTCGCCGGGGCTTCCATTCAGAGAATAGACTACATAGGCCCGCGAGTTGGAAAAGAGCTTATAACCAAAGCGCTTTTGTCCATACTGATCGCCTGCGTTGTTATACTTTTTTATCTAGTGGCGAGGTTTGAGTTCGGTTTCGCCGTGGGCGCCGTTATAGCGCTTATTCACGACACGCTTATAACCGTCGGAGCGATATCGCTTGCGGACAAGGAATTCACTCTCGCTATCGTCGCCGCGCTTCTTACGGTAATAGGTTATTCGGTTAACGACACCATAGTCATATTCGACAGGATAAGAGAGAACATGGGGAATTTCCCCGAAAAAGGCTTTAAAGAGCTTGTAAACGACGGAATAAGCCAGACGCTTTCCCGAACGGTGCTTACGGCGATTACGGTGTTCATAGTGCTCCTTCCGCTGTTTTTCCTCGGAGGTTCGGTGATACACGATTTCGCGTTCACTCTTATGGTGGGGGTTGTTATCGGTACTTATTCGTCGATTTTCGTGGCAAGCGCCTTCGTGGTTTACTGGAGGAGAAGAAAAGAGGCTCTTTAGAATTAAATCTTCACATTCCGGGCGTATAGATGGAAGAAACGCTTCAAAATATCAGAAAAGAGATAGATTCCGATCTTAGCGCCGTCTCGACGGAGACGGAACTTCTAAAAGTGAAATCAAATTACGTCGGGAAAAAGGGATCTATCACCAATCTTCTTAAATCCATGAAGGATATACCCGCCGAGCAGCGCCGAGAGGCGGGAATTCTTATAAACGGCGTTAAAAAAGAGATAGAAGAACTTATCGAGAAAAAATTAGAAGACATAAAACGCGCGATTCTAAACGAAAAACTTCTATCCGAGACTGCCGACCTCACTCTTCCTGGCCGTGGAATGCCCGTCGGAGCGAAGCATCCGATAACTCAGGTGATGGAGCGCATAATCTACGATTTTGAGAGAATGGGTTTTGAGGTCGCAGAAGGTCCCGAGGTGGAGCTTGATTATTATAATTTCGAGGCACTAAACATTCCGAAAAACCACCCGGCAAGAGACATGCAGGATACTTTTTATATTACGGAGGATATGGTTTTAAGAACCCATACGTCTCCCGTGCAGATACGCATCATGCAGACCCAAAAGCCTCCAGTGAAGATAATAGCCCCGGGAAAAGTTTACAGATGCGATAGCGACGTTTCCCATACTCCCATGTTTCATCAGATAGAAGGTCTTCTGGTCGATAAGAACATAACCTTCGGAAACTTAAAGTCCGTGATAATAGAATTCGTAAAACTCACTTTCGGCGAAAATACGAACGTCAGGTTTCGCCCGAGCTTCTTTCCCTTTACCGAGCCCAGCGCCGAAGTGGACATAGAGTGTGAAATATGTTCTGGGGACGGGTGCAGGGTATGCAAAAGCACCGGATGGCTTGAGATTATGGGTTGCGGTATGGTTGACCCGGCGGTTTTTTCTAGCGTGAACTACGATACGGACACCTATTCGGGGTTCGCTTTCGGTATGGGGGTTGAGAGAATCGCCATGCTCAAGTACGGGATAAACGACATAAGGCTTTTCTTTGAGAACGACGTAAGATTTTTAAGGCAGTTCGTATAGTTTTTCGTAAAGTTTTCTCGGAAAAGATAGCTTGTTTTTACGACTCATTTTATTTCTCGATTTTGAAAATATTTTCTACATGACGATAATCCGAAACCGACATTAAAAAACTTGGTAAGGCGTATAAAGGAGGTCTTCCATGGGAATAAAACCCGATCACTGGATAAGAAAAATGTCTCTCGAGCATAAGATGATAGAACCTTTCGTCGAAGGACAGGTAAGCAAAGGCGTTATATCATACGGGCTTTCTTCCTACGGGTACGATATCAGAGTAAGCGACGAGTTTAAAATATTTACAAATCTTCACAGCGCGGTCGTGGACCCGAAAAATTTTGATGAAAAGTCGTTTGTGGAGATAAAAGATGATTACTGCATAATTCCGCCTAACTCTTTTGCTCTCGCGAAGACCGTAGAATATTTCAGGATTCCGAGAAGCACGGTCACCGTCTGCGTTGGGAAATCCACTTACGCAAGGTGCGGAATAATAGTAAACGTCACTCCTTTTGAGCCCGAATGGGAGGGATACGTTACGCTCGAGATATCTAATACTACTCCGATTCCCGCGAAATATATTCAAACGAGGGAATCGCCCAGGTGCTGTTCTTCGAGGGAGACGAGGAGTGCGAAGTTTCTTATGCTGATAAAAAGGGTAAATATCAGAAACAGATCGGTATAACTCATCCCAGAATTTCTTCTGCTTAAAGATTTTTTCTTCAACAGTTTTCAGTTAGTTAGCTTCGGTTTTAAAGGCTTAGTTTCGGATTTAATTATTTGTCCGATTTTATATAAATTCCCCCTTTTTTCAGGTAACATAATAACGCTTATCTCTAACCGGGAGGTAATTTACTTTGAGCGAGTCTCAAAATTCCGAAACAGTGGGGGAATTGCGGCAGGAAATAGGTTCCGGCGACTCTTATACGGCTGAACAGATAAAGGTTCTTCCAGGTCTTGAAGCCGTAAGAAAACGCCCGGACATGTACATAGGCGACACCAATTCCAGGGGATTTCATCATCTTGTTTTCGAGGTTTTAGATAACAGCGTTGATGAGTCTCTCGCGGGTTTCTGCAACAACATTTCCGTTACCGTTCATTTGGATGAAAGCGTTACTATTGAGGACGACGGAAGAGGTATTCCGGTAGACATTCACGATGAGACCGGAAAGCCCGCAGTTGAAGTCGTTATGACGATGCTTCACGCCGGCGGGAAATTCGACAGCAAGGTCTATAGAGTTTCAGGCGGGCTGCACGGAGTTGGAGTTACCGTTGTGAACGCGCTTTCCGAAACTCTCTCCATAGAAATCAGAAGGGAGGGAAAGGTTTGGTACCAGGAATATGAAAAAGGGGAAGCGATAAAGGACCTTAAAAACACGGGAAGCACGAAAAAAAGCGGGACCAAAATACACTTCAAACCCGATTCAGGGATATTCGAGGTAAGCGAGTTTAACTACGACATTTTAGCCCAGAGAATACGGGAACTAGCTTTTCTAAACAAAGGCCTAAGGATCACCCTCAACGATGAAAGAATAGAAAGAAAGCAGGAATTTTTCTATGAGGGAGGAATCGTCGCTTTCGTTGAAGAGCTTAACCAGAATAAAAAACCGATTCACTCCGATGTGATCTACGTTGAAGGGCAAAGAGATTCAACCGCCGTCGAAGTCGCGTTGCAATATAACGACACCTATAGGGAGACCATATTCTGTTACGCGAACAATATAAACAATATCGAAGGCGGAACTCATCTCTCGGGCTTTAGAACTTCTCTCACAAGAACCATAAACAAATACGCGGAAGAGAAAAATCTTCTTAAAAACCTCAAAATCGCCATTACGGGAGACGACGTTAGAGAGGGGCTCGTGGCGGTTATCAGCGTAAAGATTCCCGATCCGAAATTTGAAGGTCAGACGAAAACCAAACTTGGAAACACTTCGGTGAGAGGAATCGTAGAGTCTTTGCTAAACGATAAGCTTCGAGTGTTCTTTGAAGAAAATCCTTCGGTTGCGAGACGCATCGTGGATAAAGCCGCGGAGGCCGCGACGGCTAGAAACGCCGCGAGAAAAGCCAAGGAACTTACCAGAAGAAAAAGTGCTCTTGAGTCCGGTACGCTTCCCGGGAAGCTTGCCGACTGTCAGGAACGAGATCCCGAGAAAAGCGAGCTTTACATAGTCGAAGGTGAATCCGCGGGCGGTTCCGCGAAACAGGCAAGAGACAGGTACAACCAAGCGATTTTGCCGCTTAAAGGGAAAATTCTAAACGTCGAGAAGGCGAGATTCGACAAGATGCTTGCCAACGAGGAAATTCGGGCCACTATTACCGTTTTGGGAACCGGAATAGGGGATAGCGAGGGTGAATTCGATATATCGAAGATACGCTACCACAAAATAATACTTATGACCGACGCCGATGTTGACGGATCGCATATAAGAACGCTTCTTCTTACGCTTTTTTTCCGTCATTTTAAGGAAGTGATAGATAAGGGTTATCTGTATATCGCTCAGCCTCCTTTGTACTTGGTGAGAAAAGGAAGAAAGGAAACTTATCTTAAAGACGATAATGAATACGAGGAATATCTTGTTCAAATCGGAGTCGAAAATCTTGAGGTTGTCTCTGGAGGATTAAATGGCGACGGTAGGCATATAAAGGGAACAAGACTTTTCGATCTTGTGAAAAAAGCCATAAAGTATGGAAAGCTTCTCGACCGCGTGAGCAGATGGGGAAGAAACAGAGGAATAGTCGACGCTTTTGCCAGAAGAACAGATTTTCGGAAAAACGATATAAAAATCGGCAACGAAGCGTCCCTTGATATTCACTTGGCGGCTGTAAGGCAATGGCTCGGGGAGAATTATCCAGATATAGTCGATCTTGACTGGAAGCTTCGGGAGGATAATGAGCATAATACGCACAGTATTGAATACAGCTTCAGGGAGAACGGAAGGGTAGGTTTCTCAGTAATAGATTTTGATTTTCTCGCTTCCCCCGATTTTAAAGAACTAAGGAAGCTTGCGGAATCTCTGAGACCGGTTACGGACTCCTCTTGTCATATCCTCGACAATGGTGAGGAGAAAGAGTTTGCCAGCCTTGAGGGCTTTGTTGAATCTGTTTTCGACAGAGGGAAAAAAGGGCAATTTATACAAAGGTATAAAGGTCTTGGAGAGATGAATCCCGACCAGCTGTGGTCGACTACTATGAACCCAGAAAACAGGGTATTGAAACAGGTTCAAGTTGAAGACGCGGTTGAGGCTGAAGAGATGTTTTCAAAGCTGATGGGCGATCAAGTGGAACCCAGGAAAGAGTTTATTGAAGAAAACGCTCTTAGGGTAAGCAATCTGGATATCTGATCGGTTGTTTGTTTGTAGTTTCTCAAAATGGTTTGAATAATAACGCTAAGATATTATAAACACTATGAAAATCGTACCTACTTATGATCAGTTGATGCAGCCGCTTTTGAATGCTTTAAGAGACCTTGGAGGTTCGGGAAGCATTGATGAAATTTACGAAAAAGTTGTAGAACTTGAAAAATTTGACGAAGAAACTTTAGATGTCCTCCATAATCCTGAAAAAAGCGGTCATACGGAAATTGAGTATCGCCTTGGTTGGGCCAGAACCTATCTTAAGAAAGCGGGTTACTTGGAAAATTCGTCCCGAGGCGTGTGGATTCTGACTGACAAAGCCAAGATTACGCCAACGATAGAGAGCCAGGAAATTGTTAAATTTGTCCGGCAGTTAGACGGCAATTCTAGGAGGAGACAGCGAAACCTTGACCGTGACTTGGCGAACGAAATAGGGGATTCACCCGAAGAGTCATCGGAGTGGCGAGAAAGCCTATTTCAAATTTTGATTGATGAGATGAGCCCTGATGCGTTTGAACGCCTGACTCAGCGTGTGCTCCGCGAATCGGGATTTACCCATGTCGAGGTAACAGGACGTACTGGCGATGGGGGTATTGACGGGAAAGGCATTTTACGTATGAATGGTCTAATGAGTTTCCGTATTGCTTTCCAGTGCAAAAAATACAAAGGTTCTGTTAGCGCGTCTCAAATTCGTGATTTTCGTGGAGCCACGGTTGGAAGGGTTGATAGGGGGATGTTTATTACCACGGGTAGTTTTACCAAAGCGGCGATAGAAGAAGCAACCAGAGATGGTGCGGACCCGATCGATTTGGTAGATGGAGACCAGTTTATAGATAAACTTAAGGAACTATCTTTAGGTGTCAGAACCCAACAAAAAGAGGAAGTTGTTATTGACTCTGAGTGGTTCCTTAACGTATAGTGATTTTCACCGCGAAATTCTCAAAACCTGTCTTCTGCTGAAAATAGTATATTTCTCGTAATAATTCGCCCGCTCAGTCTTTGTAGGAATTCGTGTAAGAAGTAGGTTGAATTACCGATTTTTCTTTTGAAGAAGCTCTCTTATCCCGTCAATGTTGGAATAATTTGTAGTGTAATCTAAGATACTCGAATTAGTGATTGCAGTATGTTACGCTACAAAACTGTCGAAGTTAGGATTTCTTTGACTTCACTACTCTTCAGCGTAGAAACTGCTGTCCGCAGTGTCAGATATTCTAAAACTTGTAACTTTTCTTGAGTGCCAGTCTATTACAGCGTAATTGCAACATGCTATGTAACAAAAACGCCAGAGTCCATTGCTTTGAACTTTTCATAACGTATTTCTAACCGTTCTCTATCGGGATAGTCTTGTTTGCGTTTCGGAAGCCTGAGTTTTTTGCCTTCAAGCTGCTTGAGCGCTTCAAGTGTCGGACCGTCATTTTGATCAAGTAAATGTTTTGAGACATGAAGTCCGTAGTCGGGATCAATTCCTATGAGATTACTGTCAAACGCCGCGTGATGGATTTTGGAAAGTAGCAGACCATTGGGAATTATCGGCTGTCCGAATGCAAGATTCATATCGGGGATTATATGGGCTGCGTCCAGCAACCGTCTTTCGGGAATACCGGACAAAGCGCACCGTCCTTTGTAAGCGGCCAGAATCGACTCGCGGAATTGTCCTTGGTGAACTCGCTGTTTAACCATCTGAAATGCATAACTTCTTTCCTCTTGAGTTTCAGGAAGAGCTATCTCCTCTCGGTCTATTCTACCGAAAATAACTTTGGACTTAAGCGCATTTCTATCCCATCCACCGATGAAAACAGGTGCTATCGCTTGATACTGGCCGGGGGCTATTCCAAGAAAATAGATTACGGGAATTTGGTTTTCAAATGCTTCGCGAAGCCATTTGTTATCAGGGGCATCGGGATTGGTGCCCATAAACGCATAATCTATCGATTCCAAGCTTTCGAAAATCTTCCTGTGTATATCTATCTGATCTTCGTACCAGACCTTGCCTCCGGGTTTCGGGAAAACGGTTGTGATCGAAAGAAGGAACTTCATTCTCTCTGGTTTGAATATCCCGCGCTGAGGATTCACAAGTGGTATCCGGCTACCTTGGAAGATAAAACCTTTGAGGATTTCTTCTCTGGGGATGTGGTTATAGATTACACTCAGGGTTCTGACTCGTTCAAAAGCCGCTTTCCGAATGAGGCTATCAGGGTCAGCCTGGGAATCACTCATAAATGCAATTATACATTAAAGGATTCCAAAAATTATAAGAAAACTTATGAGGAGAAGATTAAATATCGCGAGAGGGAAAAGCTTTGTCCAACCGAGGCTCATAACTTGGTCATATCTGAACCTTGGCAAAGTCCATCTTACCCAAATAAAAAGAAAGAGTAAGAAAAGGACTTTGCCGATAAACACGGCTGGCGGAAGATACCAGTGAGTATCGATATCAACGCCAAACCACCCGCCAAACGGCAAGGGATACCAACCACCCAAAAACAAACAAGTTATCATGCACGAAGCAACTATCATATGAGTATATTCTGCCATAAAGAACATTGCAAATTTCATACTGCTGTATTCGGTGTGGTAGCCGGCAACTATCTCGGGTTCGGCTTCCGGCATATCAAACGGAAGTCTGTTGGTTTCGGCGAAAGCCGAGACGACAAAAACTATAAAGCCTATAAACGAAGGAATCATAAACCACATCTTTTCCTGGGCTTCAATTATGTCCCCGAGTCGAAGGGAACCCGTTATGGCTATTACTCCGAGTATCGAAAGACCCAAAGCGAGTTCGTAGCTTATCATCTGCGCGGCTCCCCGAAGACCTCCGATAAGCGAGTACTTGCTGTTGGAACTCCAACCGCCAAGAACCACTCCATAAACACTGAGCGAACTTATTCCGAGTACATAGAGAATACCTACGTTTATATCGGCTATCTGAAACCTTATGAATACGGGGTCCTGAAGCAATCCAAAAAGATCGGTATAAAAACCTTTCCCTATAGGAATTACGGCAAGAGCCGCAAGAGCCGTAACGAGCGCGAACGCCGGGGCCAATATATACATCTTCCTGTTGGCTCTCGTCGGGATTACGTCTTCTTTGAAAATGAACTTTATTCCGTCCGCAAGAGGCTGGAGAAGCCCTAAGGGCCCGACCCTGTTCGGTCCGTAACGGTCTTGTATAAAAGCGCTTACCCTCCTTTCCGCGTAGGTTAGGTAAGCCACGGCGGTTAGAACTACAAAGAACACGAGGGCTATTTTCGCAATCGCTATTGCTATAAAAAGTGGAGTCATCTCACCGCGCTTCGTTCAATAACTTTTCCGACCGTTCCTATCCTGTCGTAGTTCATACCCTCGTAGCCGGGAATTTTAATGCTTATATCATCCATCACTTCCGCCACCGAAGAGTAATTAAAAGAGGACTTCTCGAGTTTTTCTCCAACCGCACACAATATCTCCCAGGCGGGTTTTGCGTTTCCCGGGGGAGAAATAGCTTTCCTTACCTTTTGGACCCGTCTGGAATCATTTGTGAAGGTGCCGTCTTTT
The DNA here is from genome assembly GCA_965220925.1 of Thermodesulfobacteriota bacterium. Taxonomy (GTDB): domain Bacteria; phylum Desulfobacterota_D; class UBA1144; order Nemesobacterales; family Nemesobacteraceae; genus Nemesobacter. Next base: position 309,740 of record OZ244851.1, on the reverse strand, counting down.
TCATAAGGGCTTGCTCCGGGAAGTATTATGTGGGCGTATCTTGCCGTCTCGCTAAGCGTGTAATCCAAAACCGCAAGAAAGCCGATTTTTTCAAGCGCCCGACGAAAAGCGTACTTTTCGTAGTTTGAAACTATGTTAAACAAGTCTTCTCCAACTACCAGTAGAGTATCAATTCCACCCTCAAGTATTAACCCGACAGTCTCTTTCATTTCCTCGGGTTCGCTTGCGATCATAAAATTTCTAGCTCCTTCGCTGTTGGGATAAGGATCGTTGCTTATTAAATCGAATTTCTTCTCTATCTTTTCGCTTCCCGAAGCGCATATAACGCGACAGTTTTCAATAAGCGAAGAAAGTTTTTTCAAGAGAAACATCTCCTCGTTTGTGAGTGTGGGGGAGGCTACGATTGCCAAGGTACCCAAACTTCCCGAGATCGTGCCCGAAAGCCTTGCGTGAAGACTGTTAATCGCTTCTTCCCAGGGGGTTATCCTGTAGCCGTCACCGTTTTTCATGATGGGATCTTTGAGTCTTAACGATTCTTGGACTTTTTTATACTCGTATCTTCCCTTGTCGCATATCCAGTGCTTGTTTACTTCCTGGTTTATTCTCGGACGTATGCGCGAAATCCCTCCTTTTCTCGGGTCGACTCCAATCGTAATATTGCAGCCGCTACTGCATAGCGAGCACACGGAATCGGTAAATTCCATGTACCAGACTCTCTCTTCGTGAATAGTGTCTTTAGAGAGAAGCGCTCCGACGGGACAGATGTCAATCACGTTTCCCGCGAGTTCGTTGTCAAGCTTTTTCCCGGGGAAAACGGCGATTTTCTTTCTAAATCCTCTTCCCATTGTTCCGAGTTCATGGGTTTTCGTAACTTCATCCGTAAAACGCACGCATCGCGTGCACATTATGCATCTGTTGGCATCGTATATTATCTCGTCGCTAAGATAGCTTTTCTGTCTTACTTTCTTGTTTTCCGGCCCTCCGACTCTGCTGTAGCCTGGCCCGTGTCCGAAAGTTGTCATTTGAAGCGGGCATTCCCCGCCCTTATCGCATATTGGGCAGTCGAGCGGATGATTTATCAGAGTGAATTCAACGGCCGCTTTTCTTGCTTCAAGCGCTTTTTCGGTGTTCGTTTTAACCTCAAGACCTTCTCTAACTATTGTGTTGCACGCGGGCATTGCTTTCGGAACGCCTTCCACTTCAACAAGGCATTGTCTGCACTGTGCCACTACGCTTAACGAAGGGTGGTAGCAGAAATGAGGGATTTCTATTCCTACCGCGGAAGCGGCTTGGATTACGTTAATCCCGTCATCCACATCAAGGTCAATTCCGTCGATTGTTATTTTGGGCATAAAAAAGACTCGGGAGAAAAACGATTAGGCTAGAATACTATCCTAGAGAGCTTTTTTGACAAGTCAGGAATTCCGGTTGTTTTCGGTTGTTTTAGATTTCGAAGTTTCGTCCGGATAGTCGTCGAATTCTATGTCTTTTTTAAGGTCGTCCTTGGTTCTTTGCAACTCTCTTAGTCCTCTTCCTATAGTTCTTGCTACTTTGGGAAGTTCCTTGGGGCCCAGAACCACAAGAGCGATAAGAAGTATTATCAGTAATTCATTTGCACCTAATCCGAACATGTATTTTCCTCGATAGTCCTAATATAACGTATTTTAAAGGGAATTGTCGAAATTAAGACCGACAAATTAGGCGGTCTCCATCTAAGCTGGTGACAATCTGTTTTGTAAGAAATCCAGACTAAATCGTCTCCCTTCTTTTTACTGGGGTTTTTATAAGAAGCGTTATAAAAGCTGTGAGAAAAGATACCGCAATCGCCACCATAAGAGGCTTTTCGTAACTTTGCGTCAAATCAAACAGAAATCCAGAGATTAGCGGACCGCTGATCGCCGCGAGAGAGAATCCCGTTCCGAAAAGGCCGAAAATGCTTCCCAAAGCCCTAAGACCGTAAAATCTTCCAAGTATCGTCGGGAACATCGGCACCCAGCCGCTATAAAAGACTCCGAAGAGAAATCCAAACAGGTAAAGCGACCAGATGTCAACGACTAAAAGGATCAGAATTATCGAACTTGCCTGAAAGAAATAGCAGACAAACAGTATGCGAACGTCTTTTAGCATGTTTGTCACTACTCCGGAGAAGAAGATTCGTCCGAAAATACTCCCGAGCCCTATGAACGCAGGCGCCCCGGCGGCGACAAGAGGAGTTATTCCCGCTTTTATCGAGAAGTTGAAAAGATTTATGATAATGATCAAAAAAGTGTTAAACCCTAGGAAAAAAGCCAAATACATAAGCCAGAAGCTTGAGCTTGAGAGCGCTTCCTTGGCGCTCCAATCGGAATTTCCCGTCTCTTTTGCCGCGCTATCCGAGTCTTCCTCTCCGTAAGCCTTAAGATTCATGTCTTCGGGACGGCTTCTTATAAGAAACGCGGAACAAAGTATCACGATAAATATTACCGATAGATGCATAAGCGCGCTTTGGTAGCCGAAAGATTCTATAAGCCAAGTTGTAAGTGGATTTATTATGAGCCCGCTTACCGGAACCCCGGCGGTTGCTATGCCTATTGCCAAAGCTCTTTTCTTAACGAACCATCTGCTGATGACCGTAACGGGAAGTATGTAGAGAAATCCGTCTCCTATTCCCACCATTACGCTATAAGTAAGGTATAACTCCCATATATTCTCGGCGTAAGCCGAGAGGAAAAAGCCTATAGCTCCGATAAGTCCTCCGAAAAACGTGACGTACCTTGCGTCATGACGGTCTATAAGTCTTCCGGCAAACACGAAGGAAAAAGCCATGCATACGCATCTTACGGAGAAAAAAGACGATCCTACGGTTTTCGAGAGGTCGAATCCTTCATTTAAGTAGGGAAGAAATATCCCGAAGGAATAAAGGACCATTCCGTCGAGAGTTATAAGTAGATGGCCGGCTATAGTTATTATCCATCCGTAAAAAAATTTGTTTCTCAGCATAATCTGTTCCGTGGGAATCGGACTTTGCCGTAAGGGCTGTGTGCGGGCGAATCAGAAAAACTTTCTGAAATCGCTCGGTCCGTGAACTTCGGCCAGTTTTTTAAGTGGGAGCGATTTTTCCGATCCGGTTTTCATCTCGCGAAGTGAAAAAATCCTTTTCTCCAGTTCGTTTTCTCCGATGATAATAGAATATTGAGCTTTTGACTTGTCCGCTTTTCTCATCTGACTCTTAAGGCTTTTGTCTTCGTATTCGGTTTCGACTCTGATTCCTTTTTTTCTAAGATCGAAAGCTAGCTTCACAGCTTCGTCTCTGGCTTTTCCTCCGATATGAACAATGTGCACGAGTTGTTTTTTCCCGGGAGAGCTTTTTCGCGTTTTTATTTTGTTTTGCAAAAGCAGTATTCTCTCAACTCCCATCGCGAATCCCACTGCAGGAGTCTTCGGTCCTCCCATTTGCTCTACCAGAAGGTCGTATCTTCCTCCGGCAGCCACGGCATTTTGAGATCCTAGGTTGTCCGTGGTTATCTCGAAAACGGTATCGGTATAGTAGTCAAGTCCTCTTACTATTCTGGGATTGAGTACGTACGGTATGGATTTTTCATCCAAGGAGAAAAGAAGCTTTTCGAAATGCTCTTTGCTTCGCTCGGATAGATAATCCACTATTGAGAATGGGATTTTCGATGTTATCTCGCGACACGAAGGTTTTTTGCAATCAAGTATTCGAAGAGGGTTCGTATTCATTCTGTTTTGGCAGTTTTCGCAAAGAGAATTCTTTTTTTTGGAAAGAAACCGCTTAAGCTCCTTTTTATACAGGTCGCGCTGCTCGGGCTCTCCTATCGAGTTTATCTCAAGCCTCGTATGGTCTTTTAGACCCAGTTTCTCAACGGCAAGCCATAGCATAGCTATTATGTCTGAATCCGAACGCGGATCGTTTGAACCGAAAAGCTCGGCTCCTATTTGAGTAAAACTTCTTTGTCTTCCCTCTTGAGGTTTTTCATATCTGAACATTTCCCCGGAATAGTAGAGTTTGGTTACGGGAGATTTTCTGTATAGAGAATTTTCCACGTAAGCCCTTACCACTCCGGCCGTTCCCTCGGGTCTCATAGATACGGACTCTCCCCCTTTGGTTTCAAACGAGTACATTTCTTTTTGGACTATGTCGGTCGTGCTTCCAAGACCCATTGAATAGACTTGGGAGAGTTCAAGAATCGGAATGATTATTTCCGAGAAACCGAAACGTTCGAATACTTCTTTTGTCGTATTTTCTAAAAGGCGCAGCTTTTCGGTTTCGGGATGAAATACGTCTTTAAATCCGTGAAGGCGGACTGCTTTCATGGTAGGGTTTTCCGCATGGGGTTAATTCCTTAAAGGTTGGTAAAGGTTATACATTCATCGCTTAAAAATAAAGGTTCGACGGAATATGACGGGTTAAGGATTCTTTATGTGGGAAGTCCTCCTCTTTTTTCTGAAGGAGCGAGCGCCGTGCACATGATGAAGATGTGTCAGGCGATGACGAGGCTTGGAATTTCCGTCGAGTGCGTTCTTCCAGGCCGTTTTTCCAAAGAAAAGCTGTTTGAATACTACGGTGTGACGACACCTTTCCCTGTAACTTTCATTCCGTTTACCGGCGGACCTGGAAGGCAGTTCGTCCATGGTTTTGTAAGCTCCCTATACGCTCGGATAAAAAGAAAGAGTTACGATTTCGTACTTACCAGAAATCTGATTTTTTCTTGGCTTTCGGTTCAGGTTCTCGGAATTCCCACTATCTACGACGCTCATCATCCTCCGGTAAATATTATTGCCAAGCAAATGATAAAAGCTTTCTCAGTAGGCAAGAACATGCTCGGAATGTCTTTTAATTCCGAGGGACTTAGAAAAATTTACTCTCAACTAGGCATAGACACGCAAAATTCCGTTGTTGCTCCAAACGGTGTGGATGTAGAAATTTTCCTCGAGAATATCGATATGGATTCTCTAAGAGAACGCCTCAGGCTTCCGGTTGATAGAAAAATCGTATGTTACTGTGGAAATACTTATAGGGGTAGGGGAATAGAAATACTAGTTGAAGCTGCGGAGAAACTTCCGGAAGTGGAGTTTGTTATTGTGGGAGGCAGAGAAAAAGACAATTATTTTTATAGAAAAGAAGCAGAGAGAAGAGGGGTAAGCAATTTTAAAATGATAGGATTCGTTTCTCAAAGCGAAGTTCCTTACTACCTGCTTGCTTCTGATGTTCTAGTTATGCCTTATTCTTCTGATATGACCATAAGGGACGGGACGCAGGCAGGTGGTTTTACTTCACCGCTTAAGCTTTTTGAGTATATGGCTGCCGGAAAACCTATTGTGGCGACTGAAACCCCTTCGGTTCTAGAAATACTTGAGTCAAATAGGAATTCTGTCATTGTGCCTCCAGATGATTCGGGAAAGTTTATTCATGCAATCGAATCTGTTTTAAAGAATCCCGAATTTTATTCAAAAATTTCTGAGAATGCTCTTGGGGACATCAAGAAATACACATGGGAGAGGAGAGTGAAGAAAACGATTAAACAACTTGATATTATTACTAACTTAGAGGTTTTTTGAGCAACTTGTCAGATAAACAGCGGTAATTTCAGTAAATCATATAGAAGTAGAAGAGGAAGTTTATTATGATCATTTTTGGAGAAAATTTTTCATGCCACGCTTTTTCATGCGACGCTATTATGTAAATAGAAACGCCCAGTATAACGGAGATCACGAAGTGCATGTGCTCGGGTGCGTTTATTTCCCAAGCATAGGAAATTCTGAATACTTAGGGCAGCATGTATCTTGCCACACAGCAGTAAGAGAAGCGAAGCGTAAAGGTTATAATGCTAATGGTTGTTACTATTGTTCCAGAGAATGCCACACTTCTTAATGATGTGATTTGAAAATGTTCGCTTTTGTTCTAATTATTGAGTTATTGAAAAAGGGGGTTTAAGTCTCACGGATGTGTAATCTTGGTTTCAAATATGAGGCACAACAGGCGGACCGGTTCTGAAGAGAAGCGGAAATAAAGCACCTTACTAAAACTATTTATCCATAAACTTTTCTTCAAATTCGCCTATGGGAATGGCCGAAAGCGTTTCTATATGAACCGTACCTCTTGATCCGAGTTCTATCACTACTTCTGCTATCGTTTCGTTATCAGGCGCTTCCACTATGCTGACAAAGTCATAAGGACCGAGCGACGCGTACTGAGCTTCAACGGTGGCGCCCATTTTTTTCAGTTCCTCGTTAACTTCGTTTATTCTCTCTGGCCTCATTTTTACGGTTCTTCTGCCTTCGTCCGTGAGGTTGCTGAGCATAATGTATTTGGCCATTTGTAGGTCTCCGCGCTAAGAATATTTTAATCCAAAGCTTTATCCAGAACTTTTTCTATTTCGCTTTTCGGCACGGCGCCGATTATCTGATCGGAAACCTCGCCGTTTTTAAAAGCTATTAGCGTCGGGATGCTTCTGATACTAAATTTCATTGTTATTTCAGGGTTTTCATCAACATTTACCTTGCCTACTTTAACTCTGCCTTCGTAGTCCTTTGAAATCTCGTCAATAACCGGAGCTAAAGCTCTGCACGGACCGCACCACGGAGCCCAAAAGTCAATGAGAACAGGGAGTTCGCTTTGGATTACTTCTTCGTCGAATTCAGAATCTACCACTTCAATTACGTTTTCAGATGCCATTTTTACCTCCTCCGGCCTTAATGGGAATTATGCTAATAACAATTTATAATAATACAAGGAGAAACTTCCGCCGTTTTTCTCATAACTCCTTAAATCTTAAGTCATGTATAATGTGGTGGAATTTCAAAACGCGGCGGTATGCTTCGATTTAAGTCCGGTAATTGCCGTTATTTTAAAAACATCCGGTTGATGGAGAATAATAACGTGTTTACTCTAACAAGGCCTTTTCTGTTTTTTCTAATTTTTTTCTTTTTTTCCGGGATTTCCTTTGCTCAACCTCCGCCAGCTCCGGTGTCCGTATCCGAGGTTTTGGAAAAAGAGATGAAAAAACCCATTAAACTGGTCGGCGCCACGTTTCCCGCGAAAAATTCAATAATATCAAGCGAAGTGGCCGGAATCGTTAAAAAACTCGGGGCGCAGGAGGGCGAATACGTAAAAAAAGGAGAACTGCTCGCGGAGATAAAAGACGATAAAATCGGCCTTGAGCTCAAGCGACTTCAAAACGAGAGAGAAAGGGTGCTTGCCGAAGCCACACTTTCCGAAAAAGATTTTAAAAGAGCCGAGGACCTTTACGAAAAAGGCGTCATTTCAGACGGAGATTTTGACGGCGCTAAAACCAGAAGAGATTCGAATAACGCCGCTCTTTTAAGTCTCGATAGCCAAATCGAAATCGCCGAATACAATCTCGACGCGTCGAAAATCACCGCTCCTTATAACGGTTACGTGACAAAACATCATATCGACGAAGGACAGTGGCTAGATATCGGAGGACAAGTGGTTTCGTTTGTCGATATAGACACCATAGAGGTAATGGCCGGGCTTCCAGAAAGATACATAGAAGACGTAAGCGAGGGGATGGAGGTGGAGGTAGTAATAAGCTCTCTTAACCGGCGAAGCTTCCCGGGAAAAATCTTCTCGATAATACCGGATGCCGAGCCGAGAACCGTATCGTTTCCGATAAAAGTACTGCTTGAAAATCCGGATCACGTAATAAAAGCCTCAACTTCCGCTGCGATTAAGATAAGAATCGGCGAGAGCGAAAAAATAAAGCTCGTACCGAAAGATTCCATAGTGAATTCTCCTAACGGACCGATGGTTTTCGCCGTGAGAGAAGGTGTCGCGCATCCCGTGCCGGTTGTAGAAAAAAACTGGTATGAAGGACTCGCGCAGGTAGAAGGGCAGATAAGCGCCGGCGAAAGCGTGGTGGTAAGAGGGAACGAAAGACTAATACCCATGCAGCAAGTCACGATTGTTGACAGCATAAAGCCATGAAGCTTGTCGAAAGCTCTATAAAAAATCCCGTAACGGTCGCCGTAGGCGTAATATTTATCGTTATTTTCGGGATCATTTCGTTTTTCAGAATTCCCGTTCAGCTCACCCCGGACGTGGACAACCTTAGAATTACCGTAAGCACTTTCTGGAGAGGAGCAAGTCCCCTTGAAGTTGAAAGCGAGATAGTAAACGAGCAGGAAGACGAACTTAAGGGAATAACTGGGCTTAGAAAGCTTGACAGCGAAAGTTCCGAAAATTCATCGCAAGTAATCCTTGAGTTTGAAACCGGAACAGATCTCGACTCGAAAGTGGTTAAGGTTTCAAACAGACTCGACCAGGTAAAGGAATATCCAGACGAAGTTGATAGACCCGTAATAACTACCGTCGACCCCAGATCAAACGCCATGGGATGGTTCATACTGAAGCCCAGAGACGGAAACGACATTGACATAAACCTATATTACGATTTCGCCGACGATGTGATTCGCACGCGTCTTGAGAGAGCTCCGGGAGTCGGTGCGTCAAACGTTTTCGGGGGAAGAGAGCGGCGAATAGAGGTTCTTTTCGATCCCGAAGCGCTTTCAAAAAGAAATATCACCGTTGCGGAACTCGCGGCTTCCATAGACAGGGAAAATGAAAATTTCAGCGCGGGTTCCCTTGACGAAGGTAAAAGACAATATCTGGTGAGAACCGTGGGAGAGTACAGAACCACGGGCGACATAGGGAAAATAGTTCTTCAAACGTCTCCCGAAGGTCTTCCCGTTTATTTAAAAGACGTGGCGACGGTTCGCTTGGGGTACGAAGATCCCGATTACACGGTAAGGCAAAACGGCGAACCCGCGATAGCTCTTAACGTGCTTAGGGAAAGCGGCGCGAATTCTATAGAGGTAAAAGAAGCCGTGTTCGCGGCGGTTGAGGAATTAAACGCGGGAGTTCTAAAGGACAAAGGTCTTCATCTCTATAACGTTTACGAAGAGACGGGATATATAAAAAACGCAATCAAACTCGTTAGAAACAATCTTTTAATCGGAGCCGTGTTGGCCGTTTCGGTTCTTCTTCTTTTCCTAAGAAGCGCAAGCAGCACGATGATCGTGGGGATCGCCATACCGTCCAGCGTGATAGGAACATTTATAGTTTTCGAAACGCTCGGGCGAACAATAAACGTGGTGAGTCTCGCGGGAATGAGTTTCGCGGTCGGCATGGTTATAGACAATTCCATAGTGGTTCTTGAAAACGTCTACCGTCATATTCAGATGGGTAAATCCAAAGCCCAGGCGGCTTACGACGGAACGACGGAAGTTTGGGGAGCCGTGCTCGCAAGCACCCTTACCACAGCCGCGGTGTTTATTCCGATTATATTCATCCAAGAGCAAACAGGACAGCTGTTTCGCGATATAGCTATCGCGATAAGCGTCTCGGTAATACTAAGTCTTCTGGTTTCTATAACCGTAATACCGTCTGCGTCTTCCAAGTACCTTTCGGCAAAAGGCATAAAAGGAATTGAACGGTTTTTCTTTATGTCTTGGCTTTTTGGGTTCGCGGGAGCGGTTTCGGGTTTTATAAACAGGTTTACCGAGCGTATAATGACAAGCGTTAAGAAAAGAGTGGTGCTTGTCGCCTCGTTTACGCTTTTATCCATCCTGCTTATAATCGCCGTTTTCCCGAAAACCGAATATTTGCCCACGGGCGATAGAAACCTTCTTTTCGGAATACTTATCCCGCCCCCCGGATATAATGTCGAGGAATATACCTCCATAGGAAAGCAAATAGAGGCGGATCTAAATCCCTATATAGACGAGAAAATCTCGGCCGAGAGAGGACTTCCGCAAATAAAGAATTTTTTCTATGTCGCGAGAGGAAAGCAGATTTTCATGGGCGCGGTGGCGGGCGATAGGAAAGAATTGAAGGAAATTTTTCCGGTCCTTCAGCAAACCATAGCGAAAATTCCGGGAATGTTCGGCGTCATAATACAGCCGAGTATTTTCAATAGCAATATAGGCGAAGGAAGATCTATAGACGTTAACGTTCTGGGAGACGATCTGGATGAAATTCTGATGACCGCGAGAAGTGTTTTCTTTATGTCAATGGAAGCTATTCCGGGAGCTCAGATAAGACCAATACCAAGTCTTGATCTTGGAAATCCGGAACTTCGCATCGTAACCGACCGCGACAAGGCTTCCAAAGTCGGGATTACCAATAGCGAACTTGGATACATCGTAAGGTCGCTTATAGACGGCGTTGAAGCAAGCGAATTTAACCTTGAAGGCCGGGAAGTCGACATAGTTCTTCGCGCGCGGCAGGATTTTTCAAGAAGAATCCAGGATGTGGAAGATATAATGATCGCCTCTCCCGGAGGACAGGTAGTTACCGTGGGAGGGATCGCTAAAATCAATCTCGAAAACGGCCCGGAACAAATAAACCATTATGAAAGACAAAGAGTCGTTACGATACAGGTAACTCCGCCCGAAGAGTTGACGCTTGAAGAGGCTATAGAGCTTATTGAGACCAAAATACTCATGCCGCTTCGCGCAAGCGGTCAGGTAAGCGACCAGGTCGATTTCGCTTTGGCGGGCACCGCGGATAAGCTTGCGGTGGCGAAAGACGCGCTTAAATGGAACTTTCTCCTAGCGGTCGTAATATCGTTTTTGCTGATGGCCGCGCTTTTTGAAAGTTTTCTGCATCCGCTTGTCATTCTGGTTACCGTTCCTTTCGCTTCTCTTGGAGGCTTTATCGGACTTTTTACGCTTAACCTGTTTACCTACCAGCCGCTTGACATACTCACTATGCTCGGCTTCGTAATTCTTATAGGAATAGTTATCAATAACGCCATCCTCATAGTTCATCAGTCTCTTAACAACATGCGCTCCGGAATGGAGCAGCAGCTCGCCATACGCGAATCGGTAAGAGTAAGGATAAGACCGATTTTCATGAGCACGCTCACAAGCGTGTTCGGCATGCTTCCCCTGGTGCTTTCCCCGGGAGAAGGTTCGGAACTTTACAAAGGTCTTGGAAGCGTGGTGGTCGGCGGACTTGTTCTCTCGACGGTTTTTACGCTTTTTCTCATCCCTTCTGTGTTCAGTTTAATGCTCGAGTTTCGAAAAAGATTCTCCGTCTTATGAAACCGGTTTTCTTTGTGGCATAATAGAACGCTTTATCGAGCTTTGGGAAATCTGGAGGAATATTAAATGGCTAAAAGTAAATACAGAGTGGAATCGGATTCAATGGGGAAGATGAAAGTCCCGTCCGACGCTTATTACGGAGCGCAGACGGCTAGGGCGGTTGAGAATTTTCCGGTAAGCGGTCGCACGCTTCCAAGAGAATTCATAAGGGCTATGGGTCTTATTAAGCTTGCCGCGGCGCAAACCAACGCGGAACTTGGGTTTTTGAAAAAAAACACCGCTCGCGCCATCGCCCGAGCCTCAGAAGAAGTGGTTTCGGGAAAACTAGACGAGCATTTCGTCGTGGATGTGTTTCAAACGGGTTCGGGAACTTCGACCAATATGAACACAAACGAAGTAATAGCCAACAGAGCGGCTGAAATACTAAAAGGCAAAACCAAAGTGCACCCCAACGACCATGTAAACATGGGTCAGTCGAGTAACGACGTTATCCCCACCGCTATGCACGTGTCTTCTCTTGAGGCGATTGAAAAGGAACTCATCCCGTCGCTTGACTACCTGCGCGAAGCTCTTTTGAAAAAAGCCAAGCAATTCGATCGTATAGTTAAAATAGGCCGTACCCACTTGATGGACGCTACGCCGATTCGCCTCGGTCAGGAATTCAGCGGTTACGCGAGCATGATCTCACACGGAATCTCAAGGTTAAAAGGAATAAGAGCCGATCTTTCGGAACTCGCCATAGGTGGAACCGCGGTCGGAACCGGAATAAACACTCACAAAAATTTCGGAAAACAAGTGGCTTCGAGGATAAGCGACTCTACCGGAGTTAAGTTCAAGGAGGCGAGCAATCATTTCGAGGCCCAGGCTTCAAAAGACGCGGTTGTTCAGACAAGCGGAGTTCTTAAGACGGTTGCGGTAAGCCTTATGAAAATAGCTAACGACATACGGTGGCTTGGAAGCGGTCCGCGCTGCGGAGTGGGAGAAATTCTTCTTCCCGCAATACAGCCGGGTTCATCGATTATGCCGGGCAAGGTAAATCCCGTAATTGGAGAGTCGGTTACTCAGGTGGCGGCTCAAGTGATAGGAAACGACGCGGCGATAACTATCGGAGGTCAGTCGGGAAATTTCGAGTTAAACGTGATGATGCCGATGATGGCGGACAATCTCCTGGAATCAATAAATCTTTTATCTAAAGTCAGCGTGGTTTTCGTCGATAAATGCATTGACGGAATAAAAGCAAACGAAGAGCGTTGTGAAACGATTATCGAGCAGAGTCTGGCCATGTGCACAAGCCTCGCGCCTATTATAGGTTATGACAACGCTGCCGCGATCGCCAAAGAGGCTTACGCTTCGGGAAGTACGGTGAGGGAAATCGCCTTGAAAAAGAAAGTGCTTTCAGAAAAAGAACTCGATCGGGTCTTGGATCCGATGTCGATGACGCGCCCCGGTTCATAGAAGATTCGGTTTAAAGGTCTCCAATCCGTTATAATTTCTTCCAGGACGTATAAAGATGAGAAATTTTCTTTTGGTTTTTTTATTCTTTTTCGCGGTTTCAGGTTTTTCTTACGCGAAGGAGAAGGTTTATAAAACCTATACGGATATCGGAGAAGTTGAACTACCAACCGTGACTATTTCCCAGGTTCTCTCCTCCCGCGACGAATTTCACAGAAAGGTTTTCACCCTTGAAGGCCAAGTTGGGAAATTGGAGTTTAAAAAAATGGGAAGCGGCAAGAAATTCACACTGTTTCGGTTTTTTGAAGACGACCCGGAAAAGAGAATAAACGTTTACGCCAGAGGATTCGTGGAAGGTATAGAGAACGGAAGCAGAATAAGGATATGGGGTCGATACAGTAAAGAAAAAAGATATTTTCTAAGTAAGCGCAAAGATATTATGAAGGCGAGAAAGATACAGATTGAAGGCATATAGGGGTTGGGAGAGAACGATTATCGCCAAAGCACCGAAAGTGGACTGCAAACAGCCTGTCGCTGAAAGGAACTACCTCTTTCCCGGAATATAATACGATACCATAGATAAAATCATCTTTCGTTAGACTCCAAAACAGCTCCGGCACCATCTGAATTTCGTCAATTATAAGAAGTAGTCTCTTTTCCGATTAAAAAAACTTTCGGGAAAAGCGTAGGTCGCTTCCATCTGCGTCGCATTGTCAAAAGAAACCTACTGCTTCTATATTGCATGAGTGTTTCTTGTAAATATAAATCTCTGTTTTGGAATTACTAAAGTCAAACTTTATTTTTACAAAAACGAGAGCTTTCAGATTTTGTTTATTGAAACAGAATTGAGCCTGCTATAAGGTTGATCTAGATCCTTCGCGGAGATAAAACCGCCGCGGCACGCCATTTTGGATCGACTGAGTTAAATTGCCAAGAAACGAGAAAAAAATTACTATTTCCCGATTATGTTTTGTACGATGAGTTTTTTGATCGTGATTTTAAAAACAGTATCTCATTAGCTTCCAACATTCTCTAATGAAAATAATTTATCACCCCAAAGAAATTTCTTTCAGCCGTCTTTTTAAAAGATATAAACTTAATCCGAGCGACGAAACGACCCTTTTTCTCCTCCCCGGAGTCCGGGTCGTGCAGGAAATAGAAAATCGTTACTGCGGCGAAGGCGTATGGGGGAAAAATCTTCTCACTTTTAAAGAACTTTCGGACTTTATAAACGAAACGTCACCGAACCTTAAAAAGAAAAGAATATCTCAAGTCCAGGCGCTGTCGGTAATCAGAAAAGCCGCGGAACAGGTTTCGAAAAAACTTGTGGTTTTCGGGGAATTTTCGAGAAATCGGGATTTTCTAAGTTCCGCGTTATCCATTATCTCTAAACTCAAGCAAAACGAAGTTACGCCTTCTGAGTTTCTAAGGGTAGTTAAGAAAACTAAAGATAAAAACCTCCGCTCGAAATTCGCCGATATAGCGCTTCTGTATGAAAAATACGAAGCTTTAATCACCGAAAAAGATTTTCTCGACGATTCTGATTCCGTCCGGGCGGTTTCCGAAGAAATAAACAAAATGGGTCTTCGGGAGTTTTTTCCAAAGGCGAAAAAACTGGTTGTTTTCGGATTCTCGGATTTTAGCTTGTGCGAACTTTCCGTGATAAAAAGCTTTTTCTCCGAACTTCCGGAGATGTTTTTTTTCGTCAGCGATTTTGAAGACTTAACCGAATACAGAAACTGTTTTCTTCGTCGTTTTAACGAGTTGTCCATAGTTTATGAAGAAGACAGGACGATCATGAACGAGGACCTTGGGCCTGAGAAAAAAAAGGAGTTTTCAGAGTTTCGAGATTCTCTAGAAGAGGTTGAGTATGTTTCAAGGCAAATAAAAAAGCTTATTGTGGATGAAGGCGCGCGCGCCTCGGATTTTAAAGTTTTAGTGAGATCTTCGGAGAAGCGCGGCGGATCGATAGCCAATATATTTGAAAAAAACGGAATCGCGGTCGATATAGGAAACTTGCAATCTCTCGGAGAAAGCGTTTTCGGAAGACTCGCGATGGATATACTGCGTCTTAAATCGGGGAATTTCCATAGAAAAGATCTTTTCAGGCTTTTTCATAATCCTCTTTTCGTTTTTTATCTGGGAAACGACGAGAGGCAACGACGTTGCGTCAATGAGATAAAGAAGATTTCCTCTGAAAAAGGGCGATACAGAACCGTAAGCGGTATTGCGGGATGGCGCGCGATGCTTAGACATCTCGCGCGGGAGAATGAATCTCTCTCTTCGGTCATGGTCGATATTCAAAACGCTATCGACCTGATATCGTCAAAATTCGGCGCAAGGAGTTTCTCCTCTCTTACCACTGATCTTAGAAAAGTTCTTTCTGAACTTAAGGTCGAGAAGAATTCGGTGGAGCATATAAAAAGAGAAGAAACGACTAGGGAATGTTTTGATGAATTCTTTTCTCTGCTTCGAGAGCTTTCTTTTCCCTCCGGCGGGTTTGATTTCAAAGTCTCGGATTTAAAAGAATATATTTTGTTGTTTAGCCAGTTTATGGGCCAGCGAAGCGTTTCGTATAAAACTCCCTGCGACGAAGATTCAAAAAGAGTAAGCGTTATTGATTTCTCCGCGGCCAGAGGAATAGACGCCAAGTTTATTTTTCTTATGGGTCTTTCCGATACTTGTTTTCCAAGGCCTCGTTTTAATGACTTCCTCCTGAAGCCCAGAGAGAAAATAGAGATCAACAAAGCGGTTAAAAAGAGGGTGTTTGACTGGGATAGCCTTCATTACGAAAGAGAAAGGCATCTTTTCCACACTCTTGGCTCCGCGGCTTCGCAAAAAACTTTTTTCTCGTGTTTTCGCTACGATTATGGATCGAAGGAGATTGGTCGTTGCGATTTTCTTGGGGAAATGAAAAATGTCGTCACCCAGCAAACCCCGAAGAGCCTCTTCGAACTAGCGGTTTCGAAAGAAGACGTTTTGTTTAACTGTATCTTGTCTCTTCAAAGAAAAAGGGGCATAAGCGACTCAAAAATGTTTGAACTTTTGAGACTCAAATACGGCTCGGATATATCCAAATATCTTATAAACGGTATTTCCGCCGAGAGAGAAAGGTTAAAGCTTACGGGGAATTATACGAGTTTTGAAGGAGTTCTTAATCGCGCTTTGCCTATTAATTTTGACTCCTTTTCTCCAAGTCGACTTGAAACTTACGGTACGTGTCCTTTTAAGTATTTTTCCCAGAAGGTGCTTAAGTTTGATCGCTGCGAAGAACCGGAAGAGGGTGGAGCTACCCAGCTTGATCTCGGCAGCCTTGCTCACAAAATTCTAAAAGAACTCATGGAGACCGTTTTCGCCGACGGAAGCGATGGGCCGCCCGAGATTTCTCATGTTCTAAAAATTTACGAAGAGATAAAAAAGAAATACGAAACAAATCACTACGCTTTTTCTCATCTCTCGAAAAGTTTAATGGAAATGGAGGAAAAAAGGTTTTTCGACAGTGTTTTACGTAATTTCATATCGGATGAGGTTCAAAGAATCGTAAAAGATGAACTTATTCCTAAGTATTTTGAGCGAGAAATAGAGTTTGATATTGGGGATTATAAAATCAAGGGGTTTATAGACAGAGTCGATGTTCGAAAGGATAGCCTCGATATTCAAGAGAACGATGTAAGAGCGACGGTCGTCGATTACAAAATCGGAAGCGTAAGAAACAAGAAATATTTTGATTATAAAAACCTGCAATTACCTCTTTATCTAAAAGCCTTGGCAGAAAAAGGAATGACCGTTTCCAGTGGTTGTTATATCTCGATCGGAAAATCTGGAGAAATCAAATCCTCGGGAAAGGATTTTCTCGAAAATACGGATGAAGCGGTTTCTTTGGCCGAATATTACGTAAAGAGCATAAAAAACGGGTTTTTCCCTCCTTACGTGGGAAAAAAAGACGAGAACGAACAAGAACATCGTCTCAGCATGTCCCAAGACGGTCCTTGTCCCCATTGCGATTACAGAGATCTTTGCAGGGTAAAAAACGGAGTGACCAGAAGCACCGAAATATAAAGAGGGTAAGACGCTTGGAGAGAATTTCCGAATTTCTAAACTTAAACGAAGAGCAATCTCAAATACTCGCGCCCGAGAGAAAGATAGCTGTAAGAGCGGGGGCGGGGTCGGGAAAAACAAGGGCTATAATAGCCAAGTACCTTAAGATTTTGGAAAGCGGAGAGGCGGATATTCCTCAGATCGTAGCCGTGACTTTCACGGAAAACGCCGCGGCGGAACTTAAGTCGAGGATAGGCGAGAAGATTGAAGAATATATATCCACTTACGGAACCAAGGGCTATATAACAAAAGATTGGCGAAGAAAGTTCTTTTCCGCGCCGATAGGAACAATACACAGTTTCTGCAACTCGATATTGAGAGATAATTCTATTGAATCTAAAATTCCTTTTAATTTCTCGGTGATTGAAAGCGCCGAAGAGGAGCTTTTTTGGAAAGAAACCGTTTCAAGATTTCTTCTCGCCGAAGTTGAAAATGATAGCTCGAAGCTAAAAAGACTTCTTGAAATGGAATCTTATGATTCCGCTCAGATCGTAAAAGTCATAGCTATGATACTCCAAGAGGCGGCTAAATTGCACCTGCTTCCTCCTTTTTCTTACGCGGGTGATACTGACTTACAAAATCCAAGCGCACGCGAACTTCGGTCAATGAACCGAAATCTGCGAGAAGCGCTTTCTGAGCATATCTCCACTCTTCCCAATACTTCGGGGAATAAAAAACGGGTCTTGGAAGATATTAGAGAAAGAATAGACCTGACTTTGGGTATTGACCGAAATATTCGCCATCTAAGGGACATCTATCAACAAATAGACGAAGAAAGGAAAACTCCGGAAGTTGAACGGTCAAGGATCGAGCTTCGGGACATTCTTTTTTTAATAATTAATTATTACGATTGCGAAATTAACCCTCTTTATCTTGATCTGGCCGGAGAGGCGTATCAGTTTCTTGCGAAGGTGAAAATTTCCGAAGAGAAAATACAGTATGAAGACATGATACGTTTCACTATCGATATGCTGAAAGAAAATCCTGAAATATTAGACTATTACAAAGGGTTTCTGAAGTTTATTATAGTTGATGAGTTTCAAGATACGGACTCTCTCCAGCTTGAACTGATGAAACTTCTCACAGACTCCGACTCTGCCGGCAGTCTTATCGCTGTCGGAGACATAAATCAGTCTATTTATGGTTTCAGGGGAGCTCAGCCCGAAATTTTCGCGCAGATACTTAAAGACGAAAAATTCAAGAAAATTTCTTTCGCCACGAATTACCGCTCATGCGGAAGCCTTATAAATTTTTTCAATGAATTTTTCTCCGACACGTTTCCAGAAGGACATTACGAGAACATGAAACAGCCCGATTGTGGTTTGGATTCTGATATTTCCGTAGAAATGATCGTGTGCGCAGGTGAAAACCGCCGCGCTTCAATCGAAAAAGAAGCTCAGGGCGTAGTCTCCAAAATAAAAGAACTTCAGGAAAACGAATCCTGCGGAGAGATCGCGCTTCTGTTCAGAAGAGGTTCGGAAGCAAGTATCTACGAGAGGGCTCTTATAAGCGGCGGGATAAAATTCCGCTCTTTTATAGGCCACGATTTTTACCACCTATCGGAGATAAGAGACGTGGTTTCGATGCTTAAGTATTTTCTCGACCCTAAAGATACTCTCGCTCTAGCTTCTATACTCAGATCTCCCTACTTCGGAGCGTCGGATGATGAACTGTTTTCTTATTTTCGTGGCGAAGAAAAGAAAGATACGGGCAAAATAGCCGAATACGTGCGGTTTCTCAATGAAAAAAGAGAAGAATATGTTAATTCAGACACTTATAGAGCCGTTGATTTCGTTGTTAATGGACTCGGTTATTTTTCCGCGATGCGCATGCTTCCCGACGGCGAGATAAAATGTCTCAACTTAAAGAAATTTCTTCTGATAGCGGAAAATCTTGCTTCAAGTAAAGGATGCGGACTTTCCCAAGTGGTGGAAAACTTCGATTTCTTTAAAAATTCTCGCGAAAAGCAGGCGTTTGAGGAAACAAGTGATAGAAAAACGGTAAAACTTATGACCGTTCACGGAGCTAAGGGGCTTGAGTTTGAAAATGTTTTTTTGTGTCATGCCAACTATCGCCGAAACCCGAAAAACGATAGAGTGATTGCGGGAATTGATGAAGGGTTCGTAGTTCGGTATTCGGCTCTTTCCTCATCCAACTGGGGGGAGCTTAAATCCAGTATAGAAGAAAAAGAAGCCGAGGAGGAGAAAAGAATTCTGTACGTGGCTATGACTCGCGCGGAGAAAAGACTTTTCATATTCTTAAACTGTCCACAAGTGGGTAAAAAAAAGAAAATAAGCGTGCAAAAAGAAAGCTTTGCGAAGCTTATTCTCTTAAGATTGTATCGAATGTCGCTTATTTCCGGGAACTCTAAATGGATTACATCGGTATTTTCCGACGAGGAAGATTCAAAACAAGACGAAGACTTGCAACCACTTGACGCTTTTTCCGAAGAAACAGAAGAGGAAACCTTCAAGGAGCTTGTTCCCTCGAAACTGTATAAAATATTGGGAGGTTCTAGGAATCCTCAATCCGCTACATCGGTGTTTTCCGATATAGAAGATGCAAAACGCGCCGAAGACCCGCAACCACCCGATGCTTTTTCCGAAGAAACGGAAATTTCTTCGGAGCTTAAATACGCGAAACCTCTCTACAAACCGGCTGAATCACCGATAAATGAAGCTTTTTCGCTTCCCGATCTGTTTTATCCCACAAATCGTCTGACGGACCCGGAGAGAACGGGAAGTATAATGCACAGATTTCTTGAAACTTGGAATTTTATGGAAGAGACGAAGGAAAAAGAGATTCAATTCGTTCTGGGCGAGTTTCTCGCTTTAAATTCCGATATGCAAAAGCTTCTTCGGGAGCTTTCCTCAAATTTTCGCGCGTCCGAGCTTTTTACCTATATAAACGGGGCTCAAGAGATCAGAAAAGAACTTAAATTCGTCTTTGACTCCGGTCAAAACGACCCCAAAAGGGGCAGAATAGACCTTTTGATTGAAGAAGAAACAGGGTTTCGTCTTTTCGATTACAAGTATAGAGAATCTCTCGAGGACGATATACGGGATGTGTACAGAGAACAGATGGACGGTTACTGCGAAGCGATAAGCTCAAGATTTGAAAAGCCTTTAATATCTCGTCACATAGTGCTTATTCCCAAAGTCGAGCTTGTATCCATATAAACATAGATGCGAAAAACGGTCGTAATCATCCCGGCTTTTAACGAAGAACGTTCAATAGGGCGCGTCATCGCCGATATTCCTAAAGATTTGGTAGAGGAGATCGTGGTTGTTGATAACGGCTCTACCGACTCCACAGCGCAAATAGCTTCGCAAAACGGAGCGACTGTAGTGAACGAGGAGAGAAAAGGGTATGGGAATGCATGTCTTGCCGGTATAAATTACATAAAAAGCTGCTCATATCTACCTCATATTATAGTGTTTTTAGATGGAGACTATTCCGATTACCCGCAGGAAATGAGAACTCTTATTTCTCCCATAGTCAAAGACGAATACGATCTTGTGATAGGATCAAGAACGCTTGGAAAAAGAGAGAAAGGGGCGCTTCTACCCCAAGCCGTCGTGGGCAATTACATAGCCACAAGACTTATAAAGCTTCTCTACCGAGTAAGTTTTACCGACCTAGGTCCTTTCAGGGCCATAAGATACGACAAGCTACTCGCTTTGAAAATGAGCGACAAAACGTTCGGGTGGACGGTAGAAATGCAGATAAAGGCCGCTAAAACGGGGCTTCGCTGCGTGGAAGTTCCGGTAAGATATAGAAAAAGAATAGGGGCTTCCAAGATAACCGGAACGGTTTCTGGAAGCTTTAAGGCCGCTGTGAAAATCATCTTAATGATATTCAAGCAGCTTTTTAAATTGAAGTTTCTTTATGAGCGTCCCCGGCAGGATTCGAACCTGCGGCCTCAGGATTAGGAATCCTGCGCTCTATCCAACTGAGCTACGGGGACCGACCAGAACAGCAATCTTACCTATTTCGGTTTTCGCTTCAAGAGCCGCCTGAATCGAATCTAACCTCAAACACCTCGGACCAATATTTCCCCGTTACGAAAAAAGTTCCGGAAGAAGAACTCCACGCAATGCCGTTTAGGACTTCGGCTCTGTTCGGACGGCTTAATTTCTCTCTGAGTTCGCTTAAGTCTATCTCTTTTTCTACAGTACCGGTTTCCGGGTTTACGGCGATTATCCTGTCCGACCCGAGAATATTGCAATAGATTTTTCCTTCCACGTATTCAAGCTCGTTTAGTCCGGTCACAGCCGCGCCGTTTCGTCTTGTCACCTTAAGAGTTTTTATCACTTTGAAGGTTTCTGTAGAAAGAAAGTAAAGATTTTCACTCCCGTCGCTCATAATGAGTTCATCTCCGTTATCGGTAAGCCCCCATCCTTGGGTGGGGTAAGAAAAAGAGCCAATGCGTTTCAACGTGTCTTTTTCGTATATGAATCCCTTTTTAGCTTTCCAGGTTAGCTGATACACCTTGTTTCCGATTATAGTCAGTCCTTCTCCGAAAAACTTTTCAGAAAGATTTGTAAAAGAAACTATTTCGCCCGTAACTCGATTCGTTTTCCTAACGGAAGACTTTCCGTAAAGTCCCGTGCTTTCGTAAAAAAAGCCGTCTCTTAGGAGAAACCCCTGCGTGTAGGCCTTAGGGTCGTGAGGGAACGAACCCAATAATATGAAATTCCCAGTCCCGGTTTGGCTATTATCCCGAGCGTTTAAGTGATCTGAAGCATGAACAAAAACAAAACAGACCAGAAACAGCAATACGAATTTTTGTCTATAGAAAATTTTTCGCATTTTCAACTATTTTAAATTGCCGACGGATCTTTTTAAATCTCGGTTTTTTCTTGACACCATTTTTAGTTTTGCTATAGTTAAAAATAAATTTAGACAAGACTAAAATATTTTTTTGTCTATTTTAATTTTAGAAAAAGTTTTGGAGAAAAAATAAAGGAAATACGATGCTTTCTCAATCGATTGAAGATTATCTGAAAGCCATTTACGAAATCGAAACTTCAAAGGGGAAAGTTTCGACAAGCGCGCTTTCTGAAAAGCTCGACGTGTCTCCCGCTTCCGTTACGAGCATGATAAAAAAGCTTTCCGAGAAAAAGCTTATAACCCACAAACGCTATCAGGGAGTGAAACTCACATCGGCGGGTGAAAAAATAGCCCTTGAAATAATCAGGCATCATCGCCTTGTGGAACTTTATCTTAAAGAAGCTCTTGGAGTTCCTTGGGACAAAGTGCATCAGGAAGCGGAAAAATGGGAGCACGTTCTCTCGGAGGAGCTTGAAGACAGGATTGATGAATTTCTGGGTTATCCGGTTACCGACCCCCACGGTTCTCCGATTCCGCAAAGAGACGGCACTATGCTCATAAGACAATGCGAAAGTCTTGTCGAAGCCGAACCTGACACCCTGGTAAGGGTAGTGGAAGTAAGCGATCACGATCCGGAACTGCTTCGTTATCTGGGCTCTATAGGTATCTATCCGGAAACCGAAATGACGGTTGTTTCCAAAGAACCGTTTAAAGGACCGATAATAGTTGAATTTACCGGAAAAGAATTTCCGATAGGAAGAAACGCGGCGGAGCAGATCATGGTTGAAAAAGCCAAAAACTGACCTGCGGAAAAGAAAAATGAGAATAAACAAATACATACGGGCCTCCCTTCTTATCGCGATGTTAGTTTTCCTTGCCGCTTGCACGCAAAGCGTCGGAAGCGTTGAAAAACGAAGCGCAATAAAAGTGGTCACTACCACGGGACTTATAGCCGACCTGGTTCAAAACGTCGCTGGGGAAAACGCCGAAGTTACGTCTCTTATGGGAACGGGTGTAGACCCTCATCTCTACAAGGCAAGCGCCGGGGACGTGGATAAGCTTGCCAAGGCCGACATGATCTTTTATAACGGTCTTAATCTTGAAGGAAAAATCACCGATATTCTCAAAAGGCTGAAAAAAAGTGGAATATTCACCGTGGGAGTTGCGGAAGGAATTAAAGAGTCTCTGCTTCTTTCTCCAAAAGAATATGAAGGATATTACGATCCGCATATATGGTTCGATGTCACTCTATGGAAGGAAGCGGCGAAAGTCGTTAGCGAGGCGTTTTCCGCTTACGATCCCCAAAACGCCCCTCTTTACAGGCAAAACACGGAATCGTATTTAAAAGAACTTGACCTGCTTCATGAATACGTACTTGCTAAAACTTCGCCTCTAAATCCTGAAAGAAAGGTTCTTATAACGGCTCACGACGCGTTTAATTATTTCGGAAGAGGTTACGGATTTGAAGTAATGGGGCTTCAGGGAATAAGTACGGACTCGGAAGCCAGCGTGGCGGATATAAGGAATCTCTCGAAAATAATCACCAGTCGGAAAATCCCGGCCGTTTTCATCGAGACTTCAATCTCTCCCAGATACATGCGCGCGCTTCAAGCGTCGGTGAAGGCTAGGGGATTCGATATTGAACTTGGCGGAAGTCTTTACTCCGATTCAATGGGCGCTCCGACGACGAAAGAGGGAACGTACATAGGTATGTTTAAAAGCAATGTTGACACTATAGTGGATTCCCTAAGCCAAGTTTCAAGTTTCGCCGCTTCCTCAAAGCCTGGGGAGACGGGTGATGAATAAAGAGAAACAAGTCGCGGCTTCTTCGACTGCCCTAAGAGTAACGGATCTCACGGTCGCTTACGGTGACAAGATAGTTTTGTGGGATATAGATTTTGAAATCCCGAAAGGAACAATGCTCGCCGTTATAGGTCCAAACGGCGCGGGGAAAACAACACTTATAAAATCCATACAGGGGCTCATTCCTCGCGTCGCGGGGAAAGTATCGATTCACGGCGAGCCTTACGCGAAGAAAAGAAAAGAAGTGAGCTATGTTCCTCAAAGAGGTTCCGTGGACTGGGATTTCCCCACATCCGTCGTGGATACGGTGAAAATGGGCAGTTATGGGGATTTGGGCTGGATAAGACGTCCCGGGAAAAGAGAGCACGAAAAAGCGCTCGACGCGCTTCGGAAAGTCGATATGCTTGAGTATTCAAGAAGACAGATAAGTCAACTTTCCGGGGGACAGCAGCAGAGGGTTTTTCTAGCGAGAGCTCTTGTGCAAAGCGCGTCGGTTTATCTGTTGGATGAGCCTTTTCAGGGAGTTGACGCCACGACCGAAAGAGCCATAGTCAGAATACTTAAAGAACTTGTCGAAGCCGGAAAGACCGTAATCGCAGTCCATCACGATCTTAACACAGTTTCGGAGTACTACGAGCGAGTCGCTATTTTAAATGTAAGCCTTATAGCTTCGGGGAAAGTGGATGAAGTGTTTAACTCAGAAAATCTCGTAAAGGCCTACGGAGGCAAGGCTTCTTTCTTCCCTGAAACAAAAACGACCAGAAGAGCCGTGTGATGCTTGAATTTACACTTGAGCTTTTCTCCGACTATACCGCGAGAACGATTCTTCTCGGGGCGGCTTCCTTAGGAATTGTAAGCGGCGTAGTGGGTTCATACGCGGTGCTAAGAAAGCAAAGCCTGGTTGGCGACGTTATGTCGCACTCGGCGCTTCCCGGAATTGTCCTTGCTTTTCTTATAGTAGGGGTAAAGGCGCAGCTACCCATATTTCTCGGCGCCGCGATCTCTTCGATTTTAGCCGTTTTTGTGATCAACCAGATTATCAAAAATTCTAGAATAAAAATGGATAGCGCCATGGGAATGGCGCTTTCTGTGTTTTTCGGTTTGGGGCTCGTTCTTTTAACTTATGCCCAGAGGATGCCGGATGCCAATCAAGCGGGACTCGATAAGTTTCTTTTCGGTCAAGCGGAAGCTCTTATTGAAAAAGACGTGATAATGATAAGCGTTACCGGCCTTTTCGCGCTTTCGGTCGTGGGGGTTTTCTGGAAAGAGTTCAAACTTCTTTGCTTTGATCCGGACTTTGGCGAGACGATAGGTTTC
This sequence comes from Thermodesulfobacteriota bacterium, assembly GCA_965220925.1. Classification (GTDB taxonomy): domain Bacteria; phylum Desulfobacterota_D; class UBA1144; order Nemesobacterales; family Nemesobacteraceae; genus Nemesobacter. Next base: position 285,170 of record OZ244851.1, on the reverse strand, counting down.
TCTATGAAATTTCTTGATCTCGCTGTCACGGCCGTAATAGTCCTGGCGATCGTAATCGGGTTGCAGACGGTAGGGGTAGTGCTTATGAGTTCAATGCTGATAGCTCCCGCGGTGGCGGCAAGGCAGTGGACCGGAAGTATGAGTTCAATGGTGGCGTTGGCGGCCGTTGTTGCCGCCGTATCCGGAGTGACGGGAGTTGTCTTTAGCACTGCTTTTGAGAATATACCGACTGGACCCGCGGTTATCGTTTGCGTAAGCGTAATAGCTTTTTTCTCGATTCTTTTCTCTCCAAACGGTTTCGTAACCCAACGGTTTAAAAACGCTAGAAGCAGAAAAGAGATAAGGATGGATTACGTATTAAAAACTCTCTACGACCTAGGCGTTGAACATAAAAACCCAAGCTACGCGCATTCGGAGAGGCTGCTTGTCCTAGGAAGCGAAAAGGGATTTAACGTAAAGAAAAGCTTAGAGGAACTGCGGGCGGCGGGATATGTGAAGAAACAGGGAAAAGACAACTGGCATCTTACGGAGGAAGGCGTTCGGGAAGCCGAAAAGTTTTTCCCGATGGACAGAGAAAATGAGCTCGCACCAATTTGATATACAGCTTGTTGCGATCATAGTCGCGGCTTCGTGTTCGATACCTGGGACCTTTCTTGTCTTAAGGAGAATGTCCATGATGACAGACGCGATAAGTCATTCCATTTTGTTAGGCATAATTCTCGCTTTTTTCCTCGTTGGGGACCTCTCATCCCCGCTTTTGATAATCGGAGCGGCGGCAAGCGGAGTGCTTGCGATCTCGCTTATAGAATCCATTAACCGTTCAAAACTTGTGAAAAAAGACGCTTCCATAGGACTTGTTTTCCCCTTTCTTTTCAGCCTGGCGGTAATACTGCTTTCCAAATACGCGCGCGATGTTCATATAGACGTTCATTCGGTGCTTCTTGGAGAAATAGCTTTCGCACCTTTTGACCGGTTTTTTATCTGGGAAACGGATATAGGTCCCCGCTCCGCCTACGTAATGGGCTTTATTCTCCTTCTGAACCTGCTTTTCATCTCTTTTTTCTATAAAGAACTCAAAATATCCACTTTCGATGAGAATTTCGCGTCGTCAATAGGTTTTCGGCCGCGGCTTGTTCACTATCTGCTTATGACGATCGTATCGATTACTTGCGTTGGAGCTTTTGACGCTGTGGGATCAATACTGGTTATAGCGCTTATAGTTATTCCTCCGTGTTGCGCTTACCTTCTTACGGATTCGCTTTTCAGGATGATTTTTCTAAGCGTGGTCTTCGGAATTTTGTCGGCCGTTTGCGGGTTCTGGGTAGCAAACTGGCTTGACGTTAACATAGCGGGATCTATGGCCTTTGTCTGCGGTATATTCTTTCTCGTGGTTTTCCTCTTTTCTCCGCAAAGAGGACTTTTTGGAATAATAAGAGAGAGAAAGAATCAGGAATTGGATTTTGCCGAGGTTTCTCTTCTGGTAAGTCTTTACAATCAGGAGAGGGGAGAACCCGTAGCAAACCACCCCGATAGCAGAAATATGTTTCGGTCCGCCGATTTCGCTTCAAGGGTCATCTCTTTTCTCAAACGAAAGGGAGAGATAGCGGTTAGAGACAAAAAACTTTTTCTTACGGAAAAAGGCAAAAAAAGAGCGCGGACAACGCTGGAAGGCAGGTAGATTCAAACTTCGTTCTGGAAAAGATAAAAGCGGTTCACTGTATTTCAATCAAATCCGCCACGACCGTGCTGCTGAGTCCAAGCTTTCCGTCTACTTTTACTTCGCGTCCTTGAACTATTTCTTCGCAGGGAAGGTCTTCTTCGTCTCCTCTTTCAATATCGGTTCTCGAAGTTGTCTGAACGGTCACTTCAATGTCGTTGTCTCCAGACGAAATTTTCACTTTTATGCTTCCAGATTTCGAAGTATCGTCGAAACAGTTCTTTGATGATACTTGCCCCGTGAAGTTTATGTTTATGTAATCATAACTCGTTACCCCGCTGTCAATCAGGATATCCTGAACGTCAATTACGGACCCGGGGAAAACGGGAAGTCTTATTGTTCCGAGAGGCGAACTTTCGTCTCCGCTTTCAAAAAATTGAAGCTCGACTTCGGGGTCTAGATCTCCCTCCAATGAAAAATCGTTTCTCTCAGACGTGGTATACTCGCAGCATTCAAGCGTTTCTCCGTCTTTTACCACTGCGGCTTTCACGATAATATCCGGATTGTCCGTTAAAGACGGGAGAATTTCTTTTATAAATCCCATAATAATTTCGTTCTTATCCGCATCTCCACTTCCGCTTCCACCGCCAAAGTCGATGTCCAGTCCGCATCCCATAAGCGCGAATAAAGAAATAGCCAAGGAAAACAGGTAAAATTTAGATTTAAATTTCAGGATTCTTTCGCGCATCATTGCTCCTTGGTTTCTCAATCGACTTGGCGTAATAATAACATGAAATTCTTGCGATTTATCGCTATTTTGTTTAATCCTTAGGGGATTTTACAGCAGTATTCAATAACATGAAAAAAACTAAAGTGCTTTTTATCAACCACTCCGTAAGAGACGGAGGCCCTGGAAGAAGTCTACTTTACATATTGAAATATATCGATAGAGAAAAAATAAATCCGTTTGTTCTAATCCCGAAACACGACATTTTCTCGGAAGCTCTGAAATCCGAAGGTATTTTCGAAAACGTTATCGTCGACCCAAGATTTCCCGAAAATATACAAAAATCAACTTTGGTGTCCGATGCGACTTGGGCACCTGGGTTGCTGAGAATTTTCTCCATATTCGTAAATATAGTGAATATGATTCGTCTTCTTTTCGCCTCTCCCAAAATAATTCGGTCAAATGGAATTGACGTTATTTACTGCAACGGCACTTTGGCCAAGATACTGGGCGCACTTATAGGAAGAAAAAATCGGAAACCTGTTATATGGCATGTAAGAAACATTCAGCAGACCAGGTTTCTCAAGTTTCTTATGAAAACGCTTTCTGAGTTCCGTTGCGTGGAAAAGATAATATGTGTTTCCCAAGCGACAGCGCGACAGTTTGAAAGCGTAAAAAACAAAGTGCATGTCGTTTATAACGGTATAGACCCGGGGGATTTTGATAGAGACTCGATCCAAGGCTCACTCAGAGAAGAGTTCTCCGTGTCTTCCAATACCGTGCTTGTGGGAAACACCGGAAGGGTGGTTCCGAGAAAGGGATACATGGACTTTGTCGATGTCGCACACAGCATTATTTTAAACACCGCTATTAAAGAAGAAATAAAATTCGTTGTGGTAGGCGATACTCCTTGGTTTTTCCCGAAAAACCATTTACGCGAACTTGAAAGTTATACGGGAAAACTTGGAATACGGGACAACTTTATCTTTACCGGATACAGAAAAGACGTAAGACCATATCTTAAAGACTTTGATCTTTTCGTAATTCCATCCAATTATCCGGATCCTTTTCCAAGATCTGTTATAGAAGCAATGGCTTTCAGTTTGCCCGTGGTGGGATTTGCGATAGGCGGCATAGAAGAGGCCATAGACGACGGGAAAACAGGTTTTCTTTGTAAACCTGGAGATTTTGAACAACTGGAAAATCGCGTCGCTACGCTTTGCAAAGAAAATAAGCTTCGGGCGGAAATGGGTCGCAGCGCGAGACTGAAAGTGATGGAAATGTGCTCGGCGGCCAATCGAACCGCCGATATACAGGAAATAATACTGCAAGTCGGGTAAGTTTTCGCTGCTGTGTATGAACAAAATTAGATCTAACGTTGTATAGTGAATTATGAAGAAAACATTCTCGATATTAGCTGGTTTTTTCTTGGTCGCTACCTTCGGCCTTCAAGCACAAGAGAGCAGTGTCACCACAGCCGAGAAATGGAGATGCTTTGACTTTTGGGACTCTAACAAGGAAACAGTCTTAGTTAAGTTGACTCGAGCGAAAAAGAACGGTGAGGACTTGGGCTATGGAGAGGTTTCGGTAGCCGGCGTCAATCACAGAGCACGTTTTCAAGTTTCCGGGATTAACAGACGATGGGACTTTGGCGATGGAGGCGATTATGCCTTTATCATCAAACCGGATGGCTCGGGGGGATACTACGATTTCTCAAATGTTAAATATGGTGATGAGACCGGGCCAAGACAATTTTTTAACTGCGTTTCACCCTAAAGCCGAAAACTGCATATGCAGATTAAAAAACTTCAGCGGATTTTCGTTTAAAAAAGAGTGTTAGAAATTTTGATTAAACCTCTTTCCCCTCTCTGTCTCTAAAAAGAAGTCTTATGGGAGTCCCTTCAAAATCTTCGTATTCCCTTAATCGGTTTTCAAGAAATCTTTTGTAATTCTCCGGTATGCCTTTCGCGGAGTTTGTGAAGATCGTGAATGTGGGCGGCGTGGTCAAAGGTTGCGAGATGTAGAAAAATTTTATCTCCTTTCTTTTGTAAACTGGGGGAGGTTTACTTTTCGTTACGCTCTCTAAAAACCTGTTGAGCTTGCCGGTTGCTATCTTTTTCCTGAAATTGCCGTCTATTCGGTCGATGAAGTCGAAAATTCTGACGACTCTTTTACCCGTAAGCGCGGAAATCGTTAAAACTGGAGCGTAATGCGCTCCTTTGAGTTTTTCTCTTACTATAACTTCCACATTTTTTCGTTCGCTATGTCTTTGGGAGCCAGGTCCCATTTGTTAATCAGTATAGCCAGGGCTTTGTTTCTTCCTCTTACCAGATCCAACAAGCGGGAATCATGATGCGTGGGACCCGTTTGACCGTCTATCATTAAAAACACCGCGTGAGCTCTTTCAATGGCCTTTATTGCTCTAAAGACGCTGTGCTTTTCAACTAATCCCATCTATTCTTGATTTTCTTCTTATTCCTGCGGTATCGATAAAAATATATTTTTTGCCGTTTTTTTCGTAAAAAGAGTCAATCGAATCATGCGTCGTTCCGGGAATAGGACTGGTTATAAGCCTTTGCTCTCCAAGTATTTTATTTACTAAAGTGGATTTGCCCACGTTGGGTTTTCCGATAAAGGCGACCTTTATGCTCTCGGACTCCTCTAGTTTCTCCTCGTCCGCCGAGTAGGTTTCTATATTAGCGGCGATTCGTTCCAATAGTTCGTAGATGTTTCTGTTGTGAAGCGCGGAAATCGCCATGAAGTCGGTCGCGCCGACACCGTAAAAATCATATTTTTTAAGCGTTTGTTTTAAGGTTTCATGGTCGATTTTGTTTATCGCGTGGACAACCTTCTTTTCGGTTCTCCTCACGTACCTGACTATTTCCGCGTCTTCGGGCATAAGACCGTCTTTACCGTCGAAAAGCATCAACACTAGATCGGATTCCGAGATAGCCGCGTCTATCTGTTCTTTTATCGGCGAGTAACTTTCATCCTTTTCTTCAAGAGAAAGACCTCCAGTGTCGACGAGAATAAATTCTTTTTCTTTCCATCGTACGTTTTCATAGATTCTGTCTCTCGTAACGCCGGGGATATCTTCAACTATCGTTTTGTTCCACCCTATAATTCTGTTAAAAAGAGTGGATTTACCGACATTCGGTCTTCCGACTATAGCTACAATCGGTCTTTGTCCGCTCATGGTGTTCTCACTAAACGTTTTTTTCGAAGAAGAGGCGCTCAGGTTTTCGTATATCAGAAATCGAAATTGTAAAAGAAATCAACTCCGGAATTTTCTCCGCCCATCTGGCTCTCTATCGAAAGTCTCTTATTAACCCTCAACTCAAGGTTGAGTTTGTTTCGCATCTGTATGGTTTGATCAAGAGAAGTGGTTGACGGGGATCTTTCATAGCCGACGAAAATATCTCTTGTCAGATAAGAACCGATCTGGAAAGTGCTGTCCTCAAACCCCTGATCTCCTTCCTGAATGCTAAGAAGATCAAGCCCCATCTCCGAACTTAAAAGTTCCGAGACTCCTCCGGCGGCGACTGCGGTTGCGAATTTTCCGACAAAAGCCCTATGCCGATTCTGCAGCCTGTTGCTCTGCGTGCCGAAGACTATATAAGATATTATATCTATTTCTTCAAGCGCCGGAGTGCTTGACAAAGACAGGTCCGGCTCTCTCAAATTTCCCGCGACCATTACGGATATGTCGATATCGTCAACTTCGTAATTTGCCTTTATGTTCAAATCGGGATTCTGAGAAGCTCCGGTGAAATTAAGCGTCGCGTCCTCTATACCGAAAAGTTTCCCGAAGACCGTATAGTATCCCTCGGATGAAACTATGTTTCCCTGTAAACTCATGTCCGCCCCCGGAATTTTCTCGAGTCTAAGTTTTCCGCTTGTATTGAAGTTGGCTTCTTTTGTTTTTATCCAAGTGCCAGAAGAGATATCAACGGAAATATCCATAGCTACTTTATCTTTGTAAAAATCAGCTCCATTTTGTTTCTCTAAAGAGAATTCACCCACGAGATTCTCTTTTTTGCTTATAAAGCTGATGTCTTTTATTGTTTTCATCCGGTCTGGATACAGGCGGATTCTTCCGGCCGTGACCTCGGTGTCTCCGGTTATCTTTAGAAACTCGTCTTTTTTATCAAGCTTTAAAGTTCCGGAGAGGTCCGTTTTTATCGAGTGGGGGTTAAATCGGATTTTCTCCATCTTTAAATCGGCGTTATACGTGAAATCGGAAAGATTCATTCTCCCTTCCATATAGGCTTTCCCATTTTTCGATAAAAACTCCGTCAAGGGCAAAACCATTTTCTTTCCATTGAATAAAATACGGGCGTGGGGAGTCGAGATGGTGTTTCTAAGCTGAATCAAAAACAATTCCATATTCTCTACTTCGAGTTTTCCATGTATACGCGGTTTGGAGATCGTGCCGCCTAATTTAAGGTTTTGAGAAGAGAAAGTTCCGTCGATCTTCTCTATCGAGTTTGAAAAAATTTCGGCGAAACCAAAGCCGTAACTATCAGAAATCAATTTAAGATTGATTGAAGTGCCCTTTATGGTTTCTAAAAAAGTATCGCCATTTTTAGAAATTCGCAGGTCTCCCCGCAAACTAAGACTTCCTTCTTCGTTCGCGATAGATTCGATATCTAAAAAGAGTTTGCCTTTTTCCCCTTGAACATCGACCGCTAGTTCCTTGATTCTGTTAGTTCCGTAGAGAATATCTTCAAACTTTACTTGGATTAAAGCCGAAGGAGCGAAAAGATTGCCGGCGAGTTCAATTTTTCCGTTGATCGATCCTGTGAGATCATGCCTTAAATTCAAAATCTTCGATATGATCAAAGGATTGAAATCGGTTAAGTCCGCCTGGATATCGAGTTTTTTGCTTCCTTTGTCTATTTCCCCGGCGTAATTGGCGATATTTCCCACCCCGTAGAAAAATTGCTCTCCCTTAATTTTTATCTTTTTCGGGGAGGTGAAAATATTTATGTCCCCTATGTTTTTAATCCGCTTTTCGCTCAATAGGCCCTCAAGAAAACTTATCCTCACCTTTTTCTCAGGATCGAAAATGTCTTCGACGCCGAACTTAGAAGAAATAAAGGAACCGTCGTCCTTGGATAGGGTTGCGTCTACGTCAAATTTTGTTTGCGTTCCCGAAACCTTCGCTTCAAGAGATCGCGCGGAATTGTCGAGAACCAAGTTGTCTTTCGCTTGGATCTTTGAATTGAGAAGGGAGAAAGTGGAGTTTTTTAAATCAAACTCGACGCTTGATTGCAACACTAACTCTTTAGCTAGAAAAACTTGTCCGTAAGAGAAGTCTTCTATGAACGAAGTCGCTTCTATTGTTGGAGCAAAAGCCGTTCCGCCGATCTTTCCGGTTGATTTTATTTCTCCGGAAAGCGGAACTTTCTCCTTGAATTTGGAAATAAAAGCCAAATCCCGCGACGCGAATTCAAAGACGCAGTCAATTCCCTTTCGCGTCTCTTCTCGCTTTTGCGCCAGAAGCGAAAATTCATCCGCCGTTATATCCACTTTGTTAACGGTCAGGATTTCTTCCTCAAGCGCAGCGTCCAAAATAAAATTTACGTTTGTTATTTCGTAAAACCGGTCAGTGCTGATATCAACGCTTGTTTTAAGATTTGCGTTTTCAAGAAGTTTTTCTCCTTTCGGGATATTTCCCGAAAAATACACGCTACCGTCTATGTAATTATCAAAGCTTAGATCCTCAAATTCCGACTTTAGCTTGAATCTTTTCGCCTCGCCTCTTAAATCGAGATCCACGGTGTCGTTTGCTATCGTTAAGTGACCCTCAGCTTGGAACTCGCTTTGTTCGCCGTCTATTACGTTTAAATAATCGGGCTTTATTTTAAGCAAGTAAATTTCTTTATTAGACCAACTGCCGCTTATTTTCATACTGGAGTATACGGTGGAATCGTTTCCGAATTTAAACGGGTAGGGGGAGCGATTAAAAATATCGGTTAGTTCGTCTGTGTCCGCGCCTTTTAACTCGACTTGAAAATCAAATTTGTTTTTTTCTTCTCCCCCAAGCCATTTTGCCAGATCAAAATCTCCTTTTAGGTGAGAATCTCCGAATCCGCCACCTAGAAATCCTTCTAAAAAGACTTTCGTCCCGTTTAACTTTGCGGGTTTGAATTCAGTTCGTATGGGGGTTCCGTTTAAATGCGAGTTTATGGCGGAAATGTCCATTTCTCCGACCAAATTGTCACGAGAATACATTTTGACGTTTGTTTTCGCGCGGAAATTAAGTTCGCCGAGGCCGTCTATTTTCACCGCGTCTAGATCAACGGTCATATCAAATTTCGGTTTTCTCAAATTTGTAATTACTCCGCTTCCGCGAACCGGTATGTTCTCAACGGTAAATCCGGCGTTTTTAAATACGCAGTTCCATGAAGCTATATCGATCTTTCCGTTGAGATTTCTTATTCTGATTCTTGGAGACACGTAATCGAAATTCACATCTTTTGCGTTAATTTCGAGTTTTTTTGTAAGTTCGACGATCTTTATGGAAAAAAGCGATTCCTCGAGCAAGTCGAATTCCCATAGCTTGTTTTTTTGTTTGTCGGCGATGGAGACTTGGGAATTTTGAATTTTGCTGTCTTTGAAGACAAGGGTTATGGGGGGCTCCTTAGGCCCTGAGTCGTTTTCGGGTTGATTTTTAAGTTTTTTAAAATTCCATACTCCGGCTTCGTCTTTAACGAGAGTGAGATTAAGACCCTCTATTCGCGTTTTTGACAGATAAAGTCTGTTTTTCAGAATCGACGAAAAGAGAAAAGGTAGCGAATAGTCGATTGAGAGTTTTTCGATTTCTATGAAACCCTCTCCCGCGACCTTCACTTCGACGTCTTTCATCTCGACTGTGGAGATTATGCTGCCTTCTATATTTCCTATTCCGATTTCGAAGTTGGGGATGGAGTTTAGTCTTTGTTCGAGTAAGTTTTTTACGTAGAGAAGACTTCGCTCGTTTTGGGAGAAGAGGAAAATTCCGAAAATAAGGATAAAACTTACCACTAATGCTATATAAAGAATGGTTTTTCTGCGCACTGTATTTTTAGAACCGCAGGGGTTCCGCTTCCGGTTATGTTAAGCGAAATCTGGATTTTTCTTTTCCCGCTATTATACTTAAACGCCACTTAATGAAAATTAAAGTTGCCTTGGTCGCTTAAAAGATTCCGTTTTGAATAGATTTTTCCGTTATGACCGCTTTTTTCTCTAACAACCGAACCGAGTTGCGGTATGAATCTGTTTTCCCGGACGATTCGCAAGTACGTATCTCGGATATGAACTTTACTGTTTCGCGTTGTTTCTTCCCGAAAAGAAAAGCGGGGATATATAGCGGCAGCAACTCAAAGGAGATTGTTTAATGCAAATATCCAGCAAACAACTCGCCGCGGTTTTTATTATTCTGCTTTTGGTTTTATTTTCCGTAAAGATTGTTTCCATAGCCGAAAGAACTCCTCCCACGATATCCGTGAATCAGAATATCGATAAGCTAAGCACAAAACCCTTTGAAGTCACGGTGTCGGATGAAGGTACCGGACTTTCAAATGTGCGCGTTTTTTTGCTTGATCCTTACGGAGAGTCGGTTCTTGTTGAAAAAGACTATAAAAAAGGAACGAAAAGCGACGTACTTAGCGTAAGTATAAATCCCGAACGGCTAGGCATAAAAAGCGGTTCTTCCGAACTTTTCATAGAAGCGACCGATCGCTTCATGGACGGTCTTTTGCCTGGAACAAAAGCGGTTTTCAGCAAAAAAGTCATCCTTGATTTTATCCCTCCAACCATACGCGAGTTATCGCCCATGCAGTATATAAGGCACGGAGGCGCGGGAGTGGTCGTATACGAAGTCTCCGATGACACGCACTTAAGCGGTGTGGAGATAAAAGACCTTTTTTTCAAAGGTTACGGAGGCTATTTCGAAAATCCCCTTATACACATAGCGTTTTTCGCCTATCCCTACAATTTGGGAAAAAATGAAGAGATAAGGATATTTGCGGGCGACGAGGCGGGAAACGAAGTAAGAGAATCGGTTTATTACAGACTTTTAAATTCTTCTTATGCGCAAGACAAAATAACCGTCTCGGAGTGGTTTTTGAAAAAAAAGGTCTCTCCGCTTTTCAATAAAGTTTACGGTTATCCCTCGGTTAACGACGCTGGAGAGCCGGATTTCCGGAAGGCTTTTCTGAAAATAAACAGAGACACCCGAAAGGAAAACGACGAAAAAATATTCGAAGTGGGGCAACAAAGCGGCGATAAAATTATTTGGGAAGGAAAATTCCACCAGCTTCCGAATTCCAAGGTAGGAGCTAAATTCGCCGACCACAGAGAATACTTGATGGACGGCGAGGTTATAGATAAACAGTATCACCTCGGCTACGATCTTGCGGTCAGCAGAAAATACCCGGTTCCCGCTTCCAACAGCGGAGTAGTGGTCTTTACCGACCACCTCGGTATATACGGCAACACCGTTATCATTGACCACGGTATGGGGCTTATGACTCTTTACTCGCATCTAAGTTCGATTGACGTGGCCGTTGGAGACGAACTTAAGAAAAACGATAAGTTGGGAAGGACCGGCACTACGGGACTAGCTGTAGGAGATCACCTTCATTTCGGGGTTTACGTCCAGGGAATTCCGGTGAGACCGCTTGAGTGGTGGGACGGAAAGTGGATTGACGATAACGTATGGTATAAGATCAACTACGTAAAAAAGAATTTTGTGGGCAGATAGAGTTTAAAGTGATAATTTACGGAAAAAATTCCGTTTCCGAAATCATACGCAATTCTCCCGAGCAGGTAAGGAAAATCATGATTTCGGATAGTTTCGATCTTTCCGAAAAGCACTCTTTAAACGCTCAGCTTAAAAAATTCCGCGGGAAATTCTCGCGCCTTTCGAAAAACGCGATTACGGATATATGCGGAAACTCAAACCATCAGGGAATCGCGGCCGAGATTTCCGATTTTTCCTACAGTTCCGTAAATGATTTGCTCACCTTGGCGCGAAAAAGAAAAGAAAAGGTTTTTATTCTGATTCTCGATCACCTGGAAGACCCTCATAATCTGGGCGCCATAGTGAGAACCGCGGATTTCTTCGGCCTTCACGGCATAGTGATACCCGCTAGAAGGGCTTGCGAAGTAACTCCCACCGTCGTGAAAATTTCCTCCGGGGCTTCTGCAAATATAAAAATAGCTCGGGAAACCAATCTTGGAAGAACCATCGATTTTCTGAAAAAAGAAGGTGTCTGGATCGCGGGAGCAGATATGGACTGCGAGGAAACGATATACGGCTTCGATTTTGCCGAATTCGATATAGCCGTAGTGATTGGGAACGAAGGCAAGGGCATTGGGAGTAAAACGAGGAAAAAATGCGACTTTCTTTTCTCGATTCCCAAAAAGGGTAAAGTGGAATCGCTAAACGCTTCGGTAGCCGCGGCAATCTCCCTTTACGAAATATACAGACAGAGAGAATCTATCGGGCCTCGGTGAGGTTTAAAAACTCCCGTTCGTCGATAATTTCTATTCGCAGACTTTGCGCCTTTCTAAGCTTCGTGGTATTCCCATTGATCTCTCCTTTTACGAGAATATCCGTTTTCCCGGATACCATATCGTGCACGCTTCCGCCAAGCGCCTCGATTAGCCTCTTCGCCTCGTTGCGCTTAATCGAGGAGAGGGTGCCCGTTAGAGCGAATACCTTTCCCGAGAGTTTCCCTTGAGTTTCAGGCTCCTTTTTTATCCTTACGGTTTTAAGAAGCCTTTGCACTATTTTCTTTCTCTCGTCGTCTTCAAAAAACTTCGATATGCTTTGAGCGACTTCGTCCCCTATGCCGTCTATCGGGAGAAGCTCTTCTTCCCCGGCGTTCATTAGCGTTTCAGGGGTTTTAAATTCGCGCGCGAGAGTTTGCGCCGTTTTGTCTCCCACGTGTTTTATGCTAAGAGAATTTAGAAATTTCTCAAAGCTTATATCCTTGCTTTTCTCTATTTCCGTTAAAAGGTTATCGACGGATTTTTCGCCGAACCCTTCGAGTTTTAAAAGGTCTTCCCTTTTAAGCTCGAAAACGTCCGCTATATTTTGCAAAAAACCTTCTTTTATCAACCGCTTCGCTCTTTTTCCCCCGAATCCCTTTATATCAAACGCGGTTCTTGAAGTGAAAAGACTGATTCTTCCCGAAATCTGCGCCGGACAGCTAAGGTTGGGACACAGATGAAAAGAACCTTCTTTTTGTACCGAAGCGTCGCAGCTGGGGCAAGTTTTCGGCATTTCAAACGGTTCGCCTCTCTCAGCCTCGGTTGCTACCACTTCCACGATTTCGGGGATTACGTCTCCGGCTCTTTGCACGACTACCGTATCTCCGATTCTCACGTCTTTATCCCTTACGGTGTCTTCGGTATGCAGGGAGGCTCTTTTTATCTCAATTCCCGACACGCTTACAGGCTTTAGTTCCGCCACGGGAGTTAAATGCCCGGTTCGCCCAACCTGTATCGTTATTTCTTTTATAAGCGTGGTTACTTGTTTGGGAGAAAACTTTATCGCTATACTCCAACGCGGATATTTGGCGGTTTTGCCAAGCTTTTGTTGAAGTTCTCTGCTTTTTACCTTCACAACCGCTCCGTCGGTTTCGTAATCAAGCGAATCTCTTTTTTCTTCAAGCTCTTTTGAGTACTCGATAGCCTCGCCTATATTCAGGCAGTCTCTTACGTTTTCTTCAACGCTGAAGCCCCATTTTTGAAGAGTCTTGTATACTCGAAGTTCGTCCGTGAAGTCAGTGCCTTCGAAACCTCCCACTCCCCACGCGTAGAAATGCAGGGGACGACGTGCCGTTACGGAAGGATCCAACTGACGAAGTGAACCCGAAGCGGCATTTCTGGGATTTTTAAAGAGTGTTTTAAGAGGTTTTAGTTTTTTCTTTTCTTTTTGGAGAGTTTCATTTTCTTTTTCAAGCTTTTTATTAAGTTTTCTAAGTTCCTCGTTTAATTCCGCGAAGCGACTTCGCGGAAATATAATCTCTCCTCTTACTTCGATCAGTTTCGGTTTTTTTCCACTTCCTCGAAGAATAAGAGGAATAGATCTTATGGTTTTTAAGTTCGCGGTAACTTCTTCTCCGATATTTCCGTCGCCTCTTGTGACGCCGTGGCGAAATTCTCCTTCGATATAGGTTAGGGAGGCTGAAACTCCGTCAAATTTAGGTTGAGCCAGATACTCTATTTCGTCCTGGGTTTTCAGGAATCTTTTTATTCTTCCGTCAAACTCCAGTACCTCCATATCGTTTATAGCGTTGTCGATGCTCGTCATGGGGATTTTGTGAGCGAAGGGATTGAACTGCTCCGCGATTTCTCCGGAGACTCTTTGGGAAGGAGAATCTGTGTCCGAAAGATCATGGAGAACTTCAAGTTCTATGAGCTTTCGCATAAGTTTATCGTAATCGGCGTCCGGAATTTCTGGGTTGTTCTTAGCGTAATAAAGATGATCGTGGCGCTTTATTTCCTCCCTTAGTCGCCGCACTTCGGCCTGAGCCTGTTTTTTCGAGAGTCTGACCATCCTCTTTTACCGGTTGTGGCTCGCAAGCCACGTTAAAAGCTCGTTTAGACCGTAAGTGTTTACGACATCCGTTTTTTTCGCCCATCCGCGCCTAGCCGTCCCCACCCCGAAATTAATCCTCTCCAAATGCTGCGTTCTATGCGCGTCCGTGGATACTATCAGTTTTACCCCTTTTGAGACGGCTTTTTTTACGTGAACGTCTTTTAGATCAAGTCTTTTACGGGATGAGTTTATCTCAAGCGCCTTACCGTGCCTCCGGGCGGCTTCGATAACCGCGTCTATATCGACTTTATAAGGTTCTCTTTGCCCGATAAGCCTTCCGGTAGGGTGGGCTATGGCGTCCACGTTGGGATTTTCTATGGCACGACATATTCTCCTGGTCATTTTATCCTCTTCCATGGAGAAAGACGCGTGAACCGAGGCGATTACGAAATCAAGCTCCCGAAGTACTTCATCCGGGTAATCGAGGGAACCGTCCGGCAAAATATCCACTTCCGAACCCATAAGAACTTTAATCTTTCCCCACTCGGCGTTTATTTTCTCTATCTCTTTTTTCTTTCGCCAAAGCCTGTCCAAGCTTAGCCCGTTTGCTATTCTCGAAGAAGGAGAATGATCGGTAATCGCCACGTATTCGTATCCGAGAGATGACGCCTTACTAGCCATTTCCCGCACGGTCGCCGTTCCGTCGCTCCAAATCGAATGGGTATGAAGGTCTCCTTTTATATCGCTTTTTTCAAGCAACGAAGGGAGATTGCCCGCGCTTGCCGCCTCGATTTCTCCCAAGTCTTCTCTTATTTCCGGAGGGATGTAGTCAAGTCCCAACGATTCGTAAACATCTCTTTCGGAAGAAAAACATTTTCCGCGGCCGCAAATACCCGCAAAATCCGTCTCTAAACCCGCTTCGGCGGCGAGTTTGTTTATTTTTTCGTTATGAGAGCGAGAACCCGTAAATTTTTGAAGCGCGGAACCGAAGCGGGCCGGCGATACAACCAGAAAATTCGCTTTTACTTTCGCTTCGGTAAGGATTTCTACGCCGTTTTCCGTCGTTTTAAGAATTTCGTTCGCGTAACTAATATCTTTAATCTCTTCAATAACTTTCTTTTTTTCCTCGGTTGAGACTAATATGTCTAAATTGCCCACGGTTTCTCTCATTCGACGAAGAGAACCCGCCAATTGCGTTTGCAGCACGACTTCGGAAATTTCCTCGAGTTCTTCTTTTATTAATGTGGCCAGGATATGGGCTTCTGTAAGCCTCATCCTGCGTTTTCCGCCTTCGAAAGTCTCTATTGAGCGCAGAATCTCTCCGATCTTTTTTCTTCCAATGCCTCTAACCTCGAGAATATCCGGATTTACGATAGTTTCTTTAAGACTTTTAATATCGGTTACTCCAAAGCGTTTTATAAGAGTTTGGAGTAATTTCGGGCCGACTCCGCGTATTTCTAACAGTTCGACCAGATGGTCCGGAACCCGCTTCCTTAACTCTTCGTAATAAGCTATCTGACCGGTTTTTACGTACTCGATTATTTTTTTCGAAAGGTCTTTTCCGACTCCCGGTATTTCTGCGAGTCGCCTCTCGTCCCGAAAATCTTCAAGACTATCAGTCATTGAGGAGATATTTCGAGAGGCTTTTCTGTAAGCGTTTATTTTGAAACGGTTTTCGTCGAGTATTTCAAGAGAATCGGCTATTTTTGAGAATGTTTTCGCGATCCGGTTGTTTAGGCTATCCATATAAAATTAAGTCGGTTTGAATTCAAGAGACTCTTTGAGTTTGCATGGAGTATCTCTTTATTCCCAAAATAATCCCGTCCACGATTCTTTCTATGTAAGCTTTGCTTTTCAGTCTTTTCTCCTCTCTGCGATTCGTTATGAAAGAGGCTTCTACAAGCAGACTCGGCACGTCGGCGCCTATTAGGACGACGAAGGGGGCTTTTTTCACTCCTTTGTCATTTATGTATTTGTATTTTACCGAGACGTTTTTAACTATGGATTCCTGTACGTGACCGGCGATCTCTTGAGATTCTTCTATCTTGGAACTGAGAACGTAATCCTTCAGTATGCCTCTAAGTGAATGAAGCCCTTTGGTGGTAGTGGCGTTTTCTCGGGCCGCAAGCTGCAGGGAAGTCTGATCATTGGTAAAACCTAATATGTAAGTTTCTATTCCGTGAGCTTTTTTCGTTCTGGCGCCGTTGCAATGTATGGATATGAAAACATCCGCTTTTTTCTTTCTTGCTATCGCGGTACGTTCCTCAAGAGAGATGAATTTGTCGGTTTCCCTGGTGAGATAAACATTTTCCACGCCGAAATTTTTTCCTTCTTCAAGCAGTTTCTGCTTGAGTCTTTTTGCTATTTTTAGTACGACGTCTTTTTCCTTAAGTCCGCTCGGTCCTATCGCCCCGGGGTCGTGTCCTCCATGACCCGGATCGATAACGATGGTTCTTACCTTAAGTCCGAGAGCCTGTTTCAGACTTTCTACCGCTCCGTCGGGAATTACGGATACCGGATCTCCGGGTTGGCCCTCTTGATTATCATAGGAAGGAGGATTCTCGGCGAATATTTTCTCCGGTTGCGCTCCTTTCCCCTTTATGTCCATTACGATTCTAAAATGCGGATTTTTTTCGGATTTTCTAAGGAAAAAGACTTTATAGTCCTCAAAGTCTTTCAGGTAAAGAACTATGCGGGATATTCCCGGGCGATTTTTCCCGTAGCTTATCTTTTCAAGAAGACCTTTTTTGTCTATAGGTTCAATGCTGATAGAGTCGTCAAAAACGGTTTTTTCAAGATCCAGATAAAGGCGTGAAGGCGTGTTGAGCTTGGAGTCGGGATTAAGCATTTTCGGCGAGTACTTGATTTCCCTGTCGGACTCTATTACCACGCGAGTATAGTCGTCGGTTGACCAGTGTCTTATTTTCTTTATCGTGATTGGTTGTTTCTCGGGCTTGGAAGCGCTAGAAGTCGGTTTTGCCTCCGATTTCGTTTTTTTCTGCGGGGCGGTGCCGTGGAGTTTGGAATAAGCTATCTCGTAAACTTTCGTCTCGGATTTTCTGTCAACTATCTTTTCGTAAATCGAATCGGCTTCTTCCTTTTTCCCCATACTTTCAAGAATTCTCGCCGTTCGAAGCCACGAGTCTTCGATAAGACCGTGGTCGGGATATTTCTTTTCGAATTCCCGAGAGTATTTAAGCGCTTTCTCCATATCTTCGGGAGAGTCGAATCTTATCGCCTTTTTCTC
This sequence comes from Thermodesulfobacteriota bacterium, assembly GCA_965220925.1. Classification (GTDB taxonomy): domain Bacteria; phylum Desulfobacterota_D; class UBA1144; order Nemesobacterales; family Nemesobacteraceae; genus Nemesobacter. The sequence continues at coordinate 268,003 of OZ244851.1, read as the reverse complement.
ATAGACTCTGGCTACCGTATAGAGACACAAAGGAGCTCTTTCAAGCGTCGGCTCTCGCGAGTATATTCCGTATAAAGTTCTTCCCACCAGATCCCAATTCTCGCTTTTATTCGCTTTTTCCGAATCTGATTCCAGCTGCCGGTAAAGTTTGAAGGCTTCTTCGAAAAGCGTTCTATTTTTCTGCTGCCCGACGGCGGCGAAAGACGCCCCGAGCGTTAATACCAGAATTACGAGTAGAGATAAGAGATTTGCGCGCTTTTTCACTTTGTGCGGAAATTGACGAGTGGCTTCGCCCTTATAATTTATTTTCGGAAGATTTATATGTATGTTCTTAACAAAATACAAATTTACCATATTTGACGTATTCTATGAAAATCACCGTGCTTGGATGCGCTACTTCAACCGGCGTTCCCATAGTGGGATGCCGATGCGATGTGTGCATGTCGGATAACAGCAAAAACAAGCGTACCAGAAGTTCCGTGTTCATTGAAACTTCGGGGAAAAAAATACTTATAGACACATCGACCGATCTCAGAACTCAGGCGCTTAGGGAAAACATTTCCAAAATCGACCTTGTTCTCTACACGCATTCCCACGCCGATCATACGCACGGAATAGACGACCTGAAAGCGTTTAATTTTATAAACTCCATGGATATAGACTGTTACGCAAACTCCGTCACTCTTAACAATATAAAACGCAGTTTCGCCTATATATTCGATTCCTTCCCGGCGGCCGGCGGTAAGCCCAGGTTGAATCTAAAAGAGGTTGACGGCACAATAAATTTTTGCGGAATCGATATAGAACCCATTAATGTTCATCATCACGACTGGCGGATACTGGGTTATAGAATCGGAACTTTCGCCTATGTGACGGACTGCAGCCATATATCCGAAGAATCTCGCGAAAAGCTCAAGGGGCTTGACTTTCTGATGCTCGGCGCCTTGAGATACACTCCGCACAGAGCGCATTTCAGCGTTGAGCAGGCGGTTGAGGAAATAGAGAAACTTAAACCCAAAAAAGCGTTTCTCACGCACATGGGACACGAGCTTGAGTATGAAGAGCTGAAGGAGAAGCTTCCAAGTTATATAGAGCCCGCTTACGACGGAGCTCAAATAGAACTTGAGGATTGTTGATTAACTTTCAGGAGATAAAGCCGAAATGCGGAATATTGTTTCTAAACTTATCGAGAAAAATTCTTCCAAGATAGTACTCTGCGTTCTTGACGGACTCGGAGGGCTTCCCGTTAATGGAAAGACGGAACTTGAATCGGCAAATACTCCGAATCTCGATCGAATCTCCCGGGAATCTTCTTTGGGACTGCATGTTCCCGTGGCAAGGGGGATAACTCCCGGAAGCGGCGCGGCTCATCTGGCTCTTTTCGGTTACGACCCGATTAGCTTCGAGATAGGAAGAGGAGTGCTTGAAGCGCTTGGTTTGGGAATTGATCTCGGCCCTTCGGACGTGGCGGTTAGGGGGAATTTCGCCACCGTGAGTTACGAAGACGGGGCACCCGTGGTGATTGACAGAAGGGCGGGGCGGCTTTCTACGGAGGAGAATAAAAGAATTCTCCTTCAGGTTTCCTCCAAGGTAAAAGAAATATCCGGGGTTAAAGTCAGTTTTTATCCGGGTCTTGAGCACAGATTCGTCCTGGTGTTGTCTTTTCCCGAGCCGATTGCGGAGTCCGAAGTTCTTGTGAGCGATACCGACCCGCAAGCCGAAGGGAAAAGCCCGATTATACCGCGGGCGCGGAGCGAAAGTTCTGAAAAAACGGCTAAAATCGCCGCGGAACTGATTGATAAAGTCACCGCGGTGATAAAAAACGAGCTTAAGGCCAATTATATGCTTTTTAGAGGTTTTTCCGTGCGGCCGGATCTACCCGACTATGAAACGGCTTACGGGCTTAGAGCGGCGTGCGTCGCCGCCTATCCCATGTACCGTGGAGTATCGAAGCTGCTTGGAATGAACGTGCTTCAAGTTTCGGGAGATTCTATAGCGGACGAAATTGAAACGCTTTCTAGTAATTTTAAAGATTACGATTTTTTCTACCTGCACGTAAAGAAAACCGACAGTTACGGAGAAGATGGAAATTTCGAGGCGAAAGCTTCGGTAATAGAGCAATTCGACTCGCTTTTGCCAAAGATCGCAGACCTAAAACCGGAAGTTTTGGCCGTTACGGGAGATCATTCCACTCCCGCTTCGATGAAATCGCACAGCTGGCACCCGGTGCCTCTTATGATCAGTTCGAAATACTGCAGAAAAACCGCGGCGAAAAACTTTTCCGAATCGCAGTGCCTCTCGGGCGATTTAGGCATTATAAACGCTACGGAAATAATGCCTCTTCTGCTAGCCCACGCCGGGCGGCTTAGAAAATTCGGAGCTTGAAATTTAACTCCCGCGTGATATTTTTCGTACTGCTAATTCAGTGCCGAAGTGGCGGAATAGGCAGACGCGCTATCTTGAGGGGGTAGTGCCCTACGGGCGTGCGGGTTCGACTCCCGCCTTCGGCACCATGGCGATTCCGACGCCGAACGGTAAAAACTCCTAATATCTTAGAAATCGATTAGATGGTTTAAAAGAATCGCGGTGAGTTTAGCCGATTTTATTGTTTTTCTGAGTAATCCGTTTCCTGACGAATTCTTTCAGCTTTTTCCTTCTCGCCGGTTTTTTCGTATATAAGACCTAAATATCTTCTCGCTTGAAGGTAATAGGGACTTTCCGGGTTATCCACTTCGGAGAGACGTTTTATGCTTCTCTCCCAATTTTCGAGCTCGAATTCGCATAGCCCGATTACAAGATTAGAACCGTCTTTGAAAATGCCGTCTTCAATATCTTTGTCTTCGGCGAGAAAAAGCTCGAGATTCTTTATCGTTTCCTCAAAATTCCCGATTTTATAGTTTATCATGCCCATATGGTAAAGAGACAGGGTCGATACGTCCGTTTTCGGGTGTTCTTCACGCACTTTGCTTAAATATTCGAGGGATTTCCCCATCTCTTCTTCCCCGTAGCTCTCAAGAGCCTTCTGAAACTGTTTATTCGCCAGAAGCTCTTCTTTTTCCACCTCGGAAGACGCGAAGCAAAAGCCAAGAAGCGCTAGAACCAAAACGCCAATGGCGACGAGTATTCTGTTAAAATATTTCGAGAGGTTCTCAAGCGATTCGGCGAGAATTTCTCTGAATCTGTCCGGACGCTTAAGTTCCTTGGTTGTGTATTTTGGTTTCGTCATGGCGACAAAATTTACCTGATAGAACTTAAATAAGTAATCTCTTTGGTTTTTCGATCCGCCACGCGAAAAGGCTTTGTGAAATCTTTTTAACTCTCCTTGAATTTCTTCGCGGAATATTTACTTTTTCGCCGGTTTATCTGTGTTAAGATAGTCAGAGATGAGAGAAGCGAATAATTTTTTCAGTCGACATATGAAAGTTTTGGGAAATTGTGTAGGGAGGGTTTTGACTTTCTTCCCCGCCGTTTGGGAAAGTTTCGAAAAAAGGTCTAATATACGGTTCGAAAAAAGCTTCGCCTCTTGCTTTTTCCTCCTGTTCTTTCTTTTTTTCTCGCTTGCTTCCTACCGAATTTACGCCGCGAGTGAACAGGTTTTTCCCAAAGAATCGAAAATAATCGAGATCGAGATAAACGGGTCCATAAATCCTTCCACGGTTGACTATATAAAGACCGCGATTACGACCGCTCAAACCCAAAACGCGGACGCTCTTTTAATTCTTATGGATACCCCGGGAGGTTTGCTTAATTCCACTAAAGACATAGTAAAGATTCTTCTCAATTCAGAAGTTCCCGTAATCGTTTACGTATATCCGAAAGGAGCGACTGCTACTTCCGCCGGGGTTTTCATCACGCTCTCCGCGCATGTCGCCGCCATGGCTCCCGGAACCAGTATAGGAGCGGCGAGTCCCGTAATGCTCGGGCAAAGAGGCACGGCTCCCAAGAAACCCGAGAAAGAGGGAGAGGAACAGGAAGAAAGCTCTTCTGAGGTGATGAGCAAAAAAGTTGAAAGTTTCGCGGTGTCCTTTATCGAAAGCATAGCTAAAGAAAGAGGAAGAAACGCGGAGTGGGCCGTTAAATCCGTAAAGGAGAGCGCTTCCATAACCGCTGATGAAGCGCTTCGGGAAAAAGTGATAGACATTATTTCCGAGGATGTCGGTTCCCTGCTTTCCGAAATAGACGGAATGGAGGTAAAAATTTCGGGAAAAAACGTTCGTCTTGAGACCTCGGGAGCTAAAACGCAAAAACTTAAAATGAGCCTTAAGCAGAAAATAGTGGATATTCTAAGCACTCCCGACATAGCTTTTTTGCTTCTCTCTCTGGGATCGCTTGGAATATTCCTCGAGTTTTACAATCCCGGCATGATTTTTCCGGGCGTAGCGGGGTTTATCTGCCTTATTATAGGGTTTGTATCCCTTCAAATTCTTCCCTTCAATTACGCCGGCCTGATAATGCTTTTCGTTGCGACGGCGCTTTTAATCTCGGAGATGTACGTGACAAGCTACGGTCTTTTGAGTTTGGCGTCGATAGGGTGCTTTGTTTTCGGAGGATTGCTGCTTTTCGATACTCCGAACTCGGATCTCGGGGTTAGCTACGGAACCATAGCCGCCGTTTCGGTGCCCGTTGGATTAATTTCGGCTCTTGTTGTATACTTTGGAGTAAAGTCCCTTGGAATTCAGGTGCAGGGTGGTTTCGAGGGAATGCTTGGCCAGAAGGGAGAGGTAGTGTCCTGGTCGGGGAAGGCCGGAAAGGTATATGTTCACGGGGAGTACTGGAACGCGACAAGCGACGAGAATCTTACCCCCGGTGAGAAAATAAAAGTGATTGAGAGCAAAGGCGATCTTATTTTAAAAGTCGCCGCTTATAAAGATTAAATAGAGGATTAAAAATATGTCTATGACCGCGATTGTTTTACTTGTAGTTGTTTTTATTATTGTTATTTCCGGACTTAAAATTCTTTTCGAATACGAAAGAGGGGTAATATTCCGTCTTGGAAGAATAGTCGGTGTAAGAGGTCCCGGATTTATAATAGTCATTCCTTTTCTTGAAAAGATGGTGAGAGTCAGCCTAAGGCTTGTCACCATGGACGTCCCTCCCCAGGACGTAATAACGAAGGACAACGTTTCGGTAAAAGTGAACGCGGTCGTTTATTTCAGGGTTGTAGAGCCCAGCAAGGCTATTTTGCAGGTTGAAAACTATCTCTACGCCACTTCCCAGCTTGCTCAAACGACTTTGAGAAGCACCCTCGGTCAAGTGGAGCTCGATGAACTCTTGGCGGAAAGAGAAAAATTGAACGTGAAACTGCAGGAAGTTCTAGACAAACAGACTGACGCATGGGGAATAAAGGTTACGATGGTGGAGGTTAAGTACGTCGATCTTCCGCAGGAAATGCAAAGAGCCATGGCTAAGCAGGCCGAAGCCGAAAGAGAGAGAAGAGCCAAGGTGATAAGCGCCGAAGGAGAGTTTCAGGCGTCGGCGAAAATTGCCGAAGCTTCCGAAGTGCTGTCGAAAAACCCCGTTTCTCTGCAGCTTAGATTTCTCCAGACGATAAACGATATTTCATCGGAAAAGGCTTCGACGATAATTCTTCCTCTTCCGATCGATATTCTCTCGGCGTTTACGAAAAAAGAGACAACAAACGTCCTCGATAAAAAAGAGAGTCCTTAAGCTTTAAGCGATATGACCTCCATACTTTCTCGTACCCCGCGACCTGATTTATGGGGATGTTTATGAAAAGTTGCTCGCGTTTTTTTCTACTCGCGTTTTTAGTCTCGTTTATAGGTTTTGTTTTAACCGGCTGCGCTCGAGACCCCGCTAACTGTCAAGATGAAAACGATAACGCTCTGCTGGTCGGAAGCTCGACCGGGGAAGTTTTTGAACAGGGAGGGGTGCTTATAAGGACTTTGGGAGCGGAACCCGCCAATCTCAATCCCATTACGGCAACGGATGTTTACGAAAATATAATTAACGCGGGAGTTTACGAAGCGCTTATAGAAAGAGACAATGAAACTCTCGGGTTTCGACCTCTTCTCGCGAGTTCCTGGGAAGTCTCAAAAGACGGTCTTTCCTATACGTTTAATCTAAGAAAAGACGTGAAGTGGCATGACGGCGTCGCGTTTACCGCCGATGACGTGGTTTTTTCCTATAATTCCATAAAAAATCCCAAAGTCGCCGCCGCTCATTTACGAGTCTATTATCAGGACGTTAAATCCTATACCAAAATCGATTCTCACACCGTAAGATGCGAATACGCGAAACCCTATTTTCTGGCTTTGGAGTACTGCGGCGGAATTCCCATAGTGGCGAAGCATTTATTTGAAAAAGGAGATTTCAACTCCAATCCCGCCGGCAGAAACCCCGTCGGTACCGGACCTTACGTTTTCGAGAAATGGGAAACCGGCACGGAGATAAAGGTAAAGAAAAATCCCAGTTACTGGGGCAACCCGGTTTATCTTGACGAGATCGTCTACAAAGTCATAGTCGATTCCACCGTGGTGTTTCAGTTGCTTAAGAAAGAGGAAATCGATCTGGCGAGCCTTCTTCCGATTCAATGGGCGAAACAAAGCTGCGGAGCCACGTTTCGAAATAAATTCTATAAAACCGCTTACACCACGCCGAATTACTACTACATAGGCTGGAACTCTAAAAAGAAATTCTTCGAGGATAAAAGAGTTAGAACAGCCATGACTCATTTTGTCGACAGGGAAACTATTTTAAAAGAAATCCTTTTGGGTCTGGGAGAAGTGGTGAATTCCACTTTCTATATAAACAGCGCGGAATATCCGAAAGATATAAAGCCCCTGGCTTACGATCCGCGAAAAGCCGGAGAGCTTCTTGATCAAGCGGGGTGGAGCGACAGCGACGGCGATGGAATAAGAGATAAGGACGGAGTGGCGTTTCGTTTTGAATTTTTTCTCTCCACGGGCTCGGAAACCGGGGAAAAAATCGCGACCATACTCAAAGAGGAGCTTTCCCGCTCCGGAATAGAGATGACCATAAGAAAAATGGAATGGGCGGTTATGCTTCAAAACATAAACGAGCGAAATTTCGACGCGGTGAGTTTGGGATGGAGTCTGGGAGTTGATGTAGATCCTTATCAGATCTTTCATTCTTCTCAATCGGGAAGCGGTTCCAATTTCGTGGGCTTTGAAAACACGGAGGCCGACGCTTTGATCGAGGAAGCAAGAGAAGAGTTCTCTCGAGAGAAAAGGGTGAAGATATACCGGAAATTCTCCCAAATTCTGCATGAAGAGCAGCCGTATACGTTTTTATACGCGAGAAAATCAAACGTGGCGGTAAACAAAAGATTCAAAAACGTGAAGCTTTATCCTTTGGGAATCGATCCGCTTGAGTGGTACGTGCCGAAAGGCCTGCGAAAATACTAGGAAGTAATCACCGAAGGGAATCCTTAGAACCGCTTGTGGCCTTACAATCGAAATTCGATTTTCAAAGTTATAATTTTTCCGCCGGGTTTAGCGCGTAATTCCCCGAATCCGCTTTTTTTATGAAAAATTACATACTTAAAAGACTTCTGCTCGTGATTCCGACAATGTTCGGAATTACTCTTATTACCTTTCTGGTTATACAGCTTGCTCCCGGAACTCCGGTTGAAATCGGCATGTCGGCTGAGCAGGGGTTAAAGAGCAGTCAGGTAACCGAGCAAATAATCGAGCAGACAAAAAAACTTTACGGTCTGGATAAACCGGTTCACGAAAGATACCTTATCTGGCTTCGTCAGGTTGTAACGCTTGATTTCGGTAATTCCTACAGAGATCATCGCCCGGTTATCGACAAGATAGCCGAGAGACTTCCGATTACTCTCACTCTTAACGTGCTTTCAATCTTTTTGGTTTACCTTTTAGCCATACCGATAGGCGCGTGGTCCGCGGTGCGGCAATGGAGTTTTTCGGAACGAGCAACGACCTTCGTTCTTTTTCTTCTCTACTCGATTCCCGGTTTCTGGATGGCGGTAGTGCTGATTTATTTCTTCGGCGGCGGAGATTTTTTCGATATTTTTCCCATATACGGAGTTCATTCAAGGGGTTATGAAAACCTTCCTTTCTTCCAGAAAACATTGGATTTTCTCTGGCATCTGGTGCTTCCGGTGTTCTGTCTTACTTACGCCAGTTTGGCTTCTCTGTCCCGTTTTCAAAAAGGAAGTCTGCTTGAAGTGCTAAGGGAGGATTACGTTAGAACCGCGAGGGCGAAAGGACTTTCGCCGAACAGAGTGCTTTTCAAACACGCTTTTAGAAATTCGCTTATTCCCATAGTTACCATAATCGCCTCCATACTGCCCGCGATGATAGGGGGGAGCGTTATTATAGAAACCATATTCTCCATTCCCGGGATAGGGAGGCTGGGTTTCGAATCGGTACTCGCGAGGGACTATCCCGTGATAATGGCGGTCGCCACGATTTCGGCTTTTCTTACCCTAATCGGCATTCTGCTGTCTGACTTAGCCTACGCGGTTGTAGACCCGAGAATAGGATTTGAGAGAAAATCATGAAGGAAAATCACGCGGCAGGGTATTGGGACGGAGTGTGGGTTGAGTTTAAAAAAGACTCACTTGCCTACGCGTCGCTTTTTTTCATATTTTTTCTTGCCGCGACGGCGCTTTTCGAAAGTTTTCTTGCCGGAAACAAACCGATAGTAATCGTTGAGAACGAAAAATATTATTTTCCCGTTTTAGTTGATTATCCGGAGTTTCGCGGCAGGGATTTTCGAGCGGAATATCTTGATAATCCGGATGTGTTTTCGGTGTTTCCGCCCGTAAAATACAGTCCCACGGAAAGTGACTTTCTCTCCGTGCTTTCGGCTCCTGACGAAAATCATTTCCTAGGTACAGACGACAGGGGAAGGGATGTTTTGAGCCGCATGATTCACGGAGCGAGAATATCGCTTTCCATAGGAGTGGTGGCGGTTGGAATAGCTTTGGTGATAGGAATGATTCTCGGGGCGCTTGCCGGATATTACGGAGGCTGGATAGACTTTACGATCTCAAGACTTATAGAGGTTATGATCACTTTTCCCGTTTTTTTCCTCATCCTGACTATTTTGGCGTTTACCGAGCCCAGCATATACAACATTATGATAGTGATAGGCGTTACCGGGTGGACGGGAGTGGCGAGACTTCTTCGCGGGGAATTTTTAAAACTTCGCCGGGCAAGTTACGTGGAGGCCGCGTCGTCGCTTGGAAGCGGCGATCGAAGAATTATATTGAGACATATTCTTCCAAACGCCCTGGCTCCGGTATTGGTAAGCGCCACTTTCGGCGTGGCGGGCGCTATTTTGGTGGAATCAAGCCTAAGCTTCCTCGGATTCGGAGTAACTCCTCCCGAGCCCAGTTGGGGAGAGATAATCTCGCAATCTCAAAAATACGTGGATTTCGCCTGGTGGCTCGTGATTTTCCCCGGACTCGCGATTTTCGCTACCGTTACGGCGCTTAACCTGGTAGGAGAGGGTTTTCGAAACGCGATAGACCCGAAACTGAAAGAAAGATAATATTACCGAAATGACGGATTCGAATCTTTTAGAAATAAAGAACTTAAGCTTGTCCTTTCCTTCGCAGGCGGGAGAAGTGGAAGTTTTGGGAAACGTGAATCTTCGGATCGGAAAAGGGGAGATAGTCGGAGTGGTCGGAGAAAGCGGTTGCGGAAAAACCCTTACGGCGCTCTCCGTAATGGGGCTTCTGCCTTCGCCTCCGGCTAAAATAAATTCAGGCGAGGTAACGTATCGGGGAAAAAATCTCCTTTCGCTCACCGAACGGGAACTAAGAGATTATCGCGGAAATAAAATTTCCATGATATTTCAAGAGCCGATGAGTTCTCTTAATCCCGTTTACACCATAGGAGATCAGATAGGGGAAGTCATACGAGTTCATGAAAACGTCTCGAGAGAAGAAGAGAAAAAAAGAGTCCTTTTCCTCCTTGACACAGTTGGCATACCGTCTCCCTCGGATAGATATTCAAGCTATCCGCATGAACTTAGCGGAGGCATGTGCCAAAGAGTTATGATAGCCATGGCTCTTGCCTGCAACCCCGAATTACTAATAGCCGACGAACCCACCACGGCGCTTGACGTAACGATTCAGGCGGGGATTTTGTCGCTTATAAAAAGCCTTCGCGATAAGTTCTCCATGGCCGTAATGTTTATCTCTCACGATCTGGGGGTTATTTCCAATATCGCCGACCGAGTTTACGTTCTTTACGCGGGTAAAGTGGTGGAAGAAGCGACCGTGGAGCAACTCTTTTCAGCTCCCGCGCATCCTTACACCATAGGGCTTATAAATTCGATTCCCGGTCGGTCGTCGGGTGAAGAGTTAAACTCCATAAAGGGCGCGATCCCATCCCCGGGAGAGTTTCCGAAAGGATGCAGATTCAATAATCGCTGCGAGTACGTGGAAGAAAAATGTTTCGAGTCGCAACCCCGACTTTACTCTATTTCCGACTCTCACGCTTCTGCGTGTTTTCGATACGATATGTTTTTGAAAAATGGAATGAAAAATGATTGAAATTTTACTTTGTTAAAAAACTTCGAAAAATTCTTGATAAAATTTCTATAACTGCCCATTGTAATTAACAATATGAAAGTTGATCTAAGATCACAATCGACACTCGACAAGAAAAAAGCGCGGTATTTGCAAACATAGGAACTTCAACGTTATCGCCCGGTTAAGACCATGAATAAAGCCATAGTAAGCGTAAGTGGATTGAAAAAGTATTTCCCAGTGCGAAAAGGAATTTTCTCCAGAGTTTCTAGTTATGTACGCGCCGTAGATGATGTGGATATTGAAGTGCCGAGCGGAAAAACCATTGGTCTTGTCGGTGAGAGCGGAAGCGGAAAAACGACGCTTGGAAAAACGGTGCTCAGGCTTATTTCTCCGACCGCTGGCAGGATTTTTTTCGAAGGAAACGATATTACGGAGCTTGATCACTCAAGCCTCAGAACTCTTCGAAGAGAGATGCAGATGATTTTTCAAAATCCCTACGGCTCGCTCAATCCCAGAATGAACGTAAATTCGCTGGTTAGCGAAGGGATAAGTATTCACAACACGGTAAGTAAAGAGGAGCGAGGTGAATTTGTCGTGCGGCTTTTGAGCGAAGTCGGGCTCGGAGCGGACGTTTTGAATCGCTACCCGCACGAATTTAGCGGAGGGCAGCGCCAGAGAATAGCCATAGCGCGCGCTATATCGCTTCGCCCGAAGTTCGTCGTTTGCGACGAACCCGTGTCCGCGCTCGATGTTTCCGTTCAGGCGCAGATAATAAATCTGCTTCGGGATTTGCAAAAAAAACACGGGCTTTCCTACCTGTTCATATCCCACGATTTACGCGTCGTGAAACACGTAAGCGATCTTGTAGCGGTAATGTATCTTGGAAAAATAGTTGAAGTCGCGTCGAGTCAAAACATTTATTCAAACCCGGCGCATCCGTACACCAAAATGCTTATCTCCGCCATTCCCGAAATACGGGGAACGAAAAACGGAACAGGCGATGAAGTTTCCATATCGGGAGAGATTCGAAGTCTTTCGGATATTCCCTCCGGATGCAGTTTTCATCCGAGGTGCCCCATAGCTTCTGAGATATGCAAAAGACAAACTCCCGATCTTGAGAAAAAAGGACCCGAAGGAAGTAAAGTCGCGTGCCATAACGTTTGAGTGGAGAAGATCGTCTGTCGGGTTTTCTCCGCTCAACTTGCAATAAAGAGATTGTGGTTTATATTAGAGCGATTTCGCAGGCCAGGTTTCTGTGCGATGATATTAAATTTATCGGAAATAAAAGAGGAAGGCGGAAGCTTTACTCTTAGAAGAAAACCTAGGTGGCTTAGAGGAGACGATAACCCTATATCCGGGATCGCGATCGTGGATTCCGATATTGAGTTTCAAATAAGCGTTTCTAAAATGGCAAGCGAAGTGGAGGTAGGCGGGAAAATAGAATTCACCGTAAGTTCTCAATGCTCTCTCTGCTTAAGCGATATGAGCGTGGACAAGAAGGTTGATTTGAGGCTGATTCTTTCCCCTCGCGACGCGGAAAGAAATATGGAATCAGGCGGAGAAGTCGATTACGAAACTTACGGAGGTAAAACCATAGATCTTAACGATTACATGAGAGAGCAGATAAATCTTTCGCTCCCCTACAAAACGGTCTGCTCCGAGAGCTGCAAGGGACTTTGCTGCGGATGCGGAAAAAACCTTAATCGGGAGCGTTGCGAATGCGAAGTTTCCGACTCGGAATCCGCTTTCGCGATACTTAAGGGGATAAAAATATAGCTTTAAGCTAAAGGAGTTAAAAATGGCGTTACCCAAGAGAAAGACATCCAGATCGAAATCAAGAAAAAGAAGAACTCATTATTCCGTTGCGTTGCCCGGAGCGTCTTTCTGCCCTGAATGCAATGAGATGAAACCTCCGCATAGAGCTTGTCCAAGCTGCGGATATTACAAAGGAAGAAACTTCTTTAAACAAGTGCCGGACGCAGAACCCACGGCGCAGGATTAACCACGTTACGATCCATGATAGCTTTTTTGTTTCCAGGACAAGGCTCGCAGTATGTAGGAATGGGGAAGGATTTTTACGCCGAGTTTAAAATCGCGAAAGAAACCTTTGAGGAAGCAAGCGATTCTTTAGGAATTAACGTCGCCAGGCTTTGCTTCGAACAAGACGCGGCGACTTTATCCCTCACCGCAAACGCTCAGCCCGCGATATTAACCACAAGCGTGGCGATATTGAGAGTGGTTCTTCTGGAAACGGGGTTGCGAGCCGATCTTCTCGCCGGCCATAGCCTCGGGGAGTTTACCGCCCTTGTGGCATCGGAATCGATGGAGTTTAGCGATGCCGTGCGCGTGGTTAGAAAAAGGGGGGAATTCATGCAGGAAGCGGTTCCTCCGGGAGTGGGTAAAATGGCGGCGGTGCTTGGAATATCGTCTGAAGAGGTAAAAAAAGCGTGCGGTGCGGTTCCGAAAGAAAAAGGAGTGGTTTCTCCCGCGAATTTCAATTCGCCGGTGCAAACCGTTATCTCCGGCGACTCCGACGCCGTTTTGGAAGCTTGCTCCGTCGCGAAAGAAATGGGAGCGAAGCGGGTTGTGGAACTTGAAGTGAGCGCTCCTTTCCACTGCTCGTTGATGGAGCCCGCGGCTTTGCGTCTTCGCGAAGTGGTGGAGGGGGTGGATTTTCGTCCGATGAAATATCCCGTGGTTACCAACACGGAAGCGGAAGCGAATCTCAGACAGGATAGAATAGCGGATATTTTAACACAACAAGTGGTAAGTCCCGTCAGGTGGGTTGAATCTCTTGAGTTTTTTAAAAATTCGGGAGTTTCGGAATTTTTCGAAATCGGTCCTTCCAAAGTGCTAAGCGGGCTTGTGAAAAGAACTCTCGGCAACGTGAATTGCGTAAGTATTGAAAAATCGAGTGAGTTAAATCATATTAAAGCAGATGGAAATGGAACTGGATAAGCAGATCGCTCTTGTAACCGGCGGATCGAGAGGGATAGGAAGAAGCGTCGCCAAGCAACTTGCCCTGCGGGGAGCTTACGTGTTGATTAACTACGCAAGCAGTCTTAAGGCGGCCGAAGAAACCCTTGAAGAAATAAAACAAGCCGGAGGAGATGGCAGAACCGTCGGTTTTGACGTTTCCGATTTCGCCGAGGTTCAAAGCGTTGTCGAAAACGTCTCAAACGAACTCGGCGGAATACATATACTCGTTAACAACGCGGGAATAAGAAAAGACGGGCTTCTGGTAAGAATGCGCGAGGAGGATTGGGACAGCGTCGTGGACATAAACCTTAAGGGGACGTTTAACTGTACCAAGGCGGTCGCCAGGGGAATGTTTAAAAATCGTTACGGAAGAATAGTTAATATTACCTCGACTGCGGGAGAGGTGGGAAATCCCGGTCAGACGAACTATACGGCTTCGAAAGCCGGAGTAATAGGCTTTACCAAAGCGTCCGCCAAAGAATTCAGTTCAAGAGGCGTAACGGTAAACGCGATTAGTCCGGGTTTTGTGGAGACGGATATAATAAGCGATATTCCCGAGGATATGAGAAAAAAATATATGGAGGCCGTGCCTCTCGGAAGATTCGGACGCGTCGAGGATATCTCAAGCGTCGTCTGTTTTCTGGTTTCCGAAGGCGCCTCCTACATAACGGGGGAAGTTATAAAGGTTAACGGCGGAATTTACATGTAAAATTTTGGAGGAGGTTGAAACTCGATATGTCAAACGATAGAACGGAAGTTTTAGCTAAAGTTAAGGATATGATCGCAAGCCAGCTCGGCAAATCCGAGGATGAAATAACCCCGGATTCTTCTTTTATAGAAGATCTTGGAGCCGACTCGCTTGATCTCGTTGAACTGATAATGTCAATGGAAGATGAGTTCGGGCTTGAAATTTCTGATGAAGACGCGGAGAACATAATCACCGTTCAAGACGCCATAAGCTTCATTTGCGACTCGCTTGAATCCGCGTCCGAAGACGACAAATAAGGAGAAGTATGCGAAGAAGGGTAGTAGTTACGGGAATAGGGCTTATAACCCCCCTGGGGGTGGGAAACGACGCGACATGGTCCTCTATATGCGAAGGGACCTCGGGAGTGGTGGGAGTTTCGACTTTCGATCCCTCGAATCTTAAAACGCAGATCGCGGGAGAAGTGAAAGGTTTCGATCCAAATTCGTTTATGGATCCGAAAGACGCGAAGCGAAACGACAGATTTATTCAGTTTTCGGTCGCTGCGACTTTACTCGCGCTTCAAGACGCCGGGCTTGAGATTACAGATGATATTTCCGAGCGAACCGGAACGTTTATCGGGTCCGGTATCGGTGGAATGAAAACATTCTACGAAACCGTGTTGACTATGGAGAACAAAGGACCTTCCCGCGTCTCTCCTTTCTTTATCCCGAACATAGTGACTAACATGGCTTCGGGATACGTCTCGATAGAGTTTAACGCCAAAGGCCCGAACTGTTCTTCGACGACCGCTTGTTCCGCAAGTGGTCACGCGCTGGCTCTTTCCGCCAAATTCATACAGAGCGGCAAAGCCGACGTTATGATAACGGGTGGTTCCGAAGCTCCGCTCATACCGCTTACCTTCGCGGCTTTTAACTCCATGAGAGCTCTTTCGACAAGAAACGACGATCCCGCGACGGCTTCTCGGCCTTTTGAAAAAGATCGCGACGGATTCATTCTCTCCGAAGGAGCGGGGGTACTGATTCTCGAGGAGATGGATTTCGCGAAGAAAAGGGGCGCGAACATATACGCCGAAGTTTTGGGTTCGGGAATGAGCGCCGACGCGTTTCATATCACCGCGCCTTCTTTGGAAGGTCCGACGAGTTGCATGAGCGCCGCGCTTGAGGACTCGGGTCTTAACCCCGAAGACGTTGATTATATAAACGCTCACGGAACTTCGACGCGTCTAAACGACGTTAACGAAACCAAAGCTATAAAGACCGTGTTCGGAGAGAACTCCAGGCGGATCCCGGTAAGTTCGACAAAATCCATGACCGGTCACATGCTCGGCGCCGCGGGCGCAGTGGAAGCGGCAATCTGCGTGTTCGCGCTTAAAAACGCCGTTTTGCCTCCGACGATAAATCTTTTCGAAACCGATCCCGAATGCGATTTGGATTACGTCCCGCATACCGCGAGAGAGAGCGAAATAAACGTCGCGCTCAGCAATTCTTACGGTTTCGGGGGAACCAACGTAAGCGTCGCGCTTAGAAAGATCGATTGATCCGAAGGGATACGGCCGGGAAATGCCCCGCGATCTCTTAAACGCTCCCTACGGCGGCTAAATTTTTCCGCCGCGGCGGTTTTTTTATTTTTACTCTTTTATCCGGTAGCATATCCGCCTAATCCGAATTAAACGCGAAATCGTAAAGAAGAGGTGCCATATGTCTTTAGCCAATAATCTTAACACTCTCTCCGACCTTAAAGTCGGCAGCAAGACTTATAAAATATACTCTCTGGGGAAGCTTGAATCGCGATACGGCGTGTCGATATCCAAACTTCCTTACTCAATAAGAATACTGCTTGAAAACGTGCTCAGGAATTTCGACGGAAAGATCGTGACAGAAGAACACGTTAAATCTCTTGCGAACTGGGATTCGAAAAACACCGAAGCGAAAGAAATCCCCTACAACCCAGCGCGAGTCATCCTTCAGGATTTCACCGGAGTTCCCTGCGTGGTCGATTTGGCCGCGATGAGGTCAGTGGTTTCGCGAAACGGAGGAGATCCTTCTCTGATTAACCCCGTGGTGCCGGTAGATCTCGTAATAGACCATTCCGTCCAGGTCGATTATTTCGCAAGCGGCGACGCTTTCGGAAAAAACGTGGAAGTCGAATACGAAAGAAACAGAGAAAGGTACGCGTTTTTGAAATGGGCGCAGGAATCTTTTGACAACTTCAGCGTCGTACCGCCCGGAACCGGTATAGTGCATCAGGTGAATCTCGAGTGTCTGGCAAGCGTAATAGCTTCAAAACAAGTAGATTCGGATACGGTCGCTTACCCGGACACTCTGGTGGGAACGGATTCTCACACTACCATGATAAACGGTCTGAGCGTTATGGGATGGGGAGTGGGGGGAATAGAGGCCGAAGCCTGCATGCTCGCGCAGCCTCTTTACATGCTGATACCCGATGTGGTCGGATTCAAATTAATAGGCGGCCTTGAACGCGGCGTTACCGCTACCGACCTGGTTTTAAAAGTAACCGAGATGCTCAGGAAAAAGGGCGTGGTCGGTAAATTCGTCGAATTTTTCGGACCGGGAGTTAGCAATCTCGCGCTTTCCGATCAAGCCACAATAGCTAACATGGCTCCCGAGTACGGAGCCACCATGGGATTTTTCCCCATAGACGACGAAACTCTTAAATATCTTGAGACGACGGGTAGGGGGGATCTGATCGAACTCGTCGAAGCGTACGCGAAGGAGCAGAAAATGTTCCGCACCGACGACTCCGAAGCTCCCGTTTACACCGATACGCTTGAACTCGACTTATCTACCGTGGAACCCGCTCTCGCCGGTCCTAACCGTCCGCAGGATCGGATTTCGCTTGGAGACATGAAAGAATCTTATACCGAAAGTTTGGCTTCGAGAGGGGGAGGAAGCTCTTCGGGCGGGGCAAACGGAATTTCAGACGGCTCGGTGGTAATAGCCGCGATAACCAGCTGTACCAACACTTCGAATCCTTCGGTTATGATCGGAGCCGGTCTTTTCGCCAAAAAAGCCGTGGAGCGAGGTCTTTCCGTGAATCCTTACGTGAAAACGAGTCTCGCGCCGGGTTCGAGAGTTGTGACGGACTATCTAAACGCCGCCGGACTTACCCCGTATCTTGAAAAACTCGGCTTTGATCTTGTCGGATACGGATGCACGACATGTATAGGTAACAGCGGCCCGCTTCCGGAGAGAGTGGACTCGGAGATAAGGGAAAACGATCTTATATGTGCGGCGGTTCTAAGCGGAAACAGAAATTTTGAAGGCAGAGTTCATCCTCTCGTAAAACTCGCTTACCTGGCTTCCCCGCCGCTTGTGGTAGCTTTCGCCATAGCGGGCACGGTGGGAATCGACCTTTACCAAGAGCCTCTCGGAGTTGGAAGCGACGGTGAGGAAGTGTTTTTAAAAGATCTATGGCCCACCCAGCGGGAAATAATGGACACGGTTGCCGAATCGATTAAACCCGAAATATTCAAAAATCAGTATTCAAAAGTTTTCGAAGGGGATGAAACGTGGAAATCGCTTGCGTCCCCCAAAGAGGATATTTACAAGTGGGAAGACGACTCCACCTACATACAAAACCCGCCGTTTTTCGACGATTTCTCACTCGACGTATCCGACCCTAAGGACTTAAAAAACGCTAAAGTGCTCGCGCTTCTCGGAGACTCGATAACCACGGACCATATTTCACCCGCGGGTTCCATTCCCAAAAACGGACCCGCCGGCGAATATCTAGTATCGAAAGGCGTTTCACCCGCGAATTTTAACAGTTTCGGCTCGAGAAGGGGAAACCACGAGGTAATGATAAGAGGATCGTTTGCCAATATTAGGATAAAAAACAAAATGGTGGGAGAAAAAGAGGGAGGCTTTACCGTTTACGTTCCGACGAATGAGGAAATGTCGATTTACGAAGCGTCCTCAAGATATATTAACGAAGGAACGGAACTGTTGGTTATAGGCGGAAAGGAGTACGGAACCGGAAGTTCCCGAGACTGGGCGGCGAAGGGAACGGCGCTTCTCGGAGTGAAATGCGTTATAGCTGAAAGTTTTGAGAGGATTCACAGAAGCAATCTTGTGGGAATGGGCGTTTTGCCGCTTCAGTTCGCCGAAGGAGAAAACGCGCAATCCCTGGGACTTACGGGTTTTGAAACGTTTGAAGTAAACGGAATTTCAGAAGGTCTTTATCCGGGAAAAGCTCTTTCCGTAACGTTAGAAGATAAAGACGGCGCGAGAAAAGAATTTAGCGTCACGTGCAGGCTCGATACGCCCGTGGAAGTCGAATATTACGGAAACGGCGGGATACTTCAGACGGTTTTGCGTCAGATGATATCGAAGTGAACCGAAGAATGAATTTGAAAATCGAGTTTTTTTCCTTTATATTTTGAGATTCAAAATTTCTTTTACACCAAAAAGGAGAAATGTTTAATGTCAGTTGCAAGTGGAGAAAAGATACAGATTGACGAAGCGAGTAGAAAAATCGCAGTTCCCGACAATCCCGTAATCCCTTTTATAGAAGGTGACGGAACCGGTCCGGATATCTGGCACGCTTCCCAGATAGTGTTCGACGCCGCGGTTGAGAAGGCGTATGGTGGCAAGAAGAAAATCTCATGGCTTGAAGTTCTCGCGGGTGAAAAAGCGTACGAACAAACCGGCCAGTGGCTTCCCGAAGAAACCACCGAAACCATAAAAGAATATATAGTTTCCATAAAGGGTCCGCTTACGACCCCGGTGGGAGGAGGAATAAGAAGCCTGAACGTGGCTTTGAGGCAGATACTCGATCTATACGCCTGCGTAAGGCCCGTAAGATGGATCAAGGGAACTCCAAACCCCGTTTTAAATCCCGGCAAACTGGATGTTGTTATATTCAGAGAGAATACGGAAGACGTATACGCGGGAATCGAATGGGAAAGCGGTTCTAAAGAAGCCGATGAAATAAGAGAATTTCTCGTTAAAAACTACGGGGTGGACATCCGGGAGCAAAGCGGACTCGGAATAAAACCCATAAGTCCCTTCGGAACCAAGAGACTCGTGCGCAAAGCGATTGAATACGCTATAGAGTACAAAAGAAAAAGCGTCACTCTGGTTCACAAAGGTAACATAATGAAGTTCACCGAAGGGGCGTTCAGAGAATGGGGCTATGAATTAGCGAAAGAAGAGTTCTCGGACGTAACGATAACGGAGGATGAGCTCTGGGACGATTTTGGCGGTAAGCAGCCCGAAGGCAAAATCGTTATAAAAGATCGTATCGCCGACAATATGTTCCAGCAGGTTTTAACAAGACCTAACGAGTACGACGTGATGGCCATGCCGAACTTAAACGGCGACTATATGTCCGACGCTTGCGCGGGGCAGGTGGGAGGCTTGGGAGTCGCTCCCGGAGGCAATATAGGCGATTATCTGGCGGTCTTCGAAGCTACCCATGGAACCGCTCCCAAATACGCGGGACAGGACAAAGTGAATCCGGGTTCGGTGATACTCTCCGGAGTGATGATGTTTCAGTACATGGGATGGCATGAGGCGGCGGAACTGATCTTCAGAGCGATGGAGGAAACCGTTTTGCAGAAAACCGTTACTTACGATCTTGAAAGACAGATGGAAGGGGCCACTCTTCTTAAATGTTCTGAATACGGGGAAGCGATCGTATCCAATATGGACAGGGTGCTGGGCTAAAGTCTATAAGCATCCAATTTCTTTAAAGGAGCAGATTTTTGAATAACAACAGACCGAAAATTTCCGTAATAGGAGCTGGGAACGTCGGAGCGTCGGCGGCGTTTCGCATCGCGCAGATAGAACTTGCCGACGTGGTCTTGGTAGATATAGTGGAGGGAATGCCTCAGGGAAAGGCGCTTGATCTCTACCAAATGTGTCCGGTTTCGGGAAGCGACGTGAGTTTCGTGGGTTCTAACGGCTATGAGGAAACGGCGAATTCGGACATAGTGATAATCACTTCGGGAATTCCGAGAAAGCCCGGGATGAGCCGTGACGATCTTATCTCGACAAACACCAAAATAGTTAAAGAAGTTACGGAGAACGTCGCTCGACACTCGCCGGAAGCGATACTTATACTCGTAACTAACCCGCTTGACGCCATGGTGTACGTAGCGCACAAGGTAAGTGGTTTTTCCGCTCAAAAAGTAATGGGAATGGCCGGAGTTTTGGATTCGGCGCGATTTAGAACCTTTATTTCTATGGAACTCGGAGTTTCAGTCGAAAGCGTACACGCTTCAGTACTTGGCGGGCACGGGGACGATATGGTTCCGCTCACAAGATACACGACGGTGGCGGGGGCTCCTTTGGCGCAGTTTCTCTCCGAAGAAAGAATAGAAGCGCTTGTGGACCGCACCAGAAAAGGAGGAGCGGAAATAGTTAAGCTTTTAAAGACCGGAAGCGCCTTCTACGCTCCGGGAGTGTCCGCGGTGGAGATGGCCGAGTCCATACTTAAAGATAAAAAGAAGATATTGCCTTGCTGTGTGCTTGCCGACGGGAATTACGGAATAGAAAACACTTTCGTGGGTCTTCCCGTGAAGCTAGGTTCTTCGGGGATAGAGGAGATAATAGAGTTTGAGCTTTCCGACTCGGAAAGAGAGGCTCTTTACGTTTCCGCCGGAAGAGTTAAGGACCTGTGCGAAACAATTGACGAAATGGGAATAATATGAGGTCTTAGTTCCCGCTTCGTTCGACGGCGACGCATCTATTTTCAAACAGACGTTCGAGATATTTTATTTCTTGGAGGATTTTAGACATGGCTAACGGTACGGCGGACAGGGCGCTTACGCTTAGAAGAGACGCATGGTGGGTCGCGCCTTTAATAACTGCGGTGGTGTTAGGGGCGTTCGGAATTTACTCGACTTGGAGAGCTTTTTCCGACCAATATTACTACGCCGATCCTTATCTTTCCCCTTTTTACTCCCCGCTTCTACTTTTTGATTGGTGGCCTTTTTCTCCCGCCATACTAATTCTCTGGGCACCTCTTGGATTTCGAGCGACCTGTTATTACTACAGAAAAGCTTACTATCGCTCGTTTTTTCTCTCTCCTCCGGCCTGCGCGGTAAACCCTATAGGAAAAAAGGGTTCTTACACCGGAGAGTCCAAGTTCCCGCTGATTCTGCAAAACGCCCACAGATTCTTCCTTTACGCTTCCACCGTCGTTTTATTCTTTTTATGGGTAGACGCGTTTGAGGCGTTTTTCTTCCAAGACGGCTTTGGCGTGGGCTTCGGAACGATAGTTCTTACGGCAAACGCTTTTTTGCTCACTATGTATTCGTTTTCCTGCCACTCCTTTCGTCACCTTCTGGGAGGAAAACTTGACGTATTTTCAAGATGTCCCACGCGCTTTCGACTGTGGGGAGCCACAAGCGCGATGAACGAGATACATATGACGTGGGCGTGGATTAGCCTTGTCTTCGTGGCTCTCACCGACCTTTACGTTTTTCTGGTCGCAAATGGAACAATTATTGATCTGAGGTTTATATAGAAGTGGAAAAATACGAAACTCACACTCATGACGTTATAGTGATCGGCGCCGGAGGAGCGGGTCTGCGAGCCGCTATAGAATCCTCCGCCCAAGGCGCTTCGACGGGACTTATCTGCAAATCTCTTCTCGGCAAAGCGCACACCGTTATGGCCGAAGGTGGAATCGCCGCCGCTTTGGCCAACGTTGACACCAAAGATGATTGGAAGACCCATTTCAAAGACACGATGAAGGGCGGAAAGATGCTTAACAACTGGCAAATGGCCCTTTTTCACGCTAAGGAAGCTCCAGAAAGAGTAGAAGAGCTTGAACACTGGGGAGCTCTTTTCGACAGAACCAAAGACGGAAAAATAATGCAAAGGGCTTTCGGGGGACACAGTTGGAAGAGACTTGCGCACGTGGGTGACCGAACCGGTCTTGAGATGATAAGAACCCTTCAGGAAAAAGGGATACATACCGGAATAGACGTCTACATGGAATGCACGATAACTCATCTTATAAAGGACGGGGATAGAGTGACGGGAGCTTTCGGCTATTGGAGAGAAAGCGGGAAATTCGTTCTTTTCCGGGCAAACGCCGTGGTTCTGGCCACAGGAGGAGTCGGTAAAGCCTACAAATACACTTCCAACTCTTGGGAATATACAGGAGACGGACATTCCATGGCTTATGAAGCCGGCGCGGAACTTATAGATATGGAATTCATACAGTTTCACCCGACGGGAATGGTGTGGCCTCCGAGCGTAAGAGGAATTCTGGTTACCGAAGCCGTTCGCGGAGAAGGAGGAATACTCACAAATAGCGAAGGGGAGCGGTTTATGGAGAAGTATGATCCGGAGCGTATGGAACTTTCCACTCGCGACGTGGTAGCAAGATCAATATACACGGAGGTTGAGCAAGGTCGCGGTTCTCCCCACGGAGGGGCGTTTCTGGATATTTCCCACAGGGGAGCGGATTACGTGAAACGAAAACTCCCAAGCATGTACCATCAGTTCATGGAGTTTGCCGATATAGACATAACAAAAGGTCCCATGGAAGTGTTTCCGACCACTCATTACGTGATGGGAGGCGTCGGAGTTGACGGGGAGACTTGCTCAAGCAGCGTGCCCGGTCTTTTCGCCGCCGGTGAGGTAGCGGGCGGTATGCACGGGGCAAATCGCCTCGGAGGAAATTCTCTTTCGGACCTTCTCGTTTTCGGAAAAAGAGCGGGGCTCGGAGCCGCAAACTACGCAAACAAGCAAACTCACGGATCTTTGCCCGGAGAACTTGTGGAAAAGTACGCTAACGAACTTCGCGAACCCTTTAACAACACGCAGGGAGAGAACCCTTATAGCGTGCATCAAGATCTTCAAGACGTTATGCAACGCTACATAGGAGTTTTCAGAACGGAAGAAAACATACAAAAAGGCATAGAAGAGATAGAAAAACTGAAGCAAAGGGCGAAAACGCTTAAGATAGAGGGTTCCGTAATGTTCAATCCCGGTTGGCATTTGTGCAGGGACCTCAGGTCAATGCTTATCGTATCGGAAGCTCTCGCTCGTTGCGCTCTTGAGAGAAAGGAAAGCAGGGGAGCTCATAGTCGGGTCGATTATCCATCGAGCGACGAGGAGGTTTGGGGAAAGTTGAATTCCATAGTCAGTTTAAGCGACGGGGCGATGAAAATCGCCACGCGCCCGACTAAGTCTATGCCCGAGGAACTTTCGAAACTGTTTACGGAGGATAAATGATGTCGGAAGCCAAAACCAAGGTGAATGTCTTTCGCGGCGACTCGCAAGGCGGAGAAGAAGTAGAATACGAAGTTCCAGTGGATGAGGGAATGGTAGTACTCGACGCTCTTTTCTATATACAGGCCAACTACGACGGCGACCTGGCGGTCAGGTGGAATTGCAAGGCCGCCAAATGCGGCTCCTGCAGTACGGAGATAAACGGAAAGCCCAAGCTTGCCTGCAAAACCCGTATGGATAGTTTCGCCGAGGGCGAAACTGTTACCGTTCGGCCGCTTCGAACGTTTCCGGTAATAAAAGATCTCGTTACCGACGTATCTTGGAACTACGAAATGAGTAAAAAGATACCTCCGTTTACCCCCGCCGAAGATACCGACTGGACAATGCATCAGGAAGATGTAGAACGCATACAGGAATTTCGAAAATGCATAGAGTGCTTTATGTGCCAAAACGTCTGTCACATCTTACGAGACCATGACAGAAAAGACGCTTTTGCCGGACCCAGGTTCATGATAAAGATCGCCGAGCTTGAAATGCATCCGCTTGATACGCTTGATAGAAGAGAGTTTTTGAGAAAGGACGCCGGAGTCGGTTTTTGCAACATAACCAAATGCTGTACGGAAGTTTGCCCCGAGGATATACATATAACGGATAACGGAATTATCCCTCTTAAGGAAAGAGTGGTGGACAAGTACTACGATCCGCTAGCGTGGCTTTTGAGAAAAATCAAAGGGGAATAAAAAGAGGGGAAACAGATTGAACGTACACGAATACCAAGCTAAAAAACTTCTCTCCGAATATGGGGTTAGGGTTCCCGCGGGTCGGGTTGTTTTCAACCCGAATGAAGTGTCCGAGGCGTTAGGGGACCTTGATTCGAAAAAATACGTGATTAAAGCCCAAATTCACGCCGGCGGAAGAGGTAAGGGCGGCGGAGTAAAGGTAGTTGAAACGGATGAAGACGCTAAGCGCGCCGCAACCGATATAATCGGTATGAATCTTGTTACTCACCAGACGGGTCCGGAAGGCAAAACGGTAAGAAGCGTCTTAATCGAAGAGGCTTCCGATATAGAGAAGGAATTTTACTTGGGAATGGTAATTGACCGCTCCGAAGAAAAAGTGGTGATAATGGCAAGCCCGGAAGGAGGAGTAGAGATTGAACAGGTGGCGGCTGAATCTCCTGAGAAAATCATTAAAGAACATGTGGATATTTCGTTGGGTGTTCAACCGTATCAGTGTAGAAAAATCGCTTATTTCTTAGGGCTTGAAGGTTCGTCGGCAAAACAGGCCGTATCGCTTATTTCCTCTCTTTATCGAGTGTTTATAGAGAAAGATTGCTCTCTTGCGGAAATAAATCCCCTTGTCCTCACCGCCGATAAAACGGTGATAGCTCTTGACGCTAAACTCAACTTCGATGACAACGCTCTTTTCCGTCACCGAGAAATTGGGGAGTTAAGAGATAGAGGGGAAGAAGACCCGCTGGAGCTTGAGGCTAGCGACGCGGGAATAAGCTTCGTTTCTCTAGACGGAAATATAGGATGTCTGGTCAATGGAGCGGGACTCGCCATGGCGACTATGGATATCATCAAGCATCATGGTGGAGAACCCGCGAATTTTCTCGATGTCGGCGGTGGAGCGACGACCGAGCAAGTAACGAAAGCCTTTAAAATGATACTGAGCGACCGGAACGTGAATGCTATATTCGTCAACATTTTCGGTGGTATTATGAAATGTGACACGATAGCTCACGGCATTGTTTCCGCCGCGAGCGAAATCGGAATAAATGTCCCGCTTGTAGTAAGACTTGAAGGAACGAACGTTGAAATGGGAAGAGAAATTCTCTCCCGTTCGGGACTTGATATTCAAACCGGCGCGGACATGAAAGAAGCCGCGTCCAAGGTAGTCGCGGCGGCTGGAGTCGGTTAATTTTCCCTGTTTTCACTTTTACGACGAGTGAAAATTCATTCTCTTTTTTGAAATTTGGCGCGCTAGCTAAAATCAATTGATTTTAGAGAATTAGCATACATATCTGATATATTTTCTATGTATTTCCCTCTCTCCCTATTTTCCTCCGGAGTCTTGACATGGTCCTTTTGATGATTACTTTGAGCAGTGGAGGTAGTGCGAAATGACCAATACAGTCGCAACATATGATTCTCTTTCGGTCTTCATGCGCGAGATGGAAAAACATCCTCTTTTAACAAAAGAGGAGGAATACTCGCTCGCGGTGAAATATTACGAGGACGGAGATCTTGAGGCGGCTAACAAACTGGTTGTGTCGAATCTTCGTTTCGTAATGAAAATCGCTTCTGAGTACGCGTCTTACGGCTTTCCCGTAATGGATCTTTTGCAAGAAGGCTCCATTGGCCTTATGCGAGCCGTAAAGAAGTTCGACCCCTATAAAGGGTATAGACTGATATCTTACGCGGTCTGGTGGATCCGAGTGAGAATCCAGAACTATATAATGATGTTCTGGAGCAACGTAAAACTCGGAACCACTCAAAACGAGAGAAGACTTTTTCAGAAAATAGAAGGAGCGAAACGTAAACTCGGCATAACGAGCGCGCGTATGGAAGACGGCGATATAAATCGACTTGCCGATCATTTCGGAGTGCAGGAAAAAGAAATTTCGCAGATGCAGGTTCGTGTTTCCAAAAGAGATCTATCTCTCTCGGAGCAACTCGGCGACGAAAATTCAACAACTTATGAAGAAATGCTGAGCGACCCATCCGATAATCAGGAACAAATGCTTTGCGATCTGAGATTTGAGGATTTGGCGAAAAAAAATCTATACGAATCCTTAAAAACGCTCTCAGAAAGAGAGAGTAAAGTAATAGAAGAAAGATTTTTCCGTGAACCTCCCAGAAAACTTCGCGAAATAGCCGAAGAGTTGGGAATCTCACAAGAGAGAGTCAGGCAGATCCAATCGGAGTCCATCCGAAAACTCAGCAAACAGATGAATCGGAAACTTAAAGCCGACTCTTAACCGAAAAACGTACGAGCAATCAGGAGGAATTAAATGGCTTCTAAAATAGTAGGAATTGATCTAGGAACGACTAATTCGTGCGTCGCCATAATCGAAGGCGGCGAGCCGAAAGTGATAATTAACGAAGAAGGCACCAGAACGACTCCCTCGACAGTCGCGTTTCTAAAGGCAGGTGATGAGGTTTTAGTGGGTGGCCCCGCGAAACGCCAGGCCGTCGCCAACCCGGAGAACACGGTTTATTCGAACAAACGACTTATGGGAAGAAGATATGAAGAGATATCCAAAGAAGCCGAAAGTCTCGCTTACAAAATAGTAAAATCGGGTAAATCGGACGCTTGGGTGGAAGTCGAGGGGAAACAGTATTCTCCGCCTCAAGTTTCGGCGCACATTCTTATGAAGCTGAAAAAAGCCGCCGAGGATTACCTGGGTTCCGAGGTTAAAGAAGCCGTTATTACCGTTCCGGCGTATTTTAATGACAGTCAGCGTCAAGCGACGAAAGATGCCGGGAAAATAGCCGGTCTTGACGTAAAACGCATAATAAACGAGCCCACGGCGGCGGCCTTGGCCTATGGATTCGATAAGAAAAAAGAGGGGATGATAGTAGTTTACGATCTTGGAGGCGGAACTTTCGACGTATCCGTGCTGGAAGTTGGAAACAACGTTATAGAGGTGAAGTCCACAAACGGCGACACGCATCTCGGCGGAGATGATTTCGACAAAAGAATTATCGACTACATAATCTCCGAATTCAAAAAGGATTCGGGGATAGATCTTTCAAACGACAAAATGGCGGTGCAGAGGCTCAGAGAAGCGGCGGAGAAAGCTAAAATAGAACTTTCAAATACCGTTGAGACTGAGGTCAATCTGCCTTTTATAACCGCCGACGCGAGCGGTCCGAAACATCTTGTGTTAAAAATAACTCGCTCGAAATTCGAACAGCTGGTGGAAGACCTGGTAAAAGGAACGCTTAAACCCTGTGAGCAAGCTTTAAAAGACGCGGGACTTAGAACTGGGGAAATATCAGAAGTTATACTCGTCGGCGGATCGACCAGAATTCCGCTTGTTCAAAAAATCGTAACCGATTTTTTCGGAAAGGATCCGAGTAAAGGAATAAATCCCGACGAAGTGGTTGCAATGGGAGCCGCGATCCAGGCGGGAGTGCTGGGAGGAGACGTAACCGATATGCTGCTTTTGGATGTCGTTCCTCTCTCCCTCGGTATTGAGACTCTCGGCGGAGTTATGACCACCATTATTGAAAGGAACACGACTATCCCCACCAAAAAGAGTCAGGTATTCACAACCGCCGAAGATAATCAAGGCTCGGTTGAAATTCACGTTCTGCAGGGAGAAAGACAAATGGCCGCCGACAACAGAACCCTTGCGAGATTTATTCTTGACGGTATCCCTCCGTCGGCTAGAGGAATTCCCCAGATAGAGGTGACTTTCGACACCGACGCGGACGGAATACTGCATGTTTCGGCCAAAGATAACGCCACTCAAAAAGAACAGAAAGTCAAAGTTGAGGCTTCAAGCGGACTCAGCAGCGAAGAGATCGATTCCATGGTTGAAGAAGCCGAGAAAATGTCGGATAAGGACAAGGAGAAAAGCGAGCAGGTTCAAAAAAGAAACCAACTCGACGAACTTGTCTACAGAACCGATAAAAGCTTCCAGGAAGTTGGCGAAAGTCTATCCGAAGAAGAAAAAAAGGAACTTGAACAAGCTCTTTCTGAAGGAAAAGAGGCTTTAAAATCGGATGATCCGGCTAAAATCGATCTTGCTTCTGAAAAAATAACCGCGGTTTCTCATAAGCTTGCCGAACTTATGTACAAAAAACAGCAGCAAGAAGCCACGGCGGGAGAAGAGCAGGGTTCCGAGCCGAAACAGGAAAATTCCCCCTCGGGCGATGACGTAATAGACGCGGAGTTTACGGAACAGAAATAAACCGAAGCGCTTTTTCTTAAGCTCCATCTCTCACCTCGCTTGAAAAGCATA
The DNA here is from genome assembly GCA_965220925.1 of Thermodesulfobacteriota bacterium. Lineage (GTDB taxonomy): Bacteria > Desulfobacterota_D > UBA1144 > Nemesobacterales > Nemesobacteraceae > Nemesobacter. The sequence continues at coordinate 239,642 of OZ244851.1, read as the reverse complement.
AAAATATATCCCCCGGCAAACGGTGGATTTCGGGTTTTTACGGTTAAAATAACGTTAAGAACTCCGAATTCTCGTTTCGTATCCAGTATACTGGGTTTGCGGTTATTGAAGTCGCGATAAGTATAAGAACCCGTCGGAGTTCCCACCGAGACCAAATCCGACTCTCGGAGATTTACTCTCTTAAGCGTTTTATATGGCGATGAAAAGAAAATCTCGATCATTGGAAGAACAGGAAGCTGAAAATCGAGAATGGATAGATTCGCTTGAATACGTGATTGAGAATTCTGGCCGCGAAAGGGCAAGCGAACTACTTAGAAAGCTACGAATATATTCCCAGAAAAAAGGCGTGAACATTCCGTACGCGGCCAACACTCCGTACGTAAACACCATTGCGCCCGAAGATCAACCTTCATATCCCGGAGATTATGAAATAGAACGCACGATCAGAAGCGTAATAAGATGGAACGCTATGGCGATGGTGGTGCGCGCCAATAATCTCTACGACGACATAGGAGGGCATATATCCACTTACGCTTCCGCCGCCACTCTTTACGAAATAGGATTTAACCATTTCTTCAGAGCGGGAGACGATAACTGGGAAGGCGACATAATTTATTTTCAAGGTCACGCTTCCCCGGGCATATACGCGAGAGCTTTTCTTGAAGGCTCTATTTCAATTGAGCAAATGCGGAATTTCAGAAGAGAAATAAACGGAGAAGGCCTCTCGTCCTATCCGCATCCCTGGCTTATGCCCGGATTTTGGCAGTTCCCCACCGTTTCCATGGGTCTTTGTCCGATAATGGCGATATATCAGGCCCGTTTCAATAAATACCTTGAGAACAGGGGACTTAAACCCAAGACGGACGCCAAGGTATGGGCGTTTATCGGCGATGGAGAAACGGACGAGCCGGAGACTTTGGGGGCGATAACTCTCGCTTCAAGAGAGAAGCTTGATAATCTGATATTCGTAATTAACTGCAATCTTCAAAGACTTGACGGTCCCGTAAGAGGAAATTCCAAGATAATACAGGAGCTTGAAAGAATTTTCAGAGGCGCCGGCTGGAACGTTATAAAAGTGCTTTGGGGAACTACCTGGGATCCGCTTTTTGAGCAGGACAAAGACGGCTTTCTCGTCGAGAGAATGGAGCAGGCGGTAGACGGTGACTACCAGAAATACACCGTATCTTCCGGGAAATACATTAGGGAGCATTTTTTCGGCACTCGTCCGGAACTTCTTCGCATGGTTGAGAAGTATTCGGACGTGCAACTGGAGAAAATGGCCAGGGGAGGGCATGACTCGGAAAAAGTTTATGCCGCGTACAAAGCGGCGGTTGAAAACAGCGGGTCTCCCACCGTAATTCTCGCCAAAACCATAAAAGGCTACGGACTTGGAGAAACGGGGGAGGGCAGGAACATAACTCACCAGCAGAAAAAATTAAACGAAGAGGAATTAAAGCGTTTCAGATCTCGATTCTACATACCTCTTTCGGAAGAAGATGTTCCCAAAACTCCTTTCTATAAACCGCCGGATAACAGCCCTGAGATGAAATATCTTCACGCAAAAAGAAAAAAGCTTGGCGGATATCTTCCGAAACGCAAAGTAAGAGCGAAACCGCTTGAAGAAATTCCGGAAGAAATTTTTGAGGAATTTAAAAAAGCCAGCGGCCCCAAAAGAAAAGTCGCAACGACTATGGTGATCGTACATATGCTGTCAAGATTAATGCGCGATAAAGACATCGGAGAACTTATAGTTCCCATCGTCCCGGACGAAGCGAGAACTTTCGGCATGGAAGCTCTTTTCAGACAGGTGGGAATTTACTCAAGCGTCGGACAATTGTATGAACCCGTCGACGCTAATACGCTTCTTTATTACAAGGAAACCACCAATGGACAAATTTTAGAAGAAGGTATAACCGAAGCGGGAAGCATGTCTTCTTTTATAGCTGCGGGCAGCGCTTACTCGACCCACGGGATAAATACGATTCCCTTTTTCATATACTATTCCATGTTCGGATTTCAACGAATAGGAGACCTAATTTGGGCCGCGGCGGACATGAAGTGCAGGGGTTTTATGGTCGGAGGCACGGCCGGAAGAACCACGCTTGCGGGTGAAGGTCTTCAGCATCAGGATGGAAACAGCCATCATTTCGCTTACGCGTATCCCAACCTTAAGGCCTACGACCCGGCTTTTTCCTACGAAGTCGCCGTAATAGTGGAGGATGGGATAAAGAGAATGTACAAAAACGGCGAGGATATTTTCTATTACATAACGGTAATGAACGAACGCTACGAGCAGCCGGCGATGCCGCCGGGGGCGGAACCGGGCATAATAAAGGGAATGTATAAATTCGCGGCTTCTAAAATTGAGAATTCAGAGAAAAAAGCCCATCTTTTCGGAAGTGGGGCGATAATGAACGAAGTTTTAAAAGCTCGAGACATTCTGGAAAATCATTACGACGTCTCAACCGACGTGTGGAGCGTTACCAGTTATAAAGAACTCTACAGCGACGCTCGAGAGGTGGAGAGATGGAATAGACTTCACCCCGGAGAAGATAAAAAGAAAAGCTATGTCTCCGAATGCACGGAAGGCGCCGAAGGAGTTTTCATCGCCGCCACGGACTACCTAAAAACTCTTCCGGACTCGATTTCTTCATGTTTTCCAAAACCGCTTGTTTCTCTTGGAACCGACGGGTTTGGAAGAAGCGACACCAGAGTCTCTCTTCGCGATTTTTTTGAAATTGATTATCGACATATCGCGGTGGCCGCTCTTTACGAACTTTACAAAGAAAACAAAATTAATGAAAAAACCGTCAAACAGGCGATAAACAAGTTCTCAATCGACGTTTGCAAGCCGAATCCCGCGATTTCGTAAAGGAGAATGTGAATTGATAGAATTCAAACTTCCAGAACTTGGGGAAGGAGTCGAATCGGGACAAGTAATAGAAGTTTTCATTGCTCCGGGAGACAAAGTCTCGGCTGAACAACCTCTTCTCGAAATAGAGACGGATAAAGCGGCGGTAGAAATCCCTTCTCCCGCCGATGGAACGATTTTAGATGTCTACGTGAGTTCCGGAGAACTGGTAAAAATAAACCAGCTTCTTTTAAAAATCGAGGACGGTTCAAAAGATTCGACTTTATCGAAAGAATATCCCGAATCCCAAACGCAGGACCCGCCTCCAAAGGAAGAACTTGAACAAAAAAGAGAACTTCCTCCAAAAGAGCTAAGCGAACGAATAGAAATATCTAAATCCGAAGAAGTTTCTGATAAGCCCAATATCGGCAAACACGTAAAAGTGCCGGCATCGCCTTCGGTAAGACGTCTTGCAAGAGAGATAGGAGTCGACCTTCTTTTAGTCCGAGGGACTGGAGCTGGAGGAAGAATTTTAGAAAAAGACGTAAAGCTTTACGCGAAAAATATAATGAATTCGGCTTCTTCCTCTCCGGTATCTTCAAAAGTTGAATTTGAACTTCCTGATTTTTCAAGATGGGGAGAGACGAAGACCGAAAGTTTCTCAACAGTTAGAAAAATTACCGCCGAACGTCTCTCCATCGCGTGGAACGCTCCTCATGTAACGCAGTTTGATAAAGCGGACGTATCCGAACTTGAAAGCCTAAGAAAACTTAACAAAGACAGGGTAAGAGCCGCCGGAGGAAATCTCACGATAACACCTATTCTGGTAAAAGTAGTTTCTTCTTTGCTGCCGGAATTTCCAAAATTCAATTCCAGCATCGACATGGAACAGAAAACAATAATTTACAAAGAATACGTCAATATCGCGGTGGCGGTCGATACTGATAGGGGGTTGCTGGTCCCCGTTATAAAAAATTGCGATAAAAAAGAGATTGTCGAGATAGCGGTTGAACTCAACAACCTTTCTTCTAAAGCTAGGGATAAGAAAATCTCTCCCGACGAACTTCAAGGAAGCACTTTCACCGTAACCAACCTTGGAGGAATAGGGGGAATCTCCTTCACTCCGATCATAAACCCTCCGGAAGTAGCGATACTTGGAGTTTCAAAGTCTTCGATAGAACCTATTTATATCGATGGGGAGTTCAAACCGAGACTTATGCTTCCACTTCAACTATCCTACGACCACAGGATAATAGACGGCGTGGAGGCGGCGAAGTTTCTTAGACGGATATGCGAAACGCTGGAAAAACCTTTTAAAGTGATACTTGAACCTTGATATTTAAGGATAAATTCTAAATGGAAAAGATAGTCACCGAAGTAGCGGTGATCGGCGCGGGGCCGGGTGGATATCCCGCGGCGTTCGCTCTTGCCGACAAAGGGAAAAAAGTCGTCTTGATAGATCCTAACCCCAATCCCGGAGGAGTTTGCCTATATCAAGGATGTATACCTTCAAAAGCTCTTCTTCACGCGGCTAAAGTAGCAACCGAAGCGGAAGACGCAGTAGATTTCGGCCTGACGTACGGAGAACCGCAAATAGACGCGGAAAAGCTTTTTTCGTGGAAAAACAATGTGGTATCGAAACTGACAAACGGACTAAAAACTCTTGTTAAAACAAGAAAGATAAACTACGTGCAGGGAAAAGCGTCTTTTACTTCCTCCGAAGGTCTTATAGTCGTAGAGCCCTCGGGAGAGACAAAGGAAGTTCTATTCGAAAACGCTGTTATCTGCACCGGATCGGTTCCCAGAACATTACCGAGATTAAATACAAACGGTCGCAATATAATCGACTCCGAAGGGGCTCTTTCCCTGGGAAAAATCCCGGAAACGCTACTTGTCGTAGGTGGAGGTTACATAGGGCTTGAACTTGGAACCTTTTTTTCCTCCATGGGAACGGAAGTAAGTGTCGTGGAAACGCTTCCTGGAATTCTTCAAGGAGTCGATAAAGATCTAACAAGCGTACTTAGAAAGAAGCTTGAGAAGGAATTTAAATCCATAATGCTGCAAACAAAATTGATTTCTACTAGTGAGTTAAACGGTGAAGTTGAAGTTTCATATGAGACGAAAGGAGAGGTTTTTTCCGAAACGTACGAAAAAGTTTTAATATCGGTTGGGAGAATTCCGTTTACCGAAGGTCTGGGGCTTGAAAATACCGAGGTCGATTTGGACGAAGGGGGTTTTATAAAAACGGACAACCAAAGAAGAACAAACGATCCCGCGATTTTCGCTGTTGGAGATGTGGCGGGGGAACCCATGCTTGCGCATAAGGCCACATACGAAGGGAAAATAGTCGCAGAGGTCATATGCGGAGCGAAAACGGAATATGACCCAATGGCGATACCCGCGGTTATCTTTACCGATCCGGAAATCGCATGGTGCGGAATCACTGAAACTGAAGCGAAAGAAGCAAAGATGCAGATAGAAACGTCGAAATTTCCATGGGCAGCATCCGGAAGAGCGCTTACCCTCAATAGAACCGACGGTCTTACGAAAATTATAGCCGACCGGGAAAGTTCGAGAATAATCGGTGTTGGAATTGTCGGAACTCAAGCGGGAGAACTTATATCCGAAGCGGTTTTGGCAATTGAGATGGGAGCCACGGCGGAGGATTTATCTTTTTCTATTCATCCTCACCCCACGCTTACCGAAACTTTAATGGAAGCGGCGGAAAACATATATGGAACGAGTACTCATTTAGCGAAAACACATTTGAGCAGAGCAAAATGAAACCGATTTTGACGACAAAACCTTAGAAGCCTTGGGAATTACAAACCCCGCAAACTTGGATTCGAGGTTGAATAGAAGCTTATAACAGTTTAGTTTATCCAAAGCCAAGCGAAAAAATGAAATCAGAATTGTACAAAACCAAACTCGGAAGAATGTTTGTTGGAGATTTTGTCGAAATTTCTAAATCTTTTCTACTGAGGTATTACAAAAACAAATTTAATCTTATTCTTACGTCTCCACCATTCCCACTCAATAAAAAAAAACGGTACGGAAATCTACAAGGAAAAGGGTATCGTGACTGGTTTGTTAGTTTAGCAACAATCTTCTCAAAACTACTTGCTCATGACGGTTCCTTAGTAATTGAGATTGGAAATACTTGGGAAAACAAGCGACCAGTTCAGTCGCTTTTACATCTTGAATGTCTATTTGAACTCGTCAAAAATTCCAACTCGGATTTGCGTCTGATTCAAGAGTTTATTTGCTATAACCCATCACGTCTTCCTTCTCCTGCTCAGTGGGTTACCGTCAATCGATTTCGAGCAGTAGATAGCTATACACATGTATGGTGGATAGCAAAAAAGGACCTACCGAAAGCGGATAATTCTAAAGTACTTCGTCCCTATTCTGAAAGCATGCGGAGGCTTATTAAGACCAAAAGATTTAATTCGGGAAAACGTCCTTCTGAGCATGCCATTGACCCAACTGCATTCGCCAAAGACAATGGAGGAAGTATTCCACATAATCTGTTTGAATTAGAGAATATTGATCTTAAAAGGGATGTTAGGCTTCCTCATAATGTCCTCAGTTTTTCAAATACCACGTCCAATGATTATTACTTGAAGAGGTGCAAAAAAGAGAACATAGCTCCTCACCCAGCACGAATGCATCAGGGGTTGATCAATTTTTTCACAGAGTTCCTAACAAATGAAAACGATCTGGTCTTAGACTGTTTTGCTGGCAGCAACACCACTGGATACTGTGCGGAAAAACTTAAACGTCGCTGGATATCCGTTGAGATGGACGAGAAATATGCTCACGATTCAATTATTCGCTTTGAAGAACCTGGATTTAATTCAAGGCTGAAAGTAATTAATAATAGGGTATAGAAATGCTAAAACAGAAACTTAAAGATATTCTGGATGTTGACTTGTTCAAAGAGGGGAAAAAAGAAAGTTTTTTCGTTGGTCGACCTTTCTATCTCGATTACGAAAATGCGCAAATACTTGTGTCCGATGCATGGAAACATCGCGTAAAAGGCATTCCACAAGGAACTTTTCTCCTTGCTTTTTACGATGGAGAAGACGGGGTTGAAGAAGCTTTTCTTCTGCGCGCTCTCAGACCATCCAAACTGCCTACCGACAACGATGTGGTCAGTTCGATGATTGAATACTACAAGAATGGCTCAGATATCAGTGGCAGAGCCGGAAGCAAAAGTAATAGCAAGCTTGACGATTTTACCCGATATGAATTTAGTTTTTCCGGACTGGAATGCCGAGTTCTCGGAGCTTTTTATAAACTCAAGAAAGAACAAATACAGTATGGCGAAAAAAGAGAAGTTGAAATGCTTGAGTTTGGCGCGGACTTGGAAAACTTTTATTCCGCGAATAACTACAGTGTCTATAAAGCTACCGGAAAAGTCCTCACAAAAATAGTTAATCAGCGAGACGGTAGCATTATAGCGGGAAATCAAAACGAAGTTAAGATCGGTGTTGTCCGGTATAGCTCAAGTAGGCGTTTCCAGTCCACTGTTGAAGAAGTGGATGTGTACGTAAGCCCTCAAGATTTTGTTGGCAAACGCACTGCTGCCTTCGGCATGACGCGTACCGGCAAATCCAATACTATAAAGAAAATTATTGAAGCTACTGCTGAGATTTCAGAAAAAGCTCCCGAACGGACACTTCCAGACGAAACAGATTCAGGAAACTCATTTACCGAAGAAGGCGTGCCTTTATACCCTGTAGGTCAAATCATTTTTGATGTTAATGGAGAATATGCAAATCCCAATCTGCAAGATGAAGGCACGGCTATTTATGAGCTTTACAAGAATGAAGTTGTGCGATACAGCGTAGTTGAGAAACTCGGTTTTGAGGTTATGAAAGTAAATTTTTATAAAGAAATAGAAAATGGTTTTAGTTTGATAAGAGACTACATGGGAGAAAAGAAAATCGTAGGTGATTACGTTAATAATTTTATTGCCGTCGATCTGTCTTTACCCGAGAACTATGAAAGTGACAGATCATTAAAAACAAGAACAGATAGAAAAAGGGCTGCCTATCTCTGCTGTCTAAAAGAAGCCGGATTCAAAATACCTAAAGAATTTCGGGTTACTTTTCCTGGCCATAGCGAAATAGACAATAAAACAAAAGTATATCCAAACAAAGGAATCACATTAGAAGAAGCTGCCAAATGGTTCAAGTGGGTGTGGATGAACTACAAAAGTTGCAATCTTTTCTCTGATTATGAGAAAAAGAAGAGTAAAAGTTGGGCAGATGATGATTTAAAATCCCTCCTTATTTTTCTTACTGGTTTTAAAGAACCCGGAGAAAAAAATCCCGTAAGCGGTTATAGAAAAATCAGGGTGAAGGAGCTTCATGATTTGCATACACATACAGCTAATGATGCGTTTGAAAAAGAAATCCCTAAACTATTGAGGCAGGGGAAAATTATTATTGTGGACCTTTCTCAGGGGTCCCCAACTATTCAGATTCTATTTTCGGAAAAAATATGTCGATCAATATTCAATGATTCTATGAAGAGATTTGTTAGGAATTTTCCCAATAACTTCATCCAGTTCTATTTTGAAGAGGCTCATAATCTTTTTCCGAAGAAAGACGACAAAGACCTTAGCCAGATTTATAACCGCTTGGCAAAAGAGGGAGCTAAACTTCATATTGGTATGACTTACGCCACTCAAGAAGTCAGTTCTATCAGCTCAAATATTCTCAAAAATACTCAAAACTGGTTCATTGCGCATCTAAATAACGAAGATGAACTTAGGGAATTAAGAAAATACTATGACTTCTCTGACTTTATTAATTCTCTCCTCAAATTCAGCTCGGGAAACGACAAGGGTTTTGTGCGTATGAAGACATACACAAATCCGTTCGTTGTTCCTGTTCAGGTTGACAGGTTTTTGGCAAACCGGGAATCCTAGGGATGGCTACTAGAAGCAGAAGCCACAAGCCCAATGAATGGGCTGCGAAAATCAATCACACTCATATAATCAATGACCCTTTCATCAAGAATTTTATTAGTAAATGTTCTTTTCCGAAAAAATTGACAAAAATTGAAGAGGAGAATGCTCACAGATTCAAAATTCTTGACCGCAATATCGCCAATTCAATCAGATACATTATCGCTGTTGATGGAGGATATACCACTGCTGAGGTTCGAAAAAACTTTCCAAGCTCACAATTTGCCTTTTTTCAGTTTGGATCCTTGCTTCTGGATTTAGAAGATTTGGAAGGGTTATCTGAAAAACCTTTTATTTTTCCAGAGGATATGCAGAAGTTGCATAACATCGAACGTCTCAAGCTTGCGATACCAATCAAGAACATTATTGTGAAGACGGAGTTCTCGCTCAAGAACTCTATTCGAAGAGCGATATATGATTTTTTCATGGAAAAAAGAAACAGTTCTAGCTTTATGGAAACCTTGGAGTGGCTGATATATGAAGACTACAAGAACAACTCGTCTAACACGTACTCACTGGCAAGCAATCCAAATCTTGAAGTAGGTTCAGGAAAATTTGAGATGAACCGCGATTCCATGAATCAGAACTATATATTTGATTCACCACATGGGGAAGTATACCTTACAGATGTCTTCCGCCTTCATGAAGTAATTGACGAGGAACATGGTGCTGCCGGACTACTAGGGTACCTTACCCGTTTAATTGAACAGATGATTCTCGTCCACTTTATTCGGCTCATCTACCGTTATCAGAAAAAATTGCTAAACGAGTTTCTGTTCATGGCTGATGGACCGTTGAGCTTCTCCGGTCCGACAGCGAACATACATAGTTCAATGCGAAGACTGTGTAATTGGCTGAAGCACGACACCAATCTTTTTCTTGTTGGTTTGGAGAAAAGCGGTCCTTTTGTTGAACATGCTCGGGAGATTGCTTTCCCGCCAAAAAAAGAGCCAATATTAAAAAGCGGAGAGTACATTCTTCTCAGTAACGAATATATCTACAAATACATTGTGCCTGGAGATTCTTCTAGAATTCACTACGGCAGTAACTCTTATTACGGTGGCAAAGTAATTTTTCATTCTGAACACGATCAAGTACTGGTTCTTACGGTTCCAGTTCGCGATAAAAACTCAATTCTTGATCCAAAAAAAGAAGACTACGCAAATTTAGAAGGAGTGCTTGTGAGCATTCAGAAGTTAAAGTGTGACATGTATGACGATACAACGGTTCCGATTGCTTTTGCTAATAAATTAGTTTCGCTGGCAAACCACCCGAGTAAGGTTTTGCTAGAAAAATTTGCGACATTCACTCTGAATGCTCCCGATTATTGATAAATCAAGAAGTGATAACCTTATCCTGATTTCGGCGGCTTTGTAAAATAACCTACTTGAACTACTCATTTGAGTGTCTAAGATTGCACTACATTAAGTTCTAATAAGTTTTCTTAACTACTCCCCGCTTTCATGCTATAGTCTTCTATGTGCATAAGCGAAGAGTTTGAATTCATTTTGACTGCAAACAAGTCCCGACATTACTTGCGTCGAAGATCAGGGTTAAAGGAATTTCTGCTATGAGACTTTTGTTCACGATCTTACTCTTTGGAATTGCTAGTTGTGGTGGCATAGGTATTTCCGAGGAAAGCTCGGGTAATCTTCCACTTGTTCCAATTGCGCCGGTAGTTACCGGAAACATTTGTTTTTCCCCTTTGATGACACAAACTGCCCCGCTTCCCACAGGGTTCTATCCCTTCTGGTTTATTAATCAAATAAACTATGAACCACCCCTAGGGGATGGGACCGTTCTAAGGCTTCGAATAGACGGAACAATGTATGGTAATTTCGGAATAAGTACGGATACTTATTCTTTTGTTTTACTGCATAATATTTGTAGAATTGGTACACGTGCCCCTGCTTTTGCTGGACATTGGATTTATACATATGACAACTGTTTTTGCGGCAGGTTCGATATTCTGCCGAGCACCGTTGTCTGTACCTCCGTCCTATATCCGGAGTCAGAAATATTTTGTAGGCACCATGAGAGAATACCGATCCAAACTGGACAGCCAATTGCCAGTTTGCAGAGTTCTAACGAGCTTACTCCTCCAGACTGGTATGAACCAGATATAGAGGGACTTATAGAAAAGATTCCTCAGATTTCTGAAGAACTCTCTGACATTCTAACGGAACTCAAATAAAACTTTTTGAGAAGCGTTTGCGCTGTAGGAATTTTTGAGCAGAAGTTTCTACAATAACAGAGGAGTAACCGCTGAGCAAACACCTCTCGTAGAAGTCATCTTTTGCAAACTTGGGAATTATGAATACAATATGATTTCTTTCGAAGACAAGAGGAAAGTGTAAAATTTTCTGAGTTATCAGCAATCTCAGTATCCCTTGCCAAAATAAATATAGGAGTTCGTACGAATGTCTAATAATCCAGTAGGGGCATCAACCCCAACCCAACCTAAAGAGAAGTCAGATAAAAATTTTCTTGTCACCATATTATTGTCTCTTTTCCTCGGGCCTCTCGGAATACACCGATTCTATGTAGGAAGAACAACTAGTGGGCTTATAATGCTTTTTACCATAGGGGGGATCTTTTTATGGGCTATTATTGATTTTATTGTAGTAGCAACAGGGAATTTTACCGATCAACACGGAAGAGCGATAAAACCTTGATTGTGAAGTTTAAAAGAATATGTTCTCTACCTTTTATTACTGGTTAAACTCCTCGTTCATGGACCTTCGAAAATATGTATAATCTCTGTTCGGAGTAATGGCAGAAGATTACTACTTTTGGAAAACTGACTTCTTGACATTATCTCCGCAATTTTGATAGTGTTTTAAAAATAATGACTGCCCCCCCCCCTTAAATATTCACCCAAGAACGATTTTCTGTCACGACAATTTGCCTGTTCTTCGCGGGATCAATAGCAACTCCGTTGACTTGATTTACCTAGATCCTCCATTTAATAAAGGACGTGATTTCCACGCACCTATAGGCACGACTGCCGAAGGTGCTTCTTTCCATGACATATGGTCGCCAGACGAAGTTAAGGATGAGTGGCATAATCAGATCAATGACCGGTTTCCCGAACTTTATAAGTATCTTGACGCAGTCGGAGAGATAGGGAGCAGGTCGGCAAAGTATTATCTGATTTATATGGCGGTAAGGCTTATCGAGATGAAGAGAATACTGAAGGACGACGGCAGTATTTATTTACACTGTGACCCTACTGTTTCTCATTACCTTAAACTGCTAATGGATACAATATTCGGACATGAGATGTTCAGTTCCGAGATTTCATGGAAGCGTACAAGTGCTCACAATGACAGTTTCACCTTCGGCAATGTGAGAGATACAATCCTGATGTATGGGAATTCCGACGTTAATGTTGAAGCTATCAAAGAACCGCTTAAAGAGAAAACCATTGAAGAACATTATACAGAGAAAGACGAGATAGGTTCGTATGCATTAGGTGATTTAACAGGTCCTAAAACCTCGGACGGGTTAAGCGGAAAGCCATGGAAAGGCATAGACCCAGGAGATGCGGGGCGTTGTTGGTCTGTCCCCTTAAAGGGAAACTATGCAACTTGGATTGAAGAAAACATCATCCCTAACTACAAGTCTATCAAAACACCACATGAAAGATTGAATGCCTTAGATGAAGCGGGGATGATCTTTTGGCCCAAAACAGGCCGAAAAATGCCTCGTCTCAAGAGATATTTAGAAGCTTCTAAGGGACAAGTTCCCTCAAACTTATGGATCGACATTCCTCCAGTTTCTTATCGCAGCAAGGAATATACGGGTTATCCGACACAGAAACCGGTGAAGCTTTTGGAGCGAATAATCAAGGCTTCAAGCAATGCTAATGGAATGATTCTAGACCCTTTCTGTGGATGTGCAACTGCATGTATTGCAGCTGAAAAACTTGAGAGAAAATGGATAGGAATCGATGTTTCAGAAAAAGCCTACGATCTGGTGATCGAAAGGATTGAGAAAGAGATTCCTTCAGATATGTTCAGGAGTCCTATTTTCAGAAAAGATCGACCAACAAGAACTGATATTGGATACAAGAGAAATCCGACGAAGGAAGACAAAAAGTTTTTGTATGGACATCAAAACGGAAAGTGTGCAGCTTGTAAAATCAAGTTTGAGATACAACACCTTGAAATAGACCATTTTGTTCCACGGTCGCAGGGAGGCGGGCACGAATTGGAGAATCTACAATTGCTTTGTTCAAATTGTAATCGCAAGAAAGGTAACCGTCCGATGGAATATCTAATGGCAAGGCTTAAGGTAGCCTAAGGTCTACAAGTGTCGTCATTACTTGGAAGCACCGATATTCATAATAATTGTCGCAATATGATGAGTGGAAGTGAAAAGCAACTGAAGTTTTAAGCCCCGATTCGATTGACAACGAAGTTGTAAGGTGTAGAATTTGGTGTTTTTTAATAGCTGTGGAGGATTTTATGGGACTTAGAAAGAAATCGGCGCAGAAAAAACATCGCCAAAACATAAAAAGAAGAGAAAGGAACAAATTCGTCACTTCTACCCTTAAAACTAAAATTAAAAGGTATTCAGAAGCTGTTGAGAACAAAGATTTAGAAAAATCTCAAACTCTTCTAAAAGAATTGGTCTCCTTAACCGACAAAGCCGCGACCAAAGGAGTTATTCACAAAAGAAAAGCTTCAAGGCATGTGTCGAGATTCTCAAAAAAAATCGCGCAACTCAGTGATTCCCAGGAAGTAGCCAGTTAACAAGGGCTATTGGGTTTCCGCCAAAACGTTGTTCAACGGTTACTAGTTCCTATTGTCCGATGGGCAACTTAGGAAGTAAGCCAAGGTTTCTACTTGCAGACATCTATAAGAAGTTTTTCGATAAGTATGTATTTATCCGTTGAGCTGTTTTTGATTTTGTAATCCGTTTCTTCCAACAAATTTAATATTTTACCGAAATCGTCTTCCTTAAAATTGCGCGCGCTTTTCTTTATGTAGAAAACCGCTCCTCGGGAAGTTTTAATCGCCTTTGCGATAACTTCGTCTGATTTTCCTTCGTTTAGAAGTTGTGAGACTTTGAATATCTGGCGAAATCTCCACGCCATCATATAGAGTATGGAAACAGGATCTTCTCTGCTTTTTTCAAGTTCCTTTAATATCTTAAAGGAACTTCTAAGATCCCTGTTTGAAACCGCGGTTGAAAGAGAAAAGACGGTTTCTTCACTTCGCTTTTCCATAAGTTCTTTTAGGTCTTTTTCTTCAATGACTCTATTGTCTCTTATGTAAAAAGATATTTTCTCAAGTTCGTTCTTGATTATGCTGATATCTTCGCCAAGAGTAGTTTTTATGAAATTGACGGCTCTTGGGCTAACATCCATTCCTAGATTTTTCGCTATGCGTACTATCTCACGATCAATAACGTTTCCACGATCGAGGTCCACAAGCTTAATGTTTTTCCCGAGGCTGCGTCGGGTTTTCTTAGATTCTTGAGAGATCAGAACCAAAAAAGAGAAAGAGGCCGGGGAGGTGGCGTATTCCATTAGAAGATCAAGATCATTTTTCCCAAGTTTGTCGTATCCCTTCACCACAATCAGTTTTTTTTCATAAAACATTGGGAAGGTTTTAGCTTCTCTAAGTATTTCCGGAAAGGGCGTATCGTCGAGATGCTTACCTTCAAACAGCAATTTGGGGAAACTCGCGGAGATATTTTCTCTAAGTTTTTCTATATACTCTTCGATCAGGGGAAACTGAGTGCTTTTTAATACGGTAACCGGATGAATGTCGATGTTTTTCAAATGAAGACGGACCTTGTTTTTATCATTGAAAATTAAAAAATTTTCTCGCGAAGACTAAAAGCCGACGACTTCAAGCTCGCTGAAAAAGTATCCTATCTCATAAGCGGCTGACTCGGGAGAGTCTGACCCGTGCACTATGTTTTGCTCTATATCGGATGCGAAATCTCTTCTTATTGTTCCCGGTTCGGCTTCTCGCGGGTTTGTGGAACCCATAATGGCTCTTACCCTTGAAATGACATTATCTCCCTCAAGAACCATGACTACGCAGGGCCCCGAAGACATAAAATCCGTAAGGCTTGGGAAAAAAGACTTTTCACTATGCACGCGGTAAAAACCTTCCGCCTGTTTTTTTGAAAGATGAAGCATTTTCAGGGCGGCGACGCTTATTTTTTCACTTTCAAATCTTCTAAGCACTTCGCCTATCAAATTCTTTTTAACTCCGTCGGGTTTCACTATTGATAATGTTCTCTCCATGTTTTTGCCTCCATAATAAAGTATGTGCGGGGAACGAGTATGATCTGAATAAGTTTTCGGAACCGGGATTTACGCTTATGAAAAGCTTAGAGACTCGCTATTTCATCTGCTTCAAACTCTTCCAAGTCTCTTTTCTTTCTTTTGAAACTTTTCATCTTTAAATAGATTTTACGCTTAAAATCAAAATTAATCGGTATATTGAATTTGTCGCTTACTTTACTACACAAGTCCCTTTTTTTAATTTCCGGATAGTCTTCAAGGAGCTGTACTATGTAGGAATTGATTTTTCTCCTTTCGCTACCTTCAACTTTGTCTAAGATTTCACTTCTCTGCAAAGGGGTAAGATTTCTCAGATAGGATACTACTTCACCTAGAGATGTTTTACTGTGGCCCGAGGATCCTAGGTCTTTTTCTATTATTATTCTCAAAAATTCGCTTACCGTTATTTTCCTCTCCTCGGCATGAGAATTAAGGTAGTCGTAATGACTCTCGCAGAGCCGAAAACTCATAAGCTTATCTTTACGTTGTGACTCCATGAAAATTCCCGGAAAAAGAAGGATTTTTGATAAAAAACATTGGCAACCTCTCCAATTAGATTTTAATTCCGATTAACCGAAAATCAAGGAAATAATCCGCGAGATAACTTAATAAATCTTTTGCGAATTGAGAGAAATGACGCGGTTTGACTATATACCGAAACTCAAGCGTAGAAAATATTTTTTTAAACGTTTTATTAAGCGTGGTTTCAAGCGGAATGGTTGAATACTCTATGGACAGCGCTTGTCTTCATAGTGTATATTTTAGGGTTAAAGGGATTTAGCAAGAAAGAGTTTATTCGGAAAACCTTATCGTCGTACCAAGCCGGCTTTTTCTCAAAAGAGAAACTATTCCCATTACTGGACTTTTAGTTGCGCTATCTAATGTTTTCCGTAATTTTGCTCGTTTCTGTTCTATCTATAATCCTAATTATACAATCTTGGAGGCGGTAAAATATGGAAAGGTTTGTTATTCCTCATCAGCATGAAATCACCAAAGAAGATAGAAGAAGTCTAAACGGCCATCGTTCTTTTATTCTCTGGTTTACGGGGCTTCCTAGCTCAGGGAAATCCACTCTCGCAAATGAACTCGAAAAAGAGCTTATACAAAACGGTTGCAGAACCTACATACTGGATGGAGACAACGTAAGAATGGGTCTCTGTAAAGATCTTGGTTTCTCCGCGGAGGATCGCGAGGAAAACATAAGAAGAATAGGGGAAGTATCGAAGCTTTTCGTAGATGCCGGAGTTATCGTGTTCTCCGCTTTCGTGTCGCCGTACCGAATCGACCGCGATCGGGTAAGAGAGCTTGTGGAAGACGGGGAATTCGTGGAAATATTCGTAAGCTGTTCCGTTGAGCAATGTGAACAGAGAGACGTAAAAGGACTTTATAAGAAGGCAAGGCAAGGGATAATAAAGGGATTTACCGGAATCGACGACCCCTACGAAGCTCCCCTAGCCCCTGAAATAGTAGTTGATACGGAAAAGTTCTCTCTTGAACAATGTAAGCAGCAAATACTTGATTATCTTAGAGATAAAAAAGAATTGGTCTAAATTAGAAAAACATAACAAATTCTTCCTTAAGATTTTTTCGGAAATAAAGTAAATGTCTTCATCAAACGATGAACTGGGAACAGGTAACTCGACTAGCGCGGCGGATTTAATCCGCGCTATAGCGGAAAAATCCAAGGAAGCTTCAAGGATTCTCGCCACCGCGACTTCTTCGCAGAAAAACGATTTTCTTCTGCGGTTTGCTGAACTTTTAATAAAAAAAAGCGATGACCTAATTGAAGAAAACGCCAAAGACGTCTCAGACGCCGAAGCAAAAGGGCTTTCCGCAGCGCTTGTGGACAGATTAAAACTCACGACTTCCAGAATAAATTCTCTGGCCGAAGGCTTACGGGAAATATCTCGGCTTGAAGATCCGTTAGACAAAATATCCGAAAAACACGTAAGACCGAACGGAATCTCCGTTGAGAAAAAGAGAATTCCTTTGGGTGTTATAGGAATCGTTTACGAATCGAGACCGGGAGTTACGGCCGATGCCGCGGGATTATGCGTAAAATCCGGTAATTCCGTAATTTTGCGAGGTGGTTCGGAAACAATAAGATCAAATTTAGCGATTTCCAAGCTGCTTGCGGATTCCCTCGTTAAAAGTGATCTCTCGCCCCACACGGCGCAAGTTGTTCCAGTTGTCGATAGAGAAGTCGTAATGGAAATGTTAAAACTTGAAGATCAGATAGATCTGATTATACCCAGGGGAGGGGAGGGACTTATAAGATTCGTTTCCGAAAACTCTCGTATTCCGGTGCTTAAGCACTATAAAGGTGTTTGCCATGTTTACGTTGACAAACATGCCGACTTGAAAATGGCGGAAGAAATTTCTATTAATGCCAAAGTCCAAAGGCCGGGAGTGTGTAATTCAATGGAAACTATGCTTGTTCACGCAGACGTAGCCGAAAAATTTCTCCCCGCGGCCATAAAAAGATTTGAGACTGAAAACGTCACCATAAAAGGTTGTGAGAAGACAAGTGAAATCGTTTCCAATGTCGCTTGCGTAACGGAAGAAGATTGGCATAAAGAGTATCTTGACCTTGTTTTGAATATTAAAGTCGTTTCTTCGGTCGACGAGGCGATAAGTCACATCCAAACTTATGGTTCCATGCATACGGATGCGATAGTTACGGAGAATGCTGAAAGTTCTAAAAAATTCACTGAACAAGTAGATTCCTCCGCCGTAATGGTAAATACTTCCACTAGGTTTAACGACGGGTATCAGTTGGGCCTGGGAGCTGAAATCGGAATAAGCACTACAAAATTACACGCGTTCGGTCCAATGGGACTTGAAGAACTGACAACTTCGAAATTCGTGGTGAGAGGAAATGGTCAAATCAGAGTCTAAATCTTCCAAGCGCTCCGGGAAGAAGTTTAAGAATTGAGAAGGCGAAATTACCGTAAAGTCGCCGTAGAAAGCAGATGCTTGTTGAACTCAAGCTCAAAAATTTTGGCATAATAGATGATATTTCCATTAATTTCGGAAATAATCTCAATATAATTACCGGTGAAACCGGTACCGGAAAATCTCTTATCATCGACGCGATAAATATAATTTTGGGTGATAAGTTTACGGCCAATCACGTTAAATCAGACAAAAAGCAAGCATCGATAGAAGCACTTTTTGAAATCCCGAAAGATTCCGGAATTTTGGAGAAGCTTGAAAACCGCGGTATAGAAGTTTCCGACACGGAACTTGTAATAAAAAGAATTTCCAGTCCGTCGGGGAAAAATAAGATATATATAAACGGCTCGGTCGTAACTCTCGCAACGCTTTCAGAAATAACTGACGGTCTCGTAAATATGTTCGGACAGCACGAGCACCAAAGTCTCTTTAGAAAAAACAATTATTTAAATTACTTAGATACTTTTTCTAAAATAGAAAATGAGGTCTCTAAATATAGAATCGCGTACGCGGAGCTTGCGGATGCGGAGGTTGAACTTGAAGTTCTTCAAAGAAAGGAGCAAGAGTTGCTCGAAAAAGAGGATTATATTCGCTTTCAAGTTGAGGAGATAAAAAAAGTCGCGCCCGAACCGAACGAAGATTTGAAACTTGAAGAGGAGAGGGTTAGACTCGAAAATTCCGAGAGATTCTCCCATTCGCTCGCAAACGCAACCGAATTTATTTACGAGGGTGAAAATTCCGCGACAAGTTCTCTTAAACAGTCCCTTTCATCTTTGGAGGAAGTTTGCGACCTTGATTCCTCTTTGGGAGAACTTTATGAGAGAATCGCGGCCGTACTGATAGAAACCGAAGACGTTTTCTACAGCCTTAGAGAATTTGCCGGAAAAATCGAACATAATCCCCAGAGGCTTGAAGATGTAATTTCAAGACTTGAAGAAGTAACGAGGCTTAAAAGAAAATACAGTAGTTCGATTGAAGAAATAATTGAAAAGCAAAAACAGATGGAATCCGAGCTGGATAATTTTAAAAATTCGGCTAAAAATCTGCAGGAGATTGAACAAAAGATAGATTCTCTACGAAAAAAGATTTCCGAAATGGCCGCTTCCATATCGACTAAAAGAAAGTCTTCGGCCAAACGGCTTGAAAATCTTTTCGGCGAAGAATCTGAATCCGTCGGGCTAAAAAACGCATCCTTCAAAGTAGAGTTTAAGGAAAAGAACCTTTCTCCGGATGGTAAGGACAACGTAGAGTTTCTCTTCTCCGCCAATCCCGGTCAAAATGCTCGACCCATAGCTAAAGTCGCTTCCGGAGGGGAACTTTCGAGAATAATGCTTATGCTTAAAAGTTTTGTGGCTACCGGAGATTCCGGTTCCATTTTCATATTCGATGAAGCCGACGCGGGAATAGGTGGAGTTGTGGCGGAGGCCATAGGGGAAAAAATTAAGAATCTCTCGAATCTAAATCAGGTTCTATGCATAACTCACCTTCCTCAGGTCGCGAAATTCGCAAATACGCACTTATTGGTGGAGAAAAGTTTCGAGGGTGAAGAAACGCAAGTCTCAGTCGGCGTTTTGAACGAACAGGGTAGAGTTTTGGAAATTAGCAGAATGCTTGCGGGGCAGAGCGTTTCTGAAAAAACTTTTGAAGTCGCGGAAGAACTTATAAAGGGCGCCAGTTAAGCGGTTTTTGTAAGTTATTTATATGAACAGAAAACCACCGCGGCAAGAACGGTTGTCCATAAGCCATTTTTATCTCCCACCGCGGTTTGCGTGACATTTCTACTTTTTACTTTGTGTCCGCTTATCTCCCATATGTCTTTTTGCTCATCGTAGCTTTTTTCAGGATCGAAAGGAGCGTTTAGAGTGGAGGCAAGCATATAGGCGGCTAAATCTTCCGCGTATTCTCCGGCGAGAATTTCTTTTTGCCCATAACTATGATGCTCCGAAATATATCCGTAGAGTTCCTTGTCTTTGGGTATCGCCAGACCGGTCGATGCGGCGATAAGTCTGCTGGGTTCGTTTGTGGCGTTTTCACTCATCACAACGAACACCACCTGTCCGGGCGAAAGCATTTTAAGTCCTTGAGTCCTACTTACCAGACTACAGCCCGGAGGGAATATGCTTGAGACTTTGACCAAGTTGAAACGGGCGATTCCGGCGTCTCTTAAGGCAAGTTCGAAACTGGAAAGCTTCTCCTTATGCTTACCCACGCCTTTTGTGACAAAAGCTGTCTTCGGTATCAAATTGTTACTCATCGCAAACCGCATTCAAGGTATATTAATAGATGGTTTTGTCAAACTAGGAACAACGCAAGAAGAAACGGGATGAAATTCGGAGCTCATGTCTCAATAGCGGGAGGAATTCAAAATGCTCCAATAAGAGCAAAGCAGCTAGGATGCGAATGTTTTCAGATGTTTACTCGCTCCCCGAGAGGCGGTAAGCCCCCGGCGCTGGAAGATAAGCTTTTGGAGGAGTTTTTTCTTAACTGTTCAGCCGCTTCAATAAACGACTATTATGTTCACACCCCTTATTTTATAAATCTCGCTTCCCGAAAAGAAGACCTCCGGGAAAACAGCGTAAATTTAGTAAAAGAAGAGCTTGAAAGATCCACCCTGCTGGGAGTCAAATACGTAATGACTCATATAGGAAGCGCAAAAGGAATGAACAGGGAAGAGGCTTTTGGAAACGTAGTCGACTCTCTTAAGAGGATTTTCGAGGATTATGACGGTAAAACGCTACTGCTGCTTGAAAACACCGCGGGACAGGGGGACACCATAGGCGTGGATTTTGAAGAAATCTCACTCATACTAAAACAAACTCGCAATGACGACCTTGGCGTCTGTATCGATACGGCGCACATGTTCGCCTCCGGATACGATATAAGAACAGAAGAGGATATAGAAAAGCTTGTCAAACTTATTCGCGCGACATTCGATTCCGGAATCGTGAAACTCGTTCACGCGAATGATTCCAAGGTTAAATTCAATTCCCGTAAGGACCGCCATGAACACTTGGGAAGCGGTGAGATAGGAACTGAGTGCTTCCAAGCGTTAATAGAAAATCCTTTCTTTGAAAATCTGAATATGATAGTGGAAACACCTCCTCCGGAGGTAAAAAAAGACGTGGAATTACTTAAAAAACTTAGAGACCAAGAAAAGCAAGTCCGAGATTAAAGAGAAAACCCCGTTTTGTCCATTTTTTCCCCGTCGACATAAATATTGTCTTCCCCGTCAATAGCGACTCTTCCGTTTGCGATCAAGTCATGAACTACGAAAGGAAAAAGCTTCCATTCCCCTTGCTCTCTTATTCTTTTATCCATTTCTTCCAAGTCGCATACGCCGAGCCCTTCAATTGTTATGTCGACCGATTGAGCAATAGAGATTCCAAACCTTTTTTCGGGATCGTTTTGCAAGTAAACGGTGCACTTTATGGTTTTTTCGCCGTTTTCTACCGCCTGCACGCAAGCTTTTTCACCTCTTCTAAGATAATTCTTAGTCGTGTCTCCCGGATAGAGGTTTATAATCTTGTTTTTGAATCTTTCAGTGAACAACCGGCTCAGTCTTCTCCTGTAACCCGCCAATACTATGAGATCGGGCTCGAATAGTTTTTCGATCAAAGAAATTACCTCTGAGTCGTAAGCCACTCGTCCCTCTTCATCGGAAGGATGGTTTCCCAAAGCTTTGAAAAAATCTTGCGAACTTATAGATAAAGTTTTTATTTTTAATCTTTCAGCTTTTTTTAAAACTTCGGCGTCCGGATCGTTTGAGAAAACGCATTCTATCTCTCCGTAGTTCTTGTGACCGCTTTTCTTTAGTTGTTCCTGCCTTGAGTATATTTTTTCGAAATTAGTTCCTTTTCCGGAAGCTAACAAGAAAACCTTCATAGGGCGTAGCGTATCCCGGTAGATTGAGCTTATTTGCATTGCTTTTCCTATTGTTTAGCTTTATGCGATTCCATAAAACGGAAATACGCGACATATGACAGGGATAAAAAACCTGCTGATGAGAATTGCGACGGCTGTGGTGGCCGTTCCGATTCTCCTTCTAATATTTTACCACGGAAGCATAATCTACCTCGGTTTTATTTGCCTTATAGCGGTTTTGTGCTCGTTTGAGTTTTTCGCGCTTGTGGCTCCCGAGATGCGGATGTGGAGAAAAGCGTATATTGCCATGATCTCCGTGGTTGTCGTAATAAGCGCGTTCTTCGATTTCACGCTTATGAACTTTTTCTTCACTTTCCTAATACTCTTTTCGATAATACTTGAATTCAGAAAAAAAGATTTTAGCGACTGCATGAAAAACCTTGGCATGACTCTCGTTCCGCTTATCTATTTCGGCTGGATGCTTGCCCATGGCGTATTATTGAGAAACATCGAAAACGGTCCGTATCTGAAAACCAATACCGATTCTTTCAATCATAATTACGATGATCTGGGCTTTTTTCTGGTAGTGCTCGCGGTCTCATGCACTTTTCTTAACGACGCGGGAGCTTTTTCCTTCGGAAAAATATTTGGCAGAAAAAAGCTCGCCCGTCATATAAGCTCCGGAAAAACCGTGGCGGGACTAATCGGCGGGTTCGCCACTTCGATTATCGGCGCCTTCGTGGTGAACTTAATATTCAAAGCACCTTTTCCATTTACATGCATAATCATTTACGCGGTAATAATATCAACCGCAGCGGTTGCGGGCGATCTTTTCGAATCTACCATAAAAAGAAGCGTTGGAGTCAAAGACTCGGGGTCTTTAATCCCCGGACATGGGGGAGTTCTCGATAGATTCGATAGTCTTATATTCGTTTTTCCCTGCACCTACTATACCTATATAGTGTTTTATTATTTGAACATCGGCGCGGCGTAGGGTTAAAGATGGAAGTATTCGTAATAGACAGGGAGGATTTTATCGACGCTCCGATTAGAAAGAAGCTGATCTTTCTGGTCGAGAAAATACTTTCATATTTCGGTTTACCCGACGGAACAGAACTCTGTCTTTCCCTAGTAAACGATTCGGTAATGCGAGAACTCAATAAAAGTTACAGACGGATCGATAGAACGACCGATGTGCTTTGCTTCCCGCAGAAAAACGAATTAAACCCAAATCTTCTCGGCGATATAGTGATATCTTACCCTACGGCTCTTAGGCACTCTAAAACCTTTGGAATTGGAGTTGATGAAGAATTACGGATGCTGATAATACACGGCGTTTTGCATCTGCTGGGTTTCGACCATAAAAAGAGAAAAGAAAGAGAGGTAATGCGCAAAAAGGAAAGAGAGGTACTCGATTACGTAACCGGGATATAGCAAGAAAAAAAGATTATAAATCGGTTTCTTCAACGCTCTCCATCATACTTTCAATTTCTTTTACGGTAGGCAGGTCACTCAGGTTTTTAAGGCTAAAGGTTTCAAGAAAAAAATCCGTGGTTTTATATAGAAAGGGTTTTCCCGGAACGTCTTTTCTTCCAGAGATTTCGATAAACCTCTTCTCAAGCAACATAGTTACGCTACTTGAACAATCGACTCCTCTTATTTTATCAACTTCAATTTTAGTAACAGGCTGTTTATAGGCGACTATTGCCAACACCTCTAAGGAAGCTTTTGAAAGCCTGAATTTTTTAATTTCCTTGTTAAATTCAACTATATGGTCTGAATATTCGGAACGAGTTCTAAACTGATAACCGCCGGCTACGTTACTCAAAACGAAGCTTCTTCCCAATTCTTCCCAGTACTCTTGGAGTTCGTTTATGGCGTCTTGTATTTGTTTTTTCTCCACTTCTTTTAAGAAGCTTGATATTTCTTGAATAGTTAGAGGGGACTCTGATATGAATATCAAGCATTCTATTATACTTGCAAGAGAGCTTCTATCGTTCATTTTAGTCTTTCAAAGTTATTTCTATGGGTTCCTCGAAGGTCGACTGGAAAACATCCAGGACTTCTTCCTTTAGCAATTCCAATATTGAGAGAAAGGTTACAATTAGTTCCAAACGATTTCTATCCCTCTTGAAAAGATCCCAGAAAACCACCTTTTTTTCTCTTTTAATCATCTCAATTACCTGATTTTTCCTTTCTTCAACCGTATAAGTCTCCGCGCTGAAGAAGACGTCCCCGGTTTGGGTATCCTCCCTTTCGTCATATATTTTTGAAAAGGCGTCAACAAGGGACCATAGGTCGAATTTCACAAACTCCGTTTCTGAAACCGGATCCCCGAATATCTCCTTACGATCATAACCCGAGAGGAAGACGTCTTTTCCGAGAATATCCATTTCCTTAAGCTTATCCGCCGCGTCTCTATACCTCTCATACTCAAGCAACTGCTTTACAAGTTTTTCCCTGGGATCTTCCTCTTCTTCCTCCTCCGTTTCGATTCTCGGAAGAAGCATTCTCGACTTTATATACCCCAGCTCAGCCGCCATAGCTAGATAATCCCCAACAATTTCAAGGTTTACGGTTTTTAGAAAATTCAGATACTCAAGATATTTTTCAGTTATCCCCGCGATAGGTATATCATAGATATCCACTTCATTTTTCTTGATAAGATGAAGAAGCAAATCGAGCGGACCATTGAATACGTCAAGTTCCACCACATACGAGGACTCTTGATTCTCGATCTGTTCCGTCATCTTAGAATTACGGAGAACGTATCGCTCGGACAACCATCTCCATCTCCGTTGGAGTGAAATTGCACAGTTGTATAAAGATAACCACCGGAATGCGAATAAAGTAGCTTAGAAATTCCTGACCAAATATAAATATGGCGAAAAGAACGAAGATTCCGTACTTTTCGACACTCGCGTATCTAAAGGCGAGATTATCCGGCAGTAATCCGTAAAGTATGCGCGAACCGTCAAGCGGCGGAATTGGAATCATGTTGAAAACCGCCAGCACTATACCTATGAACATGAACCATACGAGCATACGGATTACTACCTCGACGCCGCTTGAAACTGGCACGCCCGCGCCGGGGAGATTCTCGAAAACTATCTTCAAAATAACCGCGGCCGCCACCACGGTCAGTAGATTCGATACGGGACCCGCGAGCGCCACAAAAAGCATGTCTTTTTTCGGATCTTTAAAATTTCTTGGGTCTACGGGAACAGGCTTAGCCCATCCGAAGTGAACTATGAAGAGCAGCAAAGTTCCCAAAACATCCAAGTGCACCAATGGATTAAGGGAAAGTCTTCCCAGTTTTTTTGCCGTATCGTCTCCAAGTCTGTAGGCCACGTAAGCGTGAGCATATTCGTGTATTGTGAGAGAGAAGAGTATTACCGGAATAAGTATTAGCAGAAATCCGTAGTTTATATCCATTTTTAAGCCCTCGGGTGAGATTCTCGATGTATTTGTTTCAGTCTTTCTTTTTCGACATAGGTATATATTTGGGTCGTCGATATATCGGAGTGACCAAGCATGGCTTGTATAGCCCGCAGGTCCGCCCCTCGCTCCAAAAGATGCGTCGCAAAAGAGTGTCTTAGCACATGAGGAGTAATTTTAGATCGAATACCCGCTCTAAGCGCGTAGTCTTTTATTATACGCCAAAATCTTTGGCGGCTCATCTTGCTTCCAGTTCTGCTAGTGACGAAGAGGTATTTTGAAACTCTTCCTTGAAGAAGGTCAGGGCGCGCGTTTAAAAGGTAATCTTTTGTCTTGCTTATCGCCATATCACCCATGGGAACGATCCTCTCCTTGTTCCCTTTCCCCAAGATAATCACGTAGCCATGGTCGAGATTTAGACGATTTATCTCAAGAGCGACAAGTTCGGATACGCGAAGTCCCGTGGCGTAGAGAACTTCAAGCATCGCGCGGTCTCTTAACAACCGATAAGAAGAACCCGCTTCTTCAGGTTGTTTAAGCAGTTTCTCAACCTCGGTTAAAGAAAGAGTGCGCGGAAGAATTTTCGCGGTTTTGGGAGAGGTAATGTTCCTAAGCGGATCTTCGGTTATAACGTTTTGAGTGATTAGAAATCTAAAAAACTGCCTTATGGAAGCTATGTTTCTCGCTATAGTGCTCGGGTTTAACTTCCTATCTTTTAAATAATCTAAAAAATCGGCTATATCGCTTTCTTTTACGGACGCGGGATTCGATATTTTCTTTCCGTCGAGAAAAATCGCGAAGGAAGAAATATCTCTTGAGTAGGATTCAATGGTGTTTTTCGAGAGCCCTCTGTTTACCGCCAAGGACACAAGAAACGAATCACGATACTCTTGCATATTTAATTTTACGTTCCGATTTGCCAAGAACTAAGGTACTTTTTTTGTTCCGTGGTCAAAACGTCTATGGAGACTCCCAGACTTTTCAGTTTTATTCGCGACACCGATTGGTCTATCGACTCGGGAACATCGTGAACGTCGTTTGAAAGAGACTGTCCCTTTTTAACCATATACTCGCAACAAAGAGCTTGATTGGCAAAACTCATGTCCATTACGCTTGAGGGATGTCCTTCGGCAGCGGCCAGGTTTACAAGCCTTCCTCCTCCGAGGACGTTAATCTTTTTTCCGTCTTCAAGCGTGTGTTCTTCAACGTATTTCCTTATAACTCTTTTGGAGCGAGTTATTTCCGCAAGCGCGTCCAGATCGAGTTCCACGTTGAAATGTCCAGAATTGGCGACAATGGCGCCGTCTTTCATTTTTTGGAAATGTTTTTTCCTTATAACATGAATATTGCCGGTAACGGTACAGAAAAAATCCCCAAGAGCCGAGGCTTTATCCATGGGCATAACCCTAAACCCGTCCATCGTGGCTTCAAGCCCCTTGAGCGGCTCAACTTCGGTTACTATGACGTTCGCTCCCATCCCCCTGGCTCTCATCGCAAGTCCTTTTCCACACCAACCATATCCCGCCACTACGAAAGTCGTACCGGAAATAAGTCGGTTGGTAGCTCGTATAATTCCATCTAGTGTACTTTGCCCGGTACCGTAACGATTATCGAAAAGATGTTTCGTATCCGCGTTGTTGACGGCGACTATAGGATATTTCAAAACACCGTCATCAGCCATGCTTTTTAACCGAATTACCCCGGTAGTGGTTTCTTCGGTTCCCCCTATAATGTTCTCTATAATATCTCCGCCGCTTTTATGTAAAGTCGATACTAAATCGGCTCCGTCGTCCATAGTTATATGCGGGTGGGGGGCGAGCACGGAATCAATGTGTTTGTAGTAGGTTTTGGTGTTCTCTCCATTTATGGCAAAAACGGAAATTTTGTGATTCTTCACAAGGTGTGCGGCCACGTCATCTTGCGTACTGAGGGGGTTTGAAGCGCACAGATAAACTTCAGCGCCTCCCGACTTGAGCGTGGTCATCAAATTTCCCGTTTCCGTGGTAACATGGAGGCATGCGGCGACCTTTATTCCCTTAAGCGGTTTTTCTTTCTTAAATCTTTCTTCTATCTGCTTGAGAACGGGCATTTCCTTAGCCGCCCATTCACTTCTTAGCTTCCCTTCTTTGGAAAGCTCCAAACTCTTTATATCGTAATCCATAAGTGTTCCTCCACGGTTTTTCTTCGATCAGACGCTCTGAACGTGTTTCGGTTCAGGCGTTTTCAAGGGCTTTTCTGAGTTCACCGATTTTATCCGTTTTCTCCCAAGAGAATGATTCTTCGTCTCTTCCGAAATGTCCATAAGAAGCGGTTT
Organism: Thermodesulfobacteriota bacterium; assembly: GCA_965220925.1. Classification (GTDB taxonomy): domain Bacteria; phylum Desulfobacterota_D; class UBA1144; order Nemesobacterales; family Nemesobacteraceae; genus Nemesobacter. Next base: position 211,942 of record OZ244851.1, on the reverse strand, counting down.
TTACGTAAATGGGATTTTTAAGCCTCAGACAGGCAATTATTCCTTCGGGAGTTAAATCGAATATTTCCCTTACCGCTTTAGAGATTTTCTCCTCCGGCAAAACAGCCGTACCGAAAGTATCGACCATTACGGAAACCGGTTCGGCGATTCCGATTGCGTAGGCGATCTGAACTTCACAACGTGAAGCCAATTCCGCCGCGACTATATTTTTCGCCACGTACCTAGCCATGTAGCTTGCGCTTCTGTCAACTTTAGACGGATCCTTTCCGGAAAAAGCTCCGCCGCCATGTCTTGACCACCCCCCGTAAGTATCGACGATTATCTTTCTTCCGGTAAGTCCCGTATCTCCCATCGGTCCTCCAATCACGAAATTTCCGGTGGGATTTATATGAATCTGCGTGTTTTTCGAAAGAAAATCTCCTATGCAGGGCTCTATCACATGCTCCCTGATTCCTTGAATGATATCGCCGCGCGAAACGCTATCTGAATGCTGAGACGAAACCACCACGGCTTCTACCGATACAGGGTTGCCATTTTCATATTTAAAGGTAACTTGGCTTTTCCCGTCCGGTCTTAAAAACGGCAGGGTATTGTCTTTTCTCTTTTCGGAAAGACGTTTTGTGAGTTTGTGGGCGTAAAGTATTGGAGAAGGCATGAATTCTTCTGTTTCGTCACATGCATAACCGAACATAAGCCCCTGATCTCCCGCACCTTTTTTATCAACGCCAAGTGCTATATCCGCAGATTGTTTGTCGATGGTGAGAACAATGGAGCAGGTGTCCGCGTCGAATCCCATAGCGCTGTCGGTATAACCAATCTGCCTTATCATATCCCTAGTCACTTCTTGGATATCGACATGGCTTTTAGTAGTTATCTCGGCGGAAATTACGACAAGACCCGTTGTAATCAATGTTTCGCAGGCAACCCGACTGTCGGGGTCCTGTTCAATGTTAGCGTCTAGTACGGCATCCGATATCTGATCCGCAATCTTGTCCGGATGGCCTTCCGTCACTGATTCCGAGGTGAATATAAAGTTTTTCGGGGGCATAGGGGAACCTCAAAAGACCCGTTAGTATATTTATTTTGATTCTTCTGTCAAATTATACTGTGTGGATCTATCTCAAGATAAAAATCTTTAACTTCAATACGAAATCAGCAGCTAATATAGACGACTTAAGTAATTATTACGGTTAATTATTTGACATGCCACACGGCCTCGGGACAATCGGCGAACAGCTGAAGTTGCTGAGTCCTGATTCGGTTCCAGATCTCCGCTTTATTTCCCTAGACTACTTAATTGTCGAAAGTAGGGGTACCGTATGAACTATTTTGTGTATCGTCTGGCATCCTCTAACAACTTTGTGTATCGTGAATCCGCTTTAACGATACACAAAATATTTTGTGGCTCATAGAATAACCACAAACTTTCTTGTGGTTCATATTTTACGTTTCGGTATCCAAAAGGGGTGTTTTCGCGTACTCTTGGTTTCTCTTATAATTTAGAGAGGATTTTCCCGTGTATTTTGCGTTCCCGTAGTTAAAAAAGAGTTTTTTCATGAAACTCAAGTTTAAAAAAATGTAAGACTTTTCCTCTTGAATAGTTTGGTGAGTTTTGAATTCATTCGGTAAAATAGCCTACGAACTCCAAGTTTTCCGCAAAGAAATGTTCCGATGAAAAAACTGCTAGCTCCATCAATACTCTCTTGTGACTATCTCAACCTGGAAAAAGAAGTGGAATCGGTAAAACAAGCGGGAGCCGATCTTATACACGTGGACGTTATGGATGGACATTTCGTTCCTAATATAAGCATAGGGATACCCATAGTGGAAGCGATTTCCCGGATGGAATCGCCGCCTCCAATGGATATACATCTCATGATCAATAATCCCGAGAAATTCACAGAAAAGTTTATAGATGCGGGCTCTCCACACGTGAAAATCGTCACTATTCAGATGGAGGCTTGCAATCTTCTCTACAGCGCTCTTTCCTCCATTCGGTGGAGAGGGGTTATGACGGGCGTGGCGTTGAATCCCGCGACTCCTATAGGGGGAATAGAAGAAAAACTTATGGAGCTTATAGATGTAATAGTGATAATGACCGTGGAGCCTGGCTTCGGAGGTCAGAAATTCATTCCTGAGATGCTTGAGAAAATAAAAACGCTCAGATCGCTCCTTGACGAAAAAGGAGGGAAAAAACCGCTTATTGAAGCCGACGGAGGAATAAATTTAGGGAACATAAAAGAGGTTGTCGACGCCGGAGCGGATATAGTGGTTACGGGGTCGGGAATATACAAAACGAAAGACTATGCGAAAACCATGTCGGCCATGCGCGAGGTGATGGCGTAACAGAGTCTAAAACGAGATTTGAGAATTTAGTTTTAACGTGAAGTCCGAAGAGCGAAACTACATAGTTGACATAGAGCAGTACTTTCTCAGGCTTGCGGGAAGAGGACTTATGCTTTCGGCAAGAGATTATGGTTATATAAAAGAACTGGCCGAAAGATCCGTCTCAAAGGAAATGGTGATTAAAGCGATAGCTTATGGTTTTCAGGAAAGAAAACACAGGAAAATAAGAAGTCTGTTCGCAATGAAGAGGGAAATTGAGGAATATTTAGAAATTTACCTTCCCGAACAGAAGACGGAATATCCGGAACCGCAAAGCGTAGGTTTTGCCGAAAGCAAGGTAATAGAGCAAACCTTAAAAAAAATCGACCAGCTAATACTTGAAGAAAAAAGAAAAGAAATAAGAAAGAAGTACGAAAATTTAAGACGACAAGTCTCCGAAACGGAAAGCAACCCTCCTTCAAACATATACAGACGGTTTGCTTGCTTATGGAAAAATTTTATTGAAGATTTTTTCTCGGATCTTCCGACCGAGAGACAAAAAGAGATAATCGCCGCCGCTGAGAGCAAACTTCCCAAGGAAAGAAATCTCTACGACAAGGAAACGAAGGAAAATACCCTGAAAGCGTTTCGGGACGAAATCCTGCTTGAGACTTTTGGCATTAACAACGTTTTTACGATGAACAACTGATATGGGTTCTGAAGAGAATATTGCGCTTGATTGCCGAAAGTGTTCCGGTAGAGGGTATCTGATATCCTCTAACAATAGCCCGTACTCTCGAGCGAACATATGCGAGTGTTTTTCTTCTTGCCAGCATTGCAACGGCTCGGGAAGCGTATTTTTGGAAAATGAAAGGGGCTACAGATATCTTGAACGTTGCGAATACTGCGGAATCACAAGGCTTAAGATAAAAAGATACAACAACGCGAAAATACCGTCGAAATTCACGAGAGTTTTACAGTCAGACGACGTAGACCCTCTTAACAAAACCCAATACGAGGCGATGACCGCGGTAAAATCTTTCGTCGATAAGTATCCGGAGGAAAAAGGCTTTCTGCTTATGGGAGGCCCAGGTCTCGGTAAAACGCGTCTTGCGGTGGGCGCCATAGCGGAACTCACGCTCAAAAAAGCCGTTGAATGCATATTCACGGATTTTTTCTTTCTTCTTGGAGACTTAAGAAGAGCCTATTCGGAGGGAATTCCGGAAAACGAAATAATAGGTCCTCTTATAAACACGGAAATACTCGTAATAGATGAAATGGGAAAAGGGAAAAGTTCCGAGTGGGAACAGAGCATACTTGATCAGCTTATCTCAAAACGCTATAACTCTTCAAAGAAAACCCTCATTACCACTAACTATATAGCCAAAGAATTAATAGGGAGTAAATCTGAAGCAGGGAAAACGGAAATACTCGAAGACAGGGTAGGGGAGAGAATAGCTTCTAGGCTCTACGAAATGTGCACTCCTCTTCTTATCAAAGGAAGAGACTACAGAAAAAAGGAGATCTCCGCCTAAAAATCCCAGTACTTCGAATAGACTTTCTTCGTTTCCGCAATCGTATGCTCGCAAGTTGTTCGCTTAAGATCGAAGTCAGTGGACGACTTTTTCATATTCAGTATTTCTTCAACAACAGACCGAACGATTATTCCCATTTCCGCCGTGTTATAGCCGCCTTCGAGAATAAAAGCTATATTACCGCCACAATGTCTTTCCGCTAACTCCATTACGAAATTGGTAAGTCTGGCGAAACCTTCGGAGGTGAGAAGCATGCCTCCCAACGGATCGACCTGGTAAGCGTCAAAACCCGCCGATACGAATATAAACTGCGGGGCGTATTGAGCTACCGTCGGCGCGAGTATCTCGGTAAAAATTCTCAAATAGTCCTCATCTCCGAGCATTGAAGGGCAGGGGACGTTAAGCGTGTATCCAAGTCCTCCGGCGTATCCAAGTTCCTTAAGACTCCCGGTACCGGGATAAAAAGGGAACTGGTGCACGGAGAAATAGAGCACTTTATCAGAGTCGTAGAAGATGTTTTGAGTGCCGTTTCCGTGGTGCACATCCCAGTCTATAATCAGAATCCGTTTGAAGCCTCTGTTTTCGAGCAGATACGACGCTGCCACGGCGACATGATTAAACAGACAAAATCCCATCGCTTTGTCACGCTCCGCGTGATGTCCCGGAGGACGGGCGAGTACAAACGCGGTGTCGATCTTTTTCGAGATAATAGCGTCCGCGGAGCATATAAGCCCTCCACTTCCCGCAAGGGCCGCATCGAACGATACTTCACACGTCGACGTATCAGTATCGAGTTGCATGAATTTTTTCCCCGAAGTGTTTCGAATCGTATCGAAATAGGACTTGGAGTGCGCCAGGGTGATTTCATCTTCCGTAGCCGGTCGAGTATCTAAAGGGATAGTTTTTTCCAAAAGATCCGAACTCTCAAGCATCTGTAGGATACTGGACAGCCGTTGCGGACACTCCGGATGTCCTGGAGGATTTTCATGAGATAGAAATAAGTCGTTATTAATTATCGAAAGTTTCTTCATGTTCAATCACTTCTTTAAGATAACCTACAAGATAAAAAGAACCGCATATACAGGCCGCATCTTCATAGCCGAGCAGTTCTTGATATGCAGCCGCCGGATCTTTTATCATTTCAACCGAATCCCATTTTCCTCGCACAAGTGACCGGATTTTTTCAACTCCGACAGATCTTTTCGTCCCGGGAAGTTCGGTTATTATCAATTTTCCCGAAACGCGCGAAACTATTTCGGTAAACTCTCCGATTTCCTTGTTTTCAAGCATAGTTAAGAGAAAATTAAATTTAGTTTTCGGGTGATAGAACTCAAGCGACTCCAAAAGACTTTTAGCCGCGGCGGTATTATGCGCGCCATCCATTATCAAAGGAGGTTTTTCACGTAAATATTCCATCCGTCCGAGAAGACCGATTCCGGCGAAAGTCTCTCTGACTTTTTCTGGATTAATCTTATAACGCGTATTCCGGCTTAGAAGTTCCGCGGCCGCGATGGATATCGCGGCGTTTTCCACCTGATACGTTCCAACGAGAGAAGTTTTTAGCCGATTAAGGTTCCAACCCGATCCAAAATAATCAAAACTTAAGTCCTCTTCTTTTTTATAAGTGAACTCTTCGTCAATACGAAAACATTCGGCGGATTGCTCTTTTGCTTTTTTCTCGATTACTTCCAGAGCTTCTCCTCTGCATCCCGTTACTATTAAAGAGTTTTTTTTGATTATCCCGGCCTTTTCCAAGGCGATTTTCTTCAAAGTGTTTCCCAAGTATTCCATATGATCAAAAGACACGTTTGTTATAATGCCCGCGATATGATCGCACACGTTTGTCGCATCCCATCTTCCACCCATTCCAACTTCAAGGACCCCTATATCTATTGATTTAGAATTAAAATAAAGAAACGCGGCGACGGTAAGCAGTTCAAAATAACTGAGTTTCAGTTGAAACTTCTCACAGATGGAAAAAACTTCACCGAGCAGCGATTCAAGCTCTTGCTCCGAAATTTTTTCTTCTCCAATTTTGATTCTCTCCGTAACACTCACCAAATGAGGAGAGGTGAAAAGACCCGTTCGATAACCGTTTGCTTCAAGTATCGAGGCAAGCGAAGTGGCTACGGAGCCTTTACCGTTAGTTCCCGCGACAATTACGTAATCTTTTTTAGACTGGGGAGATCCCAATTTCTCAAGAACCAAGATAATTCTATCAAGTCCCGGTCTTACGGCGTCCACACCCGTAAGACGCAATCTGTTTAGATTCTGAAACATTACAAACTTCCCTTTAAAATACTATAAAGGGCCTTTTCGCAATGTGTGGTTTCCAAAGACCCGGAGACCCGGACTCTTAAAAACATCTCCAAATAGAAACGACGGAACATCGTTGAGGGAAAATCAATTCTCAAGAATGACTACGGCCACGGAATAATCCCCGTCATGAGATATGGTTGTGTGGATTCTGGAAAGACCCCGGGTTTCTGCAATTTCTTTCGTGCTCCCTCTTAGGTTTATAAAGGGTTTTCCAAGCTCGTTTCTCATAACCATTATATTATGAAATTTTATACCCCGACGAAATCCGGTGCCAAGCGCTTTTACAAAAGCTTCTTTGACCGCATAGTTAGCCGCGTAGGTTGTGTTTATATTCTTGCCGTTTCGACTTTTTCTAAGTTCTTCGGCGGAGAAAATTTTCCGGAGAAATTTCTCCCCCCATCTCTCTATGAGATTTTCTATCCGGCTGTTACGCACCATGTCAATTCCTATGCCCGAAACCATATCTATAATATATAAGCTCAGTTGCGTATAAAGTAGATCATATCTCTTACGGCTTTTTCCATTCCCTGAAAAACCGCTCTTGAAATTATGCTGTGACCGATGTTCAGCTCTTCAACCCCTTCAATATCTGAAACCGCACGCGCGTTTATATAGTTAAGCCCGTGACCGGCGGACACCTTAAGCCGACGGGAGAGCGCCTCTTCAGTCGACTTTCTGATTTCATCAAGCTTCTTTATCATTTCGGTTTCACTGCGAGCATTGGCGTAACTTCCCGTATGAAGTTCAACCATATCCGCACCCGCTTGTTTACAAGCTTCTATTTGTTCCGATACGGGATCCACGAAAACGCTCACAAATAATCCAAAGCTTTTCAATCTATTAACGGCTTCACCAACTCGTTTCATGTCGCCATGGACGTCAAGTCCTCCCTCAGTGGTTATTTCCATGCGTTTTTCGGGAACCAGAGTCACCATATCGGGAACGATCTCTCTTGCAATCTCGATCATTTCGTCCGTAATCGCCATCTCCATATTGAGTTTAGTCTGCACGGTCTGTTTCAGAAGATAGAGATCTCTTTGCTGAACATGGCGGCGGTCTTCTCTCAGATGAACCACTATTCCACTCGCGCCGGCAAGTTCCGCAACCGTCGCGGCTGTAACGGGGTCGGGCTCTTGACCCATTCTCGCCTGCCTCAAAGTCGCGACATGGTCGACGTTTACGTTAAGTCTTGTTCTCATGCGCTCGTCTCAGATATTCCTATATCTTCGGCGATGACCGAAGATATTCGGGAGGCAATTGAATCTATTAAGGTTTCACTCTCGCCCTCGACCATTACGCGCGCTAAGAGTTCGGTCCCGGAGTATCTTAAATTTATTCTTCCTTTCTTTCCCAAGGTCTTTTCCGACTCTTGTAAAACTTCATGAAGTCCGGGAATTTCTTTAAAAGGTTTTTTCTCCTTTATTTTCAGGCTTTTAAGTATCTGAGGAAATAGGCTTATTACTCCGGCAAGTTCGGAAAGAGGTTTATTTTTTCTTTTCATTATGCTTAGGATCTGTAGCGAGGCAAGTAATCCGTCACCGGTAGTCGAGTGGTCTAAAAACAGAAGGTGCCCTGATTTCTCGCCCCCGAGATTGGCCCCCAGTTTCCTCATCGCCTCCACTACGTATCTGTCTCCAACTTTAGTTCTCTTAAGCTTAAGACCCTTCTCGTTTAGATAGTTTTCAAGAGCCATGTTACTCATCTCCGTAGCCACCACACTATCCGTCGAGAGAGTTTCGGCTTCCATCATCTCCGAAGAACAAATCGCGAGCACATGGTCGCCGTCAACCTGGCTTCCGGTCTCATCGCAGAAAACAACTCTGTCCGCATCTCCATCAAGAGCTATACCTATATCTGAGCCGGTTTTTACGACTTTTTCAAAAAGTATTTCTGGACATAAGCTTCCGCAATTGGTGTTTATGTTTTTTCCATCGGGGTCCACTCCCACAGTAGTTACCCGCGCTCCAAGTTCCTCAAAAATTATAGGGGCAACTTTGTAAGCGGCTCCGTTTGCGCAATCAACGACGATTTTAACTCCGTCAAGAGTTAGTTTCTCCGGGAAAGTTTTTTTCAAAAACACTATGTAACGCCCAATGGCATCCTCGATTCTTTTCGCTTTTCCCGTAAGGTAGCTGGGAGAGGGCGGAGAAATCTTTTGTTTCGCCAAAACCATTTTTTCTATTTCAAGCTCGGTTTTATCGGGAAGTTTAAATCCCGCGGAGTCGAATATCTTTATCCCGTTATCGGTATACGGATTATGAGACGCCGATATTACCACTCCCGCGGTGGCTCTCATGTTCGAAGTGAGGAAAGCTATTGCGGGAGTTGGAAGCGGTCCGACAAGCAGCACTTCAGCCCCCATGGACGTTATACCCGAGGCTATAGCCTGCTCAAATACATAGCCCGAGAGACGAGTGTCCTTACCGACAAGTATCTTTACGGGGCCACCTGTTTTTTCGAACAGGAATTTTGTTAGCGCTTTGCCCAAAGCGAGAGATATTTCCGGGGTCATGGGGTAGGTGTTGGTAACACCTCTTATTCCATCGGTTCCAAAAATCTTTCTCTCAGAGGGTTCTAGTGATAAATCCATACCTTATGTTTTGGGAGTTTCCTGTAAGGGTCTATTTATTTTGATATTGATTTTTTTCGGATTAAGACCGGTGAGTTCTAAGAGATTTGAGTCGGGATAGTTGACCTTCACCTCAAGTTTTTTACCCTTGCTTCGACCCATCTCGGTTCCGTCTATGAAAACATCGATATCGTCGCTTGTAAGCTTGTTAATAGCTTTGTAAGTGCCTTTGAAGGTCAGATTAGCTTTTAGATTGTCGTCCGTACTGTATTCCAAGTTTTCAAAATTCCGCGGGATTATATCCACATCACGAAATTCCTTGGTCAAAATCACCTCTTTTATATGAACCGTTACATTCACCAGATCGCCCTCCGGAATCTCCATATATTGAGAGGGAAGTTGCACTTTTACGGGTACGGTGAACTCGGATTTTTCACCTTCAAGTTTTATCTTTGCCGTTTCGATCGTTTTAAGCTTCGCAAGTTGCGACACGGGACCCCTTACTTTCACAAATTTCGGCACGATCTTGATTTTCTTCGATATTTCGTAACCGGAGTCAGGCTCCCCCAGCACTGACTCTACCTTGAGTCTTTTGGTTGTTAACCTGTCTATGTTAAGAGAAAGCTTCGAAGGTCTTGCGGCGACTATGTCAATTTCTCTAGGAACTATATCGGAAGCCAAGTGCTTCATATCTATTTTGAGTATGCCTTTTTTTGTTTTGCGCAAATCGACGAAAACGGATTTATTGGAAAAACCGAAAGAGGAGAGCAAATTTCTAGGCCCTCTCAAAGAGAGATCAATGTTTTCGGGAAGTTTGCTCACCACAATAAGATTCTCCGGCAGGTTGCTAAGATGCAAAGGTACCCGGATATCTCTTTCCACATCGAATTCAAAGTTCGCAACCGCCCATAGTATTACCGCCAAAACAAGAGCTATCGTCTTTCTAGTAAGATTCTGAAAAAAAATCTTTTCCATTAAACTTTTTCCGACTGCATCAATTTGATCCCGGCCCCACTTCCTTTTCTGAGCTTTGAGAACAAATTCGGAGCCAGGAGTTTCTCGTTATCTATTCTTTCAAGTTCTCCATTTGCGGCAACTGAAATCTTTCCCGTCTCCTCGGACACAATTATTACGACGGCATCCGTTTCTCGCGAAAGCTGTATGGCGGCTCTATGCCTTGTTCCCATTTCAGTTCCGAGGTCAAGGTCCACGCTTATTGGAAAGAAACTCCCCGCCGAAACAATTATGTCGTCTTTGATTATCATTCCTCCGTCGTGAAAAGGGGAGAGGGGGTTAAAAATGCTTATTATCATTTCGCTTGAAAGGCTAGCGTTAATAGGTCTTCCGGGAAACAATAGAGAAAGATTCTCAAATCTCTCTATGGCTATGAGTGCTCCCATCTTTTTTGAAGAAAGAAAGGAACACGCCTTTACGATTTCCTTTACCACAAGATCGTTCGAGTTTTGTCTTGATAGCCTAAGTAGAAAAGGTTTTTTCCCTATATTGGCAAGACCTCTTCTTATATCGTCTTGAAAAAGAATTATTACTATCAGTATGGCAAAGCCGAGAAAGTGGGTAAGCACCCAGTTAAGCGTGAAAAATCCCCATTCCCTAGAAACAAAATAAAGAATCACCATAGCCGAGAGACCTATTAGGATCTGCGAGCTTTTTGTTCCTTCTAGAGCTTTAATTATATAGAAGAATATTACGGCGACGATAAGAATATCCAAGCTGTCTGAAACGAATCGGAAGTTCTGAATAAGATTTGTCATCTAAACAATATTCCCTAAGTTTCGCCTGTTATGCGTTTTACGGTCTTAATTGCCTGAACCGTCTCAAGTACATCATGAACTCTTACAATGGAAACGCCTTTAAGCATTGATATTATCACTGAACAAACCGATCCTATCAATCTTTGTTCCGTTGATGCGCCTTCCAGTATTTCTCCCAAAAAGGATTTTCGAGACGTTCCGAGGCAAACAGGGAATCCCAGTTCGCAAAATTTCTTAAGATTTCTTATTATTTCGATATTTTGCGCGGTATTTTTTCCGAATCCTATTCCCGGATCGATCATTATCTTGTTTCTGGGCACTCCCGCGGCCGTCGCCGCACGCACTGAATTCAAAAGATATGTCGTTATATCCGAAATAAGCGAGTGGTAAAAAGTCTTTTGCTGCATATCGCTCGGTCTGGAACTTGTGTGCATCAGTATAATGGCCGCCTGTCTCTCCGACACCTCCCGCGCGAGTGCCGGCTCGAAGGTAAGTCCGCTTATATCGTTTACCACTGAAGCTCCGCTTCGAAGGGCTTCTCTCGCGACGACGGCTTTCGTTGTATCCACGGATATCACCGTGTCAAACTCCTTTGAAACCGCTTCCACGATAGGGACGACTCTTTGAAGCTCCTCGTCCTCGCTTACCCCCATAGACCCCGGCCTAGTAGATTCTCCTCCTATATCGATAATATCCGCCCCGTCTTTTATAAGGGAAGAAATTCTCTGAAGAGCTCTCTGCCGATCGTTATATTTTCCGCCGTCATAAAAAGAATCCGGCGTCATATTCACAATTCCCATTATGAGAGGACTTGTGTTTAAATCGAAGTTTTTAGAACCGAGCTCAATAAAGCAAGATTCCGAGGAACTTTGGTTTTCTCCGTAAACTTCCCGCTTTAACAAAGAGTTGATATCTCCAACTTCGCAAAGACAGCCGAAAAACGAATGGTACAATCAAAGAGCAAAAGCCGGGTAGGGCTCTTTTAACTACCTACGTTGTCGCTTCTTGGATTTTCTCTTCCGGTTTAGACTTTCGCGTTCGCGACTCGCAAACTAGTTCATCAAGCTCTTTTGAGTCTATGACCTCTTTTTCGAGAAGCAAAGAGGAAAGATTATGCAGAGTATCGATATTTTCTCTCAGAAGATTCAACACTTGGTCATAGCTGTCGTTTATTATCTTTCTGATTTCCCTGTCTATCTGCACTGCGGTATCTTCGCTGTAGTCGTTTTTTCTCGAGATTTCTCTACCTAGAAATGGTTGCTGCTCGCCCTTACCGAAAGCCACGGGACCAACTAGTTCACTCATACCCCACTCACAAACCATTTTCCTAGCTATGTCGGTAACTCTCTCAAGATCATTGGCGGCGCCGCTGGTTCTCTCGGAAAATACCAGTTCTTCGGCGGCTCTCCCTCCAAGAAGTACCTTTAAAGTGGAAAGCAAATAACTTTTTGAAAGGGTATGCTTGTCTTCAATTGGAAGCTGTTGAGTAACTCCCAACGCCATACCTCTCGGTATAATAGTCACTTTGTGTATGGGATCGGCTTCGGGCGTCATTTTCGCCACAAGGGCGTGTCCCGCTTCGTGATAAGCTGTGATTTTCTTCTCTTTTTCGCTTATCAGCATGCTTTTTCTCTCAACTCCCATAGTTATCTTGTCCTTCGCGTATTCAAAGTCCTCCGTGGAAACAAGCTCCTTGTCGTTTCTAGCCGCGTGAAGAACCGATTCATTGACCAAGTTTTCAAGATCGGCCCCGGAAAAACCCGGCGTGGAACGCGCGATAACCGAAAGGTCCACATCTTCGGTCATGGGAGTGTTTTTCGAATGAACTACGAGTATGGCTTCTCTTCCCCTTACATCAGGTCTCGGAACGACAACCTGCCGATCGAATCTTCCAGGTCTGAGCAAAGCGGGATCCAGAACATCCGGACGATTTGTGGCGGCCATCACTATAATGCCTTCTTTTCCCTCGAAACCATCCATCTCAACTAGGAGCTGGTTTAGAGTTTGCTCCCTTTCGTCATGACCTCCGCCAAGCCCCGCTCCCCTGTGCCTTCCCACCGCGTCGAGCTCGTCGACAAAAATTATGCAGGGAGAGTTTTTCTTCGCCTGCATAAACAGATCCCTCACTCTAGAAGCGCCGACTCCGACGAACATCTCAACGAAATCGCTTCCGCTTATAATGAAAAATGGAACTCCGGCTTCTCCGGCTATGGCTTTGGCGAGAAGAGTTTTTCCCGTCCCCGGGGGGCCAACCAAAAGAACGCCTTTGGGTATCCTTCCCCCGATTCTCGTGAATTTTTCCGGGTTTTTAAGGAACTCTACTATTTCTTTTACCTCTTCTTTAGCTTCGTCAACCCCGGCGACATCTTTGAAAGTGATTTTATTTTGGCCTTCGGATAGCATTCGCGCGCGATTTTTCCCGAAGCTCATAGCCTTTGTGCCTCCAGCTTGAACTTGCCTCATAAAAAAGACCATAAGCGCAACGAGGATAAACAGCGGGCCCCAATTTATTAATATCTGTGTGAGTGAACTTTGCTTTTTGCGAGAAAAACTGAACTCCGTTTGGTTTTGCTCAAGCTTGGAAATAAGCATTTCCCCTGCGGGACCTATGGTTGTAAAACCACGTTCCAAGGGGTCTGTGTTTTTGAGTTCTCCTCTTATCGCGTTTTCTCGGAATTCCACTTTGGCTATCCTATCGTTTTCCAAATGATCAAGAAATTGGCTGTACGATATCTCGGGATAGACGGTTGCCGTGGTGTTCATGAACTGATACACGGCGAATACTCCGACAAATATGGCTACCCACAATAAAAGGTTTTTAAATACGCTTCCTGACATATTTCTTATTTTCCCAAGTACTCAAAATATTTTTAGAAAACTTCTCTACGGGTAAAAATACCCAATAAATAAGATAATACAGCTAAAGGCGTTTTTCAACTTGTTTCGCCCACCCTCGTTTCGCCTGCAGACCCTACACAACTTATCGATTTTTAAGGAGCGTCTTTTTCGCGCTTATAGATTTCGGTAAATGGGGAAGGGGCCCTCGTAACCGGTGTTCTTTCTCGCGTGAACGTTGAAAGTTTTTATGTGTTTCTCAACGATAAAGTTCGCTTGCCAGATACGTTTCCCCGCTATCACAGAAAATCGTCAAAATCTGCCCTTCATTTTGAATCTCTTTAGAGATTTCCAGAGCTCCGTAAAGGCAAGCTCCCGAAGATATTCCGACTAGAATTCCTTCCTCGCAAGCTATGGTCTTTACGTATTCTCGCGCCGTTTCGGTCGAAACAGTGAAAACCCTGTCAATTATTCCTGTATCCAATTTCTCGGGAATAAAACCAGGCGATATGCCGCAGATGCCGTGAGGACCTTTTTTTCCATCGGAGAGAATCGCACACTCCTGCGGTTCAACTACGACGATTTTAAGTCTCGGATAGATTTCCTTTAATCCCTGACCAAGTCCCGTTGCCGTACCACCCGTCCCGAACCCGCATACGAAAGCGTCGAGATGTCCCGGGATTTGTTTCCTTATCTCTTCCACAGTTTCTTTCTTGTGAATCCGGATGTCCGCATCGTTTCTGAACTGATCGATCAGATAAAAATCCGGATTTTCCCGCGCCAGTTCCCAGGCTTTTTTTATAGACCCGGAAAGTCCCAGATCCGCCGGAGTAAGAATTACGCGCGCCTTAAACGCTTTTATTAACTGAATCTTTTCTCCAGCGGTATTCTCCGGCAGAACAACCGCAAGATCGTATCCTTTTTCACGACAGCAAAGGGCGAGACCTATAGCGGTATTGCCGCTTGACGCCTCTATTACGGTCGTTTTTCCGGGTTTTATGAGATTTTCTCGTTCCGCCCTGTTAAGCATGGCGAAACACGCTCTGTCTTTTATGCTGCCCCCGGGGTTTAGATTCTCCAATTTCGCCCATATTGTCGAACGACTGCTTTTCGTCGCTTTTTTAAGTCTTATTACCGGCGTGTTACCGATATAATCAGTTTGTTTCTTCATATCGCTTTTCTTTTGGAAAACTTTTTCGCAACCCGGTTAATCTACGAGGAAAGGAATTATTTCTTTGAGAAGACTCTCGTCTTTGTTTTTGATCGTGTTTAGTATCTCTTTTATCTGTTCCCACGACGCCTCTTCTTTTCTCGCCTCGTTTTTGAGTTTGAGAAGAAGTACTTTTATTTCCTGGTTTTTTATAGTTTTTATATAGGAGTTGAAATCCGTCGGCAAAACGTCGTCTGAATCTGAATACGCGATTTTGTGTTTCATTTTTTTAAGGATGACCAGTTATTATCAGTTGTATAAAATAACTTAAAAGAGATTTTTACGGTAGCCTTTTTTGATGTTCGTTTACATATATACTCTCTCAGGCGGCGAAAATGAGTTTCAATAAAGGAATAAATTTATCTAATGAAGCTTCGAGGAAATTTTTAGGTTCCCGCTTTTTAATTCCCTTCATATTTCTATTTTGTTGCTTGGTGGGAATTTTTGGAACTTACTTTTATTTTGCGAAAGATCTGCCGGACCTTCGAGACCTTACGGGATATCAACCCTCTATTTTAAACGAAGTTTATTCATCCAACGGAGAACTTATAGCGCAATACGGTATTGAAAGAAGAGTGCTTGTGGATCTTGAGGATATACCTCCCTTTGTTGTAGACGCTTTTGTAGCCGTTGAAGACAGAAGGTTTTATCAGCACAGCGGGATAGACGCTAAAAGCATTCTAAGAGCGGTCTTACAAAACTTTTTCGAAGGAAGAATTGTTTCGGGTGGAAGCACCATCACGCAGCAGGTAACTAAAAATCTCATCCTCGGTCCTCAAAAAGCCTATAGCAGAAAAATAAAAGAAGCTATCCTCTCTCACAGGATAGAGAAAAATCTCTCCAAAGACGAGATCTTGTACCTCTACTTAAATCATATATATCTTGCCGACGGGGTTTATGGCGTTGAAATGGCCAGCAGGAACTATTTCGGAAAATCCGTGAGAGAAATAAACATAGCCGAAGCCTGCCTGCTTGCCGGCATTCCGAGAAGACCCGAACAGTACTCTCCAAGAATAAATCCCGATAATGCGATTAAAAGACAGAAAACCGTGATAAAGATAATGCGGGAGCAGGGAGTAATAACCGCTCGCCAGCAACGCGAAGCCCTAGCATACAAAATAGAGATAATTCCAAAACATGAACCTCGAGGGGAATACATAGCTTCGTACTTCATTGAGCACGTAAGAAAATATCTTGAGGAAAAAGTCGGCAAAAAGGCTCACGAAAAAGGCGGTTATGAAGTATACACGACTCTCGATATGGACTTGAATCTCGTCGCGTATAACGCTGTTCGCAGGGGAATTCGCAATGTTGAGACAAGACAAGGAAGAAGAAGATTTACCGTAAATAGACTCAGAAGCGCGGAGAAAATCAAAGACTTTAAGGAACAGCAGAAAAACCTTGTTCTCGAGAATGGAAAAATATACCAAGCGGTTATCACAGCCGTTGGGAAGATAGATAAAAAAACCTCCTTTGCCATAATGGAAGTAGGAGGCAAAAGACAGAAAATAAGCTACATAGTTAACTCCGAAAGGTATTTGCCGCCCCCGGAAGGTCAATACGTTCTTCCCGAAAGATTGCGAACAGGAGACGTTGTAAAAACCAAGATATCGGTAAGCCAGGGAGAAGTAACCGAGATTATCCCCTTGTTTAATCCCAAGACTCAGGGAGCACTTCTTTCCATGGATACAAACGGCAATATTGTCTCAATGATAGGGGGATACGATTTTAAGCACTCGAAGTTCAATCGATCCATCCAAGCGAAACGACAGCCGGGCTCGGCGTTTAAACCTTTTCTTTATTCGGCGGCCATAGACAGAGGATATACTCAGACAAGCAAGCTTCTCGACGTGCCGATCATTTTGGACGATTGGGCCCCTGAAAATTACGATGAGGAGTTCATGGGACCGATTTTCTTAAGAGAATCTCTAGTCAATTCAAGAAACCTTTCTTCAATAAGGCTAATCATGGATATAAACCCGCAATACGTCGCTAATTACTCCAGAGCTTTCGGTTTTAGATCCAGAATCGACCCCTATCCATCTCTCGCATTAGGAAGTTCCGCCTCAACTTTGCTGGAAATGATTTCCGCATACTCCGTCTTCGCCAATTCCGGAGTATATAAAGAACCTAATTTCATTCTAAGAATTTACGACAGAAACGGAAGCGTTATCGAGGATAACACCGGTGAAATGTATCTTGAATATGAGAAGGACCTGAAAAGAACATATCAACAAAAGGTAATATCAGAGAAAGGGGAGGACGACGTAATAATCGAGCTATCCCCATCTTCATTTCAACAGTACAAATCGCAGTTCTTTGATTTTCTCGCCGGACAACAAAGAAATTTTGTTACAGCGGAGGAATTCAGGGTTCTCATCAACAAAGTTCCCATAAACTACTTCGGAAACGTAGGAGAAACCAAAAAAGTAATAAGCCCTGAAACGGCATACATAATAACCGACATGCTGAAGGGGGTTATTTCTGATGGAACTGCGGTATGGGCTAATTCGCTAAACTCCAAGGCTCGGATCGCGGGTAAAACAGGTACTACGAATCAGTATACGGACGCATGGTTTATAGGGTACAGTCCAATGATCATCACCGGAGTATGGATCGGAAAAGACGATAACACGTCGCTTGGAGATAAAGAAGCCGGATCGGTCGTAGCCGTACCGATCTGGAAAGAGTTTATGAATGAGGCGCTTGACAAGCACAACAATATTAAGGAATTCGAAATTCCAAGCGGCGTCGAGATCATCGATACTCCAATTGGGAAAATTCCCTACAAAATAGAAACCCAAAAGACAATAGAGGAAGTAACTAACGCGCTAAAACTCATTATAGTGGAAAAGGAGAAGAAGGAAAAGAAGGAGAAGGAGAAGGAGAAAGAGGAAGAGAAAGAGAAGGAAAAGGAGAAGGAACAGGGGAAAGAAAAGGAAAAAACTCGGGAGTCTAGTCCTTTTTTCAGGCTGAGCGGTAGGAATTAAGGTGATGAGTAGAGTAGGGCGAAGCGGGTTAAAAAAGTCCCCGAAGAAGTCCTCCGTCGACCTGGACGGTTGTTCCCGTTATGTAACTTGCTTTTTCCGACGCTAGAAAACAGGCGAAAGCGGCCAATTCTTCAGGCGTTCCGATTCTTTTCAACGGAATATCTTTCTCCATCTCTTTTATTGCTTCTTCGTATTTAATTCCCGATTGTTCAGCTCTCTTTTGCGCAAGGGATTTTATCCTATCGGTATAAATTCTCCCGGGACAAATGTTGTTTACAAGAATATTGTGTCTTGCAAGCTCGTTAGAAAGGGTTTTGGAAAATCCCACAAGCCCGGCTCGAGAGGTATTTGAAAGCATAAGTCCCTCTATCGGCTGTTTAACAGCTATAGAGGTTATGTTAATTATCCTTCCCCAACGTTGCTTCTTCATAAATGGAGTCACTTTCTTGGATAGATAAATGCCGCTTAAGAGGTTGAGTTCTAAAGCGCTTTGCCATTGCGAAAGCTCAAAATCTTCAAAAAAGCCAAAAGGGGGACCCCCGGCGTTGTTTATCAAAATATGAATCCCGCCAAATCTCTTTACGGTTTCTTTTACCACTTGATCGACTTGCTTCCGGTCGGTTATATCGGCCCCATGAGCAATCACATCTACCGAGAAACGAGCTTTTATTTGAGACTCGACACTCTCTATCTCTTCTTTTGAACGCGAGAATATTGAGAGATTTACTCCTTCATTCGCAAGACCAAAAGCTATAGCCTTTCCTATTCCCTTGCTCGATGCCGCCACCAAGGCGACTTTACCTTTTATGCCAAGGTCCATGGACTTATTTTTTGCCGCCTTTGGTTTTCCGCTTCGCCTTACTGGTATCGGACTTTATCGAATCGTAGACCTTGCCGGAATCAGATCCGTCACTTTGCTTCGACGCAGTCGCGGCAGCGGAGTTTTCAGAAGAGCTTTGCGTATCGGAATTGGCTTCTTGGGTGCTATGGTCTTTTAATTGTTTGCCGTCGGTTATTTTCTTCTTCCCGTAATCGGTTTCATACCAGCCCGATCCTTTCAGATGAAAAGCGGAAAGAGATATAAGTCTTTTAAGTTTTCCTCCGCAACGCTCGCACTTGCTAGCCGGTTTATCGTTGAAGTTTTGAAGTATTTCAAAAACGCCTTTGCATTTTTTACACTGATATTCGTAGATAGGCATTTTTATCGGTTCTCCCAAACAATTTGTAAAAATCATGCGGATATACCGAAGGAAATCAAGGCTTAGTTTGTTAAGTTAACATAATATACCTTATCGGACATTAAATATTTCTCAGTTAAGACGCTTCAAAAGACATATTAAACAATTACGGCTATGGCCCTGCCGGGACCGTGGACGCCAACGGTGAGATTGAGTTCTATATCCGCCGTTCTGCTGGGTCCGGTTATAAATGAAATACACGAACATAGCTCATCGTAGTTTCCATTATAAAGTTTTTCCAGTTCTACGAACAAAGCGTGAATATCCGCAACTATGTTTTCTTTTTTAAGTACGGCTATATGTACCGGAGGTAAAAGAGAAACTGTTCTCATCTTTTGTGGACTTGAAAGAAGCACGAGCGTTCCGGTATCCGCGATGGCGAAATCGGCTTCGGTTATTCCGACATCTGCCGTTTTAATGTCAGTATCGCCAGGCAGTCCAAGTGCTCTAAAAAGTTCCGTGTTCCAAAAGGAAACCGATTGAGTTTTAAGCTTCGAAAGAAGTTCGGTTATTTTTTCACCCAGATTTTCTTTTTTCTCAAGAGCGTAGACTTCTCCTGAAACTATCTTAAAGTTTTCTGTAAAATCCTCTTGTAATTTCCTCCGGTCATAGGAAATTTTAGAACTAAAAGAAGTTTCTTCCATCACTCTTTCCTTGTCTTTCCGAGTAATCGAGGAAGAAAGATTTCTCAATATTTTTTCTTTGGATTCACTTGAGATCATTTTTTAACGGTTCAATCTTTCCCCCCTACCCCGTATTTCTCTTCCCACCTTTTTCTAAAGGGTTTTTTTGAAAAAGCGGGAAAATTCTTTTCTCTAGTCCATTTTGAGAAAGGATACGGAACTCGCTCTAATTCATCATTTTTTTTACGGAAAAGATGCTGCAAAAAGAACAAGAATTTTCCCGAAAGATCATAAAACAAAGGACTGCTAAAAACGAAACTCCAGATCAAAAAAGCGATTCTTTCGCTAACCTTGGCCGCGCTTGGCTTTTTTTTGTTTTTTTCCACCGCCTTTTGCCTCAAAGAAAGAAGGACATGTGGAAAGTCAATTTTCACCGGACATACGTCCCTGCAAGCTCCGCAAAGAGAAGAGGCAAACGGGAGATCTTCGGTTTTGTTCAAATCATTTAACTGAGGTGTAATCACCGCGCCTATAGGTCCCGAGTAAACCCATCCGTAACTGTGTCCTCCAACCTGTCTGTATACCGGACATATGTTGATGCAGGCTCCGCATCTTATACAATAGAGAGACTCTCTTGTTTCTTCTGATTTCGCTATATCGCTTCTTCCATTGTCGAGAAAAACCAGATGAAACTGTTGGGGTCCATCCCCCTCCCCCTCTCTCTTCGAACCCGTGATAAGAGAAACGTATGTAGAGGATTTCTGTCCGGTAGCGCTTCTTGCCAGTAGACTGAGGAAAATCGGGAGCTGCCCGAACTTCGGGACGATTTTCTCTATCCCCATAACCGCCACGTGTATATCCGGGAGCGTGGTAGTAAGTCTGGCGTTTCCCTCGTTTTCCACTATGGCTATGGTCCCGGTTTCCGCGACGGCGAAATTCACGCCGGAGACTCCCATTTCGGCGGAGAGGAATTTTTTCCTTAGCTCCTTTCTTGCTATATTGGTAAGTTGTTGTGGTTCTTCATATTTCGCAACTCCCAGTTTTTCGGAAAAAAGCTTTGAAATGTCTTCTTTAGTTTTGTGGATGGCAGGAGTGATTATGTGAAACGGGTGGTCATTCGATAATTGCACTATGTACTCCCCAAGGTCAGTCTCAACGGTGTTTATTCCGTTTGATATCAAATGCTTGTTGAGCTCTATTTCCTCGGTAACCATAGATTTGCTTTTCACGACGTTGCGAACGCCGTTTTCCCTCGCTATATCAACCACTATGGCGGAGGCTTCTTCGGCATCTTTCGCCCAATGCACCCTGCCTCCCATTTTTACGACTTTTTCCTCAAGCTCCAGTAAGTACCGACTCAAATTATCGATTACATCTTCTTTTATCAGTCTTGCCTCCGATCTTAGGCTTTCCCACTCGGCAACTTCGCTTATCGCTTTTGCTCTTGACGCTCTTGATTTGTCCGTGAAATTAACAAGAGCTCTTTTCACTTTCGAATTTCTAAGAGCGTCTACCGAGTTTTTCCGAAAATTTATGCGTTCCGTAATCATTTTGATTCTTTGAAAGCTAGAAGTTCAGCCAAATGAAGTACCCGAAGAGGCAGTTTTTTTCTCGATACGAATCCCTTTATATTCATAAGACACCCCATATCGGTTGAAACCACGGTGTCCGCTCCTGTTTTGACTATCGAATCCACCTTTTCCTGAAGCATGGATTTTGACACTTCGGGATACTTGATGGAGAAAGTTCCTCCGAACCCGCAACATGCATCAGCCATATCCATTTCTACGAATTCAACTCCTTCCAAGGACTTAAGAAGCTCTCTGGGCTGCAAACTTACCCCAAGTTCTCGAAGCGCGTGACAGGAATCGTGAAACGTTACCTTCCCCTTGTATGTGGAATTAAGCCGCAGGGAATCCTTTCTCTCGAAAATGAATTCGGAAAACTCGTAAATACCAGAGGAAATTCTTTTTACTTTTGGTAAATTTCCCCGGTCGTCGCGAAAAAGTTCCGAATAGTAGTTTTTCACCATAGACACGCACGAACCCGCCGGACAAACAATCGTCGCGTCATCATTGGTATCAAACACATCAAGAAAATGGGTTGCGACTCTCTTCGCCTCTTCACGATAGCCCGAGTTAAATGCGGGCTGGCCGCAGCAAGTCTGTTCACGCAGGAATTTAATCTCCAGACCCATTCCCGAAAGAATTCTTAGCATGGCTTCCCCTACTTCGGGAAAAAAGTTGTCCACAAGACAGCTTATAAACAGATAAACCTTTTGTTTTTTCCTAGGCGAATCCATAACTAAGCGCCGTAAAGATCTATGAGGCTTCCTTGAGCCCAGCCGAAATCACTTCTCCCTTGAGTCATATATGCGTGATAAACCGCGAACCCAAATTAAAGAGGAAAACGGAATAAACACGTTTTCCATCCTCCTAAATCTAGATTCGACAAAAGATAATTTCACAAAGCCAGGGCAAGACTTAACTTCTAAATCTCAAATTTGCTAAGCAGAAAAAACGTGCGAGCCAGAAGGGAATCCAGATAGAGAAGCGCTTGGTCCTGATCAGAAATCGGCGGGCCCTTATCGCAATATTCATAATACCTCCCGTCAATTCCATCCAACTTAAACCAAAGGCATCGTTCCAGTTAAACATGATATCATGACCGGTCCAGCCGTCGTAGCGGCTACCGCTAACGCTTTGATAGCCTGAAAACTTGTGAAAGCTCCATTGCGCGGTTGCCTTGTATAGTTTAGAAACCATGATCACCCTACTTTTTTCTAACTCTCGCGGAGACTATTTCCCGGAAAAACCGCTTCCGACTCTAATTTTTAAAGTTTATCATCAATAAAAAACTATTATCAATAATTTCTTAGAGTCTTAGATTTTAAAGAAGTTTGCAGTGCTAAATTTTGCTTAACCGCTTGAGTCGGATATAAGTATTTCTGAAAATATCACATTACGGCGATGAGTACACTTTTCACACAGATAATAAACCGAGAAATTCCGTCCGAAATAGTCTATGAGGACGAGGTTTGTCTTGCGTTCAAAGATATAAATCCCCAAGCTCCCGTACACGTGCTTCTAATACCGAAAAAGGAAATAGTGTCAATGGATACAGTTGAGGTCGAAGACAAAGATATACTTGGACATCTGATGCTGAAAGCTTCAGATGTAGCTTCGATTCTCGGTCTTTCGCAAAGCGGTTACAGATTGGTCGTTAATACGAACGAGGACGCGGGACAAAGCGTTTTTCACCTGCACATACATATTCTTGGCGGACGAAAACTCTCTTGGCCTCCCGGCTGATTTTGTCGCTGTTTATACAGGGTTGGAATTCATCGGAATAACGCGGAAACAAAGGCGAGAACTTAGACAACGCTTAAAGCGCTAGCGTCTCTTTCGCTTAGAAAACTTCCATTCGATCTCTTTTTTACAGTTTTTCCTCTCTTCCAAGACCGTTCGCATCTTGGTTCTTGGGAAAGATTGATAAGTTTCGCTTGAGTTTCTCCCCCTTTAGAGATTTCAAACCTGCTTACCCCACATAAATCTTCGAGTTCGGATTCGAATTTTTTCATCTCTTCATAGATATCTTCCCGAACTTCAACCAGCAGTCCAACATCCAGGGGATTATTCAGCCCCTGCTGGCCTCTGGCCTCTTCAAGAATCTTCAAGCACAGTTTCCTTACGTTCATAACTTCTTTCCAAGCTTGATGAGCCTCTACTTTTTCCACATTCGCAAATGTCTCAAGATGCACGTTAGCCTCACTGTCTTTTTTCAAAGATTTATAAGCTTCATGCGAGGTATGAACCAATATGGGGGCAAGAAATTTTATCATTGCGTCAGCTATATGGTACATAACCGTCTGAGAGCGCCTTCTTTTCCTGCCATCTTTTTTCTCGCAGTAAAGTCTATCCTTAATACAAGCTAGATAGACGGCGCTTATCTCGTCGTTGCAGAAAGAAAAAATAAGGTCGCTTGCCTGTTTGTAACGAAAACTCGAATAAGCTTGCGCGGTTTCTTGAGCAAATTTGGTAAACTCGCAGTAAGCCCAGTGATCAATTGAGTATTTATCTTCCTTATTGAATTTCACTTCGTCTCGGCTAAAGTCGAAATCACTTAAGTTCCCAAGCAAAAACCTTATGGTATTTCTTATCTTTCTGTATTCATCCGCGGCTACGTCAAAAAATTCCCAATCGACTTTTATATCGTTTGAATAGCTAAGCGAACTTACCCACCACCTGCATATATCCGCCCCGTATTTAGCCAGTATTTCATCAACCTCAATAGCGTTACCGCCGGATTTGCTCATTTTTCTCCCTTGCGCGTCTACCATGAATCCATGTGTGAAAAGCGCGCGGAAAGGAGATTGGCCACTCGCTCCCAAGGCCACAAGAAGTGAAGACTGAAACCAACCTCTGTGTTGATCCGAACCCTCTAGATACATATCCGCCGGATATCCGAGATTCCGTTCGTTAAGAACGGAATTCCAAGAAGAGCCAGATTCCAGCCATACGTCAAAAACGTCGCTTCCTTTTGAAAGATATTCTAAAGACCCTTTTGACCCTAGCCATTCGGGGGCGTCGGGGTCGGTTGCCGGATCATAACTTTCAAGAAGTTCGCAAACCTTGGAAGAAAACCATACATCAGAACCCTTCTCTCTTACTTTTTCCGAAACCGCGAGAACCATTTTCGTAGTCATAACCGCCCTACCCTCGCCATCGGTGAAATAAGGCAAGGGAAGTCCCCATGACCTCTGTCTCGATATACACCAATCGGGTCTCGATTCAAGCATTCCCCCAATACGGCTCTTACCCCAATCGGGGTAAAAATCTATCTCTTTTTCAACCGCTTCAATCGCGGTTTCTCTCAACGTTTTTCCCGTTTCGCCGAATTGCTTATCCATGGATATGAACCACTGGTCCGTGGCTCTGAATATGGTAGGCGTTTTGCTTCTCCAGTCATGAGGGTAGCTGTGAACATAAGATTCCGAATGAAAAAGGTTTTCGGATTCAAGCAACTTTTGAATTATTATCTCATTGCTTTCCCAAACCCCCTTCCCTCTTATCCATTCGGGCACCGTATCGTCAAAAGTTCCGTCTTCTCTAACCGGACAGTAAATATCAAGTCCTTCGCGAAGTCCCGTCCTGTAGTCTTCATCCCCGTGTCCAGGCGCCGTGTGAACGCATCCGGTGCCGGAGGTAAAAGTCACGTAGCTGGCCGTAACTATGGGCGATTTTCTATCGATAAACGGATGGAGACATAAAACGCCTCGTTTTGACAGCTCTTCTCCCGCGCAGAAACCGAGTTTCTCGTAGTCTTTCTCCCCGGATTTTTCGAGAACTTGTTCGAAAAGATCTTCACCGAGAATAACAGTTCGCCCGTCGGGGAATCGGTAAAGCCCGTATCTGCCGTTTGGAGCGACCGCAACGGCCAAGTTGGCCGGAAGAGTCCACGGCGTGGTGGTCCATATCATAAGATGTGTTCGCTCTGACGGATTAGCGTTTAAAGACGGGGGAAGAGACCGCGAAGAGTCGACTTCAAATAGAACGTAAATGCTTCTATCCTCTCTTTCGTGGTATTCAAGCTCCGCTTCGGCAAGTGCCGTGCGGTTCTCTATCGACCAATGAACGGGCTTTTTGTCTCTGTATACAAGGCCTTTTTCGAGCAGTTTGGAAAAACCTTCCAAGACGGCGGCTTCGTACGCAGGCGCCATCGTCAAATAGGGATTTTCGTAATCAGCTAGAGTGCCGAGACGAATCATCTGTTTTGACTGAGTTTTTACGTATTTCGAGGCGTATTTACGGCAACTGCGCCTGATCTCAAGTTCAGACATTGCAGTCGCGTTTCTGCCGAGTTCTTTTAGCACCTTGTGCTCTATCGGAAGTCCGTGGCAATCCCAGCCGGGAACAAACTCCACGTTGAACCCTTCCATTATCTTGGACCTTACAACAAGATCTTTCAGAACTTTGTTTAATAAATGTCCTAGGTGAATTGGACCGTTTGCGTATGGAGGTCCGTCGTGGAAAACAAATTTCTCACGATTGCGGATTCTTTCCCGGATTTTGTCGTAGAGGTTTTCTTTCCGCCAAGATTTTTGAATTAAAGGCTCTTTTTGCTGCAGGTTGGCCTTCATTGGAAAATCCGTTTTTGGAAGGTTAAGGGTATTTTTATAGTTTATTTCTTTCTGCATTTGTAATTGCGCGGTAGCGAGTTTTGAATTGCGGCGAATACCGGAATCTGATATTTTCGATCAGACGGTCTCGCTCGCGTTATCGAATCTCATCGAAAAAGGATTCTAATTCTTCAAGTAGACTGTTTGAAAACTCCACCCATTCCTCCCATTCTTCCATGTAGTCTCTTGATTCATCTACTTTCTTTTTGACGATTATGCCGTTGCTGTAACTTTCCACAAGAAAATACCCGATTTCCTGGAGTTTCTTCTCAAGTATTGAAGAGTATTTGTGAAGAATTAGTACTTTTTCCTTTTCAGCCTCTCTGTATTCCGCGATGAAATAGCCGTTGTTTTGGGGAGAAGGCATATCCATAGTCACGTGTTTAAACATGGTTGGATTGATATTCTCGGCTTTCATAGATATATAAAGCTCCATTTTTATCTCCGTATCGAAGGGAAATTTTACAACATTTTTTGAAAAATTGCTCAAAACGCCTATTATAGAGATTTAAAATACGGTTTTCTCGAGAGGAAAAAGAATGAAATTTTTTATAGACTCCGCCAATTTGGAAGAAATCAAAGAGGCCTCGGCCTTCGGAATAGTGGACGGAGTTACCACAAACCCCTCCCTTGTATCGAAAGAGAGGAGCCAGGAAAGCTTTGAAGACTTGGTTAAAGAGATATGCGATCTGGTCAAGGGACCGGTGAGCGCCGAAGTGCTCAGTACCGAGTACTCAAAAATGGTGCCGGAGGGCAGAAGGCTTGCGAAAATAGATGAAAACATCGTCGTCAAATTGCCGATGACCGAAGATGGCGTAAAAGCCACAAAAACCCTTTCTCAAGACAACATAAAGGTTAACGTCACTCTTGTTTTCTCTCCTTCTCAGGCACTTTTAGCCGCAAAGGCCGGAGCCGCCTATGTAAGTCCCTTCGTCGGAAGACTTGACGACGTTTCTTCAAGCGGAATGGATATTGTGCTAGATATAAGCGAGATATACGCTAATTACGCCTACGAAACCGAAATACTGGTAGCAAGCGTTAGGCACCCGATGCATATAGTGGAAGCGGCGAAGATGGGAGCCGACGTCGCGACTTTTCCCTACAAGGTCTTCACTCAGCTTTTCAAACATCCGCTTACCGATATCGGACTTGAGAGATTTCTTAGAGACTGGGAGAAAAACCGCTAATCCTAAATCCTAGTTTCGAAAGGCGCATATTAAAAACTCCCTGTTGCCTCTATATCCTTTTATAGGAGATTCAATCAAACCTTCAACTCTAAGGCCTAATTGGCTGATATAAGATGTTATCCTGTCGTTGGTTTCTTTTATTTTATTTTCGTCTTTCACTATTCCTTTCTTTCCCACATTCTCTTTCCCGACTTCGAATTGAGGTTTTATTAGCGCAATTAACGTCGCGTTTTCCGCGAGTACTGAAAGCGCGGGTTCTATTATCATAGTAAGCGAGATAAATGAAACGTCTATCGTGACTATATCGACCGTTTCTCCGACATCTTCCGGGCGCAGGTATCTGCAGTTTATTTTCTCTTTTACTACCACCCGTTCGTCATTTCTAAGATTCCAGTCGATTTGTCCATAACCCACGTCAAAGGCGTAGACTTTCGACGCTCCGAAACGCAAAAGACAATCGGTAAAACCTCCGGTCGAAGCCCCTATATCAAGAGCAATTTTTCCATTTACGTCAATACTAAATTCTTCTATCGCCCTCTCAAGCTTAACGCCCGCCCTACTCACAAACTTCCTGGGGCCTCGCTCCACGGATACGTGAGAATCTTTTTTTACCGCGGTTCCCGGTTTATCAACTTTAATGCCGTCCACCGTAACCAGCCCCAACATTATAAGAGCGCGAGCGCGGTTTCCGCTTTCCGCCAAGTTTCTTTGCACAAGAAGGTTGTCAAGCCTTATTTTATTCTTCTCTTTCACGCAACCAGATCGCTATCTCTCTAAGTGGATTCGGATACTTATCAAACCCTTGAAGCTCAGATATGGCTTGGTTGGTGAGTTCGTCAACCATTTCCTGAGATCTGCGGATTCCCATAAGTGATACGAAGGTGGTTT
Source organism: Thermodesulfobacteriota bacterium (assembly GCA_965220925.1). Taxonomy (GTDB): domain Bacteria; phylum Desulfobacterota_D; class UBA1144; order Nemesobacterales; family Nemesobacteraceae; genus Nemesobacter. The sequence goes on along the minus strand of OZ244851.1, from coordinate 184,273 downwards.
TTTCACCTTTGTCTTTATCTTCAATTGCGCTCTGACCTTTTTCGACATCCAAAATGTCGTCTTTTATCTGAAAAGCGATTCCTAATTTCTTTGAATAGGCCTCGAGTCGTGAAAACTGCTCCGGATTTGCCCCCGCAAGCGTCGCTCCGCTTAAAACCGACGCTACGATAATTTTCGCCGTCTTCATAAAATAGACGTTAGTGATTTCGTCAACGGAGGGATTTTCCCATTCATCCATTTCAAGATCGAGAATTTGACCGAGAACCATTCCTTGAGATCCAGCCGCTTCGGAGATAATTGAAATCGTTTGTAGTATAAGTTCAGGCGAGATGTTCTTTCTTCCCAGATTCTCCGATATTAAACCGAAGGCATCGGTTAACAGCGCGTCCCCCGCCAATATGGCCACCGCTTCTCCAAACACCTTGTGATTTGTCGATCTTCCTCTTCTAATATCGTCGTCATCCATTGAAGGTAGATCGTCGTGAATAATAGAATAAGTGTGGATCATTTCAATCGCGCACGCGACGGGCAGAGCATTTTCATAGCTTCCACACACAAGTTCAGAAGCCGCGAGGCAAAGAATAGGCCGCAGCCTTTTTCCTCCAGGGTAAATACTGTAAACAACCGATTCCCGAAGCTTCGTTTCGGCTTTATTGGATAAAAGGTATTTTTGGAGACTTTGGTTAACGATTTCTCTTTTATTGTAGAGATAGCCTTCCGTGTTAAAGCTCATTTACCGCTCTTCATCGTCGAAGTCTTGAAAGTCAAAAGTACCGTCGGTTCTTTCGACTATTACGCTAATTTTCTTTTTTACGCTTTCAAGGTTCAAATAACACTCTTTTATAAGGCTTGCTCCCCGTTCAAATTCTTCAATTGACTGGTCAAGAGGCAAATTCCCCTTTTCAAGCGTGTCGACGATTCTCTTTATTTCATCAAGAAGTTTTTCAAAAGATTTGTTCTCGGAACTCATTTTCTTTCCTTAATTTGTCATATATCAACCAACTCTTTTTCTGTATTACCTAAGAAGTTGGGGGTTGTGGAAACCGGATCTATATCGAGTATCGTAAGCACATCTCCAGGCTGCAAATCAACCCCCTCGTGGTAAATTGCCACATCCCCGGTTTTTTCCTTTTCCACAAAGAGCGGAATCAGATGTTCTGGAAATGAGACTTCAAAATCGGTCGCCTTATCATTGACCGCCTCTTTTTTCACACTAGACCTGAAAACGACATATTCCTTGTTAAGAATCTTTGAATACACGTCCATCACGTCTATTTCTCTTGCAAATGCAAGTGGAATTTTGAATCTCTCCATGGTTTCCGCTTCAGAAGAACTGGGCGAACCGTTTAAAAGCGCGTAGGTATTTGCGGCTTTAAAGTCTATTTTCGCAAAACGACAGGAAAGAACGTTAACACTGTCGCTTGTGGTAAGGGATAAAAGGGTGTCCGAGGGAGAAATCTCCGTTTTCTCAAGACTTTCCACAGCTAGACTGCTTCCTTCGACGGCATTTAAGTTTTCCGTTTCGCAAAGATCTATAAGTCTTCTGTTCGTATCTATTATGCGGACATCCCTGCCCGCCCTCTCAAGCAGTTTCGCCAGAAGTCTTGCGAATTTATGAGCTCCGACTATCACAACCTTGCTTCTTTTATCGTTTACCCCGAGCAGTCTTGATACGAATCCTCCCGTAGTTCCCTGAAGCAGAACCGATACCGCTATAGTGAGAAATACAAGTCCTTGAACGGTACTGCCTCCCTCAATATCGTTTCTATAAAGTCTCAGACTTATAATTGAGGCTATTGACGCGGCAATTATTCCTCTTGGAGATATACATGAGAGAAACAACTTTTCTTTGAACGAAAGACCTGAGCGTATGGAAAGAAGGAATATTTCCACCGGACGCACTATAAAAAGCAGCCCCAACACTACCCAGAGGCTGTAGATTCCAAGATCTTTTATATAGTCAAGTTCAAGGCTGGCCGCGAGAAAAATAAAAAGGAGCGAAATAACGAGAATTGTAAGCTTGCCTTTAAATTTCTTTAGATCTTCTTCTTCCGGAATGTTCAGATTCCCGACTATCGCTCCGGAAATAACAGCGGATACTAGACCTGCGTCAAGAGTCACCAATTCGGCAAGTCCGTAGACCGCAAGCGCAGAGGCTAGGACAAAAAGATCTACGAAATCTTCCATGTAGATATAAAATCTTTTAATTGCAAGAGTAATCGCGTAACCGCCAAAAATGCCGATTATTCCCCCAACCAAAAATTTGTAAGTAACCAAGAGCAATCCCTTGCCAATGCCAAACAGATGATCTCCCACTCCATAACCTATGGACGCCGTTTCTACAAGAATCAATTCGACTACGAAAATAGCGATTAAGGCTCCAATAGGGTCGATAAGCACCCCTTCGTATTCAAGTATATTCTTGAGCTTGGGTTTAACTTTGAATCTTCTAAGCAGAGGCTGGATTACCGTCGGGCCGGTCACTATAACCAGTGCACCGTAAAGAAAAGCGACTTCTAGGGAGAGATCAGTCAGAAAATACGCTAAAAGCGCCCCGCCGACCATCGTAATCAAGGCTCCCACGGTTATAAGCCTCAGTATTATGGTTCCGTGGTTCAGTGCATCTTCTTTGTTAAGGTTGAGTCCCGCCTCAAAAAGAATGATCGCTACGCACAGCTTTATTATTATATCCAGTCCCTCTCCAAACTCCGACGGATGGACCAAGGATAGGAATTCAGGACCTACGAGAATCCCGAAAATCAGAAAAAATACTATACTGGGGAACCCTGTCCTGACGGAGAGCATCTGACCGATTACTCCCAGCACCAAGGCAAGGGATATCATCATAAGCAAAAAGATATACCAACCATTTGTGCGGAAATATAAACCCGAAAGACCTAAAACTTGGGAAAGTATAACCCGAATGAGGTCAAAGTGAAATATCGGAAGCTAGGTCCAAACGACTAAACTTGATTAGAAGGGTTTGAATACGAAATCCAGATCATTTAGAACCGACCGATTTCAAAATTAAGCAAACTTCCATTTCTCGAAAATCTTTCATGAATCTCAGAGCAGACGCTTATACCTCTTGATCGAGCCTCGATGTTCACTTAAATACCGCGTTACAAGTCGCCCATGGCATCTATTCGGTCTTTACTGAATTCTAATATTTTAAATGGAGGATTATCTACGTAAAACCCTACAGTGGCATAGAGATTTTATCTTCAATATGGACGGAAAGCGGAAAGAATTAAGATGAGAGACCAATCTTCGGAAGTGCTATTTTCAGTGGTAGCGGGGGCGGGATTTGAACCCGCGACCTTCGGGTTATGAGCCCGACGAGCTACCAAGCTGCTCCACCCCGCGACAGAACTATAAAAAGTTTAATGTAACTAAATCACTAGTTATGTCAAAATCCGATGAGAGAAGATATTTGTATTAACCCCACATTTTCCACTCTGCGTAAAGAAAACCTATAATTCTATCAATCTAAACAACACATAGATTGTGATATCACGAAGTTTGATCTTCCACCAAAACCGAACGGCCAATTATTTCGATAATCCGGACCCATATCTCCTGCCCATTGGAATCGGTTGATTTTATATTTTCCATCAGCAGGAAATGCGCTGGTTGAGGAAAATCAGGGCAAGCGGACATCTAAAATAGTGCGCGAAAGCAGAATCGGAACGAAAAAATTGTCTAAGCAAACAAAGCTGATCAAACGCCCTAATGCTAGTGCGGAAACCAGGTAACAGACGGCGGATGATTATTAGATTCGAAATGTTTTCGCAAATTTCACCTGTTTAATCCTGCTCTTCGGATAAGGTCTTCCGCCATAAGCTTGCCTTCGTAGGAAGCTTTTTCCACATCGCATTGCCATGTGTTTTTGAAGGTTTCGCCTTTTTTCATATCTATGAAGACCGAGTTTGCCAAGATTCTGCCGTTTTTAACCTCGGCGAAGCATCCAAGTGGTATTGAACAGTCCCCGCCAAAAGCTTTCAGAAAAGAGCGTTCAAACACCGAAACAACTTCCGTATCGGCGTGGCCAATTCTGGATATGAGTTTTTTCGTCTCCAAATCCGTCTCTCTGCACTCTACGGCGATTACTCCCTGACAGGGGGCCGGAACAATATAGTCGCAAGGAAGATATTGTGTAATTCGCTTTGAGAGTCCTAATCTTTTGAGTCCCGCCGCAGCTAGCATTATGCCGTCAAGTTGTTCTGAGAAAATCTTCTTGAGCCTAGTGTCAACATTGCCAGTTATAGGAGTGACTTTTATATTCGGAAACAGAGAAAGCAACTGCGATTTCCTCCTCACGCTTCCGGTTCCAATTCTCGCGTCCGCTTGAAGTTCATCAATAGCGCGCCCATCTCTCGAGACGAAAACATCTCTTGGATCTTCTCTTCTAAGTGCTGAGCCTATGATGAGTCCTGCGGGCAACGATGAAGGCATGTCCTTCATGCTGTGAACGGCAATATCTATTTCTCTTGACAAAAGACCCTGCTCTATTTCTTTTACAAACAGGCCTTTCCCGCCAGCGGAGGAAGAAATGTTTTTTTCGGAATTTATATCGCCAGAGGTTTTTATTCGTTTTATTTCGGTTTCAAGGAAGGGGAAAACGGCGTGAAGTTCGGTTTCAACAAGGCTGGCTTGGAGTACGGCAAGCTTGCTACCCCTGGTCCCAATTCTCAGCTTCGTCATAAATGTCTTTTGGATCCTGCAGAATATCTTTAGAGTCAAGTTCGAAAAGTTTTTTGGCCACTTCCGAATAAAGCGCCGCTTCGTAACCCGAAGCTCTTTTTTTCAGATTTGTGACCGGGTCGTGAAATACCTTTCCGATTATGGAATTCGCAAGACTTTCGATAATTTCCTTTATCTGTCGTTCTTCCTCGCCCACGCTTTCTAGCTTTTGCAAAGCTTTTTTAATTTCAGTCTGTTTTATTTGTTCAAATTTTCGTTTTATATCGATTATTACCGGAAAAACCTTAAGACTTTCCATCCAGACCATAAACGCTTTTTCGACTGTCGAGATTATTCCTTCGGCTTTTTTAAGATTTTCCTTTCTGGAATTGAGGTTCTCCCCCCTCACCATAGTGAGATCATCTATATCGTAGAGATAAGCCCCTTGAATTTCATTTATCTTCGGATCCATATCTCGCGGGACCGCTATATCGATCATAAAAATCGGATCGTTTCTTCGAAGTTTAAGCGCTTGTCTTACGTGGTCGCTTTTTATTATGTAGTCGGACGATCCCGTCGCGGTTATTAGGACATCTATATTCTTCAGGTAATAAAAGATTTCTTCGAATCTGATGGGTTTTGCGCCGAGGGATTTCGAGAGGTTTTCCGCGTTTTCAAAACTTCTGCTCGTCACATACAATTCTTTTATTTTATTAGAAATAAGATTTCTTGCGAAAAGCTCCCCCATATCCCCCGTTCCAACAAGCATAGCGGTTCTGTTCGCGAGATTTTCGAATATTCTTTTTGCAAGCTCCACCCCCAGATAGCTTATGGAAACCGCCTGCGAAGAAATTCCGGTTTCCGACCTTACTTTTTTCCCCGCGAAAAAAGCTTTGTTGAAAAGCCTGTTAAGTATAATTCCAACGGTGTTTTCTGAGCGAGCGATCGCATAGGAGTTCTTAAGTTGACTCAGAATTTGAGTTTCTCCTATTACCATGGAATCGATACTTGCCGCCACTTTGAAAAGATGTCGCACGGCCTTCTCCCTCCTGAACACATAAACGTAGGGATTAAGGCTTTCAGCCTGGAGTTTATGAAAATCCAAAAGAAACGACTTGATTTCCCTCTCGCATTTTTCAAAATCTTCAGCCGCCGCGTAGATCTCGACGCGATTACATGTCGAAATAATACAGCACTCGGATACGGCTTCCTTAGAGTAGAGAATTCCCAACGCTTTTCTGATACTTATATCGGAGAAGGAAAATCGCTCCCGCACTTCCACCGGAGCGGTCTTATAACTGATTCCAATTGCGATTATTTCCATGCACTGCCTACCTTACAAGCGTCGAATCTCGGGTTATAAACTACCCGCGGATGGAACTATATCAATTTCATCTATGTTGGCTTCCGGCGGCTGAGTTATAACGGAAAGAATGGTTTTCGCCGAAACTTCGGGACGCATCATTTTTTCGCTATCCCATTTTCCGGAGAGAGAATCCCATATATCCGTTTTTGTCGGTCCCGGTAAAACCGCCGACACCCTCACCCCCCTTCCCCTAACCTCTTCTCTAAGCGAGTTGGTAAACCCTAAGACGGCAAATTTCGAAGCGCAGTAGGCCGACCATCCGGGAAAGCCTTTTTTAGAAGCGTTCGAACCGACGTTAACTATATGACTTCCACGGCCCATAAACGGTAAACAGTGCTTTACCATAAGAAAAGTTCCTCTCGCGTTAACCGACATAATCTCATCCCACTTTTCCGTATCCATTTTCTCTACAGGCCCCGTATGAACGACGCCCGCATTGTTTATCAATACGTCAATTCTGCCCTTCTGTTCCATTACGCTTTCGATGAACTCCTTTACCTGCTCCTCAATAGAAATATCGAAAGAACGGGTCATAAAGTTGCCGGCGAAAGAGCGTATTTGCTTTTCAAAGGAGGTTATACTTCGGCGGTTTCTCGAACAAAGCACGGTGAAAAACCCCGCTTCTAGAAGTTCAATCGCGGTTGCCCTGCCTATTCCTCTTGCGGCACCGGTTACTATGGCGACTTGATCGGCAATTTTATTTTCTCTCAGAGTACTCAACGTAACTTTCCGAATTCTCCCAGACCTTTATTGAATGAAGCTTCTCAGGGATAACTTCTTTAAATTCTCCCCACAGATACTTCCCTATATTTTCAATGGTCGACGTATTCTCTTTGAAAAAGGGAATGTCTCTGTCTATCCATTTATAGTCAAACTGTTCGATTATGGGGGCCGAGAGTTTTTCAAAATCAATAAGATTTATTACCGCGCCCGTCTCATCGTCTATTTCTCCTCTTACACTTACTTCTACGGAGTAATCGTGTCCGTGCCCCGCGGAATTGGAGCATTGACCGAATAAAGCCAAATTTTTTTCTCGCGAGAGTTTACTTATGAAAAGTCTGTGACTTGCGGAGAATTTAAATATTCTGGTAAGAATTACCTGCTCTTTTGTTTTCAGCATTTTTGGTAATCGACGAAAAGATCATCTGTTTCATAAACTCTTATTTTATGAAGACTGCAATCCTTTCTGGTTGAAAGCTTCTCTTCCACAAGGTTCCACATAACCTTGGCTATGTTTTCGGTCGTGGGGACAATATCTTGAAAGTGCGGATTGTCTTCGTTTAGATTCTTATGATCAAAATCTACAAGAACGGAGGAGATAATTCTCTTTAGATCGAAGAGATTTATTATCATACCCGTTTCCGGATCTACCTCTCCTTGAACTGTGACTTCAAGTGCGAAATTGTGTCCGTGCCCGCTTGCCGAACTTGATTTTCCGTAAAATCGACGGTTTTCCTCTTCGCTCCAGTTTTTGTTCCAGCATCTGTGGGAAGCGGAAAATTCGGCTTTTCTCGTTATAAGCATTTTACGGACACTCTCCGATCTTCGGAAATATGGAAAACTGAAATTAAATTTCGCGAAGTCAGGTCGAGAAAAAGCATAACACGGAATTAAGACGCGGTCATCTGAGCGCCATCGGGTCAAGTATCCCAAGGTCTTTCTCTTGAGAACTATGGTTATTCGGCAACTTTAAGGGAAACTTTATCGCTATATTCGGTTACGATTTTCTCCACGGTGGGTTCCATTTTTGAAAGAAACGGCTTCGGATAAATACCCATAATAAAAATCATTGCGGCAAGCGGAATCATAAGCGCTATCTCTCTAGAATTAAGGTCTCTAAGCCCCATGTTCACTTTCCTGATCACAGGTCCGAACATGACCTTTTGATACGCCCAAAGCATGTAAACGGCTCCAAGCACAAGCCCCGTAGCTCCTAGCGTCGCGTATAAATAGCTCTCGGAGAACGTTCCCAAGAGAATTAGAAACTCCCCTACGAAACCGTTTAGAAGAGGGAGTCCTATGGAAGAGAGCATGGCGATCATAAAAAACAGCGCAAAAACCGGCATTATTCTCGCAAGTCCTCCGAACTCCGAAATTATCTTGGTGTGGCGTCTTTCATATATCATTCCAACCAGAATAAACAAGGCTCCGGTGGAAAGACCGTGTCCTATCATTTGATAGATTCCTCCCTGCACGCCATGCAGATTGAAAATAAAAACGCCGAGCATTATAAGCCCCATATGACTTACGCTTGAATAGGCGACCAGTTTTTTTAGATCTTTTTGCATAAACGCGACCATAGCTCCGTAGATTATCCCGATAATTGAAAGGATTATCAGAATCGGGGTATAGGCTTCTATCGCCTCGGGAAAAAACGGGATCAGAAACCTGATTATAGCGTAAGTTCCCATTTTGAGCAGTACTCCGGCAAGTATAACGCTTCCGGGCGTAGGAGCCTCGACATGGGCGTCGGGAAGCCAGGTATGAAATGGAAAGATAGGAACTTTGATCGCAAAAGCTAGAAAGAAAGCCAGAAACACCAGTCCTTGGGGACTTAATATGCCGTCGAAAGCAAGTCGGGTTTTTTGAAGATCGAAAAGATTCATGGAGGCGAAACCAAATTGATCCAAATGAGCGTAATACATGTACATAATCGCAATCAGCATAAGGCCGCTTCCGAAAGCGGTGTAAAGGAAAAACTTTATTGCCGCATAAATTTTTCTGGAAGATCCCCAGATTCCTATAATGAAATACATTGGAATCAGCACGGCTTCCCAAAATATGAAGAAGAGAACCATATCCAGCGCGGCGAAGGTTCCTATCAAAGCGGATTCGAGAAAAAGCGTGAGAGATAGAAACGCTCTCCACCCACCTTTTATGGCGTTCCAGGAACACAGAATGGTAATTGGAAAAAGAAACGTGGTGAGAAGCACCAGCAAAAGGCTTAGACCGTCGACGCCTAAATGATAGGATATACCGAGTTCGGAAAGCCATGGGACCTTTTCTTCAAACTGCATGAAGGAAAACGAGCCGTTAAATCTGAAAAAAAGCGGAAGCGAGATCACAAACTCGGCTAAAGTTACGATAAAAGCTATAGTCTTTAGACGATAATCGGAAGCCCTAAAGAAATACGGCGTCAGGGCGACTAAAATCGCTCCAATTAGCGGAAAGAATATAAGGAGAGACAGGATGTTGTTATCGAGATTCACTTTCAGGCGGACCGAAGCAAAAAGAATAAAACCGGCGTAATTATACTTTTATAAAATTTCTTCTCAACCCGCATTTGAAAAAATACGGATCGCTTAAGCATTTTCTGAAAAGAAGATCCGTCGCTAAATAGTCAATAAAGAGTGTTCTGCAAAAAGAAAGGAGTGGAAATACCCGTAATTCTCCACTCCTTTTAAACCACTTAAAACTTAAGAATAAGCTTTAGCTGTTATCTCCATCACTTCTATATTACTCTGTTTTCCCACAGGTCCCGGAACTAATATGGCCAGATCGACTCCGGCTGAGAAATGCTCTTCAAGTTTCTTTTTGCAATTATCTGGCGTACCGGCGAGCGCTACGGAGTCTATAAATTCGTCTGTGAATACTTCCGCGGGATTCGCTCCATCGTTCACTTGATCGACTATATCTCCAAAACCTATATTTCTTATAAGTCTCTGATAAAAAGGAAACCTTGAGTAAGGACCGAGTCCTCTTTTAGCCGAAGCGACCGCGGCGGCTTCGTCATCAGAGACAAAAGACGGGATTCCGTTTGTAATAGTTATTGCGGAAGGATCTCTTTCGGCTTTCAAAGCTCCTGCGGCTACCTGCTCTTTTAATGTAGAAATATACGCCGGAGGACACATATATGGCATTATGCCGTCGGCGACCTCCCCCGCCAGTTCTGCAGCGCTTTTCGTAAGACCTGCTATGTGGACTGGAAGATCGGGCGTTTTTCTTTTAAGAGAAAGTCTTGGAGACGTTCCGTCGGCAAAGGCTCTCACTTCCCCGATATAGGTTCTCATCGATTCAATCGGGTCTCCCATATCTATATCGTATCTGTTATTCACGGGTTTATGACTTACTCCCAACCCCAGAATCATCCTTCCATCCGTTATTTCCTGTATGGTGAGCGCCGTAGCCGTGGCAACCACGGGTTGGCGCATATATATGTTGGCTATCCATGTCCCGACATTTATTCTATCCGTGCATTCGGCAAACACCTGGGCGTTACTTATAGCGCTGTAAGGCGGCACCTCCGGAGAGAAAATAGCATCGAAGCCAGCTTCTTCCGTTATTTTCGCAAGCCCCCTAAGATCGCTTACACTGCATCCCCAAACCGGTGAAGTCGTCGCAATTTTTCCCATTTCAACCTCCTTGAAGTTTTCAGTACTGGTTTACCACGTCTCTGTAATAGTCCGGACGAAGAAAGGATTCGTCTCTAGTTTTCAACACTTCTTTTATCTTCTTGAGAATTTCTTGTTTTTCTTTAGGGAATTTAGCTTTTATTGGGAGATAATTGGATATGTGGTTTGAATAAAAATAGCTTTCTGAAAGTTCCGTATTCTCAACTATAGTCTTAAGTTCTTCTATCATCTGAAATTTCTCCGGGAGTTCAAATTGTCCTTCCCGCCATTGATTGTAAATCGGCGCTCCGGGGCGAAGCTGAAGAGAAAGAACCCCCACATATTCCGGATCGCAGGCGGTAAGCAGTTTACCGGTAGCAATAGCGTGTTCTGTGCTTCGCTCTTTTCCCCCGACACCGAGAAGTACGATAACGGAGTTCATTATCCCCGAGGCTTTCAATTTTTTCGAAGCTTCGACGGTCTCGGCGAAATTCGCCCCCTTTTCTATTCTCTTGAGTACTACGTCGTCTCCGCTCTCAAATCCTATATAAACCATGGAAAGACCGTTTTTACGAAGACGTTTAAGGTCTTCCACCGATTTTCTCAGTATATCTCCAACATTCGCATACATGGTAATTCGTTCAAGCAGCGGGGCTTTTTCATGGCAATAATCGAATATTTCCAGCAGTTTCGCCGTCGAGAGAACAAGCGCGTTTCCATCGCCTATGAACACTCTTCGCCCAAGCAGTCCTTCTCGCTCGGCTACGTCGATGATTTTCTTTATTTCATCCATAGGCCTTACCCTAAACTTCTGGGTTTCCTTTCTGTACATAGCGCAATAGGTGCATTTATTATGCGAACATCCGATTGTCGCCTGCAGGATGAAGCTTTTGTGCTCGCTTGGAGGCCGAAAAAAAGGACTTACGTATTCAATCATCTCTAGTTAGAAATCTAACAAAATTTCAAAGGCTCTTCAATAAAGCTTTGCAATAGTAAAGAACATAGGTTATCTTTAGCCGCAAATGTTTGATCTAAAGCCGCATGAAAAAGAAGGATTTAACTATATACTTGGCGTGCCGATATTAATCGGGCTGATCATGTTTATAGCTTTTCTTACTCACATAGTTCTGGCCCCTTAATCCGTACCCCAGCGGATTATGCGCGAGATGAGTTCGCTTAGTTCAACTTGAATTCCGCTCGTATCGCGAAAAACGTATCGCGTGTCCTCTTTTATCTCCCAGCGCACCTGAAGAAGCTTAAGATTCTTTTGAGTCTTTGGCGAATCCGGATGTATTTTCCTTCCCACAAATACGATCTCGCGTTTTTCTCCGAAAAGAACCATGACCAGTTTTTGCTTTCCGAAAAGGAGAAAAACCCCAGGGTTTTGGGTCTCGATATCTAAAACCGCATTCATAAAATCAGGCGGCAAGGCGAGTATCCCTATCGCGTCCTTGCCGTATTGTTTGTTCAAAGAATCCGTATAAGAAGAAAATTCTCGTCTTAGAAAATCCGAGACTTCCTTGTTTTCTTCGGACATTTTTTCGTCTAACGAACTTTTTTCCCTTTCGTAAAACTTTTCAATCCATTTCCGCTCTTCTATTCTCATCCCTCGACCTAAGACTTCAACTTTCAGTAACTGTTTCGGACGTTTAATCCCGATCTTCAAAAAACCGAATCTTCGGAATTCTGCTTGTTCCCAACGAAAAAGCTTCAAATCTTCCTTTGGATATAATAATATATGTATGTCTCAAAAAAAGGAGCGACAAAAATAGAGAAACTCTACGGCGACACTTCAGGCCTAAATAAAAGCGAACTTAAGAATCTGCTCAGAATATACAAGAGGAAAACTCCTCAAGACCGCCTGATAACCCTTGAACTTGCCCGCACGCTCCAATCCTTCTCAAGCAACCTTAAAAGAATCATAACAGTACTAATTGACCGCAGGGGAAAGGTTAAGTTCGTTTTCGTGGGGGAACCTTCGGATTTTCCTTTTGAGAAGCTGCTTGGGAGAAGGAGAAGGGCAAAGTACAGACTGATGGGATTTCGCGCCGTAAGAACCAATCTTAAAGAAAAAGGGCTTACAAATCCCGACCTTACCACCTTAGTGAACGAGAGACTCGATATGGTGATCTCTTTGCACGTCGATCAAGACGCTTCTTCCGCGAATTTTGAATACGCGAAGCTTGTTCCATCCGACAAAGAAAATCCGGTTAAGTGGGAAATCTCAAGCTTTTCGGACCCAAGCGATTTAGTAAACCTCAATTTCGAACACGAAATAAACAATATAGAGCAGAGACTGAGAAACGCTTTTCTCAAAAACGGAGGGAAAGAAAACAGGGAGGGAGCGATACTGATTGGGTTTAGCACCAAATTTCGTTATCTTGCGGAGAAATCCCTAGAAGAACTAAACTCTCTTGCGCTCTCCGCCGAAAAAGTGGTAATCGATAAAATGATTCAAATAAGAAAAAACGTCGACCCTCGATACCTTGTTGGGAAAGGAAAACTAAGGGAAATAACGCTTCATGCAAAGCACCTTGGGGCTGATACGGTAATCTTCGACACCGAACTCACACCCGCTCAAGCAAACGCTATAGGAGAAGAATCCGGCCTTGATATAATGGACCGAAGTCAGCTTATAATAGAGATATTCGCCAAGCACGCCAAAACAAACGAAGGAAAGATCCAGGCGAAGCTCGCTGAATTCCAATATAATCTTCCGAGGCTTAAGGGTAAAGGCGCCGCCTTCTCTCAGCTCGGAGGCGGGATAGGTACCAGAGGACCGGGAGAAAAAAAACTTGAGCAGGAAAGAAGGAACATAAGAAAACAGATTGAGAAACTGGAAAAACAGATTGACGGACTTTGCAGTAGAAGAAAGCACACGAGAAAAAACAGAAAAATCTCCAAAATTCCGACATTATCTTTCATCGGTTACACGAATGTCGGCAAATCCACGCTTTTTAACCGTTTAACCAAATCCACCGCGGTTACTCAGAACAAACTCTTCTCAACTCTTAACCCCACCACGAGAAAAGTTATGCTTCCAGCCGGAAAGAGAGTACTTATGACGGACACCGTGGGTTTTATAAATAAACTCCCCAAAGAACTGATAAACGCCTTCCGCGCCACTCTTGAAGAAATAGGAGAGGCCGACCTGCTTATTCACGTCGCCGACGCAAGCGATCCCGACATAAAAGAGAAAATAGAATCCGTAACTAAAATAATGGAATCGATGGAATATGAAGACATACCCGGCATGTTGATATTCAATAAAATCGATAAAGCAGACGCAAAAACAAAAGCGGAACTTTGCGAAGCGTTTCCTCAATCCCCTTTGGTATCAGCGAAAAGCAACATAAATCTAAGAAATTTACTGCTACGAATAGAGCAGCTGGTGGAAAAAAATGAGAATGGTTCGGAAAACATAAAGTTTTTTCCCAAGCAAGAACCGAGAGATGGCTTAACGATCTCCTCTATGCGCACTCCCTTCTAACTTCGCTTAACAAATCTATACATAATCTATAACTATCTAGAAATAAAATCCCTCGTGAACTTTTTAGTTTTTCTTACTCACGAATAATTTGAGATTCTGAGGACCCCACTGGGGAAATCGCGCAATTCATTATTATCAAAACCGCGTTTTATGTTGGGAAAAGGCAATAAAAAAAGGACGCTCATTTCCACGAACGTCCTTTTTTATAACTACATCTATTTTAATTCCGGGATCTTTACCAAGGCTTAGACAGGTCGTCTTGCCCCTCAAGATTTTTGATCCATTTAGAATCGTCATAATCCGAAACGCCGAAAGTCAGCGCCAGATTAGCGATTATAACGCCGATCTCATTATTATTAGTCTGCGCGGCTCTTTTTTTAATCTTATCGTGAATCGGATCCGGAATATTTATCGTTATCTCTGCCATAATTACCAAAACCTCCTGGTTGATTTCTGATAAAAACTATCAGTCCTTTATGCCCTTCTCTTTTCTGTACTCTTCGATCCTTTCTCTTTTAACCGTTGGAGTAAGCGTAAAGCCCGACGGATCGGCAGAAGCGCCCGCGGCCGAGGCCTTCACTACTTCGTCGCTGAGATGAGTAAACTTCCTATCTCCCGCGATTTCTCCCAGCTGAGATTCTTCGAATTGCCAGTCGGTAAGCCATTCGTCTCCGAGACCGAAGCGTTTAGTGAGCTTGTTGAGCTCCTCCAGTCTTCCGGGAAGAGGACCTGCGGGCTGAAGCATGTTCAAATCCTCTAGAAGCTTCACTACCTCGGGATCTCTTGGGAAAGCGTTTCCGACCCTTTTCTCAAAGAACATGGTGTCAAACGGCGGTCGGCATCTTTGACCTCCACCATCCATCTTTTCGGCGGGATATCCAACGGTCATAAGCCAGCTAAACACGTAAGTATCCGGAAGTCCGAATTTCGCCTTAGTGTTTCTTCTAGCTCCTCCGCTTGCGCCGTTAAGACAGGTGCCAAGACCCAGTGCTGTGGCAGCCAGACACGCGTTTTGTATCGCATTTCCAAGATCTATAGCCGCCAACCGATGCAGTATAGCGTCGGGAAGCAGTCCGGGAAGAGGGAACAGTCTTGATACCCTGTCGTATTCCCAACCGTGGGCTTTGTCAAGCGCTCCGGTTCTCATAAGATCGTGAATTGACTGACCCTGCGTATCATAGTTGGCCATGTCATAACACCAGAACACGAGCACCGGGGCCATCTGCGTAGTAATCTGGCTCCAATCGGATATGAACTCCCATACCTCGGGGTCCTCGTCTCTGTAAACAACTATCGCTCTTTGCCCATTGAAGTTGCCTGCCGAAGGAGCAAGTCTAGCGGCTTCCAAAATAGCCTGAATCTTCCATTTTTCAACCGTCTGATGGGGTTCATACCACCTTATGGACCTTCTCGTTCCTATGGCGTTGAAAGTGTCCGTGATATTAACTTCGCTGGCACTTGGTACGTTACTCATATTAACCTCCTTAAGTGTGTTTTTATTCAGAGTAAAATTGGAACTTTATAAACTCTTGCATATATAATACCACTAAATTATCAATTTTTCATCATAGAAAATCAAAATCTCTCTCAAATTTTACAACATAAACCATTTGGTATACATTTTACCACGAAACTCAAAGTGTAAGCAGGAGGAATCGTCAAATGAGAAATGTTTATATCATAGGAGTGGGAAATACGGCTTGCGGCAGGTTTCCCGAGAAGCCAGCTCACATACTGGCAAGGGAAGCCGCGTGGGCGGCGATAAAAGATTCGGAGATTCACGCCAGAGAAATAGAAATTGCGTTTTGCGGTCATGTTTACCAGGGAATGGGAGTCGGGCAGAGAGCTCTTAAGGAAATAGGACTGGTCGGACAGCCCACCATAAACGTGGAAGGAGCATGCGGAAGCGGAACTCTGTCTCTCTGGGAAGCTTGGAGAACCGTAGCCTACGGACAGTATGATATAGCTCTTGCGCTGGGAGTTGAAAATTTAAGCCGGATTCTCTCCGGAGGCCCCCTACCCCTTGAGGAAGACGACCTTGAGGTATCCATCGGTATGGGAATGCCCGGTCTTTATGCTATAAGAGCATCCAAGTACATGAACGAATACGGAGTTTCTCTTGAAGATCTTGCCGAGGTAGTTGTGAAAAGCCGCTACCACGCTTCTCTCAATCCTCTTGCTCAGTACAGAAAAACCACCACGGTGGAAGAAGTGCTAAACGCGCCAATGATCGCGGACCCTCTTACGCGCAATATGTGCTGTCCGGTAGGCGACGCGGCGGCGGCGGCGGTACTGTGTTCCGAAGAGCGTGTCGGAGAGCTTGCGAAAAAAATGCCGATAAAAATACTTGGTTGCGTAGCGCAATCGGGGAAATACAGCAGCCCAACCGGTCTTACTTGCGATCCTTCGGAAAACGTCTGGAGAACCTCCCAATTGGCATATGAAATGGCGGGCCTCGGGCCGGAAGATATGGACGTTGCCGAAATTCACGACGCTTTTTCCATAGCGGAAATGATGGTTGTGGAATCCCTCGGCTTCTGCGAAAAGGGAGAGGGGGCCACCCTAACAAGGGAGAAAAGCACTTGGGTAGGCGGTGATAAAGTCGCGGTTAATCCAAGCGGCGGACTGCTCTCAAGAGGACACCCCGTCGGAGCTACCGGACTTCTTCAAACCGCTGAGATCGTAAGGCAGCTAAGAGAAGAAGTTGAGCCGGAACGTCAGGTGAAAAACGCAAAAGTCGGCATCATTGAAACCATGGGTGGGGCTCAACCCGCCATGGATGGAATTACCTGCGTTGTAAGCATCCTAGGGAAATAGTACCGAATCTTCGCAAAAATTAATTTTTGCAGTTTCGCGCTTTTTTATCGGACGCAAACCGTTCGCCGTGTTCGTGCGCGTTCATAACGGTAGTGCGCGATGTCCGGTCTTTACCCCTCTTTCTTGATTTCGGACAATTCTTGATTCCGAGAAAAGAAGAACTATTTTGTACCTGCAATGATTTCTCCTGAAAAACTCACTTTAAAAGCCCAAGAAGCTATCTTGGAAGCGCAAAAACTCGCAAGCAATAACGGCAATCAAGTAGTGGACTTGCCGCATTTGCTCGCCGTTTTAGTTAGTCAACCGGGGGTGCCCGCTGAAATTTTGAAGCGGCTGAAAGTCAACCTTACGCGCCTTGAAGACGCGGCCAAAGAGCAAATATCCAAGCTTCCCAAAGTTAAAGGGGCGACGGATCAAATATATATGAGCAGAGAACTTGATTCGTCATTACGATCCGCCGAACAAAGAGCTAAAGCCTTGGGAGACGCTTATATAAGCATCGAGCACCTACTGCTTGGAATCGTCTCCTGCTCATTTGGAGCGCTAAAGAATAAATTCGAGGAGTTAAACGTAAGTGAGGAGAGAATTTTAAAAATATTAAAAGAACTGAGAGGTAATAAAACGGTGAACACGCAGAATCCGGAAGATACGATGGACCCGCTACGTCAGTACGGAAAGGATTTCACAGAACTTGCCCGCGGCGGAAAAATAGACCCTGTTATAGGAAGAGACGAAGAGATAAGAAGGTTGATTCGCGTACTTCTTCGAAGAACAAAAAACAATCCGGTACTTATAGGAGAGCCGGGGGTTGGAAAAACGGCTATAGTCGAGGGACTAGCTCAGCGAATAGTCGATTCAGACGTCCCCGAAGGATTAAAGAACAAAAAACTCATCTCCCTAGACCTGGGTTCGCTTATTGCGGGAGCGAAGTACAGAGGACAGTTCGAAGAGAGACTCAAAGCCGTATTGAAAGAGGTTACGGAATCCGAGGGAGAGATAATTCTCTTTATAGACGAGATACACACGGTCGTAGGCGCCGGGGCTGTAGACGGAGCTATGGATGCGTCTAACATGCTAAAACCCGCTCTGGCTCGAGGAGAGCTTCACTGCATAGGCGCTACCACGCTTGACGAATACAGAAAACACATAGAAAAAGACGCCGCGCTCGAGCGTAGATTTCAGCAAGTTTACGTTAACGAACCCTCGGTTGAGGAAAGCATATCGATTCTACGAGGACTTAAAGAAAAATATGAAGTTCATCATGGAGTAAAAATCAAGGATGAGGCGCTTGTCGCGGCCGCGAAGCTTTCAGACAGATATATTTCCGGACGTTTTTTACCAGACAAAGCGGTTGACCTAATGGATGAAGCCTCCGCGCGGCTCAAAATGGAGATCGATTCCGTTCCAACCGAAATAGACGAGATAAAAAGAAAGATAATGCGCTACGAAATAGAGAGAGAGGGATTTAAAAAAGAGCAAGATCCGGAACTTCTCGCAAAACTTCAGGATATTGAGAAAACCCTATTGGAACTCAAAGAGCAATTGACGACCCTTGAAGCGCACTGGAAAAAAGAAAAAGACTGTATATCGAGGGTAAGAAAGGCTAAGGAAGAAATGGAAAGCTGCCGAATAAACGCGGAAAAAGCGCAAAGAGAAGGAGACCTTTCCCGCGCGTCGGAATTTCTTTACGGAAGAGTTCCCGAACTTCAAAGAGAAATCGAAACTCTCGACGAGGAACTAAGCGAGATACAGAGTCAGAAAAAAATGCTTCGCGAAGAGGTAAGCGCCGAAGATATAGCCCTAGTTGTATCTAAATGGACGGGAATACCGGTATCAAGCCTAGTTGAAGAAGAAGTTGAAAAGCTTATTCAGATGGAGCAACGGCTATCGGCGCGCGTGGTCGGGCAACCCGAGGCGATAAAACTTGTTTCAAACGCGCTTCGAAGATCGAGAGCCGGACTTTCCGACCCGAAAAGACCCATAAGTTCATTTATATTCCTAGGCCCTACAGGAGTCGGAAAAACTGAACTTGCGAAATCGCTTGCCGAGTTCATGTTCGATGATGAAACCGCTATCGTGCGAATCGATATGAGCGAGTATATGGAAAAGCATTCCGTATCGAGACTGATCGGAGCGCCTCCCGGATACGTGGGGTACGAAGAAGGCGGGCAGCTTTCAGAAACAGTAAGAAGACGTCCCTACTCCGTTGTCCTTTTCGACGAAATAGAAAAAGCTCATTCCGAAGTATTTAACGTTTTACTTCAAATTCTCGACGATGGAAGGCTTACCGACGGACAGGGGAAAACCGTAGACTTCAGAAACACGGTGATAATAATGACTTCAAACCTCGGAAGTCAATATATACAGGAATTTCCCGCTGACAGCGAAGAGGCGAAGAAGAAAATAAACGAGATGCTTAGAAATTATTTTCGTCCGGAATTCCTAAACAGGATCGATGAAATAGTTATATTCAATGCTCTGAAAAAAGCGGATCTTATGCAAATAGCCGGAATTCAAATCGGACAACTCCAAGAAAGACTCTCGGAGAAAGAATTAAAGATAGAATTTTCAGAGAAAGCGTGCGCTAAACTGGTCGATATAGGTTATGATCCGGTTTTCGGCGCGAGGCCGCTTAAACGAGCAATTCGGAAGCATGTTGAGGACCCGCTTGCAAACGAGATATTAAAGGGGAGTTTCTCAGACAGGCAAACTATCGCGGCAGATTTAAACGATAAAGGAGATTTTACTTTCCAGAAGAAGTAAAAGCTACTCAACTTGAAATTCGGGGTGAGAAAGGAAACAGGACTCTTTGCTAGAAATGTATATTATTCGCAAAGAATATCTTGGATTTTGCTATCGGCCTCTTCCAATCGGACTTTTATTCTCTTGCCCGAATTTCGATTCTTTATCTCTACTTCGCCCTCTTCAAGGCTTTTTCGACCGATGATAACCTGAACAGGAATTCCCAGAAGATCCGAATCTTTGAATTTTACTCCGGCGGATTCTTCTCTGTCGTCAATTAAGACCTCAATTCTTTTTCGAAGAAGTTTTGAATATATAAGTTCCGCGGCACCGGTTACGTCTTCCTGCTTCATATTTACGGGAATTATAGAAACTTCAAAAGGAGCAAGAGGAACAGGAAACCTTATTCCGTACTCATCGTTGTTCTGCTCTATCGCGGCGGCGACCGTTCTTCCTATACCTATTCCGTAACAACCCATTACGACAGGCTTCTCCACTCCTTTTTCATCCACGTACGTTGCTCCCATAGCCTCGCTGTATTTTGTTCCCAGTTTGAACACATGCCCGACTTCAATTCCTCTTGACGCCTTAAGAACTCCGGTTTCGGAAACGGGACAACGATCCCCTTCCCTAGCGACTCTTATGTCCGCGTACAAGTCCGCTTCAAAATCCCTTCCCGGATTCACTCCAGTTATGTGGTAGTCGCCTTTGTTGGCTCCGGTTACGGCGTTTTTCATGTTACGAACGGACCTATCGGCAATCACCTTTACGTCTTTTCTTTTAAGTCCCACGGGCCCGCTAAAACCTAGAGGCCCTCCGGAAACCTCAGAAATCGTCTGCGGGTCGGCAAGTTCCGCTATTTCGCATCCAAGAAAATTTCTAAGTTTGGTGAGACTGAGTTCCGCATCTCCTCTTACGAGAGCAACTATCGGTTCGCTTTCGGTACGTACTATAAGAGTCTTTATAAGGTCTTCGGCTCTAGTATTTAGAAGTTTCGCCACATCGTTAACCGTCTTAAGACCCGGAGTATGAACTTCCGACATTTCGAGTAACCCCGAAGTTGGTCTTTGCACTTCTCTCTCGTCTTCCGAAATACCGATTTTCGCAAGCTCTATATTAGCCGCGTAATCGGCTTCGGTGGAACTCATTATCACATCTTCTCCGGTATCGGCCATAACCATGAACTCATGAGAGAAGCTTCCACCGATATTTCCTGAATCGGCCGCGACTACCTTGAAGCGAAGTCCACATCTTTCAAATATGCGTACATACGCGTCGTACATCGCCTTGTAGGAACGATCCGCTTGTTCATCGGAAGCATCAAAGCTGTAGGCGTCCTTCATTATGAATTCACGCGCTCTCATAACTCCGAACCGAGGACGGATTTCGTCGCGAAATTTCGTCTGTATCTGATAAAAATTAACCGGAAGCTGCTTATAGGAACGAATTTCCTTGCGCACTATATCCGTTATTATCTCCTCATGGGTAGGCCCCAGACAGAAATCCCGTTCGGCGCGGTCTTTGAAACGAAGTAGCTCTTTTCCGTAATAATCCCATCTTCCGCTTTCAACCCATGGTTCGGCCGGCAACACCGCGGGCATAAGAAGTTCTATAGCCCCCGCCCTGTTCATCTCCTCCCTCACTATGGTCTCCACCTTCTTTATCGACTTGAGTCCCAGCGGTAGATAATTATAAATCCCCGCCGCAAGCTTTCTTATCATTCCAGCCCTCACCATAAGCCTGTGGCTTATAACCTCGGCATCCGATGGATCTTCTTTTACCGTGGGTATGAAATAGCGAGAGAACCTCATCTGTTTTTTCCTAAGAAAGCTTGGACTTCCGCCGCGGACAACTCTCAGAAGCCTTGGAGCTTAATTAACGTAATTTTTTTCTATTTCCTTTACGAGTTCTTCGACCAAATCGGCTTCTCTGAAGGATTTTATCAGTTTCCCTTCTCTGTAAAGCATCCCTTTCCCCCTTCCACCGGCTATCCCTATATCGGCTTCCGAAGCTTCTCCCGGCCCGTTAACCACGCAGCCTAGTATGGCTACTTTAACCGGTCTCGGAAGATCGAAATCGGAAATGGCTATTTCAACTTCCGAAACGAGTTTTTCAAGATCAATTTCAAGTCGTCCGCACCCCGGGCACGAAATAAGCTCGATTCCGTTGTTTCTCATGCCCAAAGATCTCAATATGTTCATTCCGACGACTATCTCCTCAACCGGGTCGCCAGTGAGAGACACCCTTATGGTATCGCCTATTCCTTCGGCCAGCAAAGAGCCTATTCCTATTGAAGATTTTACGGTTCCCATTGCCCGAGTTCCGGCTTCGGTAACTCCTAGGTGAAGCGGATAATCGGTCTTTTCCGCAAGCATTCTGTAGGCGGCGATCATTTTCCTTACGTCGGTTGACTTAACGGAGATCTTTATTTCGTAAAAATCAAGATCCTCAAGTATGCGCACGTGTCTCATAGCGCTTTCAACCAAAGCTTCCGCGGTTGGATGCTTATATTTTTTTAGTATGTCTTTTTCAAGAGACCCGGAGTTTACGCCTATTCTTATGGGAATTTTTCTCTCCGAACAGGCTGTTACCACGGCTTTTATTCTGTACATGGCTCCAATATTTCCAGGATTTATTCTCATCCCGTCAACTCCTTGGTCTATAGACTCAAGAGCAAGCCTGTAATCAAAGTGTATATCTGAGACAAGAGGGATTTTTATCTGTTTTTTTATGGCGCCCAGAGACTTCGCGGCGTCCATATCCGGAACGGCGACTCTTACGATGTCGCAACCCGCTTCTTCAAGTCTTTTTATTTGAGAAACCGTCGACGGTACGTCCCTGGTGTCCGTTACGGTCATTGATTGAACCGAAACGGGAGACCCTCCGCCTATTTTGACGTCTCCGATTGATATCTGCCTAGATCGTCTCATTATCTGCGGAGAATGCTATTGAATAGTCATTATGGTGTCAAGAAAGCGTAAAATTGGATATATTTTTCGAAAGATTTCGCTAATTCAGTTAGAGTTTCTAAAGCGATCGTGTTCTAAAGAAATCGAAAATATAAAGATAAATATTTGACGATAACCGATAAAGCCTTTAAGAAGACAAGTTCGAAAGCCCTAGTTTAGCCATTAATGACAATTACGCGAAATCGGTAGAGTCCGAAAATATTCGAGCTTCTATGACAAGCGAAGCGTTTGGCGTTGCCGGTAGCTTTATTTTCGCAAAATAAAAAACGAGAGGTAACCATCATGGGAATGAAAAAAATAATTCAAATAGGCGGGGGGAGTTCCGGAAAAAGCAAAGACGCCGTGACCTTTACCAAGTTCGACAAAAAAGAAAAAACCGATAAGCCTCAGGAAATAACAGAAGGAATCGTGTATGAAGCTTTAAGACAGGTAAACGACCCGGAACTACCCGTAAACATAGTAGACCTTGGTCTTATTTACGACACCTATATCTCGGGGAGAAACGTCAGTGTAAAGATGACACTGACCACGCCCGGTTGCGCAATGGGCGCTCAAATAGCCGGTCAAGCCGAAATGGCCATAAAAAACGCGGGTGCGGATAACGTGATGATAGAAGTTATATGGGATCCTCCCTGGAACCCCGATATGATATCCGAAGAAGGGAAAAAGAAATTGGGTATGGTGTAATTAAGGACTCGTTCACATGGAAATATCTAGGGAACAAATCGTAAAAGTCCTTAAAAAAGTAAACTATCCGGGCTTTAACCGAGATATAATTTCGTTCGGTCTAATAAAAGATGTCGCCGTAGAGAATTCGAACGTAACTCTCTCAATTCTACTCCCAAAACCGGACGAGAAACTTCAATCGGAAATCGAGCAAGGCGTCCGAAAGGCGGTTTTCGGCATCCCCGGAGTGGAAAACCTCTCGATAAAAGTAAGCGCTCGTCCTCAAAAAAGTATAGCTACCGACACGGATGGAGAAAAAAGCAAACTTCCAGACATAAAATACTACATAGCGGTCGCAAGCGGAAAGGGAGGAGTTGGCAAATCAACAATAGCCACCAACCTTTCTCTCGCGATTTCCAAAAGAAGGGAGAAAGTGGGACTGTTGGACGCCGACATCTGGGGACCAAGCGCTCCTTTAATGATGGGAATAAGAGAAAAACCTAAAGCTACCGACGACGATAAAATTGTTCCGATAAAAAAATTCGGTCTTAAGGTAATGTCGATCGGCTTTCTCGTAAATGAGGAAGATGCGGTAATCTGGAGAGGTCCGATGGTACACGGAGCTATAAAACAATTTATCGAAGATGTGGAATGGTCAAATACGGATTACCTGGTAATTGATCTTCCGCCAGGTACCGGAGACGCGCAGCTTTCTTTGGCGCAAACCGCTCCCATAAGCGGAGGGGTTATAGTAACTACTCCTCAGGACGTGGCCTTGGTAGATGTAAGAAGGGGAATACTGATGTTCAATAAACTCAATATCCCAATCCTTGGAATAGTTGAAAATATGAGTTACCTCGATATCCCGGGCGCGGACGGGGAAATAGATATATTCGGAAGAGGTGGAGGAAGAAGGATGGCGGAGAAATTCGAAGTTCCGTTTCTCGGAGAAATACCCATCGACCCGCGAATACGAATCGGCGGAGACAAAGGAACTCCCATCGTGGAGTCGATACCAGAAAGCGCCGCGGGGAAAGCTTTTTTTGAAATCGCGGACAGAATACTCGAATCCATAGAGAACTGAGTTTTGATTCAAACCGTCTCTCGGGATCTATTGAATTCATCTTAAAGATGATTTCAGCCCGTCTCACTAGAAAGACATGCCGATATTAAATCAAATATAATATAGCATTATCAGTATATTATATTTTAAAGTAAAACTTTTTTATAAGCTTTTAAGTCCCATTTTTCGATTATTCCACATTCCGAAGATTAATTTGAAAAAAACAAAACGCGTAACTAGTTTTATAAAAGTAAAGGATGAATTTATTCATTACTCAGGACGTTATGTAGAATTATCCGTGGACTAAGAAGTAAGAGGTTTTAATTCCTTATGAAAACAGAGAAGGATCCGTACTCGGTGCTTGGAGTAACGCGAAACGCGACCCAAGATCAAATTAAAAAAGCTTATAGAGATCTCGCGAGAAAACACCATCCGGACATGAATCAAGGGGATAAGAGGGCGGAGGAAAAATTCAAAGAAATTCAACAGGCGTATGAAATACTGTCCGACTCTGAAAAGAGGAAAAACTATGATATGTTCGGAACAAGCGATTTTGGAAGACAAAGGCCCACTGGAGGTTCCTACAGGCAGTATTCACGAGGCTTTCCAGGAATAGACGAGATATTTAAAGACTTTTTTTCCCAAGGAGGTGCGAGTTCCGCCACAATGGGAGGAAGTTTCGGAGATATTTTCGATTTCGGCGAAGCGCGCAGACAACAGAGACGACCG
The DNA here is from genome assembly GCA_965220925.1 of Thermodesulfobacteriota bacterium. Lineage (GTDB taxonomy): Bacteria > Desulfobacterota_D > UBA1144 > Nemesobacterales > Nemesobacteraceae > Nemesobacter. The sequence goes on along the minus strand of OZ244851.1, from coordinate 159,417 downwards.
AAGACCATTTCACATTCGATAACTCTGGACTTTAAAACTTCCGTAAAAGGCGGAGAAAAAGAACTTATAATCAAGTCTCCCGATGGTAAAACAAAGATAGTAACGGTAAAAATCCCTGCTGGGGTAAAAACCGGCTCTAAGATAAGATTACCTTCCAAGAACCAGCAAGAAGACATAGTCATTGAAATAAAGGTTTTACCCCACCCTGTTTTCAGAAGAGAAGCCGACGATATATACATCGATCTTCCGCTAACAATCTACGAGGCGGCATTAGGAACGCATATTGAAGTTCCTACGATAGAGAGTCCGGTAAAACTCACTATTCCTCCCAACGTTAAAAGCGGCATTAAAATGAGGCTTAAAGAGAAGGGGGTAAAAAATCCAAGAACCGGAAAGAGAGGAGACCAGTTCGTAATTCTTCAGATAGCAATGCCGGAAGAATCCGACAAACGAATAACAAACCTTATGAACGAATTAAAGGAAAAATATTCTTACGATCCTAGAAAAAAACTCGCGCAATATCTATAATTGACTCAAGAAACGACAATATAAGGAGAACAAGTCTCAGTGAACGATGAAAAAGAAGAATTGAAAATGGATTTTTCGGGGTTCATTCTCTCTCTAAACGCCTCGGCTCTTATCCATCTGGGAGAAATACCCGACCCTCACTCAAAGAAAAGAGAAGTGAACATTCCCGCGGTTAAGCATACTATAAGCATATTGGAGATATTGGTGGAGAAAACCAAAGGAAATTTAAATGAAGAGGAACAAAAGCTTCTTGACGACATGGTATACAATGTCCGAATGAAATACGTAAAGTCCCTGAGCTAACCCCTCCGGTTAAATCTTGGAAAGAGCTAGAAACTCCGCAAATCTCTTCTCTATATCCTCTTCCCGAAGCAAACAGAGACGATTTACGCTGAAGTCCTCGACTGTGAATGACGCTAGAACGCTTCCGTAGACAACCGCTTTTTTAAAGCTCGTGAAGTCCGATTCTCCGTTTTGCAAAGCGACGTAGCCCATAAAACCGCCGGCGAAAGTATCTCCGGCACCTGTAGGATCAAGCACCTTTTCAAGCAAGTAACTAGGAGCGAAAAACACTTCTTCTTTTGAGAAAAGCAAGGCTCCGTATTCTCCTCTTTTTATTACCAAAAACTCCGGTCCCATAGACATTATTTTTCTCGCGGCATTGGTTATAAGCGGTTCGCCGGAAAGCTGTCGGGCCTCTGAATCGTTTATTATCAGCGCATTTACTTTACTTAGAAGTTCTTTTAACGGCTCAAGCTTGTTATCTATCCAGAAATTCATCGTATCGCATGCCACCATGCGTGGAGAGCGTATCTGTTCAAGAACCTTAATCTGTATTTCAGGGTCGGTATTGGCTAAAAAGAGGTAGTCGGTGTTTCTTAGCTTTTCGGGAACAATCGGATCAAAAGACCCTAAGGCGTTTAGGGAAACCGAAACCGTTTCCGGATCTTTCAGATCGTAACCGTATCTCCCTTCCCACCTGAAGGTCCCCTCATCGCTTACCGTTACGCTTTCGGTATTCACTCCTTTTGAGCGAAACAACTCAAAATAATCCTCGGGAAAATCTTTTCCAACGGACGAAACTATATGAACGTCGGTAAAATTTTGAGCGGCCAAGGAAAAATAACAGGCGGAACCTCCCAAAATATTTTCTTCCCTTCCAAAGGGCGTCTCCACGGTGTCGATCCCCATTGACCCCACAACAACAATACTCATCGTTTATCTCTCTACAGGTATTTTTTTATAAGAAGCTCAAGTTTTTTCTTCGTCTCTTCAGGTGCGCTCTCAAGGGGCGTTATTATTGAGTGACCCAGCGCGCCACAGCATTCACATTTTCTCTCTTCCGGCACCATATCCACTGCCAAGGCGAGTATTCTTTTAGCGGCATTAACGTTTCTGTTCATGATTTCAATTACCTCCGATACAGTAACATCGTCATGGTCTTCATTCCAGCAGTCGTAATCGGTCGAGAGAGCCAATAGAGAATAGCAAATTTCAGCTTCTCTAGCTAGTCTAGCTTCAGGCATCGCCGTCATTCCTATGGCGCTTGCTCCCCATTCTCTGTACAGTAGGCTTTCAGCCTTGGTAGAAAATTGAGGGCCCTCAATGCAGATATAAGTTCCACCTGAATGAACAACAGCCCCCGAGCTTTGCGCCGCTTTGCGCAAACAGTCCGAGAGTGAGGAACATAAGGGTTTGGCCATCGAAACATGCGCGACGATTCCACCTTCGAAAAAAGTGGACGGGCGCCCTTTCGTATTATCAATGAACTGATCGGGAATTACCACGTGCCCGGGTTCTATCTCCTCTTTCATGCTGCCAACGGCGCTCACGGATATAATTCGCTCAACTCCCATGGCTTTCATCGCGTATATGTTAGCCCGAAAATTTATCTCCGAGGGAGATATGAGATGCTTTCTTCCGTGCCTTGGAAGAAAGACCATGCGGGTATTTCCCAAAGTTCCCGTAAGAAGGCTTGAAGAAGGCTGACCCCAAGGAGTTTTTATGGAGACGGTTTTAAAGTCCGAAAGTCCTTCCATTTCGTAAAGACCGCTTCCGCCTATTATTCCTATGGTTTTCAATTTTCCGCCTCTTTTTGCCGAAACGCGGGTTTTGCTATAACAATCACTCGCCGTTCATTTGAAAAAGGCAGCTTGAGTTCCCTTGTTAAAACAAGTTCCATATCTTCCGGGCGCTTCTTTGAGTAGTCTTTCCATTCCTCTTTCCCCCGAGGCCCCTTCATTATAACCATACGCCCCCCGATATCCAGATACGGGTTGCCGAGAGCGACTACCACATCCATACTTCCGATCGCCCGGGAAGTCACTCGGTCAAAACGTCTTTTCATCCCCTTAGGAACTTTTTCGGCTCTACCATGGTGAATATCGATGCCTGAAAGCCCAAGGGTCCTTTTAACATCTTTTAGAAAAGCGACTTTCTTCCCCACGGATTCAAGAAGAGTTACGTCAATAGATCTGTCGTACATGTAAACCGGGATACCGGGAAGCCCGGCCCCGGCACCTATATCAAGCACTTTCGAGTGTGGAGGAATGAATTCAACGGCAGTAAGGGAATCGATAAGATGCTTAATTATTATTTCTCGGTCTTCAAGAATAGAGGTGAGATTTATGCGCCTACCCCAGGTCTTCAGCATATCGACATACGAAAGAAACAGATCGGTCTTTAGGTCGCCGAGTCCAATTCGTCTCGCACCTTCAATTAGAAGTTGCTCGTTTGTCATCTTTCATTCGCCGACAGCGGAATTGTTAGTTCCCTTAAAGGCAAAGGTAAGAAATCCCGTATGCGCCACGGTTCTGTTATCAGGCCGGGTTCTGCCAGGCTTTACCTGATAATTTCTCATTATAAGCTCCACGGTCTCGATTCTCACAAATCCCGTTTTTTTAAGCGATTCCACGGTTCTATCCACCTGGTTATAGGTGGGGGAAATGCTGGCGACCCTTCCTCCGGGGCGAAGGGCTTCATAAGACGATGGAATTCCATACCATGGGGAAGGAAGATCCAGTATCACGACATCGACATCTTTTTGCTCAAATCCATCTCTTGCGTCACCGCAATTAAATTCCACGTAATCGGAAAATCCCGCGTGGGAAACGTTATCTTTCGCATTGCTTATGAACTGCTCTCTTTTTTCATACGTATATACCTTTCCAGAGGGGGCTACGGAGTTTGCAAGCGCTATGGTGAGAGCTCCGGACCCCGTTGCGGCCTCAACAACCCTGCTCCCCGCTCTTACATCGGTTTTAAAAAGAATTAGCGCCGCATCTTTTGGATAAACGATCTGCGTCGTCCTTCTTACCTTCATCATCTTTTGTTCGACAGTGGGCTCAAGAAGCGTAAAATTCTCCCCGAGGCTTGAGGTGATTACTTCTCCCCATCTTTTCCCTAAAGCCTCTGAAAGGTCCAATATACCCATGTGGGAACTGAAGGACTTCCCCTCCTCCACCGTTATCATGAAATTCTTGTCGTCCGGAGAAACCAAAAGCACCGTATCCTTGGATTTTATTTTCATAGAAGTCTCTTCGCCACATCAGAACTTAGAAAATATTTATAGGTGAAGATAGCGCATCCGGCAAGCATGAATATTCCCGTTGCCAAATACATGGTTGGAAAACCGTAATCTCGGGCCATGAGTCCGAGCGCGAAAGCGAAAAAATTTATTCCAATGCTAAAAGACATATTAAACGCTCCCATGGCCGTTCCTCTCTCGTCGTCAAGCGCTCTATCTATAATCATCGCGCTTATCGTAGGGTAGAGAATTCCGTATCCCAAACTAAAAACAAAGGAAACTAAAACGGCGTTTAAAGTGGAGTTTACGGAGAAAATCATCAGTAGGGATAAAACCATAATAAGCATTGAAGGCAGAGCCACTTTCCTTCTTTCGATAATATCAGGAAGTTTTCCGCCCAGAACTCTGATTAAGATCACGGTTACGGAATAAGTGAGGAAGAAACTTCTCGCGTTAATTCCGTTTCCTTTAAGAAAAACGGAGAAAAAGTTAAGCATCGACCCAAGTCCCACGGCGATTATAAGATTGGTCAGTAAAAGCACTCGAAATCTTTGGGAAAAAACGAGACCGAAAAACCCGCTGAAGACAGATTTTCCAGATACGGTAAAACTTCCCTCTCGCGAGAAAAAACAGAGAATAAAAGCGATCACAGCGAAACTGGAAGTGTAGAGAAAGAAAATGGAATAACCGAATTTCTCGATTACAAGTTCTCCCAAAGAAGGTCCGATCGAATAAGAAGCTATTGTGAAGGCGCCGAAAAGACCAAGTCCGTAAGCTCTGATATTCTTTGGAATGTAATCGGAGACCGCAGTCGCCGCGGAAGTGAAGAAAAAAGAGAAAGCCACTCCCTGCGCAAGTCTCAAAACAAATATCTTCACGCTTATATCGGATATGAAAACATATAGAAGCGACGCCACGATCATTAAGGAAGAACCCGCGAGCATAAATCTTCTTCGTCCGTAGCGATCTATCAAAAACGCGGCGAAGGGAATAGCGCCTATGGAAGTTACGCCGAAAGTTCCCATCACGTAACCGATTTGAGCTTCGTCACCCCCTATATCTCTTATGAAAAGCGGGAGCAGGAAAAAGGAAGAAAAATTACAGAAAAAAAAGAAATTCCCCAGAGTGACTAAGGAAAAATCTCTGTATTCTCGTGTAAAATGCATTTGGGAGAGTTTCATACTGAAAAAACTAGCCGAAAATGTTACATGATCTTATTATTTGAGTAGGTCGCGGAACAATTTTTGACATGAAGAAGACCTATGATATACTTGCCGCTTTTTCCGAGCCGTTAGCTCAGCTGGTAGAGCAACTGCCTTTTAAGCAGTGGGTCACAGGTTCGAATCCTGTACGGCTCATTCGTCCGCCGTCCCCGTCGTCTAGTCAGGCCTAGGACATCGGCCTTTCACGCCGGTAACAGGGGTTCAAATCCCCTCGGGGACGCCATAAATTTCCACGGGATAGACTGATCTTCATAATAGAATATTGTGGAGTATTGAAAAATCTCCTTAACTCCAGTTTGCTATAACGAGAAGTCAGAATTCCCTATTCGAGAAAACTATCAAAATCAAAGATATTTTTTATATTCCTTCTCGAAAAGATCCGACAGTTGACCGGCTTTACGGTCGTACTCCTGTTTATCAGCCCAAGAAGATCTAGGTTGCAGAAGCGCGGAATCAACTCCCGGACAATCAACCGGAACGGAGAGGTTAAGTATCGGGATTTTTACAAATTCTCTTTCCTCAAGCACACCGTTTACCGCGGCGGAAACAAGAGATCTTGTGGACGGAAGCGGCATTCTCTCGCCCACTCCCAAAGGACCGCCGCAAATACCCGTATTAAGAAGCCATACGGTTACCTTGTGTTTTTCCATTCTTTCTTTGAGCATCTTACCGTAAAATTTAGGAGATCTCGGCAGAAACGGGGACCCGAAACAAGAGCTGAAGGTTACTTGAGGCTTGCTTACCCCCCTTTCGGTACCGGCGACTTTCGCCGTATACCCCAGTAGGAAGTAATACATAGCTTGGTCGGAATCAAGTTTTGATATCGGCGGTAAAACTCCGAAAGCATCATAGGTCAACATGAAAATGTTTTTTGGCACGCCGCCTATTCCTTCCGGAACAATATTATCAAGCATATCAATTTGGTAAGCTCCGCGCGTGTTTTCCGTATACTTATCGCTGTCAAAATCTATCTTTCCAGTTTCGGCATCGAATTCGACGTTTTCAAGAACCGAACCGAAATTAAGCGCCGCTCGGTAAATTTCAGGTTCCGTAATCGGATTAAGCTTTATCGTCTTCGCATAGCAACCACCTTCGAAGTTAAAAACTCCTCCATCAAACCAACCGTGCTCATCATCCCCAATAAGAGCTCTTTGGCTATCTGCGGAAAGCGTAGTTTTACCCGTCCCCGAAAGCCCGAAAAACAGAGCCACATCCCCGTTTTCCCCAACGTTTGCCGAACAGTGCATCGGAAAAACGTTTTTTTCCGGAAGAAGAAAATTCATGGCGGCGAAAACGGACTTTTTCATCTCACCCGCATAGCGCGTACCGCCGATTAGAGCGATTCTCTTTCGCAGGTTAAGAAATATGAATGTTTCGCTATTAAGACCGTGGCTTTGGGGATTCTCCGCTTTAAATCCCGGAGCGGAAATAACAGTAAAGCCCACTTCTTTGTGAGGAAGCTCGGAGTTTTCCGGTCTTATAAAAAGATTGTTTACGAAAAGATTATGCCAAGCGAATTCGTTTATCACCCTAACATTCGTTTTGTAGTCGGGATGAGCGCAGACCTGCAGGTCCCTTACAAAAACATCCTTGCCGCTTAAATAGTCCATTACTTGTTTATAGAAATGGTCAAATATCTCCGGCGACACAGGCTGATTAACCGCTCCCCATTCTATATCTTTTTCCGTGGACGGTTCTTTCACGACGAATCTGTCCTTGGGAGACCTTCCGGTGTGGGGGGTGGTGCAACCTAAAAAAGTCCCGCATTCACCTATATGTCCTTCGCCTCTTTTAATCGCTTCTTCGTAAAGACTGGGAACAGAAAGGTTGTAATATATTTCCGAAGGATTTGAAAGCTGATGTTTTTCGGAAAGTTCTTTTCTGATTGAAAATTTTTCGGACATGTTTCACTACCTCCAGATTCCCTATCGAGTAAAGATTTATTAATGAAATATCGTTGAAGAAATAGACCGTTTTATTAAAAATTTGCTAGGATATATAAAGTTTACATTTTTGCAAGAATAATTTGAGAGGATTATATTCAAGGCAGTTAAAAATCCGCGTTTTTTTCACCTTTCCTAGAGCATGTTTTCTTTAAATCTTCTATCCCTCGGCACCGCTTAAAAATACTGACCCACGCAAAGAAGCGATTTTTTCCCGATTGTTCATTTCTTTGAATTAATTCCCGATATCCATCCCGATATCGCGTCTATTGAAGCTTGGGGATTTTCTATGCAGTCGTGTTTCGCACCTGGTATATAACGAAGAGTCACATCTTCATTTCCCGCGCGATTCATTATATTTTTAAGTTCTCTGGGTTCCCAAACATCGACTATATCGTCATTTACCCCGTGGATGAAAAGAACGGGAATTTTTACGTTCTCTATTATCTCGCAGGTTTTAGCGTGATAGGCTTTCGGTCCTCTCATAAACCACCAGGTCCTGTAGGTAAACATTTCCGCATCAACCGGGTTAAACGAATCTCCCCAGGCTCTGTACACAATGAATATCTGATCATTTTTTCTTTTGTCGGGATTTGAACCCAGAATTTCTTTGGCCTTAAGATAAATAGCTTCGTAAGACGGAATACTTCTGTTCCTCTCAAGCCGTCTTTGTTGCGAATAGGGAAGAGAGTAAGAACAACCTTCAAGCACAAGTCCTTTTATTCCCGAAGAGGCGGTTTGAGTAGCGTAGTAAACCGCCATGTTGGCCCCAAGACTGTAGCCCAACATAAAAATATTGCGAAATCCTTCTTTTTGAAGAACATTCACCGACTCCTTCATTTCGTGAATCGTATCAGGAAAAATCCCCTCCCCCATTATCTGTCCCATAAAAGCCATCCGGGTATTCACAGAAAGCGTGCTTATGCCGCGTTGCTTGAGAAGTGGCGGAAGTCTAAGAGGCGTTCCCCTAGTTAGAAAATGTCCCAGAACTCCGTAGAGATTTACTATTATGGGAGCGTTGTAAAGGGCCTCTTCGGAAGAAAACTCAGGAGTGACCAACAGAGAATTAACCTCAAATCCATCTTCTGTTTTATAACTAAGAAGACTCTTTTGTTCTTTTATCATAAGAGAATCAGACGAATCTTCTGTCAAGCCACCTTATTATGATGTCTCCCATTTCCTCTTCTTTTCCGTCGAGACTATGGCCCGTGTTCAAATAATAAGCGGAAACGTCGTCATTTCCGTTATCTATCGCTATTTGCGCAAGGTTGTGGGTTTCGTCGGGTTTTACAAATGCGTCGTCCCATCCCTGTATGAGAAGAATGGGAAGCTTTATGTTTTTTATCTGCTTGTAGCTCTTCACGGCGTTTGCTTCCGGACCGGCTAGAAACCACCATGTTTTATATGTATATATCTCCGTATGCTCCGGCCGATAGGAACTTCCTCTAGCCCTGAAAATAAGAATCGTCCTGTCCTGTTCGGAATCATAAGGTTTTTCGCCAAGTATCGTCCTCGCTTCAGTGTACACCTCGTCGTAAGAAGGATGACTTTCCCACTTGTTCCATCTTCTCTTTATGGAATCGGGGATTGAATAAGGAGTGGCAAGTGCGATTACGCCTTTTATAAGCTTCGATTCTTCGGAATCGGGCTGTTGGCTTTTAACGGAGAGGTACCTGAGGATCACCCCTCCTCCTAGGCTGTAACCGGAAACTATAATTCTTTCATAACCGGCTTTACCCAAGTACTTTACCACGCCATCTATCTGCGGAATCGTATCGTCGACTATTCCGAAACCGAAAAAAAGCCCGAAATTAGCCATCCTAGTGTTTATTGAGATAGACGAATAGCCGGCTTTGGCAAGTAGAGGCGGGAGAAATCTTTGGCTTCCGTCAAGAAAATTTCCCAAAAAACCGTGGACGTGAATAATTACTGTCTTTCTCTTTTGGGAATCATTGTTAATAGCCCTGTAGTAAAGTGCGTTAACTTTTCCCTTACCTACGGGTATGGAAATGAGTTCTTGCTCTACATATTTCATTCTTAGAAGCGGGTTTTCCTAGGAGTAACCATATTATTAGAAAGTGTTCGAGCAAGTCAATAGCGTTTGAAAACTCAAGGCTCTCATACCCCTTTTTTCTCTCCGCTTAAAGCAAGCTCAACAATCCTTAATTCCCGTGGCGACCGAATCGGGGTTTTCGATCAAAAAATCCGCCTTTTTCTTGGCTTCCACCCAATCCGGCGCATTCGTAACCTTTAGGAGAGTACTCTGCGCCGTAGCTTTCAGGAAAATATCTCCGCTTTTTTTCTCCCAGAAAATCTGCCAGTTGTCACCGCGAAAATTCTTAAGCCATCCAAAGGGGAAAAATCCTGAATAATCCGTTCCGTATTCCATATTCCGTATTCCCGACCGCGGGGGACAAAATTTAGGATATTCCCCGAAAGACGCTTGCGGTAAGGTACCCTCTCATTAAGCGTAAGATTGTTTGAAATATTCGCATACCTTTGATATTCCACACCTCGAGCAAGCCGGTTTTCTCGCTTTGCAGACAGTTCTTCCGTGATCGCCAAGAGAATTTGAAAAAAACGTCCAGTCTTTGCGCGGAATATGTTTTCTAAGATCAAATTCAATTTTAACCGGATTGGAATGATCCGTAAGACCTAGGCGACGACTTAATCTCATTATATGAGTATCCACTATAATTCCAGGTTGTTTGAAATAATTGGCGATTATCACGTTTGCGGTCTTCCTTCCAACCCCGGAAAGACTCACAAGATCTTCCATGGCACTTGGAACCACTCCAGCGTATCTCTCAATTATCTCCTTTGAACAGTTTATTATCGCTTTTGCCTTGTTCCTATAAAAACCGGTGGATCTTATATCGTTTTGAAGTTCTTCTGTCGACGCGAGAGAGAAAGAGTCGAGACTCGGATATTTTCGGAAAAGCCCGGCGGTTACGCTATTAACTCTTTTGTCCGTGCACTGAGCCGATAGAATGCATCCTATTAAAAGCTGGGCGGCATCTTCAAAAACAAGGTGACATTTCGCGGTTGGATAAGTTTTTTTGAGAAATTCAAGCACTATCCGTACTTTTTCTTCCATATCCTCGGCTGTCATAACAAATTATAAAAGGAGGGGGACATGAAGTCTTCATATCCCCCTCCTTTCTCATAAGTCTTTTCGTTCTAGCGAATCAGTCAGCCCTAGCCGGTTCAAGGCCTTCTTTGCCTTCAAAGAAATCCTTGTTTATGTCGATGAATTTTTGCCATTTCTCCGGTAATTCGTCTTCGTGAAATATGGCATCGACAGGACAAGGATCAACGCAGGCTCCGCAGTCTATGCACTCATCGGGATGTATAAGGAGTTGTTCCTCTCCTTCATATATGCAGTCGACGGGACATGCCTCCACGCACGCCTTGTCTTTAACTCCCACACATGGTTCTGCGATTATATAAGCCATTTACGAAACCTCCGATCGCGCATTTCCATTAATTTACGAATATTAAATTTATACTAACCAAGCCACTTCCAAATAAAAGACTTTAGAACGACAGTTTTTTATTTTTCGGCTGCTTGACCGGAATCTTGAGATTCAATCGCTTCACCAGGAGAAGAAGTCTCAGGTGGAGCGACAACCGGTGCCGATTCCGAATCCGAGTCCATCTCAACCTCTTGCGGTTCCTCGCCTTGCTGAACGTTTTCCGAGCTCTGTGCGGATTGTTCCGAAGATTCTTCATCAGACGGAAGAACTTCTTCAAACGACTCGATCGGCGTATCGCTTATCACCGAACCTTTCATTGACTTTACCGACGCATAGCCAAGGAAAAGGGAAGTTACCACAAATATAAGTCCGAGAAGCCTGGTCATTTTGACAAGGAAAGGCATCGCCCCGCTTGAACCGAAAAGAGACTCGGAACTGCCTCCTCCGAACATTGAACCTATGTCACCAGACTTGCTAGGCTGAAGTAATATTATCAGCACCAGAAGGACGCTGATCACGATGTGAATGATTTTTACCGAAGGTACTAGAAACTCCAATTTTTACCCCCCAACAGACTTTATTATTCTGAAAAAAGAGTCTGCTGAAAGACTAGCTCCTCCAACCAGGACTCCGTTAACTTCTTTAACCGACATTATATCCTTTATATTACCCACCGAAACACTACCCCCGTATATAATTTCTATATTACTTCCCGACTCCGAGAACCTTTCGACAAGAAGCTCTCTTATGTACCGATGAATTTCAGCTATTTCAACCGAAGTGGCGTTCTCTCCAGTTCCTATCGCCCAAACCGGTTCATAGGCGACTACTAAATTCGAGGCTTGTTCCATATCCAAAGAGCGAAGCGCGGTTTCAATTTGAATCTTTATTGGCGTGAAAAGCCGTTTCCTTCTCTCAGAAGCGTTTCCGCCCTCTTTAACCGCCGTTTCTCTTTGCGTTTTCGTCTCTCCAACACAGAGAATCGCTTTCAAACCGCAGGAGATGGAAAGTAAAAGTTTTTCGTTGATCTGTTCGTTGGTTTCTCCCAGTATGTGCCTTCTTTCCGAATGTCCGAGAATAACCCACCGACATCCGGCATCCACAAGCATTTGCGGAGATATTTCGCCGGTGAACGCTCCACTGGACTTTCCAAAGACATTTTGGGCTCCTAAGTCGATTTTTGAACCCGCAAGGCAGTCCCTCACGGCGTCAAAAGCGGTATAAGGAGGCGATAGCACCACTTGACAGACATTATAATCTTTTCCGAGCAAATCTACTATTGAGCTGGAAAGTTGCCGCGCTTGCCCTCTAAGCGAATTCATTTTCCAGTTTCCAACGACAAGTTTTTTATTCATTTAGCTCTCTCTCCCGGCGAAGAGCAGTTTTAAACTCAAAAGCTAAAAAAGCTACTGACTGACCGGCGTAAAGCAATATTTTCTCCTTCTCGAAAAAGCGTTCAATCAAGAAATTCTCCCAATCTTCTTATTCCCTCTCTTATGGAATCAATAGAAGTCGCATAGGAAAACCTTAGATAATCTCGTCCCCGATCGCTAAAATCTATTCCGGGAGTTACCCCCACATGGCAGTTTTCAAGAATATCAAGCGCCAAGCTCAAAGAATCCCGACTCCACCGCGAAGAGTTAACGAAAACGTAAAAAGCCCCTTTAGGTTCAACCGAGATATTGAATCCTATTGAGGAAAGACCTTCTACCATTTCCTTTCTTCTCTTATCGAATTCAGCCGTAATCTCCTTCGTTTTACCGCTTTTCTTTACTTGCTCAATAGCCGTCACTCCGGCTTTTTGAACAAAAGACCCAGCGGAAATAAAAAGGTTCTGCTGAAGCTTTTGCACATACCTGACCAATTTTTCCGGAACTATCATATAACCAAGACGCCAACCAGTCATTGAATAAAGCTTGGCGAAACCATTTATCGCTATAGCGTTATCGGTGAATTCCAAAACTGAGTTAACCTGGGCCCCATACGAAAGACCGTGATATATCTCATCGGAAATCACGAAAGGAACCATATCGGATAATTCCCGCAGAACATCTCGCTCCAGAATCGCTCCTGTCGGATTCGCAGGAGAGTTTATCAAAATAGCCTTTGTCTTCTTGCTCATACTCTTTTTGATCTTCGCTGGGTCTATCTGATATCCATCGCCTTCGTAGACGGATATTTTTTTCGCCACTCCTCTTGCGACGCTTATTATTTGTGGATAGCAGGCGTAGTGGGGATCAGTTATAAGTATTTCGTCTCCGGGGTCTAAGATCGTCAACATCGCAAGAAGCAGCGCCGGGGAGCTCCCTATTGTCACCACCACTCTTTCGGGACCAACTTTTATTCCGTAGGTGCGGCTATAGTCTTCCGCAATGCTTCTGCGAAGCTCCTCAATTCCGAGACTGCTTGTGTATTTCGTGTAACCTTTTTCTATCCACCGGACCGCAGACAAACATATCTCTTCGGGAGTATTGAAATCCGGCTCTCCAACCTCAAAGTGAACAACGTCCAATCCCTTGTCTTCAAGATTTTTAGCCCTCTCAAGAATGTCCATTACGTAGAAAGGCTCTATGTTTTTAACCAGATTGGAAATCATTTCGTTAAGAGGAGACAAATCGTTCGTTAATCCGTTTTAGAAGAATATTCCTTTTAAGACGACTGAGTCTTTCAAAAAACAATATACCGTCAAGATGGTCGATTTCATGCTGAAGCACCCTTGAAAGCATTCCTTCCGCTTCGATAATCAAACGATTACCGGTTCTGTCAAAAGCGGACAGCTTTATATGCTGCTTTCTTCTTACGTTCGCGAAAAAACCGGGCACGCTGAGACAGCCTTCTTCCCCAACTTGAAACCCTCCAGAAGAAACTATCTCGGGATTTATAAGTTCGTAAAAGATCTCCTCCCGCTCTTTTGACGGAGGTATAATAACGACCACCGCCCGAACGTTTACACCGACCTGAGGAGCCGCCAACCCGACTCCCTCCGCTTCTCGAAGCGTCCCAACCATATCATTTAGAAGACTCTCAACTTCTTCCCCAAATTTTTCAACCGGAAGAGATTTTCTTTTTAACGCGGGGTCTGGATAAACGAGGATATCGAGCAAATGCATATGCGACGCTTGTGAAAAAGATTTTACGAAAACCGCTACTGGGAGCCGTCACTTTTCGTTAGGTTTTTCTTTAAGCTTGGGTGTAAGCCATTTGCTTACTTTGAAAAGCGGAAGGACTTTCTCGTCAATATTTATTTTCTCTCCCGTTCTGGGGTTCCTTCCTTCATAAGACCTGTAACTTTTGGTGAAAAAACTCCCGAAATGTCTTATTTCTATTCTTTTCTTATCACAAAGCATCCGTTCCATGGCATCAATTATGACGTTAAGAACTTTTCGGGATTCAAAAGAACTAAGGTTGAATTTTTTGGAAAATTCTTTTTCAATATCGGATTTTTTCACGACATTCCTGGAGGCTTTTAAAGTTGATATCTTCTATCCAATCTAGATATTTTAAAGCCGTTTGTCAAGAACATATTAATGATTTTAATAAGTAAGCCATCCAAGATTAAGCATCTTTCATAAAAATTGAGGAAGAATCGAAGAGTGTTTAAATCCCCCCACCACTCCCCTATAGGGTGTCAAAGCACTCCCTGACGACAAAATCTCTACCACATGACCGGGAAGAATTACAATATTATCAAACGTCTCATCACGACTCTTTGTCGCAGTTGCCGTATAATTGTCACGCTAGATTTGGACGAAGCCATTTCTGCGCCTGTTTAAGATCGATTTTTTTTCTCTTGGAATAGTCAAGAACCTGATCCTCGCATATTTTCCCCAACGAAAAATATTTCGCTTCCTTATGAGCGATATAGAAACCGGAAACGGAACTTGGCGGATTCATAGCAAAGCTTTCGGTAAGAGACACTCCCGTGTGTGTTTCCGCCTCCAAAAGATCCCAAAGCGCTTGTTTCTCGGTGTGGTCGGGACAGGAAGGATAGCCGGGAGCCGGTCTTATTCCCCTGTATTTTTCATTTATCAAGTCTTGCGGACTCAAGTTTTCTTCCTCCCCATATCCCCACAAGTCTCTTATTTTTTTGTGAATCATTTCGGCGAGAGCTTCCGCGATCCTATCTCCCAGCACGCTTGCCATAATGGAGTTGTAGTCGTCTCCCTCCGCTTTAAAACTCTTGGAGAATTTTTCAACCTCTTCTCCGGCCGTCACTACAAAACCTCCCATGTAGTCTTCTTTTTGCGAATCCTTGGGCGCTATGAAATCGGAAAGACAGAAGTGATAACCTTCGCGCGACCTTGTTTCCTGTTGCCTTAGAAAATGAAAAACGGCCAGAATTTCTTCTTTCTCCCCACATCTTTCGACATCGTCCTCCAAGTGACAGCAGGAAGCTTCCTTCATTCTAACGTCTTTCTCCCCATATATCTCGACATCGTCCCCGAAGCTTTTTGCACGGAAAATGCCGGCAACCGCTCTAGGTTTGAAAACCTTCTTTGCGATTATATGTTCAAGAAGAGCAAGACCGTCTCGGTAAAGCTCCGATGCCTGCTTACCTCTTTCGGGGTGGTTGAGAATCTTCGGAAAGACACCTTTAAGCTCCCAGGCCCAGAAAAAGGGAGACCAGTCGATGTATCCGGCAACTTCTTCAAGAGAAATATTATCGTAGACTAAGATTCCAAGCCGTTTCGGACGTAATATTTCCATATTATCCCAGTCTGTCGGAAAAGCCTTTTGTCGAGCTTCCTCTAAGGAGACGTATTCCGCTAGGCCTCTGGTTTTTTCAAAACGGTTTCTTTGTTCAAGGTTGCTCTTTTCAAGCTTTTTTCTATAGCCGTCGATTTTCCCCGGATTCATTATGTTGTCGCAAACCCCTACCACGAGTGAAGCGTCTTGAACATGATCCACTATGCCGCTGTAATTCGGAGCTATTTTTATCGCTGTATGGGCCCTATTGGTTGTCGCTCCGCCGATAAGAAGCGGGATATCCAACCCTTCTCTCTCCATCTCCTTTGCGTTATGCATCATCTCGTCAAGAGAGGGGGTGATAAGTCCGCTTAACCCTATAAAATCCGCTTTTTTTTCTCTTGCGACTCTTAGGATTTTCTCGCATGGAACCATAACTCCGAGATCTATAACCTCGTAGTTATTACAACTCAAAACCACGGAAACTATGTTTTTGCCTATATCGTGAACATCTCCCTTCACCGTGGCTATAACGAACTTCCCTTTGACTCCGCCGCTTCCCGTTTTCTCCTTCTCCATAAACGGCTGTAAATACGCGACGGCCCTCTTCATCACTCTGGCGCTTTTCACCACCTGGGGCAAAAACATCTTGCCTTCACCAAACAGGTCTCCCACCAATTTCATTCCGTCCATGAGGGGATATTCGATAACTTTAATGGGTGCCCCATACTTAACCCTTGCTTCCTCCGTATCATCCTCGATGAAATCCACTATGCCGTTTACAAGAGAATGCTTAAGACGTCGTTCGACTTCGAATTCTCTCCATTTTTCTTTCTCCTTATCGCCCCCGGAGGCTTTCGCGCCCTCAAAGCGTCTTGCGTATTCGACAAGCCGTTCCGTAGCGTCGGTTCTACGGTCAAAAAGAACGTCTTCCACTTTTTCAAGAAGTTCAGGATGAATATCGTCGTAAACCGCGAGCATTCCCGCATTGACTATAGCCATGTCGAGTCCGGCTTTTATCGAGTGATAAAGAAAGGCGCTGTGCATAGCTTCGCGCACTACGTTGTTACCCCTGAAAGAAAAGGAAATATTGCTTACTCCTCCGCTTGTGAGCGCTTTCGGACAGGCTTTTTTTATTTCTCTCACTGCTTCAATAAAATTCACCGCATAAGAATTGTGTTCTTCGATGCCGGTACCGACCGTCAGAATGTTAGGGTCGAAAATTATGTCGCAGGGATCCATTCCCACTTTTTCGGTCAATATGCCGTAAGCCCTTTTACATATTTTCACTTTGTCATTTTTGCTAGCCGCCTGCCCGCTTTCGTCAAAAGCCATCACCACAACGGAAGCTCCGTAACGCATGGCGGTTTTGGCCTGCTCGCAAAACAGATCTTCTCCCTCTTTAAGGCTTATGGAGTTCACAATGCATTTTCCCTGAATACATTTAAGTCCCTGCTCAATAACGGACCACTTGGAACTGTCTATCATTACCGGAACTTTCGTCACTTCGGGTTCCGAGGCGATGAGGTTAAGAAAACGTTTCATACAGGCTTCTGAGTCTAAGAGCCCTTCGTCGAAATTCACGTCTATTATGTTCGCCCCGTTTTGGACCTGCTGAAAAGCTACGGAGACCGCACCCTCAAAGTCGTCTTGTTTTATCAATCTTGAAAATTTCGGAGAACCCGTGATGTTGGTTCTCTCTCCCACCATTATGAAAGGTCCTTCATCGGTAGAAGTTATGTTAAGAGGTTCAAGACCGCTTAGTCTGGTCGCGGTTTGGGGGGAAGGAATCTCTCTTGGCGCGATAGAGGAGAGTGTGCTTACCACCATCTTTATATGTTCCGGTGTGGTGCCGCAGCATCCGCCAACTATGTTTAGAAAACCCCTTTTAGCGAAATCGGACAGAACCGCGGAAGTCACTTCGGGAGTTTCGTCGTATCCCGTCTCGCTTAACGGATTGGGAAGTCCGGCGTTTGGGTAACAGCTTACGCGACAGTCGGCGATTCGCGAAAGCTCTTCAAGATAAGGCTTCATCCCCTGCGCTCCAAGCGCACAGTTAAGACCGACGCTAAAAGGCTTGGCGTGGCGGATAGAATTCCAGAAAGCTTCCACCGTCTGCCCGGAAAGAGTTCTTCCGGAACGATCCGTTATGGTAACGGAAATCATCACCGGAATTCTTTTCCCGCGAGCGTCGAAGAGTTCCTCAATCGCGTATATCGCGGCCTTCAGATTCAGGGTATCGAAAGTAGTTTCGGGAAAAAGTATATCCACTCCCGCATCTATAAGAGCTTCGGACTGCTCAAAATAGGCATGCACCAGATCATCGAAGGAAACCGCCCTGTATGACGGATCGTTTACGTCCGGAGACATCGACGCCGTTTTGTTCGTCGGACCGAGAGCTCCGGCCACAAAACATTTCCTTCCAGGATTTTCTTTCATGATTTCCCCGGCGGCTTTTACGGCGAGTTTGGCCGATTCCGTATTAATGGTTTTTACCCAATCCTCAAGTCCGTAATCGGCTTGAGCTATGGAAGTGGAATTAAACGTGTTGGTCTCGACTATATCGCAACCGGCTTCGAAATATTCTTTGTGGATTCCGTATATTATTTCGGGCCTGGTAAGGGAAAGCAGATCGTTGTTGCCTTTTAAGTCTATAGGATGGTCTTGAAACAGATCTCCTCTGAAATCTTCTTCTTCAAGCCTGTGCCTTTGAATCATGGTGCCCATTGCGCCGTCGAGAAAAATCATTCTCTTGCTCGCGATAGCCTCAAGATCCAGGTAGGCCTTCGTTTTTTTGTTTTCCGTCTTCACTTTTTACCTTACTGTTTTTAAGCGACGTTTTTTCGCTTTTGCGGAAAACCCGCCGTTTTGCGAATTAGAAGAAAGACACGAAACTCACCATTTGTCTCTTAGTTCTCTTAACTTTATGAAAACCGACATCGGATCATTTTCCTGCAGAAAATATTTCTCTTCAAGCGCGTTAACAATGGCCGGATCATCAGTTCTCATAAAGGGATTATACGCTCTTTCCTCACCTAGAGTTGAGCGCGGGAATTTATCGGCGGGGATTTCTTTAAGTTTTTTTTGAGCGTTTTCATTTTGCGAAACGAGTTCCAAGGCGAACTCCAGATTGCGCTGCGCGTAATCATGACCGCAGAACATTTTCAGGTCTGGGGGAAGGGTCGAAATCTTAAAAGCGATGGTTTCGTAAAGATCCTCGATCTTCCCTCTGAACTTTACGTTTCCGCATCCTGAAACGAACACCGTATCACCTAGGAAAATATTGTTCCCGATTATAAGAGAAACATGTTCCGGGCAATGTCCAGGGGTGTGGATTACCTCAAGACTTTGCTTTCCAAAAGATATCACGTCTCCTTCTTCTATTCCTTCACTTCTTGGAGATACGTATTTGAGAGCCGTCGAGTGAATAAGAATTTTTGAAGAGAGGAAAACTTTCGTTATCGGATCGTTTCCCTGTATGTGATCCGGATGCCCGTGGGTATTCACCACGTATCTGACCCTGTAATTTCGCTCTCTTATGATTTTGAGAAGAGTAACGGGATCAAGAGGGTCTATTACCACACATTCACCCGTCTGCTCGCAGGCAACCAAGTAATTGTAGTTGTCTGAGCTTTGCGCAACTTTAAAACCGTGTATCGAAAATCCACTTTCGCTAAGTAAGCTCATCGGCATCTCCTTTTTGCGTGGAAGTGTACCTGAAAGCCATGGTGGGAGTAGAAATCCGTTATTCAGGCAGGCGAAAACCGCAAAAGCGCACCTTAAACTGCCGTTTTCTGGAGACTTGAAATTTCTTTGACATCAAACCTCGCTAGGGTAGTTTTTACTCGCTGTCGATATTCTGGAGGCGTTATGGGCTTTGTAGAATCTCTAAAATGCAAGGAATGCGGGGAACTCTATCCCAAAGAGCCGAAGCATGTTTGCGAAATGTGTTTCGGACCTCTTGAGGCGGTTTACAACTATGATGAGATAAAAAAGGTTATCTCAAAAGAAAAAATAACCTCTCGAGAGCAAAACATATGGAGATACTCAGAGCTTCTTCCATTAGATTCAGAGCCCGTTATCGGAAATCAGGTTGGATACACTCCGCTTATACGGGCGAAAAACCTCGCAAAAGCTCTTGGGGTAGACGAAGTTTACGTGAAAAACGACGCGGTCTGCTACCCAACGCTTTCGTTTAAAGACAGGGTGGTTTCGGTCGCTCTCTCCAAGGCAAAGGAATTTGGCTTTCATACGACAGGATGCGCTTCTACCGGAAATCTTGCAAACTCCGTATCTTCTCTTTCCGCAACCGGGAATCTTAAAAGCTTTATTTTGATTCCGCACAACCTTGAAGAATCGAAAATACTGAACACGATAATATACGGAGCTAATCTTATAGGAGTAAGAGGTACTTACGACGACGTAAACAGGCTTTGCAGTGAAATCGCGAGTAAATACAACTGGGCTTTCGTAAACATAAACATGAGGCCTTATTACTCTGAAGGATCGAAATCCTACGCGTACGAAGTAATGGAACAGCTCGGGTGGAAGGTTCCCAAGCACATAGTGGTTCCAATGGCAAGCGGTTCTCTGCTAACGAAAATATGGAAAGCAATAAAGGAATTCGAGCTGTTGGGAATAGTGCAGCCGGAGGGCTCAAAGATATACGGAGCCCAGGCGACGGGATGCTCGCCCATATCAACCGCGTTTAAAAACGGCTGGGAAATGTTCAAGCCGGTAAAACCCGACACCATAGCTAAATCTCTGGCTATCGGCACGCCCGCAGACGGTTATTACGCGATGGAGGTAATAAGGGAAAGCGGCGGCGCCGCCGAAGATGTAAGTGACGCGGAGATAGTCGACGCGATAAAGCTTCTGGCTAAAACCGAGGGGATTTATACCGAGACGGCGGGAGGAGTAACACTTGGAGTAACGAAAAAACTTATAGACCAGGGAAAAATTCCCCGAGACGAACCCATTGTGGTTTCAATAACCGGAAACGGCCTAAAGACTCAGGATGCCGTTTCGCAAAGCCTCACAAATCCGCCCATTATAGAACCGAATATTGAAAATTTCGAAGAAATTTACGATAAAAGATCTTAATTTTACTGTTATACTGTTAACGCGATCGGGATTACTTCTCGCGTATAACCGACAGGGAGAAAATTTCTTTCGCGAAAAATAAAGAAAGAACTGGAGAGAAAATCATGGTATCCGTAAGAATTCCAACACCTCTTAGGAAACTTTCAGAAGACAGGGAAGAACTCGAAATAGAGGCGTCCGATGTGTCCGTGCTTATAGAAGAACTGGAGAACGAATGTCCGGGAATGAAAAACAGACTTTGCGATGAAACCGGAAACGTGAGAAGGTTTATAAACCTTTACGTGAATAACGAAGATATAAGGTTTTTAAACGGGGTTAAGACGGAACTTAAAGATGGGGACGTTATATCTATTATTCCCGCAATAGCCGGAGGATAGGCTGGAGAAGCGGCTGAGGCAAGAAAATCTGGCAAGGTAAAGATTAAGACTTAATGCACCAAGTTTTTTATTTTATTGAAATACTTCTCAATTAAAGGCTCTTTTCTCCCATTATAGCTTCCCGCAAAATTCATTAAAGCCTCTTTCTGTTTTTTCGTTAACTTCTGCGGTACCACCACTTTTATAACAACGTATTGATCGCCAAGCGTGCCCGATTCCACGTCCGCAAGCCCCTTGCCTCTGAGCCTGAAAGTCTGTCCCGGCTGAGTTCCCGAAGGTATTTTCATTTTTGTGGTGCCCTTGAGAATAGGAACATCAACCTCATCGCCCAAAGCCGCTTGCGTAAAGCTTATCGGAAACTCGCACACGATGTCGCTTCCCTGCCGTTCGAAAATGGGATGTTCTTTTACGCTCACGTTTATATACAAATCCCCGGGAGGACCTCCCTGCATTCCCGGCTCCCCCTCTCCTCTTATCACGAGCCTCATTCCGTTTGAAATTCCGGCGGGGATGTTGATCTTCACTTCTTTTTCCGCATGCGTAAATCCCGAACCTCTACAGTCTCTGCAGGGGTCGGTTATCACCTTTCCGCTTCCCGAGCATGAAGAACAGTTTTGACTTATCGAAAACGGACCTTGGGAAAAAGCGATCGTACCTCTTCCTCCGCAACGATCACACATAGCCTCCCCTCCAACCGCGGCGCCGGAACCCGAACAGTCGTCGCATAACTTTCTTTTTCTTATCTTTATTTCTTTTTGAGTACCGAAAGCGGCTTCGTCGAAATCCACTTCAAGTTCATATTGTAGGTTCCTGCCCTGTTGAGCTCTTTTTCTTCCCATACCTCCGGTAAACACATCGTCGAAAAGGTCTCCGAAAATATCTCCGAACCCCGAAAAACCTCCTATCCCTTCACCCGATATATGGCCGAAACTATCGTAACGAGCTCTTTTTTCCCTATCGTTCAGCACTTGATAGGCTTCGTTTATCTCCTTGAATTTTTCTTCCGCGTTTTTGTCCCCCGGATTGCGGTCCGGGTGATAATTGAAAGCAAGTTTTTTATAAGAATTCTTTATCTCTTCGGGCGACGCTTTTCTGTCGACGCCAAGTATTTCATAGTAGTCTTTGGACATTTTGGAATTGTGGGAAGGTAATTGGGGTCAGTTTTAGTCTTCGGAACTCTTTTCAGATGTTTTTTCACTACCTTGAGATACGGACACCATTGCCGGCCTGAGCAATCTTCCGTTGAGAAGGTAGCCTTTTTGAATTTCCGAGATTACGGCTCCGCTTTCGTAGGTTTCGGAATTCTCCTTGGAAACCGCCTCGTGATAATTTGGATCAAAGCTAACTCCTTCCTTGGAATCTATTGGAGTGACGCCGAAGCCCTCAAGTCCCGAAAGAAGCTGAGAGTAAACAAGCTTTATTCCTTCGAGGAAGGCTATAAAATCCGTTTTTTCGCCAACCGATTCTTCGGAAAGAGCAATGGCTCTTTCCATGTTGTCAAGAACGAAAAGCAGTTCTTTTAACCGCTGAGCGTTTCCGAAATCAAGCATTTCCCGGTTTTCTTTTGCGGTTCTTTTCTT
The DNA here is from genome assembly GCA_965220925.1 of Thermodesulfobacteriota bacterium. Classification (GTDB taxonomy): domain Bacteria; phylum Desulfobacterota_D; class UBA1144; order Nemesobacterales; family Nemesobacteraceae; genus Nemesobacter. The sequence goes on along the minus strand of OZ244851.1, from coordinate 136,975 downwards.
GTAGTTTTCAAAATCAGCTGAAAGTCTTACGTATTTTTGCTTTAAAGATTCAAGCTCCTCGAAGCAGTCTTCACGATCTTCGTCGACCGAGGCAAGCTCTTGTTCCGAGGCGTCTTCGGCTTCTTTTTTCTTCTTTTCTTTGGTTTGCGCGACCTTGTTTTCGCTCATTCGGTCTTTTCTCCGTTAACTCTTTTCGTAACCATTTTCGCCGTATAGTTCACAAGAGGAATTATTTTCGAATAATTCATCCTAGTGGGTCCGAAAACACCCAAGCTTCCGTAACTTTTTCCTTTGCAATAAGGAGCGGCCACAAGGCTAAAGCCTTTAGGCATTTCTTGCTCGGAACCTATGAAAACCTTCAGGCGACCGTCCCTTACGACCGACTTCAGAAGATTCGAGAGAAGCTGCTGATCCTCAAGCACCTCGATTATGGTCTTATAGAGACTGGAATCCGCAAAGTTCAAACGCTCCATAACGCACACTTTGCCTTGCACAAATATACCGGACTTTCTCTCTCTCTCAAAAAGCTCACTGCTTATTCTGAGCACTTTTTCAAGCACATCGCTGTATTCCGTGGTAGTCCTTTTTATTTTCTCAAGCACAACCTCACGTACTTGCTCAATAGTAAGACCCAGAATCAGCCGATTAAGATACTCGCCTATTCTCTCCATCTGAGAATCCGTGATAGGCTTGGTTAGTCTGATAAAAGTTTTCTCCGTCAAGCCGCCTTCAAACACCAAAAACATCAGACACTCCCTGCTTCCCATCTTAATAAGCTTGGAAGACTTTACCCTTAGAGTGTTTCTCTGCGGAAGCATTCCAAGACCGGCGAGTTTCGTATAGTCGGAAAGTATCAAACTGGTGGCGTTTATAACGTGATCCAGCGTACCGTTAATTCCTTCGTATCTGTTCTCAAACAACGTAAGCCCGGGTCCTGGGGAATTATCCGGGCGGAGGATATTTTCCACGTAATAAATCATCCCCTTCTCGGTAGGAAGTCTGCCGGAAGAAACGTGGCTTTGCGTCAGATAGCCCGCTTCGGTAAGAAAATTAAGACCTTGTCTTACCGTTGCCGGAGACCACTTGATATCGTATTTTGATATAAGAGTCGAGGAACCGACTGCATTTCCGGTCTCGATGAAATAATCCACCACAAACTCTAGGAAACTCTTATTTCTTGGAGATATGCTTTGCATCTTCTTTTCGTGAAATATAATTTCCGTCTGCGGGATTGTCAACGGAATCAGGGCACGCCATTGCACACGTAGATAAAACGCTTGAATATCGCCAGTCCGCCGAGTAGATCTGTGCGGATCTTCGTTTGGAATCGAGGAGAAAAACCTTCGTTCCGAAAAACGTTTGAATGTTTGTTGAAAAAGAAATTTTTCAGCTTTGACGACACGCTGATTATAAATATAATTACCCCCGGAATGGAAAGATTCGATCTCACAGTTATAGGATCCGGTCCCGGGGGATACGTATCCGCGATAAGAGCGGCTCAGTTGGGGATGAAAGTCGCCGTGGTGGAGAGGGACAAGCCGGGTGGAGTTTGTCTTAACTGGGGATGTATACCTTCGAAGGCGATTCTCAAGTGCGCTGAAATGTATTCGCATTTCCTTAACTCAAAAGATTACGGAATTACATGCGATAAACTCTCGTTTGACTACCCGGAAGTGATAAAGAAAAGCAGAAAAGCTTCAACTTCTCTTAACCGGGGCGTTTTAGGACTTCTCAATAAAAACAAGATCTCCTTCGTAAACGGTACTGCAAGACTCGCATCGAAGCACCTAATTTCCGTTTCGGGAGAAAAACCTTGCGATATTGAAAGCGAACGAATACTCATCGCAACGGGTTCTGTTCCAAGAACGCTCCCCGGACTTGAGATCGACGGGAAAGTGTTAATGACAAGCGATGAAGCGATAATGCATCCCGAAGTTCCACGTTCCATAGTGATAATAGGCGGAGGATACATAGGAATGGAGTTTGCCTATGTATACAATTCTTTTGGAAGCAAAGTGACGATAGTCGAGTTGGAAAAACAGATAATGCCCGGAGCCGACGAGGAAGTGGCAGAAGAAGCAAAAAAAATATTTACAAAACAGGGGATGTCCATTTTAACCAATACCGCCTACAAATCCTTAGAAAAAACCGCGAATTCCGCAACCGTAACGGTGAAAAACAGAATCTCGGGAGAAGAGACTTCCCTAAAAGCCGAAATGGTCCTGGTATCGGTCGGGAGAAAAGCGGTGGCAAATTCCGCTTCAACCTCTTTTGCCTTTTACGGTAAAAGCAAGGGAATGGGACTTGAAGAAGTGGGGGTGGAGTTTGATGAAAATGGATTTATAAAAACGGATGAGAATTACATGACCGCTTGTAGCAACGTATACGCGATCGGAGACGTAATCGGAGGGCCGATGCTTGCGCATAAAGCTTCAGAGGAAGGAGTCGTGGCGGTTGAAAGAATGAAAGGTATGAATTCCAGAGTGCATTACGATTCAATTCCCGGATGCGTTTACTGCCAACCGGAGGTAGCAATGATCGGCCTTACGGAAAAACAGGCGAGAGATCGAGGTTATCAAGTAGATATTGGAAAATTCCCGTTCAAAGCCTCGGGAAAAGCCGTCGCGGTGGGAGAAACAGACGGTTTTGTAAAAATAATTTTTGATTCGAAAACCAAAGAACTTCTGGGAAGCCACATAATAGGCCACGGCGCGACGGAAATGATCGCGGAAATCGGCGTGGCCAAAACCCTTGAAACAACTCCTTACGAAATAGCTTCTACCCAGCACGCTCATCCCACTCTCTCCGAAGCCGTAATGGAAGCCGCTTTGGACGCGCTTGGAAGAGTGAGAAATTTTTGAAACGAAAAATATTCCCCCGTAGCGGCTACCAATGAACGCTATCGATATATACAAACTCGGAATCGTTAACTACCAAAAGGGACTTGAGTATCAAAAAAAGCTTCTTTCCAAAAGAATTTCCGAAGAAATACCGGATTCCCTTATTCTGCTTGAACACCCGCCGACAATTACCACCGGAAGAAGAGGAAATACGGAAAATCTTCGTGTAAAAAAAGAATATCTTGAAAAACACGGGATTCCTTTCGTACATTCATCGAGGGGAGGCGACATAACCTTCCACGGTCCCGGTCAGGTAGTGGGCTATCCGATAATGAATCTGAAAAATCACGGAACTGACATTCGCAAACACCTGAGAAAAATTGAAGAAGTGATAATTCTGACCCTGGGCGACTTCGATATAGAGGGCAGAAGGATAGAAGGAGTGACCGGCGTCTGGGTAAAAAGAAGTAAAATAGCATCAATAGGAATAGCCGTAAGGAAATGGGTGACTTACCACGGCTTTGCTCTAAACGTTTGCACGAATCTTAATTATTTTGATTTGATACTCTCCTGCGGAATAACGGACGTCAGAATAACTTCGATCGGAAGCTGGATGAAAAACGGAAGCGATGTTAAAATGGACGAAGTTACCCGGTCCGTAATAAAGAACTTTATTGCCGTTTTCGGCTTTACAAGCTTCACTTCAAAAAATGAGGAAGAATTAAACTAACGCGTTCTTTAGAATTTGGAATAACAATAGAAAATGTCGGAAGAGAGAATTGATAAATTCAGAAAGTTACTTGAAAAAGACCCCGCAAATCCCCTTGTTCACTATAGCCTTGCCAACGAATATTTTAAACTCAAGCGTTATGAGGAAACAATAAAGGCAATTAAGGCCTATTTGGAACTAAAAGACGACGAGGGTGCCGTCTATAGAATGCTTGCTCACTGTTACGCCGAGCTTAATATGGAAGAACTAGCGAAAAAAGCCTATGAGGAAGGTTCTCTCGCCGCCTCAAAGCACGGGCACGCCGATATGGCCGAAGAATTTCGCGATCAGATAGAATCCATGGATATGTAGGCGTATCAGTCCGCAAGCAAATTCCACTCAATCAGTATTGAACCGATTATTATAAAAGCGATTCCGGCGATTCTCATGGGTCCTAGGCTTTCTCCCAGAAATATACAAGCGTAAATAGCAGTAAACATTGGAAAAGTGGCAATTATCGCTACAATTCTCGACGTGTCGGCCATTTGAAGAGCGGTAAAATAAAGAAAAAGTCCGATCAACCCTCCCATCAGTCCGGAGAGAAGTATCCAGAAAAGCGTTTGACCGTCGACGCTGATCACTTCAGACAGTCTCCCGGTCGCCAAGACTAAAAACACGAGACACAAGGAGGTGAAAACAAACCTTATCGTAATTACCGTAAGCGGAGAAGCATCTTTTAGGCTGAGTTTTTCAAAGACGGGATTAACCCCGAATATCATCGCTACTAGAAAAGCGATCAGAACTGGTTTCATCGTATCCCCATTGCCTCCTTACACTCGTAAGATATCAAGAAATTATAATATTGACAAACCTCCCAAGTAAACAGGTATATAACTTGCGTAAGGCTAGACCAAACCTAGACTTTATTTCGGATGATGGGAATTTCACGAAAAACAATCTGTCTAATCGCCGACGATATGTTTTTCTCGTCGAAAATCGAAAATACCGCAAAAAACCTCGGTATAGAGGTGATCAAAGTAAGAAACTATCAGGAAATTCGGGAGAGAATCGGGGAAAAGGCAATTGACCTCATGATTGTCGATCTCGTCTCAAAAGGGATCGACGTCGAAAAAGTTTTAGCCGATTTAAAAAACTCTCCGAAACAAAGTCGGGTTTTCCGTATCGGTTACCTACCTCATGTGCAATGGAAAATCGCCGACCAATTCAGAGAAAAGGGAATAGACCTTGTTATCACAAGATCCAAGTTTTCCGAGAAAATGAGTGACATAATTAAAAAACATTCAACCGTTGCCTAAAGCTTGACAATGAAAAAGCGAATAATAATAATGTTTGCCAAAACTTCCTTTTCCAAGTCCCGGTAACAGTTTATGTCAAACGATCAGTCCAAAATATGGTTTAACGGAAAGATAGTAAACGGAGATGAAGCAAACGTACATGTGCTCACTCATACACTGCACTACGGACTCGGCGTTTTCGAAGGTATTCGGGCTTACAAGTGCTCTAACGGCAAGTCGGCCGTACTGAAGCTTGGAGAACACATGCAAAGACTTTACTCGTCCGCGCATGTGGCCGGCATAGAAATTCCCTATGAAATACAAACCCTTTGCGATGTGATAAGAGATCTACTGCGGGAAAACGACCTAGAAGAAGCCTATATAAGACCCATAGTGTTTATCGGATCGGGAAAACTCGGCATACTCCCCGGAGATAACGCCATAAACGTGGTTATAGCGACGTGGCCATGGGGAACATACCTTGGCGATGACGCCATTATAAACGGAATTAGGGCCAAGATATCGTCCTACACGAGAATGCAGGTTAATTCGTTTATGACCAAAGCCAAGATATGCGGAAATTACGTAAACTCCGTAATGGCAAGACAGGAAGCCGCCGACTTGGGATTTGACGAGGGAATACTTCTAGACTCCGAAGGTTACGTCGCCGAAGGAAGCGGAGAAAACATTTTTATCGTCAGAAAAGGTATTCTTAAAACTCCGCCGTTGACATCGGTGCTTGAGGGAATAACAAGAAAGTGCGTTCTGGATATCGCCGAAGACGAAGGCATACCCGTAGAACAGCAACGTTTTACAAGGGATGAACTTTATATCGCGGATGAGGCGTTTTTCACCGGCACCGCAGCCGAAGTCACTCCCATAAAAGAAGTTGACGGAAGAGAGATCGGTTCTGGGAAACCCGGAGAGATAACGAAGAGAGTGCAAAAAAGATACTTCGCGGCGATAAAGGGAGAAGACGAGAAATTCGAGCACTGGCTCGACTATATCCCGTAAACGTTTTCTCTCTCGCTTGATTTAAGACGAAAGACCGCTACCTGTTCATCAGATAGTCAACTATCGTCCTCACCCCAAACCCCGTAGCTCCGTACTGGTACCAGTCAGAAGATTTCTCCACATAAGAAGGCCCGGCGATATCTATATGAACCCAAGGCACTTCGGAAACGAAATTTTCAAGAAAAAGAGCTGCTGTTATGGCGCCTCCCCACCTGCTTCCGACATTCTTTATATCGGCGACGCGACTTCTTATCTCTTCTTTTAATTCCGCATCCAGAGGAAGTTCCCACATTTTCTCGCCCACATCGCGAGCTGAATTGAGAAGCAACTTCACAAGTCTAGAGCTGTTTCCCATAACTCCGGCGTTATAGGGACCGAGGCCAACTATGCAAGCGCCCGTAAGCGTCGCCAAGTCCACTATCTCGGAAACTCCCAGGCGAACGGAATAACTGAGCGCGTCGGAGAGAGCCACCCTACCCTCCGCGTCAGTGTTTATAATCTCTATTGTTTTACCGTTAAGAGCTTTTACCACATCATCGGGCTTATAGGCCGAAGCTCCGGTCATATTCTCCGTCGCGGGAACAATACCATGAACGTTTACGTTCGGCGTGAGTTCTCCTATCGCCTTCATAACACCGAGCACAACCGCGGCGCCCGACATATCCATTTTCATCGTTCTCATGCTGTCGGCGGGTTTAAGACACAATCCGCCCGAATCAAAAGTTATACCTTTACCGACGATAGCGATTTTTTTTCTGGATTTTACGGAAGGGGCGTAAGAAAGATGTATAAATTTAGGGGGTTCGCTACTTCCGAAGGAAACCGCGGAAAGACCGCCCATTCCCATGTTTTTTATCTCTTCTGTGTCGAAAACCTTGCATTGTATATGCTCCGATTCTTCCGCGATCGAAAGCGCGTGACGGGCGAGAGTCGAAGGAGTGAGCATGTTGGGAGGATCGTTCACAAGATCCCTTGAAAACGCCACGCTTTTGGAAACGACTTTTGCGCGCGTCGCTTCCGAGTTGAAATAATCCGCGGAAACTTTGTTTGAGGCTATCCAAACTTTTTCTATTCGGTTCTTTTTTCTGGCCGAAGACTTAAGTTTTTCGTATTCATATGAACCGCAGGTCATACCTTCTAGGAAAACCTTAAGAAATTTTTTGTCGAAGTTGGAAAAATCAACGGCTAGGACGCGAAAGAACTGACCGGTTTTCGAAACCACCGCGTTTGCCGCGCGAAAGGCCTCAAGAGATCCGAATTTTGGCTTTTTTCCAAGTCCAACAAGAACAACGGTTTTAGAATTAAAACCAGCTGGAGTATCAACGATAAGCGTCTTGCCGAGAGCGCCGTGAAAATCAAATAGCTTTATCTTCTCCGAAAGAAACCCTCCGAGTTTCCGATCAATTCTGCGAGCGTCCGCCGAAAGCCCCTGCTTCTCATAACAGAAAAAAACAACCGCGTCCGACTTGACGTCGGAAACATTTTCTTTTAGTAAAACAAATGTCACGTTTCTTACCACTCCAAATAAATAGATTTCGGGTTGCCAATTAACCGCCGATATCGAGATAATACCACACTACTAACGGCGGTGAAAACAAAAGGAACCTTTTAATATAGTTTTCTTTTAAATATCCTTTAGTTATTCAATTCAATAAAAAAAGGAAACCGAATTATGATTCAAACCGAAAGAATGACCTCTCACCTAACGGACATTATAAGGATAGACAGTCCGTCCAGAAGGGAAAAAAACGTCGCCTTACGACTTAAAAAAGATATGCGGGATTTGGGAGCCGAGTGTTTTTACGACGACGCGGGAGATAAGGTTGGCGGTGACGTCGGCAATCTAATAGTAAGGATTCCCGGGAAGAAGAAAAACGCCCCGCCGTTTTTTCTCTGCTCCCATATGGACACCGTAAGCCCCGGAGAGGGAATAAATCCGAGAGTGGAAAACGGGTTAATGAAAAGCGATGGTTCTACTATACTCGGAAGCGACGATAAAAGCGGCGTGTCCATAATAGTGGAAGTGCTTCGAGCCCTAAAAGAAAACGACATTGCCTGCTCGGATATAGAAGTCGCGTTTACCATATGCGAAGAAGTCGGTCTTCTCGGAGCGAAATATCTTGACGCTTCGAAGTTTAAAAGTCCTTACGGGATAGTGCTTGACAGCAGCACCCCCCAAAGACTTGTTCTAAGTTGCCCGTGTTCCGATATGATGGATGTAAAGATACACGGCGTCGAGGCACACGCGGGACTCTGCCCCGAAAACGGAATAAGCGCAATAGAAGTGCTAAGCGACGCAATTGCGAAAATGAACCTTGGGAGAATAGACGACGAAACAACCGCCAATATAGGAAAGGTGAAAGGCGGGTCGGCGGTGAACATAGTACCCGGAATAGTCGAGGTGAGAGCCGAGGCGCGAAGTCACGATAGGAAGAAACTCGACGCGCAGATAAACCACATGCGCGACTGCTTCCTAGAAGCCGCGCTAAACAGAAAACTCACACTGGAAGGACAACAACTCGGCGCCAAGGCCGAAATAGAGGTCAACCACATATACCCGGCAATGAAAGTCTCCCCCGAGGCGAAAGTGACGAAACTCGTGCTTGAAGCCTCGGCAAACCTCAACCACAACATAGAATTTCATACAAGCGGTGGAGGATGCGACGCGAATTACATAAACGAAAAGGGAATAGAGTGCGTAAACTTGGGAACGGGCATGTACGAACTCCACACAGTAAACGAGTATTTAGTTCTTGATGAATTTGAAAAATCGGCGCAAATAGTGCTCGAAACTATAAAACTACATTCGCAAGAAAACTAGGAAGATGAAAGCTCTTATATTGGTCGACCACGGAAGTACCGTGGAAGAAGCAAACACTTTGCTTGAAGATGTGGCCGAAAAAATAAGGACTCACTCAAATTCGCCGTTCGATATAGTGCAACACTGCCATATGGAGCTTTGCGAACCTTCGATAAAGGACGCTTTTTGCGAATGCGTCGCTGCCGGCGCAAGCGATATAACAGTTCATCCATATTTCCTAGTTCCCGGAAGGCACTCTAAATCCGATATACCGAGAATGGTATCCGAGGCGGCGCGAAACTACCCGCATGTAACCCACAGGGTAACCGAGCCTCTCGGACTACATGAAAAAATTATAGAAGTGATACTGGAAAGAACGCTTTTATAATCTTTCTCCACGCGACCGAATGAAGAAATACTCAACCGTATTTTTCGATCTTTTCGACACTTTAGTAATGTTTGAACCAACCACACTCCCAGAAGTAACGCATAATGGAGAAACTTGGAATTCCACCGCGCCGCACGTCTTTACGCGACTTCGCGAAAGTTTCGGCAAAATGGATTTCCGTGATTTTTATTCGCTATTCGTTAAAAGTCACAAAGAATTGATGAACATTAAGAAAAAAGATCTCAAAGAGTATCCGAACACAAAGAGGTTTGAGATATTTTTGGAGAAAGCTGGGTTTGAAACAAGTGACGAATTGCTAGAAAATCTAGTATGTTCGCACATGGAAAGTCTCTGCGAAGCCATGGTATACCCGAGCCATCATACCGAAGTCCTGTCATATCTTAAAAGCAAAGGGTACCGGCTTTCGATTGTTTCAAACTTCGATCATGCTCCGACAGTTCGAAATCTTCTCGAAAAATTCGGGATCGTAAACTTCTTCGAACGGATAATAATCTCAGAAGAAGTAGGCTGGAGAAAACCTCACAGAAAGATATTTGAGTTCGCTCTTTTGAAACTCGGCGAAACCCCTGAAAAAGCAATTTTTATAGGAGATGATCCGGAAGCGGACATAGAAGGTTCGGCAAACTGCGGAATGGATTCCGTCTGGATAAAAAGAAAAAAACAGGTCACACGCACAGAACCGAAGTTCATCATAAGCGATTTAAAAGAACTTGAGGAAATAATCTAGCTAAGTCTCTATCCAATGATAAAAAAATTCTCCCGCACCGAAAAAAACCTAAAACCCATAAGGGAAAGCAAGCAAATAGCCACTATACAGGAAATGTTTGAAAAAAAATCTTCTCTCTACGGTGATAAGACCGCTTATTTAATAAGAACAAGCGATTTATCCACGAATTCATTCAGTTTCAAAGAGGTTTTCTCGCTCTCCACGCGACTTTCCTTACGCTTAAAGCGGATCGGTCTTAAAAAGGGGGAACATGTGGCTATTCTCGGGGAAAACAGCCCGCAATGGGCAATTTCCTACTTTGCCGTGATCTGGGCGGGAGCCATCGCCGTTCCGCTTGACGCAAGGGCGACCGACGAAAACGTAAAACAAGTGCTGATACTTTCTGATTCCAGGTTTCTAATCGCCCCGGCGCAACTGACGGAAGTTTTCAAAAACACGGGTAAAGTCGAACATATAATACCGATGGAAGAAATCGCTGACACCGGCGAGGAAGTTGAGAAAGGCACCCGGAGAGAAGAAGCAAACTGCGACGACATAGCGGAGATAGTTTTCACATCGGGAACCACCGGCAATCCGAAAGGCGTAATGCTCTCCCACGAAAATATAATGTCAAACGTGGAGACGCTATACAGCGTTTTCGACATTGGGACAAAAGATACGGCTTTTTCAATACTTCCCATTCATCACGTATACGAAAGGATATGCGGAATACTGCTGTCTTTTTACTGTGGGCAAAAAGTGTTTTTCGCAAGAAGCCTGAAACCTAGAGAAATGCTTTCCGACCTTAAAGAAGCAAGACCATCGGTGTGGCTTAACACCCCTTTAGTGCTTGAAAAATTGTTTTGGAGAATGAAACGAAGCAAAGAAGAAAGTTTCTTAACCAAGATACTGCCTTCGAAGCTGTTTGGAAAAATAGCTAGAAAACGCTTAGGACTTGATCGGCTACGTCTTATAGTAAGCGGTGGCGCGGCCCTACCCAACCAGGTTTCCGAAGGACTTGAAAAATATGGGTTCCCGATACTGCAAGGATACGGAATGAGTGAAACATCCGCGGTTGTAAGCGCTAATCCTTACTCAAAACCTAAAAACGCAAGCGGCGGCATGGTTCTTGGAAACACCAGCGTTGAAATAAGGGATATGAACAGCGACCGGATCGGCGAGATATGCGTTAAAGGACCGAATGTAATGAAGGGGTACTATAAAAATTCCCAGGCGACGCGGGAAATTTTCTCCGACAGCGGATGGCTTAAAACTGGCGATCTAGGTTACTTTGATCAGGACGGCTACCTTTATATAGCGGGAAGGAAAAAATCAGTTATCGTAACGAAAGGAGGGAAAAACATCTCTCCGGAGGAAATTGAAGAAAAACTCATCTCGCATGAAACGATTGAAGAAGCAATTGTTTTTAGCCCCGATGATGAAAGGATACAATCGGTGATACTTCCCAATTTTGAGGAAATATCCAAAAGACTCGCGCGATTCCCAAAAGACGTAACCAATGAGGAAATCTGGAATATTGTTAGAGACGAAGTAACGGAAGTTAACAGTCGACTCGAATTTCATAAAAAAATCGGCCACTTCGCCATTACCGAAGTGGAACTGCCGAAAACCACCACTAAAAAAGTAAAAAGATACCTTTTCAAAGATATGGATATACCCAAAACAACGAAATTCATCCCGGCCGTACCAGACAAATGAAGAATAAATCGATGCTTGAATTCGCCAAGGAGCACGGCCTTACCGAAGAAGAATATCAAAAGATAATCGAAAATATCGGTAGGGAGGCAAATTCGGTCGAGATCGGAATTTTGGGAGCAATGTGGTCTGAACACTGTTCCTACAAAAGTTCCAGAGTTTTTCTACGAAAATTTCCCACAACCGGAAAACAAGTCATACAGGGTCCGGGAGAAAATGCGGGGGTAGTGGATATAGGAGACGGTTACTGCGTAGTTTTTAAAATGGAAAGCCACAATCATCCTTCTTTTATAGAACCATATCAAGGCGCCGCAACCGGAGTCGGAGGAATACTCCGAGATATATTCACTATGGGAGCAAGACCGGTGGCTATCCTAAACTCTCTCAGATTCGGAAATCCATGTCTGCAAAAAACAAAATTTCTCGTCGAGAGAGTAGTTTCCGGTATAGCCGGCTATGGAAACTGTATGGGAATCCCGACTGTGGGAGGAGATGTATATTTTGACGACTGTTACGATGGGAATCCCTTGGTAAACGCATTCGCGCTCGGTGTAACAAAAAAAGATAAAGTTTTTCGCGGATACGCTTCAGGCAAAGAAAATCTCGTAATATACGTCGGTTCAAAAACCGGGAGAGACGGTATACAGGGAGCTATCATGGCTTCGGACACTTTTAGGGAACAAACCGAAGAAAAGAGACCGGCGGTGCAGGTGGGAGACCCTTTTACCGAGAAACTTCTTCTTGAAGCATGCCTGGAACTATTTAAAACGGACTGCGTTGTGGGAATACAGGACATGGGAGCCGCGGGACTCACTTCCTCATCAACCGAAATGGCCGACCGCGCGGGTACCGGACTTGAAATAGAGATCGAGAAAGTTCCGCGTCGAGAAGAAAATATGACCCCTTATGAAGTCATGCTTTCCGAATCGCAGGAAAGAATGCTCCTGGTCTTGGAAAAAGGTAAGGAAAAAATCGCCGAAGATATTTTCAGGAAATGGAATCTTGATTTTTCGATTATAGGCAAGGTGACCGATTCGGGAAAACTAACTGTATTGGAAGAAGGAAAAACGGTCGCAAACTTACCCATAAAGCTTATAACTTCAGAAGCGCCTTGCTATAAAAGACCCGTAAAAACTCCCGATTATCTTAAAGACCTTAAAAATCTCGACTTAGAAAAACTTCCTGAACCGGAAAACATTCAAGAAGCGTTTTTAAAAATTCTCTCTTCTCCGACGGTTTCCAGTAAAAAATGGATATACGAACAGTACGACTATATGGTTAGAACGGACACTGTCTTGGGACCGGGAGCGGATTGCGCGGTAATAAGGATTAAAGGAATGCGAAAGGGAATCGCAATGACATCTAACGTGAATTCTAGATATTGTTACTTAAATCCCTATATCGGAAGCAAAATAGCTGTTGCGGAAAGTGCGAGAAATTTAGCCTGCGGCGGTGCGTTGCCCTTGGCGATCACCGATTGTCTTAACTTCGGAAACCCGGAAAATCCTGAGATAATGTGGCAACTAAAAGAAAGCGTCGAAGGGATTTCAGAAGCCGGGAAAATATTTAATACTCCGGTGGTAAGCGGCAACGTCAGCCTTTACAACGAAACCGAAAACATTTCCATATTCCCCACGCCGACTGTGGCAATGGTAGGAGTCATAGAGGACACAAGCAAGGTTGTCGGTTCGTGGTTTCGGGATTCCGGAGACATGGTAATACTCTTCGGAGGATCGATTGAAAAAGACTTGGGTGGAAGCGAGTACCTCAAAACCGAGTACGGACTTATTGACGGGGAACCGCCTTCAATAGACCTTCACAAAGAGAAAAGACTAGTCGAACTGTTGATCGCGTGCGCTTCTCAAAGTATAATCAAATCGGTTCACGATATATCGGAAGGGGGATTTGCCGTATCGCTTGCGGAATGCTGCTTTAATCCAGACGGCATAAAGGGAGTTTTGATAAACTCTCCCCACGTAAATGAACACTCTCTTCGAAGCGATTTTTTTGCTTTTTCCGAAACTCAATCCAGAGTAATAGCTAGTATAGATGAAAGCAATTTGGAGAGAATAAAAAAGATAGCGAAAAATCAAGGCGTACCCATGCTACCCATAGGAGTAGTTCTTGACGAAGACAGGTTCTGTATAGAGGGGTTAATTGATATGGAAATCTCTTCAGCTCATAAAGCTTGGTCTTTAGGCTTCGAAAAAAATCTTTCGGTCACATAGGGGCGAAGATGTCGAAATTACGCGAAGAATGTGGAGTGTTCGGAATATATGATCATCCCGCAGCGGCCAACTTCACCTACCTAGGACTATACTCTCTCCAACATAGAGGACAGGAAAGCGCTGGAATAGTTTCAACCGACGGTCAAAAGCTCTACTCCCAACGGAAAATGGGTCTCGTAACCGATGTTTTCGATGAAGAATCCATATCAAAACTTCGAGGTACTACCGCGATCGGCCATGTGAGATACTCCACCACAGGCTCAAGCAACAATAAAAATACACAACCCTTGATAATGAATTATGAGAAAGGGGAACTAGCAATCGCGCATAACGGAAATCTCACAAATGCGAAGCTGCTAAGACACAAGCTTGAGCAAGAAGGATCGATATTTCAGTCAACGACTGATACCGAGGTAATAGTACACTTAATAGCTAGATCCAAGGAAAAGACTTTCCTGGGAAGAATTACCGAAGCTTTAACCGAATGTAAGGGAGCGTATTCCCTCGTGTTTCTGACGGATAAGACGCTTGTTGCCGCGCGCGACCCTCATGGATTCAGACCTCTTGTGCTCGGGAAAATTCAAAATTCTTATGTCGTAGCTTCCGAAACATGTGCTTTTGAACTCATCGGAGCCACATACATAAGGGAAGTAGAACCTGGAGAGATATTATTTTTAAACAAAAGCGGAGTCAGATCATTCAAATCTCTCCCGAAAAAACAGCATAAATACTGCGTATTTGAAAATATATATTTTTCAAGACCCGATTCATTCCTCCAAGGAAAAAATATTTACCAAATGAGAAAAGACATGGGCAGGCAACTTGCAATCGAGTCTCCAGCGGATGCAGATATCGTTTTGGCAGTACCGGACTCAGGTACACCTGCGGCCATTGGATATGCCGAGCAACTGGGAATTCCCTTGGAAACCGGTCTTCTCCGAAGTCATTATATAGGAAGAACCTTTATCCAACCTCAGCAATCAATAAGAAATTTTGGAGTGAAGCTTAAACTTAGCGTTATAAAAGAAGTAATATACGGGAAAAAAGTAGTTGTGGTCGACGACTCCATAGTAAGAGGTACAACTAGCAGAAAAATTGTTAAGATGATACGAGACGCCGGTGCAAAAGAAATTCATATGAGAATAAGTTCTCCTCCTATGAAATTTTCGTGCTATTACGGAATAGACACTCCTCTTAAAGAAGAGCTAATAGCACATTCATTAGAAGTGAGAGAAATCAAAGATTATATAACTTCGGATAGTTTGGGATATCTAAGCACAGAGGGAATAATTAAGGCTATAGGCGCTTCCAGCAAACTGTCCGGCAATTATTGCTTCGCATGCTTTGACGGCAATTATCCCGTGGAAATAACGGACGAAAAAATATCTCACCAGCAGATGGATCTTTTTTAACATATTCCACTTTGCTCATGCATTCCTGAATACATTCCGGCGGCGGTGGAATATATGCCGGGGTAGTGCTGTTTTTGTATCAACTTATATTGTTGAAGAAAGTTTCGCGAGAGTTTCTTCAAGCTTTCTTTTCTGATTTTGGAATTCAACCAGCTTTCTTCTCTCCTTCTCAAGAACCTCTTTAGGAGCACGTTCGAGAAAATTTACATTTGAAAGCTTACCTTCCGTTCTTTTAAGGTCTTGCAAAGTTTTTCCCAGTTCCTTTCTCAGCCTGGAAATCTCTTTTTCCAAGTCGAGCAGATTCTCGACCGGCATAACTATCTCTACTCCGAAAACAACTTCCGAGACCGCCTTTCCGCGAAAATCCTCTCCGCAGATAACGCAATCGCCAACAGAGGCCATCCCAGTGATAATTCCAAGGTTTTTTTCCAAAATCTCTTTCACCGCTTCGTCTTCGGTATTAAGATATACCGACACCTTGTCTGAAGGATGAATTACCATAATGGCCCGCAGATTTCTTATTCCGGTAACAACGCTTTTTACAAGCTCAATCTCTTCGGATTGTTTTTTAAATATCTCCGCTTCCCTCTTTACCGGATAATCGGTATCGAGAATGCTATCCGAGTTAAGACCTTCGCTTTCGGGAAGGTTTATGCCCGTTGCTTTGAATATTCCGAAAATTTCTTCAGTAATATAAGGCGCAAACGGATGTAGAGCTCGAAGAGACCTCAGCAGAACCCGGACAAGTACGTTCAGAGTCTGTTTTTTGGATTCGTTATCGTCTCCGTAAAGTGAAAACTTGGATATTTCAAGATACCAATCACAATAGTCGTCCCAGATAAAGTGGTAGAGCGTCTGTGAGGCCTTGTCAAATTCATAATCCTCGATGAATCGCTCCATTTCACCCAGCGCCACATTTAATCTGCTTAGAATCCATAAATCGGGAGAGCGAAGAGTGGAAAAATCCAGATCGGAACTTTGAATCAATTCCGATTCAAGATTCATGAACACGAACCTGGTCGCGTTCCATATCTTATTAATAAAGTTTCTGTAATTCTCAATGATGGAAAAAGTAAGCTTTATATCTCTTCCTTGAGAGGCAAGCGCTGAAAAGGAAAAACGAAGCGCGTCGGCACCATGTTTTTCTATCACGTCAATAGGATCAATAACGTTGCCGGTAGTCTTACTCATTTTACGACCTTTCGAATCTCTTATCAGTCCATGTACGTATACATCATTGAAAGGCACGTCTCCTCTAAATCGAAGTCCGAGCATTATCATTCTCGCCACCCAGAAAAAAATAATATCAAACCCGGTGACTAAGCACGATGTCGGGTAATAATGTCCAAGTTCTTCAGTATCCTCTGGCCACCCAAGAGTTGAAAAAGGCCAAAGACCTGAAGAAAACCAAGTATCGAGAACATCCGGATCCCTAACAAGTTCAGTATTTCTACCGTAATGCTTCTTTGCGGAAATCAAAGCCTCCCGCTCGCTCATTGCGACGAATATCTCTCCATCAGGTCCGTACCATGCGGGTATCCGGTGTCCCCACCAAAGCTGTCTCGATACACACCAAGGCTCTATGTTTCTCATCCATTCAAAATAAGTGTTTTCCCAAAACTTGGGATGAAAACGTATTTCCCCCCGTTCTACGCAGGAAATGGCCTCGGCGGCAAGCTGCTTCGTATCCACATACCATTGGTCGGTTAACCAAGGTTCCACAATAACTCCCGAACGATCACCATAGGGAACCGTGTGGACGGTCTGTTCAACCTTCTCCAAGAAGCCCTCTTCCTCAAGATCGCGCACTATGACTTTTCTCGCTTCAAATCTCTCAAGTCCCAAGTATTTCTCGGGAAGATCGCCTTCTATATATCCGCGTTTATCAAAAATATTTATTAGATCCAGATCATTTCGTTTCCCGACTTCAAAATCGTTGAAATCATGCGCCGGAGTTATCTTAACGGCTCCCGTACCTTTCTCGGGATCGCTGTATTCGTCGGCTATTATGGGGATTTTTCTTCCCAAAAGCGGTAAAACCGCCTCTCTACCCACTATGGCGGCGTACCTGGGATCATTAGGATGAACGGCCACGGCGGTGTCTCCAAGCATGGTCTCGGGACGCGTTGTGGCTATCGTAACGGAAAGTCCGTCCGTTCCTTCTATCGGGTATCTGATGTACCAGTAGTTGCCGCGAGTTTCTCTTTGTTCCACCTCTAAATCCGATATTGCGGTGCATAGCTTAGGATCCCAATTAACAAGCCTTTTGTCTTTGTATATGAGTCCTTGAGAGTAAAGGTCAACAAAGACTTTTTTTACCGCTTCTGATAAACCTTCATCAAGAGTAAATCGCTCCATATCCCAATCGGGAAGAGCTCCGAGTCTTTTATATTGTTGAGTTATTCGGCTGCCGGATTTCTCCTTCCAACTCCAGATACGCTCAAGAAATTTTTCCCTACCCAGATCATCTTTCGTTAATCCTTCGGAAGCTAGTTCTTTTTCAACCATCATCTGAGTCGCAATACCCGCGTGGTCGGTGCCCGGAACCCAGAGAACATCGAAATCCTTCATTTTTTTGTATCTGACAAGAATATCCTGAATGGTGGCGTTCAGGGCGTGGCCTATGTGGAGCGATCCCGTGACATTGGGAGGCGGAATAACTATCGAAAAGACCTTTTTCGAATCTTTTATTTCGGATTTGTAAAGACCGGAAGAGATCCAGAAATCATAAATCCTCTGTTCAACCTCTTCGGGTTTATAGGTTTTTTTCATGTCTGGCAAAGAGAAAGAATCCGCGTTTGCGGCAAAATATCAGCTTTCAAGCAGCACGTTTTCGCTTTCTTCTTCTTCAATCTCCGGTATTGGTACGGATATTTCCGGCGCCTCGGTCTCTATGTTTATGTCTCTGTACATTGGAAGACCGGTGCCGGCGGGAATCAGCCTGCCGACAATGACGTTTTCTTTGAGTCCTTTAAGATCATCTTCCCTTCCCTCGCAGGAAGCTTCCGTTAGAACTCTGGTAGTCTCTTGGAAAGATGCGGCGGAAAGCCAGCTGCTCGTACTGAGAGAAGCTCGCGTGATACCCAGAAGAAGTGGTTCGGCGACCGCGGGAGTCCCGCCGTCTTTTATAATCTTCGCGTTTTCCTCGAAGAAAATATTTTTCTCTATCGCTTCTCCGACAAGCATTGTAGTATCTCCGGGATCTTTTATTCTCACCCTTTTTAGCATTTGCTTGACTATGACTTCTATGTGCTTGTCGTTAATCTTCACGCCTTGGAGTCTATAAACTTCCTGGATTTCGTTGACCATATAATTCGCAAGAGCTCTGTCTCCCATTATCTTCAATATATCATGGGGATCTACCGCTCCGTCAACAAGCTGATCTCCGGAAGACACGTATTCACCTTCCCTAACCAGTATGTGTTTTCCCCTGGGAACCGTATATTCTTTGGGCTCCCCCATTTCCGGAGTTACCACAACTCTTTTCTTACCTTTAACATCCTTTCCATATGAAATTATCCCGTCTATTTCGCTCACCACGGCGGGATCTTTGGGGATTCTAGCTTCAAAAAGTTCCGCAACTCTGGGAAGCCCGCCCGTGATGTCCTTGGTTTTAGAAGTCGCTCTCGGGATTTTCGCCAGCACGTCCCCGGCCTCTATTTGATCCTTATCGCCAACTTCTATTATGGCACCCACGGGAAGCGAGTAAGACACTTTTTTCTCCGACCGTTTATCACCACCACCGGTCTCTTCGGTTAAATCCTCAACTCTGACTATGATGTCCAGCGTTGGATGCATTTCCAAATTCTTGGTTTCAACAACTTCCCTTTTGAAAACACCCGTAACCTCATCCACTTTCTCCTTGTAAGTGACCCCCGACTCAAGATCTTTAAATTTGACCGTCCCGGCGACTTCAGAAATTATCGGGGTCGTATACGGATCCCATTCGGCAAGCATCTTTCCTTTCTTTACTTTATCTCCTTCCTTTACGTTGAGCCTGGCTCCGGGAACAACCGGATATTTCTCCCTTTCGTATCCCTTGCTATCTTCAATTGAGAGTACGCCGCTTCTGTTAATAACAACAAGCTTATTGTCGCGACCTTTCACGGCATTTATATTTTTGAACCGCACAACTCCCTCATGCTGACTTTCAAGGGTACTCTCCGCGGCCCTCTGGCTCGCGGCCCCACCTATATGAAACGTCCTCATGGTAAGCTGAGTTCCAGGCTCGCCGATCGACTGAGCGGCCACGATCCCTATCGCTTCTCCCATATTCACAAGCTTGCCGGTGGAGAGGTTTCTTCCATAGCAGAGCCTGCAGACTCCGTATCTGGTCTCACAGGTGAGAACGGAGCGAATATTCACCTCGCTTATGCCCGCCTCATCTATCTTCTCAATCGAGGCTTCGTCGATCTCCTGGTTTGCTTTAACAATCGTTTTTCCGGTTCTGGGATCTTCTATATCTTCAAGCGCGACTCTGCCAAGCACCCTCTCCCCCACTTTCTCTATTATCTCGCCGCCTTCCACAAGGTCACTCACCCTGACTCCCTCTATCGTATTGCAGTCGAGTTCGGTAATCATTACGTCTTGCGCGGCGTCAATCAGCCTTCGAGTAAGGTAACCGGCGTTAGCCGTTTTAAGCGCGGTATCCGCAAGTCCCTTTCTCGCTCCGTGGGTAGAAATAAAGTACTGAAGTACCGACAATCCTTCCCGGAAATTTGAAGTTATAGGGGTCTCTATAATCTCCCCGGACGGCTTCGCCATAAGCCCTCTCATCCCCGCAAGCTGCCTTACCTGCGTTTGACTCCCCCTGGCTCCAGAATCAATCATCATGTATATAGGGTTGGAACTCGGACTTGTGGCAGCGGCCTTTTTACCCGTTCCAGTCCGCTCGGAGGATATTTTTTCCATCATAGCTCGGGCGACTTCATCGCTTGTTTTAGCCCAGATATCTATAACTTTATTGTATCTCTCTCCGTCGGTTATAAGCCCTTGAGAATACTGATTCTGGACTTTCAGAACCTCCTGTTGAGCTTCTTCCAGACGTTCTTTCTTGGATTCCGGAATAACCATGTCCGTAATCGAAATAGAAGCCCCGGACTTAGTAGAATATTTAAATCCAAGGGTCCTCAAGTTGTCGGCCAGCAAAACGGTGCTTTTCCCACCGGTTTTCCTGAAGCACTCATCAACCAACTTCTCTATTGATCTTTTGGTCATCGGTTTGTTTATGAGATCGAAATCGACTCCTTCCGGGACAACTTCGTACATAAGCACTCTTCCAACAGTCGTCTGGTAGTTTTGTCCTTCAATCCTGACGGTTATCTTGTCGTGCAACGCGATTTTTCCTAGTTCATAGGCAAAAACCACCTCGCGAGGCGAGAAAACATTCCCCGAGTATTTTTCGTCCAAGGCCATATCTCTCGTCATATAGTAAAGTCCGAGAACTATATCTTGCGTGGGAAGGATTATCGGCCTTCCGTGAGCCGGGGAAAGAATATTGTTCGTCGACATAACTAGCGAACGGCATTCGGTTTGCGCCTCGACTGAAAGCGGGACATGGACCGCCATCTGGTCACCGTCAAAATCCGCGTTATACGCGGGACACACTAAGGGATGAAGCTGAATGGCCTTATCTTCAATAAGCACCGGTTCGAAAGCTTGTATGCTCAGTCGATGCAATGTGGGCGCCCTGTTGAGAAGCACCGGGTGCTCCTTTATCACCTCGTCAAGAGCATCCCATACCACCGGGGCCTTCGTGTCAAGAAGTTTCTTCGCTATTTTTATGGTTGCAGCCTCGCCCCATCGTTCAAGCTTTTGGTATATGAAGGGTCTGAAAAGTTCAAGGGCCATCTGTTTGGGTATTCCGCATTGATGAAGCCGCAGATCGGGACCCACGGTGATAACCGAGCGGCCGGAGTAATCCACTCTTTTTCCGAGAAGATTCTGCCTGAATCTTCCTTGTTTACCCTTGATTATATCGCTTAGACTTTTAAGGGGTCTGTGGTTATGACCCAAAACGGGCCTTCCTCGTCTTCCGTTTTCCAAAAGCGCGTCAACGGACTCCTGCAACATTCTCTTCTCGTTTCTTACTATTATATCGGGAGCGCCGAGTTCAAGAAGCTTCTTTAGTCTGTTGTTTCGGTTAATCACTCTCCTGTAAAGATCGTTAAGATCGGAGGCGGCAAACCGTCCTCCGTCAAGGGGAACAAGAGGTCTGAGATCGGGAGGCAGGACGGGAATAGTGGTCAAAATCATCCATTCAGGGCGATTTTTGGACTTGCGAAACGCTTCGCATATCCTAAGCCTTTTCGCTATACGGGCTTTTTTGATCGGAGATTTGGTCTCTTTCATGCTCGTCCGAAGCTCTTGGGAAAGTTCGCTTAAGTCTATCGCCTTTAACATTTCGCGCACGGATTCAGCTCCCATGCCAACGGTAAATTCGTCACTGAATTCGTCGCTTTTTTCTCTGTATTCATCTTCGGTTATCACCTGAGCGAACTTAAGATCGGAAGTTCCGGGATCCATAACCAAATAAGCCTCGAAATAAAGAACTCTCTCCAAGTCCTTGAGAGTCATATCGAGAAGCATCCCTATTCTGCTCGGAATGCTTCTAAGGAGCCAAATGTGAGCGACGGGAGACGCGAGCTCTATATGCCCCATCCTCTCTCTTCTCACTTTGGAAGAAATTACCTCAACGCCGCATTTCTCGCACGTGATTCCTCTGTGCTTAAGTCTTTTGTATTTCCCGCAAGTACATTCGTAGTCTTTTACCGGACCGAATATTTTGGCGCAGAACAGACCGTTTCTCTCCGGCTTGAAAGTTCTGTAGTTTATGGTTTCCGGTTTCTTTATCTCACCACTTGACCAAGATTTTATTTTCTCCGGAGAGGCTATTGAAATTTTTATGATCGAGTAATCAGAAGGGTTTTTAGGCTTTTCGAAAAGCGTGTCTATATCCATGATATGATTCCCTCCAAATCAATATTTACTAAGCGGTTCAAGTTCCGCTTCTTCTTCAATAAGGTCAACATCAAGTCCCAAGGCCTGCAATTCCTTTCTCAACACCTTGAAGGATTCGGGGAGACCCGGTTCAAAGTTCATGTCGCCTCTTACGATAGAGTCGAATATTCTGGTTCTTCCAGCTACGTCGTCTGATTTTATAGTAACAAACTCTTGGAGAGTATAAGCTGCTCCGTAAGCTTCAAGGGCCCATACTTCCATCTCCCCGAGCCTCTGTCCGCCGAAGTGAGCTTTTCCTCCGAGGGGCTGCTGAGTAACGAGAGAGTACGGTCCGATAGCTCTGGCGTGAATCTTTTCTTCCACAAGGTGATGAAGTTTAAGCATATACATTATTCCCACGCATACTTTCTGGTCGAAAGGCTCTCCAGTTTGGCCATTGAAAAGAATTGTCTTTCCGTCTTCGTGTATGCCGGCAAGTTTCTGCATTTGCGAAATTTCGGCCTCGGTAGCTCCGTCAAAAACCGGAGATTTCACGGGAATGCCGCTCTCTAGCTTTTTCACTAATTCAACAAGATCATCCCCCTCAAGCGACTCGATAAGCTCGCACATACGCGGAGAATCCGCATATATTTCCAAAAGTTTTTCCCTCAAGGCTTCAGAACTGAACTCTTGTTTTACATACTCGTTTAGCTGCCTTCCAAGCTCTCTGGCCCCCCAACCCAGGTGAGTCTCGAGTATCTGCCCGACATTCATCCTCGAAGGCACTCCGAGAGGGTTTAGAACCATGTCCACAGGCCTTCCGTCGGACAGATAAGGCATGTCCTCTTGAGCAAGTATTTTGGATACCACGCCTTTGTTTCCGTGGCGACCCGCCATTTTATCGCCGACTTGAAGCTTTCTTTTAACAGCTATGCGAACTTTGACAACCCTCAAAACTCCAGGAGGCAGTTCATCGGGTTTTTCCAGTTTTTCGACGCGCTGGTCATAAGCGGAAGTTATAATTCCAATGCGCTTTATAACTCTTTCAACTATTCCGCTTACCTCTTCGGACGCCTCCGGAAAATCCTTGATTCTTATATCCGCAAGTTTTTCCATGGGGATGGAATCGAGAATCTCTTCGGTAATCTCTTGTCCGCTTTTGAGAACCGTTTTTCTATTAACGGTTATTTTGGAAAGGGAGGTTTTACCAAGAAGCAGAGGCTTCACTCTGTCGACCGCGTCTTGTCTCAGAATTTTCACCTCGTTTTCCTTGTCCTCTCTCAATTTCGAGATTTCATAGTTTTGAATATCCATACTCCTCTCATCCTTGTCCGCCGCGCTCGACACGAGAGTTTCAACATCTATAACAGTGCCGTAAACTCCGGAAGACGCCTTTAAAGAAGAGTCTTTCACATCTCCCGCCTTATCTCCGAAAATCGCTCTTAAGAGTCTTTCTTCGGGGGAAAGTTGGGTTTCGGCCTTCGGAGAAATTTTTCCGACCAGTATATCGCCCGGTTCAACCTCCGCGCCTATCATTATTATTCCACTTTCGTCCAGGTTGCGAAGCGCTTCCTCGGACACGTTCGGAATATCCCTGGTGATATCCTCTCTTCCAAGCTTCGTTTCCCTGGCCATACACTCAAATTCCTCGATATGAATCGAGGTGAAAGCGTCATCTTTCACCACTCTCTCGGATATGAGAATAGCGTCTTCGAAGTTATATCCTCCCCAAGGCATGAAAGCGACCACCATATTCTGTCCAAGCGCCAGCTCCCCGTGGTCAGTGGAGCAGCCATCGGCTATAACCTGTCCTTTTCCAACTTGCTGCCCGCAACGAACTATAGGCTTCTGGTTCCAGCAGGAGCTTTGATTCGAGCAATGAAACTTTATCAAGTTATAAATATCCACTCCTCCCTCACGGCTTCTTTCCGTAGACTTCACGACGATCCTTACCGAATCGACATACTCCACCACCCCATCTCTTTCGGCAACTACGGTAACTCCGGAATCTTTGGCCACCTTGCTCTCAAATCCCGTGCCTACCAGCGGCGAATTGCTTCTTATAAGAGGCACGGCCTGGCGTTGCATATTGGAACCCATAAGAGCTCGGTTCGCGTCATCATGCTCTAGAAAGGGGATAAGAGAAGCGGAAACGGACACTAGCTGCGACGGAGACACGTCCATGAACTCAACTTTTTCCCTCTCAACCATAATGAATTCCCCTTTCTTTCTAGCGGAAATAAAAGGTATTTTGAAAGATCCATCCTGTTCAAGGGGGGCATTCGCCTGCGCCACCACATAATCTTCTTCCATAAGAGCATTCATATATATTATCTGGTCCGTTACGTATCCGTTTTTAACCTTTCTGTAAGGTGTTTGAATGAATCCGAATTCGTCTACCTTGGCGTAAGTGCTAAGGCTTGAGATAAGACCTATGTTGGGACCCTCGGGGGTTTCTATAGGACATATTCTCCCATAGTGGGAAGAATGAACGTCTCTTACCTCAAATCCCGCTCTTTCTCTGGTAAGACCGCCCGGACCAAGGGCACTTAGTCTTCTTTTATGAGTTATTTCGGAAAGAGGGTTGGTCTGGTCCATGAACTGGGAAAGCTGACCGGTGGTAAAAAATTCCTTTAGAACAGAAGTTACCGTTTTAGGAACCAACACTTCGTTCGGCATAAGGGTCTCTATGCTTTGGTACCCCATCTTCTCCTTGACAAATCGTGAGAGTCTTTCGAGTCCATGATAGAAACGGTCCTCTATTAGTTCCCCGACAGTTCTGACCCTTCTGTTGCCGAGATGGTCTATATCATCGGTAGACCCTCTGCCTCCTTTAAGATCAAGCAGGTATTTGACGGTAAGCAGTATATCCTCTCTGTCCAAAACAAGGTGGTCTTCGTTCACCCCTTCTCTTTTAAGCTTGTAGTTGATTTTGATTCGACCTACTTTCGAAAGCCTGTAGGTTTCCGGGGTAAAGAACATGCTTTCAAAAAAATTCCGCGCGACTTCGTCGGAAGGTGGGTCGGTCGGTCTGAATTTTTTATAAATTTCCGCTATCGCTTCTTCGCAAGAATCTATCTTGTCGGAGAGAAGCGTGGTGCGAAGGGAGGTTACGAAAACGGTTTTATCTATATAATAGACCCTGAGGGTAGTCTTGCCGACTGCACGCAGCTGCTCCAGTTTCTCTTCCGTTATTTCTTCGTTAAAATCAAGTATTACTTCCCCGGTTTCAGGGTCGCAGACCACTTCGGCCGAAGGCTTCTCGAGCAACTCCTCCACCGCTACCGGAACCGACTCAATCGATGCTTGCTCGAGTTTCGAAAGGAGATTCTTCAGTCTTCTTCCCTTTCTGCCTATCAGTTCTCCGGTTTTTGGGTGACTTATATCTTTGCTGGCCCTCTGATAAGAAATTATCTCCGTTGTGGTCTCTTTCTTAAACTCTCCCGGGTGGTCCGGATCGATGGTAGTTACTTCCGCGTTTATTTCCTTGCGAAATTCCTGAGGCTCTATATGAAAAGTTTCCACCGGATAAAAAAAGTCCATTATCTGAGAGCCATCATAACCCATAGCTTTTAGAAGAATGGTTGCGTGGAATTTTTTCTTTCTGTCTATACGAACATGGAGGACATCCTTCATATCGTATTCGAAATCGAGCCAGCGACCGTTTTGAGGAACGATTCTAGCTATGAACGATCCCTTGTCGGAAATTTGATCTTTGTTTTTTACCTGATCAAAAAATACTCCCGGAGACCTATGAAGCTGGTTTACGATTACCCTCTCGGTTCCGTTTACTATAAAGGAACCGCTTCGGGTCATAAGCTGTACTTCCCCGAAATAGATTTCCTGCTCCTTTACGTCGCGAATCTGCCTTTCAGTCCCGGCTTCGCTCGCTTCTTCACCCTCGGGAGCGTCCAATATAACCAGGCGGAAAGTTACGTAAAGAGGAGCCGTGTACGTATAGCCTTTCAGTCTGCATTCGGCGAAATCGTACTTTGGTTTATCCAGCCTGTAACTTAAGTACTGAAGCGAAGCCTTGCCGTTATAATCCTCAATAGGAAAAACGGCTTTAAACGCGCCGTGAAGACCGGTATCTAAACGCTCGTCCGGCGAAATGTCGGCTTGCAGAAAATCTTCATAAGATTTTATCTGTACATCAAGTAGGTGGGGAGTGTCCAGAACCTTGGGGATTTTCGAAAAATCTTTCCTTAACTCCTGAGACTCTATATTTTCCATTCTCAACGCGCACCCCCTCGTTCTTTTTTAATTTAGATAACGGCAAGTAAAAACTCCTATTGTCAACCGAGTTCAACTTCAGCTCCGGCTTCTTCAAGCTTTTTCTTTATTTCTTCTGCCTCTTCTTTGCCCACTCCCTCTTTTACGGGCTTCGGAGCACCTTCGACAAGTTCCTTGGATTCTTTTAGTCCAAGACCCGCTATCTCTCTCACCGCTTTAATAACCTGTATTTTCTTCTCTCCGAAGGATTTAAGAACTACATTAAATTCTTCCTTTTCTTCAACGGCCGGAGCGGCTTCGGCGCCTGCCGCGGCGGCGACGGCGACTTGGGGAGCTGCGGCGGTAACGCCGAATTTCTCCTTTATATCCTCTATCAATTCGGATATTTCAAGCATGCTGGCCTGTTCAAGATAAGTTATGACATCCGTTCTACTAATATCTGGCATTGCTTCCTTCCTCCTGGATAAGCATTTTCATTTAGACTTTTTTTCTTTTAATTCTTCAAGCGCGTAGACGATTTTGGACCCTAACTGTTCCAATACGCCCGCAAGATTGCCAAGCGGAGCGCAGAGCAATCCCACAAACTCGGAGATAAGTTCCTGTCTTGAGGGAAGCTTGGCTATACGCTCTATTTTGGATACGTCTACCACCTCTCCTTCAAACATCCCGCCCTTTATTTTTACTTCAGGAAAATTTTTCCCGTAATCGATGAAAACTTTCGCCGCTTCGGAAGATTCCCCCTCGCATATGGCGATTGCCGTGGGACCGGAGAAAAAATCTTTCATTTTTTCTATCTCGGTTCCATGCGAAGCTCTTCTCAGCAAGGTGTTTTTCACCACCTTGAGTTCCGTGTTGGTATTCCTGAGTTTTTCTCTAAGTACGTCCATTTCCTTTACTTTCAATCCCTTATATTCGATAACGAAGAGTGACGGTACGGTATTAAATCTGGACGTCAAATCGTCAACTATTTTTTGTTTTGCGGATTTGTTCAGCATAGTATTTTCGCTACGTGTCTGGTTTTATGTTTCGCGCTCACGCCGCGACTCCCATATTTTTAAGTTCGTTTCTAACATCCGGCACGCTAACTCCGATACCCGGACCCATGGTTGCCGACACTGAAATTCTTTTAAGAAACACTCCTTTCGAAGCCGCCGGTTTTTCTTTTACGAGAAAAGCCATAAAAGCGAGAAAATTCTCCTTAAGATTACCTTTTCCGAAAGAAACTTTTCCGACGGGGGAGTGTATCACTCCGCTTTTATCATTTCTGATTTCGATTCGACCGGCTTTTGTTTCTCTCACTATGGAAGCGACATCCGAGGTTACGGTGCCGACCTTTGGACTCGGCATCAAGCCTCTCGGTCCCAGAACCTTTCCAAGCCTGCCGACTTTCGACATCACTTCCGGAGTTGCTATCGCCACATCGAAATCAAGCCAGCTTTCTTTTGAAATCTTCTCTATCATATCATCAACACCGACATAATCCGCTCCCGCCTCTTTCGCCTCCGCGGCTTTTTCGTCAGCCGCGAACACAAGAACCGTTGTTTTTTTTCCAAGCCCGTGAGGCAGTACAAACGCGGAACGAATCTGCTGGTTCGCGTGCCTCGGATCTATACCGAGATTTACCGCGACATCCACCGTTTCATCAAATTTCGCATAGTGAGCGGTTGCCACAAGTTCCATCGCCTCATCAACCGCGTACTCCCTTTGAGATTCTATCTTTGAGCTCGCGTCTATGTATTTTTTTCCTCTAGTGGTCATTTTAAGTCTCTCTCCGAATTTTATCTCTTTACACTATATCGATTCCCATGCTTCTCGCCGTACCGCGCACAATCATCAAAGCCGCGTCAACGGTGTTGGCGTTTAGATCCTCAAGCTTTCTCTCCGCTATTTCCCTCGCCTGTTTTTCCGTAATCTTGCCGACTTTGGTTCTAGGCGTTGTGCCCGATCCTTTCTCCACTCCGGCCGCTTTTTTGAGCAGGTAGGAAGTTGGTGGAGTCTTTACTTGAAAATCGAAAGATCTGTCCGCGTATACGGTTACCGTAACCGGAAGTAGTCCTTCGGAAGACGATGTCTGCGCATTAAAAGCCTTGCAGAATTCCATTATGTTCACGCCTTTTTGTCCAAGCGCGGGTCCCACCGGGGGCGAAGGCGTGGCTTTGCCCGCCTCGATCAACAATTTTATGTAACCGCTTATTTCTTTCATCTTAGATTTTCTCCACTTGATTGAAATCAAGCTCTATGGGCGTGGTTCTACCGAAAATGCTTACCATGACCTGCACCTTGGCTTTTTCCGGTTTTACGTCTTTTATGACTCCGGAGAAATTCGCAAAAGGACCTTCCACAACCCTTACGGATTCTCCTTTTTCAAAAGCGACGCTAGGTTTGGGCTTAAGCGTTCCTTCTTTAGCCCGGGTCTTTATTTCTTCAACTTTTTCCTTGGGAACTTCGGGAATGGAATCTATTTTTATTTTCCCATCAACCGGACGGCCGCCGACGAAACTTATCACTTTAGGTATTTCTCTTACGAAGTCCAGCGTTTCTTTGTTAAGGTCCATTTTAATCATTACGTAACCGGGGAAGAATTTTCTGACCGAAGTTCTTTTTCTCCCGCCTTTTTGCGTTTCAACAACAGTTTCGGTGGGAATGAACACTTCTTCGATAGAAACGTTCTCATTGCCTATGCTATTTATTCCGTTTTCTATCTGAGTTCTTACCCTTTCCTCAAAACCGGTATTCACATGTACTATATACCACTTGCTTGGCATCAGAATGCCGCTCCCTAATTCGCGCTTTTTTTCAACTAAGTATAAGGCCGAAAAGAAAAGAGAACACATAATCGGCCAGCATAAAAAAAAGTGCGAAAAAGGCGGTGATAAGAACAACCACGAAGGTTGACTTGACAGCGTCTTTGGGCTCAGGCCAAGTTATTCTTTTCAATTCGGTGGCAACACCGCTTAAATATCTAGTGGTATCGACTTTTATTCTTTCAAACTTTTCCATGATACGGTTTTCTGCAGGGCAGGAGGGTCTCGAACCCCCAACCTGCGGTTTTGGAGACCGCTGCTCTACCAATTGAGCTACTGCCCTTTAGAAGCTTTGCTCATTACTCTATAATTTCCGTTACCACCCCGGCTCCCACTGTCCTCCCTCCTTCCCTAATCGCAAAACGCAACTGCTCCTCCAACGCCACTGGCGCTATCAACTCCACTTCCATCCCCACATTATCTCCGGGCATCACCATCTCAACTCCTTCCGGCAATATCACCGATCCCGTTACATCAGTCGTCCTTAAATAAAACTGTGGCCGGTATCCTGGGAAAAACGGCGTGTGCCTTCCACCCTCCTCCTTCTTCAACACATACACCTCCGCCTTGAACTTCCTATGGGGCGTTATACTCCCTGGTGCAGCCAACACCTGCCCTCGCTCTACTCCTCCCTTATCTATTCCCCTAAGCAACACACCTACGTTATCCCCCGCCTGCGCGTCATCCAAGATCTTGCGAAACATCTCCAAACTTGTGGCCACCGTACTCTCCGTCTCCCTGAATCCCACTATCTCTATCTCTTTTCCCGCCTCTATCCTCCCTCGCTCTACCCTCCCCGTTACCACTGTCCCCCTTCCGGATATCGTGAACACATCCTCTATCGCCATCAAAAACGGCTTGTCCATGTCTCGCTCCGGCTCCGGTACGTAACCGTCTACTTGATTCATTAACTCCTCTATCTGCCCCACACTCTCCTCTTTCCCCTCTATCGCTCCCAACGCGCTTACCCGAACCACCGGAATATCGTCTCCGGGAAACCCGTACTCGCTTAACAACTCCCTTATCTCCAACTCCACTAACTCCAATAACTCCTCGTCTTCCAACATGTCAACTTTGTTTAGCGCCACAACTATGTACGGCACTCCCACCTGCCTTGCCAACAATATGTGCTCCCGCGTCTGCGGCATCGGCCCGTCAGGCGCGCTTACCACCAATATCGCCCCGTCCATCTGCGCCGCTCCCGTTATCATGTTCTTTACATAGTCCGCATGTCCTGGACAGTCCACATGCGCGTAATGCCGCCCCTCTGTCTCATACTCCACATGCGCTATGTTTATCGTTATCCCTCGCTCTCGCTCCTCTGGCGCCTTGTCTATATTGTCAAACTCCACGTACTCCGCCTGCCCTCGCTTCGACAACACATTCGTTATCGCCGCCGTCAACGTCGTCTTCCCATGATCCACATGCCCTATCGTCCCTATGTTTAAATGCGGCTTCCCTCTTTCAAATCTTGCCTTCGACATCTCCTTCTATCCTCCGCTTTTTCTTAAAAACAGCTTTTTTCACAAACCATCAAATCATATATCAAGCCCACGAGCGGACTTGAACCGCCGACCTCGTCCTTACCAAGGACGTGCTCTACCGACTGAGCTACGTGGGCGCTCTTAAAAGCGAGCGGGAGACGGGACTCGAACCCGCGACCCTCAGCTTGGAAGGCTGACGCTCTAGCCAACTGAGCTACTCCCGCACGAAATTTCTGGGGAGGGCAGGATTCGAACCTACGTAGGCTTTCGCCGGCAGATTTACAGTCTGCTGCTTTTGTCCACTCAGCCACCTCCCCGGTATACTTGCCAAACGGAGAGCTGGCGAAGGGATTCGAACCCCCGACCGGCTGATTACAAATCAGCTGCTCTACCCCTGAGCTACGCCAGCTTTTCATCTTTATGAACTCTGGATTCACTTGCCTGACCAACGCTAAAATCGGGTAAAACGATCTTCTTTGAATTAAACAGTATATGTTATAACTATAAATAGAAATGTCAATATACAATTCAATGATTTGAACATGGGAAAAACGCCGAAGCAAGTAGCGTCGGCGATTGATATAAAGGTCACACGAGCGAAGCTGAAATCTCCGCCTGCGCGACTTTTTTTCCGTTTGTGGAAGCTTTTGCGGAAAAAAATATTAATCTTGATCTTCTTTTTAAAAATTCCACATCAAAAACAACTCGATCTCCCGGAATCACCGGAGTTCTGAAACGACAACGTTCAAGACCGATCAAATAAGCGTTTGTGAACCCATCTTTTTTTATATCGTCTCCGAAAGAATAGTTAAACAGCACTCCTCCGGCTTGCGCCATCGCTTCGGTAATTATTACTCCCGGAACTATCGGGTTTCCGGGAAAGTGTCCTTTGAAAAAAAACTCTTCGGGAGAGAACAGTTTCTCCGCAATGAGTTTCCTGCCTTTTTCAATCTCTAAAACGGAATCAATGAATAAAAAAGGTTCTCTGTGGGGAATAAGTTCTTTTACTTTATCCGTATCCAGTTTCATCTACATGGAGGCGTCGTAAGCCGATATAACTTGCTGGGTTATGTCCGCGGAGTCCCCTCCGTAAAAAACCCCCGCTTCGGTTTTCTCAAGTATTATGTCGAAGTTTTGTTCCTTACCGATTTTGGCAACTATGGCTTTCACTTCCTTAACCATTTTCTGAGTCAGTTCGAAATCCATTCTCTGAAGTTCAAGCCTGACATCCTCTCTCGTTCTTTCCAAATCTTTCTGTTTTTTTTCTATGGTTTCAGCAAGAGTCCTTCTTTTACTCTCGCTCATAACAGAACCATTCTCGATTATATCCTGCCTCATGTCGTCAAGAGCCTTTTTCTTTTTCTCTATTAAAGTTCTTTTGGATTCGACTTCCTTCTGGAACGATCCGGTGGCGGATTTTCCGACTTTTGAATCTTTTAAGACAACTGTAATATCAACAAAAGCTACTTTCTGCTGAGCGTGAGCGGAGAATGTAAGCAGAAGAAAAAACCCGGCAAAAAGCAATCCATATCTTATCATTTAATTTATGCCTCCTTGGAAACAGATTATCCTTTTTCAGAACAAATTTCCAACAGTGAACTGTACTTCATAACTATTCTCATCCGCGAACCTCTCCCCTAACGGGAACCCTATATCGAGCTTCATCGGTCCAAGGGGCGACACCCACCTTAAACCGAATCCCGCATCTTTTCTAAGATTAGACGGATTTAGACTAAATTTCTCATTACTATCAAAGGCGTTGCCTATATCGAAGAAAGCCACCGCTTTAAACCCTACAGTTTGGCTTAGAGGAAGAACAAAGTCAACAGAAGCCAGTACCTGCTGAGTGCCGCCGATTATTACGTAACCTCCGCTATCGGTGGATATTCTCGGACCGACTCTTCTGTAGCGAAAACCTCTAAGAGTGTTAGGGCCGCCCAGAAAAAACCTTTCTTCCACCAAAAGATCGTCTCCCATATCAATCAAATGTAGATGCCCGTAACTTGCTTTGGTGGCAAAATAAGTATTTTTCCAAAAAGGAATCCAGGATTTTGCGCTGGAATTGGATTTTATGAAATTGGTGTTACCGGCGAAAAGTCCCGCGTACTCGATCGAAGTACTGAGAAGAACACCCTTTGTGGGGTCTAGGTAGTTATTTCTAGTATCCCAAGATATTCCCAACCCGGTAGAAACTATTGTTCTTTGCGCCTCCTGTATGACCAGCCGAGCGTCTCCGCGCACATTACTCACGTCCTGATCCGCAAACTCCTGAAAGACTCGCACCTGGAGATTCCTTCCTATCCTCCTCCCTATTCCTACCGAAATTCCTCTGGCGTTTCTGTCAAAATCTCTGTAGTCCCTGTTGTTGGAAAACATACCGACGTCCAGAAGCCATCTCGTACCGAAAAGGTAAGGATCGCGGTAGTTAAGACTTAGGACTTTAGTTACTCCTCCGATTTGAGCGTCCAGAGAAAGAGTCTTTCCGTATCCCAAGAGATTGGATTCCTGTATCTGACCGGCGAAAAGGAATTTCTCCACGGAGCTTACACCTCCTCCCAGACTGAAAAACCCCGTGGGTCGTTCTTCAACCTTTATGTTAACATCAAGAGAGTCTTCACTATCCAAAACTCTCTGCGTTACCACTTCAACGTTGTCTTGAAAATAACCCAGGCGACTAACTTCGTAGCGAGCCGCTCTCAGCTTGGAAACACTATAGGGGCTGTACTCCTGCAGGGAAAGTTCTCTTCTTATAACGTGGTCTCTTGTTCTCGAATTATCGAAGATATTTATATTCCTTATGTATACCTCTTCGCCCTTTTCAATCGAGTAGCCAATATCTACTTTATTGTTTTCCTTATCGAGTCGAACGTCCGGAGTTACGTTTGCGAACGCATATCCTTTATCTCCGTAAAAATCGGCGATTTTGCTCACATCCGACTGAAGAGCGAAACTGCTGAAAATCGTACCCGGCAAAAGCTGCAGAGTCGGTTGGATTTTATCCTGATCTTCGGTAAGGTCCCCGGTGAAAGTCACTTCGGATACGCTGTATTGAACTCCTTCTTCCACCGAAAAGGTGACCACGTAGCCATCTTTTTCTTCGTCGTAACGAACTTTGGGTTCGGAAACGTTTATGTCAAGATGCCCTTTGTCGATGTAGACCGCCTTTATCCTGTCGGCGTCCCTTTTTATCTCCTCTATTTTGAAAAGACCTCTTTTCGTAAGAAAAGAAAAGAAATATTTGGGCTTGGAATAGATTTTCTTTTTGATTTCTTTAGTTTCGACTTTATAGTTGCCTAGAATTTGCACTTCCTTTATATATTTTTTCTCTCCTTCGTCGATTTTATAGACGACATCTATGACGCCGTCTCCCTTGGGTTCGATTTCATACTGAACCTCCGTCCCCACCAAACCTTTTTCGGAAGCGAGATCAAGTATCACTTGTCTGCTCTCGATGATTTTCTTGAGACTTAAGATACGTCCTTCCTTCATTCCCAGAGCTTCTTTTATATCGTCTTCTTTTAACTTGTCGTTTCCGGAGAGTTTAAGATCGGCCAGTATGGGGTTTTCCTCAACTATGAATTCCACCCTGAGGCCGTCTTTAACTCTGGTCACGTCAACTGAAACCTGCTGAAAAAAGCCGAGTTCGTATACTCTTTCAATATTTTCTTTCACCGCTTGAGAGGAATACGTATCACCCGGCATGATCTCTATATTGAGATCAATGAGGGAGGTCTCCGTTCTGCGGTTGCCCGAGATCACGACCTCGGCAACCTTACCCTTAAAAGATTTAAGGCTCTCAAGCTCAACCGCGACGGCCAGACTTTCAGGACCGGAACTTCCGGCACCAAAAGAAGCGAGGAAAATAAGGAAACTGAATATGAAATTTTTAATTCTCATTAGCAATCATCCCGTCTGATATTTTAACAGTTTTTTCCATGCATTCCGCAAATTCACCGTTATGCGTCACCATAACGACCGTGACTCCGCAATCTTCGTTAAGTTCTCGGAAAAGATCGAGAATCGAAAATCCGGTCTTTTGATCAAGATTTCCTGTAGGTTCGTCGGCAAGTATCACTTTCGGGTCTCTAACAATAGCTCTTGCGATTGCGGCTCTTTGCTGTTCTCCGCCGGACAGTTCGCCGGGAAGATGGTCAAGACGACTCAAAAGACCGACTCTCTCCAAGGCTTCACGGGCCCTACGCTTCGCCGCGGCTGAATTCTGCCTGCCTATCAGACACGGGATCATTACATTTTCAAGTGCGGTAAATTCCGCGAGGAGATGATGAAACTGGAAAACAAATCCAATTTCCGAGTTTCTGAAAGCGCATAAATTCTGCTCCGCTTCGCTAAAAAGATTTCTTCCGCAATAGCGAACGGACCCTTGAGTCGGAGACTCGAAAGTTGCGAGGATATGAAGAAGAGTACTTTTACCCGAGCCTGAAACCCCTACGACTCCAATTGTCTCTCCGGCGAAAATATCCATGTCCACTCCACCCAAGGCAACTATCTCGTTTCCGCCCTTATCGAAAACTTTCTTCAAACTTCTTAACGAGTAGAGAGATTCATTATTCATATCTTAACGATTCCACGGGATCTTCTCTTGAGGCTCTGTAAGACGGATAAAGAGTCGCAAGAAAGCATATAAAAAGGCTTGAAGAAGCCACTATGAGAAAATAAATAGGTTCTATGTTAACAGGAAATTCGGAAATAGGATACACATTTTCATCAAAAGGAATTATTTCCTTTAAAAAACTGTTGGTTTCAAGAAAACGGCAGATCAAATATCCGAAAAGCGTGCCGAGCAGAGTTCCCACGGTACCTATTATCATTCCGTCGTAAACGAATATTTTTCTTATACCGCTTCTACTCGCCCCCATCGACAAAAGTATGGAAATATCCCTTTTTTTCTCCATAACCAGCATAGTAAGCGTGCTCACTATGTTCAAAGCGGCGACAAGCACTATAAAACCCAAAAATATTCCTATAGCCACCCTCTCAAGACGAAGCGCTTTGAAAAGGCTTCGGTTAGAGTCCTCCCAATTCCTCGCATAGAAAGGGAATCCCAGCGCTTCGGTTATTTCGCTTCCCTTTCTGCGCGCTTGATATATATCGTCGATTCTAACCTCAATCCCCGTTATCTTTCCCGAAGTCTCGAAAAACTTCATCGCGTCTTCAAGCGACACATAGGCGGTGGAGGAATCGTATTCAATCATTCCGTAGTCGAAAATTCCTATAACGGTAAATTTTCTTATTTTGGACATAGGGCCAAACGGACCGATTCTGCCGTAGGGAGACATTAAGCTTATTGAATCTCCGATTCCGACGCCGACGGTAGACGAGAGTTCTCGACCTAAAATAATCGGAGGGTCGCCCGAAGCTGTTCTGCGAAGAAGTCCGGAGATGATTCGAACGCCTTCGTTGAAGACCGCGTCGCGATCGTTATCCACGCTATTTGGGCTTCCTCTTCCCACGGCTTGGGCGACTACGGCGACCGATGCGGAATCGTTAGGGTCGATACCTCTTATTACGGCGCCTGAAACTCCATTTTCGGTAACCAGCATCGCCTGATTGTAAATAAAAGAACTTGTCGAAACCACTCCCGGAATTTCCGTGATTTTTTCCTTCGTTCGCTCGAAATCTCCGAAATCCCCTTCGTAGCTCATAACAACCACATGGGAACTTGCGCCGATTATTTTGTCTCTAAGTTCGTTTTCAAACCCTTTCATGACCGAAAGGACGACATCTAGGGAGGCCACTCCGAGAAAAACTCCCAAAATCGAGATAAAGCCAATTGCGGAGATAAAACCACGCCCGGTTTTCGATTTCAAGTATCTGAAAGAAATCAGTGATTCGTAGCTCATTCTACGGGCTTGAGATGAGGAAAGAAAATAACTTCCCTTATGGAAGAGCAGTTTGTAAGAAGCATGACGAGACGATCAATTCCTATCCCCGCCCCGGCAGTGGGTGGCATTCCGTACTCAAGCGCGGATACGTAATCGCTGTCCATATCGTGATATTCATCCTCGCCTTTTTTCTTCATTTCAAGCTGGTCCATAAATCGTCTTTTTTGATCTATCGGATCGTTAAGTTCCGAGAAAGCGTTGGCTATTTCTTTTCCGTGAATGTAAAGTTCGAACCTATCAACCGTTTCGGGATCATCGTCGCTTCTTCTCGCAAGCGGCGACACGTCGATCGGAAACCCGTAAACAAAAGTTGGATTGACAAGTGAATTTTCCATAATCGCTTCGAAAATCTCCGTTAAAGCCTTGCCCCTGATCCCGTTGTGGGATATGCCCATGGAGTCAGCTTTTTTGAAAAGAAATTCGTCGTCTTCGGTTATCCTTGAACCGAATTTCTCTTCTAGCGCTTGGTATATGTTGATTCTTTTCCACGGCCTTTTAAAGTCTATTATCTCTCCTTCGCACTCAATCCTCCCGCCGTCGGAGACGTTCTCCGCCACGTAAGAAATAAGTTCCTCGACAAGACACATAAGATCCTCGTAAGTCGCGTAGGCCTGATAAAATTCAACCATGGTAAACTCGGGATTGTGTTTAGTGGAAATCCCCTCGTTTCTAAACGTCCTTCCAAGCTCGTAAACTCTCTCGATCCCTCCGACGACAAGCCTTTTCAAATAAAGCTCGGGGGCTACTCTGAGGTAAAGATCCATATCGAGAGCGTTGTGATGAGTAATGAAGGGTTTTGCGGTCGCGCCTCCGGCGATCGGATGAAGCACTGGAGTTTCAACCTCGAGAAAATCTCTTTCGTCAAAAAATCTCCGGATCAAATTTATCACCTTTGATCTCTTTTGAAAAATATCCATGGTCCTTCGGTTTGCTATCAGGTCCAAGTAACGCTGCCTGTACCTTGTCTCCACATCTTGAAGACCATGCCATTTTTCCGGAAGAGGTCTAAGAGCTTTGGTAAGAAAGAAAAGACTGCGAACTCTTACGGTGAGCTCTCCGGTTTTAGTCTTGAAAAGCTCCCCTCGTACGCCGGCGAAATCTCCTATGTCGAGCAGCTTTCGAAACATCGCGTGAGTCTTTTCGTCAATGTCGTTTTTCCTTATAAACGCCTGAATCTTTCCGGAACGATCGCAAAGATGGAAAAAAGCGCTTTTCCCAAAATCTCTTTTCGATACTATTCTCCCGGCCAGGCTGAAAGTTTCTTTGATTTCTTCAAGCTCTTCGGAAGATTTCGAAGCGTGTGCGGAAATTAGTTCTTCAGTTGTGTTATCCGGACTAAAACCGTTTGCATAAGGATCGATTCCTATAGCTTTTAATTCTTCAAGCTTTGATTTTCTAAGTTCGAATTGCTTATCTTCCATTAGTTTTAAAACTTCTCACGATAACAGTCTTAGTTTCTTTGCGATCTAAAAGAATTAAGACGGTTTTTTTTAATGATGTTTTAGATAAAAAATAAATTTTCAAACTAGCCAACACCGCCGCGCCTCATACGCCACGAGAATTATACAACGAAGAGGTCTAAAAAGGTAATTCAAGACCGAGTGAGCTTGATATACGGCATTTGAGTAGGTTTGAGGGAAAAATAAAACAGAACTTAACCCCGGTCAAAAACAACTTTTCCCGAGACGATGGTACTGTTTACCACTCCTTTGAGTTCCCAGCCCGAAAACGGAGTGTTTCTTCCTTTTGAGAAAAACTCTTCAGGCTCCACGACGTGACTTTTTTCAGGGTCGAACACAACAAGATCGGCGATTGAACCGGGTGCTAGGGTTCCTCTTCGTATTCCGACTATCGAGGACGGAACAACGGTTAGTTTTTTTATCATCTCCGAAAGAGTTAAAACTCTGGCTTCGACAAGTTTAAGAGAAAGAGACAGGGCGGTTTCGAGACCCACTATTCCGAAGGGGGCCACATCGAACTCAACGTTTTTCTCGTCTTGACTATGCGGAGCGTGATCAGTTGCTATAACATCTATGGTTCCATCGCAAAGTCCTTCAACCACGGCTTGAACATCTTCCCGGGTCCTAAGCGGCGGGTTCATCTTCGCATTGGTATTGTAGCCGTATACTTCCTTGTCCGTAAGAGTGAAGTGGTGCGGAGTCGCTTCCGCGGTAACGTTCACTCCTCTTTTCTTCGCTTCCCGAACCAGTCTCACAGAACCCCGAGTGGAAACATGGCAAATATGAAGAGGCGTTCCCGTAAGTTCGCAGAGAATTATATCCCTTCCCACCATAACCTCCTCGGAAGCGGCGGGAATACCACGAAGACCAAGCTCGGTTGAAGTGAATCCTTCGTTCATAACCCCACCAGCCGAAAGTCCGATATCCTCCGCATGGGTTATTACCGGAATTCCGAAAGGTTTCACATATTCCATCGCCTTTCGCATAAGGCCGGAATCGGTAACCGGCATTCCGTCATCGGAAATCCCGACGCACCCAGCCTCGCACATCTCGCCTATATCCGCAAGTTCCCCGCCCTTTTCCCCCTTGGTTATCGCTCCTATCGGAAACACGTTTACTATCCCTTCGGTTCTCGCCTTTAGAAGTATATACTCGGTAACCGAAGCGTTATCATTTATAGGACTGGTGTTAGGCATACACACTATGGAAGTAAATCCTCCCGCGGCCGCGGCGCGACAGCCCGTTTTTATAGTCTCTTTGTGTTCATAGCCCGGTTCCCTTAAGTGAACGTGAATGTCTACGAACCCAGGAGCCACCACCTGCCCGCTTGCGTCTATCACCGTGTCACTATCCGAAACATCTATTTTTTTCGATATTTCTCTTATCCGATCTCCTCGAACGTATATATCCAAAATCGCGTCAAGTTGCTGCGAAGGATCGATTACGCGGCCGTTTTTGATCAGAATTCCCATCACAAATTCTCTCCCAAAGCAACCAGATATATCATTGCCATTCTCACGGCGATTCCGTTTGCCACCTGATCAAGTATAGCGGCGGCCGGATCATCCGCTATTTCCGAAGTGAGTTCGACTCCGCGATTTATCGGACCGGGGTGCATAACCATAACGTCTTTTTTCGCAAGTCGAAGCCTCTCTTTTGTAAGCCCGTAAAGACTGGAGTACTCCCTAAGCGAAGGAAAGTATTCAAGAGTCTTTCTCTCGCTTTGAACTCTAAGCATTATTATCACATCCACATTCTTGATGGCGCTTTCGAGCGAATAGAATATTTCCACGCCCATTTTCTTGAAATAGTCGGGAACTATGGTTGCCGGCCCTACTATTTTCACATTCGCCCCCAATTTTCGAAGTCCGAAAATATTGGACCGCGCGACCCTGCTGTTGAGAATATCGCCGACTATAAGAACATCAAGTCCCTCGACTCTGCCCTTTTTTTCCCTTATGGTAAAAATATCTATGAGGGCCTGGCTTGGGTGTTCATGGGAGCCGTCTCCGGCGTTTATTACCGAAGCGTCAATCTCTCGGGCAAGAACAAAAGGCGCGCCCGACATTCCATGCCTTATAATAATTATGCTTGCCCCCATGGCCTCGAAGTTTCTAGCCGTGTCAACCAGGCTTTCGCCTTTTACCACGCTGCTTTGCGACGAGGAGAAATTCAATACGTCGGCGCTCAGCCTTTTCTCCGCAATTTCAAACGACGAACGAGTCCTGGTGCTAGGTTCGAAAAATAAGTTCACAATCGTCTTGCCTTTTAAAGTGGGAACTTTTTTTACGTCCCGCATGGATATCTCTTTCATCGATTCCGAAGTATCCAAGACGGTTTTGATTTCATCCGCGGACAATTCTCCGAGCCCCAAGATGTGTTTTTTATTAAAAATCATCTTTTCGAATTATCTCAATTTCCTCTCTTCCGTCCACTTCCTCAAGATAAACTTTAACCATCTCCTCCCGTGACGTCTCAAGTCTGACTTCCGCATAGTCCGGCTGCACGGGAAGCTCTCTCCCTCCCCTGTCCACCAACGCCGCAAGTTTCACCGAAGCCGGTCTTCCGTAATCCATAATGGAATTTATCGCCGCGCGCACCGTACGGCCCGTATAAATAACATCGTCAATCAATATTATGTTTTTCCCCTGCACATCGTCCGGAATGCTGGTTCCGCCGAGCCTAGGCCAGTTTTTTCTGTTCTCAAAATCATCTCTGTAAAGAGTAATGTCGATTGTACCGAAAGTAACCGTTTTCCCCGTGAGGTTGGCTATGCGCGCGACAAGCCTTCTGCCCAAATACTCGCCTCTGGTCTTTATCCCGATAACGATAACGTTATCCAGTACATCTTCAGGAATGTCGCCGATTATGGCGGAAAAAAAGCTTTCGGTCTTTTTTTCAAGCAACCGTATTTTTTTCTTTTTATCCATAATTTCGGAAAAGAGCATACATTCTTAAGCTTTTATTGAAAGCCGATTTTTTCGCGGGCGGAAAAACGGAAGACAGGCCGAAGGGAAGCTAAACAATGGTAGTTGCGCGAAGCAAAACCACCGAAGCCTATCGATAAAATCAGTCAATTTCGGAGAAAATCCTCCCCCATCTCACTTTATTTTGCAAATCAGGGGCGGAGAGATTCCAGGACCAGTGAATCATAAACGCCCTGCCATATACATTCTCAACGGGGACAAAACCCCAAAATCTGCTGTCGTAACTATTATCCCTGTTATCTCCCATCACGAAAATTCTATCTTCGGGAACAACCAAGGGAAAACTCATCTTCCCGCGAGTAGTGGAGCTTGCCCCCTTGCTGTATATGACACTGAAACCTTTTCCGAAAAGCGACTGCTCGTACCTATCGGCTACGGAGAGAAACTTATGGTTCGAGTACTCGTAATCTCCGGTATATATTTGAGAAACCGCGCTGCCGTTTATAAAAAGATCCCTGCCTTTTATATCTATTTCGTCCCCGGCGACCGCAACCGTTCTTTTTATGTAAAAAACTCCTTTTCCCAGAGATGGTTCACCGTTTACGTTCTCGTCCCCAAGTTTGAAAACAACTATGTCGCCGCGTCCGATCTCGGAAAAAGGGAAAAACAGTTTGTCTGTAAAAGGAATTTTGGTTCCGTAAACAAATTTGTTTATTAAAATATGGTCTCCCACAAGAAGCGTTGGAAGCATTGAGCCCGAAGGGATTTTGAAAGGCTGAACGACAAAAGCCCTTATTAACAAAGCAAGCGCGATAGCGATCACTATGGCCTCCACGTTTTTTCTTAACGGAGATTTATCGTAGCCCATAAGATTGTCTTCGAAGAAAATTCTAAGAGCTTTGCGAGATGTTCTTATTTCATGCAGAGAATTGTTTTTTATCGCTTCCTCGCACGCCAGTATTCTAATCTCGGCATGTTCGGCTTCACCGGGAGCGAGACGGTCCCTTTGCTTTCGCACAATACCTTTTACGAAGCGCATAAGCTTCTTTGAACTTCTTACGGCAAGCTTTCTTCTAACCCAGTTGAAAATCATGTCATAAACAATTTTACGAAGCGATAAGATCGGCTTTAAGTTCTTTTGTCCTCAGATCAGGAAAGTTCCGTAAGTCTTTTAACGGAAATTACCCCCGCAAGATTTTTGAGTGATTCAACAAGTCGCTCAAGCTGCTTGAGATTTTCCACCGCAACCTCAAATTTCGCCGCCCCCTCTCCAATTTCGTCCTCGCTTATATCCGCTTTCACAATATCCACGCTCAACCCCGAGACGGTGCTTGTGAGTTCCGATAGAATACCCTTTCTATTTTCGCAACGAATCGAAAGAGCGATGGGTACCCGACCGGTATATTCCTGGTTCCAACTGACCTCTATCCTCCTCTCCGGAGCGACTTCAAGCAATCTGGGACAGTTGTAGACATGCACGACTATTCCTCTACCCCTGGTTATGAAGCCTATGATGTCTTCTCCCGGAACCGGGTTGCAGCACCTGCCAAATTTCACAAGTATATCGTCATATTTTTCCACAAGCACGGCGTTTTTGTACTCATCCTTGGAAATCCTGCTTATTATGCTTTTTATTCTTTTGTTTTTCTCCGCGCCGTCGGCGAATTTCTCGGGATGCATTACCTTTAGAAGATCGTCCGCGGCGGTATTTCCGAAGCCGACCGCTCTATAAAAATCCCTTACTTCCGAAAATTCAAGTTTCTCAAGCGGCTTACCGAGTTTTTTCTTCTCGACCATAGTGCGCAAGTTAAGTCCTTTGTTGGCGAACTTCCTCTGGGTTATAATCTCTCCAACCTGCTCGGCCTTGCGGTTTTCCTCCTGTCTCATCCAACTTCTTATCTTATTTTTAGCCTTTGAAGTTCGGACGAAATCAAGCCACCGCCTGTTGGGAACTTTCTCCTTCGAAGTTATGACTTCCACCATATCTCCTGTTTTCAGCTGATAATCAAGCGGCACTAGCTTATGGTTAACAAGAGCTTTGGCGCAGTGGTTTCCTATATCCGTATGAATCGAATAGGCAAAATCTATCGGCGTCGCTCCCGAAGGAAGTTCCAGAAGATCCGCGTTCGGAGTGTAGACATAGACGACGTCAAGTATAAGTTCTCCCTTTATCGCCTCAAGGTATTCGGTGGAGTCCTTTATGTCTTTTAGTTCAAACAGGTGACGCAGGTTAGAGTAGATTTCCTCGTTTCCGTTGTCCGCGGAATAACTCTTTTTATACTTCCAGTGTGCCGCGACTCCATACTCCGCGACGCTGTGCATACGTTCGGTCCGTATTTGAATCTCCATCTGCTCTCCAAAAGGTCCTATAACGGCCGTATGAAGAGATTGGTAATTATTGGCCTTAGGGAGGGCGATGTAATCTTTTACCCTTCCCGGAATAGGCTTCCAGAGGGAATGCACCGCGCCCAGAACTTGATAGCATTCGTTTTCGGTCGCGGTAATAATACGAAAACCTAATATATCGTAAATGTTCTGAAGGCTTATGTTCCCCTTTTTCATCTTGCTGTAGATTCCATACAAATGCTTGAATCTCCAAGAAACATCCCCGAGTACTCCGCATTGCTTCATCTTGTCCACGATAAGCGAGCTGATCTCGCTTGTGTATTTCTCCCATTCCTTTTTCTTCGCGGAAACCGTACGGGAAATACGGTCGTATTCACCCGGCTCTGAAAACTTAAACGCTAAATCCTCAAGTTCTATAGAGAGCCAATTTATTCCGATACGGTGAGCTAAGGGGGCGTAAATTTCCATGGTTTCGCGCGCGATTCTTTTCCGCCTGTCTTCGGGTAGATATTCAAGAGTTCTCATGTTATGAAGCCTGTCGGCGAGTTTTATTAAAACGACTCTTATGTCTTCCGCCATGGCTAGTATGAGCTTGCGGAAGCTTTCGGCCTGCTTCTCCACATCGGAGACATGGGGAAGCTTGCTTATCTTCGTTGTGGAATCGACTAGAAAAGCTATTTCGCTTCCGAAAAGCTTTTGAATTTCCTCGCGAGTCGCAAGAGTGTCCTCTATGGTGTCGTGGAGAAGTCCGGTGACTATGGAGGAA
Source organism: Thermodesulfobacteriota bacterium (assembly GCA_965220925.1). Classification (GTDB taxonomy): domain Bacteria; phylum Desulfobacterota_D; class UBA1144; order Nemesobacterales; family Nemesobacteraceae; genus Nemesobacter. The sequence goes on along the minus strand of OZ244851.1, from coordinate 92,984 downwards.
ACGTCAAGTTTGAGATTCGCGAGTATGGAGGAAACTTCAAGAGGGTGGCTTAAATAAGGCTCCCCGGAAACTCTTTTCTGTCCGGAGTGAACCTTGGCCGAATACACGTAGGCCTTTTTTATAAAGTCAATATCCTCTTTCGCAATATCCGCATAGAGGCTAACTTCGTCAATGATGTCGTTTAGCCTTATCACGGCAGTAAAACCACCTCATTCAATACCGAATTTCTTGAGAAAAGAGGAATCATACACGTTTTCCCTTCTCACGGCCCGCACCTCGGCGAGCGCGTCTTTGCGGAAATATTCTTCGCAATCGCCTCTTTGCGAAAGAATGATGGATTTGATCCTATTTGCCGCAACATCTATTTTATCGTTAATCACAATGTAATCATAGAACTTGGAGCATTCGACTTCGCGCTTTACAATCCCCAAACGAACGGAGACATCTTCGTCTCGCTCGGATTTTCTTTTCCTAAGCCTGCGCTCGAGAATATCCGCCGAAGGCGGAACGACGAAGATGAAAATCGCGTCGTCAAACACTTTTCTAAGCCTCTTCGCTCCCTCCACGTCTATATCGAGAATAACGTCGTTTCCGATATTTCTCCAATCTTCTATCTGGGCTTGCGGAGTTCCGTAAAAATTCCCGTGCACCCGCGCCCACTCGGCAAAAAAATCTTGATCAATCATACGCTCAAACTCTTCTCTGGAAACGAATTCATAGTGCTTTCCGGAGATTTCCCCTCCGCGCATTGGCCTGGTAGTGTAGGAAACCGAGAAACGAAGATTGTTCACGCCTGCGAGGACCCGGGAAACCAGAGTCGTCTTCCCGCTTCCGGAAGGACCCGAGATCACAAACAAATTCCCGCTCATAATATCAGATTATAAATGCAAAATCGCCGATTTTAAAACCAAAGCGGCGTCATGGCAATTCCGAAAGGTCTTCGAGGATTTCAAAAAAACTTCCCACCACCCTGTCGGCTAAAGAGAGTTGCTCCGCATTGCAGGAATTAGTGATCCCAACGCATTTCATACCGGCTCTCTTCGCCGCCAAAACGCCGTGGGGAGAATCTTCGAAAACAACGCACTGATCGGAAACAATAGAATCGTCATAACATTCTCTGAGCCTCTTGAGACATTTAAGGTAAACTTCGGGAGAGGGTTTGGGGTTTTGCGTATCATCAGCTCCTATGGCGAAGTCGAAAAACTCGGAAAGACCTTTTAGCTTCAATATGAAGCTGATTTCCGCTATTAACGCTCCCGAACCTATCGCGCTATGAAACCTGCCTTCAGCGGCTTTTAGAAATTCAGTTACTCCCGGGAAAATTCTCACGTTTTTCCTGATCATTTCTTCAAAATGCTCGCCCTTTTTTTTCTCAAGTCGCTGAATTTCGCTGTTTTTCGCGCGCACATTGTTATTTTTAAGAAAATCCCTGAAAAACGTTTTGTCATCACAGGCCAAATACTTTGAGTAGTAGTCAGACGCGGACAGTCTCAGTCCTAAAGATTCCACCGTTTTCTGAAAAGCCTCTAGGTGTACGGGCTCGCTATCCGCTATAACTCCGTCAAAATCGAATATAAGAGCTTTTATCATCAGTGTTTACCCACTTGCAGAATACTATGGTATTTTACTTCCGAAGAAAATCTTTAAAAGGACTGGTGAAAAACTTAGGATTAGAGGTGAAAAACAATGAGTTATTATAACTGCGAGGATCTCGGAAAATTCCCGGAAATCGGCAAATTCGGTAAAGATCTCATGGATAAGTTTTTGGAGTATTATAATCGCGCGACGAGCGAGGCCGGAGCGCTTACCGAGAGGGAAAAAGCCCTTATAGCCCTCGCGGTGGCGCATCTCGAAAAATGTCCTTACTGCATAGACGCGTACACCACGCGGTGCTTGGAAACCGGAGCCGACCCGGAACAAATGACCGAAGCCGTTCATGTAGCCGCCTCAATGTCGGCCGGAGCAAAGCTTATACATGCAGTTCAAATGCAAAACGTTTTGAGAAAGAACCACGCGCTGTAGAAGTGAAGGTCGGGAGGGATTCCGGCACCGAAAGAAAAACCGAATAGTTAGGAATATATGAAAAAAAATAATTACGATTTTTCGCGCGCGGCAACCCAAAAAGGCCTCTGCGTTGACCCCATCACGGTTAGCACTCTTCAAGTAAACGTAACGAAGCTGTGTAACCAAACCTGCACTCATTGTCATGTTAACGCCGGACCGCTTAGAAAAGAGCAAATGAACCTTGAGTGCGTGGACAGATGTCTTGAGATACTTGCCGAAAACGATTGCATAAAAAACTTGGATCTCACCGGAGGAGCTCCGGAACTTAGTCCTCATTTCGACTACTTCGTAAAAGAAGCTCGAAGTCTAGGCAAGCACGTAATGGTAAGACACAATTTGACCGTTACTCTCGACGGAAATCCTCAAACGGGAGAGGAGAAAACTTATATACCCGGATTCTTCGCGGAGAATCGAGTTGAAGTCATATCTTCGCTACCGTATTACAGCAGCTATTTTACGGACAAGCAGAGAGGAAAAGGGGTTTTCGAAAAAAGCGTAGAATCACTCAGAATGCTAAACTCCGAGGGCTACGGTAACGGAGGAGAACTCAAACTAAATCTGATATATAACCCAGTCGGGACTTTTCTTCCTCCGGACCAAAAAAGTCTTGAAAGCGATTTTAAAGAAAAACTTAAAAAAAATCACTCCATAACTTTTGACAAACTGTACACAATAACGAATATGCCGATTAACAGATTCGAAAAGGAACTGAAAAAACACAAAACTTACGAAAGTTACATTGAAAAGCTCGTAAACGCTTTTAATCCAGCCGCCGTAAACGACATAATGTGCCGCAATCTGGTAAGCGTCAGCCATGACGGAAAAATTTATGACTGCGATTTTAATCAAATGCTAAATATGCAGGCCCAAACCGATCTCCAGGAATCGATGACCATATTCAACTTTGACCTGCAAGCGACAATCAGAAGGAAAATAAGATTCGGCGTCCACTGCTTCGGCTGCACGGCCGGAGCCGGAAGTAGCTGCACCGGCCAACTCGTTCGTTGATTTCGTCACGGCTTTTGAGATGTCACGAAAAAACAACAACGCTTTGATTGTTTTCATCAAGTATCCGGAACCCGAGAAAGTAAAAACCCGTCTAGCTGAAGACATTGGGATACAACGCGCCACGGAATTTTACCGCGAGACCGCAAGTTTTGTCGCCAATTCCTTCTCGGTTTCGCAAAACTGGAAAACTTTTTTTTTCTACACTCCGAAGGAGAGGAAGAAAGAGATGCTCAATTGGCTGGGAGGCGAAAAAACTTTTTTTGTAGCTCAAGAGGGAATTTCCCTTGGGGACAGAATTTCGCGCGCGTTTAATAAATGCTTTTCTCTGGGTTTCGAAAATGTGGCTATAATAGGAACCGACTGTGTTGCGATAACTCGAGAGGATGTTGAGACAACCTTTGCCCTGCTTTCGGACAAAAAATTCGAAGCCGTATTGGGTCCCGCCAAAGATGGAGGTTACTATCTCTTGGGACTTTCCAGGCAAGAGGACAAAATTTTTCAGAACATAAAGTGGAGTACTTCAAACGTACTTCGAGAAACCCGAAAACTTATGAAAAAAAACGGACTTAGATACGTGTTGATAAAAGAGCTCTCGGATATTGACAGAGAAAGTGATATAAATATTCAGGATATAATGAAAGTAGATTCAAATCTTGGGCGAAATCTTCTCAAAATCCTTTCCCGAAGATAAAAACAGGTTAGATTGAAACCGGATTATGGATTTTACGTTCGCGTGGCGAGATGTAAGAAATTTGAAGAATTTGACATAAGTCTTGTTAATTGAAGGGTAAAGAAACAAACTCCAAAAACTAAAAGACAATTTTCAGTTAATTATTTTTCTAACGTGTAACTTTGGAAATTTAAAAATTTGAATTTTTATTGAAAAGCCTATGCAGGATGTTGGATTAGTCGCCTCTTTTCTGGCGGGAGTTATAGCATTTCTCTCTCCGTGTATTCTTCCTCTGATTCCGGGTTATCTTTCGGTCATAACCCGCCTTTCGTATGAAGACATTACTGACGTACGAGAATTTTCGAAGTTCTCAAAGATAATCGTACCAAGCATAGTATTCGTACTAGGATTCTCAACCGTATTTATTTCCCTAGGAGTTTTTTCTTCTCATGTCGGAAGAATGATTTCCTTAAATAAAACTCTTTTGCTCGAAATAGCCGGAATATTCATAATTTTTTTCGGAATATTATTCATGGGAATCATAAAGATTCCATTCTTGGAAAAAGGACGGACCCTCAACTTTTTAGGTGGAAAGGGAGATTTTATTGGAACTTATCTTCTAGGTCTAGCGTTTGGATTTGGATGGACGCCTTGTGTAGGACCGATTCTAGGGTCGATACTCCTTTACGCAAGTACGGTGGAAGAGACGTTTAGGGCGGTAACTTTACTTACAGCTTATTCGGTTGGTATAGGAATACCTTTCATTCTTGTCGGAATTGCGTTTAATAGAACCTTCAAGTGGTTTACAACCATCAGGAAATATTATTTCTATTATAAATATACCGTGGGCGGAATGCTTATAGCAACGGGATTATTAATGTTCTCAAACAACATATATCAGATAAACGTCTATGGTCAGAAAATATTTAACGCTTTGGGGATAAATTTCTGGGAAAATTTCTGAAAATTCGGTATGTCTGACTATAGCTCCTTATTCTTTACTTAAACCCCACGAAGCAACTTTATAAAAATTCTTACCTTTCCTCCTTTTCTTGACAAAATGTGCTGAAGTCGGAATTCACCCTAGAGCAAATCTTTTATTTTGTTTTCTAAACTTATCTTGTAAGCATCGATATCAATGTTGATTCTTGAAACACCCGTTTCGATCGCAGCTTGAGCAACCGCGGATGATTCCCACACCAAAACTCTTGGATCAAAAGGTTTTGGAACTATGTACTCGGGACCAAATTCAAACTTTTGGTTCTTATAGGCTTTTGCTACTTTTTCCGGTACCGGCTCCTTGGCCAAGGTTGCGAGAGAATGGGCGGCCGCGATTTTCATTTCGTCGTTTATTTTTGTCGCTCTTACGTCAAGAGAGCCTCTAAAAATAAAGGGGAACCCAAGAACGTTGTTTACCTGGTTTGGGAAATCCGATCTTCCCGTCGCAGTTATTACGTCGTTTCTGGCCTCTTTGGCTTCGAAAGGAAGTATTTCGGGATCAGGGTTTGCCATAGCAAATATTATTGGATTCTTCGCCATGCTCTTTACGTTTTCCTTGTTTATAGCTCCTCCATTTGAAAGACCCACGAATACATCGGCACCTTCCAGCGCATCTCCTATCGTCCTTTTATCCGTTTCGCAGATAAATCTCTCCTTCTGAGGATTAAGTCCCTCTTTTCTTCCCTTGTATATTACCCCTCTGCTATCACACATCATTATGTTCTCTCTTTTCACGCCTAATAAAATGAAAAACTCGGCACATGCGATAGCCGATGCGCCAGCTCCGTTAAACGCCATTTTGAGTTCACTCATTTTCTTTCCGGAAATTTCGCAAGCGTTAATTAAACCAGCACCGGATATTATCGCCGTTCCGTGCTGGTCGTCGTGAAAAACCGGTATATCCATCTCTTCTTTTAATCTATCCTCAATGTAAAAACATTCAGGGGCTTTTATATCTTCTAGGTTTATACCGCCAAAGGTGGGTTCTAGATATTTAACGGTTTTGATAAACTCATCAGGATCTTCAGTGTCTATTTCAATATCGTACGCATCTACATCAGCGAATTTCTTGAAAAGCACGCCTTTCCCCTCCATTACGGGCTTCCCCGCAAGAGCACCGAGGTTTCCAAGTCCAAGTATTGCTGTACCGTTTGAAGCCACAGCAATCAGATTTCCTCTGTTGGTGTACTCATAAGATAGATCTTTGTCTTTGTCTATTTCCCTACAGGGCTCGGCAACCCCAGGTGAGTAAGCTAAGGATAGTTCCCAAGCTGTATCGCAGGGTTTTGTTGGTATAACTTCTAGTTTTCCTTTTCTTCCGCTTCTGTGATACTCAAGAGCAGCTTCCTTCATATTTTTATCGTTTCCACTCATTATGAACTTATCCTCCATTTAGAAGTCTAAATAAGAGGTTAATTATATATATAGATAAGTTTTGCGCAATAGAAAAACAATTTATCTAGTTAAGAAAACTAAAAATCCATCTTAATATCGAGTACCGGTTGTATCAGAAGTTAAGACGCAAGGAAATTCCCAAACGATTCTCAGGAAGCCCATATTCACTTTCAAAACGCTCAGCTGCAAGCCTCGCGTCCACCTTACTACCGGAACTCTCCACTACTCCCATCTCTACCCCAGCCTCGTATCTACGGCTAGACGAAGTACCTTCTCCCTCCACATACGGCGTTAAAAGACCTTTCGATGACAAAATACCTATTCCATATCCAGCTCGCCCGGAAACAGATGCCTCTCCAGCTTCGCTTCCCGTCAATCTTCTATCAAATACATCCTCTCCAAACAGTATATCCGTACTCGCCACGCTACCACCCCAACGCGGCCCCAAGGACATTGAAAACCCTCGCCCATCCTCTCTAGATGATAAACTCGCCGCCACGCTCATTCCCCACTCGCGATACCCTCGGTCACTATGCAGCGTGAGCCACCTGCCTCTACCCTCTAAACCAAATCGTCCCCCAATACCCGTTATCCTCATCCCTCCTTCCAATTCCACTCCTCTGCCAGATACCCCATCCCCTCCCTCATATCGCATCGCCACGGATCCAAACGGCCTTACTTGTCCAACATTGCGCGCGGCTTCCAACCCTCCTCTAACTCGCCACACGTCCACGGTAATACCTCCTATTCCAACCACTTCCTCTCCTCCTGTCTCCATAAGAGCCATCGCAGCGTCTCCTTTTACAGATAAATCTATACTCCCCATCCTCAAAACCGGCCAACTTGTACCTCCCCATACAGCTCTCATCTCCAAATCTTCTTTTTCTCTCTCTTCCTCTTCCCTTGCGTTTCTCGCCTCTCCACGGCCTACTCCCACAATTACCTCTATCTTTCCTCCTCCCTCCGTTCTATACTGCACGTACGGCCATACTGTTGTAAGTTTCGTCTCTAATTTCCCCTTCTCCACTTCTCCAAAACTGTAGTCCGATTCACTCCAACTACGCGATACCGCCAACCCTGCCAGCAAGCCTCCGCTTATGCGCATGTCTACCCCCATCCATCCGCTCTGCAATTCTCCTTTATATCTGCTATCTTCCGGCCTACCCTCAAACCATACAAAATCTCCTCTCCCCCATAATGTCCACGAGGGTACCCTGCTCATCTCCCCTCCGTACGAAAGCTCAAACTCACTGCCTTTCAATATCTCTCCTACGTCTATTTCTATATCCTCCGGTCTTGTATCCTCCAATTTCTCAAAGTATTCAAAGACTTTCTCTTCCTCAACTCCTCTTTTACTCTTTTCAATACCTCCCACAAACAGTAACTCCGCGTTCCTTCCCAATCTAAAGCTGTTAGAAACCTCCGGCCCGGACTCAAAACGCTCTCCTATCATTCCGCTTGCTCCAGATAATGTAGCTCGCGATATTCCAGCCAACGTCTCCTTCAGTATTCGCCTCTCTGCTCTGTTTGATTCCGCGGGTATCGCCGTTACTTCTTCCGACGCCGCTCCTTCCCCTATAGCGTTCACCGCCCGTATCTTGAATCCGTACTCCGTCCCGTTTGTAAGTCCCCTAACAGTGTAACTAGTCGTACTCTCTCCACTTTCTGGTATATCAGTCCAATCCCCGTAACTGCCTATACCCTCTTTCTGCTGGTACTGATACTTGCTAATGCTCCCGTCCATCGGATCTGTCCATCTTAATAGAACTCTCGCATTTCTTGCAGTCGCTCTCAACCCCGTCGGTGCCATAGGTACTCCCAGCTCCACCGTTATTGTGAACTTCAACGCCACGGAGTCTCCGTCTTCGTCCGTTGCGGTGTATGTGTATTCCGTCGCCGCCTGCGTCGCGGTCGGTGTACCGGAAATCCGTAGAGTAGTCGCATCGAATGTCAGGCCTTCCGGCAATCCAGGACTCAGAGCGTACATAAGCGTTCCGTCTCCACTCGTGGCCGAAGGCAACTGTAGCGGCGCAATCTCTGTGTACCGCGTGTAACTCTGATCCGCGATCGTAGCAGCTTCAAACCTCGGTTTAAGGTTCCCCACAGGTATCGCTCTCACCTCATCCGACGCCGGTCCTTCTCCTCCAACGTTCACCGCTCGTATCTGGAACACGTACTCCCTACCGTTCGTTAATCCCGCCACAGTGTGATTAGTTGTCGTCGCTCCACTACCATCAATGTCTACCCACAAATCATCGCTCGCCTCGAAACTCGTTCCCAACTTATGACGTACCTGATACTTCGTTATGCTTGAGTCATTCGGATCACTCCAACTCAACTCAACCTCTTCATCGCCCGCCGTGGCGCTAAAAGCTTCCGGCTTCTCCAGCGTATCATCATCCGTTACCGTTACAGCTACATCCTCATCCGAGTCGTTATATCCCCCTCCACTTGCGTCCAGGCTTACCGTTACATTCTCATCCAACGCGTCGTTATCGTCTACCGGCGTTACCGTTACGTCCTGAGTGGTCGCGTAGTTTGTAGTTGTGAACGTTAATGTTCCGGGTGATACCGTCGCCGCTCCCGTGTCGTCGCTTGTTACTGTTACAGTTACTGTTGCCGTTGGCTCCGCGCTTAACTTCACACTGAATGTCCCGGCCGCTCCTCCCTCCGTTATGTTTACAGGAGTTCCCGTAAGTTCTAACGTCGTATCCTCATCGTCCGTTACCGTTACAGCTACATCCTCATCCGAGTCGTTATACCCGCCTCCACTTGCGTCTAGGCTTACCGTTACATTCTCATCCAACGCGTCGTTATCGTCTACCGGCGTTACCGTTACATCCTGAGTGGTCGCGTAGTTTGTAGTTGTGAACGTTAATGTCCCGGGTGAGACCGTCGCCGCCCCTGTGTCGTCGCTTGTTACCGTTACAGTTACCGTTGCCGTTGGCTCCGCGCTTAAACTCACGCTGAACGTTCCCGCGTTTCCTCCTTCTACTATCGTTACAGGAGTTCCCGTAAGTTCTAACGTCGTATCCTCATCATCCGTTACCGTTACAGCTACATCCTCATCCGAGTCGTTATAGCCTCCTCCACTTGCGTCCAGGCTTACCGTTACATTCTCATCCAACGCGTCGTTATCGTCCACTGGCGTTACAGTTACGTCCTGAGTGGTCGCGTAGTTTGCCACAGTGAACGTTAATGTTCCGGGTGAGACAGTCGCCGCCCCTGTGTCGTCACTTGTTACTGTTACCGTTACCGTTGCCGTAGGCTCCGCGCTTAACTTCACACTAAACGTACCGGCCGCTCCTCCCTCCGTTACGCTTACAGGCGTACCCGTAAGTTCTAACGTCGTATCCTCGTCATCCGTTACCGTTACAGCTACATCCTCATCCGAGTCGTTATAGCCCCCTCCACTTGCGTCAAGGCTTACCGTTACATTCTCATCCAACGCGTCGTTATCATCCACTGGCATTACAGTTACGTCCTGAGTGGTCGCGTAGTTTGCCACAGTGAACGTTAATGTCCCGGGTGATACAGTCGCCGCTCCCGTGTCGTCGCTTGTTACTGTTACAGTTACTGTTGCCGTTGGCTCCGCGCTTAACTTCACACTGAATGTCCCGGCCGCTCCTCCCTCCGTTATGTTTACAGGAGTACCCGTAAGTTCTAACGTCGTATCCTCATCATCCGTTACCGTTACAGCTACATCCTCATCCGAGTCGTTATAGCCTCCTCCACTTGCGTCCAGGCTTACCGTTACATTCTCATCCAACGCGTCGTTATCGTCCACTGGCGTTACAGTTACGTCCTGAGTGGTCGCGTAGTTTGCCACAGTGAACGTTAATGTTCCGGGTGAGACAGTCGCCGCCCCTGTGTCGTCACTTGTTACTGTTACCGTTACCGTTGCCGTAGGCTCCGCGCTTAACTTCACACTAAACGTCCCGGCCGCTCCTCCCTCCGTTACGCTTACAGGCGTACCCGTAAGTTCTAACGTCGTATCCTCGTCATCCGTTACCGTTACAGCTACATCCTCATCCGAGTCGTTATAGCCCCCTCCACTTGCGTCAAGGCTTACCGTTACATTCTCATCCAACGCGTCGTTATCATCCACTGGCATTACAGTTACGTCCTGAGTGGTCGCGTAGTTTGCCACAGTGAACGTTAATGTCCCGGGTGATACAGTCGCCGCTCCCGTGTCGTCGCTTGTTACTGTTACAGTTACTGTTGCCGTTGGCTCCGCGCTTAACTTCACACTGAATGTCCCGGCCGCTCCTCCCTCCGTTATGTTTACAGGCGTACCCGTAAGTTCTAACGTCGTATCCTCATCATCCGTTACCGTTACAGCTACATCCTCATCCGAGTCGTTATACCCGCCTCCACTTGCGTCCAGGCTTACCGTTACATTCTCATCCAACGCGTCGTTATCATCTACCGGCGTTACCGTTACGTCCTGAGTGGTCGCGTAGTTTGTAGTTGTGAACGTTAATGTCCCGGGTGATACCGTCGCCGCCCCTGTGTCGTCACTTGTTACCGTTACAGTTACTGTTGCCGTCGGCTCAGCGCTTAACCTCACACTGAACGTCCCGGCCGCTCCTCCCTCCGTTATGTTTACAGGCGTACCCGTAAGTTCTAACGTCGTATCCTCATCATCCGTTACCGTTACAGCTACATCCTCATCCGAGTCGTTATACCCCCCTCCACTTGCGTCAAGGCTTACCGTTACATTCTCATCCAACGCGTCGTTATCATCCACTGGCGTTACAGTTACGTCCTGAGTGGTCGCGTAGTTTGCCACAGTGAACGTTAATGTCCCGGGTGATACAGTCGCCGCTCCCGTGTCGTCACTTGTTACCGTTACCGTTACTGTTGCCGTTGGCTCCGCGCTTAACTTCACACTGAATGTCCCGGCCGCTCCTCCCTCCGTTATGTTTACAGGCGTACCCGTAAGTTCTAACGTCGTATCCTCATCATCCGTTACCGTTACAGCTACATCCTCATCCGAGTCGTTATACCCTCCTCCACTTGCGTCAAGACTTACCGTTACATTCTCATCCAACGCGTCGTTATCATCTACCGGCGTTACCGTTACGTCCTGAGTGGTCGCGTAGTTTGTAGTTGTGAACGTTAATGTTCCGGGTGATACCGTCGCCGCCCCTGTGTCGTCACTTGTTACCGTTACAGTTACTGTTGCCGTTGGCTCAGCGCTTAACTTCACACTAAACGTACCGGCCGCTCCTCCCTCCGTTATGTTTACAGGCGTTCCCGTAAGTTCTAACGTCGTATCCTCGTCATCCGTTACCGTTACAGCTACATCCTCATCCGAGTCGTTATAGCCCCCTCCACTTGCGTCAAGGCTTACCGTTACATTCTCATCCAACGCGTCGTTATCATCTACCGGCGTTACCGTTACGTCCTGAGTGGTCGCGTAGTTTGTAGTTGTGAACGTTAATGTCCCGGGTGAGACCGTCGCCGCCCCTGTGTCGTCACTTGTTACTGTTACCGTTACCGTTGCCGTTGGCTCCGCGCTTAACTTCACACTAAACGTACCGGCCGCTCCTCCCTCCGTTACGCTTACAGGCGTACCCGTAAGTTCTAACGTCGTATCTTCGTCATCCGTTACCGTTACAGCTACATCCTCATCCGAGTCGTTATAGCCCCCTCCACTTGCGTCCAGGCTTACCGTTACATTCTCATCCAACGCGTCGTTATCATCCACTGGCATTACAGTTACGTCCTGAGTGGTCGCGTAGTTTGTAGTTGTGAACGTTAATGTCCCGGGTGATACAGTCGCCGCTCCCGTGTCGTCGCTTGTTACTGTTACAGTTACTGTTGCCGTTGGCTCCGCGCTTAACTTCACACTGAATGTCCCGGCCGCTCCTCCCTCCGTTATGTTTACAGGCGTACCCGTAAGTTCTAACGTCGTATCCTCATCATCCGTTACCGTTACAGCTACATCCTCATCCGAGTCGTTATAGCCCCCTCCACTTGCGTCCAGGCTTACCGTTACATTCTCATCCAACGCGTCGTTATCATCCACTGGCGTTACAGTTACGTCCTGCGTCGTCGCGTAGTTTGTAGTTGTGAACGTTAATGTCCCGGGTGATACCGTCGCCGCTCCTGTGTCGTCACTTGTTACCGTTACCGTTACCGTTGCCGTTGGCTCCGCGCTTAAACTCACACTGAACGTACCCGCAGTTCCTCCCTCTACTACAGTTACCGGAGTTCCACTTAACGATAATGTCGTATCCTCATCATCCGTTACCGTTACAGCTACATCCTCATCCGAGTCGTTATATCCTCCTCCACTTGCGTCAAGACTTACCGTTACGCTCTCATCCAACGCGTCGTTATCGTCTACCGGCGTTACCGTTACATCCTGAGTGGTCGCGTAGTTTGCCACAGTGAACGTCAATGTCCCGGGTGATACCGTCGCCGCTCCTGTGTCGTCACTTGTTACCGTTACAGTTACCGTTGCTGTCGGCTCCGCGCTTAAACTCACACTGAACGTTCCCGCGTTTCCTCCCTCTACTACAGTTACCGGAGTTCCACTTAACGATAATGTCGTATCCTCATCATCCGTTACCGTTACAGCTACATCCTCATCCGAGTCGTTATATCCTCCTCCACTTGCGTCAAGACTTACCGTTACGCTCTCATCCAACGCGTCGTTATCGTCTACCGGCGTTACCGTTACATCCTGAGTGGTCGCGTAGTTTGCCACAGTGAACGTCAATGTCCCGGGTGATACCGTCGCCGCTCCTGTGTCGTCACTTGTTACCGTTACAGTTACCGTTGCTGTCGGCTCCGCGCTTAAACTCACACTGAACGTTCCCGCGTTTCCTCCTTCTACTATCGTTACAGGAGTTCCCGTAAGTTCTAACGTCGTATCCTCATCGTCCGTTACCGTTACAGCTACATCCTCATCCGAGTCGTTATACCCCCCTCCACTTGCGTCAAGGCTTACCGTTACATTCTCATCCAACGCGTCGTTATCATCCACTGGCGTTACAGTTACGTCCTGCGTCGTCGCGTAGTTTGTAGTTGTGAACGTTAATGTCCCGGGTGATACCGTCGCCGCTCCCGTGTCGTCGCTTGTTACCGTTACAGTTACCGTTGCCGTTGGCTCAGCGCTTAACTTCACACTGAACGTCCCGGCCGCTCCTCCCTCCGTTACGCTTACAGGCGTACCCGTAAGTTCTAACGTCGTATCCTCGTCATCCGTTACCGTTACAGCTACATCCTCATCCGAGTCGTTATAGCCTCCTCCACTTGCGTCAAGGCTTACCGTTACATTCTCATCCAACGCGTCGTTATCATCTACCGGCGTTACAGTTACGTCCTGCGTCGTCGCGTAGTTTCTTGTTGTGAACGTCAACGTTCCGGGTGATACCGTCGCCGCTCCTGTGTCGTCGCTTGTTACTGTTACCGTTACCGTTGCCGTTGGCTCCGCGCTTAAACTCACACTGAACGTCCCGGCCGCTCCTCCCTCCGTTACAGACACAGTAGCGACGCTTAGCGTCAATGTCGTATCCTCATCATCCGTTACCGTTACAGCTACATCCTCATCCGAGTCGTTATATCCTCCTCCACTTGCGTCAAGACTTACCGTTACATTCTCATCCAACGCGTCGTTATCATCCACTGGCGTTACAGTTACGTCCTGCGTCGTCGCGTAGTTTGTAGTTGTGAACGTTAATGTCCCGGGTGATACCGTCGCCGCTCCAGTGTCGTCGCTTGTTACTGTTACAGTTACTGTTGCCGTTGGCTCAGCGCTTAACCTCACGCTGAACGCTCCCGCGTTTCCTCCTTCTACTATCGTTACAGGCGTTCCCGTAAGTTCTAACGTCGTATCCTCATCATCCGTTACCGTTACAGCTACATCCTCATCCGAGTCGTTATACCCCCCTCCACTTGCGTCAAGGCTTACCGTTACGCTCTCATCCAACGCGTCGTTATCATCCACTGGCGTTACAGTTACATCCTGAGTGGTCGCGTAGTTTGTAGTTGTGAACGTTAATGTCCCGGGTGATACCGTCGCCGCCCCTGTGTCGTCACTTGTTACCGTTACAGTTACTGTTGCCGTCGGCTCCGCGCTTAAACTCACACTGAATGTCCCGGCCGCTCCTCCCTCCGTTACAGACACAGTAGCGACGCTTAGCGTCAATGTCGTATCCTCGTCATCCGTTACCGTTACAGCTACATCCTCATCCGAGTCGTTATATCCTCCTCCACTTGCGTCAAGGCTTACCGTTACATTCTCATCCAACGCGTCGTTATCATCTACCGGCGTTACAGTTACGTCCTGCGTCGTCGCGTAGTTTGTAGTTGTGAACGTCAATGTTCCGGGTGAGACCGTCGCCGCTCCCGTGTCGTCGCTTGTTACTGTTACAGTTACTGTTGCCGTAGGCTCCGCGCTTAACTTCACACTGAACGTACCAGCCGCTCCTCCCTCCGTTATGTTTACAGGCGTTCCCGTAAGTTCTAACGTCGTATCCTCGTCATCCGTTACCGTTACAGCTACATCCTCATCCGAGTCGTTATAGCCTCCTCCACTTGCGTCAAGGCTTACCGTTACATTCTCATCCAACGCGTCGTTATCATCTACCGGCGTTACAGTTACGTCCTGCGTCGTCGCGTAGTTTGTAGTTGTGAACGTTAATGTTCCGGGTGAGACCGTCGCCGCTCCCGTGTCGTCGCTTGTTACCGTTACCGTTACCGTTGCCGTTGGCTCAGCGCTTAACCTCACGCTGAACGTTCCCGCGTTTCCTCCTTCTACTATCGTTACCGGAGTTCCACTTAACGATAATGTCGTATCCTCATCATCCGTTACCGTTACAGCTACATCCTCATCCGAGTCGTTATACCCCCCTCCACTTGCGTCTAGACTTACCGTTACATTCTCATCCAACGCGTCGTTATCATCTACCGGCGTTACAGTTACGTCCTGCGTCGTCGCGTAGTTTGCCACAGTGAACGTTAATGTCCCGGGTGATACCGTCGCCGCTCCAGTGTCGTCACTTGTTACTGTTACAGTTACTGTTGCCGTAGGCTCAGCGCTTAACCTCACGCTGAACGTTCCCGCGTTTCCTCCCTCTACGACAGTTACCGGAGTTCCACTTAACGATAATGTCGTATCCTCGTCATCCGTTACCGTTACAGCTACATCCTCATCCGAGTCGTTATACCCCCCTCCACTTGCGTCCAGGCTTACCGTTACGCTCTCATCCAACGCGTCGTTATCATCTACTGGCGTTACAGTTACGTCCTGCGTCGTCGCGTAGTTTGTAGTTGTGAACGTTAATGTCCCGGGTGATACAGTCGCCGCTCCAGTGTCGTCGCTTGTTACTGTTACAGTTACCGTTGCCGTTGGCTCCGCGCTTAAACTCACACTGAACGTTCCCGCGTTTCCTCCCTCTACTATCGTTACAGGAGTTCCCGTAAGTTCTAACGTCGTATCCTCATCATCCGTTACCGTTACAGCTACATCCTCATCCGAGTCGTTATACCCGCCTCCACTTGCGTCAAGGCTTACCGTTACATTCTCATCCAACGCGTCGTTATCGTCTACCGGCGTTACCGTTACATCCTGAGTGGTCGCGTAGTTTGTAGTTGTGAACGTTAATGTCCCGGGTGATACCGTCGCCGCTCCTGTGTCGTCACTTGTTACTGTTACAGTTACCGTTGCCGTTGGCTCCGCGCTTAAACTCACGCTGAACGCTCCCGCGTTTCCTCCTTCTACTATCGTTACAGGAGTTCCCGTAAGTTCTAACGTCGTATCCTCATCATCCGTTACCGTTACAGCTACATCCTCATCCGAGTCGTTATAGCCCCCTCCACTTGCGTCCAGGCTTACCGTTACATTCTCATCCAACGCGTCGTTATCATCCACTGGCGTTACAGTTACGTCCTGAGTGGTCGCGTAGTTTGTAGTTGTGAACGTTAATGTTCCGGGTGATACCGTCGCCGCTCCCGTGTCGTCGCTTGTTACTGTTACAGTTACTGTTGCCGTTGGCTCAGCGCTTAACCTCACACTAAACGTCCCGGCCGCTCCTCCCTCCGTTACAGACACAGTAGCAACGCTTAGCGTCAATGTCGTATCCTCATCATCCGTTACCGTTACAGCTACATCCTCATCCGAGTCGTTATATCCTCCTCCACTTGCGTCAAGGCTTACCGTTACATTCTCATCCAACGCGTCGTTATCATCTACCGGCGTTACAGTTACGTCCTGCGTCGTCGCGTAGTTTGTAGTTGTGAACGTCAATGTCCCGGGTGATACCGTCGCCGCTCCTGTATCGTCACTTGTTACCGTTACCGTTACCGTTGCCGTTGGCTCCGCGCTTAAACTCACACTGAACGTACCCGCAGTTCCTCCCTCTACTACAGTTACCGGAGTTCCACTTAACGATAATGTCGTATCCTCATCATCCGTTACCGTTACAGCTACATCCTCATCCGAGTCGTTATATCCTCCTCCACTTGCGTCAAGGCTTACCGTTACATTCTCATCCAACGCGTCGTTATCGTCTACCGGCGTTACAGTTACGTCCTGAGTGGTCGCGTAGTTTGTAGTTGTGAACGTTAATGTCCCGGGTGAGACAGTCGCCGCTCCAGTGTCGTCGCTTGTTACTGTTACAGTTACTGTTGCCGTAGGCTCCGCGCTTAACTTCACACTGAACGTACCAGCCGCTCCTCCCTCCGTTATGTTTACAGGCGTTCCCGTAAGTTCTAACGTCGTATCCTCGTCATCCGTTACCGTTACAGCTACATCCTCATCCGAGTCGTTATAGCCTCCTCCACTTGCGTCAAGGCTTACCGTTACATTCTCATCCAACGCGTCGTTATCATCTACCGGCGTTACAGTTACGTCCTGCGTCGTCGCGTAGTTTGTAGTTGTGAACGTTAATGTTCCGGGTGAGACCGTCGCCGCTCCCGTGTCGTCGCTTGTTACCGTTACCGTTACCGTTGCCGTTGGCTCAGCGCTTAACCTCACGCTGAACGTTCCCGCGTTTCCTCCTTCTACTATCGTTACCGGAGTTCCACTTAACGATAATGTCGTATCCTCATCATCCGTTACCGTTACAGCTACATCCTCATCCGAGTCGTTATACCCTCCTCCACTTGCGTCTAGGCTTACCGTTACATTCTCATCCAACGCGTCGTTATCGTCTACCGGCGTTACAGTTACGTCCTGAGTGGTCGCGTAGTTTGCCACAGTGAACGTTAATGTCCCGGGTGATACCGTCACCGCTCCCGTGTCGTCACTTGTTACCGTTACAGTTACTGTTGCCGTTGGCTCCGCGCTTAAACTCACACTGAACGTTCCCGCGTTTCCTCCCTCTACTATCGTTACAGGAGTTCCCGTAAGTTCTAACGTCGTATCCTCATCGTCCGTTACCGTTACAGCTACATCCTCATCCGAGTCGTTATACCCGCCTCCACTTGCGTCCAGGCTTACCGTTACATTCTCATCCAACGCGTCGTTATCGTCTACCGGCGTTACCGTTACGTCCTGCGTCGTCGCGTAGTTTGTAGTTGTGAACGTTAATGTCCCGGGTGATACAGTCGCCGCTCCAGTGTCGTCGCTTGTTACTGTTACAGTTACCGTTGCCGTTGGCTCCGCGCTTAAACTCACACTGAACGTTCCCGCGTTTCCTCCCTCTACTATCGTTACAGGAGTTCCCGTAAGTTCTAACGTCGTATCCTCATCATCCGTTACCGTTACAGCTACATCCTCATCCGAGTCGTTATACCCGCCTCCACTTGCGTCAAGGCTTACCGTTACATTCTCATCCAACGCGTCGTTATCGTCTACCGGCGTTACCGTTACATCCTGAGTGGTCGCGTAGTTTGTAGTTGTGAACGTTAATGTCCCGGGTGATACCGTCGCCGCTCCTGTGTCGTCACTTGTTACTGTTACAGTTACTGTTGCCGTTGGCTCCGCGCTTAACTTCACACTAAACGTCCCGGCCGCTCCTCCCTCCGTTACGCTTACAGGCGTACCCGCAAGTTCTAACGTCGTATCCTCGTCATCCGTTACCGTTACAGCTACATCCTCATCCGAGTCGTTATAGCCCCCTCCACTTGCGTCTAGGCTTACCGTTACATTCTCATCCAACGCGTCGTTATCGTCCACTGGCGTTACAGTTACGTCCTGAGTGGTCGCGTAGTTTGTAGTTGTGAACGTTAATGTCCCGGGTGATACAGTCGCCGCTCCAGTGTCATCGCTTGTTACTGTTACAGTTACTGTTGCCGTTGGCTCAGCGCTTAAACTCACGCTGAACGCTCCCGCGTTTCCTCCTTCTACTATCGTTACAGGAGTTCCCGTAAGTTCTAACGTCGTATCCTCATCATCCGTTACCGTTACAGCTACATCCTCATCCGAGTCGTTATACCCGCCTCCACTTGCGTCCAGGCTTACCGTTACATTCTCATCCAACGCGTCGTTATCATCTACCGGCGTTACAGTTACGTCCTGAGTGGTCGCGTAGTTTGTAGTTGTGAACGTTAATGTCCCGGGTGATACCGTCGCCGCTCCAGTGTCGTCACTTGTTACTGTTACAGTTACTGTTGCCGTAGGCTCAGCGCTTAACCTCACGCTGAACGTTCCCGCGTTTCCTCCCTCTACGACAGTTACCGGAGTTCCACTTAACGATAATGTCGTATCCTCATCATCCGTTACCGTTACAGCTACATCCTCATCCGAGTCGTTATAGCCCCCTCCACTTGCGTCAAGGCTTACCGTTACATTCTCATCCAACGCGTCGTTATCATCTACCGGCGTTACAGTTACGTCCTGCGTCGTCGCGTAGTTTGTAGTTGTGAACGTTAATGTCCCGGGTGAGACAGTCGCCGCTCCAGTGTCGTCGCTTGTTACCGTTACCGTTACCGTTGCCGTTGGCTCAGCGCTTAACTTCACGCTGAACGTTCCCGCGTTTCCTCCTTCTACTATCGTTACAGGAGTTCCCGTAAGTTCTAACGTCGTATCCTCATCATCCGTTACCGTTACAGCTACATCCTCATCCGAGTCGTTATACCCGCCTCCACTTGCGTCAAGGCTTACCGTTACATTCTCATCCAACGCGTCGTTATCATCTACCGGCGTTACCGTTACGTCCTGAGTGGTCGCGTAGTTTGTAGTTGTGAACGTTAATGTTCCGGGTGAGACAGTCGCCGCTCCAGTGTCGTCGCTTGTTACTGTTACAGTTACTGTTGCCGTTGGCTCAGCGCTTAACTTCACACTGAATGTCCCGGCCGCTCCTCCCTCCGTTATGTTTACAGGCGTTCCCGTAAGTTCTAACGTCGTATCCTCATCATCCGTTACCGTTACAGCTACATCCTCATCCGAGTCGTTATACCCCCCTCCACTTGCGTCCAGGCTTACCGTTACATTCTCATCCAACGCGTCGTTATCATCTACCGGCGTTACAGTTACGTCCTGAGTGGTCGCATAGTTTGTAGTTGTGAACGTTAATGTCCCGGGTGATACAGTCGCCGCTCCTGTGTCGTCGCTTGTTACTGTTACCGTTACCGTTGCCGTTGGCTCCGCGCTTAAACTCACACTGAACGTCCCGGCCGCTCCTCCCTCCGTTACAGACACAGTAGCAACGCTTAGCGTCAATGTCGTATCCTCATCATCCGTTACCGTTACAGCTACATCCTCATCCGAGTCGTTATAGCCCCCTCCACTTGCGTCCAGGCTTACCGTTACATTCTCATCCAACGCGTCGTTATCGTCTACCGGCGTTACCGTTACATCCTGCGTCGTCGCGTAGTTTGTAGTTGTGAACGTTAATGTCCCGGGTGATACCGTCGCCGCTCCAGTGTCGTCGCTTGTTACTGTTACAGTTACTGTTGCCGTTGGCTCAGCGCTTAACCTCACGCTGAACGCTCCCGCGTTTCCTCCTTCTACTATCGTTACAGGAGTTCCCGTAAGTTCTAACGTCGTATCCTCATCATCCGTTACCGTTACAGCTACATCCTCATCCGAGTCGTTATAGCCTCCTCCACTTGCGTCAAGGCTTACCGTTACATTCTCATCCAACGCGTCGTTATCATCCACTGGCGTTACAGTTACGTCCTGCGTCGTCGCGTAGTTTGCCACAGTGAACGTTAATGTTCCGGGTGATACCGTCGCCGCTCCCGTGTCGTCGCTTGTTACTGTTACAGTTACTGTTGCCGTTGGCTCAGCGCTTAACCTCACGCTGAACGTTCCCGCGTTTCCTCCCTCTACGACAGTTACCGGAGTTCCACTTAACGATAATGTCGTATCCTCATCATCCGTTACCGTTACAGCTACATCCTCATCCGAGTCGTTATACCCCCCTCCACTTGCGTCTAGGCTTACCGTTACATTCTCATCCAACGCGTCGTTATCATCTACCGGCGTTACAGTTACGTCCTGCGTCGTCGCGTAGTTTGTAGTTGTGAACGTTAATGTCCCGGGTGAGACAGTCGCCGCTCCAGTGTCGTCACTTGTTACTGTTACCGTTACCGTTGCCGTAGGCTCCGCGCTTAACTTCACACTAAACGTCCCGGCCGCTCCTCCCTCCGTTACGCTTACAGGCGTACCCGTAAGTTCTAACGTCGTATCCTCGTCATCCGTTACCGTTACAGCTACATCCTCATCCGAGTCGTTATAGCCCCCTCCACTTGCGTCAAGGCTTACCGTTACATTCTCATCCAACGCGTCGTTATCATCTACCGGCGTTACCGTTACGTCCTGAGTGGTCGCGTAGTTTGTAGTTGTGAACGTTAATGTTCCGGGTGATACCGTCGCCGCCCCTGTGTCGTCACTTGTTACCGTTACCGTTACCGTTGCCGTTGGCTCCGCGCTTAACTTCACACTGAATGTCCCGGCCGCTCCTCCCTCCGTTATGTTTACAGGCGTTCCCGTAAGTTCTAACGTCGTATCCTCATCATCCGTTACCGTTACAGCTACATCCTCATCCGAGTCGTTATACCCCCCTCCACTTGCGTCCAGGCTTACCGTTACATTCTCATCCAACGCGTCGTTATCATCTACCGGCGTTACAGTTACGTCCTGAGTGGTCGCATAGTTTGTAGTTGTGAACGTTAATGTTCCGGGTGATACCGTCGCCGCTCCTGTGTCGTCGCTTGTTACCGTTACCGTTACCGTTGCCGTTGGCTCCGCGCTTAAACTCACACTGAACGTCCCGGCCGCTCCTCCCTCCGTTACAGACACAGTAGCAACGCTTAGCGTCAATGTCGTATCCTCATCATCCGTTACCGTTACAGCTACATCCTCATCCGAGTCGTTATAGCCCCCTCCACTTGCGTCCAGGCTTACCGTTACATTCTCATCCAACGCGTCGTTATCGTCTACCGGCGTTACCGTTACATCCTGCGTCGTCGCGTAGTTTGTAGTTGTGAACGTTAATGTCCCGGGTGATACCGTCGCCGCTCCAGTGTCGTCGCTTGTTACTGTTACAGTTACTGTTGCCGTTGGCTCAGCGCTTAACCTCACGCTGAACGCTCCCGCGTTTCCTCCTTCTACTATCGTTACAGGAGTTCCCGTAAGTTCTAACGTCGTATCCTCATCATCCGTTACCGTTACAGCTACATCCTCATCCGAGTCGTTATAGCCTCCTCCACTTGCGTCAAGGCTTACCGTTACATTCTCATCCAACGCGTCGTTATCGTCTACCGGCGTTACAGTTACGTCCTGCGTCGTCGCGTAGTTTGCCACAGTGAACGTTAATGTTCCGGGTGATACCGTCGCCGCTCCCGTGTCGTCGCTTGTTACTGTTACAGTTACTGTTGCCGTTGGCTCAGCGCTTAACTTCACACTGAACGTACCGGCCGCTCCTCCCTCCGTTATGTTTACAGGCGTACCCGTAAGTTCTAACGTCGTATCCTCATCATCCGTTACCGTTACAGCTACATCCTCATCCGAGTCGTTATAGCCCCCTCCACTTGCGTCAAGGCTTACCGTTACATTCTCATCCAACGCGTCGTTATCGTCTACCGGCGTTACAGTTACGTCCTGAGTGGTCGCGTAGTTTGTAGTTGTGAACGTTAATGTCCCGGGTGAGACCGTCGCCGCTCCTGTGTCGTCACTTGTTACCGTTACCGTTACCGTTGCCGTTGGCTCAGCGCTTAAACTCACACTGAACGTCCCGGCCGCTCCTCCCTCCGTTACAGACACAGTAGCGACGCTTAGCGTCAATGTCGTATCCTCATCATCCGTTACCGTTACAGCTACATCCTCATCCGAGTCGTTATACCCGCCTCCACTTGCGTCAAGGCTTACCGTTACATTCTCATCCAACGCGTCGTTATCGTCTACCGGCGTTACCGTTACGTCCTGCGTCGTCGCGTAGTTTGTAGTTGTGAACGTCAATGTTCCGGGTGAGACCGTCGCCGCTCCCGTGTCGTCGCTTGTTACTGTTACAGTTACCGTTGCCGTTGGCTCCGCGCTTAACTTCACACTGAATGTCCCGGCCGCTCCCCCCTCCGTTACGCTTACAGGCGTACCCGCAAGTTCTAACGTCGTATCCTCATCATCCGTTACCGTTACAGCTACATCCTCATCCGAGTCGTTATACCCCCCTCCACTTGCGTCTAGACTTACCGTTACATTCTCATCCAACGCGTCGTTATCATCTACCGGCGTTACAGTTACGTCCTGAGTGGTCGCGTAGTTTGTAGTTGTGAACGTTAATGTCCCGGGTGATACCGTCGCCGCTCCTGTGTCGTCGCTTGTTACCGTTACCGTTACCGTTGCCGTTGGCTCCGCGCTTAAACTCACACTGAACGTCCCGGCCGCTCCTCCCTCCGTTACAGACACAGTAGCAACGCTTAGCGTCAATGTCGTATCCTCATCATCCGTTACCGTTACAGCTACATCCTCATCCGAGTCGTTATAGCCCCCTCCACTTGCGTCAAGGCTTACCGTTACATTCTCATCCAACGCGTCGTTATCGTCTACTGGCGTTACAGTTACATCCTGCGTCGTCGCGTAGTTTGTAGTTGTGAACGTTAATGTCCCGGGTGATACCGTCGCCGCTCCAGTGTCGTCGCTTGTTACTGTTACAGTTACTGTTGCCGTTGGCTCCGCGCTTAAACTCACACTGAACGTTCCCGCGTTTCCTCCTTCTACTATCGTTACAGGCGTTCCCGTAAGTTCTAACGTCGTATCCTCATCATCCGTTACCGTTACAGCTACATCCTCATCCGAGTCGTTATAGCCCCCTCCACTTGCGTCTAGGCTTACCGTTACATTCTCATCCAACGCGTCGTTATCGTCTACCGGCGTTACAGTTACGTCCTGAGTGGTCGCGTAGTTTGCCACAGTGAACGTCAATGTTCCGGGTGAGACCGTCGCCGCCCCTGTGTCGTCGCTTGTTACCGTTACAGTTACCGTTGCCGTTGGCTCAGCGCTTAACTTCACACTGAACGTACCGGCCGCTCCTCCTTCCGTTATGTTTACAGGCGTACCCGTAAGTTCTAACGTCGTATCCTCATCATCCGTTACCGTTACAGCTACATCCTCATCCGAGTCGTTATAGCCCCCTCCACTTGCGTCAAGGCTTACCGTTACGCTCTCATCCAACGCGTCGTTATCATCCACTGGCGTTACCGTTACGTCCTGCGTCGTCGCGTAGTTTGTAGTTGTGAACGTTAATGTTCCGGGTGATACCGTCGCCGCTCCCGTGTCGTCGCTTGTTACCGTTACCGTTACCGTTGCCGTTGGCTCCGCGCTTAACTTCACACTGAATGTCCCGGCCGCTCCTCCCTCCGTTACGCTTACAGGCGTACCCGCAAGTTCTAACGTCGTATCCTCATCATCCGTTACCGTTACAGCTACATCCTCATCCGAGTCGTTATAGCCCCCTCCACTTGCGTCAAGGCTTACCG
Source organism: Thermodesulfobacteriota bacterium (assembly GCA_965220925.1). GTDB lineage: Bacteria > Desulfobacterota_D > UBA1144 > Nemesobacterales > Nemesobacteraceae > Nemesobacter. Next base: position 68,971 of record OZ244851.1, on the reverse strand, counting down.
TTACGCTCTCATCCAACGCGTCGTTATCATCCACTGGCGTTACAGTTACATCCTGAGTGGTCGCGTAGTTTGTAGTTGTGAACGTTAATGTCCCGGGTGATACCGTCGCCGCTCCCGTGTCGTCACTTGTTACCGTTACAGTTACTGTTGCCGTCGGCTCCGCGCTTAAACTCACACTGAATGTCCCGGCCGCTCCTCCCTCCGTTACAGACACAGTAGCGACGCTTAGCGTCAATGTCGTATCCTCGTCATCCGTTACCGTTACAGCTACATCCTCATCCGAGTCGTTATATCCTCCTCCACTTGCGTCTAGACTTACCGTTACATTCTCATCCAACGCGTCGTTATCATCTACCGGCGTTACAGTTACGTCCTGCGTCGTCGCGTAGTTTGTAGTTGTGAACGTCAATGTCCCGGGTGATACCGTCGCCGCTCCTGTATCGTCACTTGTTACTGTTACCGTTACCGTTGCCGTTGGCTCCGCGCTTAACCTCACGCTGAACGTTCCCGCGTTTCCTCCCTCTACGACAGTTACCGGAGTTCCACTTAACGATAATGTCGTATCCTCATCATCCGTTACCGTTACAGCTACATCCTCATCCGAGTCGTTATACCCGCCTCCACTTGCGTCAAGGCTTACCGTTACATTCTCATCCAACGCGTCGTTATCGTCTACTGGCGTTACAGTTACGTCCTGAGTGGTCGCGTAGTTTGTAGTTGTGAACGTTAATGTCCCGGGTGAGACAGTCGCCGCTCCAGTGTCGTCGCTTGTTACTGTTACAGTTACTGTTGCCGTAGGCTCAGCGCTTAAACTCACACTGAACGTTCCCGCGTTTCCTCCTTCTACTATCGTTACAGGAGTTCCCGTAAGTTCTAACGTCGTATCCTCATCATCCGTTACCGTTACAGCTACATCCTCATCCGAGTCGTTATAGCCCCCTCCACTTGCGTCCAGGCTTACCGTTACATTCTCATCCAACGCGTCGTTATCATCTACCGGCGTTACAGTTACGTCCTGAGTGGTCGCGTAGTTTGTAGTTGTGAACGTTAATGTCCCGGGTGAGACCGTCGCCGCCCCTGTGTCGTCACTTGTTACCGTTACCGTTACCGTTGCCGTTGGCTCCGCGCTTAACCTCACACTGAACGTCCCGGCCGCTCCTCCCTCCGTTATGTTTACAGGCGTACCCGTAAGTTCTAACGTCGTATCCTCATCATCCGTTACCGTTACAGCTACATCCTCATCCGAGTCGTTATATCCGCCTCCACTTGCGTCCAGGCTTACCGTTACATTCTCATCCAACGCGTCGTTATCATCCACTGGCGTTACAGTTACGTCCTGCGTCGTCGCGTAGTTTGTAGTTGTGAACGTTAATGTCCCGGGTGATACCGTCGCCGCCCCTGTGTCGTCACTTGTTACTGTTACCGTTACCGTTGCCGTCGGCTCAGCGCTTAACCTCACGCTGAACGCTCCCGCGTTTCCTCCTTCTACTATCGTTACAGGCGTTCCCGTAAGTTCTAACGTCGTATCCTCATCATCCGTTACCGTTACAGCTACATCCTCATCCGAGTCGTTATACCCGCCTCCACTTGCGTCAAGGCTTACCGTTACATTCTCATCCAACGCGTCGTTATCGTCTACCGGCGTTACCGTTACGTCCTGCGTCGTCGCGTAGTTTGTAGTTGTGAACGTCAATGTTCCGGGTGAGACCGTCGCCGCTCCCGTGTCGTCGCTTGTTACCGTTACAGTTACCGTTGCCGTTGGCTCCGCGCTTAACTTCACACTGAACGTCCCGGCCGCTCCTCCCTCCGTTACGCTTACAGGCGTACCCGCAAGTTCTAACGTCGTATCCTCATCATCCGTTACCGTTACAGCTACATCCTCATCCGAGTCGTTATATCCTCCTCCACTTGCGTCTAGACTTACCGTTACATTCTCATCCAACGCGTCGTTATCATCTACCGGCGTTACAGTTACGTCCTGCGTCGTCGCGTAGTTTGTAGTTGTGAACGTCAATGTCCCGGGTGATACCGTCGCCGCTCCTGTATCGTCACTTGTTACTGTTACCGTTACCGTTGCCGTTGGCTCCGCGCTTAACCTCACGCTGAACGTTCCCGCGTTTCCTCCCTCTACGACAGTTACCGGAGTTCCACTTAACGATAATGTCGTATCCTCATCATCCGTTACCGTTACAGCTACATCCTCATCCGAGTCGTTATACCCGCCTCCACTTGCGTCAAGGCTTACCGTTACATTCTCATCCAACGCGTCGTTATCGTCTACTGGCGTTACAGTTACGTCCTGAGTGGTCGCGTAGTTTGTAGTTGTGAACGTTAATGTCCCGGGTGAGACAGTCGCCGCTCCAGTGTCGTCGCTTGTTACTGTTACAGTTACTGTTGCCGTTGGCTCCGCGCTTAAACTCACACTGAACGTTCCCGCGTTTCCTCCTTCTACTATCGTTACAGGAGTTCCCGTAAGTTCTAACGTCGTATCCTCATCATCCGTTACCGTTACAGCTACATCCTCATCCGAGTCGTTATATCCCCCTCCACTTGCGTCCAGGCTTACCGTTACATTCTCATCCAACGCGTCGTTATCATCCACTGGCGTTACCGTTACGTCCTGAGTGGTCGCGTAGTTTGTAGTTGTGAACGTTAATGTTCCGGGTGATACCGTCGCCGCTCCCGTGTCGTCGCTTGTTACTGTTACAGTTACTGTTGCCGTTGGCTCAGCGCTTAACCTCACGCTGAACGCTCCCGCGTTTCCTCCTTCTACTATCGTTACAGGAGTTCCCGTAAGTTCTAACGTCGTATCCTCGTCATCCGTTACCGTTACAGCTACATCCTCATCCGAGTCGTTATACCCCCCTCCACTTGCGTCAAGGCTTACCGTTACGCTCTCATCCAACGCGTCGTTATCATCCACTGGCGTTACAGTTACATCCTGAGTGGTCGCGTAGTTTGTAGTTGTGAACGTTAATGTCCCGGGTGAGACCGTCGCCGCCCCTGTGTCGTCACTTGTTACCGTTACAGTTACTGTTGCCGTCGGCTCCGCGCTTAAACTCACACTGAATGTCCCGGCCGCTCCTCCCTCCGTTACAGACACAGTAGCGACGCTTAGCGTCAATGTCGTATCCTCGTCATCCGTTACCGTTACAGCTACATCCTCATCCGAGTCGTTATATCCTCCTCCACTTGCGTCAAGACTTACCGTTACATTCTCATCCAACGCGTCGTTATCATCTACCGGCGTTACAGTTACGTCCTGCGTCGTCGCGTAGTTTGTAGTTGTGAACGTCAATGTCCCGGGTGATACCGTCGCCGCTCCCGTGTCGTCGCTTGTTACCGTTACCGTTACCGTTGCCGTTGGCTCCGCGCTTAAACTCACACTGAACGTACCGGCCGCTCCTCCCTCCGTTATGTTTACAGGAGTACCCGTAAGTTCTAACGTCGTATCCTCATCGTCCGTTACCGTTACAGCTACATCCTCATCCGAGTCGTTATACCCCCCTCCACTTGCGTCAAGGCTTACCGTTACGCTCTCATCCAACGCGTCGTTATCATCCACTGGCGTTACAGTTACATCCTGAGTGGTCGCGTAGTTTGTAGTTGTGAACGTTAATGTCCCGGGTGATACCGTCGCCGCCCCTGTGTCGTCACTTGTTACCGTTACAGTTACTGTTGCCGTCGGCTCCGCGCTTAAACTCACACTGAATGTCCCGGCCGCTCCTCCCTCCGTTACAGACACAGTAGCGACGCTTAGCGTCAATGTCGTATCCTCGTCATCCGTTACCGTTACAGCTACATCCTCATCCGAGTCGTTATATCCTCCTCCACTTGCGTCAAGGCTTACCGTTACATTCTCATCCAACGCGTCGTTATCATCTACCGGCGTTACAGTTACGTCCTGCGTCGTCGCGTAGTTTGTAGTTGTGAACGTCAATGTCCCGGGTGAGACCGTCGCCGCTCCTGTATCGTCACTTGTTACTGTTACCGTTACTGTTGCCGTAGGCTCAGCGCTTAACCTCACGCTGAACGTTCCCGCGTTTCCTCCCTCTACGACAGTTACCGGAGTTCCACTTAACGATAATGTCGTATCCTCATCATCCGTTACCGTTACAGCTACATCCTCATCCGAGTCGTTATAGCCCCCTCCACTTGCGTCAAGGCTTACCGTTACATTCTCATCCAACGCGTCGTTATCGTCTACTGGCGTTACAGTTACGTCCTGCGTCGTCGCGTAGTTTGTAGTTGTGAACGTTAATGTCCCGGGTGAGACAGTCGCCGCTCCAGTGTCGTCGCTTGTTACTGTTACAGTTACTGTTGCCGTTGGCTCCGCGCTTAAACTCACACTGAACGTTCCCGCGTTTCCTCCTTCTACTATCGTTACAGGAGTTCCCGTAAGTTCTAACGTCGTATCCTCATCATCCGTTACCGTTACAGCTACATCCTCATCCGAGTCGTTATATCCCCCTCCACTTGCGTCCAGGCTTACCGTTACATTCTCATCCAACGCGTCGTTATCGTCTACTGGCGTTACCGTTACGTCCTGAGTGGTCGCGTAGTTTGTAGTTGTGAACGTTAATGTTCCGGGTGATACCGTCGCCGCTCCCGTGTCGTCGCTTGTTACCGTTACAGTTACTGTTGCCGTTGGCTCAGCGCTTAACCTCACACTAAACGTCCCGGCCGCTCCTCCCTCCGTTACGCTTACAGGCGTACCCGTAAGTTCTAACGTCGTATCCTCGTCATCCGTTACCGTTACAGCTACATCCTCATCCGAGTCGTTATATCCTCCTCCACTTGCGTCCAGGCTTACCGTTACATTCTCATCCAACGCGTCGTTATCGTCTACCGGCGTTACCGTTACATCCTGAGTGGTCGCGTAGTTTGTAGTTGTGAACGTTAATGTCCCGGGTGAGACCGTCGCCGCTCCCGTGTCGTCACTTGTTACCGTTACCGTTACTGTTGCCGTCGGCTCAGCGCTTAACCTCACGCTGAACGCTCCCGCGTTTCCTCCTTCTACTATCGTTACAGGAGTTCCCGTAAGTTCTAACGTCGTATCCTCATCATCCGTTACCGTTACAGCTACATCCTCATCCGAGTCGTTATATCCTCCTCCACTTGCGTCAAGGCTTACCGTTACATTCTCATCCAACGCGTCGTTATCATCCACTGGCGTTACAGTTACGTCCTGCGTCGTCGCGTAGTTTGCCACAGTGAACGTTAATGTCCCGGGTGATACCGTCGCCGCTCCCGTGTCGTCGCTTGTTACTGTTACAGTTACCGTTGCCGTAGGCTCAGCGCTTAACTTCACACTAAACGTCCCGGCCGCTCCTCCCTCCGTTATGTTTACAGGCGTACCCGTAAGTTCTAACGTCGTATCCTCGTCATCCGTTACCGTTACAGCTACATCCTCATCCGAGTCGTTATAGCCCCCTCCACTTGCGTCTAGACTTACCGTTACATTCTCATCCAACGCGTCGTTATCATCTACCGGCGTTACAGTTACGTCCTGCGTCGTCGCGTAGTTTGTAGTTGTGAACGTTAATGTCCCGGGTGATACCGTCGCCGCTCCCGTGTCGTCACTTGTTACCGTTACCGTTACTGTTGCCGTTGGCTCAGCGCTTAACTTCACACTGAATGTCCCGGCCGCTCCTCCCTCCGTTATGTTTACAGGAGTTCCCGTAAGTTCTAACGTCGTATCCTCATCATCCGTTACCGTTACAGCTACATCCTCATCCGAGTCGTTATAGCCCCCTCCACTTGCGTCAAGGCTTACCGTTACGCTCTCATCCAACGCGTCGTTATCATCCACTGGCGTTACCGTTACATCCTGAGTGGTCGCGTAGTTTGTAGTTGTGAACGTTAATGTCCCGGGTGATACCGTCACCGCCCCTGTGTCGTCACTTGTTACCGTTACAGTTACTGTTGCCGTCGGCTCAGCGCTTAAACTCACACTGAACGTCCCGGCCGCTCCTCCCTCCGTTACAGACACAGTAGCGACGCTTAGCGTCAATGTCGTATCCTCGTCATCCGTTACCGTTACAGCTACATCCTCATCCGAGTCGTTATACCCTCCTCCACTTGCGTCAAGACTTACCGTTACACTCTCATCCAACGCGTCGTTATCGTCTACCGGCGTTACCGTTACGTCCTGAGTGGTCGCGTAGTTTGTAGTTGTGAACGTTAATGTTCCGGGTGATACCGTCGCCGCCCCTGTGTCGTCACTTGTTACCGTTACCGTTACCGTTGCCGTTGGCTCCGCGCTTAACTTCACACTGAACGTCCCGGCCGCTCCTCCCTCCGTTATGTTTACAGGAGTACCCGTAAGTTCTAACGTCGTATCCTCATCATCCGTTACCGTTACAGCTACATCCTCATCCGAGTCGTTATACCCCCCTCCACTTGCGTCTAGACTTACCGTTACATTCTCATCCAACGCGTCGTTATCGTCCACTGGCGTTACCGTTACGTCCTGCGTCGTCGCGTAGTTTGTAGTTGTGAACGTTAATGTCCCGGGTGATACCGTCGCCGCCCCCGTGTCGTCACTTGTTACCGTTACAGTTACCGTTGCCGTTGGCTCAGCGCTTAACTTCACACTGAACGTCCCGGCCGCTCCTCCCTCCGTTATGTTTACAGGAGTTCCCGTAAGTTCTAACGTCGTATCCTCATCATCCGTTACCGTTACAGCTACATCCTCATCCGAGTCGTTATATCCTCCTCCACTTGCGTCCAGGCTTACCGTTACGCTCTCATCCAACGCGTCGTTATCGTCCACTGGCGTTACCGTTACGTCCTGCGTCGTCGCGTAGTTTGTAGTTGTGAACGTTAATGTCCCGGGTGATACCGTCGCCGCCCCCGTGTCGTCACTTGTTACCGTTACAGTTACTGTTGCCGTTGGCTCAGCGCTTAACTTCACACTGAACGTCCCGGCCGCTCCTCCCTCCGTTATGTTTACAGGAGTTCCCGTAAGTTCTAACGTCGTATCCTCGTCATCCGTTACCGTTACCGATACATCCTCATCCGAGTCGTTATACCCCCCTCCACTTGCGTCAAGGCTTACCGTTACGCTCTCATCCAACGCGTCGTTATCATCTACCGGCGTTACAGTTACGTCCTGCGTCGTCGCGTAGTTTGTAGTTGTGAACGTCAATGTTCCGGGTGAGACCGTCGCCGCTCCTGTGTCGTCGCTTGTTACCGTTACCGTTACCGTTGCCGTTGGCTCCGCGCTTAACCTCACGCTGAACGTTCCCGCGTTTCCTCCCTCTACGACAGTTACCGGAGTTCCACTTAACGATAACGTCGTATCCTCATCATCCGTTACCGTTACAGCTACATCCTCATCCGAGTCGTTATATCCTCCTCCACTTGCGTCCAGGCTTACCGTTACATTCTCATCCAACGCGTCGTTATCATCCACTGGCGTTACAGTTACGTCCTGAGTGGTCGCGTAGTTTGCCACAGTGAACGTCAATGTTCCGGGTGAGACCGTCGCCGCCCCTGTGTCGTCGCTTGTTACCGTTACAGTTACTGTTGCCGTAGGCTCAGCGCTTAAACTCACACTGAACGTACCGGCCGCTCCTCCCTCCGTTACAGACACAGTAGCGACGCTTAGCGTCAATGTCGTATCCTCGTCATCCGTTACCGTTACAGCTACATCCTCATCCGAGTCGTTATATCCTCCTCCACTTGCGTCTAGACTTACCGTTACATTCTCATCCAACGCGTCGTTATCATCTACCGGCGTTACAGTTACGTCCTGCGTCGTCGCGTAGTTTGTAGTTGTGAACGTTAATGTCCCGGGTGATACCGTCGCCGCCCCTGTGTCGTCGCTTGTTACCGTTACAGTTACTGTTGCCGTTGGCTCCGCGCTTAACTTCACACTGAATGTCCCGGCCGCTCCTCCCTCCGTTACAGACACAGTAGCGACGCTTAGCGTCAATGTCGTATCCTCGTCATCCGTTACCGTTACAGCTACATCCTCATCCGAGTCGTTATACCCCCCTCCACTTGCGTCTAGGCTTACCGTTACATTCTCATCCAACGCGTCGTTATCATCTACCGGCGTTACAGTTACGTCCTGCGTCGTCGCGTAGTTTGTAGTTGTGAACGTTAATGTCCCGGGTGAGACAGTCGCCGCTCCAGTGTCGTCGCTTGTTACCGTTACCGTTACCGTTGCCGTTGGCTCAGCGCTTAACTTCACGCTGAACGTTCCCGCGTTTCCTCCTTCTACTATCGTTACAGGAGTTCCCGTAAGTTCTAACGTCGTATCCTCATCATCCGTTACCGTTACAGCTACATCCTCATCCGAGTCGTTATACCCGCCTCCACTTGCGTCAAGGCTTACCGTTACATTCTCATCCAACGCGTCGTTATCATCTACCGGCGTTACCGTTACGTCCTGAGTGGTCGCGTAGTTTGTAGTTGTGAACGTTAATGTTCCGGGTGATACCGTCGCCGCCCCTGTGTCGTCACTTGTTACCGTTACCGTTACCGTTGCCGTTGGCTCCGCGCTTAACTTCACACTGAATGTCCCGGCCGCTCCTCCCTCCGTTATGTTTACAGGCGTTCCCGTAAGTTCTAACGTCGTATCCTCATCATCCGTTACCGTTACAGCTACATCCTCATCCGAGTCGTTATACCCGCCTCCACTTGCGTCAAGGCTTACCGTTACATTCTCATCCAACGCGTCGTTATCATCTACCGGCGTTACAGTTACGTCCTGAGTGGTCGCATAGTTTGTAGTTGTGAACGTTAATGTCCCGGGTGATACAGTCGCCGCTCCTGTGTCGTCGCTTGTTACCGTTACCGTTACCGTTGCCGTTGGCTCCGCGCTTAAACTCACACTGAACGTCCCGGCCGCTCCTCCCTCCGTTACAGACACAGTAGCAACGCTTAGCGTCAATGTCGTATCCTCATCATCCGTTACCGTTACAGCTACATCCTCATCCGAGTCGTTATAGCCCCCTCCACTTGCGTCCAGGCTTACCGTTACATTCTCATCCAACGCGTCGTTATCGTCTACCGGCGTTACCGTTACATCCTGCGTCGTCGCGTAGTTTGTAGTTGTGAACGTTAATGTCCCGGGTGATACCGTCGCCGCTCCAGTGTCGTCGCTTGTTACTGTTACAGTTACTGTTGCCGTTGGCTCAGCGCTTAACCTCACGCTGAACGCTCCCGCGTTTCCTCCTTCTACTATCGTTACAGGAGTTCCCGTAAGTTCTAACGTCGTATCCTCATCATCCGTTACCGTTACAGCTACATCCTCATCCGAGTCGTTATATCCCCCTCCACTTGCGTCCAGGCTTACCGTTACGCTCTCATCCAACGCGTCGTTATCATCCACTGGCGTTACCGTTACATCCTGAGTGGTCGCGTAGTTTGTAGTTGTGAACGTTAATGTCCCGGGTGAGACCGTCGCCGCTCCTGTGTCGTCACTTGTTACCGTTACAGTTACTGTTGCCGTCGGCTCAGCGCTTAAACTCACACTGAATGTCCCGGCCGCTCCTCCCTCCGTTACAGACACAGTAGCGACGCTTAGCGTCAATGTCGTATCCTCGTCATCCGTTACCGTTACAGCTACATCCTCATCCGAGTCGTTATATCCTCCTCCACTTGCGTCAAGACTTACCGTTACATTCTCATCCAACGCGTCGTTATCATCTACCGGCGTTACAGTTACGTCCTGCGTCGTCGCGTAGTTTGTAGTTGTGAACGTCAATGTCCCGGGTGATACCGTCGCCGCTCCCGTGTCGTCACTTGTTACCGTTACAGTTACTGTTGCCGTTGGCTCAGCGCTTAACTTCACACTGAATGTCCCGGCCGCTCCTCCCTCCGTTATGTTTACAGGAGTTCCCGTAAGTTCTAACGTCGTATCCTCATCATCCGTTACCGTTACAGCTACATCCTCATCCGAGTCGTTATACCCGCCTCCACTTGCGTCAAGGCTTACCGTTACGCTCTCATCCAACGCGTCGTTATCATCCACTGGCGTTACCGTTACATCCTGAGTGGTCGCGTAGTTTGTAGTTGTGAACGTTAATGTCCCGGGTGATACCGTCGCCGCCCCTGTGTCGTCACTTGTTACCGTTACAGTTACTGTTGCCGTCGGCTCAGCGCTTAAACTCACACTGAACGTCCCGGCCGCTCCTCCCTCCGTTACAGACACAGTAGCGACGCTTAGCGTCAATGTCGTATCCTCGTCATCCGTTACCGTTACAGCTACATCCTCATCCGAGTCGTTATACCCTCCTCCACTTGCGTCAAGACTTACCGTTACATTCTCATCCAACGCGTCGTTATCATCTACCGGCGTTACCGTTACGTCCTGAGTGGTCGCGTAGTTTGTAGTTGTGAACGTTAATGTTCCGGGTGATACCGTCGCCGCCCCTGTGTCGTCACTTGTTACCGTTACAGTTACTGTTGCCGTTGGCTCAGCGCTTAACTTCACACTAAACGTCCCGGCCGCTCCTCCCTCCGTTATGTTTACAGGCGTTCCCGTAAGTTCTAACGTCGTATCCTCGTCATCCGTTACCGTTACAGCTACATCCTCATCCGAGTCGTTATACCCCCCTCCACTTGCGTCCAGGCTTACCGTTACATTCTCATCCAACGCGTCGTTATCATCTACCGGCGTTACAGTTACGTCCTGAGTGGTCGCGTAGTTTGTAGTTGTGAACGTTAATGTCCCGGGTGATACCGTCACCGCCCCTGTGTCGTCACTTGTTACCGTTACAGTTACTGTTGCCGTAGGCTCAGCGCTTAAACTCACACTGAACGTCCCGGCCGCTCCTCCCTCCGTTACAGACACAGTAGCGACGCTTAGCGTCAATGTCGTATCCTCGTCATCCGTTACCGTTACAGCTACATCCTCATCCGAGTCGTTATATCCTCCTCCACTTGCGTCTAGACTTACCGTTACATTCTCATCCAACGCGTCGTTATCATCTACCGGCGTTACAGTTACGTCCTGCGTCGTCGCGTAGTTTGTAGTTGTGAACGTTAATGTTCCGGGTGAGACCGTCGCCGCTCCCGTGTCGTCACTCGTTACCGTTACAGTTACCGTTGCCGTTGGCTCCGCGCTTAACTTCACACTGAACGTCCCGGCCGCTCCTCCCTCCGTTATGTTTACGGGCGTACCCGCAAGTTCTAACGTCGTATCCTCATCATCCGTTACCGTTACAGCTATATCCTCATCCGAGTCGTTATACCCGCCTCCACTTGCGTCAAGGCTTACCGTTACATTCTCATCCAACGCGTCGTTATCATCTACCGGCGTTACCGTTACGTCCTGTGTGGTCGCGTAGTTTGCCACAGTGAACGTTAATGTTCCGGGTGATACCGTCGCCGCTCCCGTGTCGTCGCTTGTTACTGTTACAGTTACCGTTGCCGTTGGCTCCGCGCTTAACTTCACACTGAATGTCCCGGCCGCTCCTCCCTCCGTTATGTTTACAGGAGTTCCCGTAAGTTCTAACGTCGTATCCTCGTCATCCGTTACCGTTACAGCTACATCCTCATCCGAGTCGTTATACCCGCCTCCACTTGCGTCAAGGCTTACCGTTACATTCTCATCCAACGCGTCGTTATCATCCACTGGCGTTACAGTTACGTCCTGAGTGGTCGCGTAGTTTGTAGTTGTGAACGTTAATGTTCCGGGTGAGACCGTCGCCGCTCCCGTGTCGTCACTTGTTACCGTTACCGTTACTGTTGCCGTTGGCTCAGCGCTTAACTTCACACTGAATGTCCCGGCCGCTCCTCCCTCCGTTACGCTTACAGGCGTACCCGCAAGTTCTAACGTCGTATCCTCATCATCCGTTACCGTTACAGCTACATCCTCATCCGAGTCGTTATATCCCCCTCCACTTGCGTCCAGGCTTACCGTTACGCTCTCATCCAACGCGTCGTTATCGTCTACCGGCGTTACAGTTACGTCCTGAGTGGTCGCGTAGTTTGTAGTTGTGAACGTTAATGTCCCGGGTGATACCGTCGCCGCCCCTGTGTCGTCACTTGTTACCGTTACAGTTACTGTTGCCGTCGGCTCCGCGCTTAACTTCACACTGAATGTCCCGGCCGCTCCTCCCTCCGTTACAGACACAGTAGCGACGCTTAGCGTCAATGTCGTATCCTCGTCATCCGTTACCGTTACAGCTACATCCTCATCCGAGTCGTTATATCCTCCTCCACTTGCGTCAAGACTTACCGTTACATTCTCATCCAACGCGTCGTTATCATCCACTGGCGTTACAGTTACGTCCTGCGTCGTCGCGTAGTTTGTAGTCGTGAACGTTAATGTCCCGGGTGATACCGTCGCCGCTCCCGTGTCGTCGCTTGTTACCGTTACCGTTACTGTTGCCGTTGGCTCAGCGCTTAACTTCACACTGAATGTCCCGGCCGCTCCTCCCTCCGTTATGTTTACAGGAGTTCCCGTAAGTTCTAACGTCGTATCCTCATCATCCGTTACCGTTACAGCTACATCCTCATCCGAGTCGTTATAGCCCCCTCCACTTGCGTCAAGGCTTACCGTTACGCTCTCATCCAACGCGTCGTTATCATCCACTGGCGTTACCGTTACATCCTGAGTGGTCGCGTAGTTTGTAGTTGTGAACGTTAATGTCCCGGGTGATACAGTCGCCGCCCCTGTGTCGTCACTTGTTACCGTTACAGTTACTGTTGCCGTCGGCTCAGCGCTTAAACTCACACTGAACGTCCCGGCCGCTCCTCCCTCCGTTACAGACACAGTAGCGACGCTTAGCGTCAATGTCGTATCCTCGTCATCCGTTACCGTTACAGCTACATCCTCATCCGAGTCGTTATACCCTCCTCCACTTGCGTCAAGACTTACCGTTACGCTCTCGTCCAACGCGTCGTTATCGTCTACCGGCGTTACAGTTACATCCTGAGTGGTCGCGTAGTTTGCCACAGTGAACGTCAATGTTCCGGGTGAGACCGTCGCCGCTCCTGTGTCGTCACTTGTTACTGTTACCGTTACCGTTGCCGTTGGCTCCGCGCTTAACTTCACACTGAACGTCCCGGCCGCTCCTCCCTCCGTTATGTTTACAGGCGTACCCGTAAGTTCTAATGTCGTATCCTCATCATCCGTTACCGTTACAGCTACATCTTCATCCGAGTCGTTATAGCCCCCTCCAGTAGCGTCAAGACTTACCGTTACACTCTCATCCAACGCGTCGTTATCGTCTACCGGCGTTACAGTTACGTCTTGCGTGGTCGCGTAGTTTGCCACAGTGAACGTCAATGTTCCGGGTGATACCGTCGCCGCTCCCGTGTCGTCACTTGTTACCGTTACAGTTACTGTCTCCGTCGGCTCCGCGCTTAACTTCACACTGAACGTTCCGGCCGCTCCGCCTTCCGTTAGGCTTACTGGCGTACCCGTAAGTTCTAACGTCGTATCCTCATCATCCGTCACCGTTACAGCTACATCTTCATCCGAGTCGTCATAGCCCCCTCCAGTAGCGTCAAGACTTACCGTTACACTCTCATCCAACGCGTCGTTATCGTCTACTGGCGTTACAGTTACATCCTGCGTCGTCGCGTAGTCTGTAGTTGTGAACGTTAACGTATCGGGTGATACCGTCGCCGCTCCCGTGTCGTCGCTTGTTACCGTTACCGTTACTGTCTCCGTCGGCTCCGCGCTTAACTTCACGCTGAACGTTCCCGCCGCTCCGCCCTCCGTTACGCTTACAGGCGTTCCCGTAAGTTCTAACGTCGTATCCTCATCATCCGTTACCGTTACTGTTACATATTTACCCGCTCCGTCGTATCCGCCTCCCGAAGCGTTCAAACTTACCGATACACTCTCATCCAACGCGTCGTTATCGTCTACAGGCGTTACAGTTACGTCCTGTGCCGTTGAATAGTTTGTGGGCGTGAACGTAAGACTGCTCGGTGATACCGTCGCCGCTCCCGTGTCATTGCTCGTTACCGTTACCGTCACATTACCCGTCGGCTCTTCACTCAACGCCACACTGAACGTCTCGGCACTACCTCCCTCCGTTAACGTTACTGGAGTCCCTGTTAGTTTTAACAGCTCCGGTACCATGACCCTGACCGGAGAGGTCCAAGAACCAAATGCGGCCACAGTAGGTCCTGATTTGCATGGGGGATTACCACCAGCGTAGTTAACGCTGATTTCGTACTCCCCTGGATCCAATACTGGTTCTCCAAAAAATCCATCCAGAGGAAACACTAGTGTTGTTGCTCCGCTGTAAATTTCGTAAGAACCTGCGTCGGTCTCCCTATCGTTCGTATCCCAAGCTACTCCCCCTGTAGTCTTCCTGTATACAACCTCATATAGGTAGGGCTCACCGGAAAGCGCGGAACATATGGGATCATCCCAATCCCAACTGACACTGACCTTGTTAAACCCGGGAAGTCCCACTACCACATTTGTTGGTGTATGAACAAATCTGCCAGCAGCATTGGGACCTGGCAATGGCGTCGGTGCCGCCGTTAGCACATCGCTCGCCGCTCCGTTTCCGTTACCATTCACCGCCCGTACCTGGAACGCATAGGTCGTTCCAAATGTCAGATTTGTTATAAGATGATTCCTTGTGCTGGCACCGCTACCTGGAATATCCACCCAACTATCTAAGGATGTGAAGCTCGTTCCAGCCTTATGCCGTACCTGATACTTCGTTATGTTGGGGTTATTCGGGTTTCTCCAGTTTAATTGGGCTTGACCGTTAAAACCGAGTCCAGACACTCCCACGGTGAAATGATCAGGCTTGGCGGGGACAGACTGCGCTTTCGCGTATTGAGCCCCCGAGGTCAAAAACAAAAGAAATACTGCCACAAGGGAAAATACGACAAACGAGTCGACTACGCACCTGAAACCACGTCTAATCGACGAAACAATTTTCGAGTAAAGCAAAATACTCCAACCCACTGTAACCCCATTATATAACTAGCATTACAAACAAATCAAGCATTTAATAGACAAATCAACTAAGTTTTGAATTCTTCCATCTCCCTAGTTACCTCTTCCAGAGAAAAAAGAAGTTCTCTAGCTTCGTTTGTCGACCGAACTCTGTATCTGGCCTTTGATGGACCGAAACCCACTTTTATTGAATAGTCTTCATCTGTAAGTTGCTCGAAAATATCCTCGTCGGTCCAGTCGTCTCCTATCGATACGATAAGATCCCATTTCTCCGAATTAAGCCACTTAGCGGCCGCCTTGCCTTTGTTTATAAAAGAACCCTTGATTTCCACAACTTTGTTTCCCTCAAGCATTCCAATTTCCAGATTCGCCGTTATGTGCGACAGCATATCTTTAAGTTCTCCCACCCTCACGCCGGAAAGCGCGGGATCAACTTTTCTGTAATGCCAGGCTAGAGAATAGTTTTTTTCTTCAATTAGAGATCCCGGGGTCCTATCGACAAACACCTCCAGTATGGGTCTTATTTCTTCTTTCCATCCCTCGGAGACAATGTCGAGCATCTCCCATTCCTCACGCCTTATCCAAAGACCATGCTCCGCCGCTAGACCGTCGGTTACGTCTCCAAGCCAGTCGGTAAGAATTTTCCTGTCCCTGCCGCTTATTATGACAAGTTCGTTTTCCTTCCTTGAACAAAGCGTCTCGAGCGCGCGATAAAGTTTCGGATCTGGATTGGAGTCTTGGGGATTGTTCTTGAAAGAAACGAGAGAACCGTCATAATCGAGCAGAAAAAGACATCTTTTACTGGCTTTATATCTTTCTATCAGTTCGCTCGCTATTTCAGGACTCACTACACGGGAGACCATCTTAAGCTGTCTTTCTTTCGTTTCGTCAAGCCTCTGCATGAAATCCGCCGTCCATGTCTTGACATCGTATCTGCTGAGGCGGTTTTGCATCGTTTTCATCCGCTTTTTCTGTTCCACCTCGGTCATGTCGAAAGCGGTTTCAAGCGCCCGCGAAGTAGCTTCCAAGTCGTTTGGGTTTATAATTATCGCCTCGCTCAATTCCTGGGCGGTCCCCGCCATCTCACCAAGTATAAGAACACCGGTTTTGTCCTGTCGGGCGGCAACATACTCTTTGGCTATCAGATTCATGCCGTCGCGAAGCGGGGTAATGAAAAGTATGTCCGCGGTCAGGTAGAGAGAGATTAGTTCCTCAAACCCGAAAGATCTGTACATATAGTGAATGGGATTCCAGCCGATGGTTCCATAGCGACCGTTTATCAAACCGACAAGATTGTCAACCTCTTTTTTCAGTATCTTGTAGTGAACAACTTCGGTTCTTGAAGGCACGGCGACCAGAACCAGAACCACTTTGCTTCTAAATTGAGGATTGTTTTTGAGAAAAAGATCGAAGGCTCTCAGTCTCTCGGGAATTCCTTTTGAGTAATCGAGACGGTCAATTGAGAGAATAATCTTACGACCGTTTCCGAGAAGGTCTTTAAATTCTTTTTTTCTTTTCTTAACGTTTCTATTCCTATACGCGACGGAGAATTTCTCGTAATCTATCCCCATGGGAAAAGTATCGATTTTTATCTCTCTTTCTCCGATTATAAATCTTCCGAGAGAATGCTCGTGCCCGAGTATTCTCCTCACGCTTTCGGCGAAATGCCTGACGTAGTCGAAAGTATGAAAACCTATGAGGTCCGCTCCCGTGAGCCCCTGTATTATTTCCCGACACCAGGGAATAAGTCGGAAAATTTCGGAAGAGGGGAAAGGTATATGAAGAAAAAAACCTATACTCGAGTCGGGAAGCTCTTTTTTCACAAGATCCGGAACGAGCATAAGATGGTAATCGTGAATCCATATGTAATCTCCTTGCCTAGCCACATCGAGTATAGCCTGGGCGAACTTGCGATTCACGTTAGTGTAAGATTCCCAAAACTTCTTTTTGTAAGTCCCATACTGGACGAAGTAATGAAAAAGCGGCCATATGACCTCGTTGCAAAAACCTTGATAGTAATCTTTAACCTCTTGCGCGCTGAGATCTACCGGAAAAAAATTCTCCTCTTCAAGCCGCCGTTTTACTTCGGCAACCTGCTTCCGGGAGAGATTCCCGTAATCCACCCCCGACCAGCCTATCCAGTGGTTCTCGTAATCGGTATCGAGAGAGCTAAGTCCGGTAGCGACACCGCCCACGCTCGGTTCAAAGGAAAGTTTCCCGTTTTCCTCCCGCACTGTCGTCGGCAACCTGTTTGAGACGATTATTAGCTTTTTCATAAAATCAATTATAATAAAGTAAGTTAGGGACTTGTGGAATGATAACCAAAAGAGCCTCTAAGGCTAGAAAAATCGAAGTTCAATCATGAAAACATCTACTGTTATCTCGGTCGCCGTCGCTTTTTCACTCACGGCGTTGCTGGTTTACTCCCTTTGGACCGGACTTGCCGGAAATAAAGACGCTCAAACTCCTTCCGTCCTCGTCGGAAAACCCGCCCCAGATTTCACGCTGCAATCGTTTGAAGGGGAAAAAGTAAGGCTTTCCGACTTTAGAGGAAAGTCGCTGCTTTTGAATTTCTGGGCTTCCTGGTGCAACCCCTGCAAAGAAGAAGCTCCGGAACTTGCGAAAGCGCATATGTCGTTTTCGAACAAACGTGTTGAATTCATAGGAATAAACATAATGGATGACATGAAAAGCGCGCAAAAGTACATAGAATCGTTCGGAGAGAAGTTTATCAACGTTTACGACCCGGAAAACAGAATTCACCTCGATTACGGAATAGGGGGAGTTCCGGAAACATTTTTCATAAATCCCGACGGAATTGTCACCAACAGACACAGAGGACCGCTTACCGAAAAGATGATTACGCACTATCTTCGGGGTGCCGGAGCGGGTACGGGCAAATGAAAAACTTCAGTAGTTATAGACACTTGAGTCGCCTTTTTCGCAAAATGCATAGTGCCGAGCTTCTTTTTTTCCCGCTCCTTTTGTTAATTCCCTTTTGCGCAAGCGCGGACACTTTGGAAGACAGAATCGCCGAAATCTCCGCGGAACTAATGTGCCCTGTTTGCGAGGGTCAAAGCGTGGCGGAGTCAAACGCCCAACTTGCCCGAGACATGAGGGCCGTTATAAAAACGAAATTGCTCGAGGGAGAGACGAAGGAACAGATAGTGGATTATTTCGTCTCAAGCTATGGAGAGACGATTCTCGCATCCCCTCCCGCCAAAGGGTTCAGTATTATATTATGGCTTTTGCCCGTGCTTTCCGTTCTAATCGGCGCGGTGATAATATTGCGAACGATCCATTCTTACAAAGATCCGCAGAGAAAGTAACGAAACTTCGATCAGTCGAAAAATTCGCGGCAAGATTCAAGTATAGAGTTTTTTTCGCTGGCGGGATCAAAGCGATTTATTCCGGCTTTGGCATGAAGCCAGGTAAGTTGTCTTTTGGCAAGCCTCTTAGTATCCGTTTTTATCGCCTCCGCCGCCGTTTCCAAATTAAGACGTCCGTCAAGAAATTCGTTGATTCGCCTGTACCCTACGGACTTCATGGGTTTTAAATCGGTTTCGTAACCCATGGCTCTTATGGCTTTTACTTCCTCAACCCAGCCGCGATCAATCATCCCTTTAACCCTTTTGTCTATGGTGCCACGCAATTTATCCCTGCTTTGAAAAAGACCTATTTTTAGAGAGTCGAACCTTCGCTCGGAAAAACCGTGGCGAAATTGATGATCGGACATCGGTTCACCGGTTGAGTGATAAACCTCAAGCGCTCGCTCAATCCTTACGTAATCATTCGGATTTATACGCTCGGCGGACTCGGGATCTACGGATTTAAGCCTTAAGTGAAGCGACTTCGTTCCTTTCACATCCCTCTCGCGGGCAAGACTATTTCTAAATTCCCGATCGACCGGAACGTTTTCCACAAGCCCGTAAAGAAGAGCTTTTATGTAGAGGAAAGTCCCTCCCACCACAACTATTCTTTCCCCCTTACGGATAAGTTCTCCTATGAGGTCAAGAGCTCGTCTCATGTACACACCGGCGTTAAATTCCTCGTCGGGGTCCACGATATCTATCATGAAATGCGGAATTCCCCGCCTCTGCTCCTCGGCGAGCTTCGCGCTTCCTATATCGAAATATCTGTAGACTTGTATGGAATCGGCGTTAATCACGCAGGCGCCGGTTTTATCCGCTATTTCAAGCGCCGTCTCGGTCTTACCCGAAGCCGTCGGACCCAAAACGACCACAAGCTTCGGTTTTTCCTCGGTAGGACTCAATTCTACGATCTAATCGGAAACTTTGTAATCCTCTATATTCTGATCAAGCGCCGCCTTTCGGCTAAGTCTCACCTTGCCGTCGCGTTCAACCGCGAGGCATTTTACGAGAACTTCGTCTTTTTCATTAAGAATATCTGTCACCTTGGCGACTCTGCGGTTTTCAAGTTCGGAGATATGCAAAAGTCCGTCTTTTCCGGGACCCAGCTCGACAATCGCTCCGAAATCCAGAATACGCTTGACCACTCCTACATAGAACTTGCCGGCAATAATATCTTCAACTATTTTCTTTATATAGTCCTCAGCTTTCTTGCAAGCTTCGTAGTCGGGCGAGAAAATCTTAACAAGACCGTCGTCCTGTATGTCTATCTGCGCCCCGGTATCCTCAACTATCTTTTTTATGGTCTTTCCGCCGGAGCCAATCACGGTTTTAACCTTCTCCGGTTTTAGCTGCATAGTGAGAATTCTCGGCGCGTACTCAGAAAGTTCTTCTCTGGGCACGCTTATCATCTCTTCCATTTTCCCCAGAACATGCATTCTGGAGTCTTTGGCTTGCGAGAGCGCGGTGGTGAGAATTTCCTTCGTTATTCCGCTTATCTTTATATCCATCTGCAGAGCCGTAATACCGTTTTGGGTACCCGCCACCTTGAAATCCATGTCTCCCAGATGATCTTCGTCTCCCAGGATATCGGAGAGAACGACGAATTTATCGCCTTCTTTTATAAGGCCCATAGCTATTCCAGCCACAGGGGCGCTTATAGGCACTCCGGCATCCATAAGAGCCATTGAGGAACCGCACACGGTAGCCATCGAGGAGGATCCGTTTGACTCCAGAATTTCCGAAACGATTCTAATGGTATACGGGAAATTCTCTTTGTCGGGCAAAACCGGCTTTATAGCTCTCGCGGCAAGAGCGCCGTGCCCTATCTCTCTTCTTCCGGGACCAAGACGGTTGCTTGTCTCCCCCACCGAGTAAGGGGGGAAATTATAGTGAAGCATAAAGCTTCTCGTCTGATCGCCTTCAAGCGAATCGATTCTCTGCTCGTCGTAGGAGCTTCCAAGAGTCGCGACAACTATCGCCTGAGTCTCCCCTCGGGTAAAAAGAGCGGACCCATGAGTGCGCTCAAGCATCCCCACCTCGCCCGATATGGGCCTTACGGTGGTGTAATCCCTTCCGTCGGGCCTGACTCCCTCGACTATTTTGCTCCTTACGCAGTCTTTAATCAGGTCGTCAAACGCCTTGTCGATTCGGGCTTTGTCTTCTGAGTGCTCGGCCGCAAGTTCGCTTGTCGTATCTTCGTAAATACGCTTTATAAGCTTTTTTCTACTCAGTTTGGAATCTGCCACTATCGGTTGTCCGCTTAATAAAGCCATGGCTTTGGAGCGGACTTTATCCTCGACGATTCCGTCGGTTTGCGCCTCGGTGACGTCTCTTTTTTCTTTTTCCAACCCTTCCAGGAAACGGTTTTGGAAAGAAATTATCTCCCCGATTCCCTCATGAGCGAAAGTGAGAGCTTCCACGACTTCCGCTTCGCTTATTTCCTTGGCGCCTCCTTCAACCATGACGATAGCCTCCTCGGTACCCGCGACCGTTATCTCCATAGTGCTTTCGTCAAGCTGGGCTGGAGAGGGATTTATAACTAGTTTTCCGTCGATTTTCCCGACGGTAAGCGCCGCGACGGGTCCTGCAAACGGAATATCGGAGACCATAAGCGCCGCCGAAGAAGCTATTAGCGAAAGAACGTCCGTGGCATTATCACCGTCGGCGGAAATAACCGTCACTATAACTTGAGTCGGGTAGCAGAACCCTTTCGGTATTAGGGGTCTTATCGGTCTATCGATCAGTCTTGAGGTAAGAATCTCCTTTTCGCTGGGACGACCTTCTCTTTTAAAATAGCCTCCGGGAATTTTTCCGGCCGCGTAGGATTTTTCCTGATAATTAATCGTAAGCGGCAGAAAATCATCTTCTATCGCTTCTTCCGAAGCGACGACGGTAGCCAGCACCGTGGTTCCTCCGCAGGAAGCGAGCACCGCCCCGCTTGCCTGCCTAGCAAGCCTTCCAGTTTCAAGACGCAGAGTCGCCCCGAAAAGCTCCGCCTCCATTCGTATCGTTTGTTCCGTCAATTCATTTCCTCCAGATCGTCTGTTTTTTTATTTTCTAAGTCCCAAGGTCTCAATAAGCGCTCCGTACTCCCCGGGCCTCACTCTCTTTACGTAATTGAGCAGCTTTCTTCTCTTCGCAACCATGGAAACCAGCCCCCTTCTTGAGTGATGATCCTTGGGAGCCCTTTGCACATGCTCGGACAACTCGTTTATTTTCGCGTTCAAAACCCCTATCTGCGCCTCCGCCGAACCCACATCGTTTTCATGCTTTTGAAATTCCTTTATAACTTGCGTCTTTCGCTCTTTTTCCAAAGACATAACTTACTTCCTCCTAAACACTATCCGCTTTATCAATTAAACACTCTTAAATGTCGAAACACTATATCCTTATCCGCCATATACTCAAGCCTGTCCGAATCCTCCTGGGCTTGGCAGATAGAAAGAATCCTCTCGCCGCAAAAGACGGTGAGTATATCTCCATTTTTAAATTCGGGCAACTCCACATCCGAAAGTAACTCGCGGCGAAAGTGAATTCCGTCGCGCGTTATTTTGCGAAAACCTTCACTCACGCAAACCCTGGGATAACGCGCGAGAACTTCTCCCAGAGAAAGCATGCAGTAATTGCCGGATTCCACATCCTCAATGCTGCTTGCGTCGTTTAACGTGAAAATACCGCTTCTAAGTCTTCTAAGCTCCGAGAGATGCGCTCCGCAGCCCAGTTTGTCTCCCGCGTCCGAAGCTATAGCTCTGATATACGTCCCGCGGGAGCACTTCACGTAAAAAGCGGCTTCGGGATAAGAGAAGTCAAGAAGTTTTATTTTCTCTATCGAAACCCGTTTCGGTTTTCTTTCAATCCGCTTCCCCATTCTGGCAAGCGCGTAGAGCTTCGTGCCAGATACCTTCGCGGCGGAATACATCGGCGGAACTTGCGTTATCTCTCCAAGAAAACCGCCGATTACCTCCTCAATCTCCCTTCTGTCGATGTTTTTCCCTTCGTTTTTACTGATTACCGTCCCGGTATTGTCCATGGTATCGGTTGAAACCCCGAGAATCATAGTCGCTTCATATTCCTTCGTATCGTCTCCGATATATGGAATGGCTTTTGTCGCCTGATTGAAGCACGTGGGCAAAACTCCGGTGGCAAACGGGTCGAGAGTGCCCGTGTGACCGGCTTTTTTAGCTCCCAAAGTTTTTTTGACTTTATCGAGCGTCTGAGCGGAAGTAAGGCCTCTTGGCTTGTCGATAACCACGACTCCGTCCATTAAATCTCCTCCCGAATCGCGGCGCGAAGTTCGCTTTTGACCTTCTCAAGCGGCGCGGAGATATTGCAACCGGCCGCTTTTCTGTGTCCTCCCCCTCCGAATCGCGAGGCGATTCGAGCCACATCGACGTATCGCTTCGATCTGAGGCTGATTTTCCACTCGGAATTCGGCTCCTGTCTACAGAAAACGGCGACTTCCACCCCTTCTATGGACCTGGCGATACTTACGATACCTTCGGCGTGCTCTTTTTTCGTATCCGTCAGTTCAAACATCTCTTTTGAAACGTGCAGAAAGGCCGTTTTACCGTCTTCGTCCACTTCAAGAGTCTTCATCGCCAAAGCCCTCAGTCTTATTTTTCGAATGGGTTGGTTGTCGTAGATACATCTGGAGATTTTCTCAGGATCCGCGCCGCCTTTGACGAGTTCCGCGGCGATTTCGAACGTACCCGCGGAGGTGTTCGAATACCGAAAAGAGCCCGTATCCCCGACTATGCCGGAAAAAAGACATTCGGCGATTTCTAAACTTATAGAAAGCCCCATACGCTTTATAATTCTGTAGATAAGCGCCGCGGTGCAAGAAGCGTTTTCGTCCACGAGGCGATATTTGGAATCCGAACGGTTCGTCGCATGGTGGTCGATAAACGCCATGGCGGCGTTTGTTTTCGAGACGAAATTCTCAAATTCTTTTCCCGGCCGGGAAATATCGGCGCAATCGACAACGATAATCGCGTCCGCGTTCGCGGCGGCGGGGGAAAAAGAATCGGTTACAAAAGAGGAGCCGGGAAGAAAACGTAGGTAGCTCGGAACCTCGTCCGAGTTGTACGCAATCGCGTCTTTTCCCATATCGCGAAGAACAAAAACCATGCCCAGGGTAGAGCCCAAAGCGTCGCAATCCGGATTTTCATGAGAAACCACAAGAAAGCTTCGGTTTTCCTTTATAAGGTTTACAATATCGTCAATCCCGTTCATTGGACACATCCTTCAGTATGCTTTCTATCCTAGCCCGCCTCTCGACAAGATCGTCGTATTGAAACTCTATTTCCGGCATTTTTTTCATCTTCAATTTTTTCGCAAGCGAGGTTTTTATATAGCCCGTGGCGTTTCTCAATCCGTCGAGCGTCCGCTCAATATCGCAATCTTCTTGAAAAGAGGCGAAGAAAATCTTCGCGTGTCCCATATCGTCTGAAACCCGTACTTCCGTCACGTTTACCGACGACACTCTGGGATCTTTGATTTGTCCGCGCAGAAACATTTCGGATATCTCCCTCGCTATCAGGTCGGATATTCTCGCGGATCTTTTGAATTTGCGAACCATCCACCGTTACTCTAGAAACGAATGAACTCCATTTGCTTTTCCCCCATGCGAAAGCTTCCCGCGCTTTCCACGTAAGAAACGACGTTATCCAGAACCGAATTGGCCAGGGAGAGGTCGTTTGAAACGTAGGCGATTCCCAAAGTGGCCTTGCCCTTGAGATCGAGAGAATCTACTTCCGCCACGGAGAGGCCGGGAAATCTAGCTTTTGTCCTCTCAACAAGGCTTTTGACCAACCGTCTTTTATCCTTTAGGGATCTGTTGCCCGACATATAGACGTCAAATCTCGCTACACCGACAACCATTTAAAACCCGTGCTTCAAAGTTGCTGCTTTATTTCTTCAAGCTTATACAGCTCGAAGACGTCTCCTTGCTTGACGTCGTTGAAATTCTCTATCGTTATTCCGCATTCGTATCCCGCGGAAACTTCCTTCACATCTTCTTTGAAACGTCGAAGGGAGCCCACTTTGCCGTCGAAAACCACCGTGCCGTCCCGAACCACTCTTATGTTATCGTCCCTGCTCACTTTGCCGTCGGAAACCATGCAACCGGATATAGTTCCCACTCTCGACACATGAAAAAGCTCTTTGACGTCCATATGAGCGACCACGACTTCCTTGTGCACGGGTTCCAGAAGTCCTTCCATGGCGTTTTTTATCCTGGTCACCACATCGTAAATTATCGAGTGGAGTTCGAGAGACACTCCCTCTTTTTCTGAAATTTTAAGCGCGTTTGAATCCGGCCTCACGTTAAATCCTATCACCACGGCATTCGAAGCGCTTGCCAGCACCACGTCGGTTTCGTTTATTCCGCCGACTCCAAAGTGGACGATTTTAACCCTGCATTTCTCGCTGGAGAGTTTCTCCACAGATTCCCTTAGAGCCTCGACCGATCCCCGGGTATCGGCTTTTATTATAAGAGAGAGTTCCTTGATTTCCTGACTTTCTATGGAACTGAAAAGATCCTCAAGCGAAAGTTTGGGAGCTGAAACAGGGTGGGCGGATCTGATTTTATTCTGACGATGAGAGATTATCTCCTTAGCGACTTTATCGTTTTTGACCACGTAAAACTTATCCCCGGCTTCGGCAACCCCGGAAAGACCCATAATCTTCGCCGGAAGTGAGGGACCGACGCTTTTTAATTTTTTGCCCTTGTCATCGGTAAGCGCCCTTATCCTCCCGCCGAACACCCCTGAAATCACATAGTCCCCGACTTTGAGAGTGCCTTCCTTAACGATAACGGTGGATACGGCTCCTTTGCCTTTGTCAAGCTCCGCTTCCACCACCACGCCGTTTGCTTTTCCGTCAAGCGAAGCGCGCAGTTCAAGAATATCGGCTTGGAGAAGAATAAGTTCAAGCAACTCGCTTATACCTTTTTTCTTTTTCGCCGAAACCTCGGCGAAAAGCGTGTCTCCTCCCCATTGTTCGGATATGAGACCTATTTCGGAAAGCTCCCTTTTGATCTTCTCCACATCGGCGCCTTCCTTATCCACTTTGTTTATGGCGACTATAATCGGAACTCCCGCCGCTTTGGCGTGATTTATCGCCTCAATCGTCTGGGGCATCACTCCGTCGTCCGCCGCCACCACCAAAACCACTATGTCCGTTATGCTCGCGCCGCGCGCCCGCATCGAGGTAAACGCTTCATGGCCCGGCGTATCCACGAAAACTATCGTGGATCCCTTAACTTTTACCGCGTAGGCGCCTATGTGCTGCGTTATACCTCCGGCTTCTCCCGCGACCACGTCGGTCTCCCTTATCGAATCCAAAAGAGTGGTCTTTCCGTGATCCACGTGTCCCATGACCGTAACGACCGGAGGTCTTGAGACTTTTTCGGAGTCTGAAGATTCTTCCCTATCGAAAAGCAGATTCTCTTCAACGAACCTTTCAACCGTAACTTCAAAGCCGAGTTCATCCGCCAAAAGCTCGGCGGTATCGCTGTCTATGGACTGGTTTAGGGTAGCTCCGATACCCATCGTCATTAGTTTTTTAACGACTTCGGAAGCCTTTACGCTCATCATCTTCGCAAAATCAGCCACTATCACCGTTTCACCGATTTTGATGGGTCTTTTCGAGGAATAAGCGGCGGGAAGCGCCTGTTCATCGGAACCGAGCCCGCCGGAGAGCGACTTTTTGTTTTTCGCGCCTCCGTCTAAATGCTGCCTGAGCTTGGGTTTTTTGTTTTGAATTACGTATTCTTTTCTACTGGGAACTTTGGCGCGAAACGCTCTTTTTAACTGCTCCAAAGTTTCTTCATCGTGAATTTCCTCTTGCGCCGGTCGGCTTCTTTTTGTTTTCTTCCTCTGCTTTTTACCTTCGCTATCGTCATCGGGTTTCTCGGCAAGTTTTTCAGGCTCGGCAGGAGACGGCTCAGACTCAATATCCGTATCGTCGGCTTCCTCGGACACCGCAACTTCAGGTTCGTCGGGTTCTTCAAGCTTCGGCGAGTCGTCAACCTGCTCCTCCAATTCGACGGATGAAACTTCCGGTTTCTCCGTCTCTTCGGGTTCGGGCGAAGAAGCGGGCTCTATTTCCCGCTCAATCAGCTCGGGTGGCGAAGCGGCTTCCGGCGCGCTTTCTTGTAGTTCTTCCTCTTTGGGTTTCGCGACTCTTTTCTTTCTTCTTACGACCACCCTCGAACCGCTTCTTCTTTCCACCACGTCTTGTCCGGTTTCGGATTTGAGGATTTTTACGACTTCTTTATCCTTCGGGACGGGCTGCGGCGAAGAGCTTTCTTTAAGACGTGCGGTTAACGCTTCTCTTATTTTTTGGGCCACGGCTTCGGAGAGCGCGTTTTGCGCATGATTCACGGTATCGCCCATTCCAAGGTTCGCGCTTTCGCTTATCACCTCTTTGCTGGTTATGCCAAATTCCTTGGCGATCTGATGTACTCTTACTTTGGGCATTTTGAAAGACGCCGGCCGCTTAAGCGAAAGCCGACTTAGGTTACTATCCGCTTATACCTTCTCCTCTTGTTCGCCGGGAGGCTCGGGGGAAGCTTCTTTCGTTTCGGACGGTTCGGATTGAGATTCTTCCGTATCGATATCGGGTTCGGTCTCCTGCTCAACCGGCATTTCCTCGAGTTTTTCCATAAGAGCCACGCGAGCGGCTTTTTGCAGCGAAGAAACCTCCTCTTCGGTAAGACTTCCCACTTTCATAAGAATCTGCGGCTCGCAAAAAGCTATATGCTCAAGAGAATAAAAACCGTCGTTGTAGAGCAAGCTGGCGGTAACCTCGCTTACCGACGGCAAGCTTGTAAGAAGGGAAAGCACTTCTTGCTGCTCCTGCTTGATTCTGGATTCGGTCTTTATGTCTATTTTCCATTCGGTGAGCTGCGAGGCAAGTCTCACGTTCTGGCCCTTTCTTCCTATAGCTAAAGACAGCTGGTCATCGTCGACTATAACTTCCATAGAACGGCTGTTTTCATCGATTACGACTTTGTTCACAACCGCCGGAGACAGGGCGTTGCAAACGTACCGGGCGGGATCTTCCGACCACGGAACTATATCGACTTTTTCCCCCTTAAGCTCCTGAATTATGCTTTGCACGCGCGAGCCGCGCATACCCACGCACGCTCCCACCGCGTCGATATCCGAATCGTTTGAAGCCACGGCTATCTTGGTTCTTCCTCCGGGGTCCCTCGAGATAGCTTTTATCTCGACTATATTCTCCGAAATTTCCGGAACTTCGGATTCGAAAAGCTTCGTCACGAAACTCACGTGAGATCTTGAGAGAATAAGTCTCGGCTCTCCTCTGGGAGATTCCCTTATATCCAGAAGCACCGCCCTTATTCTTTCCTTCATCTTGTAGTACTCTCTCGGAACCTGCTGTTCCGGAGGCAAGACGGCCTCAACTCTTCCCAGATCAACTATTATGTGCCTTCTTTCAACCCTTCTCACTATACCGCCGATAATGGTTCCTTTCCTGCCAACAAACTCCTCGTATATAACCTTGCCTTCGGCTTCCTTTAGTTTCTGAAGAACTTTCTGCTTGGCGTTGTGAATCGCGATTCTTGTGTACTCCGGACTTATCTTCACCCCCATCATGTCTCCGACCTCCACTTCGGGGTCCAGTTTGCAAGCCTCTTTTAGAGAAATCTCGATTTCCGGTTCGGTTACCTCCTCCACCACTTCCCTGTATTCGAAGAGTTCCACTTCCCCTTCTTCCGGATTAAAGTAGACCTCAAATTCCTTGTCCAGATTCTTAGGCTTAAGAAGCTTCTCCGCAGCGGACAAAACCGCTTCCTCAACGGCGCTTATTATGCGCTCCCTGTCAATCCCCTTGTCCTTCCCTACGGAATCTATCACTCTGGTTAGCTCCGTAATCATTTTCTCACTCCTGCGTTGAAATCAATTTCCAAATTCGCCTTTTTTACAGAATCCATAGGCACGCTGTAACGGCGGTCGTCGACCTCAAGCAGTATGCTTTCCCCTTCCGTTCCAAGCAGCGTGCCGGAAAAAACTTTCCTGTCGTCAATCGGAGCCGAGGTTTTTATCTTCACCTTTTTCCCCTTGAATCTCCGGTAGTCTTTTTGGTTCCTAAGAGGTCTTCTGAGTCCGGGAGAGGAAACTTCGAGAGTATAGGAGTGGGGAATTATGCCGTAGGCGTCCAAAACAACGCTTAGTTCCCTGCTTACGTTCGCGCAGTCGTCCACGGTTACTCCATCTTCTTTGTCGATATATAACCGAAGAATTCTGCCTCCGGACTCTCTAAGATACTTTATATCGAAAAGCTCACAGCGATTCTCCTTCAAAATCGGATGAAGAACTTCCACAACCGAGTTTTCAAGCTCTTTATAAGCTTTCTGCATCAAACATCCCCTTGCAAAACATAACGACCTATCAATAAAAAAGAGCGGGTTTAGACCCACTCTTTCAAACGGCAATGAATTGTACATAAAACAAAAAAATCGGCAAGAAAACGGGCGATCACATCAGACGATATCCTCCGCATATTTGAGTTCCAGCTGGCGCAGTTTTCTTATCCCGTTTCTGAATTCGGCGGCTTTTTCAAACTCGAGTTTCTTCGCCGCGGACTTCATCTCCCTTGAAAGCTTGGCTATTGTCTCTGGAATTTTGTTCGGAGGAATATCCGGAAAATCCTCATCTTGCGGTTCGCAGACCTTCAGATAGTCGGATTCGCATATGGAACCCAGAACGTCGGCTATGTTTTTCTTTATAGTTTGGGGGACTATGTTGTTTTTCGCGTTATATCGCATCTGGATTTCTCTTCTTCTTCGGGTTTCCGTCATCGCCGCGCGCATCGACCCCGTTATTGCGTCGGCGTATAAAATCACCCTGCCTTCCACGTTTCTCGCGGCCCGACCGAAAATTTGAACCAGGGAGGTTTCCGAGCGCAGGTAGCCTTCTTTGTCCGCATCTAGAACCGCCACCAGCGATACTTCGGGGATATCGAGTCCTTCGCGTAGAAGATTTATTCCGACCAGCACATCAAACTTGGATGCCCGCAGATCTCTTAATATGCGTATTCTCTCAAGAGTATCGATTTCAGAATGCAGATACTCCACTTTTAACCCCAGCTCCCTGTAATAACTCGCGAGGTTTTCCGCCATTTTCTTCGTAAGAGTGGTAACGAGCGCTCTGTGTCCAGCCTCGGCGGTTTTTTTGAGTTCGCCGAGCAGATCGTCCACCTGGTTTTGTGCCGAACGAGTCTCAACAGGCGGATCGGCAAGTCCCGTCGGTCGTATGATCTGCTCGACTATCTTGCCTTCGGCGCTTGCCATCTCGTAAGTCCCCGGGGTGGCCGAAACATATATCACCTGCCCGATTCTCGCTTCAAACTCTTCGAAGTTAAGCGGGCGATTGTCAAAGGCCGAAGGAAGCCTGAAACCGTTTTCAACCAATGAAGCCTTTCTACTCCTGTCGCCGAGGTACATCCCCCTAAGCTGCGGTATCATCTGGTGACTTTCGTCGATTACGCAGAGAAAATCCTCGGGGAAATAATCAAGCAGCGTATAGGGAGCCTCGCCCGCCTGACGCCCCGATATGTACCGTGAATAATTTTCTATCCCCGGACAAAATCCCATCGTGTTTAGAAGTTCCAAGTCAAATCTGGTTCTTTGCTCAAGCCGCCCGGCCTCAAGCTCCATGCCCCCGCCTATAAGTTCCCGGAGTCTTTGCTCAAGTTCCCGCTCTATATTCTCTATGGCTTCCTCCAGAACGCTTTTGGGAGCCACGTAATGCGACCCCGGGAATATGGTAACTTCCCGAAGGTGTTCAAGCGTACGACCGTTTAAGGGATCTATTCTGCGTATCGATTCGACCGAATCTTCGAAAAACTCTACCCTAAGAGCCGCCGATTCCTCGTGCGAAGGGAACACGTCCACCGCATCTCCTCTCACCCTGTAAGTTCCCCTTTCAATTTCGTCGATCTTTCTCTCATAACGCACCTGTTCTAGTCTTAAAGCAAATTCGTTTCTCGAAAGCTCCATCCCACTTTCAATTTCGGTAAGCATTCCGTAATAAACTTTGGGAGCTCCGATTCCGTAGACAGCCGAGACGCTTGAAACGATTATTACGTCTTTACGTCTGAAAAGAGACTTCGTGGCGGCGTGACGCATGCGATCTATATATTCGTTTATCGAAGCGTCTTTCTCTATGTAGGTATCGGTTTCGGGTATATAGGCTTCCGGCTGATAGTAGTCGTAGTAACTCACGAAATAGTGAACTTCGTTATCGGGAAAAAAATCCCTGAGTTCCGAGTATATCTGCGCGGCGAGAGTTTTGTTGTGAACGAGCAGCAAAACGGGACGCGCGGAGTTTTGAATTACGTGGGCAATCGTAAAAGTCTTGCCGCTTCCGGTAACCCCCAGAAGAACCTGACTTCTCTCGCCTCTTCTCACTCCTTCGCTAAGAGCGGAAATTGCCGCCGGCTGGTCTCCTTTCGGTTCAAAAGGACTTTTGAGATTAAACAAGGATTCTTCGCGACTCATCGCACCGACTATGCTAACTTACATCGAAATAGTTCTCCGGGCGAAACGACTCCCGCGAGGTTTTACAGAAACTAAACCATGGGAAATAATATACGTTTTAAAGGGAAGAAGACCATGAATTCTTTTTTCGCGGAAAGAATCCTTACTAAAAAAAAACGCGAAGTGGAATCTGTTTCAGTAGGTTTGCGAAGATTCGATGAGTGAGGAAAAAGGCAAAGTCTATCTTGTTGGCGCGGGACCCGGAGATTCGGGTCTTTTCACGCTGAGAGGAAAAGAGGTTTTAAAGCGGGCTCAGGTGGTAATCTACGATTCCCTCGTAAATCCGGATATTCTTAGATTTTGCAACTCGGAAGCGGAACTCATTTTCGCCGGCAAGGCGGCGGGAAAAACGCATATTTCCCAACGTGTCATAAACGAACTTCTGATAAGCAAGGCGCTTGAGGGCAAAACGGTGGCGAGGCTCAAGGGAGGAGATCCTTTCGTCTTCGGAAGAGGAGGAGAGGAGGCCGAAGTGGTTATTAAAAGCGGCATTTCGATTGAAATCGTTCCCGGAGTAAGTTCGATTACCGCAGTGCCTGCCTACGCGGGAATTCCCGTTACTCACAGAGAATACAACTCGTCCTTCGCCGTATTTACCGGACATCAGAGCCAAGGAGAGGATTTTGACTGCGACCCCGCGCGAATAGAGACGATGATATTCCTAATGGGACTTCACAACATAGAATACATAATGAACAAACTGATAAGTCTTGGAAGAGAGCCTTCAACTCCGGTAGCGGTCATATCGTGCGGAACACTTCCCGAACAATTATCGGTTTTTGGAACGCTCTGCGATATAAGCGAGAAAATCGAAGGTATCGACGTGCAAACCCCGGCAACCATAGTGGTCGGAAAGATAGCCTCCGTCTCGCGGGAAACGGGATGGTATCAGAAAAAGCCTCTTTTCGGAAAAACCGTGATGATAACCAGAGAGAAGAAAGCGGCGGCTAAGTTCGCAAGACTTCTCGGGTCGTGCGGAGCCCGGACCGTGGAATTTCCCACAATCGAAACAAGCCCTATAAGAGCGACGCGACAGCAGAAACTTTCAATAGACAATACGGGGAAATACGATTTTCTCATATTCACAAGCGCAAACGGAGTAAGCCACTATTTCGACATGCTGGCGTCAAACGGGAAAGACTCGAGGAACCTTGGAGGTAAAAAAATAATATCCATAGGGGAGAAAACCTCGCAAGAGCTTTCAAAGTACAACGTAAACGCCGATTACCTGCCCGAAAGCTATACGGCTGAAGGAATAGCCTCTCTCGCCGAAAACCTTAACGTTAAGGACAAAAAAATACTCATTCCAAGAGCGCTTGAGGCAAGAGAATTTCTTCCCTCCGCTCTTCGACGAATGGGAGCTTCGGTAGAAGTTCTTCCCGTTTACGAAACGCTCGTTCCCGAATACGGAGAGGAAAAGCTCCGTACGATTAAAAGAAAATTCAAAGCCGGACAAATAGATCTCGTTACGTTCACAAGTTCATCCACGGTAACGAATTTCTTTTCTCTTCTGGGGGAAAATCCCGAACTTTTCCGTAAAACGCGCTTTGCCTGCATAGGACCCATAACCGCCGCCACGCTTGAGGACTTCGGTTTTTCTCCCGCGGCGATAGCCGATATTCACACCACTCAGAAGCTTAAAGCGGAAATAGTGCGTTTGTACGGTTCATCGAGATAAAAACGATTCAAAATGCCCAGGTTTTCGATCAGAAAAGATTCCATAGCCGAAGATGAAGGCATGTTGCGCGGAACTATATCGCAAAGCGAATACTTACACATAACCAAAGTTCTAAGACTCGGAGTCGGTGACCGTATAATTGTTTTCGACAATGAATCCACCGAATATAAAGGCATCATAGAGAATATATCTTCCGAGTTCATCGCGATACGAATTCAAAGTTCCAGCAGCGTGGAAACGGAGTCCGCGCTTAAGCTTTATCTGTTTCAGGCAATCCTCAAGGGAAACAAAATGGACGATGTAATCAGGCAGGCGACTCAGCTTGGAGTGTCGAGAATTTTCCCGGTGATTTCAGAAAGGACCCAGATAAGACGCACGGCCAAGGTGGAGAGATGGAACAAAATAGCCGTCGAATCGACGAAGCAGTGTGGAAGAACCAGACCTCCCGAAGTTTCGAGGCCGATCGTTTTTCATAATTTCGGTGAAATCAAAAAGCGAAGCGAGATGAAAATCATGCTTTATGAAAATGAGACGGAACTTCTTGGAACCTACATAAACTCCCGAAGCAAACCCGTAAACAGTGTAAATGTCTTTATAGGTCCCGAAGGAGGTTTTTCGGAAAAAGAAATTTCCGAGGCGAAGAAAAACGGTTACGCGGTGCTGGGCCTGGGAAAAAGAATATTGAGAGCCGAAACGGCTTCAATAGCAAGCCTCGCGCTTTTGCAATCCCGGTTTGGAGATATTTAGCCTGGATTTACACCCGCTACGTTTTATTCTTGAAACCACAAAAATAGAGAAACCGATTTCCCGTTCATATTTCTCTATCTTTTAAAACCGAACTTGTGGCGAAAACCGCAAAACCCAGAAACACGAGAATACCCATCGAAAAAAACATCGTTTCGAACCCGAAATATTCCGCGACAACTCCGAAAGCGAAAGATCCCAGCATGCCGCCGCCCGTAAACGAAACGCTACTTATGGCGAAAGCTCTGGCCCTCGACTCTTTTACGATCGAATCTATTATGATCGAGTATATCGAGGGGTACACGAATCCGTGCGACACTCCAAACACTATCGCGCAAAGAACGAGAAGAGTCGCGTTTTGCGCGAAACCAAGAGTGAAAACGCTCAGTCCCAGAAAGAAAACAAACGGAGACGCCACTTTCCTCTTGCCGTACCTGTCGGGAACCCAGCCGAAAAACAGCCTGACGGCGAGCACCGAGACGGTATACGACAGAAAGTAAAATTCAAAGTTCTCCACGTTTATCGAAAGTGAAAAAACCGAGATAAAGTTAAAAGTCGTTATAAACGCCGCGCCGCATATAAAAAGAGTGGCGGAGGAAACGAAAACCGCTTTGTCGCCAAGACAGTCGAAATATCCCGGTCCCGCGTTTTTCTCCCGAGGAGAGCTTTTTTTCTCCGATATCAAAAAAGAAAGACACAGTCCCGAAATCGCCGTGGCGGTAAGTAGAAATACAAAAGAATCGAACCCGAAGCTTTCTATAACCGCGGAGCCGACATAGGGAGCGATCGCGTAGTTTATTATGGTGAAAACGCCGTATATGCCGAGCGCCTGAGCCCTTCTCTCTTCGCTTGAAACATCGACGGTAAGAGCTCCCGCGGCGACGAAGAAAAGAGAAAACGAACATCCGTGAATTATTCTTACCACATAGTACAGGTAGTTTATTTTCTCCATAAACACGAGCGGAAAGGTAGAGACGGCAAGCAAAGCGAATCCCACCAACACCAAAAGCTTCTTTCCGTACTTGTCGGTCACGTGACCCGCGTAAGGAGTTAGAAACAAAGTGCTGAGTCCCGCGACGCCCATTACGAACCCGACGGTCTTTTCCGTGCCTCCCAGATCCAAAATTCGAATGGGAAGAAGCAAAAACGAGTGAAAAGTAAAAAAGTAAACGCATCCGAGAAACGTGACGAGCACGAAACTTCCGTTGAGCAAGGAAGACGGTTTTTTCTGCATATCGTTTATTTTTCAGAAGGCGAAATCAATCTTTTCAAACACGGTTTTCGTTTCAATTCTTCCCCGCGCGCGGCAAAGAGAATTTTTTAGAGAAGAAAAAGTACAAAGCCGCCGAAAATACGAACCCGAAAAAGAGTAAGACGTAAGAATATTTCCCGAAACCTCTTTTAATAAGCGACCCGATCGGTATGAAGACATTGAAACTCGCGGGCTTCACGTTCGATCTTTCGTATTTGGAAAACTCCTCGCCGTGAATCGTGACCTTCTCTTCGATTGCGCCGAACTTAGAGATCTTAAGTCCGAGAGCGGTCTCTCTCACAAACACCGAAAGATTCTCCGCCTCGTAATCAAAGCTCAGGGGAAAACTTCCGCCGAACCTGGAAATCGGAATCGAATAGCTAAGCGCGACCCTTTTCGTCCCGGGAAGAACCGGAAGTTGGCTATAAATTCTTTTGTTTTTTCTTACAACCGAGTCGGGCGGGATGTTTTCGGAAAAAGAGACGTCCCGCGCGGTTTTTGGGACGGGAAAAGCCAGAGTTACGATATCCGAATCCACCGACTTTCCGGTAAAAACCGTATTTCCCGAGTTTTGAAAAGAGTAAAGAAAAGTAACGCTTACCGAAGTACTTTCGTCATTCGGATAGACGATTACGTTTAACTCGTCGACGGATATATTTTCATCCAAGCCGGAAGCTTCATATACCGGAAGGTCTACCGTGATTTCGTCTTTTTCGGGAGAAAAGACCAGTTTTCGCGAAACGTAGCGAACTTCCTGATAAAAAAGCGTAAGTTCATGGCTTCTGTCCCACTCGAGGCCGGAAAAAGAGAATCTTCCAAGCGAATCCGTCTTTGCGAAACGTCGGTTTTTCCCAATATCGCCCAGATACGAAGTAAGAATAACGTCAATTCCCGCTTCGGTATCGGCCGAAGTAAGGTTTTTCACAGAACCCTTAACGGTACCGCTTTTAGAAAGACCGGCTGGGGGCGAATAGTTTAAGATGTAATCGACGACCAGCCGCGCGTCTTCTTCTGAAAGATTCGCGGGAGGCATCGGGGGATAGCCTTCGTTTACCGGTTTTCTTTCGCTTTCGGAATAGATAAGCTCCGGATTTTTAGCCCACTTCACCAAATCGTCTTCTGAGTATTTCTCGCCCACGCCCAAAAGATCAGGACCGACGAACCTCCCCCGTCCAAGCGTGTGGCACCGTGAACACTTGCCGCTTGTGAAAATTTTCTCTCCCGACTCAAGAGCCGAAGCGGAATGAATCGCCGTAGCGGAAAGAAGCGGGAAAAGAATTAAAAAAACGCGAAGAAACGCTTTTATCGTTTTATAACTCATTCAGCGTAAGGGAGTTTGGAAGGGAGAGACTTCCGTATTTCCAATCGTACCTCGGGTCGCCGAAGCCGACTCAAGAGACGAGATACGTTTTTCGACGTCCGATGTTTTTTCTTCGTATTTCGCGATAAGTTCCAAATAATCCTCTTCGCTTAGCTTTCCCATATCCCTGTCAAGCTCTATATCCTTTACGGAGAGGCTGTATAGGTTCTTTTTTTCGTAAAGCCGCGATATCGGGGAGTAATCGGAGTCATACGCCGCACTGCCGGCTTTGCTCTCCCGATTTAGAAAAAGAGGATATACGGTAAAGACCGAAACTAGCAAGGCCAGAAAAAACGAGATCAGATGCTCCATCACGCCGAGGCCTCCTTCTTTTTTCCCCCGCGACGAGGCCACATCGAAACTATCGCCCCCGCCACGATAACCGCTCCGCCCATCCATATCCAGTTAACCATCGGATTTAAAAGAGCCCTTATGTTTACCCTCCCGCTCGGAGCCACTTCGGAGAGTATAAGATAAAGATCGTCTCTTATCGTGGAACGAAGCGCCACTTCGGTCTCCCGGTTTATCTCTCTGTTTCCTTCGTACTTGTAAATATTTTTCTCCGGATACATCTTAGCGAGATTTTTACCTTCGCTTCGGACGGAGAATTCCGCGGAAAATCCGTCTTTAGCGTCGTTTGAAATATAGCTTAATCCTCCAAATATCAAATCGTATCTTCCGAGAGAAAACGAATCTCCTTTCTCCAAAACCACTTCCTTCTGCGTTACGAACAACGAAGAAGCCGTGATTCCCGCCACTACCAGCACCACTCCCAGATGAACTATATATCCGCCGTAGCGTCTTCGGTTTCTTGAGACGAGGTTGAAAAAAGCCCGAAGCGGATTTTCTCCTCTCGAGACGCGAATCCCGACACCTCGAAAATATTCAAGAAACACCGTAGCGCAAACAAAGCCGCAAAGCGAGAAGCTTAAAAGCGCCACGGGGTTTCGCATTCCCGAGAGAAAAAGCGCAAGAAGCGTCACGAAGAAAACCGCCGCGGGAAAAAGAAAATTTCTTCTTAAATTTTTCGAAGAAGCCTTTCTCCACGATATAAGCGGCCCCGCTCCCATAAGCAGAATAAGCACAAGCCCTATGGGCACGCCAACGGCGTTGAAATAAGGAGGTCCCACCAAGATTTTTTCTCCCGTGAACGCTTCCGACAATATAGGGAAAATCGTGCCCAGAAACACGGTGAACGCCGCCGCCAGGAAAAGAAGATTGTTAAAAAGAAAAGCGCTTTCCCTGGAAAGCACGGAATCGAATTTCTCTTCGCTTTTAAGATCGTTTGATCTGTAGAGAAGAAGAGAGAAGGAAAAAAGAAGAATGACAACCATAAATCCCAGAAAAAGCGGACCTATATCCGAGCGCGCGAAAGAATGAACCGAAGACACCACTCCGCTTCTGGTTATGAAAGTACCGAATATGGAAAGGAAGAAGGTGGTTATAAGCAGAATCAGATTCCACTTTCTAAGCATCCCTTTTCTCTCCTGAATCATAACCGAGTGAATAAACGCCGTAAGGGTAAGCCAGGGCATAAAAGCCGCGTTCTCAACGGGATCCCACGCCCAGTACCCTCCCCAGCCGAGTTCAAGATAAGCCCATCTGGCGCCGAGGAAAAGGCCGGCGGAGAGAAACACCCAGGAAAAAAGAGCGTATTTTCTCGAATTTCTTATCCATTCGTCTCCCAAGCTTCCATTTAGCAAAGCCGCGGCGCCGAAAGCGAACGGAACGGTAATGCCGACGTATCCGACGTAAAGAGTGATCGGGTGAATCGCCATGTAGCCGTTTTGAAGTATGGGGTTAAGCCCTCTTCCCTGATCAACCGAGACGCCGAGTTTGGAAAACGGATCCTCCACGTAGGCTATAAGAAACAGGAAGAAAAGCGAAACCGCGCACAAAACGGCGATTACGTAAGAATTTTCACGATTTCTCCGGCTTTTAAGCACCACAAAAGAGGCGTAGACGGATAGAACGAAGCTCCAAAGGAGAAGGGAACCCGCCTGACCCGCCCAAAGAGCCGTTATTCTGTATATTGTCGGAAGATCGGTACTTGTGTTAAGCGCCACGTACCTGATTGAAAAATCAAGCGTCACAAGTTCGTAAAGAAGACAGACAACGGCGACGCAAAGCAGAAAAGCGACTGACAAAAGAGCGTTTGCGCCACTTTTGGCAAACGGAAGACTCCCGCTTCTGGCTGCAAATACGCTCGCCCCCAACCCGTAAATTGCGATAAAGAAGGAAAGGAGTACTGAAACGCTTCCGAGATCGGACATTGCTAACCTTCTTTTCTCCGGTAGGGACCTTCTTCCGATTCATACTTGGTGGGACATTTCGCGAGAAGAAGATCCGCCTTAAAAACATTTTCTTCGGAAAGCGTTCCTTCCACAACCGCCTCGACTCCGTCGGTGAATATGTCGGGAATCACGCCGCTGTACTCAACTCCCACCTTACCTTGGCCGTCGGCTATCTCGAACCGGAGGGAATCGTCCACATCGTTTCGAATCGATCCGTGAACGACCGTTCCAGAGACTCTTACCTTGCTATCGTAAACTTCGGGGACACTCTCAAGCAGTTCGTCGACGGTTATGTAGTAAACCATGGAATCCTTAATCCCCGCGAAAACAAGCCAGCCGATTAAAGACACGATTACGAAAATAGGGACGATAAACTTAAACTTGCCTCTCAACTTTCACCTCCGCTTGGGCGATCGCTTTCAAAAGAGCGAAGTTTTTTTCTCGCGGAATTCGACTTTACGTAAAGATAAAACGCGTAAGCTACAAGAGAGCTCCAAACCACCACGTTGGACCAGAAAAAATATTCCATTTATAACCTCACTCGTTTTGCGAATTAATCGCATTCTCCATGTTCATTACTCTTATCCTTTCGCTTAAAAGCAAGACGAAAAGAAGCGTGAATCCCAGCAAACAGACCAAAAGAGCGTGCATCATCGCTGGGTCTATTCCCCCTCCCCCAGGTCCGAAGACCACGGGAGATATGCCTCTTTTTATACGAGCGGAAATGTAAACCAAGGGAAGATCCACATACGCTATTATGGCGAAAATAGCGGAGTATCTGGCCTTTTTCCCACGATTGCCCGCTCCGGAACGCAAAACCAGATAAACCGCGTAGAGAACCCAGAGAATAAAAGTTGTGGTAAGCTGCGGATCCCATGTCCACCAGGTTCCCCAGACGGGTTTCGCCCATATGCTTCCGGTTACGATTGTAAGGGTAAGCAGCAAAACACCTATCTCCGCCGAGCAGTAAGCAAGCGTATCCCATTTCGCCGTCTCCTTCAAAAGATATGCCACGCTCGCTACAAAAACCACCGTGAACGCCACAGTCGCCGCCCACACGGTTCCCATATGAAAATAGAAAATTCTCTGCACATCTCCCATCACGGTTTCCGTGGGCGCGTAGAAAAGAGTCATCCAGGTGCAAAGAACCATTAACGCGAAAGTGGCGAAAAACAGTATTTTTCTCATCAGATTTAAATAAAACGGGTTAATCTACGCTATCTTCAACAAGATACTCGAACAAAACGGAGCATAAAAGGACGAAGATTATATCAAAGGAAATAAGTACCTGCAAAGAAAAAGCATAGTGACTAAACGGCTTTCCTTCCAGTATCGAAGAG
Source organism: Thermodesulfobacteriota bacterium (assembly GCA_965220925.1). Lineage (GTDB taxonomy): Bacteria > Desulfobacterota_D > UBA1144 > Nemesobacterales > Nemesobacteraceae > Nemesobacter. Next base: position 29,477 of record OZ244851.1, on the reverse strand, counting down.
CATATCCCAACCGAAGTTATCACCACGGGTATGATCAGGGGAAAAACCAGCAGGGGAAGCATCATGTCTCGAAGCTTCGTATTGAACGCCATTGAAGAAAAAAAAGTGCCGAGCGCTACGAAACCCAAGGTTCCAAGCGCCACGACTCCGAAGAAAGGAAGAAGCGCGTCCGCCAGGGAAATCGAGACCAGGTCTGAAGAGGAAAGAAAAAACAGAAAGAAAAGCGGAATTATGAAAAGTTCCGAAAGCAGCACCATGACCAAGTTCGATAGGAGCTTCCCGAGATAGATAAAACTTCTATCCACCGGAGTGAGGAGAAGAAACAAAAAAGCGTTGTTTTCCTTTTCGAGGGAAAAAGATCTTGCGAGAGCGAAAAGTCCGGAGAAAATAAATGTCGCCCACATAACGGCCGAAAGCGTCCGGGAATTTATCTGCGAGCGGAACTCGAAAGCGACGTTAAAAATCAAAAGCAGCAGAAGCGAGAACACAAACATCGTGGGCAAAAGCTGTTTCGAGCGCCACTCGATCGTAAGATCTTTTTTGAATATCAAAAGTATTTTTCTCATCGAGCGTCTTCGTTTGCGATTCGGGAAGCGTAGATTTTTTGAAATTCAAGGCTTCCGGGATTACTCTGGCAGGAGTAGACCACCTCTCCACGATTTAGAATCGCGACTTTGTCGCACAGGGAAAGTCCTTCGTAAACGTTATGAGTCGTCATGATCACGGTTTTATCTTCCTTCACCGATTCAAGTATCGACGTAAGCATGGCCGCTCCCGAGTAATCAAGTCCGCTGTAGGGTTCGTCGAGAAAAAATATCCCGGGATCGTGAATCAAAGTTCTGGCGATCGCAAGACGCTTGCGCATTCCGAAAGAAAGAGAACTTACGGGCGAGTTTTTCTTTGAATAAAGCCCAACTTTTCGCAAAATATCCGAACATCTGTCTTCAAGATCCGGCGTATCGTAAAAAGCCCCTATGAATCTTAAGTTTTCCAACGCGGTGAGGTTTTCGTAAAGCATCGTATGGTGCGATATGAAACCGGCGAGCTTTCTTACTTTAGACCTTTCCCGCAAAACGTCGAAACCGCCGACAAACGCTTCTCCCCCGCTGGGTTTCATAAACGTCGCCAAGATGGAAAGCAGCGTTGATTTCCCCGCCCCGTTGGGACCGAAAACGCAGAGAAACCGTCCTTTTTCAACTTCAAGCGTCACTCCCTTAAGCGCCGCGAAGGACCCGAAGCGCTTGCGAAGACCTCTAGCTTCTATTTCAAAATCGCCTCGGGGCATCTTATCTTCCTTTTGCGACAAGTTTTTCGTAACCCCCCATCTGGGAAATCCAGTCGGAAAGCTCTCTCATTCCTTCCTCGTAGCCGCATACCGGTTCGTATCCCAAATCTTCCTTCGCTTTTTCTATACTGTAGGTTCTGCTTTTCGAAAGAGCGGAGACTCCGAAGCGCGTGAGCACCGGTGGTTTTTTCGATCCCATAAGTTCGAAAATTTTCTCAAGAATGAAAGCGACGGAATATCCGAGCGCGTAGGGCACCGTGAGCGCCGGCTTCCATTCAATACCTATGGATTTAAGCTGATCGAAGACAAAACGGCGGTTGTCGATATGAATCCCGTCGTTTACGAAGTAAATGTTGCCGGAGGCAACCGGGGAAAGGGCCGAAAGAATCGTCGCGTAAACCAAGTTAAGCACATGGCATGGCGAAACGACTTTCTTTCCGAAACCCATGTTCACGAGAATTCCCTTCAGGGAGGCTTCGGCTATTCTCGGAAGTATGACCGTATCTCCAGCTCCCCAGACATTGGACGGTCTCAAAATCACCGTTTCAAGACCTCCTTTTCCGTTATACTCCCTTACCAGTCTCTCCGAAATGGCTTTGGTTTCGTTGTAGAAATTATGATGGCTTTTCGGGTATGGGTAAGTTTCGTCTATGTTCGAGAGATTGGGAGTTGAGAAAAGCGAAGCGTTCCAAATCACGGTTGAGGAACTCATGTAGATAAATCTTTTCACTCCAGCTTCTAGGCAGGAATCAAGAAGGGTGTTCGTGGCGACGACGTTCTCCCCGAAGAACTCTTCTCTGGGTCCCCAGTCCGAAACTTTGGAAGCAAGATGGAAGACGTAATCGCATTCTTTGGGAAGATCGCTTAACGACTCCGGATCTGTTAAGTCTCCGCAAACGAGTTCGGCGCCCAGACGACGCAGTCCTTCGGTATCGCTCGTTTCTCTAACGAGGCACTTTATCGAACAACCGTCGCTTACGAGTCTTTGCGCAAGCTTGCCTCCGATAAAACCCGTCGCCCCCGTTATTCCCGCCGTCTTACCTTCGAGAGTTTTCACCTGCTTATTTCTCCGCCTCTTTTTCCCAATGCGCTTTTCTGAATCTCTTTTTACTCTCTACATCTTTTTTCGAGAGTATAACCTTGCCGGGTTTTTGAGGGACGGGTTTTCTCGATTTCGGTTTTTTGAGCTTCTTTTCGTTCATCATGACATTTTCCCGATTTATGGAATCGCGCGCGCGGCTACTGTATAATAATCGAAAGGCGGAATTGGACAAACCGCTTCGGGTGTCGGCATGGAATATCTTCACACTATGATACGGGTTGGGGATCTTGAGAAATCAATTGTGTTTTACACTGAAGTTTTGGGGCTTAAATTTCACAGAAAAACCGATTATCCGCAAGGACGATTCACTCTCGCTTTCCTAGGCGGCGGCGGGGACTCCGAACCGTTTCTCGAACTTACCCACAACTGGGATACATCTCAATACGACTGCGGAAACGGTTACGGACATATGGCGTTCGGAGTCGAAGACATATACTCGGCTTGCGAAAAGATCGAGCAGGCGGGAGGGAAAATAATAAGACCTCCCGGACCGATGAAGCACGGAACCACGGTGATAGCTTTTGTCGAGGATCCGGATTCATACAAAATTGAGCTCATACAAAGAAAAAGTTGATTCTCAAATTTACTTCCTTCTCTTTTTCCATCTAGTCTCCAAGTATTTTTTCAGGTTGGCCTCTCTACCCTTTTCCGTGGGCTCGTAATAGATTTTATTTCTTATTTCCTTAGGAAGAAAATCATCTTCGACAAAATGGTCTTCGTAGTCGTGAGCGTATTTATATCCCTTTTTATAGCCCAAATCTTTCATAAGCTCCGTGGGAGCGTTTCGCAGGTGAAGCGGAATTTCCAGCCCCGGTCTTTTTCTCACGTCTTTCTGCGCCTTGCTTATCGCGCTGTAGGCGGCGTTGCTCTTTGGACAGCTTGCGAGATACGTCGCGACTTGAGAGAGAATTATTCGACTCTCCGGCATCCCGACGTAATTTACCGCCGTAAAACAATCGGTCGCAAGAGTCAGAGCGTAAGGTTCAGCGTTGCCCACGTCTTCTGAAGCGAGTATCACAAGCCGTCTGGCTATGAATTTAGGATCCTCTCCGGCCTCAAGCATTCTCGCAAGGTAATAAACCGCCGCGTCGGGATCGCTCCCTCTAACGCTTTTTATAAAAGCGGAAATCGTATTGTAATGCTCCTCTCCGGCTTTATCGTAAAGAAGTCCGGTTTTTTGGAAAACTTCTCTCACCAATTCGACGTCCAGTTGCGAACCGTTATTCGAACGAAGAAGAGAAAAAGCGACTTCAACGGCGTTTAGCATCACTCTGGCGTCTCCGCCGCAAAGCGCTATAAGCTCCTCTCTGGCTTGTTCGGAGAGTGAAGCTTCGAAGAGAAATTCGTCCTCTGAAAGAGTTTTTTCAAGTATGGACTCAAGCTCCTTTGCCGAAAGCGAATTCAAGACGTAAACCTGGCAGCGGGAAAGAAGCGGGCTTATGACCTCAAACGAAGGATTTTCCGTGGTAGCCCCTATCAACACCAAAACCCCCTCCTCCACGCTCTTTAAAAGCGCCGCCTGTTGGGCTTTGTTAAATCTGTGTATCTCGTCGATAAAAAGTACGGTCTTACTCTCCGAGTAAAGAGCTTGTTTGGCTTCCGAAACAATGTCCCTTAATTCCTTGACTCCTGAAGAAACCGCGTTTATCTGCACGAATCTGGCTCCCGCTTCAGAAGCGATCAGTCTTGAAAGAGTCGTTTTCCCAGTTCCTGGAGGACCCCAGAATATCATGGAGTGTAACCGCCCTGCTTCAAGAATCTTCGTTATAAGGCCGTCGCTACCCAGCAGATGCTCTTGACCCACGATATCCTCTATTTTTTCGGGCCTCATTCTTTCGGGAAGCGGAAGAGATTTTTTAGATGGTTTGAAAAGACTTGGACTGTCCGGATTCAAGTCCTTCTCCTTAAGTTTTGAGTCTGAGTTCTACCGGTTTCTTTTAAAAGGTTAGAGACTAAAGCGCCATAAATCAATTAGAACGGTTAAAGCTTAAGTATTGGAAATAACGTCTCTGTGGTTATAATCAGCCGCTATGGACATAAAACTCCTTAAAAAATTATGCGACGTTCCCGGAATGCCGGGGGATGAGGGAATGGTCGGTGAAATTCTGCTTGAAGAAATAAGCAAATACACCAAAGACGTTACCGAAGACGTTTTAGGAAACATAATCGCTCGAATACCGGGCGACGGACCCAGATTCGTTCTTGACGCGCACATGGACGAGGTGGGATTCATGGTTAACCACATAGACTCAAGGGGTTTTCTCAGAGTAACGCCTCTTGGAGGCATGGATTCTAGGGTTTTTTACGGACAGAGGCTCGTTGTATGGGGCAAAAAGCCGCTAAAAGCCGTAGTGGGAGCGATTCCTCCGCACGTGAGCAAAGGCGGCGCAAGCGCCAAGGAGGTTCCCGAGGTGGAAGACTGCGTGGTCGATTTGGGTCTTCGCGGCGAAACGGTGGCCGATCTTGTGAAAATAGGTGATATGGTGTCGTTTGACACTTCTCTTGACGAAACCGAAGATTCCGTTATTTCGAAAGCCCTTGACGACAGAATGGGGCTTTTCGTTATAATAGAGGCCCTTAGAAAAACCCCCCGCCCCGGTTGCGACCTTATAGTTACTTTTACCGTGCAGGAAGAAGTAGGACTTCGCGGAGCGCGGCTCATCACTCCCGTTTACGAACCCGATTTCGCCGTGGCGCTAGAAGGAACGGTAGCCATGGATATACCGGGCGTACCGGACAGCAAGTCATTTGCCAATATCGGCAAGGGTCCGGAAATAAGGCTTTCCGACAGATTTCTCGTGGCGCACAGGTCTTTTAGCTTTTTCGTAAAAGAGCTTGCCGAGCAAAACGCGATTCCCTGCCAGCTCACGGTAAAAAAAGCGGGAAGCACTAACGCGACCGCTATGCAAGTTACGGGAAAGGGAACAAGAGCGGCCGTCTTGTCGGTCCCGACAAGATATCTTCACAGCCCGAGTTCCGTCGCCTACAAAAAGGATATCGGCCACACTATAGACCTGGTATCTCTGCTGCTTCGCGATATAGGAAAATTCGAGACGCGGCCAAGACATCGAGGCTCTGAGTCGTAATGGAAGAACTGCTAAGCGTGTTTGGAGAAATAGCCGGAGAGAACTTTCCTCAAGCCGACTTTGACGAACTCTGCGAAGCTCTTCGAAAGGAGATAAAAAAAAGAAAATTCGATCTTCAAGACGAAGCTCTTCTCGAAACGGCGCTTCGCGACGACAAAAGCTCCTTCAAAAACTCTTTTCTTGAAATGCTGGGAGAAAAACTGGAGAAAACCGAAGATACGCAAGAGTTTCTCTCGTCGGACGAAAACAGAAACGAGGTAATCTCGCTTCTTATGGCAACCGTCGAGCAAACGATTGACTATTACTACACGGCGCTAATAGGAAAGCACTTCTCCTCAAGCTGACCCCCCCCTCTCTCTCTTTTTTTCTCCGAAGCGCAAACTTAGCCCCCATTCCCCGCACCACTATCTCGGCTTCACTTTCTTTTGCTCATCGCTACGTAATCTCTTTCGTCTTCTCCCAGATATACCTGCCTCGGTCTCGCTATCCTGGTTTCCGAGTCGCCCAGCAGTTCAAGCCACTGAGCAAGCCACCCGGACATTCTCGCTATTGCGAAAAGAACGGTAAACATGCTGGTTGGAAGACCTATGCTCTGGTAGATGAGTCCGGAATAGAAATCAACGTTCGGATAAAGTTTTCTTCTTACGAAATAGTCGTCTTCAAGAGCGATTTTTTCAAGCTCGAGAGCTATATCGAGCAAGGGATTTTTTCCTGTAACCTCAAAGACGTCGTGAGCTATGTCCTTTATTATCGCCGCTCTCGGGTCGTAAGCCTTGTATACTCTGTGCCCGAAGCCCATAAGCCTGAACTCTCCCTTTTTCGCTCTTTCTATGTACTGAGGAATCTTGTCCACCGAACCTATTTCGGCCAGCATCTCAAGCACCGCTTCGTTCGCCCCGCCGTGAAGCGGTCCGTAGAGAGCGGCAATCGCCGCGGCGGCCGTGGAGTAAGGATCGGGTTGGGAGCTTCCCACGTTTCTCATCGCGCTCGCGCTGCAGTTCTGCTCGTGGTCCGCGTGAAGAATGAAGAGAACGTCTATAGCCCTCTCTATCGCCGGATTGGGCTTGTACTTGCCCTCGGTCATTTTGAACATCATTGAGAGAAAATTGCCGGCGTAACTAAGGTCGTTATCCGGATACACGTAGGGAAGACCCATGATCTGTCGATAGGAAAAGCCCGCTATGGTCGGCATTTTCGCGATAAGTCTTCTGGTTTCAAGCTTCTGCACGTCGGTATCGAATATGTCCTTGGCCCTCGGATAGAAAGTCGACAAGGCTCCTACGGTAGCAAGAAGCATCCCCATTGGATGAGCGTCGTAACGGAAACCGTCCATGAACTTCTTTATATTCTCATGAATAAAGGTGTGATGGGTTATATCGTGCACCCAATCACCGTATTGCGATTCACTAGGCAATTCGCCGTGGATAAGGAGGTAGGCGACTTCAAGGAAGTTGCTTTTCTTCGCCAACTGCTCTATTGGATATCCTCTGTATCTCAGAATTCCCTTTTCTCCGTCGATAAAAGTAACTCTGCTTTTGCATGAGGCGGTGTTTCCGAAGGCTGGATCGTAGCTCATCATGCCGAAATCTCCGTCGTTAACCCTTATTTGACGCAGATCAATGGCTCTTATGGTATCGTTCTCTATCGGCAGTTCATATGTTTTACCCGTACGGTTGTCCGTGACGGTCAAAGTATCTTTGGGCATTTCTTATTCTCCTCGCAACTAGTGAAGTTTTTGAAATCAAGCTTATTCAGGTTGAATCGGATTTCCGCGCGAAAGTAGTACGAATTCTTGCGCTAAACATATTCTCCAACCTTAATTTCGGATTATAACAGATTACGGAACCAAAGGCAAAAGCGTTTATCCAAACTCAACGATACTCAGAGGAACGGGGGAAATACAGCAAATAAAAATAATCAGCGAAAAAAAAGCTACAGTCTTTCTAGCGGCGCCGATTCCCGAATCTTCCAAGAGAGTCGGAGGATGTGACGTCCCTAGCGCGCAAAGCAGTATCGCCCAGAAGAACCATCCCACCCAGCCTTCAAACACAAGCCACCCCGGAACGTAGCCGAATAGATCCCAACCCAGGTTACGAGCGAGTTCCAAAACGGGCGCCGTTCCGATTCCCATCGCCGCGAGAAAAACAATCGTCGCAACCGATACCGTCGCATGCCACTTTGAGGAAAAGACGCTGTACACTATATGACCTCCATCCAGCTGCCCCGCCGGCATGAGATTCAACGCGGTTACGAAAAGACCTATCCACCCGGCAAACGCCACGGGATGCATAATAAGTTCATGCCCGCGCGGTATCGTACCGACGGTTATTTCGGAAAAAAGAGCGAAGACAAGGGAATTGCCAAGAGACATTGCGGTACGCATTTCCAAAAGCCGCGCGGAATCGGCTGGCACGACCTCTGAGAAAAGCAACCCCGCAAACAAAACCGGAAGAGCTACCAACAGACCGGCTATCGGGCCCGCGACCCCCACGTCGAAAAGTTCCTTTCGGGTTCGGATGCGGGATTTTATTCTTATAAACGCTCCGAACGTCCCTATAGGAGAAAGAAACGGAGGAGCCGGAATAAACCAGGGAGCGGTGATGGAAATTCCGTACTTTTTTCCATAGAAATAGTGACCCATTTCATGAGCTCCGAGAATGCCCAGCAGGGAGAGAGAAAAAAGAAGCCCTTTCGCAAAAGTACCGCCTATCATATAGCCCGAGATGAAAGTGGTCGCGGCGGTAAGAAGGAAAAGCGCTATGGGAACGACAGAGCTGTTTCTCATCTTGATTAATCTATTTCGAGCAACATGGGATCTACGGAATTAAGAACGTCTTTTAAGTATCTTTCGATATCGGACTCCTTGGCGAGGGTAAGTATGTGCGACCTGACTTCTTCAAGCACTTCCTCCGACAGCCTATCCGAAAGAAATTTGACGTAGGGAAACCGAATTGGCGCAACGCTCAGGTTGCGATAACCAAGCGCGAGCATCAGCAGGGTTCCCGAGGGAACTCCGGCGATTTCGCCGCAGATGGAAAGTTCTTTTCCGCTTGCGGTTATCCGTTCTCTTGCGAAATCAAGCATCCTGATCACCGAAGGATGGAACGCCGTGTAGAGATGCCCCACGGCGTTTGAATTTCTATCTACCGCAAGTAAATACTGTATTAGGTCGTTAGTTCCTATGGAAACGAAATCTATCAGATCCGCGTAATCTTCCAACTGATAAATAAGCGCGGGGACCTCCATCATTATTCCAAGCTTTGGAACGTCATCTCGATAAAGGCTAATCTCGACGCAAAGTTCGCTTATTATTTGCGCCGCGGTCTCAACTTCCCAGACGTTTGAAATCATCGGGAGAAGAATCCTGAGATTCGCTCCTTTTTTCGCCGCAAGCAATATGGATTTCACCTGGTCTCTGAAAAGGTCCAGATACTCCATGGAAAATCTGATCGACCGAAGTCCCAGAAGAGGGTTTTCCTCATCGGGAACCTTGAGATAAGAAAGCACCTTGTCGGAACCCACGTCAAGCGTTCTGACGGTGACCGAACCAGGGAAACTTTCGGCGATGTTTTTGTAGACTTTGAGCTGAGATCTGACGCTCGGCCATTTTTTAAACTGAGTAAAGGCGAACTCCGTTCTGAAAAGTCCCACGCTTTCGATTCCGTAACGACTAGCCACTTCAATATCGGCGGGAATTCCCACGGTCGCCGTTATCTCTATTTCAAGACCGGCGCCGGAAGTCTTTACGGCTTCGGTCTCTATGAAATTTCGAAGTTCCATGGTTTTTCGATGCATGGAGAGGTACTCATCTTTGAGCATCTGGTCAGGATTCGTAAAGATAAAACCACCGCTTCCGTCAATTACGACCTCTTCCCCGGGACGTATGTGGTTGGCGATATTCTCTATGCCAACCACCGCCGGAATGCCCAGCGATTTCGCTATTATTACCGCGTGAGACGTTTCTCCGCCCTTTTCAAGCACTATTCCCCCCACCTCCGCCTCCATCGACGAAATGAAAGACACTCCCATCTCTCTTGCGAAAAGTATGGAAGGCTTTTTGCCTGTCGGGGCCTTGATATCGTCCTTTTTCGAACGCGTAAGATCACGCAGAATCCTCTCGCCTATATCTCGAAAATCATGAGCCCTCTCCCTCATATAGGGATCGGCGAGGGCTTCGAAAAGGGAGGCGTGAGACTCAAGATATTCAACCACGGCGGCCTCCGCCGAGATTTTCTTTTCCTCTATGAGTTTAATCGTTCCATTTTCCATGTCGCTACTGTCGACGATCATCAGATGAGCGCGAAATATGTCCAGTTCGTTTTTCGAGAGCTTACCTTCAGAATCCATTTTTTTTATAATGTTCTTAAGTTCCTCCGAAACGTTTTTAATAGAAGCCTGAACCCTCTCTTTCTCTATCCGGGGAGTCTGAAAAGACTTTTCCATGTTGGCCATACTGCGGAAAAGTCCGCGAAAAGTAATCGCCTCTCCCACCGCCACGCCTTCGGAAACTCCCTTTCCCTGATAAGTTCTCGTTTCACGCTTTACGGCAGACGGAAGCTTTAAACGATCCAGAGTATTTGCCACCTCCAAGACCCCCGCCAGCCGAAGCGCGACGATTTGAAACAGCGTCTGCTCGGCCGGAGTTATCCGCATGGGAGTTTTGTTCTGACCCACGAGCACGCCAACGCATATGTCGTGAAGCATTATGGGGACTCCTATGTAGCTTTCGTATTCCTCCTCGCCTATTTCCGGAAAGTATTTGTAATTCGAGTGTTTCGAGGCGGGCATCGCGACCAGGGGTACTTTCGTTCTGTAAACCATTCCGGTAAGACCTTCATCCGAACGAAGAAGAATTTCGCTCTTCGGTTCAACATTAAGACCTCTATTGGCCGCAAGCTTCAGAAGATTTCTGGGCTTATCCCAAACATATATGGAGACAACGTCGTAGTTGAGTGAGGAGGAGATTTTTCTCACCACTCTGCCCAAAACGGTATTCAGCCCCACGGATTTGTTTATCAGATCGCTTATCTCGTGGACTAGTTTTAGGTGAAAATGCTCCCGTTCCGCATGATCTTTAACAATCATTTAGTCGCTCCGAAAAGGTAAGGAGTCTTATTATACATTATCGAAAGCGGTTGGAGGAAAAGACCGGGTGAAAAGTAAAGATCGAAAAAACGCCGGATAGATTTATGGGATATTGCGTATATAATTCCCACGGCATGAATCCTAAAACAGTAAAAGTGGCGATTATCGGGTCGGGGCCCGCAGCTTTCTACGCTGCCGACCACCTGCAGAGAAAGCTTGAAAATAAAGTTTTTATAGACATGTTTGAGAAACTTCCCACTCCGCACGGTCTTGTAAGAAGCGGCGTGGCGCCGGATCACCAGAAGATAAAAACGGTAACGAGAGTTTACGATAAAATCGCTTCGAACCCGCAATTCAGATTCTTCGGCTTGGTGGAATTCGGAAAACACGTGACTTTGGAGGAACTTCGCGATCGCTATCACCAAATAGTGTTCGCAACCGGCGCGCAGACTGACAGAAAGATGGAAATTCCCGGAGAGGACATACCGGGAAGTCACACGGCGACCGAATTTGTCGGCTGGTACAACGCCCATATGGATCATGTCGATCTAGACTTCGATTTGACCGGCAAAAAAGTCGTCATAGTGGGAGTGGGAAATGTCGCCGTTGACGTTGCTAGAGTTCTCTGCCTTACGAAAGAGAAGCTTGAGAAAACGGATATCGCGGACTACGCGCTTAAGAAACTTGCCCGAAGCGAAGTAAGGGAAATATACATACTGGGAAGAAGGGGACCCGCTCAGGCGGCTTTCACCAACCCGGAGTTGCGGGAACTTGAAAATCTCGAAGACGCCGATCTGCTTACGCTCGCCGATGAGGTCAAACTCGATCCGCTCACGCTTGAAGAACTAGACAGAAAGCCCGACAGAGCTACCCGAACGAAAATCGAGATTTTAACAAACGCTTCAAAGAGAGTTCCTTCCAAACCGAAAAGAATCATCATCAGGTTTCTGGTATCCCCAACGGAGATAGTAGCCGGAGAGAATAAAAGAGTGAAAAGCGTAAAAATCGTCAAGAACAAACTTTACAGGTCCGATGACGGATCTATTCGACCCAAAGCCACAAATCAGTTTGAAGAAATCGAAACGGATTTGGTTTTTCGCTCGGTCGGATACAGGGGAGTTTCTCTGCAGGACGTTCCATTCGAACACAGGTGGGGAACGATTCCCAACGAAAAGGGAAGGATTCTTGACAAAACCGGCGGGAAACACCTTTCCGGACTTTACGCGACGGGTTGGATAAAGAGGGGACCTACGGGAGTTATAGGAACGAACAAGACAGATTCCGCCGAAACGGTAAGTTGCATGATCGAGGATATCGAAAAGGGAGAAATTCTAAATCCCTCGCTTGTTTCGCTAGAGAGTATAGAGGAATTTCTCCGAAAAAAGCAGCCGAAATACATTTCTTACGGACAATGGCTTAAAGTCGATAGCGTTGAGAAAAAAAAGGGCGCGAAAAAAGGAAAACCCAGAGACAAACTTTCAAAACTTGAGGACGTATTTGAAGCCCTAGAAAAAAACGACTGACAAAACCGCAAATCGCTTTTTCACTTCTACAGTTTAATATTTCTTGTGGCAAACTCCGTAAAGCTAAACTGGTGTCACCCGTATAGTTCTCCTCAGCGGATCAAGCCCCCAGAGAGAAACGGAAATCTCTTCTCCAGTTTTAAAAGTTTTTCCCCCGACGTTTGAAAGAGGAAGTTCTATCAGAAACTCCGGGATGTAAACGTTGAATCCGTTGTATCCTCTGGAAGTTATATAACCTCTTGAACTCTCTATACCTTTTTCCATAAGATAGCGGATAAGCCAGTATCTGTGTCTGCTTTTCTGGGCGTTTTTTATTTCTCTGGTGAAAAGACTTACGCGCGTGTTTATATCTTCCAGCTCGGCTGCCCCGTAGTAAATTTTTCTATCCTTGAGCCATGATATTATCTGACGCTGCATGAGAAGGTCCGTATACCTTCTTATAGGTGAAGTCATCTGAACGTAACAGTCGACTCCTAAAGACTTATGAACCTCGGGCGTAAGAATTACTAAGGATGGTTTTAGATATTTCAATACTTTTGACGGAAAAAGAATTTCTTGGGAGTCCAGATTTTTAGCTTCCGGCTCAATTTCCTGCGGCTGAGAGCGGAAAAGCGCCGGGATTTCGTTTCCGCGGAAAAACTCTCCGGAAAGCCTGTTCATAAGTATCATGCATTCGGAAACCACCTTATGGGCGGGGGAATTCATATAGTTTTTCTGCATAGAAATTTCTCCCCGTTCTTTGACGCTGATTCTCAGTTCGGGAAGTTGAACTATAAAAGCTCCTTTGTCGATCCTCCGACGCCGAAGCGAGTCGGTCAACGACAAAAGCTTTTCTCCCCATGTCTCCCCAAGGAAAATATCGCTCGCTTCGGCATATGTAAGATTCTCGGAAACCTTTATAACCGTAGTCTCAAAACGATAATCTATCAGAGAGAAGTCTTCTTTGCTGAAAACAGCGAAGAGAGAGAGAGCGGGACGAATCCGACCAGCCGTCAGGCTTAGTTTTTCGCTTACAATCTCTTGAGGAAACATATCTATGCTTTTTTCGGGGAAATAAACCGTCTCGCCACGCTCGAAAGCCTCTTTGTCAAGAAAGCATCCTCTGTCCACCCAGTGAGTGACGTTTGAGATATGAACCCCGAGAGTTATTTGATCATCGTGCGTTTCAAAGGAGATTGAGTCATCAATATCCTCCGTCGTTTCGCTGTCCACCGAAAAGACTTCAAGATTCGTTCTGTCGGTAAGTTCGTCAAAGTTTTCCCGGGCGCTCATAATGGCCCGCGTCTCTTCGAGCGCTTTTTTCGATTGTTTGAAGTGAAAGGCGATTTTTTTTGATTCCGTATCGTCGTCTTTTTCCCAAAAACTCGTTTTTATAAGAAATTCAACCGCCGACTCCGCATCTTTGAGTCCGGCGTCGTAAAGAAAAGATTTGGCTTCTTTCGCACGTTCGTAGCTGTCAAGATAAATCACGTAGCGCTCGATAAGTTCAAGAAACTCAACGTGGTTTTTATCGACGACCGCGGGAACCTCGCCGCTTAAAACGCGACGCACCCAATTTACGGCCTCAAGAGTCTCTCGCTCTTTTTTCTCCCTCTGCTCAATCGCTTGAAGTGTTCCGAATACGTCTTCCCGAGAGCGAACCAGGTAACCGTTTTCATCCCGCGCGAAGTAGATCGTGTTTTTATCCAAAGACCAAAAAAGTCTGAATCTTTGCTCAGAAGACACTTGATTTGTACCGAAATACAAATCCAGCACTTCTTCGAAAACTACGGTGTCGGTCTCTTCCACAACGCACTGCCAAACGGTTTCGAGGTCCATTGAGTCTTTTTCCCGCTCAAGATCTCTTCTCCATCTTCTCATTTCCAGTTTTTTCTCAGAGTCGGTCAGCGTTTCATGAATCGATATTCCCGTAAGAAAGGCGATTTTCTTGGGCTCTATATCGTAGCGTTTTCCATCTTCTGAAAAAATGGAAAGTTTTTCGGGATAGGCTTTAAGCACAATGCCCAAAGCCGGTTCTCTTCTTTTTCTATAAGCGATAAGTTCGTTTATTTTGGGAAAATTCATCAAACAACAATTCAATCAGCTTGTAGAATTTTTGTATTTGAGAGCGGCTTTTATGAAACCTGCGAAAAGCGGGTGGGCGCTTAGAGGTTTTGACTTGAATTCCGGGTGGAACTGGCAGCCGATAAACCAGGGATGACTCTCAAGCTCCACGATTTCCACCAGATTCTCATCCGGCGACAGACCGCAAAGAATCATTCCCCTTGACTCGAGAAGCTCTCTGTAGGAATTATTCACCTCAAACCGATGACGGTGTCTTTCCGAGATTTGCGAAACTCCGTAAACGCCGCTTGCCAGAGTTTCGGTTTTTATTACGCACGGATAGGCGCCGAGTCTCATCGTTCCGCCTTTTTCGCTTATATTCTTCTGCGATTCCATTATGTCTATTACTGGGTTTTTAGTGGTATCGTTAGTTTCGGTCGTATCTGCATCGCTCAAGCCGCAAACATTCCTTGAGAATTCGATTATGGCAAGCTGCATTCCGTAGCATATGCCGAAAAAGGGAACGTTTTTTTCTCTAGCGTATTTAATGGCGGTAACTTTACCTCCAAGCCCCCTCTCTCCGAACCCGCCGGGAACAAGTACGCCGTGGACATCTGAGAGGATGTCCGCGGCTTGCTCTTCGTCCATTTCTTCGGAATTCACGTATTTAATCTCAACTTTCGAGTCGCTTTTCACTCCGCCGTGATAAAGCGCTTCGTGGAGACTTTTATAAGCGTCGCCGTGAGAAACGTATTTACCGACAACCGCTATGTTCACGCTTTTTTTCAGGTTTTTTATTCTTTTAAGAAGTCCCTCCCACTGCTTCGTATCGGGTTTTTTGGTCCACATCCCGAGATATTCTACGATTATCTCCGCAAGTCCTTCTTTTTTGTAAACAATAGGAACTTCGTATATATGCTTCACATCCTTCGCGGTAATAACGGCTTTTCGCTCGATGTTGCAGAAAAGAGCTATTTTTCTTTTAACTTCCTCGGTGAGGTACTTGTCCTCGGTGCGGCAGAGGAGTATATCGGGCTGAATTCCTATTTGGAGAAGTTCTTTTACGCTGTGCTGCGTCGGTTTGGTTTTAAGTTCTCCCGCCGCCGCGACGTAAGGAACGTAGGTAAGGTGGATAAAGAGCGTGTTCTGCTTGCCAAGATCGGATCTAAGCTGCCTTACAGCCTCGAGAAAAGGAAGACTTTCTATATCTCCCACGGTACCTCCGATTTCGACTATAATAACGTCGTTATCGTCCTCAAGCGCCAGTACTCGAGATTTTATCTCGTCGGTTACGTGGGGAATTACCTGAACGGTTTTGCCGAGAAATTTCCCTTCCCTCTCCTGCGAAATAACGGAATCGTAGACTTTACCGCTTGTCAAATTGTTTTTCTTTCCGAGCTTCGCCTTGGTGAATCTTTCGTAATGACCCAGATCCAAGTCGGTTTCCGCGCCGTCGTCGGTAACAAATACCTCGCCGTGCTCAAACGGATTCATGGTTCCCGGATCAACGTTTATGTAAGGATCGAGCTTCTGAAGAGTAACTCTGAGACCGCAGCATTCAAGAAGAAATCCTATCGAGGAAGCGGAAATCCCCTTCCCCAAAGAGGACATAACCCCGCCCGTAATAAAAATAAACTTGGCGTTTTTCAACAGGAAAACTCCTTTATAAAGTTAAGACGGAGACCACAAAGCGAAACTAAGGGTTAAAATATATTCAATTCAAGCAAAGCTTACAATTAAAAGCGGGAGGTTCAAGTAAATCCAGGGACAAAGCTATATGTGAAAAAATCTCCGGCAACAAAACTTCTACTTTATATTCGATAGATAAAGAAGAAATTTTTCCGAAGCCCTAGCCCTGTGGCTTATCCTATTTTTCTCGCTAGCGCTCAGTTCAGCCATCGTTTTCGAATATTCGGGGAGGTAAAAAACCGGGTCGTAGCCAAATCCGCCACTTCCTCTTTTTTCCGAGAGTATTTCCCCGGAACATTCCCCTTCAAAAAATTTCCTTACACCGTTTCTTTGAACAAAAGCTATACAGCAGACGAACTTGGCGCTTCTATCGTCTTTCCCTTTAAGTTCGCAAAGCAGTTTCTCGTTATTTTCATCATCCGAAGCTCCTTGTCCCGCGTATCGAGCGGAATAAATTCCCGGAGCACCTCCAATAGATTTTACAACCAGGCCCGAATCATCTCCTATAGCGTCCGTATTAAGAAAGTCGCTAACCGTTTTCGCTTTTATATAAGCGTTTTCCCTAAAAGAATTGCCCGTTTCCTCTATTTCGGGAATATCTTTAAAATCGGAAAGAGAGAGAATTTCATCATACGTTGCGGCGAGGATTGATTTGAATTCTTTTAATTTCCCCGTATTTCTAGTCGCAATAACTACTGTCTTTCGTTTCATTCGTTTTTTTGTCTGTGTCGGAAAAAAAAAGAGGAATCGCTTGTCCCCGGTTACCGTCGAAAATATAGGTTCAAGTCGGAATATTGCGCATATACACTACAAAACTGAAATCAGCTCACTTTTTATGATTGGTGGAGGCGCCGGGAATCGAACCCGGGTCCGGAAAAAGTTTCACTAGGCTTCTACATGCTTATCCTGTCTTTTGAATCAAACGGCAAAATCACCGGCAGGCAGGTTTTTCACCGAAGTCTCAAGTAAAATCTCACCGGCAAACATCCTGAGAACTGTATACCGGCCATCCCGCTTGAATTACGCCTCAGAAAGCCCAGCGGGCATGACGTTCTGAGACGTCGCAGGTTTTTTTAAGCTGCGAGTGCGTTAATTGGTTCGGCACTTATCGTGCTTGGTCAGTTTTACGAGTTAACCAGGCTCGGCATGCGGCACAAGCTTCCCTGTTCCCCGTCGAAGCCAGATCGCCCCCTTACTTATGAACGTTTCAAAGATCGTTTTACGGCTTTCTGCATATCTCTTTCCGCCTCGCGACGTTTGATATCCTCTCTTTTATCTCTCGTCTTCTTGCCTCTGGCAAGAGCGAATTCAAGTTTCGCAAAGCCGTTTTTAAAATAAATTTTTAGAGGAACTGAAGTATATCCCCTAATACTGGTTTTTCCAATCAGTCTTTTTATCTCGTGAGAGTTCAGAAGAAGTTTCCTTTCTCTTGTGGGCTCGTGGTTGAAAACGTTAGCGGCGGTGTATGGAGCTATGTAACAATTGATCAGCTTGGCTTCGTTTCCCCTTATAAGCACAAAACTCTCTTTTACGCTTGCGTTCCCATCTCTTAGAGATTTAACTTCGGAACCCTTCAATACTAAACCGGCTTCGTATTTTTCCTCAAATATATAATCTCTGTGAGCGGTAGGATGACTGCATACGGTTTTCATTTACTTGAGAATATAATTCGTCCTGGCGAAATAACCAGTAGCGCGATGGGTTCTAAAAATCTTTTGAACTGTCTATAAGAAGCGTAACGGGTCCGTTATTCATTATGCGAACATCCATATAAGCGCCGAAAACGCCGGTTTTCACCGGAATTCCGCACTCAATAACAGCGGCGATAAAAAGTTCATAAAGCCGCTTCGCAAAATCCCCGCCCGCGGCCCGATCGTAAGAAGGTCTTCTACCTTTTCTGCAATCCCCGTAAAGGGTAAACTGGGAAACGACCAGAATTTCTCCTCCGGTATCCTTCACTCCAAGATTCATTTTTCCCGAAGAATCTTCAAATATCCTAAGACCTGATATCTTTTCAGCCATATAGGAAACATCTTTTTCCGAATCATCTTTGCAAACCCCGAGAAAAACCACCATTCCCGTTCCAATGTTCGCCACCACGCGATTATCCACGCTTACCGAAGCCTCCGTCACTCTCTGTATAACCGCTCTCATTTTTCGAGATTCTCCAACTCGCGCATTCGCAGAAAATCACACGTAAACTCTCGGAACTCTCGGGGAAATTCTCGACAGAATCTCATAAGATATGGTTTCCGCCCAAAGAGAAACATCCTCAACCGTTACAAGCGCGTCTCCAAAAAGAGTTACTTCGTCTCCAACCGCCGCCTTTGGAACGTCGGTCGCGTCAACCATTATGAAATCCATACACACAGAACCTATAACCGGCGCGAGTTTTCCTCCGAGAGAAACTTTGGCTTTATTTGAAAGCGCCACGGGATATCCGTCCGCGTAGCCGACCGGAAGAGTTGCAACCAGAGTCTGCCTTTGCGTAACGAAACTTCCTCCATAACCCACGTAAGTTCCGGAAGGCACTTTTTTTAGTTGAACTATTTTTGTTTTGAGTTTCATCACGGGCTTTAGTTTGGCTCTTCCAGTATCTCCCGACCCGTAAAGCATTATTCCGGGTCTTACGATATCCATGTGGGAAGCGGGAAACCTTTGTAAGGAAGCGCTGTTTGCCGAGTGAGCGTAGCGGTAGCTTACGCCAAGCTTCTTTATACAAGAAAGACTATTTTTAAAAATCTCAAGCTGATAGTCCGTATAGCTATTGTCTTTCTCTGAAGATGCCAAATGGGTAAAAACGCCCTCAAGTTCTATTCCGGGAAGACCTGCGACCCGAGCGAAAAAAGATTTAATATCATCGGCGGTTCTAACCCCCAGTCTTGTCATCCCGGTATCGACTTTCAAATGATAATTTACGGTTTTTCCTTTTTTTTGCGAAGCTTTTGAAAGAGCTTCAAGCGTGTCGGGAGAATAACACGCCGGGGTAAGTGTGTTTTCCACCACAGTTTCCGCCTCTTGAGGGCAGACGCCTCCCAAAAGAAATATCTCGCTCCTTACTCCGGATTCTCTGAGCTCAATCGCCTCCGGCACCGTAGCGACTCCCAGAGTATCCGCTCCACAGCTAAGCGCGGCTTCGCTTATCCGCAAAGCGCCGTGTCCATAGGCATCGGCTTTCACAACCGCCATTACGCGGACATTATTTCCGACAATATTTTTTACTTCTCCGAGGTTGGATTTAAAGCGATCGAGGCTTATTTCAGCCCAAGTGGGTCTCATAGTTAAGAAAAATCTCTAAAGGCTGGATGATAACGAGAAAAGCACTCTATAAAAGCTTCCAGAGTCCCGGACTTATAAGAATCGGCGATTTCACATCGCCGATTCCCTAATCAAAGAATTACCACGCGCAAGTGAAAAACACACGCGGTAAGAAGCGAAAACCCGAGCAACTCGTTTTTCTACTGGAGTCCGAGTCTTACCCCGCCGCCGATGTAATGTCCTTGATATTCACTTTCAAGGAAATTACCCGTCACGGATCCTTTAAATTTAGCTTCGTCAAAACTAGCTAAATAGCGGTAGTCAAAAGTTAAAGTTATATCTTTTCCTAAGCCGAAATCGCCGACTTTATAACCCATTCCCGCACCGACCTGATAAATGAGGACGTAATCCTCGTCATCGACAAGAACATCTCCTTTGGTAATTCCCTCTCCTGACTCAATCTCGGCAGACAGATGAGCCGCGCCTATTCCAGTGCCCACATAAGGAACGAAATTACCACCCAAGTCCAGATCATAGTAAGCGTTAAGCATGAAAGTAAGCGCGGAAACATTCCCGTCGAGATCTTGCTTTCCCAAAGCGGCTTGATCAATAGCGTCCCGAGCGGCTTCTGGAAGCTGGGCATAGGGAATACATCCGGCGCTTGAAGCGTGGCAAGGATTCCCGGAAGCGTCAATCCCGGAATTAACGACTATAGTCCCGGGCATATTTACGTCCACATAATTCAAGTCACTATTGAGGTAGCCTACCTCGGCTTCAAAGCGCATACCATTTGAAAGAGCGTAACCAAGCATGAAATTAAGACCGTAACCTTCGTTGAAATCGGTTGTACCATCGAAACTTCCGTAATCAAACCCCTGGAAACTAATCGGCTCAGAGGAAGCGTCGGATTCGCTCAGAATTCCTAAAGAGCCGCGAGCTCCTATAGTAAATCTACCGGGAATCGAAGGAGAGTCTTCTTTTTCTACCTTTTGCGGTTCTTCCACTATTTCCGAAGAAGGTTCAGGAGCGGTAAAGGTCTGTTCCTCAACAGCTTCCTCCCCAGATTCACCCGGCATCCCGGCAAAAGCCAGAGGCGAACCAAAATTCGATGAAGCCAGAACAACAAACAAACCTATTATCGCCACAAAACTTGGTAATCTAAGCCAAAAGAACAATTTCATTGGACATCCCTCCCAAAAGACAATTTATACGCCTCTGTTTTTTTCCATTATATTACAGCGTTTTATTATTGTCAAAGGCAATTAACATACAACTTGGTTTTTCGTTGAATTAGTCTCTTATGGCTATATTTATGCGGGAACTGAGAAAATCAGGGAAAACACCGTATGAACCTAAACAGATACGAACTTCGTTGCGTTCTTATAATAGGAACCATAATATCGCTTAGACTTCTTGGAATATTTCTTATAATTCCCGTTTTCAGCGTATACGCCTCAAACTACGAGGGAGCCACCATATCATCCGCGGGAATCGCGTTTGGAATATACGCTCTAACCCAAAGTCTTCTGCAAATACCTTTCGGTATGGCAAGCGACAGATTCGGAAGGAAGCCCGTGATATTGTCGGGATTAATTATTTTTTGCCTAGGCAGCATTCTTTGCGCATTTGCGGATACCATTTGGGAACTGATAATAACCAGGGCCGTTCAGGGGAGCGGAGCCATAGGAGCAGTCGCGATAGCTACCTTGGGAGACTCCACAAGAAACGAGGTAAGAGCGCAATCCTTCATGCTGACTGGGATAATAGTCGGGGTAACTTTTATTATCTCGTTGGTGATCGGTCCCATACTGGCTGCCGAATTCGGTTTCGAAAGCCTTTTTTTCATACTTGCGATTCTAGGTTTAGTAGCCGGGTCGGTAACTCTTTTCCTGTTTCCCAAGCTCCCGAAGAAAAAGACCGGTGAGAGGAAGGATCTTCTTTTTAAACTTAGAGAACCGGAAGTGGGAAGGATTTTTTCCTCAACTTTCGTAACTTCTCTCACTCTTAACCTTATATTGTTCATATATCCTCTTGACTGGAGAAATCTCGGCACGGAAGTCGCCGATCTTTGGTTCGTTTACCTTGTAATACTTGCCCCGAGCGCATTTCTGGTTCATCCGTACATAAGGATTTCCGAAAGAAAAAAGACTTTAAAACAGTCGACACATCTCGGACTTTTTTTTCTTGTAGCAGCTTTTTTGATTTACCTGCTGCGAGAACCCGACAACCTTACCCTTTACCTTGCGGGAGGAATGTTTTTTCTCGGCCATTCCATATTTCAATCCATACTTCCCGCGTTTGTCACGCAAAGGGTCTCCTCTGAAAACAGAGGAGTTCTCGCGGGGTTTTTCAATCTAGCGAATTTCATGGGAGCTTGCGTCGGTGGAATGTCCTCAGGCATACTTTACGAAATTAATGAATCCTTGCCCCTTATATTCGGGCTTTTCTTCCTCGTTTTATGGAAATTTATCGGTCTTCCTCGACCGCCGCTTGAAGCGGTTCGGAAAAAATGATGAAGCGCGTTTCTAAGAAAAAAGAGAGGAAAACCGTCCGGCAAACCTTAGAATCTTAACCCCGGT
Organism: Thermodesulfobacteriota bacterium; assembly: GCA_965220925.1. Taxonomy (GTDB): domain Bacteria; phylum Desulfobacterota_D; class UBA1144; order Nemesobacterales; family Nemesobacteraceae; genus Nemesobacter. The sequence continues at coordinate 7,827 of OZ244851.1, read as the reverse complement.
AGAGAGAATATGGATTTTTCCAAATACGAAAACAACAAAAAAGACGCTCCGTTCATATCCTTCGAGGTTTTTCCTCCGAAGGACGATGTGGAGTTTGAAAAACTAAAGAAAACTCTCGCGAGACTAGCGGAATTCTCTCCGGCAATTATAACGGTAACCCACGGAGCAATGGGGGGAAACAGAAGAAAAACGCTTGAAGTCGCCTCTTACGTAAAAAACGTAATCGGAACGGAAAGCGCATGTCATATGACTTGCGCGGGATATTCCGTTGAAGAAATAGAATCCATGCTTGATGGAATAAAAAAAGAGGGAATACACAACATAGTGGCTCTTCGGGGCGATATTCCAAAACAGGACGGAGAAAGCAAATTCTCTCACGGAGCTTTTCGTCATGCGAATCAGCTTGTAGAACACATAAAGAAGTATGAAAATCGGAAGTCAGAGAAATTCTCCATAGCGGTCGCCGGTTACCCGGAAAAACATATTGAATCCCCGAGTTTCGAAGAAGATATAGCGAATCTCAAAAAGAAAGTGGACGCGGGAGCCGATATAATAATAACCCAGCTTTTTTTCGATAACAGATACTACTTCGATTACGTGGACAGAGTAAGGGATGCGGGAATAGAGCTTCCGATAGTTCCAGGACTCATGCCCGTGCTTTCGTCAAAACAAGTGATAAGAATATCCTCCCTCTGCGGAACTCAGATTCCCGCCCCGCTTAAAAAAAAGCTCCAAGACGCGGGAGAAGACAACGTTAAAGCCGTAGAGATCGGTATCGCTCAATGCAAAGACCAAGTGGAGGAACTCGTTCAAAGAGGAGTCCCCGGAATTCATTTTTACGTTCTCAACAGAACTTCTCACATAGAAAGAATACTTGAGTCTTTTTGATGCCCGATACGAAAAAAATTTTTGATGAAGTAGCGAAGCACTACGACTGGTTAAACAATCTTTTTAGCCTCGGAATCCACAAATCATGGAGAAAAAAACTCGCGGAAAAACTTTGCGGCGACGACTATAATCTGGATATCGCCACCGGAACCGCAGAAGTCGCGATTGAAATAGCCAAGAGGCATCCGGAAGTTAAAACCACTGGAATCGATCCCAGTATGAATATGCTCAAAATAGCGAAAAACAAGATTGACTCTCTAGGTTTTCAGGAGAAAATACAGCTGGTTTCGGCCGCGGCGGAAAATCTTCCTTTCGAAGAAAAAAAGTTTAGCTCCGCCACCATAGCTTTCGGCATAAGAAACACTATCGATTACGAACTTTCGCTTAGAGAAATAAGAAGGGTTCTGAGAGAAAACGGAAGGCTTTTTATACTTGAATTTACGATTCCGGAGAACCCAATTTTTAAACCGCTTTACATGTTCTATTTCAGGATTTTAATGCCTCTTATCGGAAGCTTTTACGGCAGAGGAAAAGAATACCGCTATCTGGCCGAATCCACCGCTTCATTCCCGCAAAGACGCGAATTCATACGACATCTTGAAACCGCGGGATTTCGTAATTGCATATACTGCGAACTCACATTGGGAATAGTCGCTCTTTACTCGGCGGTAAAATAATTCAAAAATCTTACAGATAAAGTCTTTCTATGCGTAAACGACTTTCGAAGGAAAAGATAAGCGAAGGGCTGATATTATTCAGATTAAGTAATGTGTAAGTTTCTTCGCTATATGATCAAATCGGCGGCAAGTTCGCTTGATTTACCTACCGCACCTGACACCCCGCCACTTTACCGCTATTAATATCCATTACCATGGGCGTTTTTGGCGATACCTCCTCAGGTTTTATGAAAACACCCAAACACACGGTAGTGAACAGAGAAAACGGCCCGATAGGAAAATAAGAATAATTAATTGTGCTTATTTGACTGAAAGGTAATTAATTCAATTTTAACAAAGAGTTACAGGAGGACAATAGCGGCTAAGTTGCGTTTTCGGATCTCGAAATATTTTTAAGCTCCTTGCTCGCTTGCGAATTTTATCAGACACTCTTTATGTGGACGGCTTATAAATTTCCCCAACAAAAAACAGAAAAGGCTTGTAGGGAAGAACAAGACTCTTTTGTCTCCATACTGTTTCCAACCCAGTTTGCTTAGGGTACAGCAAAACAGGTATTTAAGGCCAGCGGTCCTGTGTTTTTCGGCGAAATCAAGCAGTCCCTTGATCTCCGATGCGTTGTTAAAAGGCCTGTCGGACCATTTGACTTCGACCGCTGTGGTTACTCCGGTCGCATCCATGGTTACGAGGTCCACTTCTCCATTTCTCCAGCGGGCGTAATACGGATTTTCCGAACTTTCGGTAAAATGAAAGAAGTGGCCGAAAACCGACGTCTCCGCAAGCTTTCCGAAAACAGTCGAATTGTTTTTCTCCAAAGTGCCGAACAGAGCCGTATACATTGACGGGTTGGCAACATAGATCTTAAACTTGTGTTCTCTTTGGAACTTTCTGGCGGTTTTGTCGATCCGGCTTATACGTCTTATCAGAAAAGCAGCCTCAAGATATTCAAGGTATTTTGATATAGTGCCTTTTGCCACATTTGAACCGCTAGAGAGATCCGGCAGGTCAATCTCCTGTCCGGTGTTGCGGACAAGAGTGGTGAACAGTCGGTTAAGCCCCCGAATATCACTAATTCCGTATAGGCTCGGCAGGTCGCGAAGAAGTACTTTCTCGACAATGTCATTCCTTATGAAGCGTCCCGGGTTAGCCCTTATCTCTTCGGAGAACACAGCTTCAGGGTAACCTCCGAAGTTTACGTAGTTCACAAATTCTTTGTTGAGACGTTCTATTTTTTCAAGAAAACGCATCGGGTATTCAGCACCCAAAGGAAAGTCTTTTCCCCGCTTGAAAAGTTTTTCCTCCCGTTCAGAGAATGTGATATATTCGTAAAACGTCAGCGGAGGAAGGATGAAATCAGTGAATCTTCCGGCGCCCGATTCGTCGCTTTTCAATTTTAGTGCCGCGGCAGCCGAACCGGTGGCTATAAATCTGTGCTGCGGATAGGTATCGACAAGGGACTTCAGGTGCCGTTCCCAATTGCCGAGGTACTGAATCTCATCGAAAAAAAGGTAGCGAGGTTCCTTTCCCTCCCCATCTTTCATCTCGCAAAACATAAGGAGTATTTCTTCAAGGGAAAGGCCCGAATACAGAGGGTTGTCAAGTGGGGCGTAAAGAATTTGTTCCGGTTTCACGGCTTGCTTTATAAGTTCGGCGATCGACTGATGAATCATGACGGTTTTGCCAACCCTTCTGGGACCCATGAGAACGACAGCACGGTTAATGGTTTTTTTGGTTACTAGGTTAAAAAACTCGGTAAAATAAGCCCGCTTGGGGGCCTCTTTCCACCTGACGTCGCCGCGATCTTCCCACCAAGGACTGTTGGTACGGAGACTTTGGAGGATTTGTTCTTTCGACACGGTTAGCATTGCTTTCCATAGAGTAACTGGAAGGAAGACTATGCCAAATAAGAACAATTAATTGTGCTTATTTGACCACAAGGCAAATAACTCAATCCTGACAAGAGATTATGAGAGTACAATAGTGGCGATACCGGCCAGTCGCGACAGATTTCACTCTTCCTGAATTGAAACCTGAAGCGCAACTCTGAGTCGGACAATCAACGCAAGATGTGTGGGACAGGGCGGAGGTAAATCTAAACGAGCGTAATTGTAGGACCTTGCTGCATATGATTGGTAGAAGAGTCGGGAACCAATTAAAAAATGGGAATTGCCGTGTAATTTGAGATGCTCAAATGAGCAATTGCAGTACCTCTCTCAAGCAAACCGCCGAAGTCGGAATCTTAAGGATAGAGTCTTTCTATATCCCAGCGACCTTCGGAGGAAAGGTATCTGAAACGGTCGTGAAGCCTGTTTTTTCTTCCCTGCCAGAATTCAAAACGAATGGGAGTTACCAGATAACCGTTCCAAAAACTTGGTCTCTCAATACTTTTTCCCTTGCTCTTCAAACGAAATTGGTCGAACTGTTTTTCAAGCAACTTTCTGTCCGAGAGAACCTCGCTTTGTCTTGAGACGCAAGCGCCTATGCGGCTCAGGCGCGGTCTTGACGCGAAGTATTCGTCTGCTTCCCGTTCGGGCAAAATAGAAACCTCGCCATCTATTTTCACCTGTCTTTCAAACTCAGGCCACCAGAAGCAAAGCGAAGCGACCGGGTTTTCATCAATATCTCTACCCTTTCTGCTAAAAGAATTTGAATAAAAGGAAAAACCTCTCTCATCGTAGCATTTAAGAAGAACCACCCTTGAGGAAGGAAATCCGTCGGACCCAGCTGTTGAAAGGATAAAAGCATTCGGAAAATCCAACTCCGCGTTCAAAACCTCGTCATACCAGATACCGAACTGAACAAAGGGATTTTCATTAAGATCCTTTCTCTCAAGTTTTCTTTTCAAATATTGTTTTGAGTGAAATTTGCTGCTTTTTTTCGGCATTTCATTCAAAAATCAGATATTCAAGAGCCGAACTAAGATCGACATGAGTAAACTCGTAACCGCCCGAGAGAAGTTTTTCGGGAAAGACCCTGCTTCCGGAAAGCATTGTTGAGTTGCCCATCTCTCCGAAAAAAAGCCGCACGGCAAACTCGGGAATAGAAAACCACGCCGGCTTTTTCAAAACACTCGACAAAACTTCGGTAAACTCCCTGTTTGTCACCGGGGCGGGAGAAACGATGTTTACAGGACCGCTTATAGTCCCGTTTTTAAGAAGATAAACAATTATTCGAGAAACATCTTCTATGGAGACCCAACTTACGTACTGAGTTCCTTTTCCTATAATTCCCCCAAGACCCATTTTAAACGGAGGCAGCATGGAACCCAACATACCACCTTTAACGCTGAGAACGATTCCAATGCGAAGATTTACCACTCTTATTCCCGCTTCTGAAACTCTCTTGGCCTCATGCTCCCACTCGCGGGAGAGATCGGGAAGAAATCCGGAACCGGGAGACGAGCGTTCGGTTAGTTTTTCTTCACCCCTGTTTCCGTAATATCCGATAGCCGAAGCGCAAATAAACGTTTTGGGAGGATTTTTAAGCTTGAGGAAAAGGTCCGTCAGGTATCGTGTGCTGTCCAACCGGCTTTTTCTGATCAAATCCTTTTTCTTTTGCGTCCATCTGCCCACTATATTCTCTCCGGACAAATGAATCGCGGCGTCAAAATTTTCAAGCAAAGACGGGTCGTCTATTCGTCTGTTGTCGGGGTCCCAGAAAATCCGGTTTTCTCCGGCGGCTTTTGATCTCACCAAACGCCATATTTCAAAGGAATTAGAAGACATAAATTCAATAAGATGAGTTCCCACGGTTCCGGACGAACCGGAGATTAGTATTTTCATACGCGCAGTCGGGAAGAAACAAAGACGATCAAGAAGTGAAAGTCGAGATCAGCCTCTGCTGATATTCCCTTACCTCCTTGAAATCTAAAAAATAATGCGGAGCGCTTAGGATAGGAAGGTCGATATATTCTCCGTACTTTTTCACTTCCTCCCTGCAATGTCGCTCGTCCCCGATAACGGCGAACGCGTCAACCATTTCATCACTCACGCTTCTTATCATCGCTTTAGTATCTTTCGCTCGAAAAGCCTCCCTCACGGCTTTTACCTCTTTTGAAAAACCGTGAAGCCTAAACGGAGGTTCGTAGGCCTTTACGGTTGCGTAAAAGGCTATAGTCGGTCTCGCCGCTTCCCTGGCTTTGTCCACATCATGCGAAACGGCGCAGGTAATTATAGAGCTTTTCGTAAAATCCCCATCTTTTCTTCCCCGTTTTTTCAATTCATCCTCAAGCGAAGGCGAAACCACTTCTTTTATGTATTCTAGCGAACAAACCACGTGTCCAAGATAACCGTCGGCGAATTCAGCGGCGGCGCGGACCATGCCGCTTCCCACTCCGGCCAGAAATATCGGTATCCTTCTTCTTACGGGCTCAAAAGCTCTTCTGTATCCTTTCGTGTTCACGTTGTAGAAGCGTCCTTTGAAATCAACCTCCGTATCCGTGTGAATATCCGAGATCATTTTTCTGACAATCTCCACGCATTCTCTGATTCTCGTAACCGGCCTGTCGCCATAGGAAACGCCGTGAAAGTTTTCATTCGTCCTTTTGGCTCCGGTGCCCAGACCTAATATCATCCTACCTGAACTTATTTCATCAAGATCAATTGAGGTAATGGAAGTGACAAGCGGGCTTCTCACGAATGCCAAAGCGACCGCGGTGCCAAGTTTTACGGTTGAGGTTACAGAAGCGACGGCGGAGAGTTGCTGAAAAGGGCTTCTGTAAAGCTCCGTAGCCCAGATTGAGTGAAAATTCGCCTTCTCCGCCGAGACGGCAAGCTCTTTTAGTCCCTGTATCGAATTTGAATCAAGAATAAACCCGACTTTTCGCATCGGACGTAATTATAAACGATAAATAATATGAGTCGTTAAAAAAACTTAGCGGCTGTATCAGGGGGGGGGGGGGATAAATAAAGAGAGTTTCACTCTTTGGGGTTTTCTTCGGAATCCGAAGCGGGTTTCGATTTCGTATTCTTGGATTCTGACTTGACCGCCTCACCGGGCTCATCCGCTTGAGTTTGCTCAACTGTCTCTTCTTCCACCAAACCAAGCTGTTCCGCGGATTTTTTCTTTGAGCTTTCTTTGGACGCGGTTGACTTTTCAGACTTTTTAACCGTTTTTCTCTTTTTTTTCGCTTTGAACTCTTCTGTTACAAGTTCTATAAGAGATATTGGAGCGTTATCTCCCCTTCTGTAGCCGAGTTTGACTATTCTCGTGTAACCTCCGGGGCGTTCCATGTACCTTTGAGCAAGTTCGGAAAAAAGCTTTTCCACAACCGCGCGGTCCCTTACGTAGGCAAGCGCTTTCCTCCTCGAGTGAAGAGTTCCGTTTTTACCCAAGGTTATAAGTTTCTCCACAACTCTTCTTATCTCTTTAGCTCTGGTATCGGTAGTATTCATCTTCTCGTTACGCAAAAGATCCGTAGCCATGTTGCGAAACATAGCTTTTCTGTGTTTAGTGGTAACGCCGAGCTTTCTTCCAGATTTTCTGTGTCTCATCCTTTTACCGTCTATCGTTTACAGTTATTCAGCCTCGGTGTCTCGCTTCGCCTTTTCTTCTTCAAAAACTTCCGTATCTATTGTCATTCCAAGATACAGATCCATCTCCTTTAGTCTCGCTTTCACTTCTTCAAGGGATGTTTTACCGAAATTCTCAAGATCAAGAAGCTGACTATCCGTTTTCTGAACCAGTTCGCCGATATACTTTATTTCCGCCTTTTTAAGACAATTTATGGACCTAACCGAAAGTTCCACATTCTCCACATGGATAAAAAGCTTTGCGTCGGTCCCGCTTATACCCTTGGCTTCTTCCTCTTCGGCTTTATCTATCAGTTTTTCGTCAAAATCAATAAAAACGTTTAACTGCTGTTTGATAATTTTGGCGCTGTAAGCAAGAGCGTCTTCGGGAAGAATCGTACCGTTTGTCCATATCTCGATAGTCAGTTTCTGATAATCGGTTCTCTGACCCACTCGAGCGTTGGCGACAGTATAATTAACTTTTTTCACCGGAGAGAAAAACGCGTCGACATGTATTAAGCCTATGGATTTCTCCGCATCCCTCCTAGATACCGGTTCGTATCCGCTTCCCATCTTAACAGTAAGCGTCATATCAAGCTTCGCGTCATCCGCCAAAGTCGCTACGTGCCGTTCGCCGTTAATCACCTCTACCATGTGAGTCGTGGTTATATCCGACGCCTTAACTTCTCTCGGACCTTCCACGGTTAGAGTTACGGTTTGAGGATCATAGGTGTGCATTTTGAGATCTACGTCTT